>JBGARF010000018.1:0-216299 GCA_044230345.1 Limisphaerales bacterium
TTCTTCTTTGCACCACGAGTTTTGTTCATCCCGAGCTTACTAGGGATGAATCGTGCAAAGTACAAGGCAAAAATTGCCTACCTGCCTAACTATCCACAGAATTCACAGAATTACCGAAAGGCATTAGGCTGAAAGCCCGCAGCGGCGCGAGTCGGAGACGATGCTCGAGGGTTCGTTCGTGCGCCGCCGATTCCACCCGCTGCGGGCCACAGGCCCGCGCTCCGGAGGAGAGGTTTATGGGAAGCCACCCGTTCCTTTTTGACCTGCTCACGAGCCATGAACTGGTGGGCTGCGGGCTTTCATTCGCATGCGGATCGGGAATTCGTCCCGCGTGATGCCGTTGATTCATCGAATGGCGGAAGTGCTTCCGCATTCGCCCCAGCGCCAACGGCGCGCGATCTCTCAGCCCAGCCCAGCGGGCTGGGTTCACGAGTGAATCATGCGTCCAGCGGCCTGTAGGGCCGCGACCAAGCGTTTGGTTGGAGATTCGATCCCATGCGTGGCGCTCAGCAAACTCGATCCGGTGTCGACGCGGGGGGACGGTGATTCTTGCCACGAATGGGTCGCAGCCGAACTGCGGCGGACCGTCACGGAATCGCGTCCCTTCAGGACGCGGGACGAATGGCTCGATCGTCAACCCAGCCCGTTGGGCTGGGCTGAGTGCTCGCGCGCCGTTGGCGCTGGAGCCGACCCAATACGGCGCCGGGCCGGCGAGGACTCCTCCGGAGAGAAGGTTCATGGGAAGCCCCCCGTTCCTTTTCGACCTGCCCACGGACCATGAACCGTGGCCGGTATCCAAATACGATCCAAGCGCCGGAATGGCCACGAAGAGGCACAAAGGGCACAAAAACAGCGTTTTCGTTTTGTGCCCTTTGTGCCTTTTCGCGGCTAATCCCCCCTCGTGGACTGGTAGGTTCATGGGAAGCCGCCCGTTCCTTTTAGACTGCTCACCAGACATGAACCGGCGGACTGCTCCGACGGACCGCGGGCTTTCAGCCCGCAGCGGCGCGAGTCGGAGACGATGCTCGAGGGTTCGTTCGTGCGCCGCCGATTCCACCCGCTGCGGGCCACAGGCCCGCGCTCCGGGGGAGAGGGTCATGGGAAGCCACCCGTTCTTTTTTGACCTGCTCACCAGACATGAACTCGGCATGCCCCCTTGCTCTTAATCCTGCTCTTGCTCTTGCTCTCTTCGGGAGGAGCAAGAGCAGGATTAAGAGCAAGAGCACGAGCAAGAACCGGGAAGGTGCTTAACCTACAGCAGCCGAATCTGGCTGACCTCATTGGCGAGGTCGTCACCGAGGCCGTTGGATTGGTGGCGGCGCCGTTCCATGATGTTCTTTTCCAGCTTGGGATCGTACGGCACCGGGTAATTGCCGTCGTAACAGGCCATGCAAAAGGATTCCTTCGGCAGACCAGTGGCGCGGACCATGCCTTCCTGGGAGAGATACGCCAGCGAATCGGCGTCGAGATACTTGCAGATCTCGTCGATCGAATAGTTCGCCGCCATCAGCTTGTTCCGATCGGGAAAATCAATGCCGTAAACGCACGGGTTCATGTGCGGCGGGCAGCTGACCCGCACGTGAACTTCCTTGGCGCCCGCTTCCTTGAGGGTGTTGACCCGCGTCTTGCAGGTCGTGCCGCGCACGATCGAATCGTCCACAATCACCACCCGTTTGCCCTTCACCAGCTCAGGGATCAGGTTCAGCTTCACGCGCACATTGAAATCGCGAATGAGCTGGGACGGCTGCAGGAAGCTGCGCCCGACGTAATGGTTGCGGATAAAGGCCATCTCGAACGGGATGCCCGCTTCCTCGGAATAGCCGAGCGCGGCGTAGTTGCCGCTGTCCGGCACCGGCACCACGATGTCGGCCGGCGTGGGGTTTTCCCGGGCCAACTGCCGGCCCATCTCGACCCGAACCTTGTAGACATTCCGGCCGCTGATCGTGCTGTCGGGCCGCGCGAAGTAGACGTACTCGAAGATGCAGAACGCCCGGCGCTCACGCTCCGGGAACGCCTGAATGCTGCGCATGCCATCCTTCGTGATGATGACGATCTCGCCGGGCTCGACGTCCCGGACGAATTTGGCATGGATGAGATCCAGCGCGCAGGTTTCGCTGGCCAGCACCCAGGCGTCGTCAACTTTGCCGAGGCAGAGGGGCCGGAATCCGTGCGGGTCACGCACGCCAATCATCTCGCGCTCGGTCATGATGACGAGCGAGTAGGCGCCTTCAATGCGGCGGATGGTCTGGACGAGATTGTTGTCCTGGCCGCCCAACGAAGGCTGGGCCAGCAGCATGAGGATGATCTCGCTGTCAACCGTGGTCTGAAAGACAAGACCTTTGCCTTCGAGTTCGTCCCGGAGCTGGGCGGCATTGGTCAGATTGCCGTTGTGCGCGACCGCAATCTGGCCGCGCTTGCAATCCACCGTCAGCGGCTGGGCGTTGCGCAAGTGGGATGAGCCCGTGGTGGAATAGCGTGTGTGCCCCACCGCCATGTTTCCGACCATGTGATGGAGGGCGTTGCCCGTGAAGATCTGCGAGACCAGCCCCATGCCGTGGTGCTTGTGAAACTCGCGTCCGTCACAGGTCACAATCCCGGCACTCTCCTGGCCGCGGTGCTGGAGGGCGTAGAGCCCATAGTAGGTCAGCTCGGCGGCGTTGGGGTGGCCGAAAATGCCAAACACACCGCAATAATGCTTCGGGTAATGCTGCATGATGGTTGATCGCGCGCCGTGATTCCAACAGAGGCGGCCCGACGGACGCAAGCGCCATTCGCATCGTCTCGACCCATCACAAAAACAAAACCGCGGAAGGAGATTGACAGCCGTCACCGAAGCCCCGGCAACGATCCCGTCCCCAGGATCCTGGCGTAAGAATTTAAACCGCTGATGCACGCGGATGAACGCAGATAATTCGGGATCGATTACGAAGGAGCGACGAAGGCGGAGCGCCATCTGCGACCAAGCGTTCTTCCGTACGAACGCCTTTCGCCGCCGTTCGGCCCGGGATGAACGCAAAGACGCAAAGACGCAAAGGCGGAGGGGTGAAATCGTTTCTTCCTCGCGCCCGCAGAACAACCCGATTCGGCCGGCCAATCCAGCGTTTCCGCTCCGTCGTCTTCTTTGCGTCTTTGCGTCCTGGCGGCTTTGCGTTCTCTCCAAGGATCACTCGACGACGAATCGGCTGGATTGAACTCAGGGCGGAGGGAGGTGAACGCTGAATGAAGCGAAGCCCTCTCGACGATGCTTCAGGTCATCACCATCGAGGATTGCGCCGTCTTTATCTGCGTTTATCGGCGTGCATCTGCGGTCAACCACCCATCTGCGTGCGCCAGGGATGACACTGGACAATTGGCGCGGGCCGTCGTTTTCTCCTTCCACCAAACATCTCCCGCCATGAACGATCTCGAAACGCAACTCAACCGACAGCTGGACACGTTCCTGCGCCGCCGCCCAACGCTCGGGCAGGACGTCTACATCGCCCGGGGTGCAACGGTGCTCGGCGATGTCACGCTCGGCGACCGGGCCAGCGTCTGGTACGGCGCCGTCGTGCGGGGTGACATCAACCAGATCGTCATCGGCGCCCACTCGAACATCCAGGATCTTGCCGTGGTGCATCTGGCCGACGAATTTCCCTGCCTGATCGGCGACTGGGTCACGGTCGGGCACTCGGCCATCGTGCATGCCTGCACGATTGGCAACGAAACGTTGATCGGCATGGGCGCCTGTGTGCTCGACGGCGCGGTCGTGGGCGATCAATGCCTGATCGGCGCCCGGGCCCTGATCACACCCGGCACAGAAATTCCCGATGGCTCCATGGTGCTGGGTTCGCCGGGAAAGATCGTTCGCCAGTTGACCGCAGCCGAACGCGCGCAGCTGAAGCATTGGGCGGAAAAGTACGTGCACAACGCCGCCTACTGCCTTCGTCACCAAATCAATGTCGGCGCGCCCTTACCAACTGGCCCGTAGCCCATCGAACCCGCCGCACACAACCGAACCGCGCCCCGACCCACCATGAAAACCCGCCGGCTCCTGCTCCTCCATCTTCTGCTGGGCAGCTCGGCCGTCGCAGCTCCCGTCGACCTATCTCCGTTCCATACGCCTCCGCGCGAGTGGGTCTCGGATTTCGGCTCCTACCAGTCGCCGCTTCGGTTCGACAACGGGCAGCCGGTACGCACCGCCGCCGATTGGCCGGCTCGACGGCGGGAGATTCTGGCGTATTGGCACCGCGTAATGGGGTCATGGCCGCCGTTGCTCGAACGACCCGGGTTCAAGGTGATCGCCACCGAGGAAAAGGACTCGATCCGCTTTCGTCGGGTCCGTCTGGAAATCGCCGCAGGCCGATTCGAGGAAGGCTGGCTGTTGGTCCCGCCCGGCCCCGGTCCATTCCCCGCCGTGCTGGTGCCGTTCTACGAACCCGAGACCAGCCTCGGCCGACAGGGCAAGCTGCGCGATTTCGGCTGGCAACTGGCCCGCCGGGGATTCGTCACGCTGTCCATCGGCTCGCCCGGTGGCGATGCGCGAAAGCCCGACCCCGGAGACCGCGCCGCGGCCAGCTCTGTCCCGGCGGCGCCGTGGCAGCCGCTCTCGTTTCTGGCCTTTGTCGCGGCCAACGCCCACACCGCCCTGACACAGCTCGCCGAGGTCGACCCGCAACGCATCGGCATCGTGGGTCATAGCTACGGCGGCAAATGGGCTCTGTTCGCCGGAGCGTTGCACGAAAAATTCGCCTGCGTGGTGGTCAGCGATCCCGGCGTCGTCTGGGACGAGGCGCGGTCCAATGTGAATTATTGGGAACCGTGGTATCTCGGTCGCGACATCCAACGAACGCGCCAGCCCGGCTTGCTCACCGCCGAGCAGCCGCGCATCGGAGCCTACCGCGAACTGGTGGCGCAAGGTCGGGACCTGACGGATCTGCACGCCCTGTTGGCGCCCCGCCCGTTCCTCGTTTCCGGCGGCGCCGAAGATCCGCCCGAACGCTGGCGCGCGCTGAACCATCTCGTCGCCGTGAACCATCTGCTGGGCGTCACCAACCGCGTCGCCATGACCAACCGCGCCACGCACGATCCCACGCCCGAATCGAACGAGCAGATCTATTCGTTCTTCGAACGCCACCTGCAGCGGATCCCTCCGCCCAGCGATCCGCAGCCCGGCGCCGGCCGGACCGCGAATCCCCCCCAACGGACCTCAGGGCAACGCCAGAACCCGATAGAAGGCCCGCGCTGACGGGGCGTTGGTGTCCACCTGGAAGTTCACCGCGGCCCCCGGTTGAGTGGCATGGACGGTTCGCCACACCGACGCCTCAGGCGTCAGGCGCAGTTGCAAACTGAGATCATCCAGCGTGTGCGCCGCCGCCAACCCGCCCGTGCGCGCGCCAAACCCGAAACGCGCGCCCGCCAACGGCCGGGCCCCCGGCACCGGCTGACGACTGAAGATCGACTGACCCGCGTAATCGAGATCGAGCGTGGCATCCGCATGCAACGCGATCCGCACGTCGGCATAGTTCGTCGCGTTGATGAGCTGAGCCAGTCCCACACTGCGATGCGCCACGATCGCGCCGTTCCATTTTACATCGATAGCCGGGGCTTCCCCGCTGCCGTTGTCGAACGTATCGAAGCTCACCGTCAACCCGCTGCCAGCCCCTTCCTCGGCTCCCCCCCAAGTGCCATCCGGCAAGTCGGTCGCCCAGTTGAAGCTAAAGCCATCCGCCGGAGGCGTCGTTGACGGCGTGATCTGGATCCGGAACCCGGCCTCAAATCCATACACGGTTTGTCCGGAGGCGAAATCGCCAATGATCAAGGCGCCGGTTTGATCCGTCGTGTCGCGGTTCAACTGCAGCGCACCAACGCTCTCATCCAGAAACGCCGAGCCGTGCAACCCGGCCTCGACCGGCAGCGGCGTGTTGAAGTCCAGATGGAAGCTCGGCCCCGCGGGCAAGTCGGTCGCACGCTGCAACTGGTAAGCCGCCGCATTCCCAACCCAACGCACACCGAATCCTTCCGGCGTCGGCGTTGCCTCCGTGATCAGCGTGGGTTGCGGCAATTCCTTGTGCGGCGCCGACACCGCCAGGAAGAACTCCTGCACGACGACGTCGTTCGCCGTCAACGCGGCGCCCAGATCGGGAACAGCTTTCAATACCACGCGATGCCCGACCGCATTCGGCGGCACGCTCCATCGCACCACGTTGGTCACGTCGGGCTCCGCGCCTTCCTGCACCACGCTCAACCCGGGCGGGCCATCCTCGACCGTCAAGGTGAACCGATTGGTTGGAAACAACACGGCCGGCACATAGCGATATTCCTCGCCCGCGTAAGCCGTCGCCGGCGGCGCGCCCAGGAAACGATAGTGGTTCGGTTCAGCCATCGTCGGATTCTCCGGCCCCACCACGATGACCGTGTAGCTCTGGTCTCCCCAACGGGGACGCACGAGCGAGTTCGTGTCCTGATGCGGAGGCAACGACGAAAGGTCGGTCACGCGCACCGTGACAGCATGATCGCCGACCTGATCCGCGCCGGGTGTCCATTGGATGATGCCATTGGCGTCGATGGTCATCCCGGCCGGAGCCGTGACCAGCGACCACTGACGGCCCTGGCCATCTTGAATTTCATCCGGCGACGGATCCTCCTCGCCTTCCGGCAACGGCGCCGGCGGGCGGAGCACATCGTCGGCGTCGAAAACCTCGGGGAAATAGACATACCGCTGGCCCACGGTGGCGGCCTTGCGCGGACGCGACACGATCAGCGGCGGATTCAAACCGAAGCCTTCGGTCGGAATGACGCGCTGGATTTCGGCCGCGCACGACTGCAGTCCGTTGGTGCCCATGACGAAAATCGTGACGAGATACGGCTGGCCATTGTTGAGGTTGGTGATCGTCGCGATCCGTTGGCTGGCATCGAAAGCCTGATTGAACTCGAAGTCATGGGCCTGACTCGATTGGGTGTAGGCCACGACATACCGAAGCACGTTGGAACTCGGACTCGGTTCCCAGCGGACGCTGAAACCGCCGTTGTCGCCCCGGACAGCAAAGGTCGGCACGGGCGCCGGCGCGGCAACGTTGCGAACCGTGACCCGCTGCTTCGAGAACGCTTCCACTTCGAGGCTGTTCGGGTCGTCGACGTTGACCACCACGAAATAGTCGCCGTCAGGAACTTCGAGCGCGCGAGTATCGAGGACGTAGTCGTGGCTCCCGTTCGAGCTGAACGTCGTGTGCACCAGGTAAACGCCGCCCGCCTTGGACTGGTGCGCGGGACCATAACGCGCGCTGGGATCGGAGGTCGCCTGGCTGAGCATGATGCGCGTGGACGGTTCTCCCCTCGGGATGACCGTGGTGTAGTTGACGACATAAATCCCGGGCGTTTCCCGATCGGAGATGGAGTCGACCGAGACTTCCGGGGCGCGATTCTGCCGCAACAATTCAACGGCGTGGTTGCCCAAACTGGCCGTCTGGCCCAGCGTCACTTGATACACTCCGGCCGCCGGCTTGGGCAGGCCAATGATCGCTTCGCGCCGCTGTCCATCGATGATGAGATAGGCGCCCGGATACTGCGGGAACGCGCGCAGGATCGACGTTTGCGCCGACACTTCATCGGTCGACACCCCCAACGGCTCGCCCGTCTCAGGGGTGACGGTCATGAACACCAGATGGTTCTCCGGGTTTTCCCAGGTCAATCGGAACATCACGCTCTCCTCACCGGACGGAAGCTCAAAGACAGCGGCCGGCGGGGCTTCGGCCGCTTGAAATCCATCAACCGGTGCGGGCGTCGGCGCGAACCGTCGTCCGCACGGGCCAGTGCTGCATTTGTCAACGCGCGACCAGTTGCCCATGAACGAAACCCGGTTGCCGGTCGCCGGTTCAACCACCGCCTGTTGGAACGACTTCTCCCACGGTTCAACCAACGGGTCCGCCGCGGCGAACGTGAAGCTGCCCCCCTCGAACTTGAACGAGAACGTCGCGCTCACCGCCGGCACCCGCGGGGTGCAGATCTCTGGAATGCACGTCGGGCTCCAGCATTTCTTGCACGTCCGCCGCGGATTGCGCCAGGTCGGGCACCAATAGGGAATGCAGACCCGCGGCGGGCAGTAGCCGGGGGTGCACACGCTGGGAATCTCGGGCGTCACATTGAACGTCACGCTCCCGCGGAAACCCGCGTTGTTAAAGCTGGCCCGGGCATCGGCAAAGGTGAACCCGCCCGCCACCGGCACGTAGCGCGGCACCTGCAGCTTGCCTCCCGCGGATCCGGAGAACTGCGGGCCCGACGTGAGCTGAAACGAGCAGTCGGCCAGAAAGATGTCCTGGTAGTTCACGCTGGCGCCCGCCGCCACGGTATACGGCGGATTGTAACGCAGATACGCCTTCGACGTCGGCACGCCGAACACCTCCGACGAACCCACCACATCGAAATACCCCGCGCTGTTCACCGTGGCCCGCGCGCGCATGGTCATCGGATACTTGGTCAGAACCGGGCACCCGGCGTTGATGACGGCCTCGCCCTGGATGAACCAGTCTTCGCCGCCATTCAGGGCAAGGTTGCCGACCTTTCCGATGATGCTGTCAAGGAAGGTTCCGGTCGTGCCTAACGGTTTGCGCAGATCCACCGCCTGCAGGCTCAACTCATCGAGCTTGCCGTCCACGACCAGCACGCCGCCCCCGAACAGGGCCGGGCCGGGCGTGAAGCCCGGACAATAGCTGCCCGAGGGTCCGTCCCCCAGCCCCAGCAGCGCCGAGCCACCGTAGGTCTTGGTGCCCGGATTGATCGTCAGCGACAGTCCGCCCACCGAAAGGACGCCGAACCGGAATTTCCCGGGGATCGGCAACGTTCCCCCGGGTCCGGTGCCGGACCCGAAGTGGATCGCGCCCGAGGCATTGACGTGCCAGCCCAGCCCGTTCGCCACCATCGATTCAAAGCGATTCAACGGCGGCGGCAAACTCAGGAAGCCTTTGAACAAAAGTTTCCCGTCCTGGACGAAGGCCGACGTCACGGTCGCGTTCAGGCCGAACAACCGGACGCCACCGCCATGCGCCTGCACCATGTTTCCCTCCGTGGGCTCCGGACGAATGTCGCTGAAAAAGGCGCCGGGCGCGTCACGAATGCCCGTCACGTTGAGCGCATAACCCGTCAGCGGTCCGTTGGTGAAGCCCTGCGCCAACAACTGCGCGAGCGTGATGGTCGAACCATCCGACGGCGCCGCCGCCACCGTGGTGAACGTCGCGTCGTCACTGTAGGTCACTCCGCCCGCGCTCAACGCCGCCGCGCGAAAGTGATAAAGGGCTCCGGCCGTCAGGCCGGTGATCGATTGGCTGAACACCACCAGCGCGTTGCCGGCCGCCACGTTGTTCGAGGGCGTGACGGATCCGTAGTTGGTGGTCAGGCCATACTGGAACCAGGCTTTGACCGGTTGCCCGCGCGGATGAACGGAGCTGGCCAGAGTGGCGCCCGTCTCGGAGACACCGCTCGCCGCAGCCGCGGTCATCGCCGGCGGCAACAACGCCCCGTTGATGAGCAGCAGGTTGGTGCTGAATTGCCCGGCGGAAAAGGTGAACAGCCGGACTTCGTCGACATATCCTGGCAACGTCTCAAGGCCCAGGTTCTGCGGCGCGGATCCGATCGCGAATCCACCGGCAGGCGTAATCGGCACGACGGTGCTCGCGCTGCCGGCCGCAACCCCGTTGACATACAGCCGCGCCGTCCCGCCGGCGCGCACCAGCGCGAGGTGCGTCCAGACACCGACCTTGATCGGACCCGAGCCAACAACGTTCACCCCGCCAAAGAACCCGCGAAAGGTGTCGCCAAATTGGTAAAGGCCCCAGCCGTTCGCCCCCGTGTCTCCATTGAAGACAATGCTGTGATTGCCATTGGTGGTCCCCGGCTTGACCCACGCTTCAATCCCAAAGTCGTCCGTCACGGTGGTCAGCACCGCGGCATCCGCCGCATAAGGCCCACCCTGAAAAAACCAGAACGCCAGGCCGCTCCCACCTTTCGTCTTCGCCGCGGTGGCCACGTCCGAAGACCAAAACGGCCCGCCCGATACCGTCAAGTGCCGTCCCCCGACGCTGTCGCGGGTGGTGCCCGGACAGCAGCCGTTCACCGCGCCCGGATCGTCGTCTCCCAGCCGGTAATGGTTCAGCACGGTGAACGCCGTGGCAGCTTCCAGACGCACCTGGTCAAAATGACTGCGCCCGGTCCCACCGGCCGAAAGCCGGATTCGAATCGGTTTCCCGACGAGGGCCGGGTTCACAGCGGTGTTCACCTCGAGCGCCGGGGCGTCGGCGAAGGTCCCCACCGGAATGGTCGAGGCGTTGAATGTTCCATTGAACGACGCGACGCCAGAGGGATCGGTCAGGCTGTAAGTGGACCCGTTGCCGACCTGGGTAAAGGTCGCGCGATTTCCCACCGCCACACGCAGGCGGTAAACCGTGTTCGGCTGATACGTGTCAGGCAGATCCTGCCAGACGGCCCATCCTGCCAACAGGCCGAGGTGTTGATTCCCCTCCGCCGAAAAGCCGGCGATGTACTCAACGAAACGACTGGTGTGGTTGGCGGCGCCGTTGTCCACCCACCCCGGGGAGTTGTAGGCATAGCCACCGGAAGCCTGGACGGGCTGCTCAAAGCTTGGGTTGGTGAGAGTGACGGCGCCCAACGTCACCAAAGCACTGATGAAATAGGTGAGAACGAGCGCCACCGGGCCACACGGAGAAGCCGGCATCCATTCGAGAGAAGGTCGTTTCATACCTCGATCCGCGAGAAGCAAGGCCCAGTTGGGCCAAAAATGTTTTGCCGCCCGAGCAAACCGCCATCGCAAGCGCTCACCTGCTCGCAAAACGGTATCGCCGCTGCCAACACCCACCACGCGGGCACTGAAGTCCCTCCTCTCCATGAACCTGCCAGGTAGGGCGCGCTCTCCGTAGCGCGCCGGCCGTGCGGTCAACTTCACCGTTCTTCGAGCACGACCGGGTAAGCATGCCAAGGCCTGAGCGAGAAAGCCGCGATGCACGACGAGGCGTATCCGAGAAGGTGATACGTCTACCGAACCCAGCGACTTCGAACGTCTGAAGGAACGCCTGCTCGAAGAACAACTCGCCGGCGAAACCCAGCCCGAGATGCTCGCTGCCCTCGAGCGCGCCGCCAATGACGCCGCCGGGCTCGCCTGGACCATGCCGCTCCCGCTCCTCGTGCTGCACGAACTCTTCAGCGAAAAAGTTGCCGCCGCCCGAAGCTACGCCCGCCGCCAGACCGCCCTCCGCCGCGGAGAACGGCCCGCGGCCAAGTCTTCTCCCGTGGCCGCGTGAAGAACCGACACGACGGCTCGCCGGAGTGTCCCTCAAGAACTCTTTGGCGCGACTCCATTCGCCAGCGGAGTCTCCAAGTGTGGCTCTCGGCCAACGAAATCTCGGTGGAACATTAAATCGTTCCGCCTTTCCGGAATTACAGCAGATTTCTCCGAAAGGCGTTATTGACGTACGTGGATTATTTGAGCGGGAATAAAGCGTCTCCGGAGAAACCTCTGGATTAAGAGCTGCGATTAAACACCTCCAAGGGCGTCAAACCCGAGCGATGCCAGGAGCTGGATACAAAAGCGCAAAAATTGAGCGTCAAAACCTATCATTGCTTATGAATCTCGATGAACAGATCTCCAAGATCGCGCAAGCTCGCGACTGCACTCCTGTTCGATCCCTTGGGTGCGGCGGCATGGGGTGCGTGCACCTCGTCCGTCATGAGCCGACCAAGGAACTGCGTGCGCTAAAGGTTATGATCCCGGACGTTGCTCTGGACGAAAGCGCCCGAAACTGGTTCGTTCGCGAGATTCAAAATGCTCGCACTCTTCAACATCCCAATGTGGTTCGAGCTGTGGATGCCGGTGTCGTGGACGCGATGTTGTTCCTGGAAATGGAGTTTTGCGAAGGCGGAAGCACGGAGTCCCTGCTGAACAAGAGCGGCCGGGTGGAGACCAAACGTGCCATCGAAATCATCCTCGATGTCTTGAAAGGGCTGGAGTACGCGCACCAAGTGCCTCTACTGGACGTCGCGCTCGCCGATGGGACTTGGGGCAAGGCGAGGGGCCTGATCCACAGGGATCTCAAGCCGCAAAATGTTTTTTTGACAGCGGATGGAGTTGCGAAAGTTGGAGATTTTGGATTGTCCAAAGCGTTTGAACTGGCGGGCATGAGCGGAATGACAGTCACGGGATCAACCGGCGGAACGGTGATATTCATGCCGCGGCAGCAGGTGTTAAACTTCAAATACGCCGGTCCCGAAGTGGATGTCTGGGCGGCCGCCGCTACATTCTATTATCTGCTGACAGGGAGCGCGCCCCGACAGTTCTCGGTGGACTTAGATCCTTGGCAAACGGTTCTCGAAACGGACGCCGTTCCGATTCTTAAACGTGGAGTCGACCTGGCACCAGCTCTGGCTCACGTGATCGACCAAGCGCTGGTTGATCGGCCTGGAATTCACTTCAAGACGGCTGCGGAGTTTCGCACGGCGATTGAGGCTGCTTGCAATGGATGAGTTGCAGCAAAGAGAAAATGGCGCCTTCCCAATCACCAGCCGTTGCCAAGGAGGTGCTTCAGCCCTGGATTCCGGGGCAGGTAGTCCTTGGTGAGTGGACGGTAATACGATCTCTGGGCAGCGGTGGAGTGGGACAGGTCGCGTTAGTCCGGCATCGAACAGGCGAGCATCTTGCAGCCAAACGAAGTCTCGTTTCAGATCCCGCTGCCCGCTTGGGCCTTCTGGCAGAAGCTCGGCATCTCCTAAATCTGCCGCCGCATCCGCATCTTGTTTCCTACAGGTTTATGCGGAGCCTGGGAAAAGAGATCATTTTGTTCTCCGAGTTCGTCGACGGTGGTTCGCTTCGACATTGGATTTCCGATGGGCGACTCCATCAGGGTTCCCGGGAAGTTGGCATCGCGCGGATACTGGATATCGCGATTCAAAGCGCGTGGGGGCTTCATGCCGGCCATGAGATGGGGCTCGTTCACCAGGATGTTAAACCCGCAAACATTCTTTTGACCACGGACGGCCTCGTTAAGGTTGGCGATTTCGGACTGGCCACCGCGGTTTACCAGACCGTCCCTGCCCTAATTCACGACACCTTGCTTGATACGGTGGTTGCCGGGTTGGTGCGCACCAAACCGGAGAAGTTCGACTCCGTCCGCAGTAAGCTCGGACCGCTTCTTACCCACCAGGAAACTGAGGCGAGAATTGAAGTGCCATCGATGGGTGGACATACGCTGGCCTACGTCTCCCCTGAAAAAGCGCTTGGCAAGCTGGCGGATCGACGGAGCGATGTGTGGAGCTGGGCAACGACGGTTTTGGAAATGTTTACCGGTCCTCGCACCTGGATTTCAGGAACGGTTGCTGCCGCGGTTTTGGAGGAGACAGTGCGAGAGCAGCCAGGCCGGAGTGGATTGGCAATTCCGGGCGCTGTTGCTGACATCCTCCGGACGTGCTTTCGGCGCCGCGACGAACGCCCCTCGTTCCTTAGCAAGATTGCGGATGAATTGCGCGAGATATTCCGCGGCGTCACGGGGCAGGAGTATCTCCGCACCCAGCCACCGGTGCCAAAGCCAACCGAGATTACATGGCGGAGCATTCGGCGAAAATGGCGAGATCCGCGCCGATGGCTTTTGTTCTGCTGCGAGATCAGTGGGCAGCCTTCGGCGAGTGCCGAGCGTTGGTGGCCGACTCGGTCCGGCAATCGCCGCGCCCAGCTTACCGCGGACCTCATCGCACTTGAAAAAGCCCGAGAGGTTCTGGAAGCCATGTTCAATGGCATTCATCTTCCGGAGATGGCTGCCGCGCTCGGGGAAATCTGCCTGGACCTTGCCAATCTCCATCATGAACTGGGCGACACGCAGGCTGCCGTGTCGACTTGCGATTTCTCCACCGCCTACCTCGAACTTTGCGACGGGCCGAACTATCGGGCATCGCTTGCGAGGGCTCTCGATTTTAAGGCCGAGCTCTTTCGAAAATTGGGCCGTGAGACAGCTTCTCTCGCCTCATCCGATCGGTGCCTATCGGTATGCGTCGACCTGATTGGAGACGGGCATCCCGACTCAGCCGCGCTAGTCCAGGCCGCGCTGATGACCAAAGCTGAGACTTACGCCAACACACAAGACAATCCCCGCGACGCACTGAGAGCTGCGATCTCCTCTTACGTTGCAGTTGTTGAAAGAGCCACGAAGAACAAAGACGTTGAAGCGGAGATACGCGCAAAGGGTCTGATCGCCCTGGCCATGTTGCGTCTAGGCGAGCACGTCGCTGCACGCGAAAGCCTGTCGTCGTTCGTCGCGACACTAGAACAGCTGGTCGAAGCCGGGCGCGCGGACTTGCTGCAAGTCCTGGGCGAGATTCAGTTCAACCGCACGTGGGCCGCCAGAACCGAGTCCGAAAAACTCGGCTATTATCGAGAGGCGGCCAAGGTTTTCGAATGCCTGGTGGAAAAGCATGGACGTTCGGAGTTTGCCATGGAACTTGGACTGGCGTACTGGAATATCGCCAGTCGATTGAAAGACCCGCTGCAAGCGCAAGAGTCCTGCGAATTCTACGGCCGCGCGAGGGAAACATTGTATCGGGCGTTGATTGAACACGGGCGAACGGAGATTGCCGGCAACCTAGTTGACTCCGCTTTACGTGAACTTGCGCGATTTCGTCAACTTGGGAGGACAGAAGATGCAATTAACTTGGCCCGTCGGACCATCCGTGACTGGAACACGCTCGTCCAAACTGATGGCGATGAATCCTGGGAGCATTACCTCGCGATTACCACCGCCATGCTTGCTTCCATGCTCGAAGATGCAAAAGCCTACCTCCCGGCCCTCGCGGAGTATGAGCGCGCAATCGAGATTCACCGATCGAGACGGCACATTTGGTCCCCAGTTGAGCTCTCAAATTTTGGCAAAGCACTGCGAGGCAAAGCCGGACTACTCCGTGCATTGAACCGTGCAGACGAGGCAATCGAATGCGATCAGGAGGCGGATGCTCTCCCCACCGCGTCACACGTAGCCGCCGCAGCCAGTCCTCCCGCACAAGCGCCGAACAATGCGGAACGTCCTTTTCCGTTTTCTCCCTCTTGATGGCATCGCACTAACTCTACGGGTGTCGCGTCAATCTGGACGGTTGGTGCGCCCTTGCGACGTCGACGTGTAAAAGCGTAAAAGCCAATGGGGTCAGATCTGTGGAAACCGGCGGGAGGCGATTTACCGGAACGACACGGATCGACGGAGGTTTCTTGGCTTGCTCGCGGACATGAGCGAGCGATTCGGCGTCGAGGTGCATGCGTTTGTGCTCATGGACAACCACTATCATCTGGTGGTCCGAACCCCCGAGCCCAACCTCAGCGACGCCATGCGCTGGTTGCAGGTGACCTATACGAGCCGGATCAATTGGGCGCATCGGCCGGTGGGCCATCTGTTCCAAGGTCGGTTCAAGGCCATCCTGATTGAGGTTTTGAAAGGGGTGGTGGAAGTGGCGCGGTATGTTCGTCTCAATCCTGTGCGCGTGGGCCGCCTGGGACTGGGGAAGGCGGAGCAGCAGCGGTCCCGGGTGGTAGGGGGAGTTGACCCTGGGGAGGAGTCAGTGACAGAGCGCTTAAAGACGGTGCGGGATTATCCCTGGAGTTCCTGGCGGGTTTATTATGGGGCGGAGCCGAAACCGGGTTGGCTGGAAACGGAAGTCATCGAGATGGGTTGCGGCGGGCGGAGCCGAAGTGTTGGTTAAAAAGTTCTTCGCACAACTTCAGCCCTGGTCGGTGAGCACGACGGATTTTGCTTTTCCGACTGGATCCGAGATCAAGCCTTTCGCGTGCAAACGTCCGAGAGCGCCCCAGTCGTGCCCCTTCCATGCTCGTCTTTCGTCGTGGAGCGTCAGAAAGAGCAGCGCGAGCACGATCTCATCTACTTTGTCCTTGTCCTATTTCATGATCAGATTCTGGAACCGCGGACCAGCGAATTCAATCGTTTGCATCGCGCGGGAACGCCGAAGCAGGCGTCGCCGGGCATCGGCAGGTAACGGTGTTCGCTGGTGCATCCACAAGCTCAAATCCCGGTTGGACGTTGGCCATATAGACCTCAAACCAATTCCCCTCCCACTCGACCAACCGGCTGGTTCGAATGAATCCGACGACGCGAACGGTCGCGTCTTGCGGCAGGCCATCCGGGAGCGGATATCCGCCGGGGCGTTCGCGGACGGTGACAAGATCCCCAATTCGATAGCTATTTGCTTCTACCATGCTGGGATCGTCGCACGGGTCATGGGACAACGGCTGGGGGATGCTGGCACCGGCCTGGACGCTGGCCCATGAGCCTGGGAACGGTCCCCTCATCCGGTGCCGCCGCCCCACAGACGAGACCATCTTCGTCGCGTGAGGCAGGCGCCCGGCCACCCGCGTTCACGCGGTACTGCTCGGACAACGGCAAAGTTAACCGCGCGGCGTACGGCCAACCCTCGGGGAATCGCGTCCGTTCAGGCCGCGGGACGAATGGCTCGATCGTCCGATCTAAAAGGGGAGCCAAATCGAAAATCGAAAATCGAAAATCAAAATGGGAAGCCACCCGTTCTTTTTGACCTGCTCACCGGGCATGAACCGGCGACGGCTTGGGCGGACCGCGGGCTTTCAGCCGGCTTTCAGCCCGCAGCGGCGCGAGCCGGAGATGACGCCTGAGGCTTCGTTCGTGCGCCGCCGATTCCACCCGCTGCGGACCGGAGGTCCGCGCTCCGGGGGGGGGGAGGCTCATGGGAAGAGGGCGCGCTGGATGTTGCCGAATATCCACTCTCCTGCCGCCTGCCGCCCCAAACTCTTTTCAGTGCGATGTCCTCCGGATTGAAACCTGTTCGTCATTTCTCGGCGGCATGCGCGTTCGGTTGCAATGTCGTCGCCAAAACTTTAAAAGCATCAACAAAAAGGAACAGCCATGGCACGAGTCAGCACCTACCTGAACTTCGCTCGCAATACCGAGGCGGCGTTTCATGGATGATCAATTGCACGAGCAAGTCGTAACTCCCACCTGAAACCTGGAACAACACCATGTCGAACACCCCATCTCCCGCAACGCCGGCCTCCGAACTTGTCTTGATCCGCGAAACGCACGTTCCGCGGGAAAAGCTCTTCGCCGCCTGGATCAATGCCGAAACTTATCCTCAATGGTTTTGTCCCAAGCCGTGGTTCGTCTCCGAGGTCAAACTTGATGTCCGCCCGGGCGGGGGCAGCGAGATGATCTTTAACGGCCCGAACGGTGAACGATTCTCCAACCGAGGCGTGTTTCTCGAAATCGTGCCCAACGAAAAGCTGGTCTTCACTGACGCCTTCTTCGCCGATTGGCAACCGAACCCGAACTGCATGTTCGTGGCGGTCCTCACCTTCGAACCGTTGCCGAACGGTGGCACGCGTTACACGGCCCGCGCGCGACACTGGACGAGAGAGGCATGCGAAAAGCACGCGGCAATGGGCTTCGCCGAAGGTTGGAGCAAGGTCTTCGACCAGCTGGTCAAACTTGTCGGCTGACCTGGACCTTCACCGATATCCGGCCAGCCCCGGCCGATCTAGCTGGAAGCTGCTTTGCGATCGGACGACGCCCCGGCCCTGGCGCCTTCACGGCCGGGCCCGGGGCGGACGGCGCACATGTCGGCGACTGGCCGAACCTCGACGACGGCGCCGTAGGGCAGTCCCGGGCATTGTTGTGCAATCGCGATCGCCTCGGCCTCATCAGCGACCTGGAGATAGAAATACCCGCCGATCGCCTCCTTGGACTCGGCGAAGGGACCGTCCGCCACCACGGTTCCGCCTTGTCCTGAAACGAGTTTGCCGGTGCTGTGCAACGGGCGCCCGCCCGAGCATCGGCCCTCTTCCACCAGCCGGTCAAACCACGCATACCAGTCGGCAATCACCTTTTGGACCTGGTCCGGCGAAAGCCCGTCGCCCCAGTTGGTGCCGCGAAAGAGCAGGAGATAGTCGGTCTTTTCGATGGGTGAACTCATGAGGTCTGGAGGGTTGTCATTTCAGTATTCAACACTACAACGAATCAGCAGACGGACTTAGGACATTTTTCCTGCGACTTTAGCGACTTTAGGGTCGGACCACGGGAACTGGCGAAGAGGGAATACGTTGCGGAGTTTAGGCGGGCGAATTTGGGTCCTACAGCCCCGATTCAGGGCGATCTTTTGGGTTTAAGCCAAAACCCAAACTGGAACTCCATCGCGAGCGAAAAAGCTGCGGGTGGCTGTGACTCCGGCATGAGAAACCCGTGGCTACCGACGAAGCGTCGCCTCTTGCTGATCGATCTCGTCCAACGTGGGCAGAGCGTGGACGCGATAGCGGCCCGAATAACCCTCTTCCCAGGCCAGGGCGGTGTCGTCGGGCGAAAGGAGGTTGAAGAACCACACCGTGCCGCCCGGTGCGGTCAACGTTTCTGCACCGGTCGTCGCTGACCAGAAATGCAGGCGGTCATCGCCGCTACGCGTCAGCACGGTACGACCGTCGCCTGAAACGGAGAAGCTCCCCACACCCGTCGGGTGTCGGAGCGGCGGGATCGCTTCCAGCCCGGTATCCGTGGCCCAGACCCGCGCCAAGCCATCCCAGCTGCCCGTGATCAGCCGCGTCCCGTCGGGGGAAAAGCGCAGGCATTGAATGTGCCAGACATGGCCTTTAAGCGTGAACGCTTCCGCGCGACGAGCGACATCCCACAGTTTCACTGTGTAGTTGCTGCTGGCGTAGGCCAGCCAGCGTGCGTCCGGCGAAAAGGCCGCCCGTTGGGAAGTGCTCCAGCCGGGCGTCATCTCGGGAATGGCGAAGTCAGGGAAGAGCGCGACGACATTCGATCGATTCAGGTCCCAAAGGGTGACCACATCCTGCGCGCGGTCCCAGCCGAGGAAGAGCCCTGGTTCCGCGGCCGTCTGCACCGCCAGCAACGGGCCCTTGGTTAACGGCACGTCATGAACCCGGTTGCCCTCCGGCAACCGCCACACCTCGGCGTGACCGTTGGTCGTGCCAAAGCCCGCGTGATTTCGATCCAGGACCACCGCGCCATACGGACGGTTCGGAAGGGAAAAGTTGGTTTGCATGCGGCCGGTGACACCGTCCCAAAGCTGGAGCTGGCGTGAATTCGGGACAACCGTGACAAAAACTTTTCCCCGCGGAAGAAAACCCAGCCCGCCGCTGTTCGGTGCGTTTACGAGCGTGGACGCCGACCCGGCCGGACGTTGCGGATCCCACAATTTGGCCGTGCCGTCCCGACCGGCGGAAAGCAATCGCCGGCCGTCCGGCGAGAACGAGAGGGACCAAAGCTCGTTGCGATGCCCGCGAAGCGTGGCCTGACGGGTGAGGGCGTTGGTGCCGGAGGCCGAGGGATCCAACATCCAAAGGTGAATCAAATGATCGCCGCCACCGGTGGCGATGAGTTGCCCGTCGGGTGAGATCGCCAAGGCGAACAAATACCGGTCGTGCACCTTCCGGCTGGTCACCAACCGCCGCGTCGCCAGCTCCCACACCGCCAGTTCGCCTTCCGAATTTCCCGCCACGAACCAGCGGCCGTCGGGCGAGAACGCACCGGTCAGGGGAAATTGAAAGCCGCCCAATTCAGTCGCGAGCTGCAAGGTGTCCACGTTCCACAGCTCCAGCATCGGACGAGCCCGGCGAATCACCGCCAACTGCCGGCCATCCGGCGAAAACACGAGCCGCCCAAATCCCGTCACGCCGTTGGTCAGATGCCCGCGCAATTGCCAGTCCGCGGTTTCGTGCAGATGCGCGCCGGCATCGTCCAACCGCGCGAAGTGCCGTCCGTCGGGCGAAAAGGCCACGGCATCCATTCCGCCCGGCCACGTTTGGCGGATCCGCCACTGACGCGTATCGCGCACGTCGACGCCGAGCTCGCTGCCCGACGCCAGCCAGTTGCCGTCGGGGGAAAAGGCGAGCGTTTCGGTGGCATACTTGTCGCCCTTCCCCGGGAACGCCCGCAGCTGCGCCCCGTCCGACTGGCGTAGGATCCGGGTCTCCCCGCCGAAAAGGTTAACGGCGAACAGCGAGCCGTCCGGGGAAAGTCGGGCGCAATTGATCCAGCGATCCTGGGCGACCGATTGCAGTTCATCACTCCGGGTCAACCGCCAGACATAACGCCATTCCAGGCCACGACGATCCGTCTCGCCGTCCCGTGGCTCGTGGCGGCGCAGGAATTCCGCGGCCTGCCCGATGTCGCCCGCTTCAAGCGCTGCGCCGGCCGAACGCAGGTCAGCCACATACGCCTGCAGCAACGCCGCCTGCTCTGCGCGCCGCGCCCGCACCGCCTGCCACGAACTCACTCCGATCCCCGCGATCAACAACGCGGCAATGGTGGCGAGCGCCGCAAACGTCCCGCGGTTTCGTCGCATCAATTTGGCCAGCCGATAGCGACGGCTGGGAGGCCGCGCGTCGACGGGTTCATCGCGCAGGTGCCGCTGCAGGTCGAGCGCCAGATCGTTGGCCGTCGCATAGCGACGCGTCCGATCCTTCTCGAGGCACTTCATCACGATCCAGTCCAGGTCCGAATCCACCGATGCCCCGCGCGAGACAAGGGTTGGAACTGATTCGCCTGAGACCGAGTCCGTCGGGCCGGCGCTCCGCAGACGTCGGAGCTCCCGGGTCAACCGTGTGCTGGGTGTGGGCGGCTCCTCCTCGCGAATGATGCGACGCATTTCATCCAGGCCGGCCTGCAGGAGGGCCCGGCCGTCGAATGGCGTGGTGCCGGTCAGCAGCTCGTAAAGCAAGACACCGAGGCTGTAGATGTCGGAACGGGTGTCGAGGCTCACGCCGCCGAGTTCGGCCTGTTCCGGGCTCATGTAGGCGGGCGTTCCCAGCAGGAGCTGGTCGCGGGTCAACGTCGCCTGATCCTGATCCAAATGTCCGGCCGAAGTTCCGCCGGTCGCCTTGGCGATGCCGAAGTCGATGACCTTGGGCACGGCCACTCCGTCGTGTGGCGCGACGAGTACATTCGACGGTTTGAGATCGCGGTGGATGACACCCTTTTGATGCGCGTGCTGGACGGCCTGGCAGACTTTGACGAACAGCGCCAGTCGTTCGCGGATGGAAAGTCGATGGCGCTCGCAGTAGTCCGTGATGCGGGCTCCGGCGACCAGTTCCATCGCGAAGTAGGGCCGGCCGGCGGCGGTGGCGCCGCCGTCGAACACCCGGGCGATGTTGGGGTGATCCATCACCGCCAACGCCTGGCGTTCGGCTTCGAATCGCGCGACAACGGACCTCGTGTCCATGCCGAGCTTGATCACTTTGATTGCCACCAACCGTCGGACCGGCTCGGTTTGTTCGGCGCGAAAGACCACGCCACAACCGCCCGCGCCGATTTCCTCCAACAAAACGAATCGCCCGATACGGTCTCCGGCTTTCTCGCCGGGCGATGCGGTCGCGATCGATTCGGGCGGCGTGTCGGGCAGAAACGATTCGGCAGCGTCACTGGCTTCGAGCAATGCCTGCACTTCAGCCCAGAGTTCCGGGTCACCGGCGCAGGCCTGTCGTGCGGCCTCGTGTCTTGCGGACAGGGGCTCGAGCTCGATCGCCGCCTCGAAAATCTCGCGGATGCGCCGTGTTCGATCCTTCGTTTCCATGCATCCAAGGTGCGAGCCCGTCCCCATTGTCCCAGCCGCCTACAAGGTCTTCTTGAGTTCCTGGTAGAGGCGCGCGCGGGCATACGCCCACGTCCGCTTCGCCGTGCGTTCCGGCAACCCAAGGACCCGGGCGGCCTCCACATTTGGCAGGCCCACGAAGAAGCGCAGCTTGATCAGCTCGGTGCACTGCGGATCTTCGGACGCCAGACGGTCGAGCGCATCGCTGACCGCGACCACCGTCGAGTCATCCTCCACCGCCGCCAGGTCCAACTCGGCGACATCGACACGCACGCGTCCGCCGCCGCGTTTGTGGCTGAGCTTGCGCCGGGCGTTGTCGACCAGGATGCGACGCATCGCCTCGGCGGCCACGGCGAGAAAATGCCCGCGGTTTTTCCAGGTGGCGTCCTGTTGATCGACCAATCGCAACCACGCTTCGTGCACCAGCGCCGTGGGCTGAAGTGTCTGGCCGGCCGGTTCGTGGGCGAGCTTGTGGGCCGCCAGCCGACGAAGTTCTTCGTAGACGAGCGGCAGCAATTCCTGCGCGGACTGGGAATCGCCCGAGCCCATGGCATTCAGCATCTGGGTCACTTCGTTCACGCGAGGCCCCAGCATGGCAGCGCAGGGGATGGCAGGCGAGCGGGAAGTCGGGAGGCGCGGAGCGCGCCAGGGGTGCGTCAAGCTCAGCTAAGCAGCCGTGGTCTTGGCGGAGGCGAGCCTTTGTGAGGCATCCGGAGCCACTGGCACCGAGGTAGCCGACGCGGTGTCATCTATTTCTTTGCTTCATTCGGCTTTAACGGCCCTGCCCCTGAGTTCAATCCGGCCGATTCGGTGTCAGGTGGTCTCTGGAGAAAACGCAAAGGCGCAAAGACGCAAAGGCGCGAAGAAGACGATGGAGGGAAAACGATTGTTTGGCGGGCTGAATCCGGTCGATTCGCGGGAGGGAGGGAGAAACGAAATCACCTCTCCGCTTTGCGTCTTTGCGCCTTTGCGTCTTTGCGCCCTTGCGCCCTTGCGTTGATTCCGCGCCCAACGGTAGCCGACAGCGTTCGACGCCAAGAAAAGCTCCGTCACCGAGGGGCAGACGTCACGGCGGCAGGGGAATCGATTTTTGCGCCACATCGAGGAACCGAAATTATGGCTTGTGCTCAAGCCCAGTCAGAGTTTCTCCGCAGGCTTGACGCAGCCCTGGGAGCGCGCTTGAAGTGTCTTACCGCTTTCCCTTCCGACGCTCGTTCACGCAAGGCGATGTTTCGCCCGTCGGCTTGACCTCGCGCGGGGTCATAGCGCCAGAGGGCTAGAGGGCTGGCGCACTCCAGGACCTGGCGGACTTCCCATCCGCCTCGGACCTCGCGGAGCTTCTTGGAGTGTGGGGCGCGGTGGCGTGCTGCCGCGAATACGACTCCCCTGAAGTCGGTCAGAGTCTCGTTCATGAAATCACACGCTGCACTTACCCAAATCTTCCTGACGCTGTTTGCGACGGCCGCCCTGAGCCCGGCGGCGACGGCGGCCGACAAAAATATCGTCCTCATTGCCGGCCGGCCGAGCCATCCGCCGGGCATGCACGAATTTCGCGCGGGCTGCCTCCTTCTCCAGCAATGCTTGAGCGGCCATCCCGGCGTCAGCGTTACGGTCTATTCCAACGGCTGGCCGCAGGTTGACGGGGCATTTGCCCAGGCTGATGCGGTCATCATTTACGCCGACGGCGGTGGTGGGCATCCCGCCATCCAGAAGGATCACAAGCAAACGCTCGCCTCGCTGGCGCAGCGCGGGGTGGGCCTGGGCTTCATGCATTACGGAGTGGAGATCCCGAGCACCAACGGCGGACCTCAATTCCTGGAGTGGATTGGCGGTTACTACGAGCATCTTTACTCCGTCAACCCCATGTGGTCGCCCGACTACCAGCGGTTTCCCCAACATCCGGTGGCCAACGGGGTGAAGCCGTTCAGCAACCGCGACGAATGGTATTTCAACATGCGCTGGAACGAAGCCCAGCGGGCGAAGGTGACGCCCATCCTGGTTGCTAAGCCTTCCGATGAAGTCCGCAAGGGGCCCTATGTTTATCCCCGTGGCCCCTACGAGCACATCGTGGCGACTAGGGGCCGCGAGGAGACCATGATGTGGACGTTCGAGCGCCCGGACGGCGGCCGCGGCTTTGGTTTCACCGGTGGGCACACCCATGCGAATTGGGCCAACGACAACCAGCGCAAAGTCGTGCTCAACGCCATCCTTTGGATCGCCCGGGCCGAAGTGCCGGCCAACGGCGTGCAGAGCACGGTCACGCCTGAACTGATGGGCGCCAACCTTGACCCGAAAGGAACGAAGTAGCGCGGGAATTTGCGATAAATGCGATTTGCGGTTTTGCCGCGCGTTTGGGCACCGTGGACGGACTCAACACTCCAAACCCTCCAACGCCCAACGCGCGAAGGCCGCCACCAACACCGACGGACCACGACTTCAGTATCAATTCGGCATCATGAACACGACCCACTTGCCTTCCTTCCGATCCAACCCGTTTTCGATCCTTCTTCCGGCGATGACGCTGACGCTGGCCAGTTTGCTGGCGACGCAAGCGTTGGCCGCTGAAGGGGAGACCAAACCCAAGCCGTCGCCGCCGCCGGCGCACCCGAACGGTCCGGAGGCAGCGGCGGCCGACGTCGCCAAGCTGACGGCCGGCACCGGTTTGGAGGCGGCCTTGTTTGCTTCCGAGCCCATGGTGGTGAATCCCGCCGACATGGACGTCGACGAACGCGGTCGGGTTTGGATCACCGAAGGCGCCAACTACCGTTCCACCTTTCAAAAATGGGGCATCCTCCGGCCGGGCGGCGATCGCATCGTGATTCTTGACGACACCGATCGCGACGGCAAAGCCGATCGCCAGACGGTCTTTTACCAGGACATGACGATTAACACGGCGCTCGGGCTGTGTGTGCTGGGCAACAAGGCCATCGTCTCGTGTTCCCCGTATGTCTTCGTCCTGACGGACACCGATGGCGACAGCAAGGCGGACCAGCGCGAACTGCTCTTCGAAGACACCTCCAAGGGCGATCATGACCATTGCCTGCATGCGTTTGTGTTCGGGCCCGACGGCCGGCTTTATTTCAACTTTGGCAACGAAGTGCGCGAGTTGCGCCGGCCGAAAGGTGGTTTGCTCGCCCTGCCCTTGAACGGCCCCGTGCCCGCGCATGAATCCGAGCCCGTGATCGATCTCGCTGGCAACCCCGTCAAGGGCGCCGGGCAACCTTACCGCCAGGGCATGGCGCTCCGCTGCAATCTCGATGGCAGCGCGGTCGAGACCATCGGCTGGAATTTCCGGAACAACTACGAACTCGCGGTTGATTCCTTCGGCACCGTCTGGCAGTCGGACAACGACGATGACGGCAACCGGGGTGTCCGGATCAATTTCGTGATGGAGTTCGGCAACTACGGTTACACGGACGAGTTGACCGGCGCGGGCTGGAGCGCCGCCTGGAAGAAGGCCCAGTCCAAGGGAGCGAAGGAAGAAGAACGCCCTAACTACCACTGGCACCTCTCCGACCCGGGCGTGGTGCCCAACCTGTTGCAGACCGGCAACGGGTCGCCCACCGGGATCTGCATTTACGAAGGCAACCTGCTTCCGGAAGCTTTCCGCAATCAGGTGTTGCACTGCGACGCCGGGCCGCGCGTGGTCCGGGCCTATCCCGTCAAGGAATCAGGCGCGGGCTATTCCGCCACGATGGAGAACCTCCTGACCAGCGGCGACGGCTGGTATCGGCCTTCGGATGTTTGCGTGGCTCCGGACGGTTCCGTCTTCATCGCCGACTGGCACGACGCCGGCGTGGGCGGCCACAACATGGCTGATCGCGCGCTGGAGACGATGACCGGGCGGATTTATCACGTGACCCCCAAGGGCGTGAAGCCACCCGCGCCGAAGTTGGATCTGGACACCGCGGCGGGCGCGGTGGCGGCGTTGCAGTCGCCGAACCAGGCCATGCGGTATCTCGCGTGGACCAAACTCAATGCGATGAAGGAACAGGCGGAGCCCGAGCTGATCAATCTTTGGCGCGGCCGCGACGTTCGCCAGCGCGCGCGCGCCCTCCAACTCCTCGCGCGCATCCCCGGTCGCGAGAAGGACTACGTCGGCAAGGCGCTGCAAGACACGGATCCCAACCTTCGCATCGCCGGCTTGCGCCTGGCCCGTGCCTTGAAGATGGACCTTATCCCGGCGCTCAAGACCCTGGCCAAGGATCCTTCGGCCCAAGTCCGACGCGAATGCGCGATCGCGCTCCGTCACAATCCGTCGCCCGAGGCGCCGGCGATTTGGACCACGTTGGCCGGTCAATACGACGGCAAGGATCGCTGGTATCTCGAAGCCCTCGGCATCGGCATGGATCGGCAGTCCGACCGGTTCTTTGGCGCCTGGCTTGATTCCGTGGGCGATCGTTGGAACACGCCGGCGGGCCGCGACATTGTTTGGCGTGCGCGCTCCAACAAGGCGCCCGCCCTGCTGGCCAAGCTGGTCCTCGACAAGTCCACTCCAGCCGCCGAGAAGGAACGTTATCTCCGCGCGCTCGACTTCATTCGCGGGCCGGCCAAGGACGCCGCGCTCGTCGAGATCAGCACGTCGCTGCTGCCGTAACAAGGAGCGCGGACTTCCAAGTCCGCAGCGGGTGGAACGGCCGCCAGTGTTGGAACTTTCAAGCCGCATCACCCTCGTGAGCCGCTGCGGATCCCGCGAGGACGGGGTCCGCGCTTCCGACGAAGAATGTTCAACCTTCAGTGCCGGCATGATGCCGGCGCTCCCAGGGGCCGACCTTTTTTCTTTTTCTCGAAGGGATTTGGAAAAGCGGCCCGCGCTCGCGTTTACAGCACGCCGTGGATGGGCTTGGCGCCGCCGGCCACGCCGGTCAATCGTTCCTGCCGGCCGCTGACCGTATAGCTGAGCGCCTCGTGGTCGAGGCCCATGGCCTGGAGGATGGTGGCGTGCAAGTCGCGGACTTGCACCGGGCTTTCCACGGCGGCCAGGCCGATGTCATCGGTGGCCCCGATGCGTCCCGGCTTCACGCCGCCGCCGGCCATCCAGATGGTGAATCCAGCGGCGTTATGCTGCCGGCCTTGATCGCCTTGCATCATGGGTGTGCGACCGAATTCGCTGGCCCAGAGAACGAGCGTGGAATCGAGCAGCCCGCGCTGTTTGAGATCACCGAGCAGGGCGGCAATGGGTTGGTCCGTCCAACGCGCCCGCGGCGTGTGATTGTTGGTCAGCTTCGCATGGGCATCCCAGCCGTCCTTGTCCGGCATGTCATAGAGCTGGACAAACCGCACGCCGCGTTCGACGAGACGTCGCGCGAGCAGGCATTTGCGGCCGAAGTTGCGGGTGCGCCCCTCGGTTTCCTCCAGGCCATAGGCGTGTCGGAGGTAGGCGGGTTCTGAGGAAAAATCGCCCACCTCCAAGGCGGCCGACTGCATGCGATAGGCGAGCTCGTAGCTGGCGATGCGGGCGTCCAGTTCGGTCAGGCCCGGGCGCATCTCGCGATGGCGGAGGTTCAGGTCGCGGATCAGGTCGAGCGAAGCCCGCTGGTGATCGGCAAACTCGGCTGGGGGCACCAGATCGAGCACGGGCGTGCCCTGGTCGCGGAGGCGGGTGGGTTGAAATGCCGGCGGCAAAAATCCGTTGGCGTAGTTGGCGGCGCCGCCCAGCGGCCCGGCGTCGAAGAGCACCACATACCCGGGCAGATCCTGGTTTTCCGTGCCCAACCCGTACGTGACCCAGGAGCCGAGACTGGCTTTGCCCGCCCGGATGTCGCCGGTGTGCACCTGATAGCTGGCGGGGCCGTGATTGTTGGAATCGGCCTGGACGGAGTGGATGACGCAGAGGTCATCGGCGTGCCGGGCGGTTCGTGCATAGAGTTCGCTGACCCACAGGCCGGACTGCCCGTATTGTTGCCACGCATAAGGGCTGGCCATGAGTTCGTCCTTGCAGCCGTGAAACACGTTGGCGTGACGCGAAGCATCGACTGCCCGGCGGATGGAGCCGGGCACGGGCTTGCCGTGGAGCCGGGTGAGAACGGGCTTGTGATCGAAGGTGTCGATCTGGGATGGGCCTCCCACCATGAAGAGGAAGATGACCGAGCGCGCTTTGGGGGCGAAGGGTGCCAACCGTGGAGCGAACGGGTTCAACGGATCCGGCTCCGTGAAAGTTCGAGCCGCCGCGAGCATGGGATGAGCGGCGAGGGCGTTGAGCGCCACCGCACCGAAGCCGGCTCCGAGGCGGTGCAGGAACTCACGACGCGTTCGATGGGCCGGTTGGGCAAACATGGCGGTTAGAACGAATACTCCCGCGTTCGCGCGATTTCGACGTGGACATTGTTGAAATCGGGATCTTCGAGGCTGCCGGCGTGATGGCAGGTCAGCCCGGGAGGAAGCGAACGCATCTGGATCGACTGCCCTTCCGGCACCCGATCGCCTTCGGCCTGGAGGACGATCAGGCGGTTGACGAGTTCGATGGCGCCGGGTTCGTGCACCTTGGTGACGCCGCGCATGCTGAGGTCTGGCCGGCCGAACTTGCGCATGCCGCGCGTGTGCAGCCAGCGGCTGCCGTCGGATTCGCGGTTGGAAACGATGACGACATGAGACGTCAGCTTGGGCGGCTTCGGGGCAAAGACCTCCTCCCACCACTCGACGGGGCCATAGATCCGTAGTCGTTGCGGATCGAGCGCGGCGATGGCGCCCTGGTCGAAGAACCACGCAATCATGCCTACCGTATCCCGCAGGTAGTTCAGGTCCGGCGGATCGTTAAACTCGCCCTTGAGCACCAGACACTCGCGGGCCTGCGACGCCTTCTCCACCAAGGCCGGATTTTCCTCCCGCAACACCCGGGCCAGATCGCCGCCCATGAATGGCAGGGCCGGGGCTTCACCTGCGCGGACGCGGCGCAATTCGAATTCAGGCGGCAGGCCGGCGGTGCGATACTCCGCCGGAGCGACGGCGCGGGGGTTGGGATCAAACTCCCCATAGAGCGCGTATAACAACACGGCGTTGGCGCCGCCCGGCACATAGCGCGGCCGCACCCAGGGTGGTAAAACATCGGACACGCTCGGCGTTATAGGCCAATCGCGCGCCGAAGGAAATGCCGGAATGACCCGGACACCGGGAACACAGGGGTGCATCAGGCTCGCAAACAGGGTGCTGGCCTTGATGATGATTGCTGTTCCGTCCAAGCCGAATCGTGGGTCTATCTTTTACCAGCCGTCTTTTACCCAAGCCTTGGACCACGGACGCCGGAACCCAAGTTCTGGTCCTTCGTGTGGGCGCCGGTTCGATCCCTACCAACCGTCGGAAGATGCTGCTTTTTTGGTAAAAGATGGGGGGGATAAAAGAAGGGCTTTTAACCGTGCCTGGCTTGTGTTTCCGAGCGGGCTTGATGCAGCCCTGCCGGAAACACCACGGCAGGATCAAGCGAAGGGAAACAGCCGTGGGGGTTTAATCACACCCCAGCCGCGGCCTTGGCGAAGGCGAGCCTTTGCACCCTGGCGTTTGAGTGGGAGACTGCGGGCGGGACGGGTTCAATCCTCGACAAACCGGTAGCCGACCCCGCGCACGGTGTCGAGGTGCCGCGCCGCCGGACCCAGCTTCTCCCGCAAGCGCCGCACGTGCGTGTCCACTGTCCGGCTGTCGATGGCCGTGTCGTTGTCCCAGACATCCCGCAACAACAGCTCACGGCTCAGGACCCTGCCCCGGCGTTGCACCAAGGTGGTCAGCAACTCAAATTCGGTGACCGTCAAGTCGATGGACTGATCGTCCACCCGCACGCTGTGGCGCGGAATGTCGATCACCAAAGAGCCAATCCGCAGTTGCTCGGCCGAATCACCGGTCGTTTTGCCGCGCCGCAACAACGCCTTCACCCGCAGCACCAGCTCGCGCGGACTGAACGGCTTCGTCACGTAATCATCCGCCCCCAGCTCCAGCCCAAGGATGCGATCGAATTCGGTGGCGCGTGCCGTCAGCAGAATAATCGGCACGTCGCCCGTCACCGGATCGTGCCGCAGGATCTTGCAAACCTCGAGCCCGTCGATCTCCGGCAGCATCACGTCGAGCAAGATCAGATTCGGATCCAGATCACGCGCCTTGCGCAGAGCCTCGCCGCCGTCCTCGGCCGTTGCCACGAAATAGCCGGCGGCGCCCAGCACGGCTTTGATCAGCTCCACCGCATCCGGCTCGTCGTCGACCACCAGGATCTTTTGTTTGCCGGAAGTCGCGCTGGCGCTCGAGGCGGAGCCGGGCGAAGGGCGGTTCACCGACGGGGTTCGAGCGTTCATGGCCGGGAAAATTCACTGGAGCCGACCCCAGCGGCCTGGTGCCGGATGTCATGCCCCTCGTAGACGTAGACCACCTCCTCCGCCACGTTCTTGGCGTGGTCAGCGATGCGTTCGAGGGCCTTCGAGACGACCATCAACGCCAGGGATCGAGGAATGGTATCGGGCTGAGCCGCCATCAGCGCGGCCAGATCCCGATGCAGCTGTTTGTTGAGTGCGTCGACCTCCTTGTCCCGCGGAATGATCAACCGGGCGCGGGCCGGCTCGCGTTTGACAAAGGAATCCAACGCGTCCTTCAACATGTCCAAGGCCAGCTCGGCCATCCGCGCGATCGGCGTCGTCGACTTGGAAGGTGGCAGCACATTCAGGTCGAGGGCCCGTCGCGCGATGGTTGTTGCTTCATCGCCCACCCGCTCAAGGTCCCGCGAGATCTTCATGGCCACGGTCACCAACCGGAGATCGCTGGCCAGCGGCGCCTTGGCCAGCAGGGTGATGGCCATTTCGTCGACCTCGATCTCCAGATCGTCGAGCAGCTCATCCTGCTCCCGGGCGTTGCGGGCATTGGCATCGTCCCGCTCCAGCACGGCCTTCATCGAACGACGCACGGCCGCCTCCGCCAGGCCGCCCATGGTGATCAACTTGTCCTTCAGGACGGACAATTCCTGATCGAAGTGGTGAACATTGCCGCGATTGATCGGAGTCATGTGAATCGGGGGTAATCAGAAGTTTTTGGAGATCGGTCGGGTGTCGCCGGTGGACGGTGGACGATGGTCGGTGACGGTGGCCAGTGGTGAATTGTCGGATGAATCTTGTTCCTTGCGGATGACGGTGCTGGAGGTTCATCCGAACCGGCCGGTGACGTAGTCTTCAGTTCGTTTGTTGGCCGGGTTGGTGAAGATTTTCACCGTTGCGTCGTATTCGACGAGCTCGCCGAGATAGAAAAACGCCGTGTGATCCGAGATGCGGGCGGCCTGCTGCATGTTGTGGGTCACGATGATGATCGTGAAGTCCTGCTTCAGGTCGCTGATTAGATCCTCCACCTTGGCGGTGGCCACGGGATCCAGCGCGGAAGCGGGCTCGTCCATCAGGATGATCTCGGGCTCGATGGCAATAGCCCGGGCGATGCAGAGGCGCTGCTGCTGTCCGCCCGACAAGGTCAACGCGCTTTCGTGCAGGCGGTCCTTGACCTCGTCCCACAGGGCGGCGCCGCGCAGGCTGTTCTCGATGATGCCGTCGAGTTCCGACCGGGCGGTGCGACCCTGGAGGCGCAGGGCGTAGGCGACGTTCTCATAGATCGATTTTGGGAACGGGTTCGACTTTTGGAAAACCATGCCGACCCGTTTGCGCAATTCGATGCAATCCACGTCGCGGGCGTAGATGTCCGCCCCGCCGATGCGGATGGTTCCTTGGATGCGCACGCCGTCGATCAGGTCGTTCATGCGATTGATGCAGCGGAGGAGGGTGGACTTGCCGCAGCCGCTGGGCCCGATGAACGCGGTGACGCGACGCTCGCGAACGGCGAGGTTGATGCCTTTGAGCGCATGCGAGCTGCCGTAGTAGAGGTTGAGATTCTCGATCTCGACCAGCGGCGTGCCGGCCGTGCCGTCGTCGGTCGACGGACTGGGCAGGATGGTCTTGAGATCAACAGGGGCGAAGCCGGTAGTGCTCATGCGAGGGAGGGGGTCAAAGAGTGGGGTTGGGCGTGGCGCAGCGCTGGATTCAATGGACCGACCGCATCTGCCGGCGGATACGGGCACGGATGAGAATGGCGACAAAGTTGAGCGTGAAGGTCAGGAGCAGCAGCACGAGGACGGTGGAAAAAAGAATGGGGCGCGTCTTTTCGACATTGGGCGACTGGGTTGAAAGAATGAAAACGTGATAGCCGAGGTCCATGAACTGGTCCGTCAGCGCCTTGGGCAGGCTGGCCATGTAGTAGGCTGCGCCGGTGAAAAGAATCGGGGCCACCTCGCCGGCAGCCCGGCTGACCGCGAGAATTCCGCCGGTAAGGATGCCCGGGAGCGCCTGGGGCAAAACGACGCGAATGATGGTCTGCAGCTTGGTTGCGCCGAGCGCGAGGCTGCCTTCCCGCAAGCCGGGAGCGATGGCCTTCAACGATTCCTCGGTCGCCACGATGACCACGGGCAGGGTCATGACCGCCAGCGTGAGCGATGCCCATAGGATGGCGGGCTGGCCCCACAACGGCTCGGCCGCCCCGGGACGGAAGAGCGCGTCGAGGCTGCCGCCGACGAAGCTGATGAAGAACCCGAGGCCGAACAGGCCGAACACGATCGAGGGAACCCCCGCCAGATTGTTGACTCCCGCCCGAATTCCCCGCGTCAACCAGGACGTCGGCTGGGCATATTCGGTGAGGTAGATCGCGGTGATCACCCCGACCGGGATGACGAAAATCGTCATCAACACGACCCGGGCCGCGGTGCCGATGATCATGGGAAGCACGCCGGCTTTCTCGACTTCGAACATGTCGGTGGCGGTCCCCGTGGTCACGAACCGCCATGACAAACCGGGCGCGCCGTGGAACACGATCGTTCCCAACAGGACGGCCAGGAGCGCGAGGATGACGACGGTGGCTCCGCCTGTGAGGCCCGTCCAGAAGCGGGCGCCGAGCTGCGGATCTGTGCGCTGGAAACTCCAGGGCAACTTGCGGGCATCCGTCACCAGATTCTTCCAGCGGTGCCGGCGGCGAAGCTGGGTTTCGAAACCGGGCGCTGGGCGCGGCGGAGTGGAAACGCTCATGCTTTACCCTCCAGGCGGGCTTTCAGCCGGTGGATGACCAGATCGGCGGCGAGGTTGGAAAGGAACGCCACGATGAAGAGCAATCCGCCAACGAGAAAGAGAATGCGGTAGTGATGGCCGCCGAAGACGGCTTCGGCCAGCTCGGCGGCGATCGTGGCCGTCATGGTCCGGGTGGAGTCGAAGATGTTCCAGGAAACGATGGAGGCATTGCCGCTGGCCATGAGCACGACCATGGTTTCGCCTATGGCCCGGCCGAACCCGAGCATGACCGCGGCGAAAACGCCGGGCAGCGCCGCGGGCAGGACGATGCGCCAGGCCGCGCTCCACTTGGAGGAACCGAGGGCCAGCGCCGCCTGGGTGTAAGTCCGGGGCACGCTGGTCAGCGCATCTTCAGCGATGGAGAACACCACCGGGATGACGGCCAAGGCGAGGGCGATGCCCGCGACGAACGCGTTGAGGCGCGATTCATATCCGAAGATGCCTTGAAAGACGGACGCCATGACGATCAGGCCGAAGAATCCGAGCACGACCGAAGGGATGCCGGAGAGCAGCTCGATCCCGGGCTTGAGCCATTCCTTCAAGCGCGGGGGCGCGAGCTGGGAGACGTAGATGGCGGCGGCGAGGGCCAGCGGCACGGCGAACAACAACGCCACGAGCGTGGCCTTGAGGCTGCCGATGAAGAGCGGGATCAGGTTGTATTTGTGCACCGACGAGATCGGCTGCCAGATGTACTCCGGCCGTTCGTAGCCGGTCCATTGGTGCGGCTTGAACATCATCGACCACGTGGTTGTGTTCAGGGCGGCGTCCTTGTCCTTGGGCGCCTCGGCGGCCGCCTCCGCCTTGACCTCCATCAGCAGCTTGAGCGTGTCGCGATCCATCTTGGCGAATTCCTTGGGCGTCAGGTCGAGATAATCGACGAGTTCGGCCTTCGACAGGCGATCGAGCTCGGACGCGGGAATGATCTTTCCCACCTTGGAGCTGTTCATTCGGCCCAGGGCCACCGGGAGCGCCTCGCGGGCCACGAACAGAAAGATCAGGAAGATCATCAAAATGGCCGAGAGCGACACCGCCATGATGCCGCGTTCGGCCAGCCATTCGAAAGGGCGCGCGCGACGCGTGCGGCGAAGGGTTGACCAGTCGCAACCGGGCTTGGGAGTTGGATTGGTCTCGACCATGAGTCAGGTGTAAATCAGCGGAGATTGGGAACGATTCGAGTCGTTAGGTCTGGACGGGCCGGGCTTGGGCCGGCTTGGTTCCGGGGTCAGGCGGGGTTGCTATGATCTCCCGACTTGCGGGCGATACCCCCGGCCTGCCCCGGAAAACCAGGGCCGGCAAGACCGGGGCCTACTTTTGGCGATACTGGGCCGGCAAGGGGAAGTAACCGACATCTTTCACCACCTTCTGGCCTTCGTCGGAGCGAATCCAGTTGAGGTAGGCCGAGACCGGACCCTTGTCGAGGGCCGGGTTCACGTAGATGTAGAGCCGACGCCAGATTGGATATTCGCCTTTGACCACGGTTCCCTCGTTCGGCTCCACCGCCGGGCTGCTGTCGTCCTTGCGGATGGCCAGGTGCTTGGCTCCCTTGCCGTAGGCGGCGCCGCCATAACCAATCGCGGTCTGGTCTTTGGCCACCGCTTCCAGCACCGCCGCCGTCCCCGGCATGGTCTGGGCCTTGGACGAGAAATCCGCGCCTTCCAGCACGTGCTCCTTGAAAAACTCATACGTGCCGGAGCTGTTCTCGCGGCTGTAAAGGGTGATGCGACCATCCGCGCCGCCCACCTGCTTCCAGTTCTTGATCTTGCCGGTGAAGATCAGGCGCACCTGCTCGATCGTCAGTTCCTTGACCGGGTTGCTTTCGTTCACGTAGACGCTCAGCCCGTCCAACGCCACCGGGTATTCGGTCGGCCGTTTGGAGAAGGCCTTGATGCACTCCGCGATCTCCACCGCCCGGATCGGCCGTGAGGAATTGCAGAGGTCGGTGGTTTGATTCTGCAGGGCGGCGATGCCGGTGCCGGAGCCGCCGCCGGTGACCTGGATTTTCACGTCCGGCTTTTGGCTCATGTAAACCTCCGCCCATTTCTGGGCGAGGATGACCATGGTATCTGAGCCCTTGACCGTGATGCCGGAGCCCGAGCCAGCCAGCACGCCGAAGGGGGCGGCCAGCACGAGGAACGCGGTCGGAAGGAAAGCTCGTCGAGTGAGGAATTGAAGTTTCATACGTTGCTTCGATGACAGACTGAGGTTCGATCGTTCTTTTTTGTTACGGTGACAGGCTGCCATCCCTCAGTGGCAAACAGATGTCAGCAAGGTGAATTCCCGGTGACGAACCCGGAAGCGGGATCGGGTGGGGTCAGCATTGCCGCGCGAATCGATTCCTCCAATCGGTCGTTCGTCCCGGAAGGGCAACCGATCCCGCTTCCACGCCGGGCTGGGGCTGGGTCTCCCGTTCTACGAGAGTGAACGTTGCCGCTCCCGAAAAATCATCCGCCGGTTGGCGCGGGCGAACAACTCGTGGCGCGCGCTGTCCAGCAGAACGGCGACGAAGATGATGCTGCTGGTGATGAGCGGGTAGAGGTAAGGATCGGCCTGCACCATGACCAGGCCGTTGAAGATGCTTTTCAGCAGGACGGCGCCCAGGACGGTCCCGGGAAACACGTTGCCCCGCCCGCCGAACAGGCTGGTGCCGCCTAACACGCCGGCGGTAATGGCGTCGAACTCGTACGATTCTCCGAACTTCGGCGAGACGGATCCCAGCTGAAGGAGCGCCAGTCCCCCGCCGAGCCCCGCGCACGCACCGCAAGCGATGTAGACCGCCCTGAACAGGCGGGTGGTCCGCAGGCCGGCTTTGCGCGCGGCGTCAGGGTGGTGACCCAACGCATAGAGCTGCCGGCCGAAGGGAGTGTTGGAAAGGATGAACTGGGCCAAGGCGACGACCGCGGCTGCCACCCACAGCTGGCCGGGGAGTCCCAGCCACTTCGCTGAGCCAAGTGCCAGAAACGAGTCTGGCAGGTTCATGGCGCGCGTTTGTGTGATCCACCGTCCGAGCCCGCGCCCGATGTAAAGCGTGGCCAGAGTGGCGATGAACGCGACCAGTCCAAGTCGGGTGACGAGGAAGGCATTGACCGTGCCCCCCAACAGACCAACACCAAGCATCGCTGCGAGGCAGAGCCCCACGGGCTGCCCGGCCAGGGCCATCCTTCCCGCAATGCCGGCGCCGATGAACATGATGGCGCCGACGGAAAGATCGACCCCGGAGGCGATCAGGACGAAGGTCATGCCGGTGGCGACCACGACCGTAGGCGACGCCTGCACCAGGATCTGCGTAAGGTTCTCGGCGGTGAGAAACCGGTCAGACATCCATCCGAACACGACGACGACGAAAGCGAGAAGCGCGAACGGCGCCAGATTCAGTCCACGAGCAATCCAATGGGAACCAGTGGCCGTCATGACTCGGAAGCCGGCAAGGCGGCGGCAAGAATCCTTTCCCGATCAAATGCTGTGCGCGGGAATTCCGCAGACATCGCGCCCTGCCGCATCACAAGAATGCGATCGCAGAGGCCCATCAATTCCTCGATCTCGGAGGAGATCAGCAGGACGCCGGCGCCGCGATCGGCGAGTTGAAGGACCAGCTGATACAGCTCGAACTTCGCGCCCACGTCGATGCCGCGCGTGGGTTCATCGAGGATGAGCACGCGCGGCTCCGCCAGGAGCCACTTGCCGAGAACCACCTTCTGTTGGTTGCCGCCGCTCAAGGTGCGGGCGGGCTGGGCAACATGGGCGGTGGCCGAGAGCCGGACGGCGCCGCGCATGCGGGCGACCGCATTCCCGAGTCCGGCGAAGTCGAGCCAGCGCGCGGGCGTGCGCGCGTGTTGAGCCAACGTGACCAGGGCCAGATTGTCCGCGATGGAGGCTTCCAGGCACAGTCCCTCCCGCCGCCGATCCTCGGTTAGAAAAGCGAGTCCCCGCCGAATCCGCCGGCGCGGCCCGCCCCGCAGCAATCGGCCCTCCAAGCGGATCGAGCCTGACGCATGGGGCTCGAGTCCAAACAAGATGCGGGCCAGCTCCGATCGCCCGGCGCCCATCAATCCGGCGATCCCGAGCACCTCGCCCAACGCCAACGTAAAGGAGATCTCCCTCACGAGTCCCGGCTGCGAAACCGACATCACCTCGAGCGCCGGCGGTCGCGCCTTCGCGCCGGAGTCGGGACTCGGCGGCGTGCGACTCATGGGCTGGCGCTGGGGATAGAGCTGGCTCAGCGGGCGGCCCACCATCATCGAGACAAGCCGGTCGCTGCTGAAATCACGCGCCGCCCCGCCCCCCACCACCTCGCCGTCGCGGAGCACCACCAGATCGTCGCAAAGCCGCAGGACGTCACCGAGGGCGTGGGAAATATAGATGAGGGTCAAGCCCCGTCGGCGCAGCTGATCCATCAATTCGAACAAGCGGTCGCACTCGCGAGCGGAAAGCGATGTCGTTGGCTCATCCAGAATGATGGTCCTCGCCTCGGCCGCGAGCGCCTTCGCTATCTCAACGAGCTGTCGCTCGCCGGCAGGGAGCCGTTCAACGGGCGTCTCCGGAGCGTGGTTGAGGCCAATCTGATGTACGATCGCCTCGGCACGCGAATGCAACAATCGTCGATCGATCCAGGGCAGAGTGAAACGGGCCGCAGTGGGCAGCGGCAGGTCCGGGCTCCGGTCGCGGGACGGGCTTTTCGAACCGACTCCCTTGCGGGGAAAGTCGGCGAGAAAAAGATTCTCCGCGATGCTGAGATTCGGGAACAGATTGAGCTCCTGGTGCACGAAGGCGATACCCGCTGCCCGGGCATCATTCGGATCGCTCGGGTTGTAGATCTTCCCGCCGACACGCAACTCGCCGGCGTCCGGCTGGAGATTGCCCCCCAGCAGATTCATCAGGGTTGACTTGCCCGCTCCGTTTTCGCCGACCAACCCAACGATGCGTGCCGCGGCGACATCGCAGCTCACTCCGCGGAGAACCTTCACGCCGAAGAAGGATTTCTCAACCCGCGAAAAGGCGACGGCGGGGGCAGGGGCATCAGTCGGTGACAGTGGAGAAGTCACGCTGGGCAGTGTTCTCGTCAATGGGCCCGGATGGAACCGACCCATTTGGTTCGGCCGACATCCGCCAGGGCCGCAGCCAAGATGACCGCGCCCTTGATGATCGTGATGAGGAAGTCGGAAAGATTGAGAAGGTTGAGCCCATTGCTGAGCAAGGACAGGAAGAGCACCCCGTAGACGGTCCATAGAACCCGCCCCTTGCCACCCGTCAGGCTGGTGCCGCCGATGACCGCCGCGCCGATGACATCGAGCAGCAGCGCTTTGCCGTGGTTCGGCGAGCCGGTTTCGAGTCGGGCCGTCAACAGAATGGCAGCCGTGGCCGCAAGCAGTCCGCTGATGGCGTAGGCAGCGACGGTCACAGCCGCCACCGGAACGCCGGAGACGAGTGAAGTCCGCGGGCTGTGGCCCACCGCGTACAGCCATCGGCCGAGCAAGGTTCGTGTGAGCAGCAGATGGACGGCGAGCGTCGCCGTCGCCGCCAGCAGCGCCCCCATCCACGCCTGGCTGCCCAGGGCAAGGAAGGCGGCGGGCAGGTTGTAGATGCTGTCGGTGTTGACGATGGTTTTCGCCAGCCAGACGGCGAGGCCCTGGCCGAACATCATGGAGGCGAGCGTCACCATGAACGCCGGCATCCGCAGCCAGGCGATGCACGCACCATTAAAGATGCCGACGGTCAGTCCCGTCCCGAGCATGGCGCCAACGGCGGCCGGAACGGCCGTCGGATGTCCACGGAGCCAGCCGTGGTCGCCCCCCATCACCAACGCCCCAACGATGCTGCCCAGCCCGACGATGGCCGTGACCGAGAGATCGATCCCGGCCGTGATCAACACGACCGTCTGACCGGTGGCCAAGACCAGGAGCGGAAGGCTGCCGACGAGGATGTTCCAGAGATTGCCGGGCGCCGCGAAGCCGGGAGCGGTTGGCGCGAAGACGGCGAAGGCAACCACGCAAAGGCCCAGAACAAAGTACTGGGAGCCGACGAAGCGACGGGCGATGGGCCGACGGTCGCCCGTGATGGCGGAAGCTGAAGTCACTTTTTCCTCTTCGCCACCGCGGCGCCCCACATTCTCGGCTCCAGCTCTTTCAAGTTGGCCTGCGTGATGGCAAAGCCCTTGTCGTCGATGCGCGCGGGCGGCGCGCGGCCGGCCTTCGCATCCAGGATGACCTGGATGGCCTGTTCAGCCTCCCAATACACGTCCTGCACTCCGGTGGCGTCCACATAGCCCTCCACCATGAGTTGATAGGCAGTCGCGTCGCCGTCGAATCCGCCGAGGATGACGTGCCCCGGTTCGTTGTGCTTCTTCCATTTGCCGAGATTGCTCAGGACGGACTTGATGCTCGGAAACATGAAGTCGCTGGAAGTGAAGACGAGGCCGATGTCGGGATTGGCTTGGAACGCACCCTGCACCCCTGCCAGCGCCTTCTCCTGGTTCCACTCGGTCGGAATGCGCGCGACAACTTCGACCGCGTCGCCCGCCTCCTTGATCGCCGCCTCGAAGCCATCGCGTCGACCGAGGGCGTTCACGTCGCTCAAATCGCCCATCAGAATCATCGCTTTCTGCTTCCGACCGGTCTGCTTCGCCAGGGAGACCAGGTACGCCACCGTCTCCTTCGTGATGGCGAAGTTGTCCGGAGCCACCGCCGAATGGCGCGCGTCCGTCGGGTCGGCCGGCCGGTTGTAGAGGACGACCGGAATGCCGGCCGCGTTGGCCGCCTTAATCATTGGCACCACGGTCTTGCCGTCCTTGGGCACCACGATGATCCCGTCGACTTTGCGGCTGATAAAATTTTTGACCTGATCGAGCTGCCGGCTGGCATCGCCGTCCGCCACGCCTTCCAGCATGGCGATGCCCTTCGCTGCACAGTCCGCCTTGAGCTTGTCGAAGGCGGCCACCCAGAACTCGGTTTGCAGGGTCTCGAAGGCCACGCCGATCGTCTTCACTCCACCGGCAGCGGAGGGTTCAGCGACCGGCTTTCCGCTCCCCGGCGAACCGGATTCGCCACAACCGGTGAGCAGAGCGAACGCCGCCGAACAGAGGACGGCCTGAAAAGATTTCGCCAGATATTTGCGCATACTCATTCAATCCATGGTGAAGTTGTCCGCACGGCCGGGGCGCTGCGGAGAGCGCGCCCGACTTGTCGGCTCACGGAAAGTGATCACCGAATTCCGGCGAGCCGATTCATAGGCGGCATAGACAATCTCGATTGTTTTGAGATTGTCCGCGCCGGTGGTTTCCGCGTCCGACCTGCCCTGGAGCGCCGCGAGCAAATCGCGGTGACAAGGCACCATGCTGGCCTGGGCCAGATCGTAGCAGGGGTCAGCCCAGGCATAGCGCGGGGGCACGTGGCGCCGACTGTGCGTGCCTTTCCGGGTGGTTACGCGCAGCCAGTAATCCGTTGCGACCTCGATGCTGCCGAGGGGCCCTTCGACGACCGCCAGGGTCTGCGGGAAACATTCGCGTTCCAGCGGCGTTTTCGCATAGGCCATTTCCAGAATTACACTCGTTGCAGCCGGGCCCATGGAAAGCAACAGCGTGGCGACGTTGTCGCCTTTGACGGCGGGAGCCAGCGTTCGATGCAAGTGGCAGTGGACTGAGTTCGCCTCCCCGAAACAGGCTCGCGCGGTGTCGATGAGATGAACTCCCAGGTCGGTGAGGATGAACTGTTCGAGCTGGCGCAAGGCGGGTTGGTTGGCCCACACGTCGAAACCGGATAAAAACGAGAGCCGGGCGCGAAACGGTGGCCCGATGACATTTGTCCGCAGCGTCTCGATGAGAGCCCGCATCGTGGATTGCCAGCGCCAGTTTTCGTGCACGAAGAATGGCGTCTTCGCGCGACGGAACGCGGCGACCATTTCGCGCGCGTCGGTCAGAGAGGCGGCCATTGGTTTCTGGCAGATGCAAGCCACGCGATGTTTCGCGCAGAGCAGCGAGAGCGGCTTGTGTCCGCCGATCTCGGTGATGTTGTCGACAAAGTCCGGCTGGATCTCGCGCAGGAGCTGTTCCGCGTTGTCGTAGACCTTGGGAACCGCCAGATCGCGCGCGAACGCGTCGGCCTTCCCGCGGGTTCGGTTGTAGACGGCCACACAGTCCACGCCGCCAACCTCGCGCCAGGCGGCAAGCTGTCGGCGCGCCCAGAAGCCGGCGCCGAAGAGGGCAAAGCGGAGTGGTTTCATGCGGTGTTTGTAAACAGCGGTCGCAAATACGCCAAGCTTTGCCCCACCCAGCTTGATTCCTTCGCCACGGTCCGGTCCAGGTCGGCCTCCGGCGGAGTCCAGAGTTCAAGCACTGCGGTGGCGCAGCGCCGGAACGGAGCCAGCTGCTCCAACAACCACGGAACATTGAGCATTCCGGCGCCGGCCGGCCGGCCTTCAATGGTGAACCCCATGAGATGCGGCCAGCGTTCGATCTGAAAATCCTTGAGGTGCAGATTGACCGTGAACGGCGCGAGCTCAGCGACCACCGAGGCCAGTCCTTCGCCCGCGCCGAGGGAATTGGCCGTATCGAGGCAGATCCCGATCCGGTCCGAAGCAACGTCCTCGAGCATCGCCTTCAGGGTCGACGCGGTGAATCGGTCGTGGTTTTCGAGTCCCAGCTGCAGGCCCTCCAGGAGCGGCAAGGTGGCGCGCAAGGTTTTCACGACTTCCCCGGGTGCAGGCTGAAACCCCGGGGCATCGACCACGAATCGGATCAACCTGGCCTCCATGCGCCGGGCCAGCGCAGCCATTTCGGCCACATGTTCAAGGGTGAGCCCGCGCGAGCCCACCTCCAGCTGAATGCCTGCCTCCCGGGCCAACGTGGCAAACCGGGCCGCCCGTTCGGGCGGCAGCCGGTTCAACGGCAGGTTGTCGCAGATTTGGAGCAGCCGGAGGCCGTGCTGGCGCGCGCAGGCAAGCAAGTCCAGCTCGGTCATCGGGCTCGCGGGCCGGTGTCCCGGCACGCCGATGGCCCAGCCATAGGTGTAGCTGCTGAGGCCGAGGATCATTTGTTCGTGATATCCCGCACCTGTTCGCGAATGTCCGCCAGATCAAAGATCTTCGTCCACCCTTCCTTGAACAGCACCGGCTTGGCGCGTTTGCTGATTTTGTAGGCGGCGTCGGAGAAGGTGCCGTTCACCTCTCCGAACAACACGGCGATTTGAATCCGCAGATGGCCAAGCACAAAATCGCGCACGGCCTCCTTGGGCACGCCTGCGGCCACGAGCCGGTCGTGCCCTTCCTTGACCACTTCCATGCAGGTCTGCGCCAGGGTCTCCACGAGCGCCGGCTCCAACATCGCCATTTGCTCCAGCGTGACACGGTGCGCCCGGCTCACCGGCGCATACATGGCGGTGGCCACTTCGAGACCGAGCTCGTAATAAGCCTCCCCACCCCACATCAACGCCACGACGATGCCTTGCTTCGCGGAGATGCCCCCGTAGAAATCCCGGAACGCCTGCTCGGTCGGTTCCCAGTTGAAGACGCTCGGATGACACGGATGCGCAATCACGCACCCGATCTCCTCCCGACGCGGCAGCTGGTTGTCCAGCGGCGCCGCCGGATCGAGGGTCATCAACAACGCTCCCGGCTTCATCAGCGGCACAATTTTTTCCGCCACTGTCCCAATGGCCACGTCCGGCACCGCAAGGATCACCACATCCGAAGCCGGCACCGCCGTCGCCTCGTCCGACAACATGACGCCACGCTGGCGCAGGTTTTCCACGCCTCGGGGGGAAATTTCCAAGTAATGAACCCGGTAGTTCGTTCGAACGAAATTGTCCGTGAGACGGCAGCCCATTTTTCCGCCGGCCCCGACGAGAGTGATGGTTTTCATTGGATGAGAGATGAGGTCGGTGGAATTGATTAATTGCTAATTGCTCCCCACGCAGAACAAGCTGCGATCGGTGCGGATGAACAAGCGCCCGGCCGACACGGCCATCGAAGCCTGCACCTTTTCCCCCAGCGGATTTCGCGCGAGAACTTTGAAGTGATGCCCGGCTTCGATGACGGTGGTTTCGCCGTTGTCCCCGAGAAAATAGATGCGTCCGGCCGCCAGGACGGGTGATGCGGAGAAGTTGCCGCCAACGCGTTCCTGCCAGACCAACTCACCGGTGGCGGCATTCATGCACGTCGCCACCCCGCCGTCCGTCAGAGCGAACAGATCGGGTTTCACGTAAAGCATCGACGGGACCTTCGGCATGCCTTTCTTCTGCTCCCAAACCAGGCGGGATTCCTTCAGCTCGCCCTGGCCGCCCAAACGGAACGCTTTGATCGTCTCCTTGCCACCCCAACCGCCCGACGTGAACACGAGCCCTTCACCCAACACCACCGACGGCGCCTTGCCCTCCCCGATCACCTCGCTCGACCAGAGGCGTTGGCCGGTCTCGAAGCGAAAGCCTTGAACCACATCGCCCGCTTCGCTGACCACCACCGTCCCGCCGTCGTGCTTCCAAATGTTTGGCGTGCCGTGCGAAATCCGCGAGCGACCCCGCATGCCCTTCCACCGTTCCCGACCCGTCTTGGCGTCGAGCGCGACCACATACGATTGATCCCACGGCTTCTGCCAGCCCAGCTTCTTGTCGTCACCGTCGCTGCTGCCATCGCGCGCCATGATGAGCAGACCGCCGTGGAGAATCGGCGAAGAAGCCAGCCCGTGCTCTCCGTAGAACGGATAGCTCCGATTCGTCCACACCACCGAGCCAGTCAGGTCGACGGCGACAAAGCTCCCGTCGCCGAAGCAGGCATAAACCCGTTCGCCGTCGGTCGCCGGCGTCGGGGTCGCGAACGTGTTGCGTGCTTGCTTGCGTCTCAGGGCTTGCTGCAGCACGGCCTTGTTCCAAAGGATTTCCCCGGAGTTGGCCTTCAGCGCGAGAATGCGGCACGACTGGCCGTTTTCCGTCGCCGTCGTCACAAAAACCCGATCGCCCCACACGATGGGCGAAGACCAGCTTTCGCCGGGGATCGCCGCCTTCCAAACCACGTTCGAGGTTTCGTTCCAGTGCAGCGGAACTTTCCGCTCGCTGGACACGCCTTGATGTGTCGGTCCGCGAAACTGTGGCCAGTCCTCTGCCAGCAGGGTCACGGCCGAGAGCAGGACTGCGGTCACGATCGGGAATGGGTGAATCATGGGGCGTTCCGAGGGGCTAGGGTTGGCTCCAAGCTTTGGCGCCAGGAGCAGGATATTTCTTGGTCGCATCGTCGAGAACCAGGACCCAGTCGAGCAATTCCCCTGGATCCGGAGGCGCAAACTCGTGTTCGCCCTGATTGGAAAAAGTGCCGGCGGACCTGGCTTTGCCGTCACGCGGATTGAACCACCATGCTCTGACCTTTGACCCGCTGATCACATTCATGCGCACCTTGAAGCTCCGGCCCACCGGGGCGTAAACCATGGCGTAAGTCCCGTCGGCGTCGCGTGTCGCTGCAAAATGATAACGGCCCGCGCCCGGAACGCACGTGGGCACTCGATCGGCCACGAGGACGGAATCGTCCGGAATCCGCGTCAGAAAGGGGCGCGATTCGAGCAGCGCCCGGCCGTGTTGCATCTGCGCGGCGCCCGGTTGCCGGATGGCTTCCGGCCAGACCCTAATCGGCTGGTTGATCGGGGTCCGGCTTGCCGTCCACATCTGCCAGACGGAGTGGTGACCATAGGTATGGCCGCAGGCGCCCGAGAAGAGATTCCAATAGAGCGGGCGACGCACGTCGGCCGCAATGGAATGGCCGAGCCTCTTCGCATCGAAGGATACGGGGTGATCCTCGTAGAGGGGTTCGCCATCCAGGACGGGCTTGGGTGGCGTGCGGTCATAGTCCTTGCGGGTCGCATCGTAGCGGCCCGAGAACTCCGTCCCATGCCCGTTCTGTCGCAGATTGAAATCCAGCCAGTCATCGCCGTGAAACCACGTGGCCGAGCCTTGACCGCCCGGGGGATGAAAGGTCATCAGGTGTGAACCGCCGTCGCCGCGGCGAAGGCCGCGAGCCATCGCGCGGATGATCGCCTTCTGCTCCTCGCCGTCCACATTCCGATCGCCGCCGAGAATCCAGATCAACCCTGCGTCGCGGTAGCGGCGTCCCAACCATTCGCCATACGCCTCCGCATTGGCGGCGGTGAAGAGGGGTTTGCGTTCCTTCGAGCTGTCGTGCCAGTAGCGTCCCCAGGTGGGCAGGAAACCGAGGTAGAGGCCGCGTTTGTTCGCCTCGGCGACAATGAAGTCGACGTGGTCCCAGTAGTCGTTTTGCGGCCCGTCCTGCACGGCGGGCTGCGTGACGTCGAGGTTTACGAATGGGACATGCCCATACGGGTTGGGGTCCGTATGGCCGTCGAGTTCGGCGATGGCCACTGCCTGCAGCACAGTGAACTTTAGGGCGGCGCGGTTCTCCAGGAGACGGATCGCGTCCTCGCGGTTGAGGCGATGGAACAGTTCCCAGGTGGTGTCGCCCAGATAAAAGAACGGGCGGCCGGAATCCGTGATCAGGAATCGACGGTTCTCGGAGACCTTCAGCCGGGGCAACATTTCTCCGGCGACGGCCGAGGAGACAATGAAGACACTCGCGATCAATACGACTGCGGGATGCATGAGCCGCAGCATGCGATTGGCTTCGGAGATTTGCTAGGATGGTTGAATCAAACCCTTGAACGATCTGCTCATTCGGTCGGGCGGCTGCGTTTTTGGAACTGGCTGGGCGTCACGCCGAACGCGCGTTTGAAGCGGCGATCGAAGTGGCTTTGATCGGAGAACCCCAGGTGCGCCGCAATTTCCACGATGCTCCGATCGCCCAGCCGCAACAACCGGGCGGCTTCGGCGAGTTTAAGATTGGTCACGTAGGCGAGGTAGGGCAACCCGGCAATTTGCTTGAACGATCGGGTGAAACTGGCCGGGCTCATGCCGGACATCCGGGCGGCCTCGCCCAACGAAAGTTTTCGCGAAGAGGAACCACGCAGATGGTCCATGAGCTTGCTGAAACGCTGCGCCTGCTGCCGCCGGCGCTCGAACTGCCACCGCAAGACATCGGCGTCCTGAAAACGTCGCAGCAACACCATGAGCAGCGCGAGGAGCCGCGCCTTGCACGCCGCCTCACGGTAAGGCACGCCGGCCTGGAAGAACTCATCCACCAAACAGCTGAGCGCGCGGGCCGCCTCCGCCGCCGCGGGATCGTCCCGGCGCAGGACATGGGCCCGATTCTCCAGTTGTGCATAGAACGGCAGGAGGAAGGCGAAGTCGTGCGAGAGCGATCCGAGGCTGTAGACCAGCTCGGGGAGAAAGCTCACCACCACAACCCGGGCATCGAGGTTTGGCCTGTCCAGCACGTGATGGAGTTTGCGATTGTCCATCACGAGGAAATCCCCCGACTTCAGATTCACTGTCTGGCTGCCCATGCGCACGTCGACCGTTCCGCCGGCCACGCAGAAGAGTTCCAGTTGTTCATGCCAGGTGGCGCCCTGGGTGAACTCTCCCGCCCGATAGTGAAACGCGCGCACGGAAAGGGGGAACTCCCGCTGAAACGGGAGCTGATAGAGTCCCGACGCGTTGAGCTGCGCCGCGATGTCGTGCGGTTCGAAAACCAGTTTCCCGGATAGTTTGTTCAACATCGACTTGGTGGGCGGAAACACGGACTTGCTCGCACTGGAATGCTCCCCGACCCGGCCCGCGCTGGCAAGGCGACGGTCGGGTCGTCAAGTCGAGTCGCAACCCAGGGTCGCCCGGGGCCAACCTGGCCATTCCGGACCGACGCAGCACACACTGGAGCAGGCTCACTGCTCACTCACCGAGATTTGTTCGGGAAGATTCGCGTGGCCGTCTTGAGGAACATATCGCGAGCCTCCCATTGATCCGGTCCCGGACATTGCACCATGAACACCGCGACGAGCCCGGTTTGCGGATGCACCGACAGATCGGTCCCGAAGGCCTCAGCGAATCCTTGAACGTTGCGGTAGTGGATTCTGCCGGTTTTGTCGGCGACGATCCCGACATAGCCCGCCAGCTTGTAGCTGTTCAAATACGGCTGCATCGCCGCCGTGATTTCAGGGCTCGGCGGAGGAGCGGTTTCGGCGGCGCCGGCGCGGCTCATCTGAAGTGCGCCGCCCAACAGGCTCATGAGCAAGGCGGCGAGAAGTATTCGTGTTGTCCTCATGGTTTATGGCATCCGGGTCACGAGATAGTAGACAACATCCGGGGCCAGCTGAAGGTCCCCGGCATCCGCAGGCGTGCCCGTGGGCCGGCCATTGAGGTCCAGGGGCTGAATCTGCTGTCCTCGGGCGGAGTTGAACTTCACCGTCCCGCTCAGCTTCTTCACCAGCCAGGGGTCTTTGCCGATGTTCGTGATCTTCTTGCTGCCGTTGCCGGCATCTTCGGTCGCGAAGTCGGTCGGCTGCTCCTCGGACATCGCTTGCAGCAGCATGCGTTTCGACGTCGCGATGGGCTCCCCGTCGAGCGCGACCAGAACGATGTGGGCGTTCTCGAGTTCTGATTGGAGGGTGATGTCGCTCAGCACGAGTTGTCCACCCGCCTTGAGGTTGCCGCTGGCGCCCTGGGCCTGCGGTGCATTGATGATGAGCAAGCCTTTCTCATAATCCAGCGTCAGCTCGCGGGTGGTGCTCCGCACCGTCTTTCTCGTGCGATCAATGTAAGGCTTGAGGTCGGCCAACGTCGTCCGCCCCGGGGCGCCGGTAAAGTTCACCTCCGCGCGGCCGGCATAATGAATCAATGGATCGATGCGCTGCCCCGGCTTCACCTCGGACCCGGCAGGCACGTCCTTGAGGCGAAGCTCGTCGAAGTTTGCATCCTGAGGCAGCGGCGTGCCCTGGAGGTGCAGCAGATCGTTCGTGTTCAAATCGATCTTCGCCAGCACCTCGCCGGTCTTCACCAACCCGCGGCGATAGATGAGCGCAGCCGCGGGAAACTGCCCGGCTTGCGACGGAGCCATGAGCGTCCACGGCTGCATCCAGAACCCGGGCTTTACCGACCAATCCGCACCGTCGAGCGCGAAATGCGCGATGGCGTCCGAACCTTGCAGCGCCCCGTAGGCCGCATAATACAACGGCGCCTCGCTGCGGTAACGGTTGGGCCGGTTCCACGTCGTCTCGGAAATCATCGACGGTTTCCCCGCGTAGGTCACATCCATCATCGGATGCACGAACTGCTTTGGCTTTCCAGGGGTGCTGGCGTCGAAACGCAACGCGCTTCGGTCCGCGTAGGTATGGCCGTTGCGGATCGACCACTCGGCGTTCTCGCCCTTGTGCATGCCGCCGAAATAGCCATGCCGGTCGATGAAATCCCCGCTCGTGTAGCTCCAGCGTTCAAGCGGACCGAATATCTCCGGGCTGGCCGTTTGCCAGTTGCCCGGCGTGACCAGACCTTTGAAGCCGAGTTCGCGAAGGTACTTCGCCACTTCGGCGTAAAAGTTCCGCTGCGTCTCGAAAAGAAACTGCGCCGTGTCACGATCGCGCGCAGTTCTTTCAGTAAACACGTTGTAGAGCGGACGGAAGCCAACCCGGCCCGCCGCGAAATCGTCGCGTTTGGCCTTGGTTCCATTCCACCTGGCCAGCGCAGCGTCGAGCGAGCCGTATTTTTCCTTCAGCCACGCGCCAAACTGCATCTCCACCATCTCCAGTTGCGCAACGGGAATCTGGTCGGGATTGAACGTCCAGAAGAAGAACGAGTCTTCGTTCTGGATCTCCAGGGCAAACAGCGCCGGCTCGTCCACGAGCCGGCGGCCCCGGCCGTCGGGCGTGAGGAGAATCGCCTTCCACCAAGCTCGGTAGTGCGCCTGAAATTCCGGATTGAACATGAGGGCGGCAAACGGATGCTTCTTGCCGTCGTAACCCTTGAGCCAGGCATGATCAGCGCCCGGTGTCATCCAAAGTGGAAAATAGATCGACAGAAGCGAGTAGATTCCCTCCGCCTTGAGCGCAGCCACCGTCTCCTGAGCGCGCGCCACTTTCGCGAAGTCCGGCTCGCCCTTCTGGTCAAACATCGCGCCATGCATCCGCACCAGATTGACGCCGTACTTCGCCAGACGTCGCGCGCATTGCTGCAGCTCTGCTCCGCTTAGTCGCGGCGGCGGCCCGTTGACCGCCCAAAAACGCACAGGCTCCCGGGTCGCACCGTGAACGAACTGGTCGCCCTGCACGGCGATGTAGCCATGTTCTCCGGCAAACTTCTCGTTCAAGCGCCGTAGATCGATGGCGCTTTCCGTGAACGCGTCCGGCGGTGGCCGGAAGGCAAACCAGCCCTTGTCGTCCGCCGCCCGCACCCGCGCGGCCACAAGCAACCCGGCGAGGAGAAACGCCCACCCCTTAAGCCGGCACCAAATCTTCCCTTTGCAGGTTCGCAGCATCGTCAGTTCCCCGGGGTCAAGTCCAGCAATCCAAGTCGCCACGGAAGCTTGTCATAGGGCTTGCCCCGCAAGTCGGCCTCGGCAAGCCCCTGGTAAAGGAATCGTAGACGTGAGGCATCGATCTCCATCCGCTCGTCATTACCCGAGCGCAGCAGCTCTCCATGGCTTACGGACTGCGACCACGCGCTGCCGGGAAACCTGACATTCTGACGCGACGCAAACGGCTTTTCCCACGTCGCCGCCAATGGCTCCCACTCCGCGTCGAGCCGCGGAGCGACCCATGCCTTGTAGTATCGGCCATTCCTGCCCTCCGCCTCGACGAGTGTCAGATACCCATCCCGATCCTTGAACTTGTAGGTGCAGCTGGCTTCGAAAAGGTCCGCCTGTAAAACAATTCCCGGGCGTCCGAAGCCGCGCGGAAACTCTGCCAGCGGCGCGTCACTACGCCAGAGCTTTCCGTCGTTCGACGTAAAAAACAAACAGGCCCGGGTCGCATCGCAGATTATCCAGAAATCAATCGCCCGCGGGCAGTCGGGCCACGAGCGCTCCCACAAGGCCGCGCGCTGCGACCACGAAGCGGGATCGTCAAGGCGGTCAGTCATCATGATCACAGGTTGAAGCGAAGGCGTCCGGGACTTGTCCCGGGCCTGATAGAGCAGGCACCACTTGCTGAGCGGCGTGAAAAAGAACACCTGCGGAGCACAAGCATGTTCGTCCGGTAGCTTCAGAATGTGCCGTGATGCTGCGTCGGCCGCCTGCCAATCGACGAAGCTCAGATACTCGATTTGGTGCGTCCGTTTCACGCTGCGAATCGTGCAGAAGAGATGCCAGCGTCCGCGATGAAAGACCACCGACGGATCCTTGATCGCCACCACCGGATCCTCCGGTCGGTTCGCCGGAGCGATGAGCGGCGGCGAGGATGTCCATTGAAAGTTGCCCGTGACCAAAGGGTCCGCCGCCATGGCGGATCCCCATGACGTCGCGAGGAGAAGACCCTGCCAGAGCCGGTTTGCCTGCAACGCGAGATCTGGAAAAGGATTCATGGATTACGGAAACAGGCCACGCAAGTGTTTGGCGTCGTAGACCCGTTTTACGCCGAGGCTCAGCGCGGCCGTGCGCATGCTGACCTTGTTTTTGCGGCTGAACTGCAGGGTCTGGGTAAAGGCGCCTTCCAGGATGCGGAACAAACGATCCGCCACCTCGGATTCCGACCAGAAAAAGCTCTGCAAATCCTGGACCCATTCAAAGTAGGAAACAATGACACCGCCGCTATTGGCCAGGATGTCGGGCAGAACGAAGACGTCGTCGCGCTGATTGAGGATGCGATCGGCGTCGGGCGTGGTCGGACCGTTGGCGCCCTCGGCGAGGATGCGACAACGAATCCGGCCGGCGTTCTCGCCGGTGATCTGCCGTTCGAGCGCGCAGGGGGCAAGGATGTCGCAAGGCAGCTCGAGCAACTGCGCGTTGGTGACCGCGTCGGCGCCGGCAAAGCCGGTCACCGTTCGCGTTTGCGCCACGTGCTTTTCGAGCGCCCAGAGATCCAGCCCGCGCGCGTTGTAGACGCCGCCGCCCGCGTCGCTGGCCCCCACCACCTTGATGCCATACTTCGCCAGGGAGAAGGCGGCCACGGAACCGACGTTGCCAAAACCTTGAATCACCGCCGTCGCCTGGCCGGAATCGAGCTTGAGCGTGTCCATCGCGCGATTGATGAGATAGCCGAGGCCGCGTCCCGTGGCTTCACGACGGCCGACCGAGCCGCCGAGCAGGACGGGCTTGCCGGTGACGACGCCGGGCACGGCGTGTCCGATGTGGCTGGAGTACGTGTCCATCATCCAGGCCATCACCTGTTCGTTCGTGCCGAGGTCGGGCGCCGGGATGTCGATCTGGGGTCCGATGAACGGGATGATCTCCTGCGTGAACGCGCGGGTGATCCGTTCGAGCTCGGACGCCGAGAGACGGGAGGGATCGCAATTGACGCCGCCCTTGGCGCCGCCGTAGGGCAGGCCGGCCAGGGCGCACTTCCAGCTCATCCACATGGCCAGGGCCGCCACCTCACCGAGCGCCACGTCCGGGTGATAGCGCATGCCGCCCTTGGTGGGGCCGAGCTTGAGATGGTGCTGGACGCGATAGCCGGTAAAGACCTGGATTCGGCCGTCGTCGCGATGGATGGGCACCGCCACCGTGACCGAACGTTTTGGGTACTTCAGTCGATCCCGCTCGTCGCTGGGGATCTGCAGGTAATCGGCGACTTGATCGAGTTGTTCACACGCCATGTCGAACGTGGGATGCGCGTAGACATTCATGGATGGGAGGAGGCTTGGGCTTGGTTGATGAACAGGCTCACCGCGGACCGGATGGAGGGGAACGCGATTTCCGACAGATCGATGCCCGACGGCGGCAGCCACTCCAGCGAGTCCACGCCGTCCAAGGGCCGCGCCCTGGCCGGGTCGAGGGCCGTCGCCACAAAGAACAGGTCGAGCACCGGGTAGGTGATCTCCTGGTAGTGGTAGGCATTGGTCTGGCTGCAAAGATAGGTGAGCGCTCCAAGTTCCAGGTCCACTTCTTCGCGGGTCTCGCGGCGCAGCGCGTCCTCGGCGGTCTCACCGATGTCGATGAAACCGCCCGGCACGGCCAGTTTGCCGCGGGCGGGATCCTTGGCCCGACGCAGCATCAGGATTTCGCCGGACGCCTTGCGCACGAGGCCGCCGACCGCGCAGCAGGGATTGAAATAGTAAAGAAATCCGCAGTCGCCGCAACGGAACGGGCTTTCGATGGTGGAACGACGCGCACCGCAGCGCGGACAGAAGCGGAAGATTTCACTGGGCTGCATGGCGAGGCGGACGCTAGCAAGGGCTCGGGAAGCAGGGAAGCTCCCTGTTCTTTCGGATCCGCTCACGTCACATGAACCAGGCACATCGGGTAGGGCGGGCGCTCCGTCGCCCGCCGCCGAAACGCTGTCGCCAAGTGTTTCCGCGGACCCGCTCGGACCATGGGAATGTGTCCGCAAGGTCGGCGCGCTGCGGAGAGCGCGCCCTACCTGACGGTTCAGGAGTTCTTGCCACGGGACCGGGCTTGTCCCCAAGCTGAGGCACGATGAAGGCGCTAATCCTGATCGGGCTGCAAAGCGATTTCCTGTCCGCCGGCTCCCTGCCGGTGCCGGGCGCGGACGCCCTCATTCCTTTGGCCAACGAGCTGCAAGGGGTCTTCCGCCTCGTGGTCGCCACCCAACAGTGGCACCCGGCCAACCACCAGAGCTTTGCCTTGAATCACCGGGGCCGCGTGGCCGGCGAACACGCCTTGGTGGCCCGCGCCAACCAACTCCTCAAACCCATCCACTGCGTTCAAAACACCCGCGGCGCCGAGCTCAGCCCCGCTCTGCTGCTGACCCGCGTCAACAAGGTCATCCGGCTCGGAACCGATGCCGACATCGACGATACCAGCGGATTCTTCGACGGAGGACACCGGCGCCCCACCGGTTTGAGTGATTATCTCCACGAGAAGAAGGCGAAGGCGCTCTATCTCATGGGCGTGGCCACCGAGCAGGCCGTTCAAGAGACCGCCCTCGACGCCGTCGGGCTCGGGTTCAAGACCTGGCTCATTGATGACGCCTGCCGCGCCGCGGATCCTAATCCGGACGTGGCCCGCGCCGCCATCGAGCGGATGCAGGAGGTCGGGGTGAAGCTTGTCTCCAGCGGCGAACTGTTGTCGCGCCGCCTGCGCGCCGTCCGTCCGTCCGTTGGTTAACGGGCTGGGACCCAACCCACGGGCCCGTCGTTGCTGACGCCCTCCCGGCCCGCGACGCCGTCCACGCTCTCCCCGGGGGTGCCGGGGGTGAGGGCGAATTGCATCGGAATGTTGCCTCGTCTCTTCGCCGCGAATATCCAGCGCGAGGCCACCTTACCGCGGCTTCATCTGCGGGAAGAGGATCACATCCCGGATGCTTTCCTGGCCGAGGAGCATCATGCAGAGGCGGTCGATGCCGATGCCAATGCCCCCCGCCGGCGGCATCCCATGCTCGAGCGCGACGAGGAAATCGTCGTCGAGCTTCTGCTGCTCGCCACCGGCTTGGTGCTCCAATCGTTCCCGCTGAACGATCGGATCGTTTTGTTCGGTGTAACCCGGCGAAATTTCCTGGCCGTTGATGCAGCATTCGAACACTTCGACCGTCGTCGGATCCTCGGGTGACAGCTTCGCGAGCGGCACCAGTTCCTTGGGTACGTGCGTGACAAAGGTGGGATTGATCAGGGTCGGTTCGATCGCCTTTTCGAACACGGCCTGGGTGATCTCAAAATCCTCCACCCCGTGCTGCGCATACTCCGCGCTGCTCGCGATTTCCTTCATCGCGGCCAGACCGGCGTTCAAGTCGGCCGGGGTCAGCGGGATGCCCTGCTCATGATAGGCGACGAGCCGTTCAATCACGGGCCCGTTCTTCACGATGGCCTGGCTTTCCTTGCGCTGCGCCCGGTTGCCGACGTCGACCTGGAGAACGTTATCCGCGTAAGCCAGCCGGTGTTCCCGTGACACTTCGAACCAGTCCGGAAACGTCTTCTCCCGGACGAGTTCCTTGTAGGAAGCGCGCCGCCAGGGCTGGGTCAGGTTGATCGTCTTGGTGACCTTGCCCTCGGCGTCCTTGTGCTCGATCACCAGCGTGCCGAGCACCTTTTGCGCAACGTGACAGATGAGCGACTCGACGGTTTCCATCATCGAGGCGTAGTCGCCATAGGCGCAGTAGGCCTCGAGCATGGTGAACTCGGGATTGTGCCGGCGCGACAGGCCCTCGTTGCGGAAGTTCTTGCCGATCTCGAAGAGACGATCGATCCCGCCGACGAGCAGGCGCTTGTGATAAAGCTCCAGGGCAATGCGCAGGTAGAACTCGCAGCCGAGCGCATTGTGGAACGTCTTGAACGGAGCCGCGGCCGCACCGCCCGGGATGGCCTGCATGGCCGGCGTCTCGACCTCGACATAACCTCGCCCGTGGAAGAACTGGCGGATTTCATGGACGATGGCGCTCCGGCGCAGGAACGTGGCGCGCACCTCTTCGTTCGCCATCAGATCGAGGTAGCGCTGCCGATAGCGGATCTCGGTGTCCTCAAGCCCGTGCCACTTGGCGGGCGGCGGACGCAGGGCCTTCGACAGAATGGTGAACGAAGTGATCTTGACGCTCGGCTCGCCCGACTTCGTTGTGAACATCTCGCCCCGCACCCCGATGAAATCGCCGAGATCCAGATGCTTGAAGACATCGAACTGCTCGTCACCGAGGGTTTGCTTCTGGGCGTAGATCTGCAGCCGACCTGATGTGTCGCGCAGATCCATGAACTGGCTCTTGCCCATGTCGCGATGCGCCGTGATGCGTCCGGCGATCTCGACCGTTTGGCCTTCCTTGAACTCGCCGGCGACATAACGGGCGCGGGCGTCGCCACAGCTGATGGCGGGTGAGAACTTGTTCTTGAACGGATCGATGCCCTTGCCGCGGAGGGCGGCGAGCTTGGTCCGGCGCTGTTCGATCAATGTGTTGGTTTCTTCCATAAGCCACGAAGCAAGAGGCGATGGAATCACACAATTGACGCCGGGCGCAACCCGTGGTTTTGCGCCCCAATTCCCGCGCAACCCCGAGACCGGTCTTTAAAACCGCCGATGAACGCGGATGAACGCAGATATTCTGGGAACGAACGATCGATTGGCGCCCGCGCTTCGACAAAGGTCTGGGTCGTCCCCAGTCGTGGATCGTCCAGGATCGTCCCGTCTTGATCGGCGTTGGCCTTTGTCAGCGCGCATCTGCGGTCAACAAGGCTTGCGCGTGGATCAGGATTTAGGCGCCGCGTAGATCGGCTTCTTCACCACGACAGCGGGGAATCGGCGGCCGCGAATTTCGATCTCGAGGGTTGTGCCGGGCGTCGCCAATGCCGGAGGGACATAGCCGAGCCCGATGCCCTGGTTCAGGGACGGACTCTGGGTGCCGCTCACGACCTGACCGACGGCGGCCGCGTCGGGGCCAGTGCTCCAGATGGGATACGACGGCCGCGGCGGTGCGGATTTCCCGGTCATCTTGAAGGCCACGCAACGTTTCTTTGGACCTTCCGCCTTCTGTGCCGCGAGCACGCTGCGGCCGATGAATTCGCCCTTGTCGAGCGCCACAAAGAAACCGACGCCAGCCTCGATGGGCGTCGTATTTTCGTCCAGTTCGTGGCCGTAAAGCGGATAACACATTTCCGTGCGCAACGTGTCGCGCGCGCCCAAACCGGCGGGTTGCAGACAATGGGCATGACCCGCGGCAAGGAGCTGATCCCAGATCGATTCGATCTGGTCCGCCGGGGCGACGATCTCGAAACCGTCTTCGCCCGTGTAACCCGTGCAACCGATGTAAACCGTGTGCCCGGCACGTTGCGTGACGGCAATCTCGTTCTTCTTGAGCTCGCTGGCCCGGGCGACGCGGTTGCCGCCGCTGAACGGGCCCGGGAAGACTTGATCGATGATGGCGCGGACCCGCGGCCCTTGCAGCGCGACAGCGGCGAGCGAGTCCGAGAGATTGCGCAGCTCGACCTCATTCCGTTGCGGCCAGGCCATGAGTTGACGCTCCATCCAGGCGACGTCGGGATCGATGCGTGAGGCGTTGATCACGAGGAGAAACTCCTGATCGCCCACGCGATAGGCATAGAGATCATCGATGACCCCGCCGCGCTCGTTGCACATCAAAGTGTACTGGCCCTGGCCGACCGCCAGTCGGGCGGCGTTGTTGGTCAGCAGATAGTTGAGAAAAGCGAGCGCTTGCGGCCCGGTGACGGACACCTCGCCCATGTGTGAGATGTCGAACAGCCCGCCGGCGCGACGGACTGCGAGATGTTCGTCGACGATGCTGGAATATTGGACCGGCATTTCCCAGCCGCCGAATTCGATGAGTTTTCCACCAGCCCGCTGATGGGCGGCGAACAACGGAGTGCGTTTAAGCATAGATAACAGGGCGGGACGCTACCCGGACCGGCGAGATTCCGTCGAGCCCGGGTTTGGCGGGCGGTGGAGTGCAAGGCCCCGAGCCCTGGCCGTCGATCCCGACCTGCACCTTGGTTGAATGTCCGGGCACAAAAAAGGTCCAATGCTCACTTATGTCGCCTGGAAACAGGCTGGGTTCGGTTGATGGGACGGCGGTTCGAAGGACAGCCGAACTTCGCTTGGGCGACATTGCGAAAAGCACAAACAGACGAACACGGTCGGCAACCAGCAACACAATTATGAAGAAGTTCAGTGCAGCTCTGATGGCTCTGGCCCTGGCAGTGTCGGCGTACGCCGGCGAGTTCCAGGATATCAGCGTTAAGGAAGTCAAGTCGCTCGCCAAGTCCAAGAAGGCGGTGATCATCGATGTCAACGGCTCCGAGTCCTACAAGAAAGGGCACGTGCCGGGGGCGCTCGATTTTGACGCCATCAAGGACAATCTCGGGGCCAAGCTCCCGGCCGACAAGGATACGCTCGTGGTGGCGTATTGCGGCGGCCCGAAGTGCATGGCCTATCAGGCCGCGGCCAATGCCGCCTCCAAGCTTGGCTACAAGAACGTGAAGCACATGTCCGCGGGCATCTCTGGCTGGAAAGCGGCCGGACAGAAGATGGAGAAGTAATCCGTCGGGACCGAAATCGTTCTTCCCGGATCAACGCCGCGGGCACCTGGAGCTTGCGTGGCTTTCAGGTGCCCGCGGTTTCTTTTTGGAATGGTTTACCACCCGGCTGGCAGGTCCGGGAGTGTCGCCTGCAGAATGCGGCGGATGGCCGTTCGTTCGGCCGCCGGCAGGTGCGACGCGTCACCATCGCGAGCGCCCTCCCGCAAGGCGTGGCCCAAGCGTTCGTGGATGCGTGCCTTCAGCGCGCCAGGCAAGCCCGTGAAGACCGGGCTGTAGATCATATAGCTGCAGCGGTGTTGGAACAGGCGGGTGCGCAACTGCAGATCCTTCAACGACCGCCCATCCTTCGCCCGTCGCCGGTCGGAAAGAAATTCCCGCTCAAACTCCGGGTCGGGCTCGATGCCCCCGCCAGGCAACGGCACTTCGTCGACAAAGAGCAGGTAGCGGACAACGATTCGGGCCTGATCCTCCAACTCGGCCGTCTGTGTGGACGTCAGGCGCCCCTGGCTCAAGCGCATGGCAGTGCGCACCCGATAACCCGCCTCAACCACGCGGTTGACGAATCCCACCTGATGCTCATGCAGCAGGTGCGCGAGAATGTCACTGGTGGCGACAGGGTAGGCGGCGAAGGAGAAGCGCGTGCCCGGTGGATTGGGCGTCGTGACGATTTCCCCATCGACTAAGCGGCCGATCACGTTGCCCCAATGATTGGTGATGTGGTGACGGCCGGTGACATGCCAGCCGCCGAAGCGATCGGAGAATGGGATGCCGTGCCCGCTTTGCGTCTGGCGGAACGCATCGAGGCTCCCGCCGGTGGGCCCCGGCACGACGGATTTGATGACCAATCCAGGCACATAACCCGTGTCATCCGAGGCGTGACAATTCATGCACCGCTCCGATCGTTCAAAGCGCAGCGGTGTATTGTCCCGCGGGAGGTCGAAGATGTAAAAGATCGCGCCCAGCTCCGGGTCCAGTGAAACGACTTCGATGCGGCCGCCCGGAATGTAGCCAAGGTAAAGGTCGTCCGAGAAATAAATGGCCCGCGGATTGGACGGGGAGATGAACCGCAACTGCAGGCTGGTCGTGGAGAAGACCAGCGTTTGCGACGATGCGGGCACCTTGAGCCGCTGGAGCAGGCTGACGAGAAACGCCTTTTCGCTGGTTCGATCCAGCCCGGGATCGGACGCGATGGAGTCCATCGTCCGGCTGAATCGATCCCGCGGCGTGGAGGTTCGGTATCGATGGGGCGGCTCGTCGATGTCGCGGTAGCTTTGCTGGACCGGGGCCTCGGCGCCCCGGGAAAGAGGCCCAGCCAGCGAAATCGCCAGCGTGAGAGCCATCACCGCCCGGTTTGGCATGAGGCGCGCGAACGGGACGCCACTCGGCCCGGGTCCGGGCGTCAGACGGGACCGCCGCGCGTTTCGCCGGCACTCCGATCGAATCGGCGTCGGTGCATTGGCGAGGAAGGATGACATGCGCACATCCCTGACGCCCGCAACCGGGTTCGCCTTCATCGCCGGAGATCTACCGCCGGCGACCGCCCTCAAACGAATCGTCCGCAAAGATTTGTTTGGGATTTGTCGCAAGGTAATCCGCGATCTCACCCATAAAGGCTTCGCCGTAGTCGGCCAGCTTCCGATCGCCCACACCGCTGATGGCACGAAAGTCGCGCGGGGTGGCCGGATATGACCGCGCCATTTGCCGAAGGGCGACGTCGGAGAACACGATGTAAGACGGCACGCCGCGTTCGTCGGCGAGACGTTTGCGCAGCAGGCGCAGGCGTTCGAACAAGGCTTCATCGCAGGTGATGTCGCCGGTTCGCGGGAGCTTCGCATCGGGAACTTTGAGCGGACGGGTCAGCTGGATTGGGCGACGTTCGCGGAGCAGCGCGCGGCCTTCGGGGGTCAGGTCGAGGACGTTCATGCGGTCCGGATTTTGGGTGACGTGGCCCAGCCGGATCAGTTCGCGCCCGATGAAAGCCCATTCAGCGCGGCTCTTTTCCTTGCCGATGCCGTAGGTGGAGATCTCCTGATGCGACCAGCGCCGGATCTTGTCGGTGTCGGCACCGGTGAGGACCTCGACAACGTGAGTGAGGCCGACGGCGAAGCCGCTGCGTTCGCGGATGCGATAGATGCACGAGAGAAATTTTTGGGCCAGGATGGTGCCATCGAAAGTCTCGCGTGGGCTGAGGCAGTTGTCGCAGCCGCCGCAGCCGTCGCCAGGCCAGGCTTCGCCAAAGTAGCCGAGCAGCGTGGAGCGGCGGCAGGCGGCGGATTCGGCGTAGTGCACGACTTGTTCCAGCTGACGCCGTGCGATCTCCTTCTCGGTGGGGTCGGTCTTTTCGTCGATGAACCGGCGGTGTTTGATCAGGTCGCCGGCGCTGAAGAGCAGGATGCATTCGCCGGGCAGGCCGTCGCGCCCGGCGCGCCCGGTCTCCTGGTAATAGCCTTCGATGTTCTTGGGCAGGTCATGGTGGATGACGAAGCGGACGTTGGGTTTGTTGATGCCCATGCCGAAGGCGATCGTGGCGCAGATGACCCGCACGTCGTCGCGCAGGAACAGCTCCTGATTGGTGGCGCGTTCCTTCGATTCCAAACCGGCGTGATAGGGCCGGGCCTTGATGCCATCGGCCGCGAGCTTGGCGGCGAGCGATTCGGTGCCTTTGCGGCTTTGACAGTAGATGATGCCGCACTCGCGCGGGCGTTTCCGGATGAACTCCGAGATCAGGTCGTAAGGCTGGGACTTGGGCAGGACGCGATACGTCAGATTCGGCCGATTGAAGCTGGCGACGTAGCAGGCGGGATCACGCAGTTGCAGCTGACCGACGATGTCGTGCCGGACCCGTTCAGTGGCGGTGGCCGTCAGCGCCATGATGGGCAGGCCGGGCAGAAGCGTGCGCAACTGGGCAAGCTGCCGGTATTCGGGCCGGAAGTCGTGGCCCCATTCGCTGATGCAATGGGCTTCGTCGACGGCGACGAGCGTGAGGTTCCACTGGCGGAGATCCTCGAGAAAGCCGGAGAGCAGGAGACGTTCGGGTGCGACGTAGAGCAGCCGATACTCGCCGCGATGCAATCCGCGGAGGCGCTCGCGCGACTGTTCCGAAGTCAGCGACGAGTTGAGGTAGGTGGCGGCGACGCCGCTGGCCTGGAGCGCGTCGACCTGATCTTTCATCAGGGCGATCAGCGGGGACACCACCACCGTGAGGCCGGGCCGGACGAGGGCGGGCAACTGGAAGCAAAGCGACTTGCCGCCGCCCGTCGGGAGAAGGGCGAAGACGTCGCGTCCGGCCAGTGCGTCGCGGATGATCCCTTCCTGCAACGGACGGAACGACGTGAACCCGAAGTGGGTCTTCAGCGGGTGGAGCAGATCGGGCGACGACAAATCCGTCATGAGTGCAGCGGGGTGAAAAATGATTCCGGGCCCGCCCCAACCCTCTCCCCCGGGGAGCCCGGGGAGAGGGCGAACTTCGGCGGCGGCTCGAGGAGACGGGTGGGTGTCGACGCGCCCGAGCATTTCGGCCACGTGGTGCGCCCACGCAACGAAAGCCCACGCGCCATCCCCTGCCCTTTTTCGCAAGCCATTGGGTTCAGGCCTTCCTTTTTTTGGCGAGCGCCTTGCGGAGGTCGGGCAAGGAGAGCGTGTTGATGACGTCGGCCTTGGTCAGCCAGCCTTTCCGGGCGACGCCGGCGCCGAGGCGCAGGAAGCCGGCGTGTTCCATACGATGAGCATCCGGATTGATCACGCATTTGACCCCTTTGGATTTCGCGTAGGGCCAGAGGCGCCAGTCCATGTCGAACCGGTAGGGATTGCAGTTGAGCTCAATCCAGGTGCCGGTTTCTGCGCAGGCATCGATCACGGCGTGCTGGTTCACCTTGTAGGCCTCGCGCTCGAGCAGGAGACGCCCCGTGAGATGGCCCATCATGTGCACGTTGGGATTTTCCGCCGCGCGGATCAGCCGCTTGGTCATCTCGGCTTCGTTTTGGGAAAAGCCGGCGTGAATGCTCGCCACCACGACGTCGAGCTCGGCCAACAGCTCGTTGTCAAAGTCGAGGCGGCCTTCGCCGAGGATGTCGACCTCGGAGCCGGTGAGCAGACGGAACTCATCGCCTTCGTCGGCGAGCCGGCGGTTGACCTCGGCCACGAGCTTGAGCTGTTCGCGCAGGCGGGCGGGCTCCAGTCCGTGGGCCTGGAAGCTCGACTTGGAATGGTCGGTAATCGCCCAGTACGCAAGGCCGAGCTCGCTGGCTTGCGCCGCGATCTCCTCGATGGGCTCGTGGCCGTCGCTCCAGGTCGAATGGTTGTGAAGCGAGCCGCGCAGGTCGGTCCATTCGATCAGTTTGGGGATCTTCGCCGCTTCGGCCGCTTTGAACTCGCCCTGGTCCTCTCGCAATTCGGGCGGCACATAAGCGAGGCCCAGCTCCACGAAGATGTCTTCCTCCGTTTGGCACGCGACGAGCAGCTTGGGATCGCGCGTTTCCTCCGTTGAACGGAAGAGGCCGTACTCGTTGAGGCGCAGGCCGCGGCTGATGGCGCGCTGGCGCATGACGATGTTGTGCTCCTTGCTGCCGGTGAAATAGGCGAGCGCGAACGGGAACTCACTGTCGCTGACCACGCGCAGGTCGGCCTGAATGCCGCCATCGAGGACCACGCTGGCCTTCGTGTCACCCTTGGCGCTGACCGTGAGAATGCCGGGTTGTTGCACGAAGAAATCGATGACGTGGGCGGGATGTTTGGACGAGACCAGAAAGTCGACGTCGCCAATGACCTCCTTCCAGCGGCGGAGGCTGCCGGCGGTGCTGCAACGGATGACGTCGGGGTGCTGGCGCAGACGTTCGAGGATGGGCTCGGCGAGATTCAAGGCCGTGCTGAGGCGATGCTTGGAGGCGAACTGACGTTTAAGCTGGATGCCTTCGAGGATCTTGGTCTGCGATTTTTCGCCGAAGCCGTCGAGTGTGGCCACCCGCCCGTCTTTGCAGGCGGCCTCAAGCTTCTCGATGCTGTCGACGCCGAGCTTGTCGTAAACCGCCTTCACCTTCTTGGGGCCGACCCCGGGGATCTGGAGCATGGCGGTGAGACCGGGCGGCAGCGATGCCTTGAGTTCCTCGTAGTATTTTAGTTTTCCGGTGGTGACCAGCTCGGTGATCTTCTGTTGAAGGGCGTCGCCGATGCCCTTGATGTCCCCGAGGCGCTTCTCCTCGACCACCCGGGCGAGCGGTTCAGTCAGGCTTTCGATCGTTCGCGCGGCGTTGGTGTAGGCGCGGGTCTTGAACGGGTTTTCACCCTTCAACTCCAGCAACGTTCCGATCTCGACCAGTATCTCGGCCACCTGCTCTTTATCCATGGCCAGGATGGTAGGTCAGGCGGCGCGTCTGCAAAGGGGAAAATTGTCGTCGGGATCGATTCGCTACGGCGCCTGTTTGGTTCAGCTGCCTTGTTCTCAGCGGAAACGATCCACCCGAAGTCGGCCCGGCGGACGAGCCGCCGACTAATCGCCGAGTTCGCCGTTGGCCGGCTCGACGAGCGCCGACGCCGGGAACGCGGAATCGAAGGTCGGAAGCTGGGTGGTGGCAGGAGTGGCGGGCTGAACTCCCGGCTCCAACAACTCCCGACCCGCCCGTTGAACGCGGTAAGGGTGGCGAGCGCCGGGCACGAACAGTTCGGCGACATAGTTGCCGAGCAGGACGGCACCGGGCGAAGCGACGCGCGAGATCTCCATGCGGGTCGCGCCGTTGGTGGTGAGGGAGGGCCGGCCGTAGAGCGGTTCGATGTTCAGCGAGTGCCGGTTCAGGGCCTGGAAGAAGCAGGGTTTGTAGGCAAGGTTGCCGGCCGCCATGTAGGTAACGTTGGTGGCGTTGACAAAATAGCGGCGGACCTCGGACGCCTTGAACGCACCGCGCTGGTTGCAGCCGGCGATGACCACGTTGTGAATGTTGGCGGCAGCCGCCGGGCCCATCACTTGGGCGAAGTCCCGGACCGAATAGGACGGGAGCTCGGCGCCGGACGGAAGCACGCGCGTGTTCGGCCGGAACACATACTGGGTTCCGCCCCAGGTGAAGAGGTCGGTGCCGTGCGAGTCGATAATCAGCGCCCGATTGTTGGTCAAGCCATGGAACTTGGCGAAGCCGGAGAGTCCCCCGGATTCCCAGAGATCGAAGAAATGATTGCTTTCGGCGTTGGTCTGCGGCGCCTGATGAAAGGATTGGAGAAGACGCAGATCGCCGCCGTGCTGGCCCCGGCCCAGCTTCGGTTCGACGCGGGGATTGGTCGTCGGGAACTCGAGCGCCCGCCGATCGCGCGCCTCGACCGACGATCCCGCCAAGCCGCCGGCGAGCACGGCCAAACCAACGCAATATTGAAACGATGCAAACATTTTGACGGAGTCGTGTTGGCATCAGTTAACCGCAGTGGGGGGTGATCAACCATTGGGGTGGCTACCGGGAAGGCGGGCCGGGAATGGCCCGCGCGGGCGCTAGGGGAAACCCAGTGATCCGCCGAAGGAATTACAGGAAGGCCGCCGCGCAACGAATGTCCGCGTGGCGGCGAATTGCCGAATGTCACCAAGACATTCACGCCGTCGGCGCGCCGGTGGCGGCGCCATCAAAGCTCAGCTGGAACCAAGCGGCCGTCGCGCAGTTCGAGCACGCGGTTCATCTGACGGGCGAGATCGACGGCGTGAGTGACGACCACCAGCGTGACGTGCTCTTCGCGGTTCAACTCCGCCAGCAGATGACCGAGCGCCTGGGCGGAGGAACGATCCAGCGCGCCGGTGGGTTCGTCGGCCAGCAGCAGACGGGGCTGATTGATCAGGGCACGAACCACGGCGACCCGTTGCCGTTCGCCGCCGGACAACTGACCGGGACGATGATGCCATCGATCCTGCAGCCCAACGCGGCGGAGCAGTCGTTGCGCGCGTTCTTCAGCGGCAGCGGCGGTCTGGTGCATCCGTCCAGGACGCGGGTCAACCACGCCGGCCAGCGTGGGGACGAGGACATTTTCCAGCACGCTGCAGTGCGGCAGGAGATGGTGGGATTGAAAAATGAATCCGATGGCCAGATTGCGAACCTGCGCCAGTTCCGAGTCTCCGAGCGCACTCAGGTCACGTCCCTCCAGCCAGACCCGGCCTGAGGTCGGCTGGTCGAGCGCCCCGAGGAGATTCAGCACCGTGCTTTTCCCTGAACCGGACGGGCCGACAATGCCAACCGACTCGCCGCTGGCGATTTCCAGGGAGACGTCGTGGAGAACGGGGATCGACTTGGCGCCGCCGGCGGCCGCAAAGGTTTTTGAAACTCTTTCAAGCCTCAGGACGGGCGATGTCGGATGAGAATCAGTCATGGAAAGCGTCACCATTCGCCGCGGCGCTGAAAGCGCTCACGGGCAGCGCGACCGAAAGCTTCGGCCGCGTCGTCGAGCCGTCGCAGGCATTCTTCGGTGGTCAACCCAGCTCCACTGCGAGCCGCCGCGATCACCGTGTTGCACTCGTTGGCGTCCATGAACCGAGCGGCCTCCAGCAGCGCTGGCGCTTCTTCCGGCGTGACGGCGAGAAAGCCGTGCTTGTCGGCATGGATCAGTTGTCCGGGCTCGACGCGCTGGCCGAAGATCTCCACGGGGATTCCCCATCGAACAGGCACCACATGGGCATGGCCAACGCAGAGCCGTCGGGCCAGCGCCTTGAACCCGGCATTTGTCATTTCATCCACGTCGCGAATGGCTCCATCTGTAATCGTGCCCACACAACCGAGCGTCCGATGCGTGTTGGAGGTCACTTCGCCCCAAAAGCTGCCAATGACACGCGGTTTGTCGAGGTCTTGAACCACGACAATTTTGGGACCTGGGCAGGTGGCGACGTGGCGACGATACTCGGCCCACGAATTCGGCTGGTTGGTTCGATGAGCGGGGTTGCTCGGCTCAACCTGCAGGGTGACGGCATAGCCGATCATGGGCCCCATCTGCGGCATGAAATCGCGCACTTCCTCCAGGTTGATGCCGTCGCGACTGCGGTCCCGCCGGGTGATCTGTTCCCAGCCGTTGTAAATCGTCGGCGTGTTCCACCGCTTCAACTGAAGAAGGTCAGCATGGGAAAGCTCAGCACGGGAGACGGGACGTTGATCGGGCGTTGCCATGACGCCGCGCAGCCTAGGGCCGGGGTTGGGCGATTGCAAACCCCGGTTGAATCCCGCAGGAAGCGCGAGCGTCCACGACCCATCACATCAATCATCAATTCGTCGCGTTGATCAAAGCATCAAACTCAGTTCACGTCGGACCGCTATGAAATACACCGTTGTCCTGATCGCCCTTGTCGCCTCGCTTGCGCATCCCATGTTCGCCGCGGACGGCGCTCGTCCACTCAAAGCCCTGCTCATTGCCGGCGGCTGCTGCCACGACTACGCAACACAAAAGAACCTGATCAAGGAAGGCCTGGAGGCCCGGGCCAACGTGGTGGTCGATGTGGTTTACTCGGCGGACACGAGCACGAAGGCGACGTTTGAGCCGTATCAGAAGGCGGATTGGGCCAAGGGTTACGACCTGATCATTCACGATGAGTGCTCAGCGGACGTGAAGGACATGCCCTACGTGCAGAATGTGCTGGCGCCGCACAAGGCCGGCGTCCCCGCCATCAACCTCCACTGTGCGATGCACTCCTACCGGACCGGCACCGACGACTGGTTCAGCTTTTGCGGCATTCAATCGGCGAGCCACGGTCCGCAGAAGCCGATCGAGGTCAACTTTGTGAACGGGAGTCATCCGGCAACCAAGGGGTTGAGCGGCTGGACCACGGGGAACGAGGAGCTCTACAACAACATCAAGGTTTTTCCGTCAGCGACGCCGCTCGCGCGAGGCAAACAGATTGTTCCCGGCAAGGACGGCGCATCACGCACCAACGAGTATGTCGTCGTCTGGGCGAACGATTATCATGGCACCAAGGTGTTCAACACCACTTTGGGGCATAATAACCTGCTCGTCGGAGACAGCCGGTATCTCGACCTGTTGGCGCGTGGGTTGGCGTGGGCCACGGGCCGCCCGGAAGCACTCAAATCTTCGAAGTAAGCGTCCCCAGCCGGGCTACGGAACCGCGATCTCCACGCGCCCGTTGACAATCCGCGTGGGGAAGGTAGCAGCAGGGCGATCCGGCCGGAGTGCGCAGATCCCGGTCCGCACATCAAAGCCCCAACCGTGCAGTGGACAAACTGCCTCGGCGCCGTCCAGCGATCCGGCGCCGAGTGACGCGCCCCGATGAGGGCATTCGTCGACGAGGCAGTAAAACTCGCCATTGAGATTCCAGAGAGAATAGTCCCGTCCCCGGAGATGAACGGTTCGACCTTTGCCGGGCGGCAAGCTCTCGACTTCAGCGACGGCGACAAACTCACTCATTGGACGTGTCTTGGTCTTGCTGGGAGGCTCGCAAGCGTTCCGAACTCGCGCGCCCCTCACCGTTGTCACTTTGCGGGGGCGCTTTTTTCTTCCAAGGCATGTCGCGGGGCGCAAGCGGCGGGGTTTTGACGGGAGGCGGTTTGGGCTGTGCCATCTGGAGTTCCGGGTCACCAGCCGCGGCCGCGGATTCGGGCGCAGACATGTTTTCCCTCCAGCCGGCGATGCGGGCCTGCAAACCGTGATGCTCGGCCTTCAGCTTGTCGCCGGCTTTCATGTAAAAGAGCGACAAATTCGTGTGCACCAATTGTTCCTTGGGTCGCAGCTGTTCTGCCTTGTGCCCTTCGGCAATGGCCTGGGGGAAATCTCCCCGGCGGTAGTAGGCCATGCCAAGCGCCAGGCGGGCGTCGAAGTGCCCGGCGTCCTGCGCGAGGATATCCTGAAATCCGGCGATGGCTGCCTCGTAGTCCGCCTGGCTGAAGCGGAACATGGCATCGTCGTACTGGTCCTGGAGGCTGGGCATTGGCTCGAGTTCGCGAATTAAACCGGTCGAACGACTTGGGTATGACAGGCCGGCCCGCCTGCCGCAAGTGGGGAAAGGCGGAAGGAACAGTGCATCTCGAGTCGTCGGGTGTGAATCAAAGGCGGGTGATCCAACGAACCGCCTTACCCCTCATCCCGCCTGCGCGGCCGAAGCCGCTTCGGCGCGACGAAGGCCCGGGCCTTCTCCCCGTTCAGGGAAGACGGAGGCGCGTCGGCCGTTCGTGGGCCAGCGGGCGCTCGCGGGGCGCGAGCTTAAATCCTTGAACCATCACCCGCTTTTAACCGCACACCGAGTTGTCTCGGAGCGCGGACTTGCAGTTGCGAACGGTGATGAATACAACCAGCGCGTTCTTAAAATCTGTTGCCGACAGGCCAGCCAACGATCGCGGGGTACAAGCGTCGATCGGGGCTGAATCCGCGGAGGCGACTCGTTATGCCGCCCATTCGACTCATTTCAACCGACTTCGACGGAACTCTGCACGCAGAGTTTGAAGATCCGCCCGTCCCGCGCGACCTGCAGCAGTTGCTGGAAGACTTGCGTCGCCAGGGAGCAACCTGGGTCATCAACACCGGCCGGGATCTGTCCAGCGTGATGGAAGGCATCGCGCGGTCTCGTCTGAGCGTGCATCCGGATTACTTGGTGACCGTCGAGCGCGAAATCTTTTATTTGGAAGGTTCCCACTATCATCCCCTGAAGGAGTGGAATCAGGCCTGTGCGCAGGCTCATGATGAACTTTTCGCTCGGGTTCGTCCGGATGTGGCAGAACTCGAGGCTTGGGTCAGCGGGCGTTTTCGCGCGACGCTTTACGAGGATCCTTTCTCGCCGTTCTGTCTCATCGCCGAGAACAACCAGGATGCGGACGTTATCCAGGAGTATCTGGAAGCTTATTGTTCCCGTGTGTCGGGTTTGACCCTCGTCCGGAACCACATCTATGCCCGGTTTAGCCACGTGGACTACAACAAGGGCACGGCTTTGGCTGAGATCGGACGGCGCCTCGGTATTCCCCGTGAGCTGACCTTCGCCGCGGGCGATCACCTGAACGATCTGCCCATGTTGTCCGGTGCGCCGGCCGCCTGCGTCGTGGCTCCCGACAACGCCATTCCCGTGGTCAAGGAGACGGTCCGCCGTCAAAACGGCTACATCAGCCATCAGCCCTGGGGCCACGGCGTCGCACGCGGGCTTGAACATTATCTAGGCCAGCCAAGCTGATGGAGCCGCCCCGCCTTCGAACACGACACGTCAGATGAACACCGACCAGACGATGGCCGTCTCCGGCCCGTGTAATAGATGTCACCATCAGAATTAGTACGATTAATGTCGGATTACCGACCTCCCAAGCCAGTCTTTGGTTTGGTCGTAAACATTTAATTATCAATTAGATAGATTTCCTGATAGCGTTTGACACCTTTCTCTCGGGTGCTAGTCTGGTCCGTGGCAAGTCCATTTAGGCTTGCCACTATTTGTCTCGGCTGATGACGCCGGAGCGAATTTGGCCCAATTGGGCACCGAACTTTTAATCGTTAACGAATTTGGCATGAGCGATTCCGCTGCAACATCCACCGTTGGTGGCTCTCCGAAGGTATCCAAGATTCAGGAAGCCGTGATCCGCATCGCGGGCAATTCGCAGGATGGCATTCAGGCGATCGGCGGCTTCCTGGCACGCCTCGCGGGACGGAGCGAACAGGAGGTCATGACGTTCATGACGATTCCTTCCACCATCTCGGGTGGCCCCTCGATTTTCCAAGTGCGGGTCGGGTCTGGGGAGGTGTTAAGTTCGGGCGATGATGCGGACGTGCTGCTGGCGTTTTATCAGCATTCCTACAACGATCATGTGGCCTCGGTGAAAAAGGGCGGCATCGTTCTTTATGACTCCGATCATGTGACCGAGATCCCGGACGACAAGAAAGCGCTCTACCACCATGTGGGCGTTCCGATCTCGGGCCTGACGGTTGAGGCCATCGGGGGTACGGCCAAGGACAAGGGCAAAAACATTTTCGCCCTCGGCCTGCTGGCAAAGATGTTCGCCTTGAACGTTCCCAAACTGGAGAAGCTGATCACGGAGCGGTTTACGGGCAAGGACGCAAGCATCGCCCAGAACGCGTTGATGGCCTTCCATGCCGGCCTCGGCTATTCACTGGGCGGGATTATCGAGACGTTCCAATTCGTCGAGGCGCAGAAAGCGAAGGACCGCGCCCAGGTCGTGATGAACGGAAACGAAGCGCTGGCTTACGGATTGATCGCAGCCGGCGTGCGCTTTGGAGCGGGTTATCCGATTACTCCGTGGTCCGACATCATGGAGTTGCTCCGGCGCGAGCTGCCGAAGTATGGGGGGAGCTTTATCCAATGCGAAGACGAGATCGCCTCGATTTCGATGGCGATCGGCGCCAGCTACGGCGGCCGGGTGGCGGTAACGGGTTCCAGTGGCCCGGGCATCTCGCTCAAAACCGAAGCTCTGGGCTGGGCGGTCATGGCGGAAGTACCGCTGGTCATCGTCGACGTGCAGCGCGGCGGGCCTTCCACCGGCATGCCCACCAACGTGGAGCAATCGGACTTGAACATCGCGTGCTTCGGCGGCCACGGCGATTCACCCCGCGTCGTCATCGCACCAGCGGACGTTGAAGACTGTTTTTACACCGCGATTGAGGCGGTCAATATCGCCCGGAAATACAGCGTACCGGTCATCATCCTGACAGACCAAGGCATCGCCACGCGCATCGAGGCGTTCACCGAGCCCGATTTCGAGAAAATCTGTCAGAACATTGGGCCTGACCTGAGCCCGCGGGCCGATCACAAGCCCTACGACCTCAGCGCTCCCGACGGCATCACGCAGCATCTCGCTCCCGGCACCCGCATTTTGAGCGGGAAATATCCGATCGCGACCGGGCTGGAGCACGACGAACTCGGACATCCGACCGGCTCCCCGAAGATGCATGCGGCGATGACCGCAAAGCGTCGCATGAAGCTGCAGAAGCTGGGGCGCGACCTGCCCCAGCCGAAGGTCTACGGGCCGCCCGAAGGCAACGTGCTGTTGGTCGGTTGGGGCTCGACCCAGGGTCCGATCAAGGAAGCCGTCGATCGCGCCCGCAAGGCCGGTGACAGCGTGTCCTCGTTGCATATCAAGTATCTCAATCCGCTTCCGGACGGCTTGGAGGACATCTTCTCCGCGTTCAACCATGTGTTTGTGGTGGAGATGAATGACGAAGGTCTTTACGGCTTCGGTCAGCTGGCCACCCTGCTGCGAGCCCGCTATTGTGATCCGAAGATCCGCGGAATTACGAAGGTGGACGGGTTGACCTGGAAGGTGCGGGACATTCTGAGCCGCGCCCAGGCGGCTGTCGCCGCCGGCATTGAGAAACTCTGAGACGAACCGAGATCCGACACGCATTTCGAGCAACTGACTTTCGACCGATTGCCAATGGTATGAGTAACCCGACCACCGCTGCCCCGGCTTCCGCCGGCAATGTCATCGCCCTCAACCCGACCGGCGCCGAGGAGCGCAAGGGCCTGACCAAAAAGGAAATCGCCGCCGATCACCCGACGTGGTGCCCGGGCTGTGGCGACTTCTCCGTCCTCGCGTTGTATTTCAAGCTGATTGAGAAGCGGAAAATCTGGCACGAAAAGATCACGACGGTCGCTGGCATCGGTTGCTCCAGTCGTTTCCCCTACTTCGTCCAGGCCCACGGTGCGCATTTCATCCACGGCCGCGCCCTGCCTTTTGCCAGTGGCATCTCGCTTTCCAGACCTGACCTCCACGTGTTTGTGTTCGGCGGCGATGGCGACGCCTTTTCGATCGGCGGCAATCACTTCAATCATACCGCCCGCAAGAACATCAAGTTGACCTACCTGGTCATGGACAACTGGGTTTATGGCCTGACCAAGAAGCAGACGTCGCCCACCTCCCCACTGGGCTTCAAGAGCAAGACCGATGTCTGGGGTGCGGTGGATCATCCGATCAACCCGATGAAACAGGCGATCAGCGCCGGGGCCACGTTCGTCGCGCGCACGACCCACACCAACCCCAACCATGTGCTTGCCATGATGGAAGCCGCCATGGACCACGACGGGTTCAGCTTTATCGAGTGCCTGAGCGAGTGCGTCGAGTTCTACGACGGCGCGTTTGATGCCAGCAATCCCCGCAAGGGCGGCGTGTTCAACCTCGTCCCGGCCGAACACGACGTCACCGACGAGCATGCGGCTTACAAGCTGGCTGACCAGCCCTTCCCTGGCTACTTCGGCATCTTTTACAAGAACAGCCAGCGCCCGACGAAGAATGCGTTGGAGGCAAAGATCAACGGCGACTCGCAGGCGCGCGTGGCCGGCCAAAAAGACTGGCAGATCTTGCAGAAGACTTTCGACCGGATGAAATAAGCCGCCTCGCCGGCGCCGAGCTCCGGCCACGAGCGCGCACGCGCACGAAATGCGGGTATTGGCATGACGGACGCCCGCATCGAAGAACTCAAGACGCTGTTGCCTCAGGCGATGCTGCCCGATTGGGTGCGCCTGGGCTCCCGGCTCGTTCGACTCCTCCGCGATCAGCGCCATCCTGATCAGCACGACGCCATTCTCCAGCGGCTCATCAACGAAGTCCGCGCGAGCATCGCACTGCGCGAGGCACGCCGCCTGAACCGCCCGCACATCTCCTACCCGCCCGCCCTTCCGATCGTCGCCCGCAAGGACGAGATCGTGGCTGCCATCCGGGCAAACCAAGTTGTAGTCCTGGCGGGCGAGACCGGCTCCGGCAAAACGACGCAAATTCCCAAGATGTGCCTGGAAGCAGGCCTCGGCATTGAAGCCCGGATTGGCTGCACCCAACCCCGCCGTGTCGCCGCGCTGTCCATCTCGCGACGTATCGCCGAGGAACTGAACGTCAACTGGGGCCGCGAGGTGGGCTGCAAGATCCGGTTCGATGATCGATCCAGCCCGCACACTTACATCAAGTTGATGACGGACGGCATTCTGCTGGCGGAAACCCAAGGTGATCCGACTCTGGCCGACTACAATGCAATCATCATCGACGAAGCCCACGAGCGCTCGCTGAACATCGACTTCCTGCTGGGCTATCTCAAAGGCCTCTTGGCTCGCCGTGCGGATCTCAAGCTGATCGTCACCTCGGCCACCATCGATACGGGGGCGTTCTCGCGGCACTTCAATGACGCGCCCATCATCGAAGTTTCCGGTCGGATGTATCCGGTCGACGTGGTCTATCGTCCGCTGGACCATGAGTCCGAAGAACGCGGAGAAATCAGCTATGTCGACGCCGCGGTGCAGGCGGCGGAGAACATCGTTTACGACACCAGCGACGGCGACGTCTTGATCTTCATGCCGGGCGAGCGCGACATTCGCGAGACGGCGGATCAGCTGGAGGGCCGGTTTTCGGGCGGGGTCGAAATCGTGCCCTTGTTCGGCCGGCTCAGCGCCGGCGATCAGCAACGGGTCTTCGCGCCCGCGACCCGGCGCAAAGTTGTCATTGCCACGAACATCGCCGAGACCTCGCTGACGATTCCCGGCATCCGCTACGTGATCGACGCGGGCCTGGCGCGCCTCAGCCGCTACAATCCCCGGACCCGCACGCGGCGCCTGCCGATCGAGCCGATTTCGCAAAGCAGCGCCAACCAGCGCAAGGGCCGTGCGGGCCGCGTCGAGGACGGCATTTGCATCCGCCTCTATTCGGAGGAGGAGTTCAACGAGCGCCCGCCGTTTACCCAGCCGGAGATCCAGCGATCGAACCTGGCCGAGGTCATCCTGCGGATGAAAGCGTTCAACCTCGGCGACATCGAGACCTTCCCGTTTGTGCAGCCGCCTACTCCGGGGGCGATCGCGGGCGGCTACGCGTTGCTGCAAGAGCTCGGCGCGCTGGATGAGAAACGCGAACTGACGAAGCTGGGCGGTGATTTGGCCCGGCTTCCCATCGATCCGACGCTCGGACGCATGCTGCTGCAGTCGCAACGCGAGCATGCCACCCGCGAGCTGCTGATCATTGCGGCGGGGCTGAGCATTCAGGACCCGCGCGAACGGCCCCTGGATCAGAAGGAAGCCGCTCAAGCTGCGCACCGCCGTTTCAACGACCCAAAATCCGACTTCCTCGCGCTGCTTAACATCTGGCACGCCGTGCACGAGCAGTGGGAGAAGCTGCGAACGCAAAATCAACGGCGAAAATTCTGCCGCCAGAATTTCCTGTCGTATCTCCGGATGCGCGAGTGGCAGGACCTCTACGCGCAGCTGCACGACGCCCTGGAGAATCTCGGCACGATGCGCCTCAACGAGAGCAACGCGGCCTATGAAGCCATTCATCGATCGATCCTCGCCGGGCTGATTGGCCACGTGGCGCGTCGGGAGGAACGCAATGTCTACAAGGCGTCGGGTAACCGGCCGGTCATGGTTTTTCCCGGCTCGGCGTTGTTCGAACGCGGTGAGCCCGCGCGCCGGCCTGCGGACCGCAACGCCAAGGCCGCACCCAAGCCGAAGTCAAACCAACCTCAATGGATCGTGGCCGGCGAGATCGTCGAAACGTCCCAACTTTTCGCCCGCACGGTGGCCGGCATTGACCCGCATTGGATTTATCAACTGGCGCCGCATTGCTGCAAGCTGAGCCATGTGAACCCGCACTGGAGCGCGGCCTCGGGACGCGTCCTGGCCGAGGAAGTAATCACGCTGCATGGCTTGGAGATCCAGCGGCGCAAGGTGGCCTTCGGCAATATCAACCCCGCGGAAGCCACGGAGATTTTCGTCCGCGACGCCTTGGTGGGTGAAGACCTGCTGCCGCCGGTGGCGGCCGGGCGAAGGGGCACGGGTGAAGACGAGGACATCGACCGCGTCGAGGCAGCGGAGGCGACCATCCGGCGGGAGCGCCTCCGGCCACAACGCGGGCTGGTTCCGGCCAATCTCGCCGACCTGCCGCAATACCGTTTCCTGGCGCACAATCGTGCCGTCCGACAAAAAATCGAGAACTGGCAGACCCGCGTGCGCCGGCATGATCTGGCTGATGTCGACGAGGCCTTGACCCGGTTTTATCGGAGCCGGATGGAAGGTGTCTCCTCCGTGCACGATCTGAATCGCCTGCTGCGGGAGCGGGGACCGGAATGTTTGTTTCTGCAGGAGACGGATCTGATTGGCGATCACGCGCTGCAGTATGACCGCGACGCGTTCCCGGACGCGGTCCCCGTGGGAGGCCAGCCCATTGCTTTGAGCTATGCGTATGCGCCGGGCGAGGAGCACGACGGCGTGACCGTCCGCCTGCCGTTCACTCTGGCCGAGACGGCGTCGGCATCATTTCTGGAATGGGCGGTGCCGGGACTGCGGGAGGAGAAGCTCAACGAGTTGCTGCGGGCCCTGCCCAAGGCGCTGCGGCGGGAACTCATGCCCTTTGCGCCGAAGGTTGCGGAGATCCTGCGCGATTTTCAGCCGCGGGGCGCTTCATTTCTGCACGATCTTGGGCGGTTCCTGCACCAGCGATACGGAGTCGACGTTCCGGCATCGGCCTGGCCGGTGGATGCCATCCCGGCCCACTTGCGCACTCGCATCGAGCTGGTGGGGCCGGATCAGAAGTCGCTGGTGGCCGGCCGCGATCTGGATGCGCTGCGCCTGCATCTGGTGGAGACCAAGCCGAAGGCGACGCCCGCCCAGGAGACGGACGCGTGGCGGCAGCTGGCGGAACGTTGGGAACGATTCGGCGTAAGTGGCTGGACGTTTGGCGATCTGCCCGAGCGTTTGACCGTCAGCGAAGGCCCTGGTCTTCCGGTTTACGCCTGGCCGGCGCCGGTCTGCGAGGAGGGCACCGTTCATGTGCGCCTGTTTCGGAGCGCCGACGCAGCGCGGGCTGGAGCATCGACTGGAGTGCGTCGTCTGGTGGAGATGGCATTGCAGAGGGATTTGGCGTGGCTGGAGAAGGACCTCCGGGCGTTGACCCAGTTTGAGCCGCTCTATGCTCCGGTGGGCGACGGGACCGAACTGCGCGAAACGGCGCTGGAGAATCTTCGTCGCCACATCCTGCCCTCCGAAGCGTTCTCGCCTCTAACTTCTGCGGCGTTCGCGGCGGCGGTGGAAAGGTCGCGACAATTGATCCCGGGACTCGCCCAGCAGCTGATCGATCGGGTCGGCATCATTCTGCAAGCCCGCCAACAGGTTCAGCAGCGGCTGGGCCCGGCGGCCAGCACGAAAGCGGGCAGCACGAGCACGACCGCCGCGCCGCCCAGGGCCCAGGTCTTGCGCAGTCTTGGACAACTGACCCAGGTAACACCTGCTGCCGCCGCTGCCCCGTCGACGCCCGGCGGGCATCCGATGGCGGCGGAGCTCACTGCATTGATCCCGTCGCGTTTCCTGGAGCAGGTGTCGTTCGAACGTTTGATCCATCTACCGCGCTACTTGAAGGCGCTGCTCATCCGCGTGGAGCGGGCGGCGCTCAATCCGGCCAAGGATCAAGAGCGCGCCCGCCAGTTGGCGCCTTACGTGGAGGCACTCAAGAACGCTTCCGCCGCGCCGGCCAGGGACGATGCTGCCCGCAAAGAGCTCGGTGAATTCCGCTGGATGATCGAGGAATTCAAAGTGTCGTTGTTCGCGCAGGAGCTGGGAACAGCGGTCCCCGTTTCAGCCAAGCGACTCGACCAGCAATGGGAACGGGTCCGATCCGCCTAACCAGCCAGCCCGACGTCTTGTGCTCACCTTGAACGAGGGTCAGGGCTCCTCAATCACGCGATAGAACTGGCGGCTCGGCGTCCGGTTGAGCTCGAAAACCTGGGCAAAATACGAGTCGAAGCGCAATCCAGGTGGCGGATTGCGGACCCAAGGTCCGGCCGGGCTGTCGGCCCGTTCCACGTGGTATAGCTTGTGCGGCAAGGCGCCCCACTGCAGCGTCGTCGACCCGCGTGCGCCCCGGAAAAGCCCCAATTTCAGCTGGGCGGGAGGCGTGCCCCAACCGTAAAGCTGCACGCGCAATCCGGTGGGATTGTTGCCGCCCGGCCCGTTGTGCACGACGAAGGCGAGCGTGTTGGATCCAGGTTGAAAGCCGCCGGCAATCTTGAAGGCCTGCCATGTCGTGTAGGGACCGGAACCCGGACCCGCCGCTGAGCGGATTCCCGTGCTCACCCCGTTGAGGCGAACGTCCAGCAGTTGATCGTCAACGGCAAACCACCCCTGAATCGTGGCAGTGGACGGGTCGAGGCCGCGCAAATCGAAACCAGTGACATAGGTGCTGTCGCTCTCCGGCCCGCCCATGGTGTCAATGGTGGGTCCAATCCACGCGGAAGCCTCGTTGTCGCCCACCCACGGTCCGATGGGATAGCCACCGGAGGCCCGAGCGGCCGGAGGCAGGATCTGGAAGAAACCGCCGGCGATGACGTAGTGGCTGTCGTAAACATTGTCGTTGAGCGGCCAGCCGAGATCGTTCACCCCGGTGCTGTAGAGAGCGGGAATGGGCGCGCGATTGACGACGATCCTGAGATTGCCGATCCAATGATTGTCGTTGGCGCCACCGTTGCGGGCGCCAATAACCCACTGGGGTGTGCCAATGGCCGCCGGGCTATAAGGCGTCTGCACGTGATCGAGCACCCGGTCACCCGCATAAACCACAGTCAATCGGCCATCGGCGGACAATTCGATGCGCACGTCGCGAGCTGCGGCCCGGGCCGTCGTGACCCCGATCGGGCTCAGGGAAACTTGATAGGCACGTCGTGCGATGAGCTGACCGAGCCATTTTACTTCGATGGCCGGCCCTTCGCTCCCGCCATTGTCCCAGGTGTCAAAGTTGACCGCGAGCCCCTGATCGAGCCCCTCCTCAGCAGGTTGCCCGTAGCCGGGATTGGCCAGAACGGTCGCGGCGGGCACGAGGTTGAAGCTGAAGCCATCGGCGGGCAAGGTCCCGCCTCCACAGCATGTGGACCCAAAGATGGCGGTTCGAAACGTCGCCTCGAAACCGGAAACCGGCCGGCTCCCGCTGAAGTTGGCCACATACGCAATGCCGTAGGAGTTCTGGGGCGTGGTCAGCTTGAGCCAGCCTTCGCTCATCGCCGCATCCCCAAACAAGGTCAAGCCCGACGGCACAGCCGTGCGGAAGTCAGCGACAAACGTCGGGCGATCCGGAGTGGGATCCTCCAACGCCGCGGGGATCAGTTGCGAGACCGGCACGATCTCCCGGGGCTGACAGTCGCTTTCCCAGAACAGGCGCGCCGTGGCGCCGCCGCCGTTCTCATACATCTCGTAAACAATGTCGTAGGCCACGCCCCCCACCAGATCGATGGAGGCCGAATGCTCCGTCGGCGGCTGATCGAACCAGTAATACATCAACGGCTGACCATCGATGAGCAATCGCATGCCGTCGTCCGTGACCGCGTAGAAGCGGTAGCGTCCCGTATACCTCGGCACGATCTTGCCGGACCATCGCACCGAAAAGGTGTCCGGCCCCATGCCCGCGGCGGGTGCGTCCAGGCCCCACGAAAAATCGATCGCTTCAGTCCGGGACACGCGCGGTTCAGTGAAATCCGGGTTGTCGTAGTAGACACCAAGCAACCCGGTGCCACCCGGGTTGGGCAGAGCCGGGTTGGGAAGGACGACGACATTGAAGGTGCATCGGGCAATGTTCTGCCCATTGGCCAGCGCGCTGATCGTCACGGGAGTGGTCCCGATCGGAAAGCGGCTGCCCGAAGGGGTGGTGGCATGCAGGGAGGCGCACCGATTTGCAGGGGTCAGGGTCGGCAGCGGGAAGGTCACCACCGCTCCGCAGTCATTACCCTGGGCCGTCACCGTGATGTCGGCCGGACACGTCAACGCCGGTGTCACGGGCGCGGCCAGCCCGTGATGACGAAAAATCTCGAGCATTGGCTCCGCGGGAAGACCGCGTCCGACCCAGGCATCGAAAAAGTCCAGGATGGTCGGCCCACGCGGAAGATCCAGTTCGCGGTCCACGATTTGGATGATCTGGGTTCCGAAATTTTCGAGGGTATCGTGCGCTTCGGGCGTGCCGCAGGCGCCGACGGGATCAAAGGCGTCCCAGAGAACCCCCGCGACCACGTTCTCGATCATCGGAGGCGTGACCCAGGCCGGGAGCGAGCAGGAAGCCCATGGTGCGTCCTCCAGATCGTTCACCGTAAAGGTCCCGTTCCCGCTGGAGAGAAGCGTTCCCGGCGGATTGTCGGCCACGACAGCTTGGGCAAAGAACTCCGCGAAGCCTTCCATCCACGCGTGTTCGGCCGAGTTAATCAAGTTCCCCAGGCCATCGCGCGTGGTGCAGCCGGTGTGCGTTGAAGCGATGGGCACAAAGCTGCCGATGCGATGTTCGACGTAGTGGGCAAACTCGTGCACGATCGTCTGGTCTTCCCAGGTGTGGGTGTCGTGGATGGTGAGCGTGAAATTGACGGGGTTGTAAAAGGTCAACAAAGCCCCGGGCTGCACGCCAACCCTCGGCAACGGATCCGTTTCCCCGGGATCTCGGCGGGCCGCGACGTAATCGAAACCGCGACGAGCCGCGTCGGCGAGGCTCCAGTAGCGGGCCCAATCCGGGTGCTCAAAATTGTAACTGAAATCAAGCACATCACCGGCTCCGGCCACCGTTCGGATGATGGCCGCACCGTCCGGTTTCCCGGGTTCCTCCCAAAACGGAATGGTCGAAACAAACACCGGCCAGACCGCGGCGCCGTAGTTCTCGGCAAAGATTCGGAGGGAATACCTCACCCCGGATCCACGAAACGGCATCGCCACGTTGAGGTCACCGGCGGCGTCAGTGGTCACGGTCGTGTCCAGGCCCCAATCCCAGACTCCGAACAGTCGCGGCCGAAAGACCCAGACCTCCACTTTGCAGTGCTGAATGGGCCGCAATGAGCTGGGCACCGGGGGTGTCGTACCCGGGATATGATCACGAAAGCGAAGCCGGCCGGTCAACGTTTCGGCTGTCGCTGGCTGGAACGGGGACAAAGCGAGGATGAACGCAACGAAACCCAACCAGCTGACGGGTGTCCTCATTCGGGCGGTGGAGGCTTCCGTCGATGGCATAGTCCGTTGCCCGCGTGGGCTCAATTGATTGATCATGGCTGTTGGTTGGTGCGCGGCCGGTTGCCGGAACTCCGGCACCAGGTGCGGCCAAGGAGGGAACGCAGCGGCGTCACCCATTCTTTCAAAAACTTTCACCTCGTGGCGATCGGCAGATCAGGCCCGCAGTTTTGGGTTTCCTCTGCCGGTCCGCCATGGCTCAATCCGGCGCCCATGTTTGAACTGCTCAAGTCCGATTCCACCACCCGCGCACGCCTCGGGCGCCTTACGACGGCCCATGGCGTCGTCGAAACACCCGTGTTCATGCCCGTCGGCACCCAAGGCAGCGTGAAAGCTCTCGACCCGCGCGAACTGGAGGAATGCGGCACCCAGATCATCCTCGGCAACACCTATCATCTGTTCATCCGGCCCGGGCTGGACATCATCACCGAGGCCGGCGGCCTGCACCGGTTCATCCATTGGCCAAAGCCCATCCTGACTGACAGCGGCGGATTTCAGGTTTTCAGCCTGGCCAAGATCCGGAAGATCAAATCGCACGGCGTCGAGTTTCGCTCGCATTTGGATGGCTCGCTCCTTTTTCTTGGCCCGAAGGAGGCGATGGAGATCCAGCGGGTACTGGGCTCGGACGTGGCGATGGTGTTCGACGATTGTCCGCCGCACACGGCAACCGCGCGCGAGGTTCGATCCGCGGTGGAACGAACAATTCGTTGGGCCGGCGAATGCCGGGAGCAACCCCGGAACCAGGGCCAGCTCATCTTCGGAATTGTCCAGGGGGGCAGCCACGCCGCGCTGCGCGAAGAATGCGCCAAGGCCATCGTGGGCCTGAATTTCGACGGCTACGCCATCGGCGGAGTGAGCGTCGGCGAGCCCGAGCCGGAGATGTTCAAGGCGGTCGAATACACCGTGCCGTTCCTGCCGGAAAACCAGCCGCGCTACGCGATGGGCCTGGGCACGCCCGCCCAGATCGTGGAACTGATTGCCCGCGGGGTGGACATGTTCGACTGCGTGCTGCCGACCCGTGTCGCCCGCAACGGCACGGCGTTCACCCGCAAAGGCACGCTCAGCATCAAGGGTGGCGCTTACAAGCGGGACTGGAGTCCGATCGAGGAAGGCTGCTCGTGTTACGCCTGCCGCAATTTTACACGCGCCTACCTCCGGCATCTGCTGAACGTGAATGAGATTCTCGGCCTGCGCATGCTCAGCGTGCACAATTCCCACCTGTTCGCCAGCGTGGTAGCCGACGTGAGGGCCCACCTTCAGGCCGGAACTTTCGCTGACTTTTATCGCGAGTTCATCGCCAACTACGTCCCCACCCGCCGCGTGCTCGCCGCCCGCAAGTCCGCCGCGGATGCGGAACGATAATGCCGGCTGACGGTCAGGCCTTACTTCATCCCGATCGGGATCGGTCAGCAGCAAATCTGCGTCCATCAGCGCGCATCTGCGGGTCCTCCGCCTCTCCACCCTCTCAGCGGTTTCGGACATCCGGTCACGGTTCCACCAGGTCCGCCTTCCGGAACTGATCAAGCACCGCCTCGGATCGGCGGGGAAAATAGTCCTTCAACAGACGCTGCACCTCTGGCCGCCAGTGATCGTCGCGCGTATACAGCTCATAAGGACCCTCCTTGTAGCGATGCACATCACGGCGGTAATCGCCCCACCGCGCTGACTCCGCAATCACGGCCTGCTCAATCTGTGAGGCCAGCCGCCGGTAACGTTCGGCCGCAGCATGCGGGCTCAACGCGCCGCCGGCGGACAAGTGGCGCCGCGCCCGCTGGCCAAACTCATGCCGAAAGGCCGCATTCAAGCGCAGCCGATGAAACAGCCGCGTGGGACTCAGGTCGTCGTCGGCCGCCATCGAATTGTCGGTCACCGCCTCCAGCGTCCGTTCGCCGTCCCAAACGAAGAACTGAAACGGGCCAGCCGGGCGTCGACGCCGCGCCGCATACCAATTTGATCCCCGATCCCAGTCCGCGTTGGCGCCATAGAAATTCAAAATCAAGTAATCGATCAGGCGCGGCACATTGACCAGGCGGGACACAGCCGCATACTCAGGCGCCCCGTTCACCCCGGCGTTGACCAGCTCGAACAGCTTCCGCCACGCCACGTCATCACCCTCCAGGACATTGTCCGCGTTGCGGACATCGTAGTGCTCCGGTTTTCCACCGAGATGTCCGGCCACAAACGGGGCGCTCGGGCGCTCGGTCGGATTGTAGAGGCCCCAGTAAAGGCCGTTCAGAAATAGATGCACGAAGCGCCCGCGAGCCGAGGGATGACCCATCGCCGCGTAGGTGTCCCGCATCCATTGATCCCGCAAAAACTCACCCCGGCGACGCTCCGCGCCGCTCCAATGCAGCCACGTGTTGTTGCAACCCGCGCGAAGAATAAATTCATCGAACTCCTGCGCCCCCTCTGCGCCATACAGCGGGTATCGCAGTTTTCCCGGTCCGTATTTCTTTTTGAACACGATGCGAAACGAATGCTTCGGACTTTCCTCCGGGCGCCGGTTCCATCCCCCTTGAATTCGCGCGCCCGCGTTCGCTTGAAACCCGGGCGAACCATCCGGGTGAATCAACTCCACCGACGCCGCCCGCTCCCATTCGCCGCCGGTTTCCCGCGGGTGCGCATAGATGCCACGCTTGGCCTCGAACAAATCCTCCGGCGCGATCACGAGGGAAAGGGCCGGTAGCGAACGCAACGCGGGCACCACTTCATCTCGATACAGCGGGTTCCCAACGATGTCCGGATCCATCGCATAATCGGCCGCCACAAGCTGGCCCTGGTTGGTGCCCCAAGCCATCGGGAAGTCCGATCCCGTCTGACGCGCCACGTCGCTCAGAAAAAGATACGTGTGAGTGACGGACACAGACCCGTTCGTGCCGTCCCGAAACACCGCAGCGCGCAACACAGTGGTGGACCGAATCGGGATCGGGCCGCTATAGCGAAGACTCCGGAGCGGAGCCGGCGGCTCGCCGTTGACCGTATACCAGATCGATGAATCCTCCGTCCCTGCCGAAAGGCTGACGGTGAACGGCTGGTCGAAAAACCCGCGGGACGGCGTGGCAACCGGGGCGGGCGGCACCGGCATCGCCTGGCCGGCGGCGGAGAGGAGCCAGGTGGCGCCAGCAATTAAAGCGACGAGGAGCGAGAAGGCTGGATGGAGTGAGCGGCGAAGCACGGCAACAGATTGCCGGACATTCCGAGGACAGACAATGCCGGAGCTGAGCCGGAACGATTCAGTCTGAATCGTTCCGGCTAAGGGGCCATTCTTGGCGCCTCGCGGTTCGTCCAGCGCTCCAGCAGCAACTTGAGTTTCTCCGGAGAGAACGGCTTGGCCAGGTAATCATCCATGCCCGCCGATTTGCACTTTTCGTCGTCCCCCTGCATGGCGTTCGCCGTCAAGGCGATGATCGGGATGCGCACCGGCCGACCGGACTCCTGTTCAAGGCGCCGAATCTCCGCCGTGGCCTCGAACCCGTCCATCTCGGGCATCTGACAATCCATCAGAATCGCATCGAAGGCCTGTTGCTGGAATCGCTCGACGGCCGCGCGGCCATCGTCCGCGATCTCCACGTCGCAGCCAAACCGATTGAGCATCTTGGTCGCAAGGAGCTGATTGGTCACTGTATCCTCGGCGACCAGGATCCGCGGGCGACGGGCGAACTGCGAATCGTTCCGCCCGTTGGAAAGAGCCGGAGCCAGGGGAGGCACTGGCCCGGGCCGAGGATTTGACTCGGGCTCCGGCGGCAGCTCGACCGCTGGGAGGGTGAACCAGAACTCGGCACCGCGACCAGGCTCGCTCTCCAGGCCAACCTCACCACCCATGAGAGTGACCAGGCGTTTGCAGATGGCCAAACCGAGGCCGGTCCCGCCAAACCTCCGCGTGGTCGACGAGTCGGCCTGACTGAACATCGTGAACAGCGCGGCTTGCTTCTCGTGGGGAATTCCAATGCCCGTGTCAACCACCCGAACCATCAGCCGATCCGAGTCCTGGCCCATCGCCGATGGCAACGGCGCGGGCGCTATCCCGGAACCAGCCCGGCCCGCTCGCCCCACCCGGATGGTGACCGCGCCGCCTTTCGGAGTAAACTTGAGCGCGTTGCCGACGAGATTCAGCAGCACTTGTCGCACGCGGACAGGATCGGCCAACACGCCCGGCCGAAGATCGTCAGGCCAAACCACCTGCAGCCTCAGACTCTGTGCGGTCGCCGAGGCCGAAAGCAGGCCGGCAACCTCCTGAATGGATCGGGCCAAATCAAACGGATGGCATTCAATCGTCAGCCGGCCAGCCTCAATCTTGGAAAGATCAAGGATGTCGTTGATAATCGTCAGCAGGGCTTCCCCCGAGTGCCGGATGGTGTTGGCGTGGTCACGCTGTTCCTCGGTCAGCGGGCTGTCGAGCAGGAGATTCGTGAAGCCAATCACGCCATTCATGGGCGTGCGAATCTCGTGGCTCATCGTCGCGAGAAACTCGCTCTTGGCGGCATTGGCCGCATCAGCGGTGAGCGCCATTTCATTGGCCCGGATGGTTGCCGCCTCCAACTCACGATTGGTCTGGCGGATCTCTTCCTCAGCCAGCTTGCGGGGCGTGATGTCCGTGCGGATGGCGATGTATTGCGCCGGTTTTCCGTTCGGGCCGGGCATGGGCACGATGGTGGTGTTGACCCAGTAGAGGGAACCGTTCCGTGCGCGATTGCAGATCTCGCCGTGCCAGACCTGGCCCTGGCGGATGGCCGACCACATCTCGGCAAAGAACGCCGACGGATGATGGCCTGAGTGCACCATCCGGTGCGTCTTCCCGATCAATTCATCGCGCGAATACTGGCTCATCGCGCAGAATCGGTCGTTGACATGGGTGATGCGGCCTTGGGTATCGGTGATCGCGACGATGCAATGTTGGTCGACCGCGAACTGGTGATTGCGAAGTTCGCGCAGCGCAGTGTCTGCCTGTTGCAAAGCCCCTTGCAGCGTCGCCGCGAGCCGGCCGATTTCATCGGACGATCGGGTCTTGGTCCACGGGGCTTCCGTGTTTCGATCAAGCGCGCGGACAGCCTGGTTGATGGCGTCGATGGGATCCAGCACCACTCGTTTGAGGAGGCGGTAGCCGAGGAGCGCCAGGACCGCCAGCAATGCGAGGTAGCCGAACAGGAACTTCCATACCGCCTCCCGATTGGCGGCCTGCGCCGGCCGGGTATCCAGATGGACCATGACTGCCCCCCGCCCCAGCGTGGCCCGGGCGAATTCCGGCTGGCTGAGCAGCAAGGGGGCGGTGTAATCGTACTCCGCCGTGGCCGCATCGTAATTGGCGTAGTCGCGGGTGGCCCGAAGAACCTCGTCCAAGTCCCGACGGATCCCGACAAACGGCAGATCCTCGAGATTTTGCCCCAGCCAGGATTGCCGGGTGCAGGCGATGACGCGGGCAGGCTGGCCCGCGACCACCAGGATGAGGTTGACCTCGGGCTCGGCTCCGACCGCGGCGACCACCCGCTGCAACTCGCCAGGGCGGGAGATGCTTTCCGCCGTGTGGTTGACCATGTCCGCAATCAGCTCGGCTCGCTGTCGCAGGCGGAGCATCAGCGTGCGGGAGAAATCTTCGCGGATGACAATGACTGAGGCGACGCTCGCCAGAAGACCGGCGGCCAGCAAGGGGCCGAGCAGCTTGCGGCGAATCGACCGTTCGTCCAGGTGGCCAAACGCATTCATGGCCCGGGACTGGCCGTGGTGACCAGGGTCGGGCTGATCACCTGCGCCCGGCGATCGACCCCGTTGATCTGCTTTGCTTGACGCAGAATCCGATCGGTTCGGTCAATCACCTTCGAGAGCTTTCCGTCCGCCTTGAGGTACAAGGACTGATCGGTCGGAGGAAGTATGCGAATGCCGTCCGTGAGCGAGGCACTGAACTCCTGAGGGGTAATTCCCTCCCGGCGCGCCATGATGGAATGAGCTTCAGCCGGATGCTCTTGAGCATAGCGAATTGCCTTCTGATAGGCCCGGACCAGGCGCTCGATGTCGCGGGGTCGCTGCCCAATGACGCGGGCGTCGGCGGCGATGACGTCGAGGACCTCACCCGGAATTTCGGCGCTGGAGAACAAGGTGTTGGCGAGGCGATCCCGCTGCAGCTTGATGGAGAAAGGCGGGTAGGTGACCATGGCATCCAACTCGCCCCTTCGAAACGCAGCCTCCATCGAGGTCTGGTCCATGGAAACCGCGGTCACGTCCCCCAGACCGAGGCCAATTGTTTCGAGCCCGCGAGCCAGCACGTAAACTCCCACCGACGCAAGCTCCACTCCGATCTTGCGACCACGCAGGCCCTCGGCGTTCGTGATGCCCGGCTGCGCGATGATGACGTCCGCGCCGTGGGAAGAATCGACGATTTGGATGATTTGAGGTGTGCGATCGGATTGATCGGAAGCCTGCAAGACCTCAACGACAGTGGCGCCAAGCGCGTCGATCTGACCCCGCTCAAAGGCACGCCGGCAATCCGCCAGGGAACTGAACTCCACCACCCGCACCTCCAAGCCCTCGTCACGATAGAATCCCTTCTCCTGAGCGAGGTAGATAAACTCATAGCCGGGCCACGCGTTGATGCCAATCCGCAGCGGCGCGGGGGGCGGCTGCGCACAGCCAGCGACAAAGGTGAGCAGCGCAAGGAAGCACAAGCGAGGGCTACGCCGGACGGCGAGTCGAGAGGGGCGCATAAGCTCGGTCATTCGCTATTCGATGTGTTGGTCGGACTTGGCCAGCTGGCTCCCCCCCTAACCGCCCCGACCAGACTGGCCATCCTTGAATCGGAGGTTTGGAGATTTGCTTAAGAACGAAGGGAATACGAATTGCCATCGGCGCGGCGGCCCCAGTAGCCTGCCTCTGGCTGTATGAGCGAAGCCGCCCAATCACCCAAAGCCGCCGGAGCCGCGCCAGCGCCGCCCGCCTACAACCGGAAGAACCCATTTCCGGCGACGCTGGTCCGTCGCGAGCGACTGACCCGTCCAGGGTCGGGCAAGGATACCCGGCATTTTGAACTGAGCCTGGCCCACAGCGGACTCCGGTATACACCGGGCGATTCCCTGGCCGTGTTTGCTCGCAACGCGCCCAATGTTGTCGACGAGGTGCTGGCACTGCTAAAATTCGACCCCGAAACGCCCGTCCACAATCCCAAGGGCGAGACCGTCTCCTTTCGTCACGCGCTCTCCGAAAGCTACATTCTCAATCGGGCGACGAAAAAGATCCTCACCGGGATGGCGGAGTTGATCCCGCAAGGCGAACAGCGGAATCGACTCATGGAAATTGCCGACAACGGCGATCTCCTCAGCGAATACGTCGAAAGCCGGGATTATGTCGACATCCTCCGCGAGTTCGACGAGGTCGAATTCGAATCGCCAGAAGGATTTTTGGCCCAACTTTCGCCCATCCCGCCCCGGTTGTATTCCATCGCGTCGTCGCTCGACGCCCATCCCGACGAGGTTCATCTCTGCATCGGCATCGTCCGGTATGAAACCCACGGCCGCGAAAAAACGGGGCTTTGCAGCGGTTACCTGGCGGACCACGTCCCGCTCAACCAGCCCGTCGTGCCGGTCTACATCCAGGAATCACGGCACTTTCGCCTTCCAGCCCCCGAACGGGACATGATCATGATCGGACCCGGGACGGGCATCGCGCCGTTTCGCGCCTTTCTCGAGCAACGGGCCGTGGACGGTGCACGAGGACGCAACTGGCTTTTCTTCGGCGAACAACATCGGGCCACCGACTATTTTTATGAGTCGGAGCTTCTCGCCTGGCAGACCCAGGGCCTGCTGACGAGGATCGACACGGCCTTTTCCAGGGATCAGGCTCAAAAGGTGTATGTCCAGCACCGGCTGTTGGAGAACGCCCGGGAAGTCTGGGCTTGGCTGCAAGGCGGCGCCTACCTCTTTGTCTGCGGCGATGCGCATCGCATGGCCAAGGACGTGCACCAGGCATTGATAGAGATCGCCCGGGTTCAGGGCGCACTTTCGGCCGAAGCCGCCGCGGAGTATGTCAACGTCACCCTCATGAAAACCGAAAAACGGTATCTCCGGGATGTCTACTGAAGGGCGGGAAATGCCGATAACCTGATTGGTGTCCGCCGGACGCTTGCAATCTTCCGGCGGTCTCTCCACACTTACGCTGAAACTCTTATCGAGCCGTGGGCGGGCAGCATCGCCGTTCCACGTGCCGAAAGTACGAATGAGCACTACGCCAGAAACCGAGTTCAACCTGGAAAAACATTTCCTGCCCGCCTGGGCCAAGGAATCGTCTCAGGTCAATCGCTACGCAAAATTTGAAGGCGCGCCCGAGCGAAGCTTCGATCGCGATCGTCGCGATCGTCCGCCCCGGCGACCCGGTGGTCCCGGCGGAAGCGGAGCCGGAGGCGGCCGGCCTGGCGGCGGCCGATTCGGAGACCGTCCCCCCGGAGCCGGACGCCCGGGCGGCGGCTTCGGCGGTTCCCGCCCACAGGGTCAAGGTCAGGGTCAGGGCCAAGGCCGAGGACCCGGCCCAGGTCCAGGGCAAGGGCAAGGCCGTCCGCCCCGACGTGGACCTGGAGGACCCGGCCGCGACTCGCGGGATTCCCGCGGTCCGCGCCCAGCCGCACCACCACCCGTTCCGCTGCCTGAGATCAACATTTCGTTCATTCCTGACGATCACGGCGTGGACTCGCTCGCCCGCCAGATTCGAATCACGGGCCGGGCATATCCCCTGTTCGAGATTGCCCAGATGGTGCTCGCCAAACCCGAGCGGCATTACGTGACGTTCACGGTCAAAAAGAAGCCGGACAACACCGTCATTCAGCCCTTCTTTTCCTGCGCCTTGGACGACTCCCTCTGGCTGTCCGAGGACGAGGCCGTGCGCCATCTCCTGGACCGGCACTTCGCAACGTTTTACCAGCCGGAGAAGACGCAGGTGGAACCGCCGAAGGGCGTCTACACGTTCGTGGCGCAATGCGGGATGAGCGGCGTGATTCTCGGTCCGCCGAACTACCACGATTATCAGAACCAGTTGCGCCGCCTGCACACCGAACGCTTCAGCCGCATGCCATTCGAGGCCTTTAAAGCCCGCGTGCGCATCGTCAAGGACGAAGCCGTGGTCAAAAAATGGATCGAGGACCAGAGCTGGAAGACCGAGTTCGTCTGCTTGAACGTCCCGGAACCGCTCAAGCTCGGCAGCCGCGAGGAAGTCGAAAAGCACTTCCGCCAGGTCCACGCCGGCACCATCATCAAACCGGTTGAATCCATCCGCCTGACCGGCGCGCAGTCACGGGCACTCCGGGATCGAGAACTGCAACGACTCGCCCGCGTCCGTTGGGAGGATCAGCAGCGGTTCCCACTCCAGGTCGCAACGGTCCTAAGCCAGCAATTCGCCAATCGCGGCCTGCAGTTCTTCAAGGTCAACAAGACGGTGACGCATGTCGCTGTGGCGCGACCGCATTTCCTGGACTTGGACGCCACCCCAATCTCCGACGGCATCCGGCGCATCGTTGAGTACATCACTGCCCACGCCAAGTGCACCCACAAACAACTGCTCGAAGCACTGGCTCCAGCCGCGCCTAAGCCGGCCGCCGCTCCGACGCCAGAAGCTGCTCCTGCATCGGCTCCAGCCGAAGGCGGGGAGACCCCGGCCACACCTGCTGCTGCGGCAATGCCGGCCGCACCGGCCGCGACCGCAGCTGAGCCGACCCCGGAGATGGCGGCCGTCATGACCGACCTGCACTGGTTGATTCACCAGGGGCACGTCATCGAATTCGCCAACGGGGTGCTCGAAACCGCAAAGAAACCGGCGCCCAAGCCGGTCAAGCCCGCAGCCAAGGCCGCAGCCGCAACGCCCGGCACCGAAACGGCCGCCAGCGAGGCGCCCTCCGTTGAAACCATGACTCCGGCTGAAATGGTGGCCAGCGAGGCGCCGCCGACCGATTCGCCCGCGCCGGCCGAGCCCAGCGCCGATGCACCCGAGTCCAGCGATCCAACGGGAACGGCTGGTCCGGCCGAAGGCGTGCCGTCCCCAAGCTAGGGCGGGCCGATCCGGCCGCGGGAGCCGGCCGTTAAGTTTTGCTCCCGTATCACTGCCTCCTCTTATGGAAAAGTGGAATCGAGCGGTTGCTGTTCCATTGGTTGCCTGGCTTATGTTGACGGGCCTGGGCCACCTCGCGGCAGCCCAGCCCGCGCCCGTTGAACCTACCCTTGGACCCGCCACCAGCGCCAACCCGTCGCGGGCCACCAACGGAACGCCGGCGACAGCGGGGCTGGGAACGGCGACGAATGGCAGCCCCTCAACCGTCTCCGCTTCCGTTTCACCTTCCAACCACGGTTCGGCTTCCAGCCCGTCATCCGCCGAAGAGCTTTCCCTTCGTTATAACGCCGAAGCCTTGCGCTCCTACCTGCGGCTTCAGGAACAAATGCACACGGCCCTGCTCGCCATCGGTCAGGCCCGCGCTGAAGCCAGCGCCGAAGCGCAAACCAATGTCCAGGCGATGATCGGCCGGCTGGAGTCGATGGAGCGGGACCTCGCCGGAAAACGAGCCGAGGACGCCCTCGCCGCCCGCAACTCGAACCGGCTGATGATGGCCGCCGCCGCCGGCATGTTCCTGGTTGGAGTTCTGGCCATGGTGTTGACGGCGGTCATTCAGGCGCGCGGCATGAATCGCCTGGCGGAGATCGCCCTCGGACTTGGCCCGGCTCGCGGTCTGCCAGGCCTCCCGGGCGGACTGGGATCACCGGGAGCGCTGGCCTTGCCGTCCGGCGACCGGCTCCTGATCGGAGCGGGCGCAGATTCGGTCGGACCTGGTGCCAGCCACGAAAATGGGCGTTTGCAGTCGATGATCCACCATCTCGAAGGTCGCATCCGCGAGATGGAGGCCGTGGCCCGCACGGGCTCGGAAGACAAAGCCGGGCTCGATCTGGCGAGTTCACCTCCCGCCACCACGCCGTCCAAGGGAGCGTCGTCAGCTCACCCTCGCGCCGTGACTCTGGCGAAGGCGCAAACGTTGCTGAACCTGGGTCAGCCACAGGCCGCGCTAGGCGCGGTCGAGGAAGCGATTTCACGCGAGCCGAATGACGCGGAGCTGCACCTGCGCAAGGGGATGGCTTTGGAACGTCTGAAAAGATTCGAGCAAGCGATCGAAGCGTACGATCGAGCCATCGCCCTCGACACCCGCTGCACCCAGGCTTACCTCTCCAAGGGCGGAATTCTGAACCAACAATCCCGGTATCAGGAGGCTCTTGCCTGTTACGAGCAGGCGCTCGAAAACCGCACCCGTTCGGCTTAACTGGAACGGTTCCGCCCGGGATCAAGACGTCGCCACGTCGGATGCTTTCGCCCGCAGTCTGGCCAGCGCCGCCAGCGCCGCCTGGCTTTCCGCTTCCTTCTTGCTGCGTCCCTCGCCCCGGCCGAGCTCAACTCCCGCATGGGAGACGGCGCATTGGAACAGGCGCTGATGGTCGGGGCCACTGGCCGCAGTGATCTCGTAAACGGGCGCCTGCGGCGAAGTCGCCTGCAACAATTCCTGCAGCTCGCCTTTCGGGTTCGACAAATTGGGCACCTCGGTCAGCTCGCCAAAGGCATCGCGGAACAGGCGAAGCACAAACTCCGCCCCGGCATCGTAGCCGGCATCGAGAAAAATCGCGCCCACCACGGCTTCCAACGCATCCGCCAGCGCTGATTCCCGATCCCGGCCGCCGCTCGCCTCCTCGCCCCGGCTCAGCACAAGATGTTCACCCAGACGAAATCGCCGGCCGAGGTTTGCCAGCGTGCGTCGGTTCACCATCTGGGCTCGGGCCTTGGTCAAGGGCCCTTCGTCGAGGTGTGGGAATTTCTCGTAGAGCTCGCGGGTCAGAACCAGGCCGAGCACCGAATCGCCCAGAAACTCCAGCCGCTGGTTGTGCGCCAGCTGGCCGGCCGCTTCCGGCGATGCCTCGTGACAAACCGACGGGTGAGTCAGGGCCAACACCAGGAGCTGGGGATTCCGAAACTCGTGTCCCAGCAACGCTTCCAACTCGCGAGTCGATCTCACGCGCAGGGCTAACCCGAGACGACGTCCGGGACAGGCTCACCCGTCGGCCCGTCCTGTTCTGCCACAGCCACCGCGGCCCCAGCATCCGATCCGGCTGAAACTTCAGCCGCCGCTGCCGCGACGCGATCTTCCGGGAAGCCGTGCTCCAGCAAATCGGCCACTTCGCGCTGAATCTGCTGCACCTGTTCCGGCTGGTTCAGGTGCAGATCCGGATCCGTGATGGTAAAAATTTCGGCGGTCTTGGGATGTTCGTAGACAAAGATGCGCTGGCCGTCGCGACGGAACTGTTCCTTCACCTTGAGCAGGCGCTTGCGCTCCAGCATGGCGGCAAGGATGTACGCCGCCGCCGCGTAGCGCGGTTCGTTTCGCTCAATGATGCGACGCAGCAGGCCTTCGGCGCTTTCCTTTTTGATCGCCTCCGGTGCAGCCGCTGGCGGCTGTTCGTAGACCCCCTGCCACATCGAGATAAAGCCCTGGCGGCTGCTGGCGCCATCCGCATGTCCCTCCCGCCAACAAGCCTCGCACAGGTCCATGCGTTGGACTTCGCGCCGGTGGTCCTGCAGCACCGTGTGATAATGCTGCTTGTCGACAAAGTGCCGCCCGCACGCCTGACAGGCGTGTGCCCGGGACTGAATGTTCCACTCGTTCATTGGAAACCATCTTCGCGGCCGCACGGCTGCGAGTAAACGGGATTATGAGAATTGCCGGCCGGCCGGCAATCCCCAAAACGATGGATGTCTTGATAACTTCTTAATGCGGACTGACCGCGTCTTGATTACCCGGCGACCCCGGTTGGAGCGAGAGTGGAGCCGTGAACGAAACCTTGCTCGGCTCGCACCGAACCAACTGACCCTTCCATGAACGACCTCATTTTCACCGGTGTCGTGACAGGCTTTTTTCTACTGACCGGCCTTTACCTCCAAGCTTCCGAAAAGCTTTGATCGTTATGGAAAACCAGCTTCTCGGTCTCGTCGCGCTGGCGCTGTTCGGCTACCTCGTGGCCGCATTGCTCCGCCCGGAAAAATTCTGAGGACCCCATGCAAACCCTGGACTGGCTTCAACTGGCATTCTTCCTGAGCGCATTGGCCCTCATCACGAAGCCGCTTGGACTCTACCTCGGGCAGGTCCTGGACGCCGGAGGACGGACCTGGCTCGACCCGTTCATCAGGCCAATGGAACGTTTTACCTATCGGCTCCTCGGCGTGACCGCCGATCGCGAGCACGACTGGAGGCAATACACCTCTGGGGTACTGGTCTTCAGCCTGGTGAGCTGCCTGTTCACTTACGCGCTGCTTCGGATGCAGCATCTGCTGCCGCTGAACTCAACGGGCCTCGGGCCGCTGAGCCCGGACCTCGCGTTCAACACGGCCGTCAGCTTTACGACCAACACCGACTGGCAGAGCTACGCGGGCGAAACGACCATGTCTTACTTTTCCCAGATGGTCGCACTGACCTTCCAGAACTTTGCCTCGGGTGCCGTCGGCATCGGCATCGCCGCGGCCTTGGTGCGTGGCCTCGGCCGTTCCTCCACGAAAACGCTCGGCAACTTCTGGGTGGACCTCATCCGCATCACCTATTACCTGCTCCTGCCCTTGTCGCTGATCTTGGCGCTCGTGCTGGTGTCCCAAGGAGTGATCCAGAATTTTCGTCCACCCACGAAAGCCCGGCTCTTGGAGCCCGCCCCCGTCGAAGTTGAGCAGAAAAACCCACGCGGCGAACCATTGGTCGGCGTCAATGGCCAGACCGTGACGGCCACGGAAACGCAGCCCGATCAAACCATCATCCAGGGCCCCATGGCCTCCCAGGTTGCCATCAAGATGCTCGCCACCAACGGCGGCGGATACACGAACGCCAACGCGGCGCACCCTTTTGAGAACCCGAACCCCTGGACCAATTTTCTCCAGATGCTTTCCATCTTCGCGATCGGCAGCGGTTTGACGTATCACCTCGGCCGCGCAACCAGGAACCAGGCCCACGGTTGGTCCGTCTGGGCGGCGATGATCATGCTCTTCGTCGTCGGCGTATTGGTGGCGTGGTGGGCGGAATCGGCCGGCAATCCCATTCACCACCGACTCGGCGTCGTTGTCGCGGACGGCAACATGGAAGGCAAGGAGGTTCGCTTCGGCATTTTCAACTCGGCCCTGTTCGCAACCGTCACGACCGCCGCCTCGTGCGGCGCCGTGAACTGCATGCACGATTCCTTCACGCCGATTGGCGGTCTGGTCCCGCTCTCGATGATTCAGCTCGGCGAAGTGGTGGTCGGTGGGGTCGGCGCGGGCCTTTACGGGATGCTGGTGTTCGTGGTGCTCGCCGTGTTCATCGCCGGCCTCATGGTAGGCCGGACTCCAGAATATTTGGGGAAGAAGATCCAGGCCTACGAGGTGAAGATGGCGATGCTTTCGTTGCTGGTCGTGTGCCTGGTCATCCTGGGGTTTTCCGCCTGGGCCGCCACGAGCGACTGGGGCCGCGCAGGTCTGAACAACCAGGGCCCGCACGGACTCAGCGAAATCCTCTACGCCTACAGCTCGGCCGCAGGCAACAACGGCAGCGCCTTTGCGGGACTCACTGCCAACACGCCTTGGTACAACGCCACCCTCGGCCTCGCGATGCTCGCCGGCCGGTTCCTGATGATCGTTCCCATCATGGCGCTCGCCGGATCCCTCGGACGCAAACAAGCCTCGCCCCCCAGCGCCGGCGCGTTTCCGGTCGCGGGCGCCACCTTTGTCATCCTGCTCCTCGGCACCGTCGTGCTCGTGGGTGCCCTGAACTTTCTGCCTGTGCTCGCCCTTGGCCCGCTGGTGGAACACTTCCTCACCGTCCAAGGCGGGCTGTTCTGACCCGGCTCAAAGACACCATGAACCCCTCGGCTCCCTCTCTCTTCGCCTGGAACATTGTCAGCCCCGCCATCCGCAGCTCGTTTCGAAAGCTCGATCCGCGGTGGATGGTGAAGAACCCCGTCATGTTCGTGACCCTGATCGGGGCAGCTCTGACCACCATCGGAACCCTTGGCGCGGAAGCTGACCGCGGATTCATCGCGCAACTCGCGGCGTGGCTTTGGTTCACCGTCCTCTTTGCCAACTTCGCTGAAGCGGTCGCCGAAAGCCGCGGCCAGGCCCAGGCCGACAGCCTGCGCCGGGCGCGCAAGGACACGATGGCCCGGCGCCTGAGCCAGGGCCACGAAGAGAAGGTGCCCGCACAACAACTAAAGAAGGGCGACTTGGTGGTGTGCGAATCAGGCGACACGATTCCGGCCGACGGCGAAGTGATCGAAGGCATCGCAACGGTGGACGAGGCCGCAATTACCGGCGAGTCCGCCCCGGTCATCCGCGAGAGCGGCGGCGATCGCAGCGCGGTCACCGGCGGCACGCGAGTCATCAGCGATCGCATCGTCATCCGGGTTACCACCGAGAAGGGTGAAGGCTTCCTGGACCGCATGATTTCGATGGTCGAAGGCGCCCGACGCCAGAAGACACCCAACGAAATCGCCCTCACCATCCTCCTCGCCGCGCTCACGTTGGTCTTCCTCCTCGTCTGCGTCACGTTGCGCCCGTTCGGATTTTACTCCGGTCTGCCGTTCGCCACGCCCGTGTTGATCGCCCTCCTCGTCTGCCTCATCCCCACCACGATCGGCGGCCTCCTCAGCGCCATTGGCATCAGCGGGCTCGACCGCCTCATTCGGCGCAACGTCATGGCCACCAGCGGACGCGCAGTGGAGGCCGCCGGTGACGTGGACGTCCTGCTCCTCGACAAGACCGGCACGATCACGCTCGGCAATCGCATGGCCGCTGCGTTCCTGCCCGCGCCGGGCGTCTCCGCCGCCCGCCTCGCCGACGCCGCCCAACTCGCCTCGCTCGCTGACGAAACCCCGGAAGGCCGCAGCATCGCGGTCCTGGCCAAGGAGAAGTTCAATCTCCGCGGCCGGGAGCTCGCGGCGCCGCACGCACGGTTTGTGCCGTTCACCGCCCAAACCCGCATGAGCGGCGTGGATCTGCAGGCCCAAAAGGACCAACCAGCGCGGATGATCCGCAAGGGCGCGGTTGACTCGGTTCGCCTTTACGCGGACCGGCTTGGGGCCCCATTTCCGCCGGCCGTCGATCAGATCGCAGATGAGGTCGCCCGCTCGGGCGGCACGCCGCTGGTGGTCATCGAGGGACGGGAGGTTCTGGGGGTCGTCCACCTGAAGGATGTCGTCAAGGGCGGCATCAAGGAACGCTTCGCCCAGTTGCGGAAGATGGGCATCCGGACGGTCATGATCACCGGGGACAATCCGCTCACCGCCGCGGCCATCGCCGCCGAGGCGGGAGTGGACGACTTCATGGCCGAGGCCACCCCGGAGCAGAAGCTCGCGCGCATTCGTTCGGAGCAGGCGGCCGGGCATTTGGTGGCGATGACGGGCGACGGCACCAACGATGCGCCGGCGCTGGCCCAAGCCGACGTCGGGGTGGCCATGAACACAGGCACCCAGGCCGCGCGGGAGGCGGGCAACATGGTGGATCTCGACAGCAATCCCACAAAGCTGATCGAGATCGTGGAGATCGGAAAGCAGCTGTTGATGACCCGCGGTGCCCTCACCACCTTCAGCATCGCCAACGATCTCGCCAAGTATTTCGCCATCATCCCCGCAATGCTGATGGCGAGTTTCCCGGCCATCGCACCCCTGAACATCATGCGACTGGCTTCCCCGCAAAGCGCAATCCTGAGCGCGGTCATTTTCAACGCGGTCATCATCATCGCCCTCCTGCCCCTTGCGCTGCGGGGGGTCGCCTACAAACCCGTGGGTGCGGTGGCTGTTCTCCAGCGCAATCTGTTGATTTACGGCGGCGGCGGTGTCCTGCTTCCCTTCGCCGGCATCAAGGTCATCGATCTGCTCATCACCTCTTTTCACCTCGTTTGATTTGATCCGATGAACATCCTCATCTCCAATCTCCGCGCCGCCGCTGTCGCCACCATCGTCCTCGCCGTGGTCTGCTGCGGTGCCTATCCGGCGGTCGTCTGGGGATTCGCGCAGACGCTTTTCCCGGACAAAGCCAACGGCAGCCTCCTGGTCAACCGCACAGGAAACGTGATCGGCTCCCGGCTCATCGGCCAGGGCTTCCGTGCACAACGCTACTTTCATCCTCGGCCATCGGCCGCCGGGCAGGGCTACGACGCGGTCAGTTCGGGCGGCAGCAATTTGGGACCAACCTCCCGGAAACTAAAGGAGCTGATCCAGTCCCGCCTCGAGACGTATCGGCGGGTCAACGGATTGAAACCGACCGACCCAGTTCCCGCCGATGCCGTCACCGCCTCAGGCAGTGGCCTGGACCCGCACATCAGCCCAGCCAACGCCGAGCAGCAGGTCCACCGAGTCGCCCAGGCCCGCGGCCTGAGTCCGGAACGGGTCCGGGAATTGATCCGCACCAACACCGACGATGCCGCCCTTGGGTTTCTGGGTTCCCCGGGCGTGCATGTGCTCCGGTTAAACCTTTCCCTCGATTCGCTCCAGCCATGAGCCGCCCCCCGACCGACCCGAACTGGCCCGCGCAGGGCTGGCATTGCATGAAACCTTCAGCTTGAATCGTCTCGTGCCGGAAGCCAGCCGCCCCAATCCTGACGCGCTGCTGAGTTCGATCCAGCGGGAGGAAGCCGCGCAGAAACGCGGACGCCTCAAAGTCTTTCTTGGGATGTGTCCCGGGGTGGGCAAGACCTTCGCCCTGCTTGAAGCCGCCCGCCGCGAGTTCCAGGCCGGGCGCGATCTGGTCATCGGTTACGTGGAAACCCACGGCAGGAAAGAGACCGACGCACTCGTCCAGGGCCTGCCACAGTTACCCCGTCGTCAGTTGGATTACCGCGGGGTGCACCTGACCGAGTTCGACCTCGATGCCACGCTGGCCCGTCGTCCACAGCTTGCCGTGGTGGATGAACTTGCGCACACCAACGCGCCCGGCGCGCGCCACCCCAAGCGCTGGCACGACGTGGAGGAGCTGCTTGACGCAGGAATTGATGTTTACACCACGCTCAACGTCCAGCACGTCGAAAGCCGTGCCGACACCGTTCACCAGATCACCGGTGCCGAGGTTCGCGAGACAGTGCCGGACAGCGTCCTTGACCAGGCCATTCTGGAGCTGGTGGATTTGCCGCCCGCTGAGCTCGTCCAACGCCTGCATGAAGGCAAGGTTTACGTGCCGGATCGGGCGGCCGTCGCCGTCCGCAATTTTTTCCGCGAGGCCAACCTCACCGCACTGCGCGAACTGGCGCTGAGGCTCGTCGCCGATCACGTGGGCGAAGGCACCCGGGAATTTCGCCGTGCACAATCAGCCGCCGGCACGTGGAAAACCGACCACCGGCTGCTGGTCGCGGTCGGCCCGAGCCCGACCTCCGAGCCGCTGATCCGTTGGACTCGTCGAATGGCTGACGGACTGCAGTGCTCCTGGATCGCGGTGAATGTCGAAAATTCCTCGATGCTGAACGAGACGGCTCAGGGCCAGCTCGCCAAGAACCTCGCCACCGCGCGGGAGCTAGGGGCCGAGGTGGTCACCACCTCCGATGAAGAACTGGTTCGCGGGCTGCTCCGGGTCGCTCGCGACCAGAACGTCACCCAGATCGTCGTCGGCAAGCCTGCGGGATCAGGCTGGCTGGAGTGGTGGCGTGGCAGTCGACTCTTGCATCGGCTGGCCCGGGAGAGCGGCGACGTGGACCTTCATGTCGTCCGTTCCCAAAAGGACGGAACCAACACCCTCGCTCCGCCGTGGCGGCCCACTTTCCAATCACCGGGACGCCAGTATCTCATCGCGGCTTGCGTGGTCGGGGCCACGAGCCTCGCCAATCTGGCCCTGATGGAGTTGGCGGGACCGCGAGCCCCGGGCTTGGTCTTTCTGTTGGGTGTGGTTTTGGTCGCCCTTTTTGTGGGACGCGGACCGGTGCTGCTGGCCGGGGTCTTGAGCGCGCTCATCTGGGATTTCTTCTTCCTCCCGCCCCGGCTCACGTTCAACCTCGATCACCCTGAGGACGCCATCTTGTTCGCCACTTATTTCATTGTGGCCAGCGTGCTGGGCCAACTGGTCGCACGCGTCCGCGCACAAGGCGAGGCGGAGCGAAGACGCGAAGAGCGAGCCACGGCGCTTTACGCGCTGACGCGTGATCTGGCCGAAGCAACGTCGCGCGATGAAGTAGTCTGGCAGCTGGTGGCCCAAGTGGGGCGCGTCTTTCAAACGCCGGCCGCAGTGGCGATCGAGATTGGGGGCAAGCTCGCGGCTCATCCAGACGGCACCCTGCTGCTGACGGAGAAGGATCTGGGGGTGGCGGACTACGCATTTCGCCATGGCCAGGCCGCAGGACGATTCACCGATAATCTTCCCGGCACTCCCACGCTGCATCTGCCGCTGGTCACCGAGCGGAAAACGCTCGGCGTGCTGGCGGTGAGTTTGCCCGGCAAATGCCTGCCTATGCACCATCGCGACCTGCTCAAGGCCTTCGCACAGCAGGCGGCCTTGGTGCTCGACCGCGTGGAGCTGCGTGCGGCCGCCGAGCAATCCCGGCTCCTGGCGGAGTCGGAACGCCTGGGGCGCACGCTCCTCAACTCCATTTCGCATGAACTGCGCACGCCGCTGGCCGCCAGCACCAGTGCCGCCAGCGCGCTAGCCGATGCGGAAACTGCATCGCCCGACCACCGTCGCGCCCTGCTCGCCGAGATCCAGATGGCCAACTCCCGGCTCAACCGGATCGTCGGCAACCTGCTCGATGTCTCCCGGCTGGAGTCAGGACAAATCCGGCCACGCCTTGACTGGCACGATGCCCGCGACCTGGTGCAAACCGCCGTCCGCGACCTGCAAAGCGAACTGAAGCAACATTCGGTGACACTCGACCTGCCCGCGGAACCGCTGCTCGCCTACCTCGATTTCTCCCTGCTGCAGCAGGCGCTCGGCAACCTGCTCCTCAACGCCGCCATGCACACACCGCCCACCACCAGCATCAAGATCCAGGCCGCCCGCGATGAGTCGTCGATTTCACTTTCGGTCGCCGATCACGGCCCAGGCATCCCGCCAGCCCTGCTCCCGCGCATCTTCGACAAGTTCACCCGAGGACCCGGCGCGCCCACCGGCGGCAGCGGCCTAGGGCTGGCCATCGTCAAGGGTTTCGTCGAAGCACACAACGGATCGGTCACCGCCGCGAACCGGGTCGGAGGCGGCGCGCTTTTCACCCTGCGCCTGCCCCAGCCCGCGAAGCTGCCCATCCCCGAGGCACCCCATGAAACCTGAATCGCCCGCCTCTCCATCGGGCACCGTCGCCCTGGTCATTGACGACGAACCCCAGATTCGTCGACTGCTGCGCGTGACTCTCGAGGCCAGTGGCTATCGCGTGATTGACGCAGCCACCGGCGCAGACGGGATCGCGCAGGCGGCCCAGCGACGTCCGGAAGTCGTGCTGCTCGATTTGGGCCTGCCCGATCTCGATGGGGTGGAGGTGCTGAAACGTCTGCGTGAATGGAGCCGCGTTCCGGTCATCATCCTCAGCGTACGCGATCGTGAGGACGACAAGGTGGCGGCGCTGGATGCGGGCGCGGACGACTACATCACCAAGCCATTTTCGTCCGGCGAACTGCTCGCGCGACTGCGCGCCGCGTTGCGGCATCTGCAACCCTCCCCTGCCGATGCCGTTTTTCGATCCGGCGATTTGGAGGTCGATCTGTCCGCCCGGGTGGTGCGCAAGCAGGAACAGGAGGTCAAGCTAACCCCGACCGAGTACGCCCTCCTCCGACTGTTCGTCACTCACGCCGGCAAGGTGCTCACGCATCGTCAGCTTCTCACGGAGGTCTGGGGCCCAAAAGCGATCCAACAGACCCACTATCTCCGTGTGCATATCGCCCATCTCCGCGAAAAAGTGGAATCCGCTCCCGGCCAACCCGAGTTCATTCGCACCGAACCCGGCATCGGCTATCGCTTTGTTCCCCGGGAATAGGCGGTGCCGAGGGTATCGTTCCGGCTAGGCAAAGAGAAATTGCACCGCGCGGAATGTTCCGCTTACCGAACCGCCAGCAAGCTCAGCGCCGCCACCGCCACGGCCGCCAGCACGTCGTCGACCGTCACGCCCCAGCCTCCCGGCAGGTTCTGCGAGGGACGAATGGGCCACGGCTTCCAGATGTCGAACAGACGAAAAAGCGCAAACAAAAGCAAAGTCAGCCACCACGTCCGCGGGCCGAAAAAATACTCAGCCGACGGCATGGCCTGCAGCCGGGAAAACTCAGCCAGCATCCAGGGCACGAAACAGATGGGCACCGCGACAATTTCATCCAGCACGACCGAACCGGGATCCTTCCGGCCGGTGATGCGCTCGGCGGCGCCGCACACCGCCACGGAAACCACGAGGCTGAGGCCCAGCCCGATGAAAAATCCGGCCAGGCTTCCCGTCCGCACGAGCAACGCCAGCCAGATCAGTCCCGCCATGGATCCAAACGTTCCCGGGCCAAACGGGATTCGGCCCACCCCAAAGCCCTCGGCGATCCAGACCACGAAGCGCGACCAAGCTGATCCCGGCTGGCGCGGCACTTCGGGCGGACGGGAACTCGCGGCGTTCATTCGAGAAGTGATTCGTTGGACGTGGGCAACGACGGAAAGAAGCCCTCGGTCGAGACCGCGGGCGGTGCTACATGTCGTTCAAATACAGCTGCCGGTTGCGCCAAAGATAGAGCCACCCAGAGATGAAGGTCAGCACGACGCTCAGCCAGAGGGAAACATCCGCCAGCTGTGCAACCCAAGGCCGGCCCACGATGTTCCACCCACAGATCATCTGGCCCACGTCGCCCCAATCCGGATAGCTGGCTTTCAAAAGAATGGCGCTCACCGCCACCATCTGGGAAATCGTCTTGTGCTTGCCGTAGCGCTCGGCGGCCAACACCACGTTCTTCGAGGCCGCCAGCAGACGCAGCCCGGTGATCGCCAGCTCCCGCGCCACGACCACCACCACCATCCACGCCGGGATATATCCATGCCCAATGAAGGCGATGAAGGCCGAGCAGGTGAGAATCTTGTCGGCCAACGGATCCATCAGGATCCCAAAATTGGTTATCAGCTTTCGGCTCCGGGCAATGGCGCCGTCCAGGTAGTCCGTGATGCTGGCCACGACAAACACAATGAACGCAAGGGTGCGGTTGCCGGGAAACTCGACGAAGACGGCCACCAGGAACACCACGGTCAACAAGAGGCGCGACGTCGTGAGTTTGTTAGGAAGGTTCATGTCGGGCTTGTCCCCCGCGGCGCGGGTCTCAGCCGCGCCATGGTAAACACGTCGACCAACTGCCCGGAACGCAAGACCCATTCGCGCAACGTCCCTTCAATCTCAAAGCCGTGCCGCTGATACAGGCGAACCGCCAGCTCGTTGTCCGTGCACACCGTCAACTCCAGCCGGGTCAAATTCAGCCAGCCATCGGCGACCTCCAACAAAGCCTCCAGCAGGCTCGTGCCAATCCCATGCCCCTGACAGTCGTCCCGCACGCACATGCCGATCATGGCGGCATGACGCCGACGGGGCTGCCCAAGATTCGGATGCAGCCCGGCGATCCCGACGAGCTCATCGCCTTCACACGCGACCAAGGTCACCTGACCCGGGTCGGGCTCCGCCAGACGCTTTTTCCAAAGTTCCGGGGACGGATACGGCAGTTGCAGCGTGCCCCACACCACTTTGGGTCCGGCAAAGACGCGGGTCACCGCCGGAAAATCCTCCGGCGTCGCATGGCGGATCAGCAATTTCGTCTTTCGGCCCACAGCCACGGACCCTATGCGACGCAGGGGGACTGTGTAAAAATAAATCCCCACCAAGGGAGCTGCTGGTCAAGCATGCTCCCCAATCAGATCGTAATCGGTGTGACCGATGATCTTCACGCGGGCAAACTGGCCCTTCACGTTCTCGGACGAACCACGGCTGCGAATATAGATCCTGCCGTCGATGTCCGGCGCGTCGCCCGGCCCGCGAGCCACCTGATAACGACCTCGCAATCCAGCTGCGTCGAAGCCGGTGTCGCGTCCGCGAATCAACCCGTGCTCCCACGAACTGACGTTCGCGTTCTGCAACTCCTTCGCCGTGGCTTCACCCTCGACGAGAACCCGATGGATCTGCCCCACCTGCGCGGCGGAGAGTTCGGCCGCCACCCGTCGTTGAGCGGCCATCGCGCGATCTCGTCGCTTGCGTCGAACAGCAGGAGGCACGTGACCAGCCATGCCGGCGGCGCGAGTGCCATCTTCCTTTGAATAGGTGAACACTCCCAGGCGCTCGAAGCGCGTCGACTCGATGAACTCGAGCAGTGAATCAAAGCAGGCCTCGGTTTCGCCGGGGAACCCCACGATGAACGTGGTTCGGATCGCGATGCCCGGCAGACCGGCTCGGATGCGCTGAATGAGTTGCTCAATATATTCGCGACTCGTCTCCCGGCGCATCCGCTCCAGCATCACGGGGTGAATATGCTGCAACGGCATGTCCACGTAGCGCGCCACCTTCGGGCACTCCGCGAGCGTCTGAATGAGTTCATCCGTCCAGTGCGCCGGATGCGTGTAGAGCAACCGGATCCAGAAATCACCCTCCAGCGAATTCAACTCACGCAACAACGTGCACAGCGTCGTCGAATCAGCGGCCAGGGTGCGCGTGGCCGCCGTGAACTTCTCCGGAGCCGCGATGTTCCGGCTGTGGTTCGGGCGCAAATCCAGGCCGTAATACGTCGTGTCCTGGGAAATCAGATTCAGCTCCCGCACGCCGTCCGCAATCAACTGGCGGGCTTCGGCCACCACATCCGCCTGCGTGCGGCTGCGATGGCTGCCGCGCATGCGCGGGATGATGCAGAAGCTGCAGGGATGATTGCATCCTTCCGCGATCTTTACATAAGCGAAATGTCGCGGCGTTAAACGAAAACGCGGCGTGCCGTAATCCGGGATGTAAACCGGTCGAACGTTTACGTCGATGTTGGGGCCCGCTGGCGCGACTTCGGTCGCCTTTGCGGGAGCGGTCACAAGCGTCCGCGTCCGCCCGAATTTTTCCGTGCCCCGGAGCGACTCGTCCGCGGTCTCTTCATCGGCGGACCCCGCCTTCTGTTTCTGCGCGTCGAGCTCCTGAAGTTTGGGCACGACCTGCTTTCGTCGGCCTCCTGATTCGATCGTCGCTGGCTTCTTGCCCTGAAGGGACGGTTGAGCCGCGCGGCGGACGACGGCGCCACGCACGATCTCGGCGACCTTGGCCACCTGATCGATTCCCATGAAGGCGTCGACCTCCGGCAGAAGCTTGGGCAGATCATCCCGAAAACGCTGCGGGAGGCAGCCGGAGACAATGAGGGCCTGGTCGGGTCGACGCTGGCGCCGCAGTTCATCCGATTCGAGGATGGTATCAACACTTTCCTCCTGCGCGGCGTCGATGAAGGAGCACGTGTTGACGATGAGCGCATCCGCCTGCGCGGCGTCGTTGGTGATCTCGACGCCGCCCTGAATCAAGCTGCCTAGCATGATCTCGGCATCCACCAGGTTCTTGGCGCAACCGAGCGAAATGAGACCCACCCGCAGCGGCCGTTCGGCAGAGGCGGGTGTAGCGGTGGGCGGTCGGTTGGCCGGTTTTTCTTTCATTCTCGAGCCCCGGAGACTACGCGGGCCGGGCCCGCCGAAGCAACGGGGAAAGCCTAGCCCAAATCCGCACCGGTCCATTTCGAATTTGTTGGTGAAAGTCCGCGAGACGCTCGGCCCGCAACCTCGGAAGCCCGCGCGCCGGCGCTCCCAGACGTCTTCGCGCGGGCTTGGCCTGGGCACGCCGGCATCTTGCCGGCAAAGTTCGGAGCGCTGGATCGATTCGCCGCAAGGCAAACGGGATGAATCCGCGAACCGGCCGGCGAGACGCCGGCGCTCCCAGTGGAGCCAACAACTTCGAGCCGCACGGAATCCACACAGGCATCTCCTCTATCGGACTGTATCTCCGTTCAACTTCCGTTCCTATTGGTTACGCGTGCCATCGGGCACCGGATTCGGGTTGAGGTTTTTCGCCGTCGCGATCCATGCTGCCCGCACTATGCGTCGCTCCATCAAGACGGGACTTCAGTTGGCCTTGGCGGTGTTGGGCTGGGATCTCGCCACGAATGTCGTCACGGCGGAGGACAAGCCGATCCATCCCGATTTGTTGCGCCGCTTTGAAGCGAGGACCTATCGGGGTTCCGATGGCGCCCTCCTCAACTACCGTCTCTACAAACCAGCTGGGCAGCCCCCTGCGACCAATCTTCCGCTGGTGCTATTCCTGCACGGCGCGGCGGGTTTGGGTGACGACAACCAACGCCAGTTCAACGGGGGCAATGAAGTGCCCCCGCTGGCTTTGACGGCGGACGAAGCGCAGGCCCGTTTTCCCAGTTTTATTTTCGCGCCCCAGTGTCCGCGCGGAGAGAGCTGGTCTGAAGCAGGTCGAGAGCCCGCACGAATGATTCGCCTGACCTTGTCAGCCCTGGAACGGTTGAAGACGGAATTCCGGCTCGATTCAACCCGGTTTTACCTCGTGGGCGTATCGATGGGCGGAGTGGGGGCCTGGGATGTGGCGGCAAAAATGCCGGCGAAGTTCGCCGCTGTGGTTCCCATCTGCGGATCGGGCAACACCGAAACCGCCGCTCGCTTGACGGCACTTCCCATCTGGTGCTTTCACGGAGCCGACGACCCGTTGATCAGCGTTGAGCGCGCGCGTCAAATGATCGGCGCCATCCGAAAAGCCGGTGGCCAACCCCGATACACCGAGTATCCGGGAGTTGGCCACGACTCGTATCGCAATGCCTTTCGTGAGCCCGAGCTGTTGCCTTGGATGTTTCGCCAAAGCACTCCAGCGCCCACGCCATCCGTCCGACCCGCTCCTACTGACGGAGCTGGAAGAAGATGATCGGCGTCGTCTGATTCGGCGCGGTGATGACGCGTGTCATGTTGGTCATGGTGACCGTATTGCGGGTCTGCCAACCGATGCCGGCCGAGAAGTTGGTTCGGGACTGCAGGAAGTAGTTGGAGCCAAGCTTTCCGTAAACCACCAGCTGGCGCTGAGCACCTGCCATGCGCGACTCGATCAGCGGGCGCGTGTTCACGATCACCACCCGGCCCTCATTCAGAATCAGGGTCGGTTCTGCTCCGGCTGCAACGCGGGCGTAACTGAGCGATGAGATGTTCAGCGGCACGATGACCGACGATTGATCCGAGGTGGATCGGAAATTAAGCCGGGCCAGCTGCTGTGTCGCCTGGAGGGATTCACCCGCCCGGGCCGTGAAGGTGAAGAGCAGGCTGTTCGGATCCGAAGCGTCGACCGTGGTCGAAGCCACCGCCGGGAGAAGCTCCTCGACCACAAGATTCTTCAACTGCGCGTGCTTGACGTCCAGTCGCAGCTGGAGGCTTTCCAAGGCCGCGCTGGTGAAGATGGCCAACGGCACCGAGTTGCTTTCGCCGGCATTGATCAGGACCGACCCCGTGGTGGCCTCGATGTAATCCAGCACCGTCACATTGAAGGTGGTGAAAACCGCCAGGTCTGGACGGGTCGCATCCTGGGCGCGAACCGTGATCGCGTACTGCCCGGGAGCCTGGCTTCGCGTTGGCGTCCATTGGAACAAACCGTTGCTCGAGTTCAACGTCGCGTTGGTCGGAGCCCCGGACACCATTGAGTAGACCAAAGCCAGCCGGGGTGAGTTTGGATCGGTCAAGCCAACGGTGAAGGTCACCGGCGACAGAACCTCGCCGACCAAATCTCCGATTGGAGCGAAGACCGGCCGACGATAAACCGTCAGCGTCGCGGAGCGACTCGTCACCTGGCCGAATTCGTTGGCGACCACCAGCTGATATCCTCCCTGATCTCCCAACTGGATATTCGACAAGGCGAGGGTGGGGCTGGTGGCTCCGGGCAGAAGATTACCGTTGCGATACCACTGGTAGGTCGTGGGCGCCGTGCCGATGGCACCAGCATTCAACGTGGTGGCGGAACCCACCAACGCGACCCGATCTTCAGGTTGGGCGATGATCTGCGGTGCGCTGACCACGAACAGATAGGCCGGATTGCTTTCCTTGCGGCCAGTGCCGTCGTAGACCACGACCGTATAATCGCCTTCATCAGCCGGATCCACCGCCGACAGCGTGAGAGTTTCGTTGGTCGCGCCCGCAATCGGAGCGCCCATGTATCGCCACTGATACCGGATGGGCGGAACGCCGTCCGGGCCAGCATGGAACACCACGCTGTCGTTGACCCGGGCCAGCTGCGACTGCGGATGCGTTTCGTCGCCGGCAATGACCGACGGCGCCGACATGCCCAACGCATTGACCGCGCGCACGCGGTAGTAGTGCATGGTCGAGGAGGCGATGTTGCGGTCGATGTAGGTATTGATGTTGGCACCGACGGTGGCAATGGGAGTGAAGCTGGTGCCATCGGCCGACCGCTCGATCTGGAACGATGATTCGTTGGTCGAGCGGTCCTGCCAGCGCAACACCATCTGATTGCGGAAGTAGTTAATCCCGTCGTCAGAATTGGCGATCAAACCGGACGGTGCCCGGGGAATGCTGGTGGGCAACACGGTGCTGGCGCTGGCCACGGCCGAGTAGGTGCCCGCACCGATGCCATTGATGCCGCGCACGCGATAGTAATAAACCGTGTTCGCCGTCAGGCTGCTGTCCAGCAGGGTGGTGACGTCCCCTGCCGTCGTGCCGACCGGTGAATAGTTGATGCCGTCGGTCGAACGTTCCACGTCGAAGTTTTGCTGATTGGCCGAACCAGCTGTCCAGGAAAGGCTGATCTCGGTTTCGCTGGTGGCCACAGCCATCAGACCGATGGGAGCCTTCGGATGTGGATCCGGCTTGATCAACGTGAACCGATCGCGAATCAATCCGTTTTCCCGCAGGAAGGTGGCATCCAACCGGTTCTCGTTCACATCCACCACGAGAGACCCCAACTCGATCACGGAGAAGAACATCGCGGGATGGTTGGTTCGGTCAAAGGTGCCATCGGGGGTGGTGGCAAATGTCGCCTGGCCGCTGCTGCCGGCGACCGTGTAGACCGTACCTTCGCCCGATTCATTCTTCTCGTAGGCGCCGTCTTCCTCCGGCCGGCCGTTCCCGGCGTTGAGTTTCATCGAGTCTGACATCGTGGTGGACATGCCGTAGTGGCCATTGATCAGGAAGGACCGCTCGTAGGTATGGCTGTGACCGTTCAGGACCAAGTCCACGCCATTCGCCTCAAGAATCGGCACCAGGTTTTGCCGAATGGCCACCAGGTCGCTCTCGGCGTCCGAATCGTGACTGCCTTTCGTGTACGGAGGGTGATGGAAGAACACGATGATCCATTCCGCAGTGGTCGCTTCGAGATCGCTGCGCAGCCAGTTCGCCATCGGGGTCGTGGCCGTCTGACCGCTGGTCATCGAGTCGAGACACACGAAGTGAATGTTGCCGTAGTCGAACGAATAATATTTCTCGGTGCCCGAGGCCACGCCGCCCGCCTGACCGGCGGTTGGGAGCGAGAAGATGTCCAAATACGGGAAGTCGGTTGCAGAGGTGGACTGCGACGTTTCGTGATTGCCAATGGTCGGCCAGAGGAAACGGTTGCGGAGCGTGGTCGGATACATGTCAAAAATGGCCGCCTGATGCTCGGGGTCAGTGCCGCTGTTGTAGGCGTTGTCGCCCAGCATCACCCACAGATCCGGCTGCCCGTTGGTTTGGGCGTAGGCGTAGAACGCGTTGCGCGTGCTCTGCTGGCGATCGGGTGCACCGTTGCCCGCCGTGCCGGCATCGCCCAGCGCCCAGAACTTGATTGGGCGACGCGTCCCAACCGGCGGCGAGGTCTTGAACCAGTAGCTGGCTCCATCATTGGTTCCGCCCACCAACCGATACCCCGCACTCCCGATCGAGTAATAATAGGTGGTGTCAGGTTCCAACCCCTCAAGGCGAACCACGTGATTATTGGTCACCGCTTCCTCCCGGGCCACGTTGCTCAGGTTGTTCGGGTCTTTACCGTAAAAGACAAGCCCGTCAGAAATGGCGTCGGTCCGCCAGCGCACCACACCACTCGTCGTCGAACCGCTGTTCAGGTACGGCCCGCGGATCAGGGCGATCGGCAGGCTGGTCACCACATTGACCACCACCGGTGCCGACGTGCGCAACAATCCCTGGTTGTCCCGCGCGATGGCGCTGAAGTTATAGACACCCAGGTTCAGATTGGAGACCGTGAAATTATACGGCGCATTCGTGAACTCGGTCAGCTTGGCGTCGTTCAAGAAGAACTCCACCAACGCCACCGTGCCATCGTTGTCGCTCGCCGTGGCGCGCATGGCCAGTGTCACCGGCGGCAGGAAATAGGTGTTGTTGGTCGGACTGGTGAGCGCTATGGACGGCACCGGGTCGATCAGCGTGTAATCCCACTGATGCCCAAAGCGGGTGGGATAGAACGGCGCCGCGGGCGACGACAGATCGGTGATGCCATGGTTGGTCGCCCACCGGATGCTCACCGCACCGAAAGGCGGCTGCACGAAGCGGAAGGTGAAATTGATGGAATCGGTCGTGGCCACCGACGCAGCCGGAATTCCACTCACCAACAGATCCGCGGCTTCCAATCCCGTGACCGGCTCGTCAAAGGCAATGGTGATCGAGGTAAGGCCGGTCAGAGTCGTATTGGGGGCCGGCTGCTTGGTCAGAATGCGCGGCGTACTCGGATTCAGCAGGACGTAATCAATCTTCGAACTGGCCGCCTCGCCGTCAAAAGGCCGGCCGGCCACGGTGCCGTTGGTCACGGCATCAAAATCCACAATGCCATGGTTGGTGTCCCATCGAACACTGACCGGTCCGAAAGGCGGCTGCGGGAAGTGGAAGGTGTAGATGGAATTGGTGGTGCTGGTGACCGAGGTGGCAGGAGTTCCGTTCACCAGCAGATCCGCGGCGTGCACATTGGTCACGCCTTCGCTGAAGCTGAAGATCACGTGATCCAGCGCGAACACATCGCCCCCGGCCGGTTCGGTCGACACCACGCGCGGCGGCACCGTGCTCGGATCGATCGGGAAGTAATAGAGCTGGGCATTGAACCCGAAGTCCGAGCTGTTGGTCAGGTTTTGATTGAACACCTGGACCGCCAGCACGTTCGTGCCGTTGCGCAGGCGGGCCACCGCCGAATTGGTCAAAGTGGCCACGATGTAGGCCGCGCCGTTGTTCCCGGGTTCGGTGGCGGCATTGACCGCATTGGTCGAATAGGGCAGGTCCCCGCTGGCCCCGCTCGGCACGTTGTAGCGCAGCACTTCCACGCCGTTCAGCCAGGCGATGAGACCGTCGTCCGTCTGGTGATTGAACAGCAGCGTGCCGATCTCGCCGCGTTTCTCAACGTTGAATTCCTTGCGCAAAAAGATCGTGGTGTAGTTGCTCTGCATGTCGCTCAGCAACGTGCCCTGAATGGTCGCGTTGGTGTAAGGATCGCCGAAATAGAACGGGGCCGGCGACAGGGTCCAGCCCGAGTCATCGAAGACATTCTGACGCCAGGCGTTGATCGGCGTCGAGGCCTCGGCCAACCCCTTCACAAAACGCCAGTTGGCATTCGACTGCACCAACACGACCCGCGGGTCATAAACAAATCGCCACGTGTTCGTCGCCGCCCCCGCGGCGAACTCGTTCGGCGTCAGGGCCACGTCGAAGATTCCCGTGTTGGTCGACCAAGTCACGCTCACCACACTGGTGCCGCTGGAGGGCGGCGTTGGCACCGTGAAGGTGTAATTGATTCCGCTTCCCGCCACATTCAAGGCCGGGCTGCCGTTGACCAGAAGATCATCCGCGCTGACTCCAGTCACCGTCTCGTTGAACGTCACCTGGATTTCGCTCAGGTTCGTCACAATCGCATTGGGAGCCGGCACGCGCGTGGTCACGAACGGGACGTCCTTGTCGATCAAAGTGTAGGTCCAGGTTGCACCCGGTCCACTGCGGTCGAAGGGCAGTTCCGCCGGCCAGCCGTAGTCAAGGATGCCATGGTCCGCCGCCCAGGTAATGGTCACCGGGCCATACGGAGGCTGAGGGAAGGTGAACGTGTAATTGGAACGGCTATGCTGAGCGTTGACCGCCGTCGCCGGCACGCCGTTGACCAGCAGATCCCCCGGACTGATCTCGTGCACATTCTCGCTGAAGGTCACGGTAATGGTGGTCAGGTTGGTGACCGTCGCACCGGCCAGCGGAGCCTGCGTCGCCACGGTGGGCGCCAGGACGTTCGTGGGCGGAACCGTAATGATGACCGTGATACCCGGCGACGTCCCCACATTGCCCTGAGCGTCGGTGACCACCGCCGTCAGAACGTTTGTGCCAAAAGGCGCCGCCCAGACCGCTCCGTAGGGCGCGGCAGTGTCGGAGCCAAAAACCACCCCATTATTCCGGAACTGCACGCTGACCACGCTACCCGTCGCGTTCGCCGTGGCCGTGACCATCCAGTTGGTCGGGCCAGGAGTGACGAAGCCATCGACCGGGCTGGTGATGGCGGCCACCGGCGTGCCGGCAGCATTGTGAGTCACCACCAACACCTCCGAGGACGTGGTCGTTGCCCCCTGATCATCAGTGGCCACCGCTGTCAAAATGTGCGCCGCCACGGACGGGTTGTTCCACACTGTGCTGTAGGGCGCATCGGTGTCTTCACCGACCTTCTGACCGTCGACGAAAAACTCCACCTTCGCCACTGAACCGTCGGCATCAGAGGCCGTCGCTGTCAGGGTGACACTCGACGCGGCGAGAAAGTATTGCCGGTTCGTCGGGCTGGTGATCTCTACTTCCGGGGACAAGTTGTGGATGATGATCGGGATGGCTTGGAGGCCGAAATTGAAACTGACATCGGAGGAATTGAGCGCCTGCTGGTGAACCTCAATGGCAAACACATTGACGCCATTGACGAAGTTCGTGGGGTCGATGCGGAACGTAGTGACGTTGTCCTCGGTCGCCTGACCGGTCGCCAGCGTATCGAAAAGCACCGGCGCCGGGGCCGCGGGAAGGTTCGAATCGCGGAAGATCTCGCGCCCGTTCAAATAGACCACCGCGGCATCGTCCCTTTCGATCGCGCCGTTGATGACCGCAGCTCCCGCCACATTGGCAATTTCGACCGATTTCCGGAAGTACGTCGTGATGAAAAACGCATTGGCCGGACCGCTGTTGACGACCGTGGCTTCGTCGCCGTCGCCATAGCCAAGCTCAGCCGGACCGCTGGCCCAGGAAGCGTCGTCGAAGGTCGGGCCTTGCCACGCCGTGCCTTGATCGGAGCCGTTGTCGAGATACTTCCAGACGGCGCCGGTCGCCACCAGCGTGGTGGCAACGCCGATGTTCACCGGTTGCGACACGAAGCGAGCGCCGGCCTCGGACGTGCCGACCGCAGTAATCCGGTGCGAACCACCCGTGGGATTGCTCCAAATTCCAGTGAACGGCGCCTCGGTCGATTCGGCCACCTTGATGCCGTCGACAAGGAAGTCAACGGAAGCGATGGTGCCGGCCGGAAGATAGCCCCACGCCGTGATGGTGATGGGGTTGTTGTTGAGAAACATCGTGTCCTCGAACGGAGTGAGCAGAGTCACGCCCACGCGTTGCACAAAAATCTTCACCTCCGGGGACTTGATGGGAGCGCCCGTCGAGTCATTGACCACCACATACAGTGTGTTGGAGCCGGACGGCAAATTGGTTGCAACCGCGCTGTAGGGCGGGGCGGCCACCGTGGCGAACAGCGTGCCATTGGCGTAAAAGCCCGCGCTGCCAGCCGGGGGGTTCGGGAAATCCGAATTGATGTTGATCGTCACCGGCACCGGATCGCCAACGGTGTAAACGGCACCCTTGCTCGGGGAGATGACATCAATACCGCCAATGCCCTTGATGTTCAGCCGAATGTTGCCGGTGGCGGGGTTACCGAAACCAGGCCCGGACCGGAATCCGTCGACCATGATGTAGTAAGCGGTGCCGCCCACGGCGTTGAACGTCGCGCGGCTCCAGACATTGGCTTCGAAATCGTTGTTGCTGGCCTGGAGCGCAAGCTGATTGACCGCCGTGCCCGTGTAAACTCCCAGCAAGGTGTTGAAATCGCTCCCCTCGGTGTCGATGGTCGTCTCGCCGCTGGCGGTCGCCGTCCATTTCCACCAAACCGACGCTCCGCCGAACGTGCCCAGTGATTGTGGCGGAATCGACGGCTCGCCATTGGGCCCGAAGGGCTTGGTGGCCCCCACATTGCTCCCCGATACGCTGACGGTGGGTCCGGTCAGTTCAATCGCGTTGACGAACTGGTCGTTAACTGGCGCCTGGGCCGCGGCCGGCAGTGCAAACGCCAAGGCAAAGCCAGCGGACAAGAGGGGTAAAAACAAGGTTTTCATGAAATCTGGGCGAGTGGGCTGAGGCTTCTGCTCTAGGGTTTGTCCGGCTAATTCCATCTGGTTCTCAATTCGTTTCAGCGTCTCGACGCTCCCCCGGCAATCGACAGGCCTGACCTAGCACAGGCATGGGCACGACATCGCGCCAAGGTAGCAATCATGGCAAAAGACCACGGAGTCTGACACAGGTTACCGGTTCAACGAAAGTTTTAACTTTTCGTTCGGGACATTGTCAGTTGTCAGACAGAATCCGACTGGACTGTTGCCGCGACCTCGCGTCGATGGTACGAGATTCCCGGCCGTCGACCGGCCACTGTTCCATTTATGGGCCACTTTTTTTGCCTTTGCCGCTGGCATTACTGGATTCTGAGCCTTTCAGCCTCAGGCTTGTTTTCGGCCAGCAGCCTGCTGGGCGCCCCCGCCCAACCTCTGCCCGCCGGCCTTCCTTCCAATGCGATCCCCGCCACGGTCACCAGAGCGATGGGCGACGTCGGAGGGAAGTTCTTCGGCGCGCCTCCCGATCCGACCCGAACCCGTCGCTACTACATCGCCATCGAACCTGAAGTCTGGGACTACGCACCCCAAGGCGTTGACCCAGTCTGCGGCATTGCCCTCCCACCCCCCGTCATCGCCAATCGCCGGGTCGCCAAGTTGCGCTATGTCCAATACACGGACGATTCTTTCACCGCGCGCGTCATCCAGCCGCCCCGCCTCGGCCTGCTCGGGCCTGTTCTCCGCGGGGTGGTGGGCGACTTCCTGGCGGTAACCGTGATCAACCGCCTGGCCCAGCCGTTTTCCTTGCATCCGCACGGAGTCAAGTATGACAAGGATAGCGAAGGCTCCTATTACCGCCCGTCACCCGGGCTCGGGGCCGCCATCGGTTCAGGCGCGCGTTTCACCTATGTCTGGCATCTGGACGACGGCTCCGGGCCGCTGCCCACCGAGCCCAGTTCCAAACCGTGGCTCTACCACAGCCACGTCAGCGGCGACGGCGAGGCCGGCCTTGGCCTGGTCGGATTCATCATCGTGACGGATCCAAAGCGGGCCAATCCCGATGGCACACCCAGTGACATCGATCGCGAGGAGGCCGCGCTGTTCATGAACTTCGACGAGAGCGGCCTGGGCGCATCGGAGAAAGAAGCCGCGGAGTATGGACTGCCGGGCAAGACCTGGACCCAGGTCCAAGAGCTTCTGGAGGCGGGCATGCGCCCGGCCATCAATGGTTACATCTTCGGAAACCTGCCCGGGCTCGAGATGAACGAAGGCGAGCGGGTCCGCTGGTACACCTTCGGCCTCGGGTCGAAGGAGGATTTTCACACGGCGCACTGGCATGGGTTGCGCGTGGTCGAAGACGGCCGGCGTCGCACGGACAGCGTGGAACTGTTGCCCGCGTCGATGAAGGTGGCCGATCAACTGGCCGACAATCCCGGCTCATGGCTGTTTCATTGTCATGTGGCCGAGCACATGACCGAGGGCATGTTCGCCCGGCTCGTGGTTCATCCCAAGGCGAAGCCCGGTGCGAGCCGGGCCAAAGGCGACCGCTATTTCGGGTTGGCTGAGGCACAGCAGTCGTTGCTCTTGAAAAGGGCGAGCGCGCTCATCGACCTCAAACCCGGCGCGTCGGTGCCCTGTGAGCTTCGCCTCACGGGCGCGGTTTCGATCTTCGACGCGTTCTCCGTGTTCACTCAACCAATTCAAGTGCAGCTGGGGGCAGCCAGCGTGCAGTTTCAGCCGGGGCGCGACGGGACCGCCACGGTCGACAAGAGCAGCGTGCGTATCCTGAACGTCGACCGCTTCGGTGTTGTTTACGGGGGCATGCTGGAGTTCGAGGCGCTGGTCAGCGGCCCGACCTGGCTGGCCGAGCTGCAGAAACTCGGGTTGACCACCGGCGCTTCGCCCACCGTCGCGCCACAGGTCGACGCGCGTTTCATCATGCAGGTCGGCAACGCCCGCCACACCGGACAGACCACGGTCAACTGCCGATCGCGCTGACTTTGATCGGGACCAGGCAGCGCGGGCTCCGGTCTTCCGCTGATCCCGGTGCGCAGGCGCACCACAACCCCAGCCCACGGCACCTGCAGCAGGTTGAACGCACGAGGTTACAATGACTCGGCGCAAAGGCGCATTTGCACTCGTGGCGTTGGAACCTTCCCTGACATCGCCAGGCTCGTTCCGACCCAAGCTGTTCGAAGGGGGGGCAGAGGCTCCCCCTCAAACCTTAGCTGAGTGAGGAGATGATGCACGAGAGGACAAAAAAATGAGGCAAAGTGCATTTTCGTATCGTACCAGGGCGGAGGGCGTGCTGAAATTCGAGCATGGCCGCCATCCACAAAGGTTCCCCGAAGGTCCGATTCGAATTCGTTCCAGCCAAACGGCAGTCGGTTTTGGGCGGATTGCCTGCGGTGGAAGCGCTGGCGCAAGAGTTCGATCTGTGGTCCAAACTGTAGCTAAGCATTCGGGAGGCTTCGGGCTGACCTGATTGGTCTTGCATGACTCCGGCACGATGGCTACCAATGCGGCCGTGCTTCCCCCGCAACACTCGCCGGGCCCGGCTACGGTTTTGGACTTGAACCCCGTCTCTCCCGCAGAAGAGGAAAAAGAAGTTGGCGCCCAGGCGCGACGGCAAATTCATGCCGTCGCGGATCGACTCTTTCCGATCCAGGTTATGGCGACCCGTCGCCCGAGAATCGCCCAATCCATCATAACGCGGAGCGAGCTTGAACTGTTCGGCTGGTCAACGCCCCGCTTTGCTTGTCGCTACTACGCGGCCCCCGACTCCCCCTTTTTTCTGAATGCCCGCCGGCTGGCCGTCCTGTTGGATCAGGGCCCGGCCTTTATTTCGCGGCGGAGAACCGGCCGCCGCAACCCGGACCTGGGGGACAATCCGACCTATCTGACGACCCCCGCCGAGTTGCTTCGCGATCAGTCGCCGATTGCTGATTGTTATCTGGGGCGGCCCGCCGCGGTCAGCTCGTATCATCTCATTCAAGTCGCGCTGGCTGCAGCGTATGGAGAGGCAAGCTCGGCTGGGGAGAACCTGAGCTGGTTAGGCACTCCGTACATGCAGCATATCAAGTTGGTTGGCGGCGGGTTGTGCGCGCAGGCGGTCTGCTTCATGGCTACGACTCTGATGCATGACCATGCCGCCGGAGTTTATGGCCTGGCCGAGATCACTCACTTTGCGACCAACTACGATGCGGCGTTGGATTCGCCTAAAACCAACGAGCTATCCCTCTCGGGTCTTCATCTGGCGGACATTGTTCGCTACTTCAGCGCGATCGGCCTGCAGGCAACCTGGCAGTGCGTTTTGCGGGAACCGGATCGTCCGGGTGTGCGCAGCGCCAGCGAGAGCGAGGCCCTGAAACGCCGGCGAAGCCTCCACCACGAACAGGCGCTCCGAGCCTATCTTCTCTCGAACATGCCCGTGATCCTGCTGGTGGACTGCGGACTGATGAATCGAGAGATTTATCCGGAAAATCCACGGCCGGAAGTGATGCGCCCGGTTGAGTTGGAAGCCGGTCGCGAATACCGGCATGCCATTGTCCTGGTTGGCACATCCGACGATGCGCTCCCGGACCGCGACGCGATTTCCGCCCGCAAGTTTTGCTTCAACGATCCTCTCTGGCTCCCTTTCATGACCGCCACCGCCAGTCAGTTGAACAACTCGGCGGCGAAGGCGCGAGGGAGCAGCAGCCTGCGAACGGAGTTTCACTTCCTCGCGATCACTCCGAAAGAGGTACGGCTTCCCTTTGCCAACGCCGTGTCACTCGAGCAATTGGAGCAGTTGCAGCCGGACGGCTACCGGCATGAGAGCTTTGCCCTGAATCCCCACCGGTATCGGCAGGGGCTTCTCGACGATCTGCTCCGCCGACAGGAGTCGCCTCCACGACGGCGGCCTTCCGATCAATATCCGGTCGAACACGTGCGCCTCATTCAGGCCAAGGATTTCGCCCGGACCGTGGAAGAACTGCCCGAGCCGGGCCCTTGGGCGAACAGCGAATTTGATCGAAGGCAGATTCTCTTGCGGTCGCTGCCGACCCTTCGCCCGCTGTTGGAAGGTCTCGACCGCCGGGAGAAGAACTGGTTGTGGGTGCAGTTTCTCTACAATCAGATTCGGATTTGGAACGCCGAATTGGAAAGCCCGGCCAGGGCCTTTCATGTCACCCTTGTTTTTGGGCCTGACGCCTGGAAGCCCGAGCCCGGCTTCGGTCCCTCGCCTATCGAGACAATCGACTCCGGCAATGCGTCGCCGTCGAAACCAGCGGACATCATCCCCACGCTCCCACTAACTCCGTCGTTTGTGACCTCGTTTGCTGCCCGTGGACTGGAGGAAGGCTTGACCTCGTGGCCCGCCCTCGACTGCCCCACGCACGAATGCGCTCACGCCGAACTTTATGCCTTTATGCAAAAGGACGCGGACACGTTCCTGAAGCCGCACCTTCCCGCGACCGATTACCTCCCTGCCGTCCGCCAAATGAGCCTCTTGGCCAAAGCCGACCGCACCATCTTGAGGACAATTGCTGATGCGCTTTCCTCCATCGTACGATCCGATGGCCGCTCCATCTCATTTTCTTCGATGGCGACGTTTGTCTCCGAGTTGTCCGCCAGCCCGCTCCGCCGGCGGGAGGTTAAGGAAGCGCGCCTCGCCCTGACGTTCCTGGTTCGATTGGCCCGCGAGTTACAGCAACTGGATCACCCGATGGCAGCCATCGAGATCGTTGCTGGCAGCCTCGTAGACGGAGTGTGGCCCGCCTACGAAAACGATGGCTCCAATACATTCGGAGCCAGCTTGCGCGACGCCCGGCACGCCATGCGGGCTCTGCTCAAGCGCCTGCGGTCTGTCGCTAACATCATCCACGAAACCAGGTCGTTCGACGGTGGGCCTGACCGACCCATCAGCCTCGCAGTCGAACTCGAACCCGGTCCGCTGTATCTGCTGGGCAATCTCAAGCGCGTAACCGAGTTCTCCGCCCTGGTCAGCCAGGACCCGCTCCTCGCCCCCATCGTCGGCTTAAATCTGGACGTGCCGCACTGGTTTTTGTCCCAGATCGATCCGTCCACCGTGGCGCCCGAAGTGCTGTTTCGCATCTGTCACGTTCACCTGTCCGACCATGCCAAAGGACATTTTAGCGATGGGGTTCTGCTTTCCCACAATGGAGAATCGACCTTCAAACCTTGGATGAATCTTCTCCAGCGTCGCATCCACGAAAAACCGCCTGCCGGATTTGTCGCACCGCCTTTCAGCGGGTTCATCTCGATCGAGCACGAGGCGTGTAAATCCTCTGAAATGTTGGCGACCTCCCTCGACCGTCTGTGGCGCCTGCTCGGCCGGCCAGTCGAACGAACTTCGCCCCCCGGCAAAGGTTAGCAGATTAAGCAAAACTGCGGACTTGCAGTATGCTCACGATGCCTTATAAGCAGTGACTTGTATGGCTTTAAAGGCTTTTCGCGGGCCAGGTGACGAAGGGGGTCAACCGCGGGCAATGGCCGGTATCGACAGATATGCCGGCTCTGGCATTGATGGTGCTGAAATGGTTAGGTGCGGGATATCCTTGGTCCACAAGCGCCGAATGGGGGGGGCGCGCCTGCTTCTGTGGTCATATTTGTCCCGTGCGGAAAAAAGTAACCGATGCATATCCTGACGCAGGCTTCGAAGAAGTTTCAGCGCTGCCAACCATTCCGGGGCCGATCGCTCTGGAACGGTCAGGTGTCGGCCGGAGTTTGACCGCCGGGACTTAAGGCAATCGATCGCATGAAAATAAACACTGGACCGAGCGAGTTGGGTTCCGTCGCCCACGATTCTGAGTGTGATTTTGCAAAGTGGGTGGAAGTTCGCTACGGAACCAAATGTCGGGAGGAATTTGACCGAATGAAGGCAGCCTCGCCCAACGAGGATCCCATGGTGATTCTTGAGTCCGTCGTTCCCGTGGTTTTCCCCGACCATTACGCGGCTGAAGGTGTGGAATTCGGCCGCATACGGTGTGACTCCCCATAGCGTTTTCGACTCGCTTCGCATACTTCGACGGCTAACACCCGGAGCCAGCTTTCCCTCCGCAGTTCACTTGTTGTTCTTGTCCTTCCAATCCTTCGGAAGTTCCCGCTGCGTCCGGAGCTAATCCCGACCGGCCCGCAGGCTCATCTCCGCCAACGATTGGCTGGCGCCGGTCCCCCCGGCCGCATTAAGTTCGCTTCCCCATGAAACCCCGTCCATGTCCCGGCCCTCTGGGCCCGGCCGCCATCCTGGGACTGTCCCTCGCGCTCGCACCCAGCCTGTGCTCGGCCCCGGCTCCCTCCGTCGTCAACCGCCTCGCCTACCTCGACGACCACGCCAATCCCCTCCACCCGTCCGAGTCGTTCGCCCGCCTCACCACGCCGCAATGGGTCGGAGAAGAATCCGTGGAAGTCGTGGTGACTTACGGCATCGACGACATGTCGAATCCGCAGGGCTACGAACGCTATCTCCGGCCCATCCTTGAACGTCTCAAACGCATCGACGGCCGCGCGCCCGTCAGCATCTTCAGCAACTCGCCACGTCCAGACGAGGCGCGCCTCCAGGACTGGCTGAAGGAAGGACTGACCTTTGAAGTGCACACGCTGAGTCATCCCTGCCCGATCCTCGGCCAGCGCAACTTCACCAACGCCGCCAACACGTTTCACGGCTGCGTCGACCTCCTGAATCACATTTCCGGCAACGCGCCCGTCGCCTTCCGCACGCCCTGCTGCGATTCCATGAACAGCGCGAGCCCGCGCCTGTTCGCCGAGTTGCTCGCCCGCACAAATGCCGCCGGACAGTTCCTGCGCATGGATTCGTCCATTGCCATGGTCCTGACCACGAACGATCCCGCCCTGCCCCGCGAACGCCTCATCGAGCCCGATGGCCGCGAGCGCTTCCGCAAATACCTCCCGTTTCCCGCCTTCACCACGACGATCGAGAACTACCCATATCCCTACGTGCACACGGGTTTTCTCTGGGAGATGCCGTTCGTCGTCCCCAGCGACTGGGAGTCGCACAACCTGCAGGGCGATGGCCACCCGCGCCTCCTTGAGGACTGGAAAACCGCACTCGATCTCGTGGCCCTCAAGCAGGGCACGTTCAACTACATCTTTCATCCCGCAGCCTGGAGCTCGCCCACCCAGCACGTCGCGTTCATCGACTATGCCGTCGAACGTTACGGCCCGAAGGTCAAGTTTCTGAACTACCGCGAAACCCACGAACGCCTGACTCAACACCTGTTAGGGGGCCAGCCGTTGCGTGCCGCCGATGGCTCCGACAACGGGGTTCGCCTGCTCGACTTGAACCACGACGGATATCTGGACGTGGTCATCGGGAACGCCGCCGTCCGCCAGACGCGGGTGTGGCAGCCGGCCGCGAAACGCTGGCAAGCTTCCGCCTTCCCCGGTGGCGGCGCTGGCGGCACCACAGGGGAGGTTCCATTCCACCTGCGCGAAGCGCGTTTCGGCATCGACGATGATGGCGCCGTTCTGTTGCTGGTGCGAACGGAGCGCGGCTCGGGCGCGTGGCGCTTCGTCCAAGGTGCCTGGACCTCGGCTCCCGAACGGATTCGCGGGCTCGAACTCGACGGGCAGCCCGTTTTGACCAGCCGTCACGGCGTTGACCGCGGCGTGCGCCTGCGCGACGTCGATGGCGACGGCCAGACTGAACTCATCGTCGGCAACGAAAGCCAGAACGCGGTCTTCAGTTGGGACTCAAGCGCACGCACCTGGCAGCGACGCCCCTATGGCCTGCCCACGGACGTCTCCATCGTCAATGCCCGCGGCGAGGACAACGGCCTGCGCTTCGTCGACTTCAACGGCGACGAAGCGGACGACGTGATCTTCTCCAACGAGGATCGCTATCACCTCGCCTTGATGGTGCCCAAGCTGGTGCTGGGGTTTCAGGCCGGATGGTCGCGCGAAGTGATCAGCGGGGCCCGCGGCTCATTCCCCGAGATCCCGATGATCGTCCGCGCCGGGCCCGCACGAAACAACGGTGCCTGGTTCGCCCGCCAGAAAATGTGGCTGCAGAACGAGGACGTCGCGCACCTGCCTAACGTTGTGCAATCCCATTCGTTCGAAGACCTCCTATCCGGCTTTCAACCGCCCGCACTCTCGCCGACCCAATCGCTGGCTGCCATCCAGGTTCCCACCAATTTCACGGTCGCGCTCGTCGCATCCGAGCCTCTCGTGCAGGACCCGGTCTTCATCGATTGGGGCGACGACGGCCGGATGTGGGTGGTGGAAATGCGTGACTATCCCCTGCCGGTCAACGGAAAGACCCGCGCTGTGATCAAGCGTCTTGAGGACACCGACGGCGACGGCGTCTATGACCAAGCCGCCGTCTTCGCCGAGAATCTGAGCTTTGCCAACGGCCTGATCCCCTGGCGCCAGGGGGTCCTGATCAGCGCTGCGCCCGACCTGCTCTACGCCGAGGATGCCGACGGCGACGGACGCGCCGACAAGATCGAGAAGCTGTTCAGCGGGTTCGGCGTTTGGAATCAGCAGCATCTGCTCAACGGGTTCGACTACGGCCTCGACAACTGGCTCTATGGCGCCAACGGCGACAGCGGCGGTACCGTGACGTCGCTGCGCAACGGCGAGAAGGCCAGCATCAGCGGGCGCGACTTCCGGTTCCGGCCCGACACAGGTGAGTTCGAAGCGATCGCGGGGCCGACCCAATACGGGCGTCACCGCGACGACTGGGGCAACTGGTTTGGCAACGCCAATCCAGTCTGGCTTTGGCACTACTGGCTCCCGGAACATTACGTGCGCCGAAACCGCCTTCTCGCTGTGGATCGCATGCGCCGCGAGACCGCCACCTACCCCGACGCCGGACGCGTGTTCGCCCTCGGCCGAAAGCAGCAACGCATGAACGACGTCGGCATGGCGGGTCACGTCACTTCGGCCAACAGTCCCACCCCTTACCGCGATGAACTGTTCGGCCCGGAGTTCGCCTCCGCCGTCTTCGTCAGCGAACCCGTGCACAACGCGATCCGCTGCGAAGTACTCCAGCCCGACGGCGTCTCCTTCACCAGCACCCGCTGGAATCCCGTCGTTCAACGGGAGTTTCTTACCTCAACCGACCCGTGGTTCCGGCCGGCCGGAATGAAGGTTGGACCCGACGGCGCGCTCTACGTCGTGGACATGTATCGCCAGTACATCGAGCACCCGGAATGGATCCCGAACGACATCAAGAACCGGGTGAACCTGCGCGCCGGCGAGGAACGCGGTCGCATCTATCGCGTCTCGCCCAAGGGCCTTCCTCTCCGCCGCACACCCCGACTGGATCGCCTCTCGCCCGCTGAGCTGGCGGCGGCGATGGATCATCCCAACGGCTGGCAGCGTGACACCGTGCAACGCCTGCTGGTGACCCGCCACGAAAGCGCGGCCATCCCGGCCCTGCGCGAGCTCGCCACCAACGCCATCAATCCCAAGGTTCGGCTGCAAGCTTGGTCGACGCTGGACGGGCTGGATGCCACCGGTCCCGACGCGCTCGTCCAGGCCCTGCAGGACGCCCATCCCGCGGTCCGCGAACACGCCCTGCGAATCAGCGAACGCAGCCTCCGCGCGGCGGGCACGAAGGTACTCCCCGATTCGTTTATCACCGCGCTCCTCGCGCGGCAGTCGGACGACAGTTTGCGGGTTCGTTTCCAGCTCGCGTTGACCCTCGGCGAATGGGATGACCCGCGCGCGGCCGGAGCGCTGGCGACCCTGGCCGTCGACACCATGCGCGGACCAGCCGGGGCCGACGTGCTCACCGCGATCATGAGCTCGGCGTCACGGCGCCCCGCCGAGATCTTCGAACAGTTCATGGGCCTCTCGCGCCTCGTGTCCTGGCCGATGGATCCGGCGCCGTACGATCGCCTGACCAGCCATCTCGTTCGCCTGAGCGCGGCCCGCCCGGATCGTTCCGGCTTGAAGGCCGTCCTCGCCCGGCTCAGCGATTCGACTCCGCCCGGCGGGCCGGAGCCGTGGCAGTTGAACGCGTTGGCCCAGCTCCTGCAGGAACTGGAGAAGTCCGCCCCGACCAGCCCCGAACTGAAAGCCGCACTGGCCGGGCTGCCGTCGATGCTCTCGTCGGCTCGTCGGATGGCGGCAGATGAGAAGGCGGCCCCCGCCGCGCGAGCTGCGGCCTTGAGCCTGCTGGGACGCGATGCCGCCAGCGCCGATCAAGATGCAGCCTCATTGGCGGGGTTGCTGGAGGCGCGCACGCCGGTCGAACTGCAGAACGCGGCGCTCGCGCGGCTGGGCCAGCTCCGGGGCGACAGCGTGCCCGCCGTCCTCCTGCGTTCCTGGACACGGTTGAGTCCCTCCCTGCGCGATCGGGGCGCCGAAGTTTTGCTCCGCCGCACAAGCTGGACCCGCAGCTTGCTTGAACAGATCGAAACCAAGGCCATCCCGATCACTGACCTCGGCGCCAGTGTTCGCCAGCGTTTGCTCCATCATCCGGACGAAGCCCTGCGCCGCCGCGCCCAGCAGGTGCTGACCGTCGTGGATGCCTCCGGCCGCCCCGAGCTGGTGGCCCGCTATCTCAAGGAGGTTCGCCAGGCCCGCGGACAGGCGGCGCACGGAGAAGCGCTCTTCCAACAGCACTGCGCCGTCTGCCATCGGCTGCGCGGCGAAGGCCAAGGTGCCGCCCCCGACCTCGCCTCGGTCGTCGACCGTTCCCCGGAGCGCATGCTCATCGCGATTCTCGATCCCAGCCGCGCGGTGGAAGATCGCTACGTCAACTACGTGGCGCGGCTGAAGGACGGCGATGAACATTCCGGCATGCTGTCGGGCGAAAGCGCCAACAGCGTGACCTTGATCAGCCCCAGCGGCCTGCGCGAAACCGTCCTGCGCGCTGACCTCGATTCGCTCGTCAGCACCCGGCTGTCGCTGATGCCCGAAGGCTTCGAGCAGCTGCTTCAGCCGCAGGACATCGCGGATCTGCTCGCCCATCTCGACGCGCGCGCCATTCCACCCCGGAGCTTTCCCGGCAATACGCCAGCCTTGGTCCAACCCGACCCCACCGCCGCCGGCGCCCTCCGCCTGCGCGCGTCCGCAGCTGAGATCTACGGCGACGGCATCGCGTTCGAAGCGCAGTATCACAATCTGGGGAGCTGGAACGGGCGCGACGCGCGCGCCGTCTGGACCGTGGAAGTGCCGGCCGCCGGCGCCTACGACGTCTGGCTGCAATGGGCGTGTCATGACAACGAAGCGGGCGACCCGTTTCGATTTCAGATCGGCGACGCGGTCGTGACAGACAAGGTGCCGGGCACGGGAACGTGGGACATTTATCGGGCGCAGAAGTTCGGGCGGGTGGAACTGCCGGCGGGCCGGACGCGGGCTGTGTTCCAGGCCGAACCGCCGCTGCGCGGCTACCTCGTTGATCTCCTGGAGATCCGGCTCGTGCCTGCTGGGACGAAACCAGCACCAACGTTTCCGGCCGTTCCAGGGGCCAAGAGGTGAACCCGAGGCGGACCGCCAGAGAGATGATGCAGGGGAAATATGGTCCGGCCAGAGTTCAACCCGGAGACCGGAATTGAAAACCGCCGATGAACGCGGCTGGACGCAGATCCTTCGGGCTCGATCAAGAGTTCGGATTGACGACCGCCTGACCAGGAGGGTTCGGGTCGTCACCATCGAGGATCGCCCCGTCTTTCTCTGCGTTTATCGGCGTGCATCTGCGGTTAAAAATTCTTACGCGGGGATCAGCGACCCCGTCGGTTCCTCCGGCGCGCCGCGAGGTTGTTGCGGTTTTGTCGGTGTTCGTCGCGAGAACGTCACCTGTGTCACCTGAACTTCGTTTGAGATTCGTTGGGCGTGATTCACAATGTCATCGCGCTCGCAATGTCTCATCGTCACGTCGTCATCGTCGGTTCGGGTATCCTGGGTCTCGCTCACGCGATTACCGCGTTGGAGTCGGGGTGGGCGGTGACGATCCTGGAACGGGACAGCCGGCCGTTGGGCGCATCGATCCGAAATTTTGGGACCCTCTGGCCCATCGGCTGCGCGCCGGGCCCAGAGCGGAACCAAGCGTTGGAGGGAGTCCGGCGATGGCGGCTCCTCGCGAAAGAGGCGGGCTTTCCATTGGAGTCCACCGGCTCGCTCAGCCTCGCCTATCGGGATGAATCGTGGGCCGTCCTCCAGGAATTTGTCGCCACAAACGCGCTGGTTGGCGATTTCCAACTGCTGGAGCCGGGTGCAGTTGAACGTCGGTTCCCGGCGGTAAACCTCGATGGCCTGCGCGGCGCCCTCTTCAGCGGCGCCGAAGCCGTGGTGCATTCCCCGTCGGCCTTGCCCGCCTTGGTTGAGCTGGCTCGACAGCGCGGGGCCGTGATCCATTTCAGCACCCCCGTGGTGCGGTGCCACGACGACGCCGTGGAAACCGCCGACGGGCGCCGTTTCGCTTTTGATCGCCTGGTGATCGCGGCGGGCGACGAGATGCGTCTGCTCTTCCCGCGCGAGCTCGCGGCGGCTTCGGTGGTGCGCTGCCGGCTGCAGATGATGCGGACCGCTCCCCAACCCCTGGCATTTCGTCTCGGAGCGGTGCTGGTGAGCGACCTGACGCTTTGCCATTACCCTGCATTTAAGAACTGTCCCAGCATCCGCCCGCTCGCCGCGCGACTCGATGCAGAACTGCCGCGGCATCGGCAGTCGGGGGTGCATGTTATTGTCGCCCAGCATCCGGATGGCTCCTTGGTCCTCGGCGATTCCCACGAGTATGCGGACGACTTCAACCCGGAGCACCGGACGGACGTGGACGAACTGATTCTGGAGGCGATGCGGGTGTTTGTCCGGCCGCCTCACCTGGAGATCTCCGCGCGCTGGCAGGGGTTCTATCCCAAGAGCACGGCGGGTCGCACCCAGGTGGTGGTGCGGCCTCGGGAACGCGTGTCGATGATCGCGGCCATGGGCGGCCTCGGCATGACGCTCAGCTGGGGCCTCGCCCGCCGCGAAGTCGAAGGTTGGTCCGCATCGGCGCCATCGTCGAGCGGCTCGATGTCGTGGTGCGCGGCGGAAAATTTGAAATGAACACAAAACTTGTGATTTTTGACTGGGCCGGAACGTTGGTGGACTTCGGCTCCTGTGCGCCGCTGGCGGCCTTTCGGGAAGCATTCGCCAACAACGGCCTGCCCATCTCCGACGCGGTCGCCCGTCGTCCCATGGGTGCCCACAAGCGAGACCATGTCCGGGAAATTCTCGGTTATTCCGAAATCGCCACCCGCGTGCGCGCGGACCTCGCGCGCGAACCTGACGAATCCGTCGCCGAGGAGATCTACGCTGAGTTCACCCGTTTGCTTCCCGGCTATCTCCGTCGCCACGCCGCTCCGGTTCCCGGCGCGCTTGAAACCATTGCCTGGCTGCGGGCACGGGCCATTCCAGTGGGAGGGACCACGGGCTACACGCGGGCAATGATGGACGTGTTGGAGCCGGTGGCAGGCCTGGCCGGACTGAGCGTCGACGCTTTGATCTGTGCCGACGAAGTCTCCCGTTGCCGGCCCGCGCCGTGGGCCTGTCTTCGGCTCGCCGAGCGCTTCGGCGCGTTCCCGGTCGGCCAATGCCTCAAGGTGGGCGATACCGCGGCGGACATGGCGGAGGGCGTCAACGCCGGCATGATTCCCATCGGGATCAGCGAAACCGGAAACGAGTTCGGGCTCGACGCCGCCGCGCTTTGCGCGCTGCCGCCAGATGAACGTCTGCGCCTTCGCACCGCCGCAGAAGAACGCCTGCGCTCCGCCGGCGCCTGGGCCGTGCTTGCCGGCGTGCACGAACTGCCGGCTTGGATCGAAGAGAACCTCAACTAATTGACCTATGCTGACGAAACCCCAATCGATCGACGACATCTTCGCCAGCTTTGACGCCCACGGCCATCGTCACTACGGAGAGTCGGTGACAGAGCTTCAACACGCGCTGCAATGCGCCACGTTTGCCCAGCAGGCGGGCGAACCGCCTCTGGTCATCGCCGCCGCCCTGCTCCATGACTACGGACACCTTTGCCATCATCTCGGCGAAGACATCGCCGACCGCGGCGTGGACGCGCGGCACGAATTGCTTGGGGCGCAACTGCTCGACGATTTGTTCGTCGACGAAATCGTCGAGGCGGCCCGGCTGCACGTGGCCGCGAAACGTTATCTGTGCTGGAAAGAGCCGCTGTATCTGGACGGGCTTTCGGTCGCTTCGCGGCAGAGTCTTTTTCTCCAGGGCGGACCGATGACCTACGGCGAGGCCCGGATGTTTGAATCCGAGCCCCATTTCGAGATGGCAGTGCGCGTTCGGCGTTACGATGACCAGGGCAAGGTGGCGAACATGGCGACGCCGGATCTGGAATCGTTCCGCCCGCTCCTCGCCGCCTTTCTCCGGCCGGCCTCGTCAACGCGACCAGACTGCGTGCTCGGCTAGGACGGGGTAGTTCCGGTGCGGAACTTTGCCATGATCTTCGAACTCTTCGCATGCCCTCTTCATCCGATCCTCACTCCGGCCAGGCCCCGCCCGCCCTCGCTTCGAAATCGCTGACTCGCGTCGGGTGGCTTTTGGTCGCGACGACGCTTCTGGCGATTCTCGCCGCCGCGGGCTTGTTCTGGATGTCAACGAATCAAATCGAGCCGATCCGCCCGGCGCGCAAGGCGCATGTCACGATGTCCTCCGCGCCACTTGCCGAAGCGTTGGCGCGAGCGGAGACAGGCGACGCGCGGGCGCAGGTGGCGGTGGCGCAACGTTTCGCTGCGGGCCAGGGGACCGCGCGTGACTACGTTGCGGCCGCGCGATGGTTTCGGGCTGCGGCAGAACAGGGGGACGCCCAGGCCCAGGCGGGATTGGCCGAGCTCTACGAGGCCGGCCAGGGTGTGCCGCTGGACTACTCGGAAGCCGCGAAATGGTATCGGCGCGCGGCCGAGCAAGGGCACGCCGGCGCCCAGTTCGGGCTGGCCGTGTTGCACGAATTCGGCCGTGGCGTGAACCGCGATCAGGCGGGCGCAGCTTCGTGGTACCGACGTTCGGCGGAGCAGGGCGAGGCCGAGGCCCAATACAATCTCGCCCAGCGGTACTCAGCCGGTGTCGGCGTCCCGGCGGACCCGGTGCAAGCGTGCAAATGGTTTCGACTGGCCGCGCTGCGCGGCGTGGCGGAGGCCGGACGGGCCGCCGACGAATGCCGCGCGCGCCTGTCGCCGGCCCAACGCTCCGCGGTCGATGCCGCCGTCGGCGCCTTCTTGGTGGGCCGCGGTTCGGACACGACGCCACGCGAGCGTCGCTGACGTTGCTGATTCGTAACGACTGTGACCGAGTCGTTGCTTGTTAGGCGTTCGCCAGCACGGCATGATGCGCGTGTTCAAAACAGTCGGCAGACGCAGAACACGCGATGCTGATTCGTCGTGGCAATCAGCATCGTTCACCGGATGAAGACGCGTATTTCAAACTCTCCAATTTCACGGGGCCGGCGGCTGGCACGCGGCGTCTTCAAACGGAGGCGCGTGCCCGCCAGTGAAGCTGGCGCCCCGGCGTTCACCCTGATCGAGCTTCTGGTGGTGATCGCCATCATCGCCATTCTGGCCTCGATTCTCCTCCCGGCGCTGGCCGGCGCAAAGGCCGAAGGAAAGAGCGCGCGATGCATCAGCAATCTTCGCCAGGTCGGCGTCGCCATGCTCATCTATGCGCATGACAATGAGGATCGCCTTTACAGCAACGCCACGGGCGACATGCCCAACCACGGCCAGTGGACAGCGAATCCCCGATCGTCGATCCTCCTGCCGCCGAGCCATCCCCTGGCCTATTGGGGCGTGGCCTATCTGGCCGAGATGGGGGGTGCGCCGGAGGTCTGGCGATGTCCGAGCGCGCGATTTGTCGACGAATGGCGGGAAACCGGCCTGCGTTACTCCAGCGATTTCTGGCTGAACTCCACTTACGGCATCAACGGCCGCCTGTTGCAGGGACCCGATCAAAAGGTGCGCAATCTGGCCAGCTTTCGGGATCCGAGCTCCGTCATCATGGTCCAGGACGCCGCCGAGCAGAAGATGGAGGGCGAGACCGACAGCATTGGGTTGTTTCCGGGGCATTCGGAAATCCTCACGCAGTGGACCTATGACCTGGCCCCGCTTTATGGCAACTACCGGTTCGAGAAGGAATGGTACCGTCATCGCGGCAAGTGCAACACGCTGATGGTGGATGGGCACGTCGCGAAGGTTCGATCGACCGGACTGAAGATCGGCATCGACTACCGTCACTACACCGGCGAACCGCCGCAAACTCCACTGCCTTGATCTCTATGCTTCATCCTGTTGTTAACCCGTCTCATTCCCGATCTGAAACCCGTGGCGCCCTTCCTTGGACCCGGCTGTTTTCCGCCGTTGGGCCGACGGTGGCGATCTGCGGACTTACACTGCTTGCGGCGTGCAGCCGTGAGGAATATGCGGCGCCCCCGCCGGCGGCGATCGAACAGGTTCCCGGCCAGGTCGAAGCGGCCTTTCAGGGCGCGCCCACCGAGGTGTCGGCCGAGGTTCAGTCGGTGCTGACCTCGGTCCGCGGGGACGATCCCAGTGCGCTCAATCAGCTCCAGGAACTCGGCCAGCGCCCGGAACTGACGCCGGCCCAGCGAGCCGCTGCCAATCAAGCGATGTTTTCGGTTCTGGCCCGGGTTTCTCGAGAGGCCACCAACGGCAACGCCAAGGCGGCCGAAGCTTTGGAACAGTATCGCTCTTCCAAGTAGCCGGTCGCGAGGGCGCGGCTATGTCCGGAGATTTCATGCTGAACTTGAGCCACGGACATCCCATGCGGAAAGCCGCCGCGCGAAGGTTCGAACTCACGTCACCATAGTTACACGCTGCGGACCAAAGGTCCGCGCTCCAGGCGAAAAGATCAGAACTCCATTCAGTCACGGTCAAACTCAACCCACCAACGCAGAAGAATCAGCATGAACTCAAGTCAACACTTCCTCCGTTTGCTCGGGGCCATCGTCATGGTCCTGCTCGGATCCCTCCACACCAACGCGCAGGTGCCGCCTCCCATCGGTCAGTGGGATTTCGACGCCGGAACCTTGGCGGGTTCGGCCGGAGCGACGGACCTCGTCAACCTCGGCTCCACGGAAACCCAGTTCGGCACCACCACATCGCTCTCCCTTCCCGACATCGGGGGCTCGCCCGCCCGGGTCATGGGATTCCCGAAAAGTGACCTCTTCAACGGATTCGTCATGCCAGTAAACTCCGGTCCGAACGGCGGCGGATCCCTGCTCAATCAATGGACGCTGATCATGGATCTGCTCTGGCCAACGGAGTCTGCGTCCGTCCTGCGCGGCCTGATCGAGACGGACGACCGGCTGATCGATCCGAATGCGGATCTGTTCGTCAGCGAGACCGGAGGCCTCGGGGTCAACGGCCAGTTCGACGGCCAGATTCGGGCCAACACCTGGTACCGAATCGGTTTTGTCGTGGATGCGACTGCCAATGTGCTGCGCAAATACATCAACGGCGTCCTGGTCGGAACCCAATCCGCCACCAGCGGGGCGACGCCGGGCCTGGACGGTCGGTGGGCGCTCGATCCGTCGACCGGTGCCCAGTTGTTCAACGATGACAACTTCGAGTCCGCGGCGGGCTATGTGAACAGCATTCAGCTGCGGAATGTCGCCCTGACCTCAAGTCACCTCCAGGCCTTGGGCGGTCCCAGCGCATCCGGCATTCCGGTGGAAATTCCGCCGGTGCCCGTGTTTGTCCTCGCGTGGACGCCCAAGGGTCCGTTTGCCAACCCCACGACCTCGTACGGCGTGGTGCTCGATCTCGGCGACAACATTGTCAGTGACGGATCAGTTTCGCTCCGGCTGGATGGCGCCGTTCTGCCCCGGACGATTCAACGCGACGGCTTGACCATGACCGTCTCCGCGGCCAATGCGGGGCCTTTGGCGATCGGCACAGAACACACGTTGGAACTTCGCCTGACGGGGAGCATCGATGGCGCGCGCACCTTGACGCATTCGTTTCGGGTGGCGGCGTTCGTGGAGGATTTCGAGAGCGTCGCGCTGGGGCCCAAGGTCGACGAAGCACTGGCCGGCGAGAGTGTCTGGACGCAGACCCCGCCGGACGGCTGGCTGGTCGACGACTCCGGTGTGCCCGGGGTGAGTGAACCCGGCACGGACGGCGTAACCGAATGGGCGGGCTGGGCCTTTGCCAATCGGGACTGGTGGGCCGAAACGGCCGGCAACCAACGTCGCGTGGAGTTTGTCAAAGCCAGCGGTGTGGTGGCGGTGGCGGACCCGGACGAGTGGGATGACGCCTCGCACCCGCCGGGACTCTACAATGCCTGGATGCGAACGCCGTCCTTCTCGGTGGCCGGCCTGACGGCCAATTCCCTCTTCCTGAAGTTCGACTCCAGCTGGCGGCCGGAATGTTGCGATGACGCGGCGGAACTGGCCAACGATCAAACCGCCGTGGTCACAATTTCGTATGACGGCGGCCCGGAGATTGAAGTCATGCGCTGGAGCTCGGACAACACCCTGCCCAATTTTCACGCCGACAACCCGAACGAGTCGGTCACGGTGCAGTTGAGAAATCCGGCGGGCGCATCGACGGCGGTGATCCGCTTCGGCCTGATCCTCGCCGAAAACGACTGGTGGTGGGCCGTCGACAACCTGGTGGTGAGCGCCGGCGTATTGCCGCCGACCATCGTCAGCCAGCCGGACATTCTCACTGCGACCGAAGGTGACCTGGCTTCAATAACCGTGACGACCTCGGGCGGGGCGCCGCTCAGCTACCAGTGGTTCAAGGGCACCGGAGCGAGCCGCACGCCGATCGGCGGGGCGACCGCCGCGACATTGAACCTTCCAAATGTGCGGGTGGCGGACGGAGGCATTTATACCGTCCAGGTTTCGAATCCCGGCGGAGCCGCCGACAGCGGCCCAATCACGTTGGTCGTCCTGCCCGCGGTCGTGGGCAGTGTCACCAACGAGCTGGTGGTTCACCTGAAGTTCGACGGCGACGCGACGGATAGCTCGGGCCGCGGAAATCACGGCGCGGAGGTCGGGGCGCCAAGCTATGTGGCGGGTCGGCTCGGTCAGGCGCTGCGCTACAGCAGCGCGCGGGACGGCAGCTTCTTCAACTTCGTCTCCCTTGGGCAGCCGGCCGATCTCGAATTCGGCACGGCCGTCAATTTCACCATCGCCTTCTGGTCGCGATTCACCACGTGGTCCGGAGATCCCGCCTTTATCGCCAACAAAAACTGGAACAGCGGCGGCAATGCGGGCTACGTCATCGCCACGGCCGGCAACGGCGGACTCCAATGGAACGCTTCGCCGAGCCGACTCGACTACGACGGCCCGGACGGCACGATGGCTGACGACCAGTGGCATCACGTCGCCTTGACCTGGGACCGCGCCGGTTTGATCACCACCTACCTCGACGGCGTGCAGGTCAACAATACCGCCAACGGTGGTTCCCGTGACTTGACCACGGGCCTGCCCACCAACATCGGCCAGGACGGAACCGGCACCTATACCGATGGGGGCAGCGTCGGGATCGCCGACGGCACGATCGACGATGTCGGAATCTGGCGACGTGTCCTGACCGAGGCCGAGATCAAGGCGATCGTCCGCTCCGCTCTCGCGGGCAAGGATCTCGCCCAAGCGACCGTTGCGCCATCCATCAACAGCGAACTGGTTGCCTACCTGCCTTTTGACGGCAACCTCACCGACGCCACCGGTCGGGGCAACCATGGCACGTCGGTCGGCAGCACTCCGTTCGTTGCGGGACGCCTCGGCCAGGGCGTTTCCTATCGCAGCCAGGCGGATGGTTCCTCCTTCAACTACGTCACGCTGGGCCGCCCAACCGACCTCAACTTCGGCACGAGCCAGAGCTTTGCGGTTTCGTTCTGGGCCCGACTCAACTCGTGGCAGGGCGATCCCGCCTTCCTCGCCAACAAGGACTGGGACTCCGGTACGAACCCCGGGTGGGTGATCGCAACCGCGGGCGATGGACGCGTGCAGTGGAACCTCGCCGGCACGGCCGCCGGCGCCAATGGCGAACGCCGAGACTTTGACAGCGCAGGCGGGTTCTTTAACGGCGGCGCCTGGCGCCATGTGGTCGTCGCCTTCGAACGCCTGCCCGGCAGCGGACGCGCTCGCACCTATGTTGATGGGGTCCGCCTCAATGAAACCACGTGGGCTGGAGCAGAGAATCAATTGAACAGTGTCGCACCCCGCAACACGAACATCGGCCAGGACGGGATCGGCGATTACACGGACGGCAATGGAGTGGGAGTGGACGGCACGATGGATGAACTCGTGATCTGGCGCCGGGCGTTGACGGATGACGAAGCGGCCGGCCTCTACGCGGCGGGTGTTTTGGGAGTTCCGGCCACCGGTGCCAACCCGGGATTGACGCTCCAATTGCCGCCGGCCGGAGTGCAGATCACCAAGATCAACAACGGAACGTCGATGCGCCTGACCTGGAGCGCCAACGCGGGCGTGGTTCTGCAGAAGGCGTCCGAGTTGGGCTCAGCCGCGGTCTGGCAGGATGTGCCGGGCACGCTGGGCCTGGGAATCTACGAAGCTGCTCCGGGTTCGAACAACGAGTTCTACCGGCTGCGCCGCCGGTAGCAACGAAGGGTTCAGCCCGCTGCCGCCGGAACGCCTCACAAAATGACCAAGGCCGTGGAGTCAGTCGACTCCACGGCCTCTTGTTTGCAAAACCGCAACCCGCCGATTACGGCCCAGGCTGTTTGGCGGTGAAGTGACCGGTGTCGGAGTCTTTCAGCTCGCCTTTGTCATACTGCTGACGGACGAACGATCCGTGCAGGGTGTCGACGTAGGTCAAGGTATACTCGTCCCACTTGTCGGCCTTGAACTGAACGCGCATGAAGGCCGTGGTGGCGCTGGTCGGAGAGTAAAGGTAGGTAAAATCCGTCGGGGCGCTGTTGTCGGTCTGAACGCCCGCCGTGCCGGACGTGAACTTCAGGTACTCGCCCGTATCCATGAAGAAGTTGTAGTCGCCGGGCGGCGTCGAGTTGGTGTTGCCGGGGACCACGTAAGGCAGGGTGGCGTTGGTGCTGAAGATGCCGGTCTGGTTGGTGTAGAGCGAACCAAGCCGGTAAAGACGGCGGTTGAACGTCGCGGTGGAACCGTCGACATAAGTCAGGTCGTATTCTTCGCGGTCGCCGCCAAGGTTGTAGTAGCCGTAGGTGATGACAAGCGTGGCCGTGTTCGAACTGGAGTGGCTGTAGGTATACATGAACACATTTCCACCGGGGCTGACTTCAACCTCTTCATCGCGCGGTCCCGCGCCCGGAAGCGCATAGCCGTAGTTGGGGCCCGTGAACTGATAGCGGTCCGGATAAGGCGTGAGGTAGACGTAACCAACCTTGCCCAGCAACGCCGCGAGCGGCGCCGGCGGTGCGGATGGGACAATGGTTGGCGGCCAGACGCCAGGGGCATTGGTGCCGGCCGGCGGCAGATTCGTTTCGCTGAGGCTCGATCGATCCATGTCGCGATTCTGGCTGAATGCGCCGGAGTCCGTGTCCTTGAGCACGCCGCGACGATAGAGCCGGCGCACGAAGTGGCCGGAGGACCCGTCCGTGAAAGTCAGGTCGCAATCGTAGCGATCACCGCCCATGCCGTAATAGCCGAAGCTCAGGCGCAGGGAAGCGGTGTTCGAGCTGAGCACCGAGTAGGTATACACCAGCGCGTTGGTGGGAAGGCCTTCCTGCACCACGCCCTGCACTTCGCGACCATTGTGGTCATCGAGAAAATCGTACCGGTCGGGCACGCCCGAAGACTGGAAGTAGTAAACCAGATTGGACAATGAGGCCGGCGGCGCGGGCGCGGCCAGCGGCGGAGCGACGATGACATTTGGATTCACCACCGGCGCGTTGGTGCCGGTCACGGGTGCGATGCCGACAATGCGGAACGGACCCGAGTCGTGGTCCTTCAGTTTCCCGTCGCGGTATTCGTCGCGGGACCAGGTGCCCACACCGGGCGAAGTGAAGGCAAAGGTAATCGTATCAGTGCGGTTCGACGCATAGGTCAGCTGCGCGCGTGCATCGTTGACCCCCAGCCGAACGTAGTCATAGGAGAACGGATCCGAATCACCTTCGGACACGTCCAGACCCGTCGCAGCTGTACGGAAGTTCATCACGTCGCCACCGGGCTCGTCGTCGAGCTCAAGGCTGAGGCCGGTCAGCGCCCAAGGCGCAAAGCCGTTGGTCGGCGCCTCGGAAGCCACGACGCGGAAGTATTCGTGGCCGGCCCGGTCGTCGGAGCGCGCCGTGCGCAGGCGGCGTTCGCGTCCGCCGTGGCCGTAGATGGCGTCGTCGACATTCTGCCAGTCGACGAGATTGGTCGAACGCTGGAGCTGGTGATACTGGCCGCGGTGGGTCTCAAATTCCACTTCAACGGCGTGACGAATTTCGACCTCGGCGGCGCGAGTGGCCGCTCCACCCAAGGCAAGGGCCGCGCCAAGGGCGAGGTGAACTAAACGGGTCTTCATACGGTGTCTTTCTCTGTGTTTGGTTTGGATGCACCGCGGCCATTCCTGGCCGGCAAGTGACAACCTCCATTAGCAGGCCGGCTGCCAACGTGAACGGGCGCAGTTCACGCGGGAACGCAGGGAATTGGCGGGAGCTTCGGCAAGGAGAAATGTCAGCCGTTCCGCAATCGGAGCAGATGTTCCATCCGCGGACCGGAACAGCGGCCCTGGTGAAAGCTTCAGGTGAACCGCCCCTGGTTTCTTGCTCTTCCTCGTAATCGTGCTCTTGAGCCGTCGGCAACGTCGTGGCGTTTCGGGGGCCGGATCGGCACGCAGGCTCGCCACGCGGAGATCGAACAACTTGTTAGTCGATTCGGTCGACCGCGTAACCCCTCTCCGCCGCCCTGCGGGGGAGGCGGGGGAGAGGGCGGGTTCCGAACTCGCCCGAGCGAGGTCGGAACCGGGTGAGGTGGAGCAGTCCGCCGGTTCATGGTTGGTGAACCTCCTCCCAATCTTCTTCGCAAACTTCGTCGGCGACCCAACTTATTCGAACCCGTCTGATTAAGTTCACGACGAAGTTTGCGACGATGATCTCCCGGGTTCATGGCCCCAATTCGCGTGCGGCCCGCGCAGGTTGGAGCCACCGCGTCCGCGGTTCAGGCCCTACGCCTGGGGTGCGACGGGCAGTTCAACTTGGAGCCCCTCGCGGGCAAGGTCGATTTGGATGGAGCTGCCCCGCGCGACCGCCAAAGCGCGAGCTTGCTGCAGCATGCCATCGAGCTGCTCGTCGGTGTGGGAGGGATCGTGGTGAAACAGAAACAAGCGTCGCGCCCGGCCGCGGATGGCAAGGTCCACGGCGTCCTCGACACAGCTATGGCCCCAGCCGACATGAGCCCGGTATTCCGGCTCGTCGTATTGGGCGTCGAGAATGAGAACGCCAGCGTCGCGGATGAATTCGATGAACCGTTCGTCTTCGCGTCGGGCGAAATCGGTTGCCGCGACGCCCGCCGCCGCCTCTCCCGCGGGCTGGCTGGCGATCAGCTTCCGGAGAAAGGGTTCATGGTCCGGCACGTAAACGATGGGGCAGCCATCGGCTTCAATGCGGTAGCCGACGCAGATGCCAGGGTGATTGACGAAGGCGGCACGGACCGGGATCCGGCCGACGTTGAACTCCATTCGTTTCAGTTCCTCGAACACCACATGGCTGGGAAGCTGGCCGAGGCCGATGGGAAAATACGGGCTTTCCATCTGGCCGGAGAAGATGCCGGCCAGCCCTTCGCGGGCGCCTTCAAAACCGAAGACGCGGATTTGATTGCGCGCTTCGTAAGCCGGTTGGAAGAACGGGAACCCCTGCACGTGATCCCAGTGCGAATGGGTGATGAGCAGCGAAAGGCCCAGCGGCTGTCCCTGAAATTCGTCCTGCAGATCGTCGCCCAACGCCCGAATGCCCGTGCCGCAATCCAGGATCAGGACCTCGCCGCCGATACGCAACTCCACGCACGAGGTGTTGCCGCCATAGCGGACAGTGGTGGGGCCGGGAACCGGCACCGAGCCGCGCACACCCCAGAAGCGCAGGAATGGCGAACGCCCACGCAAGATTCGGCTGGTGTCAAAATCCTTCGGCGCAAACGGCGGCGGGGCCGTCATCCGGTCCAGCATGTCCAACAGCCGCCGGGTGTCGATCGGCTTGGCCAGGAATTCGTCCGCTCCCGCCTCCAGCGCCGTCTGGCGGGTGTCATCAAAATCACGCCCCGACATGGCGATGAGCAGGGAGTAGCGCAGGGCGTGATCCGTGCGGATGCTGGCGCAAACGCGAAACCCGTTGGTCCCGGGCATGAGCAGGTCGCACAGGATAACCACCGGGCGATGCTCCCGCGCCAGCGCCACGCCGCGGTCGCCGTCGCCGCACTCCAGCACATTCCAGCCGTGGGCTCGCAGCAGGGCCGCGAGGGCGTCGCGGAATTCCGCATCGTCATCGATGAGCAGGATGTCTTTCACGGGATTGTTTCCGCGCGTTTCGTTCAACCGGCGACCCCATGGGGTCCGGCGCCGCCATTGACCAGAAAGAGGACCGCCATCCGCACGGCGAGTCCGTTGGTCACCTGCTCGAGCACGACCGACCGATCGCAATCGGCCACATCGCTGTTGATTTCCACGCCGCGATTGATGGGCCCGGGATGCATGATGAGCACATCCTTCTTGATCCGGGCAAACCGCGCCTGGGTCAGGCCGAAGAGCGTGGTGTATTCACCCAGGCTGGGGAACATCGTTTTGCGCTGACGCTCGTGCTGGATGCGCAGGAGATTGATGACATCGGCGCCTTCGATGGCTTCGTCGACGTTATAGGTCACCCGGCAGCCCATCTGCTCAAACTCGCGCGGCACGAGCGTGGCCGGTCCGCAAAGCGTGACCCGCGCGCCCAGCTTGGTCAGGGCCCAGATGTTCGAGCGGGCAACGCGGCTGTACAGAATGTCGCCCAGAATCGTGATGTTCAGCCCCTCGATGCGGCCTTTCTGCTCGAGGATGGTGAACGTGTCGAGCAGGGCCTGGGTGGGATGCTCGTGGGCGCCGTCACCCGCGTTGACCACGCTGCCGCGCAGGAAGCGGGAGAGAAAATGAGGGGCGCCCGTGGCGCTGTGGCGGATGATGATGATGTCCGCGTTCAGAGCCTCGAGGTTGCGCGCGGTGTCCTTGAGGGTTTCACCCTTCTTGAGCGAGGAAGCCTCCGCGGTGAAGTTGATCACATCCGCGGTCAACCGGAGCGCCGCGAGCTCGAAGCTGATGCGCGTGCGGGTGGACGGTTCGATGAACAGGTTGACCACCGTCTTACCGCGCAACGCGGGCACCTTCTTGATGGCCCGTTCGCCCACCGCCTTGAAGGCCCGGGCGGTCTCATGGACCAGCCGGATTTCCTCCTGGCTGAGCGATTCGATATCGAGCAGATGTTTGCGTTTCCAACCGACGTGAGGGGCCGGCACAGTAGCAGGGCTCATGAACTTGGCACGGCGGCGGTTTGCTCCAGGATGACCACATCTTCGCCGTGGGATTCCTTCAAGCGCACGTCGATGCGCTGGTTCGCCTTGGTTTCGACGTTTTTGCCCACGAAATCGGGCTTGATCGGCAGTTCGCGGTGGCCCCGGTCAACGAGGACAGCCAGCTGAACGCGCCGCGGGCGGCCGAAATCGTTCAGGGCATCGAGCGCAGCGCGGGTGGTTCGCCCACTAAAAAGCACGTCATCCACCAAGACCACCGTGCGGCCGGTGATGTCAAAAGGCATGACCGTGGGCTGGATGAAGGGGGCAGCGTGCTCGTTGAGATCGTCCCGATGTGTTCCCACATCCAGGGTCCCCACCGGCACCGGATGGCCCCAGATGGATTGGAGCAAGGCTCCAAGGCGGGCGGCCAAGAGGACGCCCCCGGTCTGGATGCCCACCACCACCACCCCGTCGCTCCGTTCGTTGCGTTCGACAATTTCGTGGGCAATTCGCGTCAGGACCCGGTGGACGGTCTGCGCGTTAAGAATGACGTTTGAATCAGGCACAGTTGGATCTCCACGCTCCCTCGGCCCCGTGCCGGCTGGTTCTGGAGGCGGCGGAAAAGCTGGAAACGTTGGTCACCGGTCCGATCTCACGGGAACAGCCGTCGGGAATCAATGAAAAATCTACATGGACTCGGGCCCGCGGCGATCCACGAGCCCATCGGCACGAGTTCGGACCCTGTGAACGCTACTGAACGCTGCTGAACGCCGCCCGGGTGTGATTAACGACGGGTGATCCAACGAACCGTCTCACCCCTCATCCCGGCCTTCTCCCCGTTCAGGGGAGAAGGAGGCGCGGCGGGCGTTCGTGGGCCAGCGGGCGCGCGTGGGGCGCGAGCGTGACGCATTGAACCATCACCCGCTTTTAACCGCACCCACGCCTCCCGCCGCCAGACTTTTTTTGCGGACGTCGCTTCAGGCCCGTGTTACTCATGGGCAGCCAGTGACCATTGTGCAAGAGCCGGAGTCGACGGAACCGATCACCGTGGCGCCCTCCATCGCGACGGGGCCGACGGGACAGCTGCCGGGCCGCTACCGCGGCACCGCGGTTTTCATGGTGCTCTGGATGATGCTTGCACTGGTCACACGGGGCGTCTTGTTGATTCACGCCCGGCGCGAAGTCGATTTCCACCCCGTCCCGCTGCTCGGAGTTTTCCTGTGGGGCGCATTGTTTGATTTGGCCGCCGGGTTGGTCGCCGTCCTGCCGGTGCATGTCTACCTCTGGGTGTCGCCCGCTCGTTGGCTCGCGTCTCAAGCACACCGCCGGCTGTTGCTGGGATTTTTCTACCTCGCGCTGTGCATCCTGCTGTTCGTCGCGGCAGCCGAATGGTTTTTCTGGGAAGAGTTCACATCTCGCTTCAACTTCATTGCCGTCGATTATCTGGTCTACACGACGGAAGTGGTTGGGAACATCCGCGAATCCTACCCTTTGGAATTGATTCTCGTGGTCATTGGGATCATCGCGGGCCTTAGCCTCTGGGGCTTGAAACTGCTGACTTCTCGGCTGCCATCCTGGGCCGTGTTCAACCCGGGCGTCGGCGTGAAGCCGGATACCCGCCAGAGTCGGTGGCTGGGCGGGATCGCCGGGCTGCTGCTTCCGCTCGTGTTCCAAGCCGGCCTTTCCAACCGGATGACCCCGGGATTCGGCAATGCGATCAACCAGGAGCTCGCGCGAAACGGCCCCTATGCCTTCTTCGCTGCGTATTGGGAGAACGAGCTGAGCTTCGATCGATTCTATCCCACGGTTCCGCCCCAGGACGCCCTGCGAGTCCTTCGCCCCCTGCTGCAAGAGGCTCACACAAGCTACACGTCCACCAGCCCCGAGGACATCACCCGGCAGGTTCAACTCCCCGGACCGGAGCATCGGTGGAACGTATTGCAGATTACCGTGGAGAGCTTGAGCGCAAAGTACCTCGGCTGCTTCGGCAATTCCCGCGGGCTCACTCCGCATCTCGATCGGCTGGCCGCAGAAGGCATCGTCTTCACCAACCTCTACGCCACCGGGACCCGCACCGTCCGTGGAATGGAAGCGTTGTCACTGTCCGTGCCACCCACGCCCGGTCAGTCCATCGTGCGCCGCCCCAACAACGCCCATCTCTTCTCCATGGGTTCGGTGCTGGCGGCCAAGGGCTACGAGTCCTCCTTCATCTATTCCGGTTTTGGCTATTTCGATAACATGAACGCGTTTTTCGCCGCGAACGGTTATCGCGTGCTGGACCGCGCGATGGTGGCGAAAGAAGACATCACTTACGCCACGGTCTGGGGAGCCTGCGACGAGGACCTCTACCGGTGGACCTTGCGGGAGGCAGACGCCGCCCACAGCCGAGGCACGCCATTTCATCACTTCGTCATGACCACCTCCAACCATCGACCGTTCGGCTTTCCTGACGGCCGGATTGACCTGCCGACCGGACGCCGGCTGTCCGCGGTCAAGTATACCGACTTTGCGATCGGACAGCTCATCGCGGCAGCGCGACAACGTCCGTGGTTTACCAACACCCTTTTTCTAATTGTGGGAGACCATTGCGCCAGCGCGGCCGGGAAAGCCGCCCTGCCAGTCGATGGCTACCACATTCCGGCGATCCTCTGGAACCCCTCCCTGATCCAGCCTCGCCAGGTCGGCACGCTGTGCAGCCAGATCGATCTGCCGCCCACCGTGCTCGGTTTGATGAACTGGAGTTACGCCACCCGCTTCTTTGGACGCGACATCCTGCGTCTGCCTCCCACGGAAGGCAGGGCCTTCATCTCCACCTACCAGAAGCTCGGCTATCTGAAAGGCAACCGCCTGGAGGTCCTCGACCCTATTCGCCGACACCAAAGTTATCGCCAGACTTTACCCGACGGAGATTGGGAACCCGTAGCCAACGACGACGCCATGCTGGGCGAAGCCATCGCCTACTACGAATCGGCCAGCTACCTTTTCAATCACCGCCAGCCGTAGTTGCGGCTGCTGAAGTTTTGATGTGCTCGCAGGAATTGTCGCCATGAAGGAGGACCGCCAAATGCAAACCGACCGGAGGTCAGAAGGAAACCGGGACGATCGGAAAAACCAGAGAAAGAAACTGCCAGTGGGCTTATTCCTGCACGGTGCCCTGACCGTGGTGGCTCGAACCCTGGGCGGACCCCGACGAACCGCCGGCCCCGCCACTGCGACCTTTGCGCCACTTCGCGCGATGCTTGATAATCCAGTCCGTCAGCGCCCGCTCGAACCCAATATCGTACCCCGCCTTCTCCGACTCGATCCATTTGTGGCGCAAGATTTCCTCCCGCTCCGCTTGGAACTCCTTGTAGAGCGTGGAGTTCTTCAGCAAATCGTCGCCGGTCGAGGATTCGATGGTTTGGTTCGACATGGCTGCGGGTTGTTACTTTGAACGAGTGCGCGAAAACTAGCATCCCCAGCCCAAGTGACAACCTCGAAATTACCCCTCATGAACCTGCCCCGGCCCTTGCTCTTGCAGCGCAACCGGCCGCCGCCCAACTGAACCGTTCCGGCTTAATCGTGCTCCTGCTCCTCCCGAAAAGAGCAAGGGCAGGAGCAGGATTAAGAGCAAGGGTGGGAGCTTAAAGGTTCATGTCTGGCGTGAGCAGGTCTAAAAAGAACGGGCGGCTGCCCATGAGTCGGCGTCCCCGGTCTCTCCAGATTTGTGATTTAGGGTCGGCGGAATGATCCGAGAGTAAAAGATGTTATGACGTTGGAAATGGCAGCAGCGACCCGGCAAGGGCAAGGGCAAGGGGCAGGGGAACTCCTGGCGTGAAGACACTTCCGTTCCCCGTGCCGCCAGCAAATCTCGTGCAGGAGTTCCTCGAGAACTCCGCCCGCCTTCGCCCAAATCATCCCGCCCTGATCTGTGATCGTCGGCGTTTGTCCTACGCCGAGATCAATCAGCTGGCAAACCGGCTGGCCGCAACGCTGATCGAGCTCGGAGTTCAAGCCGGTGATCGAGTGGTCATTCAACTGCCTAACTCGGTCGAATGCGTGGTCTCAATCTTCGCCGCGCTGAAGGCAGGAGCCGCCTTCGTGGTCGTTCACCCCGGCGTCAAACGCCAAAAGCTCGCCTACATCCTCAACAATTGCACCGCCTCGGTTCTGGTGACGGAACCATCGCCACCCACGGACAAGGACGACGAAACACTGCCCGCACCGTCCCTCAAGGGAACGATCTGGGTGCGACGCCCCGCAACCCAGCCCCCTGCCGCCGCGAACGAAACGCCATCCCTGGACTTCGAAGCCGTCCTGGCCACACCGGGTCCGGACGAGCTCACGCTGCCACCACGATCCGGCTCCGATCTCGCCTGCCTGATTTACACGTCCGGATCGACGGGTGAACCCAAAGGCGTCATGAGCGATCATGACAACGTGATCTTCGCCTCCGGCTCCATCATCAGTTACCTGCAAATGACCGAGCGGGACGTGGTCATCAATGTTCTGCCGCTTTCGTTCGACTACGGCCTTTATCAGCTGTTGATGACGTTTCGCGTAGGCGGCACCCTCGTGCTGGAGCGGTCCTTCGCCTATCCAGCCGCCATTCTCAAACGGATCGAGACTCACCACGTAACCGGTTTCCCGGGTGTCCCCACCCTGTTTTCCATGCTGGTTCGCCTCGACCTTTCCGGCTTCAATCTCTCCTCGTTGCGTTTCCTGACCAATACCGCCGCCGCCCTGCCGGCCAGCCACATCGGCGAGATCCGCGCCAAGTTCCCCGGCGCGACCCTGTTCTCCATGTACGGGCTGACCGAAACCAAACGGACCCTCTACCTGCCCCCCGACGAGCTCGATCGCCGCGCAGATTCAGTCGGCATCCCAATCCCCGGCACGGAAGCCTGGGTCGAGCGCGAAGACGGACCGGAAGCTGCCCCCAACGAAGTAGGAGAGCTGATCGTCCGCGGACGCCACGTCATGCGCGGATACTGGGCCGACCCGGCTCTCACCGCCCTTCGTTTTCAGGAGGCAGCCGAACCCGCCCAGCGCATCTGTCGGACGGGCGATCTTTTCCGGCGCGACGCGGACGGCTTTTTTTATTTTGTCGGGCGCAAGGATGACATCATTAAGAGCCGGGGCGAAAAGGTCGCTCCCCGCGAGGTGGAGAATGTGCTCTATGCCTTGCCGGGAATCGCCGAGGCCGCCGTCATCGGAGTTCCTGATCCGATCCTGGGCCAGGCCATCAAAGCGTTCGTGGTCGCCACCAATCCCGCCCTCAACGCCCAGTCGGTCCTGGCCCATTGCCGTCGGCATCTGGAGGATCTCATGGTTCCTCATCAGGTGGAGTTTCGAACGGAACTGCCCAAGACCGCCACCGGGAAGATCAACAAACGCCAGCTGGCCGCAAACGGCGCGAGGACCGAGCCGTTGTGACCGCAGGAACGCCTCGCCCGCCGCGGGCGTTCAAACGAATGCGATGATCCCCAAGCGGGCGCGAACGCTGTTCCTGGGCAAGAACCCGATCACGTGGGTGGCGGAGGCGATCCGTCGCCGCGGCCTCTGGCGCTCCTGCGCGCTCGTGTGGCACGCGGTGCTCGATACCGCCTGGGACAAGATTCACCGGACAGAAACACTGTCCCGCATTCAGCCGGAGGATCTCGAAACTGAATCCGGCAACAAGGCTCAAGCCACCGCCTATGGCGCCACCCGCGCCCGGCCCCTCTCCCAGTTGCTCCAACAACTCGATCTCCCCCGGAACGCCACCTTTGTCGACCTCGGCTCCGGCAAGGGCCGCGTCGTCCTGATCGCCGCCACTTGCGGCTTTCGCAAGATCGTCGGGATCGACTTCAGCGCACCGCTTTGCGAGATCGCCCGACGTAACATCGACTCCTTCCAACGCCACCGCCGGCTCAACGCGGAAATCGTCATCGTTCATTCGGACGTCGTCCTCTACGAGTTCCAAGGCGACGAGACGGTGTTCTTCCTCTACGATCCATTCAGTGCCGCCATCCTGGGCAAGGTGCTGGAAAACCTGCGTCGCTCACTCGAAGAGGTCCCGCGGCCGATCTGGATAATCTACAATTCCCCCCGCCACCACGACGTGATGGAGCGATCGGGTCTGTTCACCTCCAGCCAGCACCGCGAAATCGGCGGGATCGAATTCTGCATCTACCACCATGCCGCGACCGGTAACGCCGGAACCCCGGCCGGCCGCTGATCGACCCTCTCACCTCACCAGGCGCCAACGGGCATCGGGGGCGTTGCAGGCCGCCGCCTTCAGCCGCGCGGTTCACCCATGTGCCGGGCCTGACGGCGCGGCAGACCTGACGCCGCAGCCGCCTTCGGATTCGGATTCGGCTTCGGCTCGGAACGCTGCGCAGGGATCGTTTCGTCCCGCACGAGCAACCGGATGAACTCCGGCGGATCCCGTCGTCCGGCTCGTTGCCAGTCCCGCCAAAGGACCGCCGCCACTTCGCGCTCCATCCAACCTGCTTCGGCCGTCAGAAACCGAAACACCATCTCCGCCAAACGCGGCAGCGCAATGCTGTCCGTGCGCCCAACCTGCCGGAACAACCAATCCGCGAAGATCAGAAACCCGGCGAAAGGCGATCTGGCCACGGAGCCCCCGTCGGGTCCAGCCGTCGCAGTTCCATTCTCACGCGGAGTCCAGAGCAGTCGCACGGTCTCAACAAAGTTGCCGCTGTTGGCCACCAGATCCCAATAGCGCGAGAACCGGCGCAGCCGCTGGAGCGTGGCGAAATCCAGCGAGCGCGTCGCCAAGACTTCATACGGAGGATGCGCATGATAACGCATGCCCCACTCGGCATCGTGCCGGACAATGGGCGTACCCCGGAGGCGCTTGAGCAGCCCAACCTGAATCTCCTGCGGACCAAGCGTCACCAGACGATCAAAGCCCGCCGCAAAGCTCTCCACGCCTTCCCCCGGCAGCCCGACGATCAGATCCGCATGCAGATGCACCCCGGTTTGCCCAAGCAGGAACCGGAAGTTGTCCTCCAGCCGGGTCAAGTCCTGGCGGCGGCGAATCCGCTCGCAGACGTCATCATTGAAGGTCTGGATGCCCACTTCGAATTGCAGCGCGCCCGGCGGAAACCGCGCGATGATCTCCCGCAGCCCTTCCGGCAGCCGGTCCGGGATCATCTCGAAGTGCAGGAACAAGCCCGGGCGATGACGTTCGAGAAAGAACAGCAGCAAGGCGCGACTGGTGGCGAGATTCAGGTTGAAGGTGCGATCGACGAACTTGAACTGCCGCAGGCCCCGGTCGAGCAGCCGCTGCAACGCGGGAAGCAGCCGCTCGAGCGGCACCTGCCGCACCGGCACATCCAACGAGCTCAGGCAGAATTCACAGGTGAAGGGGCACCCGCGCGACGCCTCGACGTAGACCACCCGGTGAGCCAGGTCCGCATCGGAATACAGATCGTAAGGCAGCTGGAGACGGGCCGGATCCGGCAACGGCGCAGCCCGAATCTTTCCCTCCGGCCGCTCCCCGGCCAGGAGCTGACGACAAAGCACCGCAAATTCCAGATCCGCTTCGCCCGTCACCACGTAGTCCGCCAGCTCCACAATGGCCTGGCCATCGGTCTCGTAGCTGACCTCCGGTCCGCCGATCACGATCAGAATGTCCGGACGGAGCCGTCGCAGCGCCGCGATCACTTCGGTGGTCTCGGTCACGTTCCAGATGTAAACGCCGAACCCGATGACCCGCGGTGGTTGGGCCAGGAGGACTTCAAGGATGTCGAAGGGCCGTTGATTGATGTCGAACTCGACCAGCACGGCACGCGACTGCAACTCGCCGAGATTGGCCAGCAGATAGCGCAAACCAAAAGAGGCGTGAATGAACTTCGCGTTCAGCGTGGTCAGGACAATGTCCGGCATTCGTTGAACCCAGAAGATGCCAGCGACCCGTCGCCGGGCCAATCAGGATTCTTCGACGGATGAAGGACCAGGCGCAACTCAAGGTTCCAAATGAGGCGTAGCCACGACGGATTCTTGTCTCGTACGCGACAAAAATCCGTCGCCGACAGGTCCGGACGCGAAAGCGCTGAGAAAGGGCTGGCCTTACCGCGCGTCCGATCACTTTCCCTCGGCTCGAAGCGGAACCTCTCCCAGATTCAGCTCGGTCTGGCCTTCGGTCACGGTCAGCTGCTGGGTGGCAAAGCCGACTCCGCGCAGAACGGCGATCAGCTTGTAGCCACCGGGCGGCAGCGGTTCGGTGGAGGCAAAGGTGCCGTCGTCACGGATCATTGCCGCGTAAACGCGCGGCTTGTTGACATGTTCGCGACCGGCCTCCGAGGTCCAAAATTCCAGCTCCCGCTGGCGAAGCTCGGACTTGGGACCAGGATTGATAAAGGATCCCGCCATCGGAAGGTCAGCGTAAATCTGGCAGTGCCGATCCTGGGACAAGTCGATGGCTCGGTCAGGCGGCACGACGAAACGCCCGACCAAACGAGCGCCTGGCTTTTCCGTAATTGTCACCTCCGCGGTTTCACCCGCCCGAACCGTCACCGGCGTACCGTGATGATAAGGCACCCCATTGCGTGAGTTGACGAACACCATGAACTGGCCGGGTGGAACATCTTCAAAAGCGAACGATCGATCCAAACCCGGCTTGACCGAATAGCTTCCGAGCAGGCTGACACGGCCCTGATAGTTGTCCGCCGTCGGGTCGTAAAATTCGATCGACTCAACGCCCAGCGCGCCCGCCCGATCATCCACCCGGCCGACCACACGCCCCCAAGGCTCGAGCTCGAGCGTCACTGATTCCGTCGAACCAGCGAGACGCCGATGCGCATACCCGGCTGCGCCCACGGCGGCCACGCTGTGCGCCAGCGCATTGGGCGGAAAGCTGAACCGACCCGCCCCGTCCGTCTGGGTCACCCACGGTTTGGTGCCGACCAACTTCCGGTTTCGCAGCCGAACGTTGTGCTCGAAGGTCAGGAGCGCCACGTTCGCGCCGGAGACGGGCGAACGGTCGGGCCCCAGCACAATGCCCCGAACAGAGTCGTCCTCACTGGCCGGGCGGAGCGCGACGTCGATCGTCGCACTCACACGGTTGGTCAGGGGCGGCGAGATCCACTCGTGATAGCCTTCCGCCGTGACGCGTACTTGCCACGGACGCGTCTGTTCGTTGAAGACCAGCCGAAAAATGCCGTTCGTGCCGCGCACCGTGGAGCCCGCATACCAACGCTGGCTGGCGTCGTGAAATCGTTCGACGGAACCATAGCCCGGCACCGCCTTGAAATCGCGCACCGGTTCGCCCGTCCTCGCATTCTTCACGCGTCCGTGCAGTTCCAGGGCGTGATGGATCGAAAAAGTGCGCTCCACCCCGTCGGCACGCAGCTTCAGATCCCGGCTGTAGCAGTAGCCGTCCTTGCGGGCGAAGAGCTCCAATTCCACGTCGGGCGGCGCGGACGCCCATTCCAATCGCCCGCTGAAATCCGTCCGGTCGCGCCATGCCAACGCGCTTCTATGCTGTCCCCATTGTTCCAAACCAACCTCCGCGTCCGGCACATCAAACCCGTTTTCGTCGATCAATCGCAGCCGCATGACACCTCCCGTGCGCAACGTGATCAGCATGGGCGCGGTGCTGGTCGATCCACCGATCAAGGCGTTCGTACGCACCGGCGCGAATCCGTCGGCGGAAACGGTGAAGGCCCACGCTCCTTCCGGCAGATTCGGCACCGTAAAACGCCCCTGAGCATCGGTCTTGAATTCGGGCGTTTGCTCCCCTCGTTGCACCCGCGCGCCCGCGATCGGATTCGCTCGCTCATCCCGGACCAAGCCAGCGAGCGTGCGCGCCGCGGGTAGTGTGCTGACCAACTGCCCCGACCAAAGCAAACGCAGCGGCTCTTCTGTCTCCTCCTCGTCCAGCCGTCGATCGGCGCTGGTCACGAGCACAGTGTCGGGATGGTTTGAATGTCGCGCTTCGAAGGAAAACCCCGCGTGCTCGCGCGGGATGGATTGGAATGACCAGTGACCGTTCGCATCCGTTCGATCGGCCAACACGGCCTCGATGAAACCGAACCGCTCTCGAGGACGTTCCGCTTGGGCATAGTCGTTGACGGCATGGCCCTGAAACCAAATCTCCGCCCCCCGGACCGGTGAGCCGGCCGCATCGCGCACCCAGCCACCGACGGCGTTGGTCACAGCGGTGAGACGGAGCGTGTATTCCGCCGGGATCTCCGCTCGTCCTTCAAATGGAAACGTCACATAGCGCGCGGCCCAGCCTCGCGCCACCACGCCCACGTCCAATCGCATTGCCCCAGGAAGAACCCTGACCTCCCGAGACCCGCCTGCGTCGGTGACCGCCGGTGCGTCCAATTCGGTCTGGCGGTCGACCCACTGCCGCACTACGACCGGCACCTGGGCGATGGGCTCTCCCGTTCCCGCGCTGACCACGCGCAAGCGCAGGAGCCGGCGAAGCTCAGTGGGAGTTGCAGTCGGCTCCGCTGCCGGCGCCATTGCGACCGTTGGTTCGACCGGCACGTTCTCGTCGGCCCGCCGGGTCGCGCTCGCGTCATCACCGCGAAACGCTTGCACTACGATCAGTCCGCCCACCACCGCGACGGCGCTCCATCCCGCAACCAGCTTGGCCTTGGCCCAAGTCCAGGCTCGGAGCGTTTCATTGACCAGACTGGACGCAAGCGTGGCACCCCCGACGGGGGCCAGTGCCCGCAGGCCCAGCGCAGCGACCGTGGCGGCGGGCAACGCGGGCGCAGCGTAGCCGGTTAAGGATGCGCCCAAGGCCGCGGCGGTCACGGCCAGCCCGCCTCGTCCCAGGATCAGGCGCAGCTTCTCGATCGCCCGCGTCACCCGTTTCTTCGCCGCTTCCTCGGTCACGCCGAGCGCCGTTCCGACCTCGCGCAAGCTGCGCCCTTCAACGAACCGCAGGAGCAACGCGTCGCGATCAGTCGCGCCCAATTGATGCAGGGCATCGTCGATGATCGGCGCAAGCCGCGCCCAAAGATCGCTGTCCGAATCGGCGTGGAGCTGTTGCATGACGAGGGCTTCTTGTTCGCGATTTCGGCGTCGGTGTTCCGTGCGCAACGCGCGGGCGGCCACGAATCGTGTGGTCTGGAAAAGCCAACCCGACAGAACGGTGGCCGTTCGCAGGGACGCGGCCTTGCGCGCGAGCAGTGAGAACACCGCCTGGGCGACGTCCTCCGCCAGTTGCACATCGCGGGTCTGGCGCAGGGCGCTGGCGTAAACGAGCCCGGCGTGACGTTCGACCAGCGCCTGAAACGCCGCCTCCGAGCGCTCGCGCACAAAGGCGTCCAGGAGCACCCCGTCTTTCATCTCATCGCACCGATCGTTCACGCTTTATGATCCCCGCCAGAATTCGAAAAGGGACATGGCTGAACCCGAAACCACGCGTAATGACGTCAGCCGGATTTCAAAACCGCAGATGAACCCAGATGGACGCAGAATTTTTACTCCGCTCCCGATCCAGATTATCCGCAACCTGTGGACAACGACTCGAATGGCCGTCACCCACAATATTATCTGCGTTCATCAGCGTGTATCTGCGGTTTAAAAATTCTTGCGCGAGGATCTGGGCTGGATCCCGGATCCCCGCGTAAGGGGAAGACAATTTCGAGGAGCGCTTGGAGATCATCCACGTTCTCCGGGGCCTCCGCGATTGAACCACAGGCCCTGCGCCGTTACGCATGGCCTCATCCGGTTCGCGCCATCGCGATCCGACGCTGGGCCAGGGCGCGGTGCAGCAGAACCGCCGCCACCAGCGCCGCCATCAGTTGCCACGCCAAGGCAACGATCAGCGGCACCAAACTTTCCCCCGCCGAACCGCGGGCAGCAGCCGACCGCAGGCCAAGATCGATGAGCACACCAAGGAGCGAGTCGTAGGATCCGATGAGCACGCACGGAATGAGCAAGCCCACGATGCAGGACCAAAGCCAACTCACCAGATGATTCATCGGGCGCAGCGAGAAATAGAGCCCGATGACCGGCAGGGTGAGGTACGATACCATCACGCTCAGGGGCAGGGCCATTCGCTCCAAGAAACCTCGGTCCCATGCCTGCGGGGCCATGAGTGTGGCCAGCCAATTCGTGTGCAACAGGGAAAACCAGGCGACCAACAGCGTGGCGATGGAAGGTAGATACTGCATGCGAATTCCCCGCACTCGGCCGCGAACGATCTGCCCGGCCCGCAGCGGCGTCACCAACAACAGTTCCAGCGCACCCGTCTCGCGCTCACGCGCAAAGCTGCCGGCAGCACTAAACGTCAATCCAAGCAACAACAGCAACGCAACCCACCCCTGGGTGTCCCACGCATCATGCCAGTTGGAGGCGCAGATAACCTCGACGAGAACCACAAAGGCGCACCACCCCCACTTTGTAAATCGTGCGGGCAGCGAATACTGATGCAGCCAGCCGATCGGATTTCGTTCGAGCGCCCGCTTGAGACGTCGCCGGAGGATGAATCGTCCCACGACGGGCTGGGTGAACGCCACGTTCAATCGCTGGCGACCGGCGGACGGCGGCGTTTCGCGCCAGGCCCGCTCGATGCTCCCGCCCGCTCCCATCGTGGCCACGACGAGGACGCCGAGGCAGGCACAGACCAGCAGACCGTTGTTCACAAACCACGCCGAGTGGACGGAGGGTGGACAGCCCGTCCACACCTCGCTCCAGGAAGTCGTCCGTCGAGCCAGCATGAAGCCCGTCGCGCCGTTCCACATGAATTGGGGATCCGACGGAAGATTGGTGGCCAGAGCGAAAAGGGAGCGTAAATGGGCCAGGAAACTGACGTCCTCCGCGAGCATCACATGTCCAAAGTTGATCTGGTTCAGCCCGGCTTGCCCACCCGCAGGCATCACCGGCCTCCCGACCGCCATCGCCTTTTCCAGCGACACCTGCTGGGCCATCATGAACGCCAACGCAAACAAAGCGCTCAGCAACTGGGCGAGGGCCACGGACTTCAGCCAGTCGCGCGTCCAAGCCGAGGCCAGCAACCCCGCCGCCAAAGCGAGCATCAGCATGCCCAGATTCAGCAACGCCGCCATCCATCCGTCTTGGGCGGTGATTCCGCCCAGCATGAGCGGCACGACCAGCACCGGCAGCATGGTGAAGTAAAGCGTCAACGCGCGCAGGCCATGCGCCATGCTCTTCCCCACCACAATCCCAGTCGAAGTCAGCGGCGTGAGAAAAAGCAGACCGAGTGTCCCCTCGCGCTTTTCCCGGTTGATGCAATCCGCCGTCAGCAGCGGGACTAACACCCACAGCGTGACAAAGAGGGTGGCGTTGAGGTCCCCAAACAGCACCAGGCCCAAATCGCCGAGAGGATTCTGTCCCGGCATCATCCCGCGGAAGCCCATGCCCGACCGTCGGGGGTTGCCGCTCTCGGACACGGTGGAAAAGTAAGCCCATCCCGCGACCAAGATCAGCGCCCCCGCACCCAGCGCACGCAGCCAATAGCTGAACGGCCGACGCGCCTCGGCGCGCAGTTCACGCTCAACCACCGGCAGAAAGGTCATAGGGTCAGGGTTGGTTCCGGCTGGCGATGCGACCATGGCGCATCGGGAGAGGCAGGGTCAATCAGGATCCTGAAACGTGCTCCGCGTACTCGTGCATGACTTATGAACCGCCGATGAACGCTGATGAACGCAGATTAGGAGCGGCATTCGTGGGTGGTCACCAGTCGCACCATCGCCCACAGATTGTCCCGAAACTCCATTCGCTCCCGATCTGAAAATATCTGCGTCAATCGGCGTTTATCAGCGGTTTTCTTAACCGAAGGCGTCTTCAAATCCTCCGCGATCTCCGCGATCTCCGCGGTTAAAATCAGAAGCCGGCGGCGTTACGTGTGCATCTGGGTTTCGTCTGGTATTTGCCCGCGCCTCCGGCATCATGGCCACTCTTCCAGAACACCACTATGCACCTCTCACGCCTGCTCGCGGTCGGATGTCTTAGCCTGGGCCTCGCCTGGACGTGGCCCGCCCGCGGCCAAATCGTCATCTCCGAGTTCGTCGCGGCCAACGCCACCGGGATATCCGATGTCGACGGCGATCGTTCCGACTGGATTGAACTGCAGAACCCCACCTTCACCCCGGTGAACCTCGCCGGATGGGCGTTGACGGACGACGCCGCCAACCCGGGCAAGTGGCGTTTCCCCGCCACAAATCTCGCCGCGCGCAGCTATCTGCTGGTCTTCGCCTCCGGCAAGGACCGGGCGATCGCCGGCGCGGAATTGCACACCAGTTTCAACCTCAACGCGAGCGGCGGATACCTCGGACTGTCGACGCCCGACGGCACGGTCGTCTCTGCGTTTCAATACCCGACGCAAAAGCCTGACGTCGCCTATGGCACCGCCCTCACCGTCACCACCAACCTGCTCGTGCCGGAGCCGGCCCTGGTAAAAACGCTCGTCCCCACCAGCGGCGCGCTCGGCCTAACGTGGACCGGCGCACAGGAGCCGTTCGACGATTCCGCCTGGCTCATCGGCTCGACGGGGATCGGCTACGACACCAATGGCGCCGGCAGCGGTCCCGTGCTGGAGACCGTGGGCGAACCCGCCATCGCCCGCGGCGTCACTGACACCGCCAGCGGCAGCATCTTCGTCCTGGCCACCGCGGGCTTCTCGCAGATCGGCGACGTGACCGACTGGATTGTTTACAGCACCACGACTTTTCCGATCACCCCGCTTCTGCTGCGCTTGGAAACCAACGGCAGCCATGTGATCACCGGCATCGGCACGACCCGGACGAGCACCGGCGCGGGTGCCCAAACCAACGCGTTCGCGCTGGTGTCGGGCAGCGCGCGGGTCGGGCCCGGCTATTTCTTCGGCTGGAAGGACGGCTCCAACGGCGGGAATAGCACGGGTGTGCCGGCCTGGACCGACGGCGGGGCGGCTGGCGTTCGCTGGTTCCAGCAGCACACGAGTTTCGCCGTGAACGAGAACCTCGGCGCGGGCTCGTTCTTCAATCGGGCCTACTCCCTGCAAGCCCGCGTTCGCGGCACTCTGCTCAACCTGACCCGCACCGACGTCCGCGCCGCTATGTTCAACGTGAATCCTTCGCTGTACTTGCGCGCTGTGTTCAACGTCGAGCCAGGACGAACCTTCGACACCTTGACCTTGCGAGCGACCTACGATGACGGGTTTGTCGCGTGGCTGAATGGCGTGGAAATAGCGCGGCGCAACGCGCCTCCGAATCTGCCTTTCAACTCCGCGTCGATCACGAACCGTTCGTTGGCCGCAGCGGTGGAGCCCGAGACGGTTGAGGTGAGCGCTTATGCCGGCGCATTGCGCGCCGGCGCGAACGTCTTGGCGGTACAGGGCCTCAACGATCGCATCGACAGCGGCGAGTTTCTGCTGGCACCGGCGTTGACCGCCGCCAAATCGTTGATCGAATCCAATCGATTCCTGCCGGGCCCGACGCCCGGACTGCCTAACGGTCCCGGCCAAGCCGGTTGGGTGACCGACACCAAGTTCAATCCGGGGCGAGGTCTCTACTGGGAGCCGGTTACCGTGGCCATCACCAACGCCACGCCAGGTTCGGTCATCCGGTTCACCATCGACGGCAGTTGGCCGGGCGAGACCAACGGCGAGATCTACGCCGGGCCGATTGTTCTCACCAACACCACCGTGCTGCGCGCCGCCGCGTTTCTTCCGGGCTTCATCGCCACCGATGTCGACACCCATACCTATGTCTTTCCGGCGCGCGTGGCGGCGCAGCCAGCCAATCCGCCCGGGTTTCCGGCCAACTGGAGCGGCGCGGCAGCAGACTATGAGGTTGATCCCAACGTGACCGGAAACACCCCGCCGGGTTACGCCCTGACCAACGCCCTCGTCGATCTGCCGACCGTGAGCATCTCAGCCCCGCGCGCCGACCTGTTCGATCCCGCCCAGGGCATCTATTACAACTCGGCCAATTCCGGGCCGGCCTGGCGACGGCGCGCCGCCGTGGAATTGATCTTCCCGGATGGTCAAGCGGGCTTTCAATCGGAAATCTCCCTGCGGATGGCGGGCGACTCGAGCTCAGGACATGCGTTCACCCCGAAGCATTCCATGCGGCTGGCGTTTCAGAATGCGCTCGGCGCCGGCAAACTTCGCTTCCCGCTCTTCAACGATTCCGCCGTCGAGACGTTCGACCAGATTGAGTTGCGCGCGTGCTCGACCGACTCCTGGTCGGTCCAGGAGGGCTATGTCGACAACGGCCTGATCCGCTGGACGCCAACCCGCGCCTCCTATCTTCGGGATCAGTTCATGCGGGACACCATGCGCGATCTCGGACAGCCCACCTCCCACGGTCGCTACGTGCATGTCTACCTGAACGGACTTTACTGGGGCGTTTACAACCTCGTGGAATGGATGAACGACGGCTGGAACGAGGAACATTTCGGCGGCGACAAATCAGAATACGACGTGCTCAAGGACTACGCGGAAGTGGAAGAGGGCAATGCCACCGCCTGGAACGAGATGCTCGCCCTGGTCAACGCCGGCTTTCCCACCGAGGCCGAATACCAACGTCTGCAAGGCAATCACCCGGACGGCAGTCGGAACCCGGCCTTTCCGGTTTATGTGCATGTCGGCAATCTCATCGACTACATGCTGGCCCACATCTACAGCGGATCCGAAGACTGGCCGGGCCACAACTTTTGGACCTCGCGCCGGCGCGGGCCGGACAGCGAAGGGTTCCGATTCTACGCCTGGGACCAGGAGATCTCGAATGACTCACTCGCCCGCACGCAGGTGATCTCAGGCTTCGGCGGCACGCGCTTTGAAGCCGTCAACTATCCCAACTGCGCCGCCATCGTCTACGATCGTCTCCGGCGCAATGCCTCTTTCCAGCAACGCTTCATCGACCGCGTGCAGGAGGTCATGTTCGGAGCGGGCACCCTGACGCCCTTGGCCTGTTCGAATCGCTGGATGGTCCGACAACAGGAGATCGATCGGGCCATCGTGGGCGAATCCGCCCGCTGGGGCGATCACCGGAAGGAACCGCCGTTCAAACGCGACACGAACTGGCTGGGCGAAATGGCCTGGCAGGCAGCCTATTGGTCCAGCAACCATGTGCGGGCCATCCAACGTTTTCGCGCCGTCGGACTTTTCCCCGCGCTGGCCCCGCCCATCTTCAGCCAGGCCGGCGGCACGATCCCGACGGGCTTCGCGCTCGCCATGGCCAACACCAACGGCACCGGCTCGATTTATTTCACCACCGACGGCACCGATCCGCGCCAGGCGTCCGGCAACGTCGCGCCCCAGGCCCGCACCTATCTGGAGCCTTACGTCTTGCTGGGCCCGGAGCAGATCCGAGCCCGTGTTCGCAGCGGCACCAACTGGAGCGGGATCGTCAACGCCCGCTTCTTTCCACCCCAGGATCTCAGCCCGCTGCGCCTGACCGAACTCATGTATCACCCGGCGGACCTCGGCCTGGTGGACGGCGACGAGTTTGAGTTCATCGAGCTCAAGAACACCGGCGCGCAGCCGCTCGATCTGTCCGGACTCACCTTCACCAGCGGCATCACTTTCACCTTCACCAACGGAACCCGGCTCGCGCCCGGCGCGTTCTTCGTTCTCGCTCCCAACGCCGCGCGCTTCGCCGAGCGATACCCCGCCGCCAGCGTCAATGGCGTCTACACCGGCAGTCTCGACAATGGCGGCGAACGCGTCGCCCTCGGCTATCCGGGCGTCGTCGGTGCGAGCGGTTCCGGGGCAACCGTGCTGGCCCTGATCTACGACGACACCGCGCCGTGGCCGGTGTCACCCGACGGCATTGGGTTCTCACTGGTGCCCGCCGTGGCGGCAACGACGCCCGGCACGCCCGGCTCAGGATCGAACCGGGGCGACTTTTGGCGGGCGAGCTCGGCGATAGGCGGATCGCCGGGCGCCGACGATCCAACGCCGGCGATCGCTGCAATCCGAATCAACGAAGTATTCGCGCACGCGATACCGCCCGCCGAGGACGCGATCGAGCTGTTCAATCCCACGACAGTCAACGTCGACCTAACCGGTTGGTTCCTGACCGACGACGCCAGCGAGCCTCGCAAGTATCGCATTCCCGCAGGCACCGTGATCCCGGCCGGCGGATACCACGTATTCACCGAGGCCTCGTTCAACGCCACGCCCGGCACGAACCGCAGCTTTTCCCTCAGCCCGCGCGGAGAAGCGGTTTACCTCTTCAGCGGCGACGCGGCCACCAACCTGACCGGCTACAGCCACGGCTTCAGCTTCGGCGCCTCGGCTGACAGCGAAACGTTCGGCCGCCATGTCATCAGCACGGGCGAGGAACAGTTCCCACCGCAGAAGGCGTCATCGCTCGGCGAGATCAATGCCGGCCCGCGGGTTGGCCCGGTCGTGATCACCGAGGTTCACTACCATCCGGACATCGGCGGCGACGAATTCATCGAGCTGCAAAACATTGCCTCCACCAATGTGGCTTTGTTCGATTCGGTTCATTCCGGCAACACCTGGAGGTTGAACGGCGCCGGGCTGTCGTTCCCGACCAATCTGGTGCTGTCGCCTGGCCAGCTCGCGGTTATCGTTGCGACGGACCCGGCAAGCTTCGTCGCCAAATACCAGATTCCCGCCAGCGTCTTGGTCCTCGGGCCGTTCGCCGGCGAATTGCAGAACGGCGGCGAACGCCTCGAACTGCAGCGCCCCGGCCCGCCGGAGACCAACGGGGTGTCTTACCTCACCGTCGATGAAGTGCGCTACTCAGATGCCGCGCCGTGGCCAGCCGCGGCCGATGGCAGCGGCCCGAGCTTGCAAAAACGTGCGGCCTCGGATTACGGCAATGATCCGGCGAACTGGCAGGCCGGCCTGCCCACACCGGGCCGTTCCCGGCCCCCCGGCAGTGCGCCCAACATCGTCAGTGCGCCAACCTCAGTCACCGCGGTCGCCGCCCAACCCGCGCAGTTCCGCGTCACCGCCACCGGCGGCGAGCCGCTGCGCTATCAATGGCGTTTCAATGGCCGCCCGATCGACGGCGCGACCAATGCGCTCTTCGCCCTCGCCAACGTCACCTCAGGCCAAGCCGGAGCGTACGATGTGATTGTTTTCAACGACGCCGGATCGATCGAAAGTCTCATCGCCACGCTGACGGTGGTTCAACCGGCCGGCATCGTGGGCCAGCCGATCAGCGTGAGCCTGCGCGGATCAACCAATGCCGCGGACTACGGCGGCACCACCAATCGCTCCGCCACCTTCAGCGTGCAGGCGTTCAGCAGTTCGCCCATGGCCTTTCAATGGCGGTTCAACGGAGTGCCCATTCCAAGCGGCGCCAATCCCACGGCGCAGACGCCGACCTTGACCGTGCCCAATGTGACCCTGGCCGACGATGGGCTCTACGATGTGGTGATCCAGGACGCCGTCGGCGAAGTCACCAGCGAACCGGCCCGGCTGGCGGTGCTGCTGACCCCGCAGTTCGTGGTGCCTCCGGTCAATGTCGAAGTCGTCGCCGGCGGAAGTTTCACCGCCAGCGCCAGCATCCGCGGCAATCCGCCTCCGTTCACCTACCAGTGGCGGCAAGGCTCCACGCCCATCCTCCCGCTCGACACCCGTTCCGAGACCAACGCCTTTTTCGTCCGCACCAACGTGCAGGCAGCCCAGGGCGGCACCTACCGCCTCATCGTCACCAATCTCGCCACCGGCAGCTCAACTCCAAATGTCAGCTTCACCGTCACTGTGCTACCGGACGCCGATGCCGACGGACTTCCAGACGCCTGGGAGCTGGCGTACTTCGGATCGCCCCTCGGGGCCGACCGCAATGCCGACAGTGACGGTGACGGCGTCTCAAACCTGGGTGAGTATCTTGCCGGAACCGTCGCGACCAATGCCTCCAGTTTCCTGAAGATCGATTCCATCACGGTGGCGAACGGCGCCACGCTGCGCTTCGGCGCGATCTCGAACCGGACCTATACGCTCGAACTGGCAGACCACGCGGCCAGCGCTTCCTGGGAACGGTTGATGGATTTCCCGGCGCGCGGCACCAACTGGACTGCCGTCGTTGTGGACGGCGGGGCGGGCACCAACCGCTTCTATCGTTTGCGCACGCCGCGGATGCCTTAGCCGGAGCGATTCAGTTGGCCAGCAGCCGTTTGCTTGATCTTCTTGCGAAGGCTTTGGTTGTTCGTCGCTAGAATCGACCATCAGGCTCGCGACGCGGAGATTCGGCAACCGGTTCATCGGAGCGTCCGGCGCGTCACCCTCTCCGCCGCACTGCGGGGGAGAGGGACAGGGTGAGGTGGAGCAGCCCGATGGTTCATGCCCCATCTTAGCGGAACGATTCAGTGGGGCGGCGGCCGGTTGCGCTGCAGATTCTTGCGAAGGCCGAGGCGTGAGGAGCGAGCGTATTGAGATGAAATAAGTAAACGACGAACAACGAAGGCCTTCGCAAGAAGATCAAGCAAACGGCTGCTGACCAACTGAATCGTTCCGGCTTAGCGTGAACCGGCGACCTTGGCGCGGACACGGCGGGTAGCGGGTGCTCCGGCGAGGCACGGCCGTCGCCCGTCGCCGAACTCTGTCGTCATTGTGTTTCGCGGCGCGCAGCGGAGTGCGCGCACCACCTGAGCACCTTTGCCTCATCGCCACGGCCGAACCCGGTAGAAGCGCAGCGGCCGATCCAGCGCTTCCCAATCTTCGGCTCGGACGGATTCGCCCATCACTTGCCCTCCGGCAATCCGGTTCCATTGCACGAGATCCTCCGAGGCCTCGACCGCAAACGGCAGACCCGGCGGGCCGAAGACTCTCATCGCAAACGCCTCACCCGGTTCCGCCACCGGCCGGGCCAGGCGCAACACACCTTGGTTCAGAACGGCTTCCAACGGGAGGACGCGGTAAAAGCGGCGGTCCATTCCAGCAGCGCCCGGATCGATCACTTCCAGGTCATCCCCTTGCAGCGTGTCGATCAGGAGAGTCTCCCACGTCACCAGATTGGTGGAGGCCTGAAGGACGAACGATTGGCCGGCCATTCCGACGGGATGAAGACGGACGGCGCCACCGGGGACGCGGACGATCGCGCCTGGATGGAAGCGAGGCGGCGGGGTTGAGACGAGATCCAGCGTGAACGGACGTTCCACTCCGCCCACATCCGAAACGCAGATTTGGTATTCAAGGCCGGCGACCGCGTAGAAGCGAGTGTCGCGCGCGGGATCCAGGGCCGAAGATTGCACGGCCTCGAAGAGATCGAGCCGGTTGGAGCCGGCATAGACGAGGATCGCCTGCGGGCCACCATGGCCGACCGCGGACAGAACAACGTCACCGCCCGCCGGCGCAGTCCACGCATACCAGACCGTGGCGCCCGTTCTCGATGCCTGGTGCCGTGCTTCCCCGGGCTCGGCCGTCGCTCCAACCGTGGTTCCTTCCACCCGGAGCCGGGCTCCAATCAGCGGCAGCCGGGAGTCGAAGTTGTCGTTAAACGGGCGCGACCGGGGCGGGACGGCAGCAAGGACGTTCGCCAGCGGATTCGGTCCGGCCAGATTCAACACGAAATCCGAAGCGTCGCTCTGATAGCCTTCCAACCGGATTTGGTATTCGGTTCCAGCGACGACCTGGAACCAGCGATCGTCGCCGCTGGCCTGGAGGATGACCCATTGCAGCGAGCTGACCGACGATCCGGTGAAGAGACGCAGTTGAGGCTGGAAGGTAAAATGGCTGTCCGTCAGCCAGAGCCGCACCGGGCCGGAAGCGGCAGGCGTCCAACTCCACCAGACCGAGCTGCCGCCGGGGAAATCGGGGATGGATGGCTCGCCCGCTTCGCGCGTCGCGAAGTAGTTGTGGCCGGTCGCGATCAGCGACGAGCCGACAAGCTGGAGACGATTGGTGAAATGATCGTTGGCTGGAGGCGGGACGGCGTGGAGGTTGATGACCACGTGGCGGCCCTGGAAATAGCTATCCGCGGCGATGTGGTAAGTGACTCCGGCCTCGGCCGTGAACCGCGGCCCGACCGGCGTCAGGTTGGACACGGAAGTTCCCGTGTAAACCCACAGGAGCACGACGCCGTCGGACCCGCCCGAGTCGACGATGACCGGGCCCTTCGCCGGTGCCGTCCAGGACCACCAGATCGATCGAACGCTGCCGGGATGTCCGGCGTGATTTGGTTCACCCGGCTCTTTCGACGCGCCAGAGGTGGTGCCGCGGGTCGTAAGATTGGTGCCCGCCAGAACAATGGCCTTGGCGAAATCGTCGTTGATCGGAGGAGGCGCGAACCCGACGCGAAACGCCAATGCGCCGGTGCCGCCGAATGCGTTCATGGCGATGAGATACTCGCGCCCAGTGTCCACGTTGAAGTTCACCTGGCCGTTGCTCCAATTGCCGATGATCGCCGTGAGATTGGTCAGGTTCGTTCCGGTATAGATCTGGATGGCGGTGGTGAACGGATTGCTTTCCAGGCTGACCGTCACGCTTCCGCGCGCAGGCGCGACATAGGACCACCAGAGCGAATGGCTCGGTGGAGTGCCCGCGTGCCTTGGTTCGCCGGGTTCGGCGGTGGCCCCGGTGTTCGAACCCCGGACCAAAATGTTGGTTCCCACCAATGAGGCCCGCTCGGCGAAATCATCGTTGGCCAGCCCCTGAGGTACGTGCAGCACTTGAACCGGCAGCGATCGGTTGGTGACGCCGTCCGCGTTGATCGCCACCGCTTCGAGCGTGACGAACGCTTCGAGTTCGGACTCGAACACCGCCACGTACGGAAGATTGCTGGCCGACGCAAAGCGTCCGATGCCATTGGCGAAAAAGTCCACGCGTTGGACACCGGCAAACGCGTCCGCAACCCGGGCTTCGAGCGCGAACGATCCGCCCAATCGCACCGCGCCGTTCGTGGGTGAAACGATTTCCACCTGAGCGATCTCCAGGCTGAGCCCGAGTTGAAATGAGCCGGGATGCGGATCGATAGCATCGGCTCGTCCATCGATGGCAATGGCGTAGGCCGTGCCGGCGCTCACCATAAAAGTACCCGGACCGTCCACGCGGTAATCCATCACGGGCGTCAGCGTTGCCACGCTGTCGCCCCGGTAAACGGACCAGACCAGCGGCTGCGGGCTCAACCACTCCAGCGTTGCCCGACCGTTGAAGGGCGCGACCCAACTCCACCAAACCGATCGACCGGCACCCAGCCCGGCGTGCGTGGGCTCGCCCGGCTCGTGGGTTGCGGCCAGCGTGGTGCCGGCCAGGATGGCGTTGGTGCCGATCAAAACGGTGCGCTGCGCGAAGTCGTCATTGCCGGCAGCCGCCGTGAATTGCAGGTCCAGCAGGACCAGGCCAAGGCGATCCTCGGTGCCGTCGACCGCGATGGCGTAAGTGGTCCCGCGGACGACGTCGACGCTGGCTGTATGGGCGAGGCCGAAAGCGGTGCGATTGGCCCCAACCTCCATCAAGCTGTCGAAGCTTCCGTCGGGATCGGAATAGACCGCGACGATGGGGGTGAACCCGCTGCGGGAAATGTCCACGTTGAGCTGGCCATTGCCCGGTGCGGTCCACGTCCACCAGACGGAGTGAGTGCCACCGAGGCCAAGGTGGTCGCGTTCCCCAGCTTCGTGAGTCGCCGCCAACGTGAGAGCAGATGCGGTGGGGTCCGGGCCGACCAACGACGTTCGTTGGCCGAAGTCGTCGTTCACCGGACGTTCGGCCGCGAGGAGGAGCTGAATGTCGCCAACCCAGCCGCCATTCGCGTCGACGACGATCTCGTAGGCGACGCCGGCGAGGGCTTCGAACGTGACCTGATCGTGCCCGCTCACGATCAGCCTGAGCTCGGCCAGCGATGAGCCGGAATAGACGCCAACCAGCGGCCGCGGAAACCCGCTGCCAGCGGTGCTGAGGCGCACGGGGCCGGAGCTCGGTGCGGTCCACGTCCACCAGACGCTGCGTCCGGCGGGATCGGGTTCGTTCGATTCCGCCGTCGCAGTCGTGTTGGAGCCGCGGCCAATCGCGGTTCGGCCCACGAGCTCAATTCGATCGGCAAAATTGTCGTTTGGCGGCGCAAGGGCAAACGCGCCCGTCGCGACAATGCGCCCGGCCGGAGTGTTCCATGCATTGACCAGTGCCAGGTGGTACGTCTCCCCGGGCTCGACATCGAAGAATGTCACGGGTTCAACCTGCCACGAAGTATACGAGCGGCTGACCAGGGCCAGATTGGTCAGCGCGTCTCCACGGTAGACGGACACCACGGGAGCAACGTCGCCCGCACGGAAATCGAGCGTGACCCGGCCGCGGGCGGGAGCGGTCCAACGCGCCCAGAGCGAGCCGCTGACGCCCCAAATGCTGTGTTCCGGTTCGTCCGCCTCGGCGCTCGCACCTGCATTGGTCAGGTTCAGCGAGAACACTTCCCCGGCCAGTCGCAGGCTGTCCGCGAAATCGTCGTGCGGCGGACGGACGGCAACGTGAACCGCGGACGCCTCGCGAGAGATGCCGTCGGCGCCCAGCACGATGGCGCTGAGCACATGCTCGCCCGGCTGCGGATCCGCCCAGAGGATCTGGAAGGGAACCTCCGTCCCCTCACCGATCCGGATGCCGTCCGCAAAGATCTCGATCTGTTCCACGGATCCGTCAACGGGCGTCGCAGTCGCCGTGATGGGGATGGATTGACCGACCGTGAAACGGGTGCCTTCACCCGGGCTGACGATCCGGACCGTGGAATACAACAGCTGCAGGACGACGTCGCCTTCCGGCCCGTCGACGGAGATCTGATAGGTTGCACCCGGTGTGGTCGGAACGGTTAGGCGTGAGCCGCTGGCAATTTGGACGAGTTCGCCGAGCACCGATCCCGTATATAACGCGACGAGGTGACCGAGGGGCGCCTCCAGCGTCAGCAATCCGTCACCGGGCGCCGTCCATGTCCACCAAAGCGTGTTCTGGGGCGGCCCGCCGGGTTCCGGCTCGCCCAGTTCGGCGGTCGCAGCCACGCTCGAATTGGTCAACCGCACGAAATTGCCCGTCAGCGAGGTGCGGTTCGCAAAGTCGTCGTTGGCCGGCGGCGGTATGAGGCGAAGGGCGAGATGAAAACGGAACGGCTCGGTGTCGTCGTCGAATCCCGAGCTGTCCGTCGCGATTTGGAGTGTTTGGCCCGCTTCAACGTCCCGCCGGACCCGGGCGGGTTCGAGGCGGTTATCGTCTTTGCCGAGCAGATCGAGATTCGTCAGCTCGAGTCCTGTGTAGACTGCGACAAAGCGCTGTCGTTGGTCCGGGCCGACCACCGAGATCTCGGCGCTTCCGCGCGCGGGGACGGTCCACGTCCACCAGAGGGATCCGTAGCCGCGGTTCCAGCCGTGATTCGGCTCGCCGGGTTCATGGGTGGCAAATTCGCTGTCGGCGGCGAATTCCCCCTGGGCTCCGGCGAAGGACAATCGCCGGGCAAAGGCGTCATTCGACGGCATCGGCGGATAATCCAGCGCCAGCCTCACGGGGCCGGCTCCCCCGCCGATGATGCTGTCCACCACAACTCGATACTCCACGCCCGCCTCCGCCTGAAACAAGACGGTGCTTCGTTCGAAGCGATAGTTCTCGGCCACGAGCGCAAGCCCGGCGATGGAAGAGCCCGTGTAGACAGCGAGCACGGTGTTGAATCCGCTGCCCGAGGTGCGAAGGCGGACGGTCCCGGTGATCGGCGCCGTCCAGCGCCACCACACCGAGGTGCCTCCCGCGACCCCGGCATGGTTAGGCTCCTTCGGTTCGGCCGTGGCCAGCACGGTGGAACCCGTCGTCACAACGTTTGTCCCGGTCAGAACCGCAGCGGCTGCAAACTGATCGTTGGTCGGTGCGACGGGCGGCGCCGGATCGACCCGGAGAAAAGCCGGGCGCGACCACGTCGTGGCACCGAGATTATCGACGGCTTGGGCGAAGACGTGGAATGGTCCGATCGCAAGATTGGTCCAGACGAAGCGGTATGGCGGGCTCAGGCTCAGACTGCGGCCCAAGTGTTCAAGCCGCGGCGAAATTGGTTCCACGCGTGGATCGAGAATCTCAGGTCGAGGATTGGTGGCCGCCGCGACGAAAAAATCCACGTGCTGAACCGTACCGTCGCCGTCCTGGGCCAGAGCGGAGAGCGTGACCGATCCGCCTTCGACCCAAGCCGCCGCGGGGTCTGGCCCGATGAGAAACACCTCGGGCGGCTGGGTTTGAACGGCAGCGCCTTGAAACGCCGCGACGATCGGCGCGGTGAGGTTCAGGGTCAGAGCGTTGTTGGCCGATCCCGGCGCGCCTTCCGCTGCACCGAGTTGGAAACGAGGCCCGCCGAGACCTCCACCGAACTCCAGCTCGGGATTCGAGAAATACGGCAAACGTCGTCCGCGAGACGATTCAATGGAACTGAAGTCGCCCGCCTCGGTTCCGGCTACGTATCCATAGGAGAAGGGAAAAGCGCCCAAAGTACGCGCCGCTCCGCGCTCGGGCTGACACCCGAAGTTGAGTGCGATCGCTCCCGCGAGGCAGTAGTCGCCGGTCAGGGCTAAACGGCGAATGACGCTGAAGGCATTGGCGCCGGAAGGGCCGGGCAAGCCCGAGAAGCGAAGCCCGTCTTGGCCCTGTTCCACGACGAGACAAACAAGATCCGCCGCGTGTTGAGCGCGAAGCGCACGAGCTTCGTCCAGTCCGCCGTCCTGCAGCTGACGCAGCCGAGCCAGGTCAGTGGCGAGGGTGCCCGACTCCACATAGTCGATTCTCGCCGAGTGAACCAGCCGGAGACGAACGTCGGCCAGGCTGTTCTGAAAAACGTAGTTCGCTTCGGCGACCGCCAGGTTGATGCGCGCGGCCAGCGCTGCCTCGCCGCCCTGCCCACTCGCTGCCGCCGGTGTGTAGAGGACCAGCAAGTCCACCACGGTCACCGCCCAGGTGCGCCACGCCGAGATCAGGACGATGAGGACAAGGCAGACGGACACATTGAGGCGCAGGCGAACTGGACGAAGGATCGAAAAAAACCTCGGCCCGGCCATCAACCGGCAAGGGTTGAGCGCCGTCCAAGCAATCTGACGCCATCGCGGGTTGTTCCATCCCTTGTTCATGCGCTGAAAGGTCGATTGAATGCTATCCGCGAAGCTTCGAGGGTCAAGCCGACATTCGAGACACGCCGGGTCCGCCGTGCATCTCGAAGTTGTTGGTAAGAATTCATACTTGGCCGGACCGCGGGCTTTCAGCCGGCTTTCAGCCCGCAGCGGCTTGGGCCGGCGACGACGCCCGAAGGTTCGAGCGCGCAAGGCCGATTCCACCGCTGCGGGCCATAGGCCCGCGCTCCGATCCAACAACTTCAAGATGCACCCCCGGGTCCGGGGCGATGTCAAATGCGGTTGAGGGCTCAAGGCGTTGACCTCGCGACTCAACGGAACCGCTGGTCAACGAACGCCGGCGTCCATCTACTAGTTGCGCCGTCCTCGCAAATCAGTTCGCGCCTCCAACCGAGAAAGGCCCTTCACGGCCCGCGCGACGGCGACGACGGGGGCGGCAACATGCCCTGGTCCCGCAGCCACCGGGCGCAGGCTTCCGTCCATTGACCGTACGGCCGGGTATTGGTCCGCACCCCGAAATCGTGGGCCGTGTCCGCATAGAGATGCAGTTCCGCCGACACGCCGGCCTTCCGCAACGCCAGATACATCACCACGCTGTGCTCGGGCGGGCTGATCAAATCGGCGCTGCCGTGAACAAGAAAAACCGGTGGCGCATTGGTCGGAACGGTCAAGCCGGGCGCCAGCTCCAGGCGGTCATCGGCCTTCAAATACCCGGGATAAACCGGGATGGCGAAGTCCGGCCGGCAATTGAGATCATCAATCGCATCCACCCTTGGATAACTGGGCGGCCCCGAGTGAAGCGCGGCCGCGATCGCGAGATGTCCGCCCGCCGAAAAGCCGATCGTTCCGATCCGATTCGTTTGCAAACCCCATTGCGCCGCCCGGGAACGGACAATGCGCATCGCGCGTTGGACATCCTGCAGCGGTCGCCGCGCAGGCTGACCCTTGGTGTCGTCGGGACGTCGAGGAACGCGATATTTGAGCACGACGCCGGTCACCCCCAGCGAGTTCAGCCAAGCCGCCACCTCTTCCCCTTCCAGCTGCCAATAAAGGTCCCAATACCCACCGCCCGGGCAGATGACAATCGCGGTGCCGGACCGACGGTCCACCGGCGGCTGAAAGACCGTGATGGACGGCTGGGAGACGTCGGTGATCAGGCGGGTGGGTTCCGTGACCTCCACCTGCTCTCGACCGAGCTTGGGCGACATCCGCGTGCGCTCCGGACCGAGGGCCACGGTTTCATCAGGAGCGGGCCCGGGCCACAAGGCGATGACCGCCGGGTCAGCCGCCGACGCCGACCAAGCCAGGAGACTGACCAATCCGACGAGGCGCCCGATGAACAGGTGGCGATGCATGGCGGCATATTGCCGGCCCGGGCCGGGAGAGCAACCCAGCTTTCCAGTCTTATGGTTTTCCTGCGTAAACCGATGTCGGGAGGGAATCCGCGTTCCGCGGAGGCCAATGTCCGACTCGCTTTGTCGCCATGAAGAATCGAAGATCTGTGCCCCGGGCTGGAGCGCAAGACACGCCTCGGGTTCACCGTGGACTTCCGGTCGCTGTCACGCTCGCCATCGGCAGCACGCTGGTCACCGCCAACGCTGGCCCCCAAAGCCCAAGCCCGACCAACGACTTCGGAACCATGAGTCTGGAAGACCTCGGCACGGTGAAGGTCCCGCTCGTGGTCGGCGCCTCCAAGCACGAACAAAAGGTCACCGAAGCGCCCGCCGCCGTCTCCATCGTCACCCGCCAGGACATCACGGAATACGGGTACCGCACGATCGCCGACGTGCTCAACAGCGTGCGCGGGCTCTACACGACGTTCGATCGCGGCTACTCCTTCCTCGGCATGCAGGGCGTCAACCGCCTGGGCGACTTCGGAGGCCGAACCTTGCTGAACATCAACGGCCATCGGATCAACGAACCCATCTACGACGCCTCCTTTTTCGGCTATGACTTCCCGCTCGACGTCGATCTGATCGAGCGGGTCGAGGTGATTCGCGGTCCCGGATCGTCCCTTTACGGCAACAATGCCTTCTTCGGCATCGTCAACGTGGTCACGCGCGAAGGCCACACGCTGGCGCATCACGGGCTCGAGGGGTCGGTCCTGGCCGGGGCATGGAACACCCTCCAGGGTCGCCTGAGCTACGGCTCCCGCCTAACCAACGACGTCGAGCTCCTCCTGTCCGGTACCTACTTCGAAAGCGCCGGCAACCCGCGCCTCGAATTCCCGGCGTCGGACGCGGCCGGCTTCCCGGGCGCTATCGACCGGCGGCACGACGGCGAGAGCGCCCGTCAGTTGCTCGCCTCGGTGCGGTACCGCGACTGGACGGTCGAAGGGCTTTACGATCGACGGAACAAGGAGATGCCCAATGGTCCGTACGGCGCGATCTTCAACGACGGCCGGAACTGGGTTTGGGACCAGCGCGCCTACGCGGAGATCCGCCACGAACACGACTGGGCGGCGTGGCGCAGCCTGGCCCGGGCGTACTTCGACCATTACGCCTACCAGGGCAACTTCGTCTACGACTACGGCGATCCATACAATCCGGGCCTGACCATCAATCGGGACACTCCGCAGGCCAACTGGTGGGGCGGCGAGCTGCAATTGAGCCGAACGCTCTGGGAACGACACCGCCTGACCGTGGGGATGGAGGGCCGGCACGATTTTCAACAGCACCAGGAAAACGCCGACGTCGCGCCGGCCTTTGTCTACATCAATTCCAGCGAGTCACCCTTCAGCCTCGCTGCCTACGTGCAGGACGAGTTCACACTCCTGCCGGGCCTGACGCTCAACGCGGGGCTGCGTTACGACTACTTCAGCACCTTTGGCAGCACGGCCAACCCGCGCGCTGGCATCATCTACCAGCCATGGACGGAGGGGGCCTTCAAGGCGCTTTACGGCCAGGCCTTCCGCGCGCCCAACGCGTACGAGTTCGACTTCGAAGGCCCCTACTACAAGTCCAACCACCGGCTCGATCCCGAGACGATCCGATCTTACGAACTCGTCTGGGAACAGGGCTTCGCCCGCTACTATCGCGTGACGGGAACTTTGTTCTATCATCAGGTGGAGGATCTCCTCACCCAGGATGTCGATCCGAATCCGAGCGATCCAAGGCTGGTCTTCAACAACACCGATTCGGTGAACATCCAGGGCGGAGAGCTTGAGATCGAAGCAAAGTGGGCGCACGGATTTCGCGCCCGCGCCAGTTACGCCTTCGCCGACGCGGTCGACCACGACACCGGCCGGCGTTTGCAAAATTCCCCGCGGCACATGGGCAAATGGCAGATCACCGTTCCGCTGTATCCCGATCGCCTGCTGGCCAGCGCCGAAGTCCTGGCCATGAGCAGTCGCCGCACAGCGTATGACAACCGACTCCCGGGCCACGCGGTGGCCAATCTCACCCTCTTCAGCCGCGAAGTCGTCCGGAACCTCGACCTCTCCGCCAGCATCTACAACTTGTTCGACAAACGATTCTACGATCCGGCGTCGCCGGACTTTCACCAGGAGCTGAATCCACGTAACGGCCGGACCTTCCAGATCAAGGCCACCTACCGTTTCTGATCCGACGCCTTAAACCGCACCGCATGCCGCCCACACCCGCCATCGTCCGCATCGCCTCCGCGCTCCTCGCGTGCGGTTCGAGGATTGGATTGGCGGCCGCGAGGGGCCTCAGCCTTGCCGGTCGTTTCCCTCCCCAGCGGATCGCACCGCTCATGCTGGCATTTCTCGCCGCACGCCTGTGCACCAACGCCAGCGCAGCCCAGCCCGACGCGTCGCTCGAGTATCAGGTCAAGGCCGGCTACCTGATCAACTTCGCCCGCTTCGTCGAATGGCCCGCCAGCGCCCTGCCCCAGAAAGATTCACCCTTTGTCATCGGAGTCCTCGACCGCAACGACACCGGTCCCGCCATGAAGGCCATCGTCGGCGTCCTCGGCGGACGGCCCGTCAACGGCCGCGAAGTCAAAGTCGTCGCTGTCTCCGCCGAAACGAAGGCAACCCAGGTGCACATTCTCTTCGTCACCCGCTTGGCCCAGAAAAATCCCGAAGAGCTGCACGCGCTGGTCGCGAAGACTCCGATCTTGTTGGTGGGGGAAACGGATCAGTTTGCCGAGCGCGGCGGCGCCATCGGATTCACCCGGGAAGGCGAGAACATCCGGCTCAACCTCAACCTCGCCCGCGCCAACCAGGCCGGCCTCAAGGTCAGCTCCAAACTCGCCAGCGTCGCCCGCCTCGTGACCTCTCCGCCGAGGTGAGCGGAGCTGCTACTTCAGCTCCTCGATGAACGTCAGCAGGTCGGCCAAATCCTGCACCGACAGCCCAGCCTCCAGGCCTTCCGGCATCAAGCTCTGCCCGGCCGACGTCGTGCCCAGAACCCGAGCGCGTGGGATGGTTTGCGTCACGCCCCCGGCCATTTTCAGCGTCACGCTGGTGGCATTGTCCTCCGCGATGAACCCGGCGTAGCTATCCCCGTCCTTGGTGGTCAATTCGTAGACGATGTACTGAGCAGCGACCTCCTTGCTCGGCTCCAGGATGGAGGCCAGCAACGCCTCACGCCCGCGGCCCTTCACGGTGACCAGATCCGGTCCCACCATCACCCCCGCACCCGCCGCCCGATGACACGGCGCGCAACGCGCGGTGAAATGAACCTTTCCCCGCGCGGCGTCACCACGCATCGCAGCCGCATCCCGAAACCGGACCGTCGCCTCCGCCCGCGACGGCGGGATCACCGCGGCGAGAACCTTCCGAGCCTGCGTCGCGACGCTCCCATCCTTGTGTTGAGTCAACGCCTGCACCCGGGCAGCGCTCAATGCGGACATGGCGATCTTCCCCTGCTCGATCGCGCCAAGCAAGGCACGCGCGCGATCGGTGCGTTGGAGCAAAGCGTCGAGCAGCGCTTCGCGGGCAGGATTTCCACAGTCGTTCCAGCGTTCCAAGGCCAGTTGTGTGGCTTCGTTCGAAACCTGCTGCAGCAACCCCTTCATGGCTGCGGTCTGCAAAGTGATTGGCTGCTCCCGGCCCAGGCACGCTTCCCAAGCCGGGCGCGCCTGATCGAACGACGCAAATGAAACGATCTCCAAGGCGGAGCGGCGCAGGTCCGCTGACGCGTTCAAGTCAACCGCTCGCCGGACGGCCTGTGCCAACACCGCGTCCAACCGCCGCCCGGTGTCCGCCTCGGCGACACCGACCCCCGCGCGCCGCAAGCCCTCGCCCAAAGCGCGGAGCCAGGCGGGCCGAAGTTCCGCCCGCGTGATGAATTCAATCAGCGCAGCCCGATCCGCAGGCGATCCGACCGCGGCACGAATCTCGATCAGTCGCGCCATGAAATTCGTCGCCAGCGCTGCCCGGCCGCGATCGGCCGCGAATGCGGCAAACAGGCGGCCCGCGACAATTTTCGACGGCGCCTGCAACAACGCCGGGCCAATCCACGGATGCTCACAATTCTGCCGCGCAAGTCGAACGAACGCGGTCTCAAGCGCGCCCGAATCCTGGCGCGACAGCACCGCGGCCAGCGTGAGCGCGAGTTGAAATCGCACCCGGGCGTCCGGGTCATCGACCAGCTTGAGCAAGCCCCCCTCCAGCGCGCTGCCGGTTTCGATCCCGTCTTTTCGCGCCGCGGCCAGGAGCAAGGCACGCTCGCGCACATGGGCATCGGCATCCGCCAGCGCGACGGTCAGCCCTGACGATGCCAATTTCCCAGCCGACGCCAGTAAACCAAGCGCGTGCAGCTTGGCCACCGGTTCACCGGTTCCCCGCACCAGAGACTCCAGCAACGGAACCGCACCGGGATCCTGCCGTTCGTGCAACAAGCGCTGCGCCGTATCCCGATGCCAGCCGTTCGGATGCGCCAACGAACGGACCAACTCCTTCGTGTCCGCCCGGTCCAACGTCACGCGCTGGCCTTTACGCGGCGCGCCTCGCTCAGGAAGTATGCGCCAGATGCGACCCCGGTCGTTTCCCTGGTTCAGATCCAGATGTTGTTTAATCTCCTCCGGGATGCTCCACGGATGCTCGATGATCTCGCGATACATGTCGCAGACATAGAGGCAGCCGTCCGGAGCATTGGCGAAGTTCACCACCCGCACCCACGTATCGGAACTCGCGGCGAACTCGACGCCCCTTTCGTCCGCCGGACGTTCCCCTTCGAGATTCACCCCATCCCGCGCCGGACGAATGATCTTCCGATGGACCAACTGTCCCCCGGCATCACCCGTGAAGCTGTTGTTCACAAAATCCGGACCATAGGCGTCACCGCGATAGATGGTCGTGCCGGTGGCGCCGGTGAAGTAGCCGCTCACCCGCCCGCCGCCTTCGACCATGCCCGGCACCGTTCCGGAAATGCGCCAGCGCGTCCGCACGATCCGCCACGGTTCATCCGGGCTGATCCGGTAAACCTCGGCCGCACCACCGTCCACCGCGATGCTCTGCCGGGCCGAAGGCAGGCCGCTGAGGTCTCCGTCATAAACCCAATACTGAAGATGATCGGAGTTCGAGCAGCCAAACTTTCGCCCAAAGTCGTCGAAGCTCATGCCAAATTGCGCCCCGCCACCTTCGAAGCCAAAGTCGTGCGTCGCCGGATCGAACCAGAAATCGCGTCCGCCCAACTCCCGCCCCGGCAGGTCAGGTCGTTTCGGGCTGGAAATGATCCCTCGATTGCCTCCGCCCGCCAGGACATGAACGCGATTGTCCTGACCCCACTGCAGGCTGTTGAGCATGCCCTGAACGTTCAGGCGGAAAAGCCCCGTGCCAAAACCGGTAAATGCCTTCTCCCGTACCTCGGCCCGACCGTCGCCATCGCGATCTTCAAAACGCCAGATGTCCGGCGTGGCGGCCACGTAAAGACCGCCTCGCGCCCAAATCAATCCGGTCGGCCACGGCAGGTCGTCGGCGAAAACGTTGGAGGTTTCATAGACGCCGTCCCCATCGCCATCCTCGAGCACGGAGACCCGCCCAAGATGGGGCGAGGCATCACGCATTTCGGAGTAGTCGATCATCTCGCACACGAACATCCGGCCGCGTTCATCGAAACAAATTGCGATGGGATCGCGGACCTGCGGCTCGTGCGCGGCCAGCTCCAGGCGGAAGCCCGCTTTGACCTTCCACGTGCCCGGCGCGGACTTGGGCTCAACCGCCGGGTAATGCGGCAGTTCCTTGGCGGGATCGAGGGTCACGGCGTTCTTCGTCTTCCCGTACGCTTCGGAGTAGGTGTTCTTCGACTTCAACGCGTCGGGGGCAGCGTTGGTGATCGGACGATCGGCCGCCCGCGTCGCAACGACCGCGACCGCCAGGGCCAGCCCGAATAAGCTTCGGAAATTCGCCCGGTGTTTCGCAGACGTTGCAGCAAGACGGAAAGGAGCACGGTCGTCGCGAATCGCCCGCACTTTTTCACTTTTTCCCGTGGCATCGGAACTCCCGAAACGCATCAGGGCTAATCCTGCGGATTTCATGGCGCCTCCTTCATTTGTGGTTCCGATTTGAACTCGATGTAGTCCACCGCCCCCGGACCCAATTCTATCTCAACGGCGTTCTTCGCCGGATAAGTCCGACCCGATCGCCACGACACCGCCGGCCCCAGCGAAAGTCCGGGCTTCAGCGTGACCCGAATGCCGACGTTGGGATCCACCACCGCCGGTTGATCGCCACGCTTGCGGACGCCGCGATTGTTGATCAACTCGATGGCCCAGCCGGTCGGCGTGCGATTGATCGCGGACTGGACGGCGTCACCCGTGATCTCAACCGGGATCATCTCGCGCCCGATGGCCCGCAGTCGCTCGTTCGAGATCGCGGCCGTGCGGCCCGTTGCCGGATTGGTCCAAGGCTCCAGCACTTCGACTGCTCCCTGTTTGGCCACTCGCGCAAACTCCGCGCCGAGCGCGTCACGATGCCGTGGCGCCATCAAGACCCGGCTGCCTCGTCGCAACGCCTTCTCCAGTTCACCGAGAAACGCGACGTCGAACTCGATGTCGCCCGCCAGCAGGATGACCGGATAGGCCGGCAGAACTTCGGGCGGTGCGCTCGTCAGCAGCACGTCGAAAATCTCGCCATACGGCGTGGGTCGCAGATAGCTGGCTTCCGGATTGGAAGGATCGGGTCGCGCGTGAATGTGATCGCTGCCCGGAAAGAGCTGGTGATCGAAAAGGTCGCGCGCCTCCCGATCGCCCGGCGTCGGCGGCAGAATCCCCCACGGCTTATCCATATAACCGTTGTAGCCCGCATACCGATCGAGCACGACCGCCACCGGCGTGTACGGAATGCCGCGCGAGTGGCGGCGCATGAAGGCAAACACCTCCGCCGCCTTGCGGCCGTGTTCTGTTGGCGTCCACGGGGCTTCGGCTTTCTCAAAAAAGATCGCGATGCTGTTTTCGGGCGTGACCATGGCCGCGCCCGCAAACCAGCTGTGCAACCACATCCGTTCGTAAAAGCTCAGGGAATGTCCGGCGTCCAACCCGCGCGACTGCCCACCCTCCCTGCGCAACGGGCCGCTCGTGGTGCAATTCGGCCCGAACCACGGGCTGACCTGCACGGACCACGGCTTGTTCCACTGCCGCGCGGAACCGCGGGCAAAGGCCAGCTTGGACTGCGTGAACGCGATGTTCTCACCCAGCTCAAGCCCCACGCAACGCGCGCCCCACTCGCCCACATAGGCTTCGTAATGGGAATGGCCGGTCACGCTGATGACCCGCCCCAACAGATCCCGGCTGCGGCTCAGAAAATAGTCACGCACCACGGCGTAGCATTCCTGCTTGCTCGCGGGCATTCGATCGTAGCCGGACAGCCCAGCGGGCTTTTTCAGATGCTTGAAGGCGTCGAATTCCCGGCCGTAGACATCGCGCCACCAGGATTCCTTGTGTGACAGGTTGTGGAAGTAGTAACCCCACTCGCCAATTTGATAGGCAGTGAACACGCCCGCCTCATCCATCGACTGCAAGACGGCTTCCTGCTCGCGGCCAAAGACCGACCGGCCGCCTTTGATCTGCATTTCGCCTCCCGAATAAAAGACCACCGGCCAGCGATTGCTCGCGAGAAAGTCAAAGACGGGCCGCGCATGAGCCGCCGGGCCCGGCCCGGGATCGAAGCCGTTGGCGAGACCGCGTTCCCGGAGCACGCCGACCAGCGACTGCACCGCGACGAGATCGCCGGGCGCCCCGTAAAGGCTGAAGACAAACTCATTCATGCCCGGCAACAACCGCACCTGCTGGCTGTTCCGCGCCAGGGTCTCGTAGCTCGGCAACGACGCGGCCAATCCGACCTCGGACGACATCAGCGGAACCGCCAACAAGAATGTCGCGAAGGCACGGAACACCGAGAGCGAATGCATGCGCATGATTCTGACTTCGACGCACCGGAAGTCCATTCTATGCATTTCTCTCTCAGCTTCGGATCAATGAGGACCACCGCTGATGAACGCAGATGGGGGCGGGCCTGATTCCAGGCCCCGGGAGAGAGGAAGAAACGCGACGACCGGCCCCGTTTAGCTTCTGCAGCGACGTGTTCGAACTTCATCCCATCTGCGCCCATCTGCGTCCATCGGCGTCCATCGGCGTCCATCGGCGGTTAAAAACCGTTCGTCACCGCAACTCCTCGACCAGCCGCTTCTTTGCGGTGTCCACCTCGATTCCCTCGTAGAACCGCAGGCGTCCGCGGACAGAGACCTTTTGGCCAGGAGCGGCCTCGGGAAGCACCGGGTCGGAGTGCAGACAAGGGCAGGGCGGATTTCCCCAGGCACGCCCGCAGCGTTCAAAGGCCAGCAGAATGTAGCGGTCCGCGTCTGACGCCTTCGCCACGGCCAGCGGTTTGGCATACTCGTTCCGTTGCGGGCTCTGCTCATTGAACCCGGGCGCGCCCTTCAACATCAGGCAAATTTGCGTGCGCATCTCCTTGAGCGCGGCTTTCGTTCCATTCAACAACCACAGCTCACAATCGGCGCCGTCGACGCGCGGTTCCACCCTCGCTCCGAACGCGATCCCGTTCGGCAGTTTCCACTCGGATTGCAGCCGTCCATCGGCGGCACGCACCCAGTCGACGTTGGTGATGACGAGCTTCTGCTGGCTCCAGATGGTCGGGATGTGCGTGTGCGCCAGAAAGGTGAGGCCGAGGTTGCTAAAGATGGCTTCGGGCAGATCGAGCACCACATAACCCCCATCTTTCCACGGCGGAAACAAAGAGACCTTGGTGCCGCGTTGCGGATCGATCGCGCCGTCGAGAAAACCGATGCGCGGGTGGCGGCCACCCGGGTACGGCAGGATTTGAACTTTCCCTCCGGACAAAGTCGGCGCTGGAGCCAACGGCGAAAGGCCAAGTTTCGCTGCCTCAGCCTGAGTCTCCGCCACGGACCAGCCCATCACGCTCGCGGCTTCCGGCCAGGTGTAGCGATGATGGATCAGCGTGTTCGCCAACCAAAAGCGGGGTTCGGCCCGCGAGGCCGCGATCTCGACCGAAAGCGACGGCGCCGAACCGGGCCGGACCGGAACGGCGTCGGCCGCCACCAGTTCCAGGATGGAACACAGCACCGCCAAGAGGCTGGACGTTTTCATTTGGGTTATCGGCCGAGAGTTAACGACGATCGTCGCCGACACAACTCTGAACCTGGGCCGCCGGGCGCGGCGCGCCGAAGCGGCTACGGCCGCGCAGGCGGGGGAGAGGGATGGGGTGAGGGCGGATCGCAAACGCTTTTTCGCCTCTCACATTCGCGGCGAATTTCCGAGAGCCATTGCGCTCAAGGCCTGCGCTCGGAACGAAGGCGACCGCCAATTTCAATCGCGCCCTGGCCAAGATCGGCTCTGGATTTCGCCGTCGCCGGGGACTATTTGTTTTCACACCAGATATGTTGAACCAGATTCCGTGCCGCCGCACTGGCCGTCGCGTGACGATGGCTGTGCTCCTTGGCCTGGCCTTGGCCTCGCGTCTTGTTGCCGGGTCGGTGGACTTCAGCCGCGACATTCAACCGGTGCTCGCCGAGCATTGTTTCCATTGCCACGGAAAGGACGAAGCCACGCGCAAAGGCGGGCTGCGCCTCGACGATCGCGACGCGGCGTTGAAGGGCGGAAAAGGCGATGGCCCGGCCATCGTGCCCGGGCAACCTGACAAGAGCGCGCTCATGGCGCGGATTCACTCGAAGGATGCGGACGAGGTGATGCCGCCGCCCAAGGAGAAGAAGCCGATCACGGCGGCGGACGCGGAGAAACTGCGGCAGTGGATCGCGGAAGGCGCGCCGTATGCCGGCCACTGGGCCTTTGTCGCACCGACCAAGGCGTCGTTGCCCTCGGGCTCCGCGCATCCGGTCGACGCGTTCATTCTGGCGAGACTGCAGAAGGAGGGATTGGCCATGTCACCGCCGACCGCACCCGAAGCACTCTGTCGTCGGCTGCACCTGGACCTGATCGGGCTGCCACCCACACCGGCAGCCTTGGATGCCTTCGTCAAGGAATCGGCGGCGAAAGGTCTGGATGCGGCCGCCACCGCGTTGGCGGACACGTTGATGAAGGATCGGCGTTTCGGCGAAAAATGGGCGCGCCATTGGCTCGACGTGGCCCGCTACTCCGACAGCAACGGCTTTGAAAAGGATCTGCCCCGCGACCAATGGGCCTGGCGAGATTGGGTCATCAACGCCCTCAACTCCGATCTTCCCTACGACCAATTCATCATCGAACAGATCGCCGGGGACCTGCTGCCGGGCAGCTCACAGGATCAACGCATCGCCACCGGCTTTCTTCGCAACAGCATGCTGAACGAGGAAGGCGCGATCATCCCCGAGGAGTGGCGCATGGAGGCGATGTTCGATCGCATGGACGCCATCGGGTCCGGCGTGCTGGGTCTTTCCGTCCGCTGCGCACAGTGCCACTCGCACAAGTTCGACCCCGTCACGCAGAAGGAATACTTCGGCCTGTTCGCGTTTGTGAACAACACCTACGAAGCGAAGTCCTGGGTCTATACCAAGGAAGCCGCGCAGGCGATCGCCAAGGTCCAGACCGGGATCCGCCAGGCGACGGACGACCTGAAGAAGGCGCATCCGGATTGGGAAAAGCAACTCGCCGCGTGGGAAGCCGACGAGTTGAAACGCTGGCAACAGACGGCCTGGACCGTCGTGAAGGCGGAAGACACCCATTCGTCGTCGGAGTTGAATCATCCGGAGATTCTGGCGGACGACAGCATCCTGACCCTCGGCCATCCGACCACGAGCGGCGACATTCACCTGTTCGCCGAGCCGGAACTGAAGAACGTGACGGGTCTCCGGCTGGAAGTCCTCACCCATGGCGACCTGCCAATGAACGGCCCGGGCCGCAGTTACAAGGGCTCATGGGCGTTGTCGGAGCTCATCGTGGAAGCCAGGCCGCCCGGGAGCAACCAGTGGCAGCGGCTCAAGCTGAAGAACGCAACCGCTGACTTTGAAGAGCCCCTCGCCGCGATGGAACCGGAGTGGGCGAACCCGGCCGACAAAGAGAATCGTCGCCTGCGCGGGCCTGCTTCATTCCTGGCCGATGGCGAGGCCAGAACGGCCTGGCGCGCCGATCGCGGACCAGGCCGGCGCAACACCGATGCCGTCGCCGTGGCACAGTTCGATCCCCCGGCGACATTTCCAACCGGAACCAAATTGAAAGTGGCGCTCCTGCTCGAGCACAGCGACGGGGGCAACGGCTATCGCAACACCATGATCGGCCGCTTCCGCGTGGCCCTGACCCACGCGCCGGATCCGAAGGTGGGTCGCACGCCGTACGCGGCGATTCTGGCGCTGCAGAGACCGCCCGCGGAACGGACGTCGGAACAACAGCAGGCCATCTTCGACGCCTGGCGGCTGGCCACACCGGCACTGGCGTCCTTCAACGACCGCATGGCCAAACAATGGGAGGCGTATCCCGAAGCTCAAACCACCGTGCTCCATCTGGCCGAACGATCGCGCGCGGACACGCGCGAAACGCGGCGATTGGAACGCGGGGCGTGGAATCAGGGCAAGGAGATCGTGCCGCCCCATGTGCCCGCCGCGCTGCATCCGCTCCCCTCCAGCCCGACGCCGAACCGACTGACGTTTGCCCAGTGGCTGGCCGACCAACGTTCGCCGCTCACCGCGCGCGTCGCGGTAAATCGCCTTTGGCAGGCGGTGTTCGGCCTTGGAATCGTGGAGACGGCCGAGGATTTCGGCACGCGCTCGCCCGAGCCGTCGCACCGGGAATTGCTCGACTGGCTGGCCGTGGATTTCATGGAGCACGGCTGGAGCCAGAAGCACCTGCTGCGCACCCTCGTGACCTCGGCCGCGTATCGTCAGAGTTCACAGACCACGCCCGCGTTGCAGGAGCGCGACCCCAGGAATCGCCTGCTCGCGCGCGGACCGCGTTTTCGCGTGGAGGCCGAGGTTGTGCGCGATATTGTCCTGTCCGCGTCCGGCCTGCTGTCGGACAAGTTTGGCGGCCCCAGCATTTTCCCGCCGGTGCCGGCCAGCGTGCTTGATTTCAATTTCTTCCGGCCGGACTACTGGAAGCCGGCGGAAGACACCACGCGCTACAGTCGCGCGCTGTATGTCTTTCGAAAACGTTCGATGCCCGACCCGGCGCTGATGACCTTCGATGCGCCCACCGGAGACACCGCCTGCACGCGGCGGCCGCGTTCAAACTCACCCCTCGCGGCGCTGACGGCGATGAATGAGCCGATTTTTGTCGAGGCCGCCCAGGCGCTCGCCTTGCGCGTGTTACGCGAAGGCGGCGCGGACGATCGCGCGCGCCTCGAGCACGCCTTTCGTCTGTGCACGAGTCGACGTCCAGCCGAAGCCGAACGAAATCAGCTTCAGCAGCTCCTGCAACGGCAGCGCGAACGACTCAAACGGGGCGAGCTGAAGGCCGTCGACCTGGCGTTCTCTCCGCTGACCAAGCCTCAGTCCATCCCGCCCGAGGCCACGCCCAACGAGATCGCCGCGTGGGCCATCGTCTCCCGCGTCCTGCTCAACCTCGATGAAACCATCGCCAAGAACTGAATCGTTCCGGATAACCTTAATGCCTTCGACCACTCTCCTTTGGCTGTTGCTGCGAAGTGGACACTGCCAATGGCGAATTTCCGAAAGCCATTGCGGCTGACCCGAAAATTTCATGCTGAGCTTGAAACGCCGAAACTCTGTGCGGAACACAGCCGCTGACCATATGACCAACCTTCTTCAACAACGCGCCCGGCTGACCAGTCGGCGCTGGTTTTTGCGCGACTGCACCATCGGCCTGGGCGGGATCGCCCTGCACGGCTTGCTGCGCCGGGAAGCCGCAGCCGCAGCCGCCGCGAACCCCCTCGCGCCCCGGCATCCGCACTACCCGGGCAAGGCCAAACGCGTCATCTACCTGTTCCACGCCGGCGCGCCCAGCCACCTCGAGCTGTTCGACTACAAGCCCGAGCTCGCCAAGCGCAACGGCCAGCTTCCGCCCGCCGAGTTGCTCAAGAATTACCGCGCGGCCTTCATCAAGCCGAACTCCGCCCTGCTCGGCCCGAAGTTCAAATTTGCCAAACGTGGCGCCTGCGGAATGGAGCTCAGCGATGTCATCCCGCACCTCGGCGGCATCGCCGACGATCTCTGTCTCATCCGCTCGATGCAGACCGACGCCGTCAACCACGCCCCGGCGCAGATCCTAATGAACACGGGCAACCAGAACTTCGGCCGGCCGAGCTTCGGCGCCTGGACGCTCTACGGCCTCGGCAGCGAGAGCGAGAACCTGCCCGGTTATGTGGTGTTGATCAGCGCCAAGGGCACCAGCGGCGGCGCCAGCAACTACGGCTCCGGCTTCCTGCCTAACATGTACGGTGGCGTGCCCTTCCGCAGCGCGGGCGATCCGGTTCTTTATTTGTCGAATCCCAAGGGCTACGACGACGAAACCCAGCGGGCCTCGCTCGACACTCTGAATCAGCTGAACACGATGGCTTACGGGCAGGCGGGTGACCCCGACATCGCAGCGCGGATCCAGAGCTACGAAATGGCGTACCGCCTGCAAAGCAGCGCGCCGGAGCTGACCGACCTCTCCAGCGAACCGGCGCACATTCTCGATCTCTACGGCATCAAGGACGTGAAACAGGCGGGTTACGCGCGAAACTGCCTGCTGGCCCGTCGCCTGATCGAACGCGGCGTGCGCTTCGTCCAGCTCTTTCATGAGGCATGGGATCAGCACGGCAATCTCACCAACGGCGTGAAACAAAACGCGCAGGACACCGACCAGGCCAGCGCCGCCCTCGTGCGGGACCTGAAGCAGCGCGGGCTGCTCGAGGACACGCTGGTCATCTGGGGTGGCGAATTTGGCCGCACACCGATGGTTCAGGGTGGCAACGACGGGCGCGATCATCACAACCGCTGCTTCTCCTTCTGGCTGGCCGGAGGCGGCGTCAAGGCGGGGCATGTGCATGGCGAGACCGACGAACTTGGCTTCAACGTGACGGCGGATCCCGTCCATGTGAACGATCTCAATGCCACCTTGCTGCACCTGCTGGGCTTCGATCACACGAAGCTGACCCATCGCGTCCAGGGCCTCGACATGCGCCTCACCGGCATCGCCGGCAACGTGGTGCAGGGCGTCTTGGCCTGAACCGCGAATCGGCCCGGTAATACCGCAGAGAGCAATTGTCACCTTTTGCCGTTCGGCGGCATTCTACCGTGGATGCGAGAGCTGGATGACAAAGCGCTGTTGCGGGAATACGTCGAACACGATTCCGAGGAGGCTTTTGCCACGCTGGCGGCACGGCACGTCAACAAGGTTTACTCGGTCGCGATCAGGCTCACGCGCAATCCGCACCACGCGGAGGAGATAACCCAGGCGGTCTTCGTTATCCTGACGCGAAAAGCGCGGCACCTCGGGCCGGGGGTCATCCTCTCCGGTTGGCTTTGTCGCACGGCCCATCTCACGGCCGTCACCTACATCCGCAGCGAGATTCGTCGTGCCCGACGGGAACAGGAGGCCCACCTGCAGACGTCATCGAACCAAACGGAACCCGATGCCTGGCTCCAAATCGCGCCTCAGCTCGACGACGCGATGGCCGAGTTGAGCGAAAAGGATCATCAGGCGGTCGTGCTGCGATTCTTCGATGGCAGGTCCATGCAGGAGGTCGGGGCAGCTTTGGGAACGGGCGAGGACGCGGCGAAGCAACGCGTGGGCCGCGCGGTGGAGAAGTTGCGGCTGCTTCTCTCCAAGCGCGGTGTCGTCATCCCAGCTGCGCTGCTGACCTCGGCATTGTCAGCCTCGTCGGTCCAAGCCGCGCCTCCCCTGCTGGCCCAGTCCGCCGCGACCGTCGCGGTCGCCAAAGGCGTTGCCGCGGGCACCCCAATCCTGGCGGTGGCCGATGGCACCATGAAATTGATGGCCTGGCTGAAGGTGAAGACTCCGTTGCTGGTTGGCGCGGCGGTGGTTTATGCAGGCGGGATTTCGATGCGTGAACTGACTCTGCTCGAAACCGGGTATCTTTGCGTCGGCCTGCTGCTCTGTCTGGTGCTGCCGTTGATGATGAGCGCCCGGCCTCCTCAGGACGCAGCCTCTCGAATTCTGGGCCTGAAGATCGTCTGGGCGGGACAGGCTTCGCTCGCCTTGGCGGGTTTGGTGGTGCTCTTCTCCGAAGCAGCCGCCGTTTATGCGGCCCTCGTCGGCGCGGTCGTTTGCATGGGCTGCGCCATCGTCCTGTCGCGACATCTCCGCGCGGCCACAAACCGCCATGTGGGACGCCGCCGCTGACTGCTTGGCACCCGACGACGAGCCGGCTGGAGGAAACCCCGGGCGCAGGATTGTCGGCCCGGACTCAAGCGAGGCGCCGAGACGCCGGACGCAGGTGTGATCAAAAATGGGTGAAGGCAGGGCTGACGTTCCGCAAGAGTGCGGACGCGATGCGCCGGGTCTGGCCGGGCCGGGCTTAATCATTAGCGCCGCGCCAGCTCTTGCGCGCTCCAACCAAAGCGGTGCTGCGCCCCGCACTCCACGACGCTGGCGCGACAGCGTGGCGCCCGCCGACACGCGGAGCGTCATGGAGTGCGGCGGGCACCGCCGCTTTCGCTTTGATTCCATCGCCCACCACGCTCGGGGCCTCACGCGGAGTTAATTACACCCGCCTGACGCCTTCTTCTGGAAAAAGGTTGACCGCGCGAAGTTCGGTATGGCAAGAAGCCGACGCTCCCACGGCCGAAAACCAAAATGTCATCCGACCCCAGGAACATTTGTGCCCGCAACCGATCCCAAACCAACCGCTCGTGTTACCACCCCCGTCACCACGTGCCCCCATGAAAACCACCACCACCACATCCCAACCTCGACGGCTCCCGCTCGCCCGGCTTGCCGCCGTCGTTGTGCTCGGTTCAACTCTGACCTCGCCGGCCACCGCCGGGACCATCCTGCAAGCGCCCAACAGCACCTCCGTCGCGTTTGAAGCGGAGGAAAACGTGACCCTGGCCGGAGGGTCACCCACGTCATGGGTCATCACCAACGACGTCACGCCGAGCGGCAACCTGGCGCTCTACGCCTCGGGCGCGAACGGCACCGCCTTCCCGACCAGCTTCGCGTCGTACTCAATCAAGTTCAGCACGGCGGGCACGTACAAGCTGTACTTCCGATGGCGCGCCAACCAGCAATTCACCGACGCCGATCCGAACGCGGCCAACAGCTTCTATGCGCCGCGCGTGTTCAACGCGAACATCTCGCCGGTCAATCCCAACCCGGATTTTTCCGCCTCGACCGTCAACAACACGCGCGTTCGTCCCGAAAGCAACACGTACCATGTCGATCCCGAGAACACCGCGCTCCTGACGGTTTCACAGGAACAGATCGACGCCGGTCTGCCGCTGACCTTCTCCCTCGGCACGCGCGAGGCCGGATTCATGTTTGACCGCATTGTCCTGTCCCAGGATCAAAGCCTGACGGAACCGGGGTTCAACGCCACGCCCAACTCCGATACCGACGTCTTCGTGCAGCCGCCGGGCTCCACCTATGTGGCGTTTGAAGCGGAGTCGCCGAAGGTGAAACTTCTCCCCGGCTCCCCGACCTCCTGGGTGATCACCAATGACGTGACGCCCAGTGGCAACCAGGCGCTCTACGCGTCCGGCGCCAACGGGACTGCCTTCCCCACCAGCTTCGCTTCCTATGCGATCAAGTTCCGCACGCCGGGCACCTACAAGCTCTACTTCCGGTGGCGTGCCAATCAGCAGTTTACCGATGCCGATCCAAATGCCGGCAACAGCTTCTATGCGCCCCGCCTCTTCAACGCGAACACCAGCCCGGTCAATCCCAACCCGGACTTTTCCGCCTCGACCGTCAACAACACGCGGGTCCGCCCCGAGAGCAACACCTACCACGTCGATCCTGAGAACACCGCGCTCCTGACCGTTTCGCAGGAGCAGATCGACGCCGGTCTGCCGCTGATCTTTTCCCTCGGCACGCGCGAGGCGGGGTTCATGTTCGACCGCATCGTGCTCTCCCAGGATCAGAGCCTGACCGAGGCCGGCTTCAACGCGCTGGAAAATACCGGCACAGCCCTGCCGCTGCTCATCGACAAGGCCGTCGGCTCCGCGACGCTCGACACGGTCAAGCTCACGTTCAACAAGCCGATCGACATCAATTCGGTCTTCCCCGAAGGCTTCACCCTCGACGGAGGAGTCAGCGTGCTGACGGCCGTGCCGGACGCGACCACCTTGAAGGACATCACTCTCACCACCACGCCGCAGTCCGAAAGCGTGCGCTATACGGTGACGGTCAATGATCTCTACGACCTCGGCGGCGCTTCGATCGCACCCAACACGAAGGTCGAGTTCACCGCCTGGAAATTGGCGACTGGTTTTACCCGACGCGACCAATACTTCACGATCGCCGGGACCGACGTGCCGTCGCTCCTGGCCGCACCCAAGTTTCCGTCCAGCCCGGATCACGTCGATGTGGTCAAGGGCGTGTCGTCCTCGGATCCCCGCGCGCAAAATTACGGCGTGCGCCTGACCGGCTTCTTCATTCCCACCCAGTCCGGGGTTTACGAGTTCTTCATGTACAACAACGACAGTGCGGTGCTTTCGCTCGGCACCGACGCCTCGTTCGGCTCGCTGCAGCCGATCCTCTCGGCCGGCATGTCGTCCTCCATGGCGTTCGATCCCGGCGTGACGGGCAACTCGCCCACCGCCCTCGTGGCCGGCCAGCGTTACGCGCTCCAGGTTTTGCTGAAGCAAGGCAACGACTACGATGTCTTTGTGAACGTGGCCGCGCGTCGCGCGGGCGACACCACTCCGGTGGATCAGCTGCGGCCGCTGGTCGATCAAGTGGCCACGCTGGTCGATCCCACGACGCTCGGATTGCAAATCACCCGCCAGCCCGCGAGCGCGACCTTGGCCGCCGGACAACGCGCCCGATTTGAGATCGCGGCGCAGTCGCCCGGAGGCCCCGCCTTTTACCAATGGCAGATCGACGGAGCCGACGTGATCGGCGCCACCCGCGCCGCCTATTACACCGCCACGCTAAGCCCGGCCGATTCCGGCAAGAACGTGCGCTGCATCGTTCACGCCGGCGGCATCGTCGCGACCAGCTCAGTGGCCACAATCACCGTGGTGCCTGGGCCGGCGCTACTGGAGCAGCCGTATATCGGCGTCAACTTCGTCGGCGGCGACGCCGCGGGCGCGTCTGGTTCACTGCGCCCCATCGACGTGGTGGGCGTCGTGCCACAAGCCAATTTCAACAATGTGGCCGGAGGCGCCGTCAGCGACGCGCCCTTGGTTGATGCCAACGGCAGTTCCACGCCAGCCACCATCAGCTACTCCGCCCGGACCTATTTCACCGGCACCGGCGAGAACACGGCCGAGGACGTTCTCTTCCAGGGCTATCTCCACAACGCCAACAGCTCCGTGGTGGTCACGCTGAACCATCTTCCAGTGACGGGCTACGATCTCTACGCGTATTGCGTCGGGTTCACCTACAACGCGACCTACGAGCAGGGCATGAGCGTGGCCGGGACCGGAACGAGCCCCACGCTGCACGTCCGGGCCGAGCACAGCACCGACTACTCGGCCGCGCCAGCCGTGTTCCGGCCCATGGCCAGCACCGATCCGAATGCCCGGCAGCAGGGCAACTACGTCCTGTTCCGGAGCGTCGTTCCCGATGCCTCCGGCGCCCTGACACTGACCGTCAACAACGAGTCGGACAATCCGCTCGATATCGACGTGACCCCAGCTCTCAGCGGCTTGCAATTGGTGCGGGTGCCGCCGCGGCTGACGATTAGTCCCATCGGGCGCACGGTGGAGATCTCCTGGGGACGCGACGCCGCCGAGTACAACCTGGAATCCAGCGAATCGCTTGGCGCGACCGCCAACTGGCAGCCCGTGGTTGAAGCCAACAATCCGCTGTTTGATTTTGGGAGCCTGATGGTTTCCGCTGACGGCGCGAAGAAGTTCTATCGACTGCGCAAGTAGTTCGCGAGTTTACCACGGAGGCCTGCGTCTGCGCCCGGGCATGCGGGGCGCAGGGCCTCCCGATCAAATCTTCCAGACCAGACGACAGCGCTCGCTCTTCTTCGCGACCGGACTCAAGCCCGATTGCGCAGCCGCTGAATCTTCAGGTTCGAAAACACGAACTGATAGCCTGCGGCATCGATAAGGCGGTCGGCGGGGGGATGCGCGCCATAGGCTGGCCCGCCATAAGAAACAAACGCGCGGACCGGATGGCCGAGGTTTTCCCGGAAGTCGCGTTGCGAGCCAGCGATCTCGCTCTCCTGGGTGGCGGCGTCGCGCGAGGCAAGCCAGATATGGCTGCGCGCATGCGAGGCCACGACGTGGCGGCGATCGATCTGGCGCAGCTCATCCCAAGTGAGCGCATGCCGTCCATCCCCGTATTCGTGCGTGGTCATCTGGATGTCGTGCGCAGCGGCGAACGCCAGCTGGTTCGCCGGCGGCGCGTTGACGAAGCCCGTGATGACAAAGAACCAGCCGACCAGCCCGAATTCTTCCAGCAGCGGAAGCATCACGTCGAAGCCGTTTCGATACCCTTCGTACACGGAAACGATGATCCCTGGTTTGGGCTTGGACCAGTGGCCGGTGGCCAGGTAGCGATCGAGATCGTCTTCCGTCACCGGTGAAAACGCCCGGCTCAAGCGCGCCAGCTGCTGACGGAACTCATCGAGGCGCACGCGGGGGGTGCTGTGGAAGTTTACTGCCCGCACCAGGGGGCCTTTGGCCATGGACTGTTCCAGCTCCCGAGCCAGTTGGTCGAATTGGTCGGCTTTACTCATGGTGCGTGGCGGTGGTCCCGGGCTTCCAAATCCCGATCGGCGAGAACCTCGATCAGCTTCGGCACATCCTCATCCGTTCGTTCCGGCCGAATCCGCTTCATCAGCCCGACCAGTCGCCGAAACTCGCGCGCCAGTCGCGTGCTTTCGGCACGCCCATTCATGCGCCGAGCGCGATCGAGGCCCACTCCCACTGGAGCCAAATCCTCGCCCACGAGCAGGACGGGAATTCCCTGATCCGAATACGTGCGTTGGCCGAGGCGGGCGAGATCACGCTCCAGTCTGGCCGCTTCCTCGTCCCCTCTTGAATCGGAAGTCTGGGGCGATCGGCGCGACGCCGGAGCTTGGCACGAAACCAACGTCCAACCGCCGCTGAGCAGCCCGAGGAAGATTCTCCCGATGGCGCCTCGTCGTGTCTTCATGAATGGCCCACGCTACGCAGGACCCTCCTGCGCCGGCAAGCCTTGCCTGATCACGCTGATCCCAGCGTGGGATTTCTTGACCGCCGATGGACGCAGACGAACGCAGATGAAGACGATAAAGACTGGAATTTCGTTAGTGCACACGCCCCGAGTCCTGATCGACGCGTTGTCGTTAATCCAACGCTCTCACCAAATCCGCGTCCATCGGCGTTTATCAGCGGTTTTAATCCGGGCCTGCGGCCACGCGTGGTGTCGATAGTCACTTCGAGCTTTTGTATTCCACCACCTGCCCGCGGCGGTCGACCACGATCGTCCGGTAACCCCAGGGCACATACCGGGCGTTGCCCTTCGCCTCGGGGTGAACCAGCCGCCACGCCGTCACCTGCCAGCCGCTCGAATGTGATTTTATCCGATACTCCGCCAGGGAAGCCCAGTCCTCGTTCTGCCGCACGGCCCGCGTTGCCGCCGCGATCGCATCCTTTTGGGCCGTTGTATAGGTGGACGGATCAATCTCCGCGTCCGACCCACAGCCCACAAAGAACAGTCCCCCAAGCAGGAGGAACAAAAATCCGACCAGCTGACGGATCTGGCTTAATCCACATTGCACCCAGCTTCTATCGGAAGACCGTGAACCCCAGAACAGCCACAAAAAGACCGAACCCGAGGTGCATGACACTCCACCAACGGGTCCGTGATTCGTTCGCGGTCAGCCAGCCAATCCAATCCCGGAGACGCCAGGGCGAAACGGTCAGCCACATGCCGGCGATCACCCAGGCGTAAGCCCAGGTCACCAGCACGAGACGCCAGTCGCTCTCGACGCCGCGCGCCGTGTCCACCGTGCACTTGGCCAGCACGAGGAGAAAGGCCGCCAGACCGCGCACCGCGAGAAAATCGGTCACGAAAATGCAGGTGGCCACTCCGACGGCGCCGAAGAAGATGCACAGCGGCGTCTTGATCGCCGCAAAATCCGCCACGGTTTCCAGGCTGACGTAGTGCACGAACCAAGCCGTGGCCGCCATGGTCAGGAGCCAGCCGACGGCGGTGTTCCGCGGAAACTTGCGCGCAGCCGCGCCAAAACCGGCCGGATTCAGGACGCCCGGCAAATTAAGCGCAGCAAAGCCGCCGCCGAGAACAATGGCCAGGGTGGAGAGGGATGGGGTCAGCATGAGATTTTATTCGAGAATCGCCGGATCGCCGTAAAGTGTGTAGTGGCCGACTCGTTCAATGCGCAGGTCCATCAGCTGGCCGCGGTGCCGTTCGCTGCCGGGAAAGACCACAATCTTGTTGCACCGGGTCCGGCCTTCAAAACGCGCCACATTCTTCCGGCTCGGACCTTCGACCAGAATCTGCACGGTCCGCCCGACATAACCGGCATAACGCCGGGCGGCGATCCCGTTCAACAGTTCCAACAGCCGCGCGTGCCGCTCTTCGATCAATGATTCCGGCAACTGATCCGGCATTTCCGCCGCTGGCGTGTCCTTGCGCGGCGAATATTTGAACACATAGGCCAGATCAAAATCAGCCTCGCGACACAGCGACATCGTCTGCGCAAAATCATCTTCGGTTTCACCGGGGAAACCCACGATGACGTCCGTGGTCAGCCCCATCCCCGGTCGCACCGCGCGCAACTTCGACACCAGGTGCAGGAAACGTTCGCGGGTATAGCCCCGGTGCATCGCCTTCAAAACTCGATCGCTCCCGCTCTGGACCGGCAGGTGCGCGCTCTCCACCAGCTTGGGCAGCCGCCCGTACGCCTCCACCAGATCGTCGCCATAGCCTTTCGGATGCGGGCTCGTAAACCGAATCCGCTCCAGCCCGTCGATCTCGTGCACCGCCTCCACCAGCTGCACAAAGGCGCTCTTCCCGTCTTTCACCGGCAAGTCACGCTTGCCATAGCTCGTGACGATCTGGCCAAGCAACGTGATCTCCCGCACGCCGCGTTCCACCAACTCCCGGCATTCCGTCACGATGTCAGGAATTGTCCGGCTGCGTTCCTCGCCCCGCGTGAACGGCACGATGCAAAAGGTGCAGTGCTGGTTGCATCCTTGCATGATGCTGACAAAGGCCGTCACCGCCTTGTCACCGCCCCCCGGCAGGATGTGCTCCCGAATGCGCGCCTCGCTTTCGGTTTCCTCGGCCGTATCCACAATTCGTTCCCGGCGGCCGGCCAGCAGTTCGTCGAGATACTCTCCCGCGCGATGAAATTTCTGCGTGCCGAGCACGAGGTCGACATCGGGCAGCTGGTCGATCAGCGATTGGCCCCGGCTTTGCGCCATGCAGCCCATGAAGCCATAGATCTGACCCGGCCTTTCGCGGCGGGCCTGGCCGATGACCGTCTGCATCTTGCTCAGCGCCTTTTGCTCCGCCATGTCGCGCACGGAACAGGTGTTGATCAAGACCACATCCGCCAGGTGTTCAGACGAGACCAAGGCATAGCCCCGGGCCACGAGTTGCGCGGCCACGGCCTCGCTATCGCGCTCGTTCATCTGACAACCGTAGGTCTTGATATACACCGAAGGCATGACCCGAAAGTGGCCGGAACGCTACGCGAGGCCTTGGGGCTTGAAAAGGGGGAAGATGGAGCCAGGTCCCCGCGTAAGATTGGAAAACCGCTGATGGACTCAGATAAACGCCGATAATGGACGGGGCTTTCGTCGAACCTGCGTCTCCAAGTCGTTTCCATGGGTGGGTGCAATTAAATGCGGGTGAGGGTGCAAGGCGTTTAGCTCGCGCCCCCACGCGACTCCCTCTCCCCTCAACGGGGAGAGGGGTGAGACCGTCCGTTGGATCACCCGTTTTTAATCACACCCTCTATGGGTTGTCGCAGATCCCAATCCTTGATCGATGTTCTGAAATCTGCGTCCATCGCCCACCACGCTCGGGGCCTCACCCGTACCGCCGTCCAAGACTGCCACCCTCACAGCGCCTGTCACCGTTGGATCGATTCGGCATAAGTCTGCCCCCCGGCCGCGCGCGGCCGGGTCCTTTTTTGAGGTTCACCCCGGGGGCGATCCCGCCGTAATCTCTGAATGATGCAATTGATACATGACCCGGGCGAGCTCCAGCCGAGGCGGCGGATCTGCGTGGGCATCGGCGTCTTCGACGGGGTGCATCTGGGGCATCAACAGGTGATCCGTCAGGCCATCGCGGATGCGCGTCGACATGAAGCGTGCGCCGTGGTGGTGACGTTTGATCGGCATCCGAACGCGGTGGTGGCGCCCTCCCGGGTGCCTCCAACGATCCAGTCGGGCGGACAAAAATTGAAGACGCTGGCCGCCTTGGGGGTGGACGTCACCTGGATGATCGCCTTCGACGAGGCGTTCAGCCGGCTGACGGGCGAGGCGTTTGTGCGACGCATGGCGGTGGAACTGGGCCAGCTGCAGAGCGTGTGCGTGGGGAGTGAATTCACCTTCGGACACAAGCGCAGCGGCGACGTTCCGCTGTTGCGCCGGCTGGGGGCGGAGCTGGGCTTCGGAGTTCACGGGCTGGCGGCGGTGTCGCTCGACGGCCAGGTGGTCAGCAGCACGCGAATTCGCGAGGTCATTCGCGCCGGAAATTTTGATGCGGCCGGGCAGATGCTCGGTCGGGCCTATGCTCTGGCTGGAGTGGTCATGCCGGGCGATCAGTTGGGACGGAAGCTCGGTTTTCCCACCGCCAATCTGGACGTGACCGGCCGGGTTCTGCCGCCCAACGGCGTCTACGTCGCCCGCGCAACGATCGGCGGGCAGCCCTATCGCGCCGTCGTGAACATCGGCGTTCGACCGACCTTGGCCGGGGTCCCGCAACAGCGGGTGGAAGCGCACTTCCTGGATTTTACCGGTGATCTTTATGGAACGGACCTGGAGCTGATTCTGGGCGATCGCCTGCGGGAGGAGCGAAAGTTTCCCTCCCTGGCGGCGTTGTCGGATCAGATTCGCATCGACATCGACCATGCCCGGCGCGATGACTCGGTGGAACGACAGTCCGCATGAAACCGCGCTTGATCATCGGCATCTCCGGCGCCTCGGGCGTCATCCACGGTATTCGCCTGCTCGAATATCTGGCCGACCGCGGCGAATTCGAGACCCATTTGGTCATCACCAAGCCGGGTGAACGAACGATTCTGGAGGAAACGGATTACAAGCTGGATCAGGTGAAGGCCCTCGCGTCTGTTTGCCACGCGCCGGGCGATGTGGGCGCGAGCATCGCCAGTGGATCGTTCCGGACCGCCGGCATGGTGGTGGCTCCGTGCTCGATCCATACGGTGGCCGCCATCGCCTATTGTCAGGCGGACAATTTGTTGACCCGCGCCGCGGACGTCATCCTGAAGGAACGCCGCAAGCTCGTCCTCGTCGTGCGGGAAACCCCACTGCATCGGGGGCATCTCAAAGCGATGCTGGAAGCAACGGAGGCGGGGGCGGTGGTGATGCCGCCGGTGCCGGCGTTCTACACGCGGCCCCAGAGCGTTGACGACTTGGTGAACCAGACCGTAGGCCGAATCCTGGACCAGTTCGACATTGACCACACGCTGGGCAAGCGGTGGGGAGGATAGCCGGCGCTTCGTCAGGATTTCATGCCCTTGGGCGGGTGAGTATCCCAAGTGTGACCGGACTGCGGTTCAACGTGGGTGAAGCCCGTGCCGGGTGGAGGGTTTGGAATTCGAATGAGGTGCTGACAGCCTGGGCATTGGATCTGGCGCCCGGCGTGGCAGGGATCGCACTTCAACGGCTGGTCGCAGTGGGAGCAGTAGAATTTGAACTCGTTGGATTTCATGATTTGCCTGCATCTTGTTTCCCAACCCGCCGGCAATGGAATCTAAATCATGGTCAAAGATCGAGATGGCGAGATGCCTGACTCCAATTCGGCGGATTTATCTGGGTGAACTTGGGGCTCGTTTGAGGTTGGGGTCTTCACTAGAGGACGAACTCAACTGTCGATTTTTCGCCCCATCGTTCCTGCGGGGTTTTCAGCCCGTGCGGAAACGCCGATCGCAGAATTCGAATCTGGCGGATCATTTCGGGAATCGGAACCAATGGAGGAAGCATGCGGACCAGTGGTCCCTCGGGAAGATCCAGGTCGAGGCTTGGCAGGGATGGTCCTGATTCACGGCCAGATTCACGGCTTGCCGAGGAGTCGAAGAAAGGTTTCATAGATCTCGCGGCTTCCATACTTTGTGAAGAGGTATTCGTAACGGGCGCTTTTCAAGTCGACGTGATTGCGCCGAATCAGGATTTCAACATCCTCGGCGTCTTTCGAGGTGCGATGTAACAGGCCGTGCTTGAGCGCATGAAGCTTGAGCGCCAGCAAATGATCGAGACAGGGAACTCGCGCGCGACCGTATCCCAGATCCCTCTCCTCGGAGGCCGACCACATCTGCTCAAACGTCTCCTCGCCTGCCAGCATCAGGTCCAGTCCATCTCCGCCCTGCGGTTGGGAAAACTGAATGAACGCACTAGATTCGCCGAACGCAACCAGACCCGCAGCGGCCAGTCGTCGGCGCCACTCAGGTTCATCCCGACGAAGAACCATCAAGTCGACATCAAACGTTGGCCGGGTGTGACCATGGGCCGCCACGGCGTAACCGCCGATGACAATCCATCTCAAGGCCGGTTTCGCGGCGCCTAGGTTGATGAAATCCGCCAGATCCATCTCGACCAAGAGCCTAAACTGCTTTGCTCAACTAGCAATCCGGCAGAAGGCCCTTTGATTCGAAAGTAATGCTTCTTACCGGAACTTCATCCGGGTAAAAGTAACGCCACCAGCGTTCGTCGTCCGATGCCATCCTTGCCTACGCGCGAGTCAGTCCTGTTCGCGCGGGTTCTCGAACAACCCGCGGCCGAACGCGCGGCGTTTCTTCGGGCGAACGCCGGGAACGATCCCGTGCTGCGGCAACGCGTCGAAGCCCTGGTGGCGGCCCATGAAGCCGCCGCCGCTGTCGACGGGGCATCGGAGAGTGCAATTCCCGGGGCCCGGGCCACCATCCAGCTCGAATTCCCGGACGACAAAGATGACATCCTCGGCGCGCGCATCAGCCACTACAAGGTGCTCCAAAAACTGGGCGAGGGCGGTTGCGGCGCGGTGTACATGGCGGAACAGCAGGAGCCTGTTCGCCGGACGGTGGCCCTGAAGGTCATCAAGCTGGGGATGGACACGCGCGAGGTCGTCGCGCGGTTCGAAGCCGAGCGCCAGGCGTTGGCGCTCATGAACCATCCGAACATCGCGAAGGTGCTCGATGCGGGCGCTACCGATTCAGGGCGGCCCTTCTTTGTAATGGAACTGGTGCAGGGCGTGCCGATCACCCACTACTCCGACCTGCACCAGCTCTCCACGATCCAGCGGCTGGAACTCTTCACCCAGGTCTGCCAGGCCATCCAACACGCCCACCAAAAGGGCATCATCCATCGCGACATCAAGCCCTCGAACATCCTGGTGACCATGCAGGATGGCGTCCCGGCACCGAAGGTGATCGACTTCGGGATAGCCAAGGCCATCGGCCAGCAAAGGCTGACCGAGAAAACCATGTTCACCGAGTTGGGACAGTTCATGGGAACGCCCGCCTACATGAGCCCGGAGCAGGCCGAGATGAGCGCGCTGGACATCGACACCCGCGCCGACATCTATGCCCTGGGTGTGCTGCTTTACCAGTTGTTGACCGGGCGCACCCCGTTTGACACGGAACAGTTTCTGCGGTCGGGCCTCGACGAAATGCGCCGCATCATTCGCGAGACCGAACCCATGCGGCCCTCCACCCGCCTTGGCGCGCTGACGACGGAGGAACAGACCAAGGTGGCAAAGTCGCGGCAGGCCGAGCTGCCGAAACTGATTCTTCGGCTGCGTGGTGATCTGGATTGGATCACCATGAAGTGCCTGGAGAAGGATCGCACGCGTCGCTACAGCACGGCCAACGATCTGGCCGCCGACGTGCAGCGGCATCTGGCCAACGAGCCGGTGGTCGCCCGTCCGCCGAGCGCCGGCTATCGCCTGCAAAAAACCGTGCGGCGTCACCGCCTGGCGTTCGCAGCCGCCGTTGCTGTCCTGGCCTCGCTGATCCTCGGCCTGGGCACCGCCACCACCTTGTTTTTCCGCGAACAAGCCGCACGGCGTGACGTAACCGCGGCCGCCCGCGAAGTGGACCGTCAAAAATCCGCGGTCGAACGAAAGAGCGCTGAGTATCAGGCCATGCTGGCCGAAGCCGCCCGGTTGGATTGCGCCGTGGCCCAGGTGAAGCTTCGGGCCGGACAACAGCAGGAAGCCCTGGCGCATTTGGCCCGTGCCTGCACCTACGATCCGACCTCCACTCTTGCCGCCCAAATGAGCATCACCACGCTGGAGACGGGGCATCACAATGTCACCACGCTCGTCCTTGCCCGGCACACTGACTCGGTCACCGATGCACGGTACAGCCCGGATGGTCGGCTGATTGTGACGGCGTCGGCCGACAAAACCGCGCGGGTTTGGGTCGTCGACACGGGTCAAACCCAGGCGACTTTTTCCGGCCACGGAGGTCCGGTGGTTTCCGCCCAGTTCAACGTCGATGGGTCGCGCGTTCTCACCGCGTCCGCCGACCAGACCGCCCGTGTTTGGGACGCGGCCAACGGCCAGCTAAAGGTCACGCTCACCGGGCACGCCGGGCGATTGACCGGCGCGCAGTTCAGCCCCGACGGACGGCGGATCCTGACGGCGTCCAGCGACCGGACCGCGCGGATCTGGGATGCGGTCACGGGGCAGGGTTTGGCCACACTCACCGGTCATGCGGGCACGGTGAGGAGCGCCCAATTCAGCCCGGACGGACGTCGCATCGTGACCGCGTCCGACGACGACACTGCCCGCGTATGGGACGCCCTCTCCGGAAAGTCCTTGGTGACGTTGACCGGGCAAACCGAGCGTGTCCTGGTCGCCCGGTTCAGTCCAGATGGCGCGCGGGTGATCACGACGTCTGAGGATAACACCGCGTGGTCATGGAACGTCGTCACCGGCGAGTCCCTCTGGAAACACGGACACGAAGGTTCTGTCCTGGCCGCGCAGTTCAGCCCCGACGGCCGGCGAATCGTCACCACCTCGGCCGACAAAAGCATCAAACTGCGCGAAGCGGCCACAGGCAAGACGTTGGTCAAGCTGGAGGAGCATGCAGGCGAAGTGGTGGATGTTCAGTTCAGTCCGAACGGCCGCTGTTTTGTCACGGCATCCTCCGACAAAACGGCCCGGGTGTGGGACACGGCGACCGGCCAGCGTCTGGCGATCCTGGCGGGACACGGCGATCGCCTGGTGACCGCGCAGTTCAGCCCGGACGGCCGACACGTCGTCACGGCATCATCGGACAGGACCGCTCGCGTCTGGGAAGTGCCGATGGAGAACACGCAGGCGAAAAGAACCGTGCTGGGCGGGCATGAAAATTGGGTTGTGGCCGCCCGGTTCAGCCCGGATGGCTCTCGCATCGTGACCGCGTCACATGACAAATCGGCCCGGGTTTGGGACTCAGCCACGGGGAAAGATTTAAGCACCTATTCCGGAAATGGCGGGCTGGTGATGGATGCGCAGTTCAGCCCGGATGGAAAGCGTCTCGTTTTTGCCATGGAAGACCGGACGGCCCGCGTTTGGGAGATGGCGACCAAGCAGACGCTTTTGACCCTGTCCGGCCACAATGGAGAATTGCGGAGTGCCCGGTTCAGTCCCGACGGCAAGCGCATCGTGACTGCTTCGGAAGACAAGACCGCGCGGGTCTGGGACAGCTCGACTGGCCGGCACCTGCTGACCCTGGCCGGGCATGAGAATCGGGTGCTTGACGCGCAATTCAGCCCGGACGGCACCCGCATCGTGACGGCGTCGGAAGACATGACCGGGCGCGTTTGGGATGCGTCCGACGGGCGGGTGCTGGCCACTCTGGCGGGACACGAACAGTTGGTGCGAAGCGCGGAATTCAGTCCCGATGGCAAGGAGGTCGTCACCGGTTCGAGCGACGAGACCGCGCGCGTTTGGGACGCCGCCACGGGACAGCTCTTGATGACCTTGAACGGGCACGGCGGCTTGGTGTGGGGTGCGCAATTCAGCCCGGACGGACGGCGGATCGTCACCGCTTCGAGCGATTTCATCGCTCGCATGTGGGACCGGGTGACGGGAAAGATTTTGACGGAGCTGGTGGGGCACAAGGGCCGTGTGCGGCAGGCGCAGTTCAGCCCGGACGGCGTGCGAATTGTTACCGCGGCGGAAGACAACACTGCGCGACTCTGGACGATACTTCCGCCTGGCACTGGGCCAACGCCCGATTGGTTTGGAGATCTCCTTCGCTACATGGGCCAGATGCGGCTGAACCCGAACGGGGAATTTGAGATGTTGACCGCGGCCGATCGACTGGCCTTGAGACAGCGATTGCGCGGGTTGTTGGCCAATCGTGTGGGAGCGGGCACTCCCTTCGACCAGATCCTTGACCGCTACGTCGGGGACTAGACCGAGAGTTGCACCCACTGGGCTCGCATGGACTACGCGCATCTCACCCTGGTTTCGGTCGCGATTGGCGTGGTGGCCTTCCTGTATTCCTCGGTTGGCCATGCCGGCGCGTCGGGCTACATCGCGACCATGACCCTGTGTGGTTTCGCGACCGGCGCGATCAAGCCGACGGCTTTGGTGCTGAATATTCTGGTGGCGTCGATTGGCACGTTTCAGTTCTGGCGGGCAGGCCATTTCTCCTGGCGTTTGTTCTGGCCCTTCGCGGTGCTCTCGGTGCCGGCGGCTTTTCTCGGCGGCTACCAGCAACTGCCGGCTTCAATCTTCAAGCCGCTGGTCGGCGGCGTTCTCCTGCTGTCCGCCTTCCGGCTCTTTTTTCGGCGCGGCGATCCCCCGGAAGTTTCTCCGCCGACCCTGCCGGCTGCCTTGGGAGTCGGCGCGGGCATCGGATTTCTGTCGGGACTGACCGGAACGGGCGGCGGCATTTTTCTGACGCCCCTGTTGCTGTTCTGTCGCTGGGCGCGCACGCGGACGGCGGCGGCGGTCTCCGCGTTGTTCATCCTCGTCAACTCAGTCGCCGGCTTGATCGGCCATTCCACCAGTGGGCAGGCGGTCCCTTCAATGGCGTGGGTGCTGGCCGCAGCCGCCGTCGCCGGCGGCACGCTGGGGTCCCATTTGGGCAGCCGGCAGTTCTCCGTCCGAACGGTGTCGCTGCTGCTGGCAGCGGTGCTGGTCATCGCGGGAGCGAAACTCATCTTCACGAACTGAACCCAACCGCACCAGCCAGCCCAAAACCACACGTAAGATTCCTAAAAAACGATTAACCCCTGATTCACCCCGATGGACGCAGATTTCAGAACATCGATCGAGGACTGGGATCTGCGGTTTTCCAATCTTACGCGAGGATCGTGCGTCCGAGTCGGGCGGCGCGGAAAGTCTGACAAATCTTTTACATACGATTGACGCCGCGGTGACAACTCCCGGCCCGATCGAGTGTGAAATAAGAGCGCATGAAAAAAACATCGCTCTGGTTCAACCTCGTCGCCGGCGTGTCGTGTCTCGTTGGCGGTTCCCTTCACTTCAACGCCCTCGCCGCGCCCAACTACGTGGCGCACGAGTGGGGCACGTTCACCTCGGTCCAAGGCTCCGACGGCGTGCAAATGGGTTGGAATCCGCTGTCGGTCACCGACCTGCCCGCGTTTGTCCATGACTGGCCAAAGTCCGGCCCCGTGAACGCCAAAGTCGCCCGCCAACAACTGGTCAGCAAAGCCACGTCGGTCACCCGTCAGCGCATGGAGACACCGGTGATCTATTTCTATGCCGACGCCGATCTCACCGTGAACGTCGGTGTAAAATTTCCGCAGGGCACGATGACCGAATGGTATCCCCAGGCGAACCTCCCGACGAAGCCGTCGGACGCGGAATTGTTCGGACCGAAAAGCCTGCGCTGGGAAAACGTCGCGGTGGTTCCGCAGGATCCAGGTCCCCAATCAGCGTCGTCTGGCGCCAAGCAGACCAAGGCTCAGCCACCGACCACCGCGGAGCCGAGCCACTACTACGCGGCACGGGAGACCGACGCTGATTTGATCCGCGTGAACGGCGAGACCGAAAAGTTCCTGTTCTATCGCGGGGTCGGTGATTTCCAGGCGCCCCTCGCCGCCACGCCCTCCGGAATCGAGCACCAGAAGATTACCCTGAGAAACACCGGCGCCGAGGAACTGAAACGGTTGTTCGTCTACCAGGTTGAAAACGGGCAGGCTCGCTTCCTGGCCGTGCCGAAGCTTGAGCCGGGCGCGCAGGCCGAGATTGCGCTCGATCGGGCCGGAATGCTGCAGCCGATCTCCGATGTTCGCAGCCGGCTCGGGTCGGCGATGGCCGAGGCGTTGACCGAAGCGGGGCTCTACGCCGCCGAAGCGCGGGCGATGGTGAAGACGTGGGACGACTCCTGGTTTGGTGAGAACGGGCTCCGGGTGCTTTACCTGTTGCCCGACGCCTGGACGGACCGCGTGCTGCCGTTGACCCTGGAGCCGAAGCCGGCGCAAGTCGCCCGGGTCATGGTGGGTCGCGCCGAGTTGATCACTCCCAAGATGGAAACCGAGGTTCAAAAGGAGATCGTGCGTTACAGCACCGGCGACGAACTGAGCAAGGTGCAGGCGGTGGACGCCGTCCGCGCGTTGCGCCTGGGACGATTCCTCGAGCCCGCGATTCGGCGTGCGACCGCACGCGACCCCCAGAACAAGGCCCTGGCCAACGCGTCCTTCGGCCTGCTCGACGCGGCGAGCAAGCCAGCCGCGAAAACGGGTCGGTTGGCGGCAAAGTAATCCGACGACAGCGCGTGTGGGAAGCCGCCCGTTCTTTTTAGACCTGCACCAAACATGAACCGGCGGACTGCTCGGACGGACCGCGGGCTTTCAGCGCTTTCAGCCCGCAGCGGCGCGAGCCGGAGACGACGCCTGAGGGTTCGTTCGTGCGCCGCCGATTCCACCCGCTGCGGACCGGAGGTCCGCGCTCCGGAAAGCAGGTTCATGTGAAGGCGGCAGGGATGCCGCCTGTTCCAACCGCCGCTGAAGTCGAACCTTCACATGCCCACCTCAAGTCGTTAGCGTCGTTCTTATGCGAAAGGTCGCGCTGGTCTTCATCATCGCGGTCATCCTGCCCAGCCTGGTGCTGGCCTGGCTGGCGGTTGGCTCGCTGCGCGATCAGGAGGTGGTGCTGGAGCGACAGCAGACGTTGCTCTACCAAGGCGCAGCCGACGCCGTCGCGTCGCGCATTCGCTCGGAGGTCGACGAGCTGCGATCCGAGTTCGAGTCGGAAGTCGCGGCGATGTTGCGGGGGGCGGATGCTGCGACGGTGGCCGGGCGGTTCGATCAAGGGATTCGCACGCGTTGGCCGATGGCCGAGATCGGCTTCTCGGTGGCGCTCGACGGCGACCTGCTGGCGCCATCGATGTTCGAGGGGCCGGCGGCGCGACAGTTTCGTCTCGAGAACACCCGGTTTCTTTGCAGCCGGGAATCGTTCGACGTTTATTGGAACGGACCCAAAGGTTCGATCAGCCTGACCCAGCTCGACCAAAAACAGGCCGCGGCAGGACCGGCCCCACCCGACCCCGCCGCCAAGGCGAAGGCGGCTCGCGCGGTGTCGCCCACCAAAGAACCCGCGCCGGATGCAGCCGCTTCAAAGCTCGCTCCGGAGTCCGCAGCCTTTCGTCAGATCGCGTCCCAGGGCGAATCCGGCACGGTCGCCCGGTTTCTTCAGGATGAGCTCAACCTCTTGTTTTGGTATCGGCCGCCCCTGGATCGACCACTGGTTTTTGGCGCAAAGATCAGCCTCGGAAGGCTGGTGGACAAAGTGCGCGACGCCCTGGTGCTCGACTCACCCCTGAAGAACGAAATTGGCGTTGCCTTGCTCAACGCGGCAGGCCAGCCGATGGCGGTCTCGCCGGAAAGTTTCGTCCCGTCAGCGACGCCCGGAAAACTCGTGTTTCAGGAGGACCCCAACACGCCGGCCTCATTGCCGATGATGACGGACTCCTTGACACCGGACGCAACCTCGCGGCCGCAATCGGCCAAGCCAGCCCAGGCCGGTCCGAGTTACGGCCGGGGCACGGCGAGCCCTGGTGCCACCACCACCCGGCCTCTCACGAATTTCGCCGGCAACTGGCATCGACCTTACGTCGCCACGGAGATCGGCGAAATTCTGCCCCATTGGGAGGTGGCGGCCTACGTGATCGATCTCGACAAGCTCGGCCGTTCCGCCGCCTTGACCCGCTTAACCATTGGCCTCCTCATCGCCCTCCTGGTCCTCGCCATCGCCATCGGAAGCTGGCTGATCGTGGCCGACCTGAAGCGCCAGCTGGCCCTCGCCCGTCAGAAAACTGCTTTCGTCAGCAACGTGTCGCATGAGCTCAAGACGCCGCTGACCTCCATCCGCATGTTTTCCGAAATGCTGGCCGACGGACGCGTGCGGGAGGAGGACAAACGTCGCCAGTTTCTCAACATCATTACCGCCGAAGCCTCGCGTCTGACCCGGCTGATCAACAACGTGCTGGATTTCGCGCGCCTTGAGCGCGGTGAAAAACAATACCAACTCGTCCCGCTGAATTTTGCCCACCTCGCTCACGAGACGGTGGAACTTTACCGCCCCCACCTGGAGACCGCCGGATTCCAATTCACCGCGCCAACGGCACCGGACGGTCAGGGCACCGAAGTCGCCGTCCGCGGCGATCGCGACGCCCTCGCCCAGGTCATGGTCAACCTGTTGTCCAACGCCGAGAAGTATTCGGGTGACCGCAAGGAGATCGCGGTCAGCCTCGACGTCGACACCGGCGGGCGCCACGTTGACTGGTCGGTTCTCGACCGCGGACGGGGCGTGCCGCCGGGGTGCGGGGAGAAAATCTTTGAACAGTTTTATCGGGCGCACGATTCGCTGGCCGACGGCGTGCAAGGCTCCGGCCTGGGACTGACCCTGGCGCGGCAAATCGCCGAAGCCCACGGCGGGACCGTGACCTATCAACCGCGGGAAGGCGGGGGCAGCCGCTTCACCCTGCGCCTGCCACTCAACGCATGAAGAACAAGGGATCCATTGCCGGCGGGCGCCCGCTGGAGCCAAAGGCCGCGCCCAGTCCAAAAAGACCGGGCCGGAACGGCGAACCCACGCCACCCGTCGACACTGCGCAGACACGGATTCTCGTGGTCGAGGATGACCCGCACATTTTGCTCGGGCTCGAGGAGATTCTGAAAAGTGAAGGCTACGCGGTGACGGTCTGTCCGCGAGGCGATCGCGCGCTGGAAATGCTGGCCCGGACCCACCCCACGTTGATTGTGCTCGATGTCATGTTGCCGGGTTTAAGCGGGTACGATCTGTGCCGCCAAATTCGCGCAAAGAAGATCACCACGCCGATCCTGATGCTGACCGCCAAAGGACAGGAGATGGACAAGGTCATCGGGCTGGATCTGGGCGCGGACGATTACATGACCAAGCCCTTCGGGGTGCGTGAGCTGGTGGCGCGTCTGCATGCGTTGCTGCGCCGGGTCCAGGCCGAGACGCCGCCCGCCAAAAACGGCGCGGGCGCGGACGCGGACGCCGCAAGCTCATCATCTCGCGGGCCGGGCGATGCACCGTTTCGCATCGGTGACGCCCGGGTTGATCCCAAACGATTCGAGCTGATCCGGGGCCGGGCCACCGAGGAATTGACCGCGCGCGAGCTGAAGTTGCTGCAGCTGTTTCACGCCTGCGCCGGTGAGGTGTTATCCCGGGATCGATTGCTCAACGACGTCTGGGGCTACGGATACTACGGCACCACCCGCACCTTGGATCAGGTCATCGTGCAGTTGCGGAGAAAGCTTGGAGACAGCGGCGATCAGCCGCGGCATCTGGTCACCGTGCATGGCGTCGGCTACAAGCTCGTTTTGTGACGGCGGTTCGGATCGATCCAAAACCAGGAAAGCGCGCCGAGCAGACAAATGCACCCGCCCAGCCCGATGCCAACGGGCCAGCCGAACTGGGTGCTGATCCAGGGAGTCAGAACCGGCGCCAGTAACCCGCCAAGATTGCCGCCAGTGTTGCAGATCGCCGCAGCCGTGCCGCCCTTCGTTCCGCCGATGTCCACGGCCGTGGCCCAGATGGGTCCTTCGGCGGCGCCGATGGCCAGATGGGCCAGGGCGAACCACGCGACAATCCAGGCCGGGTCCCGCGCGATCACGCCCAGGCCAAGCAGCGATGCGCTCAACACCATGCCTCCGCCCGAGACGAGCGCGCGACCACGTCGAACGCCCAGGCTGCGAGCCAGCACGCCGGACAACCATCCGCCCAGCGGCATCCCCACGGCGAGGCCCACTTGCAGGAGGCTCGCGTCGTATTTGCTCTGCGTCGCGTCCACGTGCAGGACCTTTTCCAGATAAAACTGCATCCAGTAAACGAACAGGTATTGGAAATAGCCGACAGCTGCATACGAGAATGTGAGCAGCAACAGATGGCGATCGCCCAGCAGCGCCAGCCAGTCGCGCGACGGAACCCGCGAACCAGAGGGCTCGTGCGTCGCAACCGTGCCCGCCGCGATCCAGGCCCGTTCCGCGGAGTTTACTTGTGGATGTCGGACGGGATCGTCCGTCGCCTGAAAACTCCAGAGTAGACTCAACCCGATTGTGATCGCCGCACAGATGAGGAACGCGCCGGGCCAGTCCACCGCGTGAATGAGCGCGCCGAAGCCGGGGTAGCTCAGCGCGACACCGCCGATGGCGGCGGCGGTGACCAATCCGTTGGCCCAGCTGCGTTGCGCGAACGGAAACCAGCTGCCAATGGCCCGGGCGGCCGCCGGGTGCAGCGGCGCGCTGAACAAGCCCATCGCCCCCCGCACCAAGGTGAGCGCCAGCACCAGCGAAGCGCCCGTTGATACCAGCCAGCCCGTGAGTCCGGTCAGTGCGCCAAACACCGCCGAGGCAAATCCGACGACCATCAACGCGCGCCGCGCGCCAAACCGATCAATAAATACGCCGCCCGGAATCATGCAAAGCGAGTAGACCAGCAGGAAGGCGGAGTAGATGGCTCCCATCCGGGTGGGTTCGATCCCGTACTGGTCCATGATCCGATCCGTTCCCGCCACGGACATGGCCGCCCGATTGACGTGGCTGATCAGGCAGAGCCCCATCAGCAGCGCGACAATGCGCCAACGGATCGATGAGGGCGGGTCCGTGGCCGGCGCAAGGGCGGGGGTGGTCATCCCCGGCGGGATAGCACGAAGCACCGCGGCACGACAAGCGCGGTGTCACCACCGCCTTCGCCCCCGCGGTGCGCCGGCGCTCCCCGGCGTCTTCGCGCGGGCTCGGTCTGGGTGCGCCGGCATCTTGCCGGCCAAGTTCGGAGCGCTGGATCGATTCGCTGCCGGGCCAACGGGATGAATTCGCGAACCGGCCGGCGAGACGCCGGCGCTCCCAGTGGGGCCGAATCCGTCAACGATTTTACCAACAACTTCGAGCTGCACGGCTTCGCCCGGAGGTTGAACGTCTGCGTATTGAAAAGCGGCTCCGCAGGGAAATAAAAGCCGGGATCGACCTTGAAATGCGAGACCCGGCGATCTCTGATCCGCGAGGACGAAGGTTAGCAACGAGACGACAAGCGGAGCGGGAAACGCCGACCCGAAAATGTTTTTCCTTATCGAGACCAGCAACCTCGGGCCGGCGGCAGTCGCGCGCCTCGCGTCACAATGGCTGCGTCAGCATCTGAATGCTGTCGCGCCGGGCGGGGCCGCCTCGACGAATGCCAACGGGCCTACGCCCCAAACGCCTTGCGCAGGGTCTTGAGACTTTTGGGCACGGCGATGTCGGGGTTCTCCTTGCCCTCCATTTCCAGCGAGACGTAGCCGGTGTAATTCACGGCGGCGAGGATGCGGGCGACGCGTTTGTAGTCGAGATCGAGCGTGTACCATTCGCCGCCACCATGGTAGGTCTTGGCCTGGACGAACACCGTCTGGGCGGCGATTTTTTCGAGCTTGGTGTAGGGATCTTCGAGGAAATTTCCCGTGTCCATCAGCGCACCGAGCCAGGGGGACTTGATTTGGTTGAGAATGCGCAGCAAACCTTCGGGGGTTCGGGCCAGGCCCCAGTGGTTTTCGAGGGCGAGCAGAACGCCACATTCCTCCGCTTTGGGCAGGCAGCGTTGGATGCCGTCGATGCACCAGCGGAAGCCGTCTTCTTCGGTGTAACCGGGCAGGACGGCTTCGATGCCGCGCTGGGCCATCAAGGTGTCGAAGTTCACCGTGTTCCAGCGGCCGGTATTGATGCGGATGCACGGTGCGCCGAGTTCGTAGGCGATCTCGATGCATTTCTTCGTGTGCTCCACGTGGGCGTCGATTTCCTCGCGTTTCGGGTTCACGAAGGATTGGTGGGTGGAGAGGCAAATCAGGTCGATGCCGTTGCGGAACGCGTGGCGTTTCAGCCGGCGCAGATAGGCGCGGCCTTCGGAGGAGAGCGGTTCCTTTTCCGGGATGTCCATCTGGCGATGGAGGACGTCGACTCCTTCGACCCCGAGGATGGCGGCCTTGTCGATGACCGTTTCGATCGGGACACGTTCCGTTTTGAAGTGCCAGTAGGAGTAGGAGGAGACGCCGAGCTTGATGCGCTTGTGGGCGGGGGCGGCAGGGGCCGCGGCGGCGATGGTGCCGGAGGGGAGGAGCAGTCCGGAGGCGGCGGCGCTGGAGGTGGCGAGAAAATGGCGGCGCGTAATGTTCATGGCAACGAGTTAGGTGTTGGGGCAGGAGGATGCCCGGGGCCGGACGAAAAACAAATGCCGAATTTGGCCCGAAACACGGGCTTTACATTTCGGCCGCGGCTCGTACTTATGCAGCGATTGATTCCGCATGCGACGATTTTTGTCGATCCTGGCTGTATCCTTGTTGGCGCTGACGGCGGTTCATTCCCAGTCGTTGAACATTGCGACGTGGGTGGTGGAACTGCCGGATTCGAACACGACCAATCGGGCGGCGGAGCATGAGCCGATCCTGCAGCGGGCGGCGGCGGTGCTGAAGCCGCTGAACCCGGACATCATCGTGCTGCACGGGTTCCCGGGGCGGAGCGCCACCAAACAGTTGTCCGACCTGTTGCGTCCGCGGGTGTATCACAACCCCATCTATTCCTCGTTCCGGAAAGATCCGCCGAGCACGGAACCGCTGGATCCCGCGGTCACCGTCCTGACCAAGCGGCAGGCCTCGCACACCAAGACCATTGATTGGCGATCGACGGGGCGACTGGACATTCCGGGCGGGTTCTCTTTTGCCGTGTTTCCCCTGGGCACAAACCTGTTCGTTTTGTATACGGTCCAGTTCCCCAAAGTGACGCCCGGCATGCCCCGCGATCGGATAGCGGACATTCCGCGACGCCGGGAGTTGTGCGCCCGTTATATCGTGTCCCACCAGAGCTGGCTGTTCGAGGCAGCCACCAATTCAGGAAAGTTTGCGTATCTCGCCACCGATCTTGAAATGGATGCAGCCAGTGCCACGAACGATCCGGCCCTGGCGATTCTAACCGCGAACGGCTTCAAGCCGTGTTCGGGTAATCGAACGATGGTGGCGTCCGCGGCGCTTTCCAGCACGGGCTGGCCGCCAGACGGTTCGCTGACGTCGGCCTTCCTCAAGGGCACGGACTTCCCCGGCGATCCCCAGTCCGTCGAGCAGAAGGGCTTTTTCGCGCCGGTCGCCTTGGTCGAGATCGACCTGAAATCATCGGCCAGAACGCCGGCCACCTCCGTCGCCGCGGCGAACCCCGCCAGCCGCCTGACCGCGTCCTCCAACGCATCCATGGCCGTTCCACCGACGCCAACGCCAACACCAACGTCGACACCGTCGCCAGTCCTAGCCACCACCCGAGACAATACCCATGATTCACTCGTTTCCTGGACGGACAACCGGACGCTGGCGCTGGGCATCGGAGTAATGGTGCTCGGAATCGCCGGGTTCCTGCTGCTGGGCCGAAGACGTCAGCCCTTGGCCAACCCTCCCATCGTTCCGGCCGGCTCGATTGGCACCGGTTCAGCACGCCCCGCGGTGACGCGCTCGACCACCCGGGTGACGGAATCCCGACGCTTTGGCGGACCGTTCCAAGTGTTGGAACATCCGGCGATGAACGTCGACCCGGACGAAGAATTGGATGCCGGGCTGGAAACGGAAGGGCCGGCCCGGGCCCGGGCGGCGCGGGGACGTCCAACGGTCCCGATCGACCCGGCGCCAAAAGGATCCAACTGGACTTTCATTCAGCTTCTGCGGGAGCGGATGGTCCGCTGGCTGGCGGCTGAACGCAGCCAGCTGTTGTCCTCTCACCACGCGGGCGCCGAACAGGTCCTGGAGTTGGAAGAACGCCTGACCCGCATCCAGAATCAGTTTGAAACCCGGTTGCGCGCGCGCGAACAACGCGTGACCGAACTCGAAGCGGAGCTGATCGCCAAGGAAAAGATGATGGCCGATCTCGAAAATGCACTCGCCAGCAAGGCCCCCCGCAAACCCGGGCCATCCTCGCCGCCCTCGTCTCCTCCGACTTCGCCGTTGTCGTCCTGACGCCCGCGGATGAACAGCATCGCCACGGTCCTCGGATTTGGCTGGACCTACCTTCGTCGTTACAAGGCCCGTCTGTTGGGCAGTGTCGCTTTCGGCATCCTCTTCGCCCTGCTCAACGCCAGCGTCATCGGCGTCATCAGCACCCTGGCCGAACGCTTCGACGACACCCCAAAACCCGTCATCGCCACTTCAGCCAAGGCCAGCGCGGTGCCCGCGGTGATCAAGGAAGTCCGGGCCGATCTGCGCCAGTGGGTCGATCACTATCTGCCCCGGGTTGGGCTCCCGATGGAATCAAGGCATTACTACGGGCTCCTCATCTTCCTGACCCTGCCCATGTTTTTGCGGGCGCTGGCCGATTACCTCAGCAGTTATTTCATGGGCTGGGTCAGCGAACGCGTCGTGCGCGACATCCGCCTCGACATCATGGATCAGCTCAGCGCCCTTTCGCTTGATTTCTTCAACCGCTCGTCGACCGGCGATCTGCTGACCCGAATCAACACCGACAGCCTGAATCTCCTCCGCAGCCTGCGCCAGGGCGCGGCGGATTTGATCAAGGAGCCGCTTACGCTCGTGACGGTGTTTTTCTGGCTGTGCTGGATGGACTGGCAGCTCACGCTGGCGGCGCTCGTGCTGTTGCCGCTCTGCATGTATCCGCTGGTGCGCCTTGGCAAGAAAGCCCGCCGCGCCACGAAAGCCGGGCTGCGGGCCAGCATCATGCAGTCCGGCCAGCTGATCGAGCTCCTGGCCGGGGTGCGCGTGGTCAAGGCGTTCGGCCTGGAGGACACTCAACGCGCCCGGTTCCGCCAAACCTCGAGCGACATCGTTCACGCCGGCATGAAAGGGGTTCAGGCCAAGGAACTCGTCAATCCCGTGATCGAAGTGGTGGCCGTGATTGGTCTGAGCGGCCTGCTCATGTACGTGTTTCGAGCCGGGCGCAGCGGAGCGGAGCTGGCGTCGTTCCTCACCGGAGTGCTGCTCTTCTTTCAACCGATCAAAAAGCTCGCCGGCCTCCACATCCTTTTCGAACAGGCCGGCGTTGGCGTCGGTCGACTGCGGGAGATCCTGCTGGAGCAACCGTCCGTGCGCGAACCCGCCCAGCCGCGACTGCTGCCGGGTTTCCAGGACAAGATCGTGTTCGACCGGGTCTCGATGCGCTTCGGCGATCGCACCGTGCTCAAGGATTTCAGCCTCACCATCCCGCGCGGACACAAGCTCGGGCTGGCCGGCGCCAGCGGTTCCGGCAAGACCACGGTCTTGAATCTTCTGTTCCGCTTCTACGACGCCACCAAGGGCTCCGTCCGCATCGACGGCGTCGATATCCGGGAGTATTCCACGCGGGACCTGCGCCAATTGATGGCGCTGGTCAGCCAGGAGGTGGTCATCTTCGATCAATCCATCGCCGACAACATCGCCTGCGGCCGAAAAGGCGCGACCCGGGACGAAGTCATCGCGGCGGCGCGGGACGCCTACGCGCACGACTTCATTCTGGAACGTCCGGGGGGCTACGATGGTCCGGCCGGCGAGCGCGGAGCTACCATGTCCGGAGGTCAACGCCAGCGCCTGTCCATCGCACGGGCCTTTGTGCGAAATGCGCCGATCCTGGTGCTCGACGAGGCCACCGGCGCGCTCGATGCAAACGCCGAAGCTGAAGTGCAGGCGGCGATCGATCATCTGGCCGAACACCGAACTGTGATCTGCGTGGCCCACCGTTTGTCCACCCTCGCCGCGATGGATGAGATCGTGGTCTTGAACGAAGGCGAGATCGTGGAAAGGGGAAGCTTTCAGGAATTGCTGCGGCGCGGCGGCGTGTTCGCCGGAATGGCAGCGCAACAGGGCATTCGGGCGGAGTGACCGTGCGGACGCGCTTTGCTGCCGCCGGGGACGGCGGCGCTCCGACCAGCCGTTGCCTCAGCCTTCCTTCGTCGAAAACAGCGCTTCGGAGAACTGTTTGGCGTCGAAGGGCTGGAGATCGTCGGGCTGTTCGCCGAGGCCGATGAACTTGATGGGGAGACCGAGCTCGCGCTGGATGGCCACCACCATGCCGCCCTTGGAAGTGCCATCGAGCTTCGTAACGACCAGGCCGGTGAGCGTGACGGATTTGTGGAACTCGCGCGCTTGATTGAGCGCGTTCATGCCGGTGGTGGCATCGAGCACGAGCAACGTTTCATGGGGTGCGCCGGACAGCTTTCGATCCATGACCCGGTGCACCTTTTGCAGCTCCAGCATCAGGTTGTGCTTGGTGTGCAGGCGGCCGGCCGTGTCGATCAGCAAATAGTCCGCATTGCGGGCCTGTGCGGCAGCGATGCCATCGTGAGCCACCGCGGCAGGATCGGCGTTGTTCGCACCCGCCACCACCGGCAGGTTGAGGCGCTGGCCCCAGAGCTTGAGCTGTTCGACCGCCGCGGCGCGAAACGTGTCGCAGGCGGCAAGCACCACGGTTTTACGCTGGTTGGTCAGGAGGTGGCCCAGCTTGGCCGCGGTGGTGGTTTTGCCCGTGCCATTGACTCCGACGATGGAAACGACCGTGAGACCGGACGGTTGTTGGCGGAGGGGGGCCTGGGCAGCGAGCAGGCATTTTTCCACCTCGCGTTCGGCGATCTCGAAGATGGCCAAACCCGAGCGACCTTGAGTTTCGTAGGCTTTCTTGACCTCGGCGAGGATCTGCTGGGTCATGCCAGTGCCGAGATCCGCAGCGAGCAGGGCGGCTTCCAGTTCCTCGAGCGTCGAGCCCGTCAGCTTGGGGGAAAGCGTGACGATCCGTTTGATCTCGTGAAACAACTTCGCCTGCGTCTTCTGCAGGCCTTGCTTGAATTTTTGGAACAGACCCATGGAGAAAGAGGCGGCGTTCAGGCGGGAGTCGCGGCGCCGGAAGAACCAGACTCGCCGGCGAGAAGTATCCCATTCTCGCTCGCCCGACGCAGCATCGCCGCACGCATGCGTTCGACGCATTCGTATGGAACGCGCACGCTGCCAATGAGCGGCTTGCCCTTGCTCATGCCGTGGCAGTCGGATCCGCCGGTCACCAGCAGATTGTATCGATCGGCCATTTCGAGATAGCGCTGCGTGGCCACCGTTGAATGTTTGCTGTGAAAACATTCGAGGCCATCCATCTTCGCCTCGACCAGTGCCGGAATAAGCTCGTCGCAGTGGTTCAGCCCGGGATGGGCCATGACGGCGAGGCCGCCGGCTTGATGCACGAGGGCGACGGCGTCCATGGCGGAGATTTTGAACTTCGGCACCCAGGCGGGTTTGCCCTTCTTCAGGAAACGTTCGAAGGCTTCGTCGAGGTTGGAACACCAGCCGCCCTGAGCGAGAGCACGGGCGACATGAGGCCTTCCCGGAGATTGGCAGCTGGCCAGGGCAAAGACAGCCTCGGCTCGCAGCGGAATGCCGAGGTGATTGAGCCGCGCCACCATCTCGAGGATGCGGCCCTGCCGCACCTCTTGAAACTTGGCCAGGTCGGCTGCGAGCTTCGGATTGGCCGCGTCCAGATAATAGCCCAGGAGATGCAGCTCGTGGCCGTCGTGTTCGCAGGTCAGTTCCGTCGCCGGAATGAACTCGATGCCCTGCGCTTGGCACGCCGCGCCCGCCCGGGCGCAGCCTTCCATGGTGTCGTGATCCGTCAACGCGATGGCTTTGAATCCACAGCGATGCGCATGGCCCACGAGCTCTTCGGGAGTATAGGTCCCGTCGGAGAACTTGGTGTGCAGATGCAGATCGGCGCAGGGATTCATGTGGCGATGCGGGCCGGTCTCATCAGCTCAGCTTTGACACTGTCGAGGATGCCGTTGACGAACTTGCCGCTGTCCTGGGTGGAGAACCGTTTCGCGATCTCCACCGCCTCATTGATGCTGACCACGGGCGGAATGTCGTCCCGATGATACATCTCATAAACGGCGAGGCGGAGGATGTTCCGGTCAACGGCGGCAATGCGGGACAGTTCCCAATTCCGGCAGTGCTTGAGTATGTGCTGATCGACTTCCGCGCGGTGCTGGAGGGTGCCGCGGATGAGCGGATCGGCGAACAGCCGGACCGCGAGGTCATCGGCGGTGGGCTCCGCCGGGGCCGTCGCTTCGCCCCAGGTGGCGCGGGCTTTGTCGCGGGCGATTTCAGACGCGCGCTGACCCTGCCAGAACTGTTCCAGCGCCGCCTCGACGTCGTCAGGCGGGTTCATGTCGTGCTGAAACAGAAACTGCACGGCGCGTTCCCGCGCTTCTCGGCGTTTACCCATACGACCCAGAATGCCGAAGAAATGGCTGTCGCGGAAAGGAAAATCATTGGGTCACAGTTCTCCCTTGGATCGCTGGGTGAATCCGTGTAGGAGATCGAGCCGTTACCTAAACATCTGCCCCTGAATGAACTCTTCGCCTTCGTCCGGACCGTGGTGGCGCGACCTGACGTCCTATCACTGGTTCGTTTTCAGCATGGCCGCCCTGGCGTGGATGTTCGATTGCCTGGACCAACAGCTGTTTATTCTGGCGCGGAATGCGGCGATGACCAGCCTGCTGCCGCCCGGTTGGGACACCAACGAATACGGCAGCTACGCCACCGCGATCTTCGTGGCGGGGTGGGCCACCGGCGGTCTGATCTTCGGCGCGGTCGGCGATCGAATCGGGCGGGCCAAGACCCTAACTCTCACGGTGCTGATGTATTCAGTGTTCACCGGCTTGTCGGCGCTCTCGAAAGGCTGGATTGATTTTGCGGTTTACCGGTTCATCACGGGGCTGGGCGTGGGTGGAGTGTTCGGCCTGGCGGTGGCGTTGATCGCAGACTCGCTGCCCGATCGATCTCGAGCCGGAGCGCTCGGAACGCTGCAGGCCCTTTCCGCCGTCGGCAATGTCACCGCCGGCCTGATCAGCATGGGCGTGGGACAAATGGTGGCGCGCAAAGTCATCTCGCCGGATTGGTCCTGGAAACTGATGTTCTTGCTGGGTGCGGTGCCAGCCTTCCTCTGCGTCTTCATCCAGGTCAAGCTGCGCGAACCGGATAAGTGGGTGAAGGCGCGCGAAGCCGGGCGTTTGAGCGGCGTGGCCTTTGGATCCTACACGGCACTTCTGGGAGCCGGTCCTTGGCGTCGGCCGGCCCTCGCCGGAATGGTGCTTTGCGTTTCCGGCGTGATCGGCCTTTGGGGCATCGGCTTTTTCGCCCCAGAACTGGTCGGCCCGGTGATCGAACGATCCCTGCGCAGCCAGAATCTGCCCCCGGAACAGATCGCGGGTGCCCGCGGCATCTGGATCGGCATCAATTCAATCGTGTTCAACCTCGGCGCTTTCGTGGGCATGATCGCCATGACCCGCCTCTCCGAGGCCATCGGACGCAAACGATCGTTCGTCGTGGCGTTCCTGCTCGCGATGGTGGCCACCGCGGGGTACTTCCGACTTTTCAACGGAAAGTCTGACATCTGGATGAGCGCGGTCATGGGCGCCTGCCAGCTGGCGTTGTTCGCGGGATTCGCCATCTACTTGCCTGAATTGTTTCCGACGCGCCTGCGCAGCACCGGCACCAGTTTCTGCTACAACGTCGGCCGCTTCGTCGCCGCCAGCGGGCCTTTCACCCTCGGCAAATTGCAGCTCGCCCTAAAAGCGGGCGCCACTTCACCGGAGGCCAAGATCGAAGCTTTTCGCAACGCCGCCACCTACATGAGCGCCATCTTCCTGCTTGGCTTGGTCGCTCTCTTCTTCCTCCCGGAAACCAAGGGCAGACCTCTACCCGAAGACCATCAGCCAGCACGGTAACGACCCTCCCCCGCTTGCTCCGGGGCAAACGCCGCAACTCAGATCCCTTCCGATGATCGCCAATGCAGGAGCCATCGCCGGCCCGCGTTCGCCAGAGGGAAACGGTGTCCCCGATGCGGTGGAGACATTCAAGGTTCATGGGCCGTGAACAAGTCTACCCAGATCCAGCAGCTTCCGATGGACGATGTCCCCTTCCGCGAAGGCCGATTGTGCGTGGTCGGAAACATCAATCGCGACGTCAAGACGGCTCCCTTTTCCGCCGACGCGCGTCTTTTCAACGACGGGGAGACGACGGTTCCCGCGATCGAGGAGACGCTGGGGGGCGGCGGGGCGAACAGCGCGTCGGCGGCGGCGGCGCTGGGAGCCACCTGTCATTTCATCGGACAAGTTGGCGCCGATCCATTGGGCGACCGCCTGGAGCAGGCGTTGCTCCGGGCGGGCGTTCATCCACATCTGCGTCGCGCGCCCGATCTCGCCTCCGGGACAACCATCAATTTGGTCTATGCCAGCGGCGCCCGGCACTTTCTCAGCTGTCATCCGAACAACCGTGCCCTCCGCTTTGAGGATCTTGACCTTGCCGCGTTGTCGGCGGCCGAGCATCTCTATCGTGCCGACCTTTGGTTTTCCGAGCCCATGCTTTTCGACGGCAATCGCCGCCTGCTCGCCGCCGCCCGTCAACTTGGCCTGGCCACATCGATCGATGTGAACTGGGACCCGGCGTGGGGCGAGGCCGACGCAGCTGAAATTCGACGACGCAAGGAAGCCGTGCGGGACCTGTTGCCTTTGGTCGATCTCGTGCATGGGAACCTGCGCGAGCTGTGCGAGTTCACTGACGCCGGCTCGATCGACGCGGCCATCGGACAGCTGCTCGCCGCCGGCGCTGGAGCGGTCGTGCTGCACCATGGCGCCCAGGGCGCCGGTTACTTTAGTCGCACGGAACAATTCATTGAACCGCCCGCGCCCGTCACGAATCCGCTTCGCGCGACCGGAACAGGCGATGTGTTAAGTGTGTGCGTGATGCTCCTGCACCGGCGCAGCGAGCTCAACTGGCCGGCGCGGCTGCGGATGGCCAACCGCGTCGTGGCCGAGTTTATGGAGGGCCGTCTAAGGTTGATTCCGCGCCTCGAGGATCCGGCCTGAACAAGTCGGACGGACGTCGGGCGGACGAGCGCGCGGCGCGGGCGTGACCTTCGATTCCGAGGAGCTCAGAAGGCCTCACTGCCGAGGCGGCGGGCCCGGGGGACGAGCACCTTGGGTCTCCAAGATCAGCTCGCGGTAGCCGGGCGGAAGCGAATTCAAAATGGCGGCAGGCAGGGGCGGAAGGATCGGCTTGCGCCGGGTCTGGGCCTGCTCCGTTTGCGGCGGCGGTTCGGGCTCCGGCGGCAGGTTGTCCTCATTGAAGAAGTAGAGGTTGTTCAACCACTGGCCGGGGCCATTCTGATAGTCCTTGTAAATGGAGCCGCCCAGCACGCTAGCCACGCTCCGTTCCGTCTCTTCAGCCAACCGGGCCAGCGCCTGCGCGCGCTGGACGTCGCTCAGGTTCGGCGTCGATTCGACCTGAAACTTCTGCCGTTCGGCCGTCATCTTCATGTTGTAGATGTTGTTGGCGACTTCCGGCGCCAGCTGGTAACGCCCGGTAATCTGCAGAAGCGCGCGATAGTCGCTGTCCTGGGAACGCTGATACTCGCCAAACCGCTGGGGACCGAGGGTGCGCCGGAGGGATTCGTCCAGGGCCTGAGCTGCTTCCAGTTCGGATTTCGCCTGCCGGCTGCCTGGCGTTGAACCCGGTCCGCCGAACTGATCATCGAACGACTTGCGCAGCTGAAAGATGCGCATGAATTCATCCTGGGTCGCGCCGAACGACGTCAGCTCCGTCCGCAGCTGGTTGGCGGTTCCGGAATTGTAGAGCTGATAGGTGAGCAACTCTTCCGGAGTCAAGAGCTGGGCCAGCTCGGCCTCGCGCTGTTTCTGCAGGGTCCGCAATGCTTCCCGGTCGGTGTCGAGCAGAAGCCCCCCGGCGCGCTCATAAATGCCCTGTTCCAGCGCGGCATATCGAGCTTGCAACGTGGCCACGCCCCCGCGCTTGGCTTCCGGCAAGAACGACACCAACGGCCCGGCCGGCCCTGAGTCGCGGCTGTAGTGGGACATCTCCACCTCTCGATCCACGCCCAGTAAATCCCGGATCAGGCCGTCCTCCTCATGGTTCAATTCCGCAAGTTGCCGGGCCAGCTCCTGGGAGTCGCCCGGCGTCCCGTCCGCGTGCGGTGAAGGACGCCAAAATTCCGGCAGCGGCGCGTGCGCCCGCAATTCCCGACGCCGTTCCCCGTAAAACCGCGCCACGTCGGTCAGGAGAATGTCCCGCACGGTCTCCTCCGGGCACCCGAAATTACGCAGGTTCTGCGCGTAAGCGAAGTAGTTGGTCGACTCCAGCATCCGCCAGCTGAGCGGGCGGTTGGCCAGGGCGGCCAGCAGGTTGGTCGCGTTGATCTTGCGAACGGCGATCTGGGTGACCGTGTTCGTGATGACGCGTTCCTCCAGGTTCGGCCCGCCCGAGGACAAGCCGTCACCCGCTCCACGCGCGACCAGAAAGACGACCACGCCTAACAACCCAAGGTTGAGGAGCAACAGGACCCAACTGAGCTGGCGTGCATTCATCTTAGGGGCGCAAACCAGCCCGGGCGGCGGCGTCGCGCTCGGGGAACCGTGGCACAGGCGAGTCCGGCTGACGAGCCCGTTCTTGCCCGGAAGGGCGACCCGCTGCTATACGAGCTGGACGCAGCCACCCCAGACCCACCGTTGCCGACTTATGATTCACATTGATCGAAGCGCCCATCCCGGCCGGAAATGCAGCCTGTCCCCGCCTCCATCGGCGCCCGCGCGCAGAGGTTTAGCCCGGCGGGCCCTGCGTTTGTGCGGCTTGCTCACCTCGCTCACCTTGATGCTGGCACCGGGCATCGCTGCCGAGTCCGCCCGACAGGGGGCCGAGCTGATGAAAGTGGATCTGCTGGGGGTCTTCGCCCATCCCGACGACGAAACCGGCGTCGCCGCCACTCTGGCCCACTACGCGCTGGGTCGGAACAAAATCGTGGCGCACGCCTACATCACCCGGGGTGAAGGCGGCGGGAACATGGTCGGCACCCAGTCGGGAGCCGCCCTCGGCTTGCTTCGCGAGGTCGAGTTGCGCGATTGCCTGGCCCGGCTCGGCGTGCGCTACTGCACCTTCCTGGACCAATTGGACTGGGCCTACACCGAAAGCCTCTCCGCCACCTTGCGCAAGTGGGGCCACGAAGAAACGCTCGGGCGCGTCGTGCGCACTGTCCGCACCTACCGACCCGAGGTCATCATCACCATGAATCCGGCGCCGAATCCCGGGCAGCACGGTCATCATCAGGCGGCGGGAATTCTGGCCATCGAAGCCTTCAGCGCCGCCGCGGATCCCAAGCGGTTTCCAGAACAGCTCCGGAAGGAAGGACTCTCGATCTGGCAGGCGCGGAAGATTTACATCAGCGGCGGTGGATCCAATGCCACGGCCACGATCGCCGTCCACGAGATGTTGCCAGACGGCCACACGCCGGGACAGGTGGCCGCCGCGGCGCTGGCCCATCATCGCTCCCAGGCCTTCGGCAGCTTCGCCAACGCACCGTGGCTCAGCCGTCCCCAAACCTTCACGCTGGCCAAAAGCGCCGCCGGCTGGCCTGTCGCCGAAACGGACCTGTTCGCTGAACTGCCCGCGCGCGGGCGGGACAACAGCACCCGCGCGTCCGTCCCCGCCCCAGGCACCGCAGCCAACACCGCCGACCCCGCCGGCTTTCGCATCGCATTCGTGCCCCGCCCGGCCATCGTCAATTTCCAGCAATGGGCCAGCCGCCACGAAGTGGAACACCTCGCTGTCCGTTTCCGGGCCGACGTCCCCCTCGTGGCGGGTGAAGTCAACCAGGTAAAGGTTCAGGTTTCCGCCCGGGCCCCGCTCGCCAGCGGACTACCGACCGGACGGATTCGCCTGGAGGTACCAGCCGACTGGCGGGTGGCCAAGCCCGAAGCCGTGGTGCATGCCGGCGCACGGGCCGGAACCTTCGTCCAGTTCGACGTCACCCCGCCCGGCGGACGCCCGGCGGACGGCGAAATGATCGCCACGTGGACCGTGGGCGAACAATCGCAGGTCGCGTCCGCCGTCGGCCATCCGGTTCCTCGGGCTACCGTGCCGCGAACACGCCGGGCACCACGTCTCGACGGCACGGACGACGGATGGCCCGCCGCGGTGACGCTGCCCATTGCCCCGACCGATGTGGCCCAGGGCAAGGTGACAGGTGCGGCCGACAGCAGCGCCTCCGTCCGCCTGGCCCACGATGGTCGGCAATTGTTCGTCGACGTGCAGGTCGCCGACGATCGAATCGTCAGCAACATCGCGTCGAACGACATCAAGGGTCATTGGCGCAGCGATTCCGTCGAGATCTGCATCGATCCCGACGCGGGCGCAGAGGACACGATGGGCTGTTTCAAGTTGGGAATTTTTCCCTTCGACGCGACGGGTGTGGTGCGCGCGGCGCGAGATGCGGATGCGCAGCAAGGGCCGGTGGAGGAGACGGCTCCCGGCACGCGGTTATTCTCGGCTCGCACGCCAGGCGGATACCGCGTCCAAGCCTCCATCCCGTTCAGTGAGATTGGGGTTAAACCCGGTCGCGGCCGCAGGCTGGGATTCAACGTCATCGTCTACGACGGCGACAAGGAAGGGGCGATGTCGGGTGAGAACATCAACAAGTCCCGGATCGCCTGGGCACCGCGATCCGGCGTGCAAGGGCGGCCGGAGGATTGGGGTCGAATCGTGCTGGAGTGACCGGGTCCGCTGGGACCATCGGTGCGCAATCGCGGGGTAAAATTAAAGCGGGCTGACTCTTTTCCAGCGATGGCACTGGAATCGGCGGCCTGGGGTGCGTGTTCCAAGCCGCGTAAGGGTCAGCCCGCTCCAAACACAGAACAACCCAAACACAGACGCACACCTTGGCAAAAGCAGTCGCGATGCCAGCGCAGCGGCGTTGCCGCATCCTCGCCCAATCCTCGCTGGTTGCGGCACCGAGCCGCAAATCCACATGGGTCCAGAGGAAATTTCCGTTGGGGATTCGCCCCAATCCAGGACTCGCTGTCCACAATTGGGACAGATCCCGGCTCCAAAAAGTCCGGCTTTCCTCTCAGCCAACACCTGAGGGGAACCAAGCAAGGGAAAAGTTTTAGGAAGAGGGTTTAAGTTTAGCCATAGCAGCGACGAGCGGAGAGCAACGATGGGCCAGCTGTTTGAGGTAGCGGAGTTCATCGTAGGGGGTTCGGGTCTGC
>JBGARF010000019.1:0-216173 GCA_044230345.1 Limisphaerales bacterium
GCCTTGCGCGCCGTCATCAACGCCGGCCCGCCCGAAGGCGTCCGCCATTGGGCTTGTTCACACAGTTTCGCCGCCAGTTGACGTCGCGAACAATGACCCGCTTGCTCCTGCAACTCTTGCAGCAACTCCGACGAAAGCTCACGGCCAGCGATGCGCACGCGCCACAACCTGCCGCAGCGCCGTCGCGGTGTCCAGCGAAAAAGATGTGGGACATGATCAGGCCGCCCTGCGGGGGAGAGGGCAGGTTCCGAACTCGCCCGAGCGAGATCGGAACCGGGTGAGGTGGAGCAGTCCGCCCGGTTCATCCCTGGTGAGCAGGTCTAAAAAGAACGGGCGACTTCCCATGAACACCACCTCACAGGCGGCACTTTTATCGAAAAATTCCCGTGACCTTTTTCGGCGTTCCCTTTTGGAACGAGGTGAAAGCCGATCTGTCCTTCGAACCGTTTCTCGCGCGGAGGAGGCAATGGAACCCGGCTCAGACAGGAATCGAAACACTTGAAGCGCACGCCATGAACTTGAATCGTCTGTCCGAGAAACCCACCGCCGCATCCACCCCACGGAGGCTGCGACCCCGGTGGCACTGCCTGGTCGCAACCATCAGCATCGCAACCGGCTCTTTCCTCCAAGCCACCGACGAGGCCCATCATCACCACCACCGCGGTCAAACCGGCGTTCCGACCAACACCACGGTAGTGACGGCCACCAACAAGCTGTCCCCAGCCAGCTACGAACTGCCGCCCCTGCCGGCAGGAGTGAACGAATTGAAGTTCAGCGATTTTTTCGTCCTGCCCGTCGGCCAACGCGGCCTGGAGACGACTGCGAAGCTGCGGCGACTTCACGGTCAACGAGTCCGCATCCTGGGCTACATGGTGCATCAAGAAGAGCCGCCAGCCGGAAGGTTCCTGTTCACACCGATGCCCGCCCAGATTCACGAGCACGACAACGGGTTGGCCGACGATTTGCCGGCCAGCACGTTGTATGTGTCGGTGCCGATGTTGCGCGCCGAAGAGGTGCCTTACGTGCCGGGCCTGATGCTGCTCACAGGAACGTTGAGCGTGGGCAACCAGGCGGAACCGGATGGGCGCATCTCCGTCGCGCGTCTTGCCCTGGATCCGTCTCCGTCCGAGGCATCCGCTCCGCCCTCGAGTCCGACGCCCGACAAAACACTTTCGACGCCAACCAAGTCTGCCCTGAACCAGCTGAACACGGGTAACAGTCGCGCCGAAAACGCAGCGCCGTAATTCCGCGGCATTGCGTCCCGTCCCCAAAACAAGTCCCCAGTCCACATCCCTAAGGAAGACAAAGTCATGAACCCGATCCCTCAACATCCGCGTCGGCCCTGGCTCGCCCTGGCGACAGCGGCCGCCGCCGTCGCATCCCTCACGCCAGCCCATGGCGCACCGTCCGTCTCGCGGCTCACGCCACCCAGCGCGCTGTTCAGCTTCAACGACGCCGCGCCACCGATCATCTCCCGATTCCTGCCCGGGCAGAGATTCGATCTCCAGGCCACCATCTCGCCCGATGCCGGGCAAACCATCGTTTCAGCCCAGTTCAAGGTCGACGGTGTGGCCGTCCCTGGACCGGTGGCGATGACTCCCGCCACGGTGGCGGGCAAGCCGGCCGGAACGATGGTGGCCTCGCTGCGCGCCTACGCCAATCAACGCGCCGGGTTGCATCTCCTGACCATCGACGCGGTGCAGAGCGACGGCCTGACGGCGAGCACCAACGGCAATTTCGAGGTGCAATCCATCCTGCCGACCATCCACGGCGTGAAGAACATCATCATCCTGATCGGTGACGGCATGGGTATCGCGCATCGAACGGCCGCGCGCCTCATGCTGAACGGCGCGTCGTTGGGCAAGGTCAACGCGCCCCTGGCCATGGACACCTTCCCGTTCTCGGGCACGGTCCGAACGCATTCGTTGAACTCGATCGTGACTGATTCGTCTCCGGGGGCGTCCTGCTACGCCACCGGCAACAAGGCGAATAACAACCAACACGGTGTCTTTCCGGATGACACCATCGACAACGGCGACAATCCGCGCGTCGAATCGATTGGCGAGTTCCTGCACCGGACGCAGGGACGTGCGCTGGGCATCGTGACCACCACGGACCTGTTCGACTCGACCCCGGGCGCCTTCGCCTCGCACACCCAAGCCCGTGCAGCCAGCACCGGCATCATCGACCAGTTTTACGATGAACGAAACGCAACGGGATTGAAGGTGCTGCTCGGTGGGGGCCGCAAGTGGTTTCTGTCGACCAACGAGACGGGCTCCGGCCGGACCGCTGGCACGGACTATGTCGTGCCGGCGGATGTCGCCAGCGCGTGGGGCGTGCCCGCCGGATCCATTGATCCGGCGCGTAATCTCCTGGGTGAATTCATCGCCGACGGTTTCACCTACGTCCCGGATGCCACCTCACTGCGTACCGTGCCCGCCGGCGCGGGCAAGCTGCTCGGCCTGTTCAACCTCTCGAACATGAACGTGGCCAAGGATAAGATCGACAAGCGCCGCAATCCCGGAGCGCACGGTGTGGTCGACGACTTCGGCTTCCCTGATCAGCCGATGCTGGACGAGATGACGGACAAGGCGCTTGAGCTGTTGAGCCAGGATCGGAACGGATTCGTGCTCATGGTGGAAGGCGGTTCGATCGACAAGATGGCCCACTTGATGGACTCGGAGCGTTGGATCATTGACACGATCGAGTTCGATCGCGCCATCGCCCGATGCCAGGCCTTTGCCGCCAGCAACCCCAACACGCTGGTGATCGTCACGGCCGACCACGAATGCGCCGGCGCCAACATCATTGGCGCCTCCCGTGTGACGAACGCGGAACTGGTCGCGCGCGCCGCCTCCGGCGCCGGCATCAGCCAACTCCGTTCGAACGTCGTGGGCACACTCGACCTGGCCGGATTCCCGTTCTACCCGATCTCTCCCGACGGCTATCCCACCACCACGGACATCGATCGCAAGATGTTGATTGGCTACGCCTGCAACGCGGATCGTTACGAGGATTGGATCACCAACCTTCTGCCGATGCAAAATGCCGCCCACGGCATTGCCACTACTCCTCCCCTCATCGGTTACCCGCAGAATCCGCTGCAACGGGACACGGCCGGAAATTTCCTGATCACGGGTCAAATCCAGGATCAAATCGCCACGCACACCGCGTCGGACATCGTCCTCTCCGCCTACGGCCGAAACGCCGCCCTCTTCACGGGAGCCATGGACAACACGGACGTGTTCTTCCGGGTCATGCGCGTCGCCCTCGGCGATGCACACGTCACCCGGGACATCCTGCGCAGCGTCTTCGGCTCAAACCCGATTCCATGACCAGCCGACGCACGTGAGCCGTTCGCCCCAAGGCGAACGAAGCGAGTCAAACCACACACCCGCCGGGCAATGCCCCGGCGGGTGTTTTGCTTTCCATGAACCCAACGATCGACAGGCAGGAACGCGACGCGGAGGATCGGGATCCTGTTCATCGAATGGCCCGGTGCGTCCACCCTCTCCGTCCCGCAAAGCGAGATCGGAACCGGGTGAGGTGGAACCGTTCCCGGTTCATGGGCCGGTGGGCACGAGGGCGAAACTCTTGAAAGCTTCCAATTCATGCCCCGTGATCAGGTCTAGAAAGTACGGACGGCTTTCCATGAACCTGCCCCAAATCTTCTTCGCAAACTTCGTCGGCGACCCAACTTATTCGAACCCGTCTGATTAAGTTCACGACGAAGTTTGCGACGAAGATCTCTCCCTACGAACCTCTCTCCCCGAAGGCGGTGAGGTGGAGCATTCCCCGGTTCAATGGCCAGTTGGCACGAATGCGGAACTCGTAAAAGTTTCCCATGAACCTGCCCCACCCTGGCTGCTCATTTCCATCTTTCAACCACCCGCGTCCAGCGTTCAAAGTAGGTCCATGGAACTGCGTGCCCTGGCTGAGCAGGTGCTCTTCGCCACGACGCTGGAGGAAAAACTCCGGGGTCCGGACACGATCACGGACGACCAACCCGGCGCCGCCATCGTCGCGCCCTCCGCCCCGGGACGGCCGGCGGGTTTGCAGTTCAAGACCGGCTCGGGATCGGGTTCAGCCGCGGACTTTCCTGCGTCCCGCCTGGAACGCGAGGCTGAACGCGGCCGGCTGCTGCATTTCTTTGCGAACCACGAACTGCTCGCCACCGAGCTGATGGCGTTGGTGCTGCTCCGGTTCCCGGAAGCGCCCGCGGCCTTTCGTCGCGGGGTCTGGCAGACGCTGCGCGACGAACAGGAACACGCCCGCCTGTACCTCGAACGCATGCGGGCGTGCGGCGTCGAGTTCGGGGAACTGCCGGTCAGCGGCTATTTCTGGCGCGCGCTCGTGGGCATGGAGAACCCCATTGATTACGTGGCCGGACTCAGCCTGACCTTCGAGCAGGCCAACCTCGACTTCGCCCGACACTTCGCCGCGGGCTTCGCGCGCGTCGGCGATGCCGCCAGCGCCTCGCTGTTGGAGCGCATCTATCGCGATGAGATCGCCCACGTGGCCTACGGCCTGAAGTGGTTCCGGCGCTGGAAAAATCCCGACGAAAGCGACTGGACGGCGTTTTGTCGTCAGCTCAAGCCGCCGTTGTCGCCACAGCGCGCCAAGGGATTCACCTTGAACTTCGAAGGTCGCCGCGCCGCCGGGCTCGACCCGCAGTTCATTGCGGAGCTCGATGTTTATTCGCGATCGAAAGGGCGAACCCCCGGCGTCTTTGTGTTCAATCCATTGACCGAAGGTTTCCTGGCCCACGGACCCGGTTTTACGCCGGTGAAACATCAGGCCCAGCTGGCCGCGGACCTGGCGAACCTGCCGCAGTTTTTATGTCGTCAGGATGATGTCGTCCTGGTCCCGCGACGGCCCGCCGTGGGTTTCTTGAGCGGACTGAAGCAGGCTGGGTTTACGCTGCCGGAGTTCGTCGAACTGGGCGACCGGCCAACGAAGGCGTTGCAGGCTTTGGCCGAACGGCGCCTGGGCTTCCTGCGCCCGTGGGCCTGGGGCCCGGACAGCGCCGCGCTCCTGACGCCGTTGGAACACGCGACCACCGGCGAACCGCGCCCTGCTGGACCGCGCTTCGATGCCGGACTGGCCGAGCTCTACTCGAAAGGCTGGAGCGCCAATTTTCTCCGGACATGGCTGGCCGACGCAGCGCCCGCGTCGTGGCTCTGCCCGGAAACCGTGGCGGGGGTTGAGACGCGCTCACTCGAGGAAGCCATGGCGGCGATCGATGGCATTCGACGGCGCGGACATCATCGCGTGGTGCTGAAAGAGGCACTGGGCTTGGCCGGGAGCAATGCGATCCGCCTCTGGGAGCCGACCCTGCTTGCTGCCCAAAGGCAATGGATGACGAATCGATTCGCGGCCGGCGCACGGCTGGTGGTTGAGCCCTGGCTGGAGCGGGTCTGCGATTTTTCGGTCCAGTATGAGATGGGCCACCGCGGCCTTCAGGTGCGGGGCTATACCACGCTGCTCAACGACGCCAACGGGCAATTCCTGGGCAATCTCGCCGCCCCCAACGCCGCGCGGCACCTGCCCGCCGCGGTCTCTGCGGCCTTCCGTGAACCGGCCGACATCACCGTTCAACTGCAGTCGCTGTTCGAACAACTGCGGCACCGGCTCGAAATCGAACTCTCCCGGCGAAGATTCGTCGGCGCCCTCGGGGTCGACGCCTTTGTCTATCGTGACGCCGACGGGCGCCCGCGGTTGAAGCCGGTGGTGGAAATCAATCCGCGTTACACGATGGGACGGTTGACGCTCGAATTGATGCGGCAGGCGGCTCCCGGGCAGGCGGGACTGTTTCGCATCGTGAGCCGCCGCATGCTCGCACGGGAAGATGCCCCGAGCTTCGCCGCCTGGGCCGAAGGCCTGCGGAAACGGCATCCCGTGCAACTGGCGGGGGAACCCGTCGCGCGCCTTTGCTCGGGGGCCATCTGTCTGAACGACCCGGACACGGCGGAGGCCTGTCTGGCGGTTTTCATCGTGGGAAAGTCGGGCGCGGCCTGGAGCCCGCGCGTCGATGGCGCCGCGGAGGACGGCGAGGCTACGACCAAGGCCGGGCCAGCCGTTCTGGACGCCACCGATTTAACGCTTTGAATCTTTGGGGCTGCGATCCTATTCTCCGCGCCGTGACCGCCGATACGTTCAAGCAGGAGATTGCGGATGCCCTCAAGGCATACGACCGCTATGTCGTCTGCATCGACAAGGTGCCGGAGGATGCCGAAGCCGCCCTGCGTTCATTGATGGAAAAGGCCATCAAGGCCTACGAAAACCGCGGCCCACACCTGCGGCACGGCATCGCCCTCGATCGCCAGCTCACCATAATCCTGAGCCAGACCGAGAGCGAACGGCCACTCTGCGGTATCTATTTCAACCTCCACTCCCCCTACCAAAAAAAGAACTCGTCCAAGACCGCGAAGTCGACCGGCTGAACGGGTCGGAGGGGAGGGGTCGGATGGAACGACGAAATTTGCGGACGCAGGCGGGGACGCAGGCGGAATTACCAGCCACCTCCGCTCAACCGCCACCTCCGCTCAACCGCCACCTCCGCTCAACCGCCACCTCCGCTCAACCGCCACCTCCGCTCAAATGCCGCAACCTTGGGCGCTCACGGCTCGCGAACTTCGTCGCCAACCTTGCAATCCCCAGCCTCAATGTCAGCCGCAGCGTTGATGTCCCGGCTGTAGTCGGTGACCTTCAATTCAGCCACCTTGAGTCCGTCGCGAAAGACATAGAGGCGCGCGTCCCGCGGCGGCAATTCACCCACGGCATAAGTCACGATCACATAGCGGGCAGAACCATTGACCAGGGAAACGCGGCCCACACGGGCGCCCGATGGCGTGACAATGGTCGGGCCAGCGTCCGGCGCAGTCGCAGGCGCGGCTTTCGACGAGGACGCCGCGCCGGACGACACGGTTGGCGGCGGTGACGGCTTTTCGGATTTTCCGGTTGGAAAACTTTGGCTCGGATCAGAACCAGATCGGGAGGCGCAGCCCACAATCCCCAGCATCAGGGCGAGTGCCAGGCTGCCATTCCAAATCATCCGACCCTCAGGTTGCCAACGGTTCCAATGCATGCGGCACTTTAGCAAAACGCCTGTCGGTTGAAAATCGGGATCTTGCGCGCCCGCACACGCCGGATTCGTCGGGGGCCAACGACGGCTTCCCACGAACCGCCCCTCCGGTTCTTGCTCTTGCTCTTAATCGTGCTCTTGCTCCTCCCGAAGAGAGCAAGAGCAAGAGCAGGATTAAGCGCAAGGGGGGATGTCCGGTTCATGTCTCGTGCGCAGGTCAAAAAGGAACGGTCAGCTTCCCATGAACCGCCCCTCCGGAGCGCGGGCCTTTGGCCCGCAGCGGGCGGAATCGGCGGCACACGAACGAACCCTCAGTCGTCGTCTCCGGCTCGCGCCGCTGCGGGCTGAAAGCCCGCGGTCCTTCCGAGTAGTCAGCAGGTCCACGTCTCGTGAGCAGGTCAAAAAAGAACGGATGGCTTCCCATGAACCTGCGCGGGTTCTTGCTCCACACCAAGACGGTTGCCTTATCGTTCAAACCTGCCCAATCAGCGACTTGGCCCGCCTGACCCAGGGACGATCCCGGCGCCGTTGGAAGATGGGATTGTGCGGGTCGTCCATCAGCACCTCCGTAAGAACCCCACGGGCTTCGTCCTTCCGCTGCTCCCGGATGAGCAGCTCGGCCAGCTGGACCCGGGCGCGCGCGTAGGAATACTCCGCCGTCACGCGTTGCCAGGTCTGAATGGCGGCGCTGAACTCGCCCAAGGCGGCGAGGGTCTCCGCCAGGGCCATCAGGGTGTGCCCGTAGTCGTGCTTGGGTTGCTCGGCCACGACGGCCTCCAGGATGGGGCGAGCCTCCGCAGGCCGGTTGAGGCGCAGCAGGCACTGGCCGTAATGCGCACGGGTATCGCGATCTTCGGAATCCCGTTCGAGCGATGCCTCGTAACATTTCCGCGCCGGATCAAACTTCCCCTGCTGAAAGTAAATATCGCCGAGTTCCGCGTGGTGATGAGCCTTGTCGAGATGATGAATCTGCGCCTGCAGTTCCTTGATCCGACGGCGATCGTGCGCGCCGGGCAGTTCAAATCCTTGCGTGGTTGCGGCGGAATGTCGGTAGACATTGAAGAAATACCAGAAGCTGCCCAAACCCGGAAACGCGAGCACGAACAACGCCCAGAGCCACTCGCGATTGCGAATCGCGTCGACCAGCATCCACGCCTGAAACGCCACGAGGGCGATCAGCAGCGGGTTGCTGAACAAGCTGGAAAGCATATTGGGCCGGAGACCAGTCGTTCACGCGCCTCCGACCGGCCGACCTTACCGATGTCCGCGGAGGCGTCGAATCCAAATTATTGCCCGAAGCTTAATGTGGTCCCGATTTTCGACCGCAGATTCACTCAGATTAACGCAGATATGACCCGGGGCGCCCCTGGAACGGTTGAACCCGAACTATCGTCGACCGGTGATCGTGTGATCGTCCATCCAAGCTCTGGGATCACCCCGCAATATCTGCGTTCATCCGCGTTCATCCGCGGTTTACCGTTCATCCGCGGTTTACAATTCCCGTCTCCGAGGTTATGCCCGTTGCCCAATCCGGAGACCATCGACCCGACCCGCATCTGCGGTATCGCCCTTTACCCTGAGCCACTTTCTTCTTCCCAGATCGCAGGTGGGCGACGAATCATCCCGCCCGTGAAACTCGCGCTCGTTTTACTGGCGGCCGTCCTGCTCTTCAGCGGGTGCGGCCGGCGCGAAACGCGCGTCGAGCATGGCGACCGAAATCAGATTCTCCACTTCGACAACGCCACCGAGCCGCAGGATCTCGATCCGCACATCGTCACCGGCGTGCCCGAACATCGGATCCTGACCGCCTTGCTCGAAGGCCTCACGGCGGAAGACCCGACGGGCCTTCATCCTGTACCCGGCGCCGCCGAGCGCTGGACGCTCTCGCCCGACCAGCTCGTCTACACGTTTTATCTTCGCACCAACGGGCTTTGGTCGAATGGCGAACGCCTGACCGCCCACGATTTCGTCCGCTCGTACCGGCGAATGCTGGCCCCCGGCCTCGCCTCGGAATACGCCTACATGCTTTACGTGATGAAAGGGGCCGAGGCGTTCAACACGGGGAAGTTGAAGGATTTCGACCAGGTCGGGGTCAAGGCCCTGGATGATCTCACCCTGCGGATCACCCTCAATTCGCCAGCCCCTTACTTTCTTTCCCTGCTCAATCATTACTCCTGGTTTCCGGTGCACACGCCGACGATCGAACGTTTCGGGCCGCTCTACGATCGGGGCAACCGTTGGACCCGACCGGGCCGCTTCGTCGGAAACGGCCCGTTCACGCTCGAGGAATGGAAGGTCAACCATGTCATTCGCGTGAAGAAAAGCCCGACCTATTGGGACGCCGCCACCGTGCGCCTGAACGAGATCTACTTTTATCCGTACGAAAGTGGCGATGCCAGCGACCGCTCGTTTCGCGCCGGTCAGATGCACTACTGCTATCAGCTGCCGCCGACCAAGATTGAGTTTTATCGGCAGAACTTCCCGCGCGCCTTCCATGTCGACGCGAACCTGGCCACCTATTTTTATCTGCTGAACGTGACCAACCGATTCCTGGCGGACAAAAGGGTCCGGCAAGCCCTGGCGCTGTCCATTGATCGGGAAAGCCTGGTCAAGAACGTCATGCGTGGCGGACAGCTGCCCGCCTATCATTTCACTCCGCCCGACACGGCGGGCTACAATGCGCGCGCCCGAATCAAGCCGGACATCGCGCGCGCCAAACAGTTGCTGGCCGAGGCCGGATATCCGGGAGGGCGCGGTCTGCCGCCGATCGAAATTCATTTCAATACGCTGGAGAGCCATCGCACCATCGCCGAGGCCATCCAGCAGATGTGGAAGCAAAACCTTGAGCTCGACGCCCGCCTGGTGAACCAGGAATGGAAGGTGTTCCAGGACACCCAGCGCACGGGCACTTACATGGTCTCCCGCTACGGCTGGAACGGAGACTACGCCGATCCGAACTCGTTCCTCGACATGTGGGTGACGGGCGGGGGCAACAACCGGGCGTTCTGGTCCAACGCAGAATACGATCGGCTCATCCTCGAGGCCGGCCGCACCCCGGATCAATCCCGGCGCTACGAACTGTTTCAACAAGCCGAGGCCATCCTGATGGAGGAACTGCCCATCATCCCGCTTTACTTCTACACCCGCGTCTACGCTCTCAGCCCCAGCGTCAAGGGCTGGCACCCCACGGTGCTCGACACTCACCCCTACAAACACCTCTGGCTCGATCCGACTAAAAACTGAACCCTCCATGCTGCGCTTCATCGCCCGCCGATTTCTCGAAATGATCCCGGTGTTGTTCATCGTGATCACGGCGACGTTCTTCATGATGAAGCTCGCGCCGGGCGGGCCGCTCGATCGCGAAAAGGCCACCACGCCGGAGATTCGTGCCCGCCTGGAAGAACACTACGGGCTGAACAAACCGGTCTGGAACCAGTATCTCGATCATCTGGGCCACCTGGCCCACGGCGATCTCGGGCCGTCGTTCAAGTATGCAGGTTGGTCGGTCAACGAGTTGATCGCCGACGCGTTTCCAGTCTCCCTCGAGCTGGGCTGTTATGCGCTGGCCTTCGCGCTAACCACCGGGCTGTTCGCCGGGATCATCGCCTCGCTGAAACCGAACACGGCCGGCGACTACTTTCCGATGGCCCTTGCCACCCTGGGCATCTGCCTGCCCACGTTCATCACCGGGCCATTGCTCGTCCTGTGTTTCGGCCTCTGGCTCGGCTGGTACAACACCTCCGGCTGGTTCTTTCCGTCCGATCGAGTTTTGCCGGCGATCACACTGGGGCTCTACTACATGGCGTATGTCGCGCGTCTCGCCCGCGGCGGCATGCTCGAAATCCTCAACCAGGATTTCATCCGCACCGCCCGCGCCAAGGGCGCCTCCGAATGGCGCGTCGTGCTCAAGCACTCGCTTCGCGGCGGCCTGTTGTCCGTGGTTTCCTTCCTTGGACCCGCCATCACCGGCCTGGTCACCGGTTCGCTCGTGGTCGAATCCATCTTCCAGATCCCAGGCCTCGGCCGCTTCTTCGTGATGGCCGGTTTCAACCGCGATTACACCATGGTGCTGGGCACGGTGCTGTTCTACGCGTTCCTCATCCTCGTGATGAACCTGATCGTGGACATCCTCCAGGTCTGGCTGAACCCCAAGCTGCGCTTTGAATGAAACCACTGATATCAGGCGTGAGGAAAACCGCTGATGGACGCCGATGGACGCAGACAATGAACCCATGCTGATTCCGCGCTGACATGTCGAATCCCGAAACAACGATCGCGGCGCCGCTGGAATTGGAATCGGCTGAACCCGGGCATTCGCTCTGGCAGGACGCCTGGCATCGGCTCCGCCGCAACCGACTCGCCGTGGCCGGCTTTGTCTTCGCCGCCGTGCTTGGACTCGCCGCGCTGCTGGCCCCCTGGATCGCGCCCGAGTCGTATGAGACGCAGAACCTGGCGCTGGGCGCCACGCCACCCAGCGCCCGCCATTGGCTTGGCACGGACGTGCTCGGCCGCGACATGCTGTCGCGCATTCTCTATGGCGGACGCGTGTCCATTGCCGCCGGCCTTTGCGCCACGACGGTCTCGCTGCTCATCGGTGTTCTTTATGGAACGATCTCCGGCTATGTCGGCGGGCGCCTCGACGTGATCATGATGCGCCTGGTCGACATCCTTTACGCCCTGCCCTTTCCTATCTTCGTGATTTTGCTGATGGTGCTGACCAAGGACTTGGGCGATGCGGTGGAGAAATTCGCCCGGGCCCGCCTCGGGCTCGAGTTGGGCATCGGCGCCGTGTGGAACTTGATCCTGCTTTTCTGCGCCATTGGCGCGGTGGAATGGTTGACCATGGCCCGCATCGTGCGCGGTCAGGTGCTGTCGCTGAAACAACAGGAGTTTGTCGAAGCCGCGCGCGCCCTCGGCCTGCGCAAACGGCGCATCATCCTTCGACACATGATCCCCAACGTGCTCGGCGTCGTCATCGTTTACACCACCCTAATCGTGCCGAGCGTGATGTTGCTGGAGGCGTTCCTGAGTTTTCTTGGGTTTGGCGTGCAGCCGCCCATGAGCTCGTGGGGCACGCTGATCAACGACGGCGCCCGCAGCATGGAGGAATATCCATGGCTCATTGTCTTTCCGGGAGCCATCTTCGCCGGCACGCTCTTCTCCCTGAACTTTCTCGGCGACGGCCTGCGCGACGCCCTTGATGTGCGGGCGTCAAAGGACTGACCATGGCGCTCCTCAACGTTCAGAACTTGCGCACGAGTTTTCACACGCGAAACGGCGTGGTGCAGGCGGTGCGCGATGTCTCGTTCTCGCTGGAGAAAGGCGAGACACTCGGGATCGTCGGCGAGTCCGGCTCGGGTAAATCGGTGACGTGCTATTCGTTGCTTCGTCTGATTCCGCAGCCGCCTGGCCGCATCGAAGGAGGCCGCGCCATGTTTGATGGCGTGGACTTGTTGTCCTGCCCGGCCAGGCAGCTCCGTGGCATTCGCGGGCGACGGATCGCAATGATCTTTCAGGACCCGATGACGTCGCTGAATCCCTATCTGCGGATCGAGGAGCAGTTGATCGAGCCGCTGCTCATTCACGAGCGGATGGATCGAGGTGCGGCGGTGCGCCGGGCCATTCAGGCGTTGACGGAAGTGGGCGTGCCCGATGCGGCGCAAAGAATTCGGAGCTATCCGCATCAGTTTTCCGGCGGCATGCGCCAGCGGGTGATGATTGCGATGGCGTTGATTACCCGTCCCGAACTATTGATCGCCGATGAGCCCACCACCGCGCTGGACGTCACGGTGCAGGCCCAGATTTTGGAGCTCGTTCGACGGTTTCAAAAGGAGCTCGGCATGGCCGTCATTTGGATCAGCCACGACCTTGGCGTGGTGGCCGGCTTTTGCCAGCGCGTGTTGGTCATGTATGCCGGGCGCATCGTGGAAGCGGCGGCCACCGCGGAGATTTTCAAGCGCCCGGCCCACCCCTACAACCGGGCGTTGCAAAAATCGATTCCCGCCCTGCAAGCCAAGGGTGCCGACCTCTACACGATTCCGGGCCTGCCCCCGGACATGTCGAAGCCGATCGTCGGCTGCGCCTTTGCCCCGCGTTGCGAGTTTAGATCAGCCGCATGCGAGGCCGGTGATGTCACGCTGGAACCGCTGTCCCCGCAACATGCCACCGCCTGCGCGCGGGCGCAGAGGAAGGAAATTGTCTTGTGAGCGCGCAAATCACTTTCGGGAACTGGCCATGAGCTTCGTACACGTCGCAACACCAGCGGAAGTCGAACGGCCGTCGCGATTCGCCCTCACCCCGACCCTCTCCCCCGGGGAGAGGGGGAACTTCACCGGCGTCGCGGTGAGGCGAGTGAGCGTCGACCGCGTCGGAGCGTTCCAGTGTGCAGGTAAGTGCCGGCGACGAGCCTCGACGCATCTTCAGATTGAGGCGTGCGTCGGCACCCAGATTGGGCCGCGATCGTTCCTCCCTCTGCCCGGTGGAGAGGGTTGGGGTGAGGGCGAATCGCAAGCGCTTGTTCACCTTCCGAAGTCGCAGCGGAGTTTCCAAGAGACATCAAGGTCAGCCGGGTTTTCCGCTTCCTGATTTTCCCATGTCCTCTCACCCGCCATTCCTGGAACTCAACGACGTCCGCACTCATTTTCCGGTGGAGACGGGCGTCGTGTTCCGTCGGCAGGTGGGAACGGTCAAGGCGGTGGACGGCGTCACGCTTTCGCTCCGGCGCGGGGAGATTCTGGGACTGGTGGGCGAATCCGGCTGCGGCAAGTCCACGTTGGGCCGGACGATTCTCCAACTCATCCGCCCCACGGCCGGCACGGTGGTGTTGGGAGGACGCAATCTGGCCGGATTAAAAGGCGATGAACTGCGTGAGGCCCGAGCCGATTTTCAGATGATCTTCCAGGACCCCTATGCGTCGCTGAACCCGCGGATGACGGTTTACGACACCTTGGCGGAGGCGTTGGGGGCGCATCGGGCGGTGCCCGCGGCGGACATGCCGGATCGAGTGTCGGCGCTGATGCGGAAGGTGGGCCTGGCGCCGCGTTTCATCCGCAAGTATCCGCACGAATTTTCCGGAGGGCAGCGCCAGCGGATCGCGATTGCCCGTGCGCTGGCGGTTGATCCAAAACTGATCGTGGCCGACGAACCGGTGAGCGCGCTGGATGTTTCGATTCAGGCGCAGATCATCAACCTGCTGGCGCAGCTTTCCCGCGAGATGCAGCTGACGTTGATCTTTATCTCGCACGATCTGTCGGTGGTGAAGCACATCTCGGATCGCATCGCCGTGATGTATCTGGGCCGCATTGTGGAGTTGGGCCCGGCCGCCCAGGTGTTCGATTCCCCGGTGCACCCGTATACGCGCGCGCTGGTGAGCGCGATTCCGGTGCCGGATCCCGAACTCGCCCAGGCACGCCAACGAATCCTCCTGCCCGGCGATCCGCCGTCGCCGTTGAATCCTCCCGCGGGCTGCGCCTTCCATCCACGTTGCCCGCACGCCATCGACGCCTGCCGGACCGCCGTCCCGCAGCTCGAAACACTGCGCCCGGCGCACGAGGCCGCCTGCATTCGAGCCCGCGATCTGCCGGCTCGTTGACGTCCCTCAAAGCTCGCCGCTCAGGGTCAGGTCGACCTGCAGCACGGACGTTCCGCCCACGGAAGCGCTGCCCTGGGCCTGGATCAGATTCCCGAGGCGACCGAGCACGCGGGTGCTGAGGTGCACGACCTGGCCCGGCCGGGCGGAGCCCAGAATCTTTGCCCCGCGAATCGCGGTCAACTTGAGGCCGGCCAGTGGGGGAATAAGCGGATCGCTTTGAGCGACCGTCCCGGCCAGTTGGGCGACGGCTTCAACCAACAAGACGCCCGGCATGAGGGGATGACCGGGGAAATGTCCCCGCAAGAAGGGCTCATCGCCACGCACGAGATACTCCCCCGTTCCCTCCCGCCCGGGTTCGAGCGTGAGCAAGCGATCAACGAACCGGAATTCCGGGCCATGCGGCAGGGATCGCAGGACGGTAGAAAGATCAGCGACAGGATCCAAGGGTCACTTCCTTCCTTCGTTGCGAGCCGCGAGCGGATCGACGATTTCGAAACCCGGGTCGAGAGGCGGCTGAAAGACCGTCGGATCCAAAACGGGATTGGCCGTGCCGCCGGAGAACTCGTTGCGCATGATGGACCCGTCGGCGAACTGAATCTCTGTCGCGCGCAGGAGAAAATCGCCTTCGGCAAAGGCCACCTTGAGCAACGGCATCATGCGACGGGCGGACGAAGATTTGGGCTGCAAGGAGATTTCCCAGGTGTCGTTGGTCCGGACTTCGTTCACGATCTTGAACCGCGATTCCAGTTCCGCCGGGCTGCGCGGGAACCCGGCTTCGAGCAGGGCCAGAGTGTCCTTCCAAGGCCCGGCCTGGGCGCCGTTCAGCGGAAAGCGCTCGGCGCGTTTGAGCCGGGGGTAAATCACCAGCATTTGCTCGGGCTCACGCACCGCGATCGTCCGGGCCGGTGAGCCCAGTTCCCACCGGAATCGGTTCGGCGCAGCGAACCACACCCGGCCCGTTTCCTGCAACGGTTGGGACATCGTCTTAAACGTCCGCGTCTGCCGCACCGCAGCCGTCCAGGTTTGCAAATTGGTCTGCGCCCCCAACCAACGTGGCACGACCGACTCGGCGGCAACCGCAGTAGTTCCCACCTGCACGGCGAGGGCCATCAGAACGAAGATCGCAACCCATCGCCCAAATCCTCCGCGTCCGGTGGGCGGGAACACCCCCTTTTTTGAACCGCTGACAAACGCGGATGAACGCAGATGGGGATGAGGCGGGCGCAAATCCGAGGCCACGCTTGGCCGACGATTAGGAGGCAACTTTGGCCCCTTGATCCCCGCATCTCTGTCTCTAGCAGCGTTAATCCGCGTGCAGCGGCGGTTGAAGACTCGGGAGGGAACAGCATTCATGGGTGCGGCGGCCAGATGGGCACGAAATGGTACCATTGGTTGAGAAACAGCCGGATGGCTGGTTCGAAGGAATTCATGATTTGCTGGGTCAGCAGCACCCGGGCATTGCGATCCCGGAGGGCGGCGCGTTCGTAGGGAATCTCCGGCAAAATGTGAGCGACATAACCGCGGGAGGTGCGAGGTAGATAAACCGGCAACAAGGCGCACCCGGAGGCGCGGGCCAGTTCGGCCGCCGAGATCGACGCGGCGAAGGGTCGTCCGAACAGGCTGACTTCGACCGCCGTCTGGGGCGGTGGACGATCCATCAACAGCGCAACCGCATTGTTGGCTTCGAGGCGACGGATGATTTCAACCGCCGCAAACGGATTCTCGCCCAGCGCCAGCGTTTCGATTCCCCACCGGGCGCGCGCGGCCTGGCGCATGGCCGTCAACTGCGCCTGCGGCTCCGCCTGGGTGATGACCTGCAACCGAACGCCGCGCTGGGTCAACAACGGCGCGCCAAATTCCCAGTTGCCCAAGTGAACCGTCAGCAGCAACACACCCCGCTTCTTCGCCTGGGCCGTCTCCAGATGTTCCCAGCCCGTCAGGTCATGGAACAGGTTGTAGATCGAAAGCCCGCTTTCGTAGCGCCAAAGATCGGCCAGCTTCAACCCAAACTGGGTGAACAACTCCCGCGTCGTGATCCGCGCCGCGTCGCGATCGCCGTGCAACGCCGGCAACAGGTTCTCCATCACCACCGCCCGGCGCGCAGGCGAAGCCAGCCAATAGACCTTCGCCAAATGCCCCGCCAGGCGCCCGAGCAACCCGTGCGGCATCCGTCGCGAAACCCGCACGCCCCATTGCCAAAACTGGGCCCGATACAACGTCGACGGGGTGGTCGGCCCGGTCGGGCCCACAGCCCCCAGTGGTACCGCTTCCTCCCCGGATGGCGGAAGATTTCCAACCGTCTCGGCGGTTCGCGGGGTGCTCATGGTCGGGCAGCTGGCCGTACGACGGTTAAATAACCGTCCAGACTCTCCCCCGTGGATCGATGCTCCAGACGCCAGTTCTCCGGCGACGATGGCGACGTGGTCAAGACCCAGTCAGTGCCAGTCGAATTTCCGTTCAACGCGCCGGGCAATTGCAGCCAGAGCACCCGCTGCGGCGGTGTGCCTCGCCCTCGGTAGGTCTGACGCTGCGGCGCGAAACTCACCCGCCACCGTCCGCCGCCTATCTCCGCCGTCACAAGCGGAAGCGGCGTCTTCGAAAACTGGACAAAACTCCTTCCGTCCCGACCGGTCGCCACCGTCAGATCACCGGCAATACCGGCCGCGTCGGGCGCAGACTTCCAGACGGCCTGCCCCTCACGGACCGTCCAATCGGGCGCGGACAGGTCCACGGCCTGCCGGGTCGCACAACCCGTCCATCCCAGGGCCAGGATCAGCGCGAGGCCCAGCGGGAGTGGGTTCAAGGCAAGCCGAAGAACGAACATGGCAGCGACCGTGCCACAAACCCTCGCCGGCAAACAAGCCCTTGCTCACTTCCTCGTCAATGGGTGCGGTCGGTCGCGAGCTCACTCGTTGATTCCCCCGTGAGGAATCCCGAACGATCGCAAATGTCGCAGACGAGCGGACAGCCCTCCGGGAGGTGTCACGGGCGCCGGCGTACTCAGCCCGTAGTTCGTAACGAAGAAGGCCGCCCCGAAGGATCGGGCGAGGTGCCTCAGGGGTTCCTCCAACTCCGCCGGCGGCTCGCCCACGGAAGCCTCCCGCCGGGCGAAATACCAAAGCGCCGTCGGACACCCCAAGCGGGCCAGCAGCTCCTCCACCAGCACGCCCCGGACGAGGACGGGCAGCGGATGCGATGCGCCCGACGCGATCGCGAGCAGACCGGCCTCGGCCGCCTCGCTCACGACTGCGGCGTGCACATCGCCGGCTCCCAGTTCGGCAAAGGTCCAAATCCGGGTGACAATCTCCTCGTCCCGATGCGCCCCAACATTTTTCCCCAACCGTTCAATTCGCCGCGCAGGCTCGGCCACCATCGTCCGATCGTCGCACAGCAATACCGCCCGCACCCTCGGTCCCACTGGCTTCCCGGGCGCCGCCCCCGACCAATCGCGCCACTTGGTCATGATTGACTATCGGCCGGAAAAATTCCTCGTGGATGAGGCCCGTTCCTCAACCGGGATCAGGGAAAGGCTTAGCCGGTGGATCGCCCCGCGTGTCTCTGCGTTTATCCGCGTGAATCCGCGGTAAAAGATGCTGGCGCGAAGACCTTCAGCCAGCCCGCCGGATTGACAGATACGAATTCGATCCCCGAAGAAATTCGAAGTCTGTCGCCACTTCACACAGCGCAAACTCCTTCAGCATGGGATCCCGCCGGAGCCGCGCCAGGTATTCGCTCGGCTCGGCCTCAAACGTCACGGTCGGATAGATGCGCGCCTCCCCTCGCGTCACGCGCATGAGTTCACGAATGGAGTCCCGATGAAACTCGTAGCTGAACTGCTCCTCGTAGACCAGGAGCAGATAGGAAACCAGCACGAGATCAAACTGCCCGTCCGCAAACGGCAACCGGGGCAGTTCACCCGCCACATAACGTCCGCACCGCCCCGCCCGATCGGCTTCATAGTCCTCCAGAAAAATGCGGCGCGCCCGCTCCCGATATTCACCCATGCGCTGCGGTGTCTGATAAAAATCCCAGCGATACGTTCCCGCCGCGCCGATCTCCCGGACGACGGTCTGCAGGTCATCGCGGCCCTGACCCGCGATCTGCGCCGGTGTCCAGCCGTAAATCCGATCGAAGGCCGTCACCCGCCAGCCGCGGGCATTCGCCTCCGCACAAAACGAGCTCACTCCCGACGCCACGTCCAGAACCTCCCGCCCCTCCAGGTCCGCTGCGGCGAGACCAAAAAAAAGAAGATATTCCTCCAGCGTTCGCCCGAGCAACACCACCTTGTCCAGCTTGAGCCCTTTCACCATGCGATCCCGTGGTCATCGTCTCCGTCCGTGCAGCCCCCCCAGAATGTCCCGTGTTGTGGATCGAGCAGAATCGCAGTGATCGGACCGGTCGTACGATCGCGAATCTCCAGCTGATAGCCTTTGCGCATCAGATCGGTGCGGACCCACGACGGCACCTCCTCGTGCAACGTCAGCCGGCCCGGCTTGGTCCCGTGCGCGTCGAACGAGGCCCGCATTTGTGAGCTCGTAAAGGCCCGCGCCTCGCACGCCTGCTGGACGCTCATGCCAAACTCGACCACGTTGAGAAAAAACTGGAGCAGATGCTGATCCTGCCAGTCACCGCCTTGCATCCCAAAACACATGAGCGGCTTCCCGTCACGCATCGCGATCCCCGGCGTCAGGGTCACCCGGGGACGCTGCCCGGGCGCGAGCACATTGAATGGGTTATCCTTCTCGTCCATGACGAAGCTCTGCATGCGCTGGCTCATGGCGATGCCGGTGCGCCCGGCGATGCAGGCCGGAATCCAGCCGCCGCTCGGCGTGACCGAGACGGCCCAACCGGACTTGTCCATCGCCTGGATGGTCGTCGTCCCCACCCGAAACGCCGCATCCAGCCGCGCATCGTCCTCCTTTTCCTCGTCTGGATCCTCTTTGGGGAGCGACAAAGGATTCGACCAATTCGTGAGGTATCGGAGGTAAGGATTTTTCCCGCCCTGATACGGATATGGATCGCCCGGACGCACCCGCGGATTGTTTCGATCGGGATTGATCAGCAACGCCCGCTCCAGCGCGTAGGGCTTCGAGATGAGGCCCCGCACCGGCTCCACCGGGGGCATATCCGGATCGCCAAAATAAAAATCCCGGTCCGCGTAAGCCAGGTTCATGACCTGATAAAGCGTATGGATGTAGCGGGCGCTGTTGTAGCCCATCTCGGAAACCTCCATCGACTCCAGCATGTTGAGCATCTCGAGCAGCACCGGGCCCTGGCTCCAGGTGTTGAGTTTGTACACCTCGATTCCCTTGTAGGTCGTGCTCAGCGGCTCCTCGATCTTCACCCGCCAACGCGCCAGATCTTCCATCGTATGCAGGCCGCCCATGTCCCGGGAACCGCGCACAAACTCTTCGGCGATGTCTCCTTTGTAAAACCGATCGTAGGCCGCCTGGATCGCCGCCTTCCGATCCTTCCCCGCCTTCAAGGCCGCCGCCTCGGCGTCCACCAGCTTGGTCAGGGTCTCCAGCAAATCCGGCTGCCGAAAGATCTCGCCCGGACGCGGCCCCTCCCGCAGCCCGAATGGATGCAGGGAAAAGAGCCGCCGGGAATTGGGCCAGCGCTTCATCTTGGCCATGTCCCGATTGATCTTCGCCGCCAGCTCCTCCTCCACGGGAAAGCCGTCCGCCATCTGCATCGCCGGCTCCAGCACCTGCTTCAACGACAGCGTTCCAAATTCAGACAACATCACCATCAGCCCGCCCATCGTGCCCGGAGTCAACGCCGCGAGCGGTCCGTCCGACGGCGGCCGGGTCATGCCGCGTTTGCGAAAAAATTCCGGCGTCGCCCCCGTGGGCGCCACTCCGAGCGCGTTGATCGCCACCACCTTTTCCTTGCGCGGATCGTAGATCAGCGCCTGCGTCTCGCCGCCCCACGCAATGTCATCGAACATCACGCAGCCCGCGCCAAGCATGGCGCAGGCCGCGTCCACGGCATTCCCGCCGCGCTCCATCATGCGCGCGCCCGCGGTCGCCGACAGCGGCTTGCCGGTGATGACCACCCAATGGCGCCCATGCAACGGCGCCTTGTGCGTCTCACCCTGGGCCGCCAGGCCATCGCCAGGTCTGCCCACAGACAGACACGCCAACAAAAGCCAGGAGCCGGCCCACGATCGAGCTCGCCGGTGAAACTGGAATCGCCGATTGGTCGTTTTCACGCGTTGCGATGGACCTTAGCGCACTGGCGCCATCAGGCCAGCCCGCAGTTCAGGCAACGTCAGCCAGTAATTCAGGTTGAGTCAGACCGATCGGCGCCTATCATCACGGCCCATGACGTCTCGCCATCTCAAAGCTTTGCTCCTCGGTCTCGCCGCCCTGACCCAAGGATTGCTCACCTCCTCCGCTCCCGCCGCCGAGGCCCGACTCCTCCGCTTTCCCGCCATTCATGGTGATCGAATCATCTTCGGTTACGCCGGCGATCTCTACACCGTCCCAGCCCAAGGCGGGCTCGCCCGAAGGCTCACCTCCGACGAACAAAGCTACGAGATGTTTCCGCGCTTCTCGCCCGACGGCAAATCCATCGCCTTCACCGCCCAATACGACGGCAACACCGAGGTCTATCTCATGCCCGCCGACGGCGGCGTGCCCAAACGCCTCACGTACACGGCCACCCTCGAGCGCGACGACGTCTCGGATCGGATGGGTCCCAATAACATCGTCATGACCTGGCGCGACAACGAAACCATCATCTACCGCTCGCGCCGCACCCAATGGAATCCATTCAAGGGCGAGCTGACGCTGGCCCGGATCAACGGCGGCCTCGTGGAAACCCTGCCCCTTCCCCGCGGCGGCTGGTGCACTTTTTCGCCCGACGGCAAACAGCTCGCCTACAACCGGGTCTTCCGCGAGTTCCGCACCTGGAAACGGTACCGGGGCGGTCAGGCCGATGAGATCTGGCTCTACAATTTCGAAACCAAGGCCACCACCAAGCTCACCGACAATCCCGCCCAGGACATTTATCCGATGTGGCGCGGCGACAAGATTTACTTCGTCTCCGAGCGCGACACCAACCGCCAAGCCAACCTGTTCGTCCTGGAGCTCAACTCCCAGCAAACCCGGCAGCTCACGCGCTTCACCGAATTTGCCGTCAAGTTCCCATCTCTCGGCGATCAAGCGATCGTCTTTGAAAACGGCGGTGAAATCTATCGCTTCGACCTCGCCTCGGAACAAGCGGTCAAGGTGCCGATCGAGATTAAAGAAGACCTCGCCATCGGCCGAGGGGGACGCAAGGACGTCAGCAAGGAGGTCACCTCGTTCGACGTCGCGCCCGACGGCGCCCGCGCCATCCTCGGCGCGCGGGGCGATTTGTTCTCCGTTCCGGCCAAGCACGGTCCCACCCGCAACCTGACGCATTCGCCGGGCGTTCACGAACGCAACGCCACCTGGTCGCCCGACGGCCGCTGGATCGCCTTCATCAGCGACCAGTCCGGCGAAGACGAACTCTGGCTGCGTCCCCAGGACGGCAGCGGCGAGGCGCGCGCCCTGACCACCGGAAGCGACACCTACAAGTATTCTCCGCTCTGGTCGCCCGACTCCAAATACCTCGCCTGGTCCGACAAAAAGAACCGACTGCAAATCGTCGACATCGGGAGCAAGGCCGTGCGGTTGGTGGCACAGTCGGATTCGTCGGAGATCCATGACTTCACCTGGTCGCCGGACAGCCGATGGATCGCGCTGACCAAGCCGGAGCCGCGCCGGTTCGCCAGCATCCAATTGTTCAACCTCGACGACGGCAAAAGCATTCCGGCCACCGACGGCTGGTTTCAGTCCAACAACCCGGAGTTCAGCAGCGACGGCAAATACCTCTTCTTCGTGTCCGAACGTTCCTACAAGCCAACCTACAGCGGCACGGAGTGGAACCATGTCTACAACGACATGGAACGGATCTACCTGCTCACCCTCACCAAGGACATCAAGTCGCCCTTTGCTCCGAAATCCGACGAGGTGAAGGTCAAGGACGACACGAAAGACGCCAAACCCAAGACGGCTCCGCCCGACGTGCAAGCCGCTGATCCGGCCGCGAAAAAGGCCGGCGACGAAACGAAGAAGGAGGAGGAAAAGAAGCCGGCCGAAAAGAAAGAGGAGAAGAAGGTGGTGGTCAAGGTGGACGCGGAAGGTCTGGCGGGACGCATCATTGTCCTACCGCCCGAAGCTTCCAGCTACGGCGGCCTGACGTCCGTCGGCTCGAAGTTGTTTTACCAGCGCAAAGGCAAGCTCCTGTTCTTTGACCTCGAGAAGGAAAAGGAAACCGAAGTGGGCGAAGTGGGCGGCTATCGGGTCTCGGCCGATCAAAAGAAGATGATCGTCCGGACCGGAATGGACTATGCCATCGTCGATCTGCCCGGCGGCAAGCTCGATACCACAGACCACAAACTCAACCTGTCGGACCTGCAAGTGACGCTCGACCGCCGCGCGGAATGGAACCAGATCTACGCCGAGTGCTGGCGCCAGATGCGTGACTTCTTCTACGCGCCGAACCTGCACAACGTCGACTGGGCCGCCATGCGGAAACGCTATGAACCGCTGCTGCAACATGTCCAGCACCGCGCGGATCTCACCTACATCATTGGCGAACTCATCGGCGAGTTGAACGCCGGCCATGCCTACGTTGGCGGCGGCGACTATCCCAAGCCTGAACGCGTTCCGCTCGGGCTGCTGGGCGCCCGGCTCGAACGCGAGGCCAGCGGCTACTACCGGATCGCCCGCATTCTTCGCGGCCAGAACTGGGACAAGAGCTACCGCTCGCCCCTGACCGAGATCGGCGTCAATGTGGCCGTCGGCGATTACCTCATCGCCATCAACGGGCAATCCACCCGCGACATGGTCGATCCCTACGCCGCGCTCGTCGGCACCGCCGGCAAACAGGTCCGGCTCAAGGTCAATCGCGAGGCCAAGGAGGAAGGCGCCCGCGAAGAGACGGTCATCCCAACGGCCGACGAGCAACCCCTCTACTACCTCAACTGGGTCCTCGACAATGTGGAGGCCGTGGAGAAGGCCACCGACGGAAAAGTGGGTTACGTGCATGTGCCCGACATGGGCGTCCCGGGCTTGAACGAGTTCGTTAAGTTCTACTACCCGCAATTGCACAAGGACGCGCTCATCGTTGACTGCCGCGGCAACGGCGGCGGCAATGTGTCGCCCATGATCATCGAACGTCTGCGCCGGGAACCAGCCATGTGGACCATCGCGCGCAATGGTTCGGTCAACGTCGATCCCAGCGGTCAGGTGCTCGGACCGAAGGTTCTCTTGATCGATCAACATTCGGCCAGCGACGGCGACATCGTCGCCTACCGCTTCCGAAAGCACAAACTCGGGCCGATCATCGGGCAGCGTTCGTGGGGCGGCGTGGTGGGCATTCGCGGCACCCTGCCGCTCCTCGACGGCGGCTCACTCAACCGGCCCGAATTCAGCCGGTTCGATCTCGACGCAAAGGAATGGATCATGGAAGGCGTCGGCGTCGAGCCCGACATCGTCGTCGACAACGATCCGGCCCGCGAATTCGCCGGCGTCGACGATCAACTCAACCGCGCCATCGACGAGATCAAGAAGGCGCTGGCCGCAAATCCGGTGAAGATTCCAACGCCGCCACCGTATCCGGACAAGGCGCGGTAACCGGGAGATAATGCCCGTCAATTCAAAGGCTAAGATCCTCGTCATCCGCGGCGGCGCCATCGGGGACTTCATCCTCACCCTGCCGGCGCTCGCCGCGTTGCGCAGCCGGTTCCCGGCGGTGCAACTGGAGGTGCTCGGCTACGCTCACATCGCGCAACTGGCGGTTGCCGGAGGGATGGCCGACGCCGTGCGCTCCATCGAGGCGGGAACGCTCGCGCCGTTCTTCGCCCGTCACGGCCAGCTGCCCGATGCGATGCGCGACTACCTGGACGGCTTCGCGATCATCATCTCCTACCTCTACGATCCCGACGAAATTTTCCGGGACAATGTTGGCCGCTGCACCAAAGCCCAGTTCATCCAGGGACCACATCGTCCGGACGACACGGCCGGACGCCATGCGACCGAGGTTTTTCTGCAACCTTTGGAGCGTCTGGCGATCTTCGACGCAGATCCGATTCCTCAGCTCAAACTTTCCAGGCCCGCGCCCGCGTCGGATCAACTCGCGTTGCATCCGGGCAGCGGCAGCGAACGAAAGAACTGGCCGGAGGCGAAGTGGGCGGAATTGCTGCAGCGCCTGCCAGAAACCGATCGGTCGGTGCTCCTGGTGGGTGGCGAGGCCGAAGGCGAGCGCCTGCACCGCCTCAGTCGACACGCGCGCGGCCCGGTTGAGCTGGCCTTCAACCAGCCCCTGCCCAACCTCGCGGCGCAACTGGCAGGATGCCGTTTCTTCCTCGGCCATGATTCAGGCATCACCCATCTCGCCGCGGCCGTGGGCTTGCCTGGTTTGGTTTTGTGGGGTGAAACCGCGGAAGCCGTGTGGCGCCCGCGCAGCGAGCGGATGCATTTGCTTCAAACAGGCGCACGACTGCCGAACCTCACCGTCGAAGAAGTCCTGGCCGAACTGACGCGGCGCTCCGTTGGAGTGCGGTGACTCGTCACCGCTTTCGGGGGGGGGCGACTGTCGCCGCCCTGGAGTTTGGGCCTTTTCGGATGCTCGACGGCAACAAGTCGGCAACAAGTCGCCTGGGCTACGCCGCTTCCACGTCGCGTTCGAGCTGGCTGCTCACAACCTTTTTCCAGTCGTCGATCCGATCCTCCAAGGCGAGCGACTTGAGGTATCCACGGTCGATGGCGTCGAGAGCGCCGATTGGATCGTTGGCAACCCGGGACAGCGTGTTCGCGAGATGCACGGCGGTCACCGCGGAGAACGTCCGCATGCGGGCAAGCATTGGGCGATGGTGGAAGGTGACGGCGTCCACCACGCCCTGGGGCAGGCCCCAACGGCGCAGGACATAGCCACCGAGTTCGGCGTGACTGGCACCGTGCACCTGAAACTCCTGTTCCCACAGCCCGATTCCCTTCTGCGCCGCCGCCACAATGTTTTGCTCGAGCAGGGTTGGATAATTCGCCGCCAGGATCAGCTTGCCCATGTCATGCAGCAGGCCGGCCATGAACGCCTCGTCCGCCACCTGTCGTTCAACTTCTTCAAACTCGCAGAGGCGCCGCGCCAGCACACCCGTCGTCCAGCTGTGATGCCAGAGCGCTTCCGGATCAAACTCCCGCAGGCGCGCGAGATTGAACTGGGAGAAGACGCTCAGGGCGAGAACCAGGGCCTTGACCGTCTCGGTGCCGAGAAACAAGGCGGCTTCACCCGGGTGCACGATCGGCCGGCTCAGGCCGAAGAAAGTCGAGTTGACCAGTTGCAACATGCGGGCTGAAAGCGCCAGGTCGGAGGCCACCAACTCGCCCACGCGCTCGAGCGATGGATCGTCCAGGTTCAACTCATCCATTAACGCCGAATAAGCCGCCGGCAGCGCCGGCAGCGAAGTGATGCTGTCGACAAGCTTGCGAAAATGTTCCTGGGAAAGGAAGTCCTGGGCCGCAAACGCCCGAGCCAACACCGCGGTCAACACCATCGGATCCAACGGGCTCGACAGGAACTGGTGCACCGGAGCGCCGCCTTGCTGCACTCGATGCCGATCGTCCGCACCCGTCAGGCCAATGCGCAGGGCTTCCGGCGACGTTTCCATCACCTCCTTGAAAAAGCGGTGCGGATCGATCCCGCGCGCCTGCAGGTTCATCACCACGCAATCAAAGGGCGTGGCCCGCAGCTGACGCACCGCATCCGCGGTGGTGGGCGCAAAGGCCAGACGCCATCGACGTGATTTCTGCTTCAATCCATCGGCCGCACGCTGGGCATCGTCCGGACTCAGCGCCACGAACAGAATAAGGCGCCGTGGGCTCGCTGTGGCGAACTCGGTATCGAATGACGACATAGGCAAAGACGGCGGTTGCCGGGGACCGTTCCTCACCGGCTGAGCCGCCATCTCTTTAACGCCAAATCCCGCCGGAACTTTAGTCGCCGGCCGGCTACAGCTGAAGCAGCCAGGCGGATCCGCACGCCAAATCCGCGGTGGCGAAATAATCTTCCCTCACCGCCAACCACTTACTGCGCGGCCCGCCGCACCGGACTCAAGCCGGACACGCCGTGTTCATTAAATGCCTCAATCGCAAAGCTGTAATCCTGCCCAAGACTCAACGCCCGCACTTCCAGCGTCGACCGTTGGTCGGCCCAGACCTGCCAGGTCTGGTAAAGTTTATCGTCGCGAATCCCCCACCGGATGTTGTAGCCGACGGCACCCGGCACGTCGTCCCACGAGACAAACGCATTTCGCGGATCGTTGCCATCGCGCCGCACCGACAAGTTGGCCGGGGTGGCGGGCGCCGTGCCGCCGCCATGCCCGAACACGCGCAGGTCGCTGATGGCCAGATGCGGCGCCCCCACATAAATGTGATCGTATTTGATGAACCGAGCGCGCACCGGGGCGGGCAACTCCAGATACGCATTCGGGCGGTCCCGCTTCTCCCCGGTCAGATCCGCGATGGTCAACCAGTTCGTGCCATCGGCCGAGGCTTGGAGCTTGAATTGGGTATAGACGTTGGCCCAGTTGGAATAGATCCCGGACTTGTAGTCCGTGAAGTTCACCTGCACGGCGCGCACTTCGGAAATCCGTCCCAGATCCACCGTCAGCCATTCGCCTGGCCGGTTGGTCTCAGCCACCCAGAACGAACGCGGGTTTTCATCGGTGACATTCGCCGCGGCAAAAACACCGTGATACGACGACGCGGTCACCGGCTTGCGGTACGACAGCAGCATCCAGCCGGTGAACAATTCATCAACGGTCCTCCATTTGCCCTCCGGCATCCGATGAGGAAAGTCGCCAAAGCGGGTGCTGGCATACATCAATCCGTCGGGATCGAACCCGGCGGGAACCATCGCGATGCGCCGTTCGAAATCGAAGTTCACGGCCCACCACGGGGTGCCGGTGTTCCAATAGTTGCCGTGATTGTCTTGAAACGTATTGCCATGGCCTACACCGGTGACAAAGCCACCCGGCTTGTAGGAGATCGGATTGTTTGGGGCATAGGAGAACGGCCCGAGCGGACCGTCGCCAACATACGTGCCATTGGCGTAGACGTTATACTCGGTGCCCGGCGCGCCGTATTGGAGATAATACCTGCCGTTGTGCTTGGTCATCCAAGCGCCCTCCATGAACGGCTGGATCGGGCTGGTATGATTCGGCCCGAACCGTTCCCAACCATGCTGATCCGGATGCAATCGGATCATCTCTGCCGATGTCCCCTTGTAAGTCAGACGCTCGGCAAAATCGAGTTCGATGCCGTAGAGCGGGTAGACGTTCGACGACCCAAAATACATGAACCAACGATCCGTGTCGTTGTCGTGAAAGATCGCCGGATCCCACGGCCCGGCCGCGCCGGGAACGAAAGGCAACTGTGGATTGAACTGCTCCAAACGCCCCGTCTCCGGCTTGTCGCTCACCCAGATCGGTCGCTGCTCAAACGTGGATTGAAACAGGTACAAACGGCCGCCCGCCGACAGCGCCGCCGGTGCGCACATGTCTTCCTTCGGCCAGGCGTGCGGCGAGACGTCCGCTTTGACATAGCGCCAGTGCACCAAATCCTTCGAGTGCCACCAACCACCCGAGATCGTGACGAACATGAAATACTCGCCGCGATGATTGACGATGACCGGGTCGGCGCCGGAGCGGAACGAAATGCCGCGGGCGCGCTGTTCGAAGTTGTATTTGTAGTCGATGTCGAGCGGGTTGCAGTAGGTGGAAGCCGCGGTCGCCGCACCCAATCCGATCAACGGCAACTGCGCCAGCAGCATGCCCAGCAGCAAAACCCGTCCGCCGACCGCAGAAAAGCTTCGATCGCCCGGTATCGGGAAAAGTGTCGCCATGGCGGGAGACTCTACGGAGGGGTGACATCTGGTCCAAGCGCCAAGATGGAAAAGTGCGCAGCCGAAGCCGAACATTACCGCCCACATTCGTGCCGCGCACCCCGGCCCCAACCAATCAGGCGCCCGCTATTCCACCCTTCGCAGGCGGAAGAACGCCGCGGGCTGGTTGCCGGTCGGGACTTGCATCCGGAATGGACCGTTCGGCAACGAATTGGTCTGCACCGGCTGCCAAGGGTTGACCGGGCCCAGTTGCGTCGCCCGTTCGACCACAAACGTTCCCGAACCAGTCGCCACGCCGGCAATCACCACACTTCTCGCTCCAGCCAGGGGACGTTCCACGCTGATGGAGAAAGGCCCGGCGACATCGTCAGGCGCGATGGCTGAAGTCAATCCGAGTCCGGTGTTGATCAAGGTTGCGTCGCCCTCGCCGCTCAGCCCGCAGGTCTCCGGCTGCATTTCAGCCGCCCATTCGGACAACGCCTGGCTCTCCTTTGTGAGAAAGAGATAGCGACGGCCGTCCTCCAAGGTCAGGTCAACTCGTTCGCCCAAGTCCGTCTGAATGACGAGGGTGTTGTCGGCATAGAGGTGGAGGACGTCGTTCTGGGCGGGTCTCGGGTCGACGCGGTAAGCCCCCCAGAACGTGGTCACCTCATCGATCGTGGTGGGGTAAAACGCGCCGGCGCGCACATTCTTGAAGCGGACCAGGACGCGGCCGTTCCGGAAAAAGTGCCACTCGCGCGTGTTGACCACCGGCAAGCTTCGAATCGTCCCCCCTGAATTGAAGTAGACGAAGCCCGGGATGAGCCGGCGGAACAGATGATAGGTCGGAAAAACGGTCGGGACAGGAAAGACCGAACCGGGATTCGGATCCGCGGGCAAATCTCCAATTGGCACGGAGACCGCGTTGGGATCACGCGGGGCAAGCGGAACTCGCGCCAGCCATTGCGCATCGATCAACTCCTTCGCGTCATCCGCCGCGACCGACGCCGCGATGGCGGCATCGACTTGGCCCAGATTCACGGTGTAAGTCTGCGGAGCACCCAGTCCGCCGTCATGGATGGTTAACGTGTTGCCGTAGAAATCGAGTCCGGAGTTGCCCGCGGGTGAAAACCGCGAGTCGACCACGATGGTTCGGGCCGGCACGTCGGCACGATACAGTCCGTAGTCGCGGGTCGTGACGCCGTTCGCACAGCGGCTCAGGCGGAACTGCCCGTCCGGGCGAAAGACGAGCTCCACGTTTTCGCCGGGCCGACGGGCGGTCCAGAGGCCCAGAACCCCGCCGCGTTCGCCCCGTAGCGAGCTCGGGTTGCGGGTCAGGTCAGTCACCGTCGATTCTGAACCCGCATTCTTCCGGCCGACGACGAATCGGGTCGGATCGCCAGAGAGGAATAAGTTGCCGTCGTAGAGATCGACTTCGAAACCGCGCGCCGGTCCGAGGCCCTCGTAGGGCGCGAGGGTGAGCTTGTTACCATTCAGGATCAGGCGACCGCGTTCGACGGCGCTCACCGCACCGCCCTGGCCGGATTTGGCGATATAACGATGGTCCGGGCGAAACGTGAACTCCATCCAACCGCTGGGATCGTTCACCGTCCAGGTACCCACTTCCCAGCCGGGCCGGAGGCGCTCAGTGCGCGCCTGTTCGGAGCGGGTTGTCACCTCCGCCTCCGAGCCGGAGCGCTTGCGGGCCAAGGCCACCGGAAAAGTCAGTGCCTCAGGATTGATGATCTGCAACTCGCCGTCGTAGTAATCGAGCAGACGGGTCTGTTCGACCTTGCCGAATTCCCCGTTGTCCCGGGAGTAGATGCCCTGCCCGCCGAACGGCATGAGATGAATGCGCCCGGACTCAAGGGCATAGCGCCCGCGCACCACGCCCCGGACGATCTCCGTGGCGTTGGTGGCATTGTAGTAACCATCCGGTCGGAGCGTGAGATCTACGAAATGAACTTCATCGCGGATCTCCCAAATGCCGACCGCCCAATTCGAGCGACTGAGAAAGGCGTTTGCCTCGGCGGATTTGGCGCGCACGAGAGCCTCCGAACCAGGCACTGCCCGGCACGTCTCCGAGCGGCCCGACCCTTCCTCCGTCCGGATCAAAGTCAGCTCGCCGCCGAAGAAATCGAGGACGACCTCACGTTCCGGACCGCCATACGGCTTAAACGCAAGCTGGTCCGCGGTCCGCTGGTAGTTTCCGCGCTCGATCGTTGGGTCAACACTCCCATCCCAGCCGGTCTTCAACGTGTAATGCCCGTCGGGGCGAAAAAGGTATTCTTCGCTCAGGTTCGATCCGGAGAGAAATTCCTCGCGTTTCCATTGGCCGACCAGCACCGCCGGGACCTGTTCCTGCGCGAGGACATTCTCGCGCGAGCCCGGCTGGTACAAAAACGCGCGTTCCTCGAGGAACTCCGGCCTCGCCAGGGTCAGCACCCCGCTCGCCAGGGTGAATCCATAAACGCTGGCGACGGGTTCTCCAAAAAACTCATACGGCCGCAGGTTGAGGCTCGCACCGCTGGTGTCGTAACGGCCACGGTCTGAGAAGGAGAGCCCAAAGTCGGAATCCGTGCTCCGCGTGTCCATTTGATAGCGTCCGTCGGAACGGAACATCAGCTCCACAATCTGGAATCCTTCGTCGAAGGTCCACCGACCGACGAGCCGATCGTCGGCCTGGCTGGGCAAGGCCAAAAGCAGTGTGAAAACGACGAGGAAGGCGGAAAGGCGGTCGGCGTATTGCCCGGCCGGTGCCAAACGATTGCAGGTTCGCGCGTTGTTCATCATGGCCGCAGCGTGGCAAATGGTTCCGGGCCTGGGTATGGACCGATAGTGGCAATCTGGGTGGAGGCGCGGCCGACGCCGGACCGGGGCCCCCGGGGATTCCCCGGGGCCGCCTCCGGTAGTTCGTGGCCTTGCTGGAACGTTCCCTCCGGTGCATGGTCTGGGCGTAATCTCCAGCAGGCGCGTAACGGTGGGACCGGTGGCTTTTCATTTTCGATTTCAGATATTTTAGATTCCCAATATTTCCAATTTGCGATGGCCGGCTGCGCCCAGATCGATCGCACCGGACCGACCAACCCCAATCGCAAATCGCAAATCTAAGATCCCAAGAATCCTCCGTGATCCATCGCTTGAATTGGGCGGTGCCTGCACTAGACTGGGCTGCGAATCGCAAGCGAAGCGATCGTCTCATTCAATGCCCAATGCCCGCCGACGAACCAATTGACGAAAGCCAGCGGCCCCAGAACTTTCCGGTGACGCACTGGACCGACATTGCGGCGGCACGTCGCGAGGGTTCCAGTGGCGCCGCGGAGGCGTTGAACCGGCTGTGCAGCGCCTACTGGTATCCGATCTATGCCTATATCCGGCGGAAAGGTCATTCCGATGCCGATGCGAAGGACATCGCCCAAGGCTTTTTTTTCCATGTGCTCGAGCGAAATCTGCTCGGGGCAGCCGATCGGACCAAAGGCAAGTTCCGATCGTTTCTGTTGGGTGCGCTGAACTATTTCCTGGCGAACCTTCGCGACTTCGAGCAGGCGAAGAAACGGGGCGGCGGCCTGCAGTTTCTCTCACTGGACGATCATGCAGGTGAAGAACGTTATGCCTTGGAACCGGTGGACGACCTGACGCCGGAGACCCTTTTCGAACGGCGTTGGGCCCTCGACCTCCACGATCACGCCGTGCGGCAGTTGCGGGAGGACTACAGCCGACAGGGCAAGGGACAGCTCTTCGACCGGTTAAAGCCTTTTCTCCGCGACCAAACCGATTCGGGAGACTACGCCACCGTCGCGCGGACGTTGCAGATGTCGCCCGGCGCCGTGACCACCGCCGTCAACCGACTTCGCGGACGCTACGGAGACTTCATCACTGCCGAAATCACCCGAACCGTCGCCACGCCGGAGGAGGTCACGAGCGAACGCCGATACATCCTCCAGATGCTTTGCCAGGCCAACCTGTCGGTCGATCCGGGAGCGGATTCGTAAGGGAATCGTCACGCCGCACGAGGCCGCACCCTCTCCGCGGTTTTACCGGTCTTATCCGTGAATCAGGGGCCCCACGAACACCATGCGCCGCCCCGGAAGACCGGAATGAAAAACCGCGGATTAACGCGGATGGACGCAGAGATTTAGGAGCAAGGATCACCGCGTTTTCATCTGCGTTTATCGGCGTACATCTGCGGTCAAAGAAGCTTCTACAGAGATGAGAGGGCTCCAACTGCCGCCTTGACGCGGCCCGACGGAAAACCCCAGTGTGCGCCGAGTGAAAACTGTTCATGACGACAACCTGATCCCGGGCGGAGGCGTGCAAGACGACGCCGTCGAAGCGCCCCGGTTGAGCCGGTGACCCGTCCGGAACTTCCAATTTGGGGACTTACCAAGCTGAAAAACAAAAAACAACCTAATGAAATCCATCAAACCGATCCTGAACTCCACCCTGGCCGTCGCAGCCGCTCTGGTCCTTCTGGCCGGCTGCAAGGAACAAGCCGAAAACGCCGACAAGGCGGCCGACAAGGCAGCTCACAGCGCTGATGCCGCGGCTCAGAAGACCGGGGATGCCCTCAAGGACGCCACCCATAAGGCTGGCGAAACCGTTGAGAAAGCCAAGGACGCCGTGAAAGACGGTGCCCAGGCGGTGAAGGAAGGCGCCCAAAAGGTGGGCGAAAAAGTCGGCGAAGCCGCTGAAAAAGCCGGCGACAAACTCAAGGAAATCGCCAAGTAATCCACCAACCCGGCGAGCTGCTTCAGGGGCTGGAACTTTAACGCAGAACGGCGACGCGACCTCGGGTCCGCGTCGCCGTTCTTGTTTTTCGACCAGTCCGACCGGTCCGTTTGTTCGGTTCCCGGCTGAGCTGGACCTAGGCCTTCTCGGTGGGAATCCGCATTCCGTAGAACGACCGATAAACAAAGAACAGGGCCACCGCCAAAAAGAAGACACCGACCATGGTCTTGAACGGCCCGTCCTTCATCATGACCGCGATCTCCACGGCCAGCAGGCCGAACAGCGTGGTGAACTTGATGACCGGGTTCAACGACACGGACGAAGTATCCTTGAACGGATCGCCCACCGTATCGCCCACGACCGTGGCCGCGTGCAACGGCGTGCCTTTGGCGCGCATGTCGACCTCCACGATTTTCTTGGCATTGTCCCAGGCACCGCCGGCGTTGGCCATGAAGATGGCCTGGAACAGCCCGAAAAATGCCATGGCCACGAGATAGGCGATGAAGAAGTAGGAGTTGAAGAACGGCAGGGCCAGAGCGAAGCAGAAGATGACAATGAAGATGTTGACCATGCCTTTCTGGGCATACTGGGTGCAGATCTTCACCACCTCCTTGCTGTCTTCAATCGAAGCCTTCTCCGCATCGAGCTTGATGTTTTCCTTGATGAACACCACCGCGCGATAGGCGCCCGTCACCACGGCCTGAGTGGAGGCGCCTGTGAACCAATAAATGACCGACCCGCCAAACAGCAGGCCCATGATGATCTCCGGCTGCACGAGGCTGAGCTGGCCCACGATGTCGAACGCCGGGTTCGTCTGCTTGCCCACCGCATCCAGCAACATGATGATGCCGAAAATCATGGTGGTCGCACCCACCACCGCCGTCCCGATGAGCACCGGCTTGGCGGTGGCTTTGAACGTATTCCCTGCTCCGTCGCCCTTCTCCAGCTGCAGCTTGGCGTTTTCAAAGTCCGGCTCGAAACCAAAGTCCCGCTTGATCTCCTGCTTGATGTTCGGCACGGCCTCAATCTGGCTCAACTCGTACACAGACTGCGCGTTGTCCGTGACCGGCCCAAAACTATCCACCGCGATGGTCACCGGACCCATGCCCAGAAAACCGAAGGCGACAAGGCCAAACGCAAAAATTGGAGCTGCGAACGAGTAGGCTGTCGGCATGATCTGTTGCAACGATTCGTGCTGGGAGACCTTGTACGCCACCAGCATCAAACTCATGATGACGAGCCCCTTCCAAAACGCTGAAAAGTTGCCCGCCACGAACCCCGACAGAATGTTTAGCGAAGCTCCGCCGTGATGGGATGAGGTCGTCACTTCCTGCACGTGCCGGGAGTTGGTGCTGGTAAAGACCTTGGTGAACTCGGGAATCAACGCGCCGGCCAGTGTCCCGCAGCTGATGATGCTCGACAGAACCCACCATAGACCGCCCCACGCCTGCGTGCCGGAATCAGCCGACGGATGCAACAGCCAGTAACTCGCCCCGTAGGTAACCGCGATCGAAACCACCGACGTGATCCACACCAAGTGCGTCAACGGCGCCTCCAGATCGAAGTCTTTCAGCCGGCCGTATTTGATTTCACTGATCTTGGCATTGATGAAATACGACGCCATCGACGTGATGATCATCAGAATGCGCATCGCAAACAGCCAGATGATGAGCGTGCCGCAAACGAGCGGCTTCAGCACGAGAGCCAGCGCGAGGAACGCGATCAACGCCACGCCCGTCACACCGTAGGTCTCAAAGCCGTCCGCCGTCGGGCCCACACTGTCGCCCGCGTTGTCGCCCGTGCAATCGGCGATCACACCGGGATTCTTCGGGTCGTCCTCGGGCAGCTTGAAGACGATCTTCATCAGATCGGCGCCGATATCGGCGATCTTCGTAAAAATGCCGCCGCAGATGCGCAGCGCGCTGGCGCCAAGCGATTCGCCAATGGCGAACCCGATGAAGCAAGGCCCAACCAAATCGCGCGGGAGGAAGGCCAGAATGCAAATCATGAAGAACAACTCGACGCTGACCAGCAGCAAGCCGACGCTCATGCCGGACTTGAGCGGGATGAACAGGGTCGCCAGCGCATTGCCGGTCAGGGAAGAAAAGGCCGCGCGGGAGTTGGCCACCGTATTGATGCGAATGCCGAACCAAGCCACCCCGTAGGAGCCGAGGATGCCCAGAATCGACGCCAGCAGGATGACGATCACATTGAACGCCACCGCGCCGGACGACAGGGGCTGCTTGGTCACCGGATCGACGTGGTGACTGAGGAATCCGAAGTAATAGACCATGCAACCTGCGATCAGGAACCACAGGACCATCAGAAACTTTCCCTGCGTGAGCAGGTAGGTCTTGCAGGTCTCCCAGATGATGTTTGAGACATTCGCCATCCGGCTGTGCACCGGCAGGCTTTTGGTCTGCAGATAGATCACCCACCCGAACACCACACCGATCAGGCAAACCACCAGGCCAGCGTAAAGGATGGCCATGCCGGAGATCGCGCCGAACCGCACCTGATCGAGCGGCGGAATCTTGATGTCGGCTTCACCTGCCCGAGCGGTGCCGGTGAGCCATGAGGTTAGAAGGAGGAGGGAACCCGCTCGAATCCATGCGTTTAGTCTGGCCATAAGCGTGCCGAAAGTATGCCGCGAGGCGCTTCCATATTGCCAAGCCCTTTTTTGCCGTTCCTTACACGGCAAATGGACGGCCGCCGCCGATCATCCGCCTCAATCCGGGTCCCCTTTATGGGTTTTAATTCTGGTCCCGGTGAGCCGGATACCTGAGGGGCGCAGACAAAGAAAAAGGCGCTGGCACCCTGAGGAGTGCCAGCGCCCGTGAGGTGCGCTGTGGCCGGCTACAACAACCCCAATCAGCCGGGGTCACGCGCGCCGACTAAGACTAAGGCATGACGACCCGGAAGTACTGGGTCCGCTGGCTCGGGTTCACCGGATATCCGGGCTCCGCGTTCGGCAGCTGCTCCCACGGTCCATCCACTTCCTTGGCCGTTTCGAGAACACCGTAGCCGTCGCCGCCATCCTCCCAGAACAGGAGGTAACGACCGTCGCGGTTGACCAGTTCCAAGGTGGGCGGAGCCACGACCGGGTTCTCGACATCGAACGATGCCACCGTGTCGTAGGCGCCATCGCCGTCGACGTCGGCTTCGATCAGGATCGTGTAGAGGCCAATCGGGTCGGAATTGACGAACCGAACCGGCACCTCGAATCCGCCGCCGTTGCCGCCTTCACCGCCCGCCGCACCGCCTCCCCGGATCCAAGGCTGGCCCGGAGGCAGACCGTTGAGGCTGACGAAGAAGGTGTCGGGCGTCATGTCAGGCCCCACCACGCGGAGCCGCAAAGGCGTGACCGTTCCCGGCGGCAAACCGTTCAAGCCGACGCGCACGACCTGCACCCGGCTCGTGCCAGGGATCGCGATCGGCAGGACCGGCACCGTGACCACGATCGGGCCGGGGTTGATGACGGAGCCGACGCAGACGATCGGGCACTGCGTGGCGGTGTCGACGGTGAAGTTCCAGCGAACCACGGACCCGACCGGCAAGCCGTTGGTCGGCCGGCAGAGGACCACGGGAACATTCGTGCAGGTGAACGGCGGGATGATCAGCGAGCCCGTGGGCGTCGGGATCGGCATGGGTCCTGTGGCGGTCCATTGGACGGCCTGCGGGACCGCGCTGCAGTTCCAGATGCGAGCCAGCACGGTGATGCACTGTTGGTTCGAAGGATAAGCGACATCCCAAGGGATGGAGCACTTGATCTTGCATTTGCCCGCCCGATTGGCGTTCCAGAGCGAGGCGATTTCAACGGGAGTCAGCGCGCGATTGAAGATTTCCACTTCATCGATGGCGCCGCGGAAGAACCCGTGCGGAACCGGGAACGTGCCGGCGCCGACGTAGAGCGGCCAGGAGTTGGCCAGAGGCGCTGGAATCGGGCCCGCCAGCGAGGCCACGCCCGCGCCGTCGAGATAGAAGCGGACATTGCCGCCGGCGCTGCGCCGCACGGTCACCGCAACATGGTGCCACTGGTTGTCGAGGGGAACGAGCGTCCCCGAGTTGTAATTCTGGGCGGCCACGCCGCCGAGGGCGAGATTCATCACCCCGTTGTTCAGGTAGAACTCGTAGCCGCGATTGCCGGCGGCGCCGAAGACATTGCCCATCTTGCTGACCAGAACTTCACGTCCTTGACCGGCCGGTCCAGCCCGGCGCAAGACCCATGCGTCGATCGTCAGGTCAGACTGGCTTAACTGGATCGCCGCGTAGTTAGGCACTCGCACGAAGTCGTTGATGCCGTCAAAGGCGAGGCTGTTCAGGACGTGCTGGCCGAGGAGCGGAACCGGGCCGTTGACATGAATGCCGTTGGGGGCACCCGCCACGATGTTGTGGGCCAGGACGCCGGCCGGCTCGTCGAACGGCAGCCACAAGACCATGTTCAGCGGCGGCTTCACACAAGAATCAAGCGGTCGAACCGTGATCGTGAATTTGCACTCGGAACGCCCGCAGGCGTTGCTGGCGAGGCAAGTGACGGTCGTGACGCCCGGCGGGAAACACGAGCCGGAAGGCGGCTGGCAGCCCACGACCACACCGTTCACGACCACCGGAGGCGCGTAGGTCACCACCTGGCACGTGTTCGAGCAGGCGGTCACGGTCAGATCTCGGGGACACTCAAGGGCGGGGGGAGCGTCCGGGCCGGCGACGACACGGATGACGAATTCGCAACCCACCCGTTCTCCGCAGCTGTTGGTCGCGCGGCAGGTGACGGTATGCAGACCGACCGGGAGGCAGGTGCCAGGCGGCGGGGTGCAGCCGACCAGCGTTCCGTTCACCACCGTCGGCAGCGAATAGGTGGCCGGGACACAGTTCGAGCCGCACGGCACGGTGAGCACGATGGTGTTGGTCGGGCAGACAATCTGCGGCGGCAACACCGGCCGCAGCGTGATCTTGAACGAACATTCCGTGCGGCTGCAGGCATTGCTGGCTTCGCAAACCACCACCGTGTCGCCCAGCGGGAAGCAGCTGCCCGAAGGCGGAATGCACTTGATGAGCGCGCCGTTGCCCACGATCGGCGCCGCGTAGGTCACGACCTGGCAGTTGGAGCAGGTGTTGACCGTGAGATTGGCCGGACAACTGATCTGGGGCGGGTTGCCCTGCTCCTGAATCACGCGAACCTGGAACTGGCAAACGTCACGCTCTCCACAGCGATTGGTGGCGATGCACGTCACCGTTTGCAGGCCGACCGGAAGGCACGTGCCCGGAGGCGGTGTGCAGCCAGCCAGCGCCCCGTTCACCACCGACGGCGCCGGATAGACAGCAGGCGCACAGTTGGTTCCGCAAGGGGCGGTCAAAACCACCACATTGGTCGGACAAACAATTTGCGGTGGAGCCACGGGACGCACGGAGATGGTGAACGAGCATTCGGCTCGCGCACAGGCATTCGAGGCGCCGCAGACAACGGTCGTGTCGCCGAGAGGGAAACACGAACCGGAAGGAGGATTGCAACGGACCAGAACTCCATTGTTCACCACCGGAGCGGCATAGGCCACGACCTGGCAGTTCGAGCAGGTGGTGACCGTAAGATCAGCGGGACAGGTGATCTGCGGAGGATTGCCCTGGCCCTGCACCACCCGGACCTGGAACTGGCAGACAGCCCGATCCCCGCAACGATTGGTGGCGGCGCAGGTCACCGTCGTCACGCCCGGGGTAAGGCACGCACCAGGAGGCGGCGTGCAACCCGCCAGCACGCCGTTGTCCACCGTCGGCGGAGCGTAGGCAACCTGGATGCAGTTCGACCCGCACGGAAGAACAATGGAGACGTCCGGCGGACAGGTGATCGTCGGCGGCGCTACGGGCCGGACTTCAACCTTGAACTCGCAGCGACTGACGCCGCAGGCATTGGACGCCACGCAAACCACCGCGTGCCCGCCAATCGGCAGCACCGAACCTGACGGCGGCGTGCAAAACACCGTCGCGGTCGTCGGCAGAACCTGAGGTGCCGGGTAAACGACCACGGCCGCGTTCGAGCAGGTCAGGATCACCTGATCCTGAGGGCACCGGATCGACGGCGCCACGCCACCCGTTTGCACCGCCACAGTGAACTGGCACGTGGCGCGATTCTGGCACGCATCGAACGCCGCACAGGTCACGACATTGGTCCCGCAGGGAAAAACCGAGCCGGAAGGCGGATTGCAGATGACCGACACGGAGCCGCTGTTGTCGGACGCCGTCGGCGACGGGTAGTTGACCACCCCAAAGCAAGCTCCCGCGGCGTCAGGACAGATCTGAGCCACGAAGTTGCTCGGACACCGAATGACGGGCGGTTCCGTGTCGCGCCGAACCACGATCGTGAACTTGCAATTTTCGACCTTCTGACACTTATCAACCACGCGGCAGTTGATGTCATGCGCGCCCACGGTCAGCACCGTGCCGACTGGCGGGTCACAGACCACGGTGTAGTTGGAGCAACCCCCGCTGGGCACGGGCAAGGGTGACTGCCACTGAACCTCCCCGCTGCAGGTCCAGAGCACCACGTTCGTGGGACACTGAAGGTCTAAGGGCAAGGTGACCACCTGGGCGTGAGCAGCAGAGCTGAGACAAAGAAACGCACAAACCGCCAAGACGGCGGCTTGCACAGTGCGAATACACGTTAGTAAGTATTTCATAAGACAAACCTGATGGTTAGTTCATCGCGACATAGGGACCGAGGTTGTGACCGGGCAACCGCACCTGCCAGCGGGCGTGGGTGGGCCGTCTCTCACGGGAGTCCACCGCCGCGCATGCGACTCTTCGCCCATCTGCCAGCTTCAGCGCCGAATCCGTGACGGGCGGCGGCGACCAGCCAGAAGGGCGGGCGTTCGACGGGCCCACACTCGCGGGCAGGGTGATTACGTTTCGAGGCTTACAGACGGAAAGGCACTTCAGGTATTACACGACGGGACAAAATAATTGGGCACCGCCCCGGATAATTCCAAGGCGGTGCCCGGCAGGCCGGCCTGGCGCCGGCCAAAAACCTTCAGATGCCGCGTTAAACCTTAATTTTCCAAGGCGCGCGCATCGGTTGCTCAATCAGGGCATTGGCGCCGGCATCGTCGATAAACCGCTGCTTCTTGGGGTTGAACCGCAGCGGGCGCCCGGTTTGCACGGCAATTTTGGCCAGATTGATCAGGGTGCAGGACCGGTGACCATTGATCTCGTTCAGGGCAAACTTCTGCCGCGTCTTGACTGCCTGAACGAAATCCGTGACCTGCGGCGCCGGATCCGGCAGGGCCGCAACCTTGTCGATCAGGTCGGGGATCGAGGATTCGAGGGCCTTGGTGAGGCTGCCCTTCGGGCCCGACAGGAACGGAGCATCATCCTTGTTTTCGCCATCCAGCACAATTTCGCAGCCGTCGGCATACTTCAACGAAACCCGGCGCCAAGGCAGAACAGCGTCCTTATCCTGCGGCGCGGTGTCGGCCTCCACAGAGATCGGGCTCTCCTCATCTTTGCCGAGAAGATACTGGACTGGATCCAGATAGTGCTGGCCCATGTCGCCCAAACCGCCGCCATCGTAGTCCCAATAGCCCCGGAACGACTGGTGGACGCGATGCGGGTGATACGGCTTGAAGGGAGCCGGCCCCAGCCACATCTCGTAATCCAAACCCGCCGGCACCGGCTGCGGCGTCAGGTCCGTACGCCCGCACCAGGCGTTCTGTTTCCAATCGAAGCCCGTGTTGCCGCCGAGCGTAATCTTCAGCGGCCATCCAAACATCCCTGCCTGCACCAATTTCTTGATCGGCTTCATCGGCACGCCCATGCCGTAAAACCGCCCGTCGAAGCGGAACCAGGTGTTCAGCCGGAAAATGCGCTTGTACTTGGCCACCGCCGCCTTGACCGCCTCGCCTTCGGCGATCGTCCGCGACAGCGGCTTCTCACACCAGATGTCTTTGCCGGCTTTCGCCGCCGCGATGGAGATCAACGCATGCCAATGCGGCGGCGTCGGGACATGCACGATATCGATGTCCTTTCGAGCCAGCACCTCGCGGAAATCCTTGTACCCTTTCACGTCCGGTCCACCCGCTTTCACGGCCGTCGCCAGATGTTTTTCGTCGACGTCGCAAACCGCAAGCAGCTTGCAGGCGGTGTTGATCGAGGTGACATGGCCCATGCCCATGCCGCCCGTGCCGATGACCGCGCGCGTCAGCACTTCGCTGGGCGGAGTAAAACCAGCCCCACCTAAAACATGCCGAGGCACAATGGTCAGTGCGGCCACGGAAGTGAGGGAAGTCGACAGGAAGCTACGCCGGGTGAACTTGTGGTTTTTGTTCATGCTTTTGAAATACCAGAAGGGCGACGGACGTGCCTACTGGATAATTCACGAAAGTAAAACGCCGACCACCACGCTCGCTGCGCCTCCCCGCCGAAGAAGTCTTCTCCGCCGCCCGTCCGCGTCGTGGCTATGCCGGCAGACGCAAGGGAGCGAGCTCGCCGCGTGGCAGCGCCCGCAGACAGGCCAGTTAACCTCGCATCTTTGGTTGTCTTGCCGCCTCGGTTTGGATAGAACCCGCGCCATGTCCAACGCCTCCTTGACGATCGTCCCATGCCTCAAGCCCACCCTGCTCGGCGCACGCCTCCGCCCGCTCCTGATCCTGGCCGGCCTCGCCGTCGCCGTCGCACCCCACGCCGCTGAAGAATACAAGCTCGGCCCCGAATCGACGGCACGCGCCGCCGGCGTGCCCAAAGGACGAGTCGAAAAGTTCGAGTTCACCGAGTCCAAGGTGTTTCCCGACACCACCCGTGACGCCTGGGTCTACATTCCCGCCCAATACGACGCCTCCAAGCCCGCCGCCTTGATGGTCTTTCAGGACGGCGGCGGATATGTCAGCGAAACCGGCGGACAACGCGTCCCCATCGTCTTCGACAATCTCATCGCCAAAGGCGAGCTGCCGGTGACCATCGGCGTGTTCATCAATCCCGGCAATCGAACTGCGCCCAATGCATCCGCCGCCGGCCTGAACAACCCCAGCAATCGCAGCTTTGAATACGATTCCCTCGGCGACGCCTATGCCCGGTTTCTCATCGATGAATTCCTGCCCTACGTGTCCCGAAAATTTGATCTGAAGATCACCAACGACCCTGAACTGCGTGCCATCGCTGGCATGAGCAGCGGCGCTATCTGCGCCTTCACCGTGGCTTGGGAGCGGCCGAATTCGTTCCGCAAGGTCCTCTCCCAAATTGGCAGCTTCACCAACATCCGCGGCGGACACGTTTACCCGTCCTGGATCCGCAAGACCGAGCGCAAACCCATTCGCGTCTTCCTGCAGGACGGCGTCAACGACCTCAACAATCTTCACGGCAACTGGCCGCTCGCGAACCAGGAGATGGCCAGCGCACTGGCCTTCATGGGCTACGACCACAAGTTCGTGCTCGGCTCCGGCAGCCACAGCGGACAACACGGCGGCGCCATCCTGCCCGACACGCTGCGCTGGCTCTGGCGCCCGGCCCTGACCGAACTGCCCAAACCCTTCACCCGGGACAACCTCGGCGGCGACGAGGCGCTTTCCAAGGTGCTCGCCGACGGCGGCAAGCCCGGCGACTGGCAGCTGGTGGGGGAGGGCTACGGCTTCACCGACGCGGCCTGCGGCGATGCGGAAGGCAATTTCTATTTCAGCGACCTCGGCAAATCGCGCGTCTACCGCGTGCCCGCCAATGACACCAAGCCCGTGGTTTGGCTCGACGGCGGACCCAAGGTCAGCGGGCTGAAGTTCGGCCCCGACGGCAAACTGTACGCGGCCACTCAGGGCGAAGGAACGAACACCGCCAAGAAGATTGTCGTGATCGACCCCGCGACAAAACAAATCGAGGTCGTCGCCACCGACGTCGTCCCCAATGATCTCATCGTATCCAAAGCGGGCTGGATCTACTTCACCGACACCGGGGCGGGGCAGGTCATCGGCGTGCCCACCAGCGCGCGCAACATGTCGCGCCCGCATCCCGTCGCCGGTGGCATCAACAAACCCAACGGCATCGGACTGACCCCCGACCAACGTCAGCTCATCGTCAGCGAATACGGCGGCACCAACGCGTGGACGTTTTTGATCGCGGACGACGGCTCGCTTCGGGGCGGAGAAAAGAATCTGGAACTGCGCGCGCCCGTCGGCAAGACCGACAGCGGCGGCGATGGCCTGACGACCGACGCGAACGGGCACAGCTGGATCACCAGTCATCTGGGCATCCAGATGTTCGATCCCAACGGACGTCTGGGGGGAATCGTGTCGCGCCCTCAGGAAAAGGGCACGGTCAGCTGCGCGTTCGCCGGCCCCGGCCGCGCCTGGCTCTACGTCTGCAGCAGCGACAAGGTTTATCGCCGCAAGACGCTGACCAGCGCCGCCCCGGTGCCTTGAAAAGAGGTCGACCGCACGCGGGCTGGCCCATCGACGCCATCGCGTCGGCTGCGACACTTTCACCTCTTGCGGTCAGGCCAACCGCTCACGTCCATGCGGACGACTTAGATCGAGCAGCGGACCGATGGGCACGATCCGTGTGGGGTTGATATCATCATGCGTCACGTAGTAGTGGCGTTTGATGTGATCAAAGTTCACCGTCTCCGCCACACCGGGCTGCTGATAAAGGTCGCGCAAATACCCGTCGAGGTTGGGGTAATCCACAATCCGGCGCAGGTTGCATTTGAAGTGTCCGTGATACACCGCGTCGAAGCGCACCAGCGTGCAGAACAGCCGCCAGTCCGCCTCCACGATGCGGTCGCCAAACAGGTAACGGTGCGTGGCCAGCCTCTGTTCAAGCCGGTCCAGCGCCGCAAACAACTCCCGCGCCGCCTGCTCGTACGCCCGCTGGGTGGTGGCAAAGCCCGCCTGGTAAACGCCGTTGTTCACCTTTTCATAAATGAAATCTCCCAGTTCAGCCTGTTCCCGGGCGAGGTCCGCGGGAAAGAGGTCGACCGTCGTTTTGCGGTCGGACAAGTGGCTGAAGACATCATTGAACATCCGGCAGATGTCATCCTCTGAATTGTTTACTATCACTCGGGCCTCCCGATCCCAGAGAACCGGCACCGTCACGCGACCCGCGAACTCCGGATCCGTGGCCAGATACGCCTCGCGCAAAAACTTGAACCCATTCACGGGATCGGCGCCGTGCCCGGGCCCTTCGCGAAATGCCCACCCGCGCTCGTCCCGGATGGGATCCACCACCGTCGCGCCGACGGCCCGCTCCAGCTGTTTGACCCGGCGCACGATGAGCGCTCGCGAGGCCCACGGACACGCCAGCGAGACATACAAATGATAACGCCCGCGCGCCACCGGATGCGAAGCGGCGGCGTCGCTGGTGACCCACCCACGAAAGGCATCCGCCTGTCGCTGGAACTCGCCTCCCTCTGACTCTTCCGCCGGAAACTGTGCGTTCGCTTTCATGGGCTCAACGTAGCCGACCGCGCCCAGGAGGCGAAGCAGAAGAACGACCCAATCCGCGCAAGGCTAGCGGCGCAGGGTCAGAACCTGGATCTGACCATTGCGCTCCAGCGTCACGCTCGTCCGATCGATCGCCTTGACCCGACCGCCGGCCACCGAATCACCAACGAACACCGTCTCGGCATCAATGACGGCGGACGGACCGGAGGCACGATAGAAAATGCCCTGCAGCCGAGGGCCAGACGTCGCACTGGCGACCAGCCGTTCACCGGTGCCAGGAGAGTCGTTGACGGAGAAATCCCGCTGAGCGGGGATGGGGGCGTTCTCGTCGGGCAGCGGAAACAAGGCATCCGCCGCCGAATCGCTGCGCCCAATTTCCGCCGCGCCATCGGCCGCGCTCGCTCCGGCCGTGGCGGAAGGTGAATGCGATTCCCGGGCCTGCACGCTCAGCGCGGGGCCCGACGCTGACCCTGCCTGACGCCGGGCTTCCCAACCGCGGGCGATGAACCAGACCGCACCGCAAAAGATGCAGAGCAAGACGGGAAAGAAGTAGGGCGGCAAACCCGCCGACGGATGGCTCACGGCGGCGCGCATGGGCTCGACGGAGTCCTTGCCTTCGTTCGGGCCCGCGGGCGTGGAAGCCTTCGCTGCGTTCTTCAGGGCATCATTGATCAGGCTCATAGGTCGACTTGTCCTTCGAGTTCACGGATGGCCCGGCCGACGGTTCGGAAGTCGATGCGCGGGCGCTGGTTGACGTATCCCGCCAGCAGGCTTTTGTCGCAAACAGCGTTAACCAGGCGCGGGATGCCCTGGGAATAGGAGTAGATCCGCCACAGGGCCGGGCCCGTAAACCACGGCCCGTCCTTGGCCCCGGATATACTCAGCCGATGGCGGACGTAGTGATCGAGCTCAGCCCGGGTCAAGGGCGGCAGGTGATAACGAACCGTGATTCGCTGACGAAGCTGGCGCAGGGCCGGGTCGTTGAGCCGATCGCGGAGCTCCGGCTGGCCCATGAGGACGATTTGCAGCAGCTTGCGCTCGTCCGTTTCGAGATTGGAAAGCAAACGCACCTGCTCGAGCAGAGCGGGAGTCAGATCCTGGGCTTCGTCGATGATCAACACACAATCGCGGCCATCGACGTATTGCTGGAGGAGAAACTCATTGATGAGCTCGAGCGCCTCGAGTCGATCGATGCCCGATGCCTTGAGGCCGAACTCAATCGCGATCGCGCGCATCAATTGGTCCGCGTCCAAGACCGGATTCAGAATCAGCGCCGTGGAGTAATTGCTGCCGAGTTCGCCCAACAGCGCCCGGCAAAGTGTGCTCTTGCCAGCCCCCACCTCCCCGGTGATCTGCACAAAGCCTTTGCGTTCCCGAATGCCGTAGAGCATGTGGTTCAACGCCTCGCGATGCTTCGCGCTGAAATACAGGAACCGCGGGTTCGGCGTGATGCTGAACGGCGGCTCGTCTAGCCCGAAATACTCGAGATACACGTCTCCTCGGTTAGCAGGGATCCTGCCGATCCCTCCTTCAGCTCAGTCCGGGGTAATGCGGACACGACCGTCACCTCCCCATGAACCTGCCCTTCTGCCCTTGCTCTTAACCCTGCTCTTGCCCCTCCCGAAGAGAGCAAGAGCAGGATTAAGAGCAAGGGGGAGACGAAAGGTTCACGACCCGTGCGCCGGCCCGAAAGGAACTCCCAAAAACTTCTTCGTAAACTTCGTCGGCTGCCTACCTATTCGAACCGTTCCGATTAAGTTTGCGACGAAGATTCCTTCCCTTGAACTTCCCTTTTTTAACTTCAAATTACTCCAGCTTGCTCACGATCCACCGGTGCTTGCCCCGTGACGTCTTCTCCGTCTCGGTCACTTCCTGCAACGTCACGATGAAATCATCGCCCAGCTTCCGGCGGACACCCGCCTCGATCTGCGGCAAGCGAGTCCGGGAAAACCTTGGTCCCGGCACAAACCGGAATTCCGCCCGCCCTCGTTCCTCCTGAAAAAACTGCACCGCATATAGATCATCGAAGATCGCGTCGTGCATGTTGAAGGCCGTGAGCGAAATTCGCCGGCCGGAGGCGCTGACCAGAAACTCCTGCTCGCGGCCGTCGACGGCGGACACCGCCGGCCAGGGAAATTCCAGCGGGCCATCGGTGCGCGGGTCGGCCAGGCGCACATAGTCTCCGGTGCGATAGCGAACGAGCGGCATGGCCAGATTATGAAAGCTGGTGCCGATCACCTCGCACAGCCCGTCCTCGTTCGGCGGGCCAAACTCCACCAGCCCATAAGTCGGCCAGAAGTAGAACAACTCCGACTGACGCCCTTCGCCAGCCAACACCACCCGTTCGCTGTGACCATACCAGCGATACACGCGACACTTGAACACCCGTTCGAGCAGACGTTTCTGGGGCAAAGTCAGCCGCTCGGAACCAGCCAGCAAGCCGCGCAATGGCACGCGCCAGCCCTGCCCCGAACGTTCCAGGAATTCAGCGAACTGCAACGCCGCGCTCGGATACGCGTGCAGCAAATCCGGCTGAAATCGTTCAATCGCCTCAAAATATTCCGGGAGCCGTTCCTCGGTCAGGTGATACGACGACAGCATCAGCCAGTTGCGCGTCGCATCGTAACTGGTGATGCGCCCGCCGGCTTGGTCGGTGGTCACATGGCCGCGGATGACGGCCAGGCGCGCGCCATCGAAATAACCGCCGCGCTTCCACTGGGCCTCGAGAAACGCCTGTTCCTTCGGGCGACTGACGCCTTTCTGAAGATAGAACCCCACGGGCACGCCGGTCGATCCGCCCGTGGTGATGTAGAGCCGCTGCTGGCGGGGCACGTCGGTGGACACCATGGCCTCGCGATGCTCCAGCAAGTCGCGCTTCTCGAGCAGCGGACATTCGCGGAGATCCTCGAGGCTCCGCACCAGTTCCGGCCGAAAACCCGCGCGCGAAAATCGCTGTTGATAAAACGGGCAATAGTTCCCGGCCCGGACCAGCGTCTGGCGAAGCTGCCGGAGCTGATATTCCTGAATTTCCTCCACCGACCACCGTTCGACGTCCGCGGTTAGCCTGCGAAATTCCGCGTAGCGTTTCCCGAGACGAAACCGCGTCGGCAATTGTCGATACGACCAGCCGATGCCGCGCTTAAGCCCCTGCGGCAGGCGTTCGTAGACCGACAACAGTGGGTAAAGTTTGTCCTCGAGGCTCATGCCGGGAGCGCGCGGCGCTGACTCTCAATCGCGCCCGTCCAGCCAAAGTGCGGCTTGAAATCGAACGTCTCGTTCATGGCCGCCAAGTTTCCGTTCCACGCCGGGCGATTCGACGTGACCTGGATCTCGTCCGCTTGAAAGCTCGCGAAGTTCAACTCTCGCATGGCGAAGGCGTTCTTCAGCATGCGAATGCGGGACACATCGAATCCCATCAGGGTGGCGGCTGCCGCGTCAACCGCCAGCGGATGCGTGCCGGCCACGATGGCGCCACAAGTGCGGGCATCGGGTGCCATCGGCCCGTTGCCTTCGCCGCCAACGATGCCGTCCACGACCGCCAGATAACGTCGCGGCTCCTTCCGGCGCTCGCCCGCGCCGTTGAAGAAGAACAGGCATTTGTTCAGGTCCAACACCATGCGCCAGCAGGTGTCGTTGCCATGCCAGTTGCCGGACCGGACGACTTTTTGCGTGTCCCCAAACACCAGCCGGCCGACTTTCTTGAACGGGACGAACAAGCGTGACAACAGCGGGCTGTGCTTCAACACGCGTTTGGCGGTGCCCATCCAGGAATGCTCCAGCCGCGCCTTCGCTGTTGCCGCCGGGAACTGATCGCCGCCCCGATCGGGCGTGCCCTCGGTGTGATGGGGCAGCCAGTTCTTGTTGGCGTTGATCCCCACCAGATTCTTCAGCGCACAGGTCAACCCGACTTTCTTATGCGTTTTGAGCTTCGGAATGTTGATCAGCAGATCCGCGTCCATCGGAGTCCGGCACAACAGATACTCGTGATTCCGGCCGCTGTGACGGCGATTGGTCTCGGCCATGTCGTAGCTCGCGCCATAGAGCTGGCCACAGCCTTGAAAGCCCACAAACTCGCTCGCGCCGTCCAACTTGACGTGCGTACTGCCCAACGGATCCCCTGGCAGCTCGGTCTTGGCCACGGTCACCCCGTCCACGGCGTGCCATTCTTCGGGTCGCAGATCGAGCAGGGCAATCTGCACGCCGGGAAAATCCCGGGCACAGCGCGCGACCATGCCGTCGAGATCGCAATACCGTCGAAGCGTGGCAAAGGAGGAATCGGTCTGGGGCGCATCGCAAATCGTGATGCTGCCGCGCCCTTGCAACCGCGGCGCCACCCACCGAATGACGCCTTCGATGACCGTCGGGTGGGTGACGACATGCTCCCACTGGTCCGGGCCCGGCTTGCGTTCATCGTGTTCCTTGACCCAGTTCGGCTTGAGCACCACCCGATCGCCGGCATGCACCCGCGCCGCGGCCGCCGGGCCCAACGCGTCCAGCGCCTGCGCCACCAGCGCGATGACCGCGCCCGGATCACGATAATGATCCGGCCCGTGCATCACGGCGACGCGCGCATCTTCTTCCGCTCTGATCGTCTGGCTCATGGTCAATCGGTCACACCGCGTACTTCGCTCCGATCCAATCCGGTATCGTCTCCGCCCGGCCGGTCTTGAGGTTGATCAACGTATACTCGAAAAAGCCGCCGCAGCACAGCTTGCCGTTCGACCGGCGCATGATTTCGAAACAGACTTTGACCTCGGCCCCAGCCATCGCCTCCACCCAGGTCCGCACAACAAAGGATTCCCCCAGCTTCAAGGCACGCTTGTAGTCCAAATGCGCCGTCTTCACATACCACCCCAGACCCGCCTCGGCAAACGCCTCCATCGACATGCCATAGCAACGCGCCATCTGATCATAACGCGCCGCCAAGACGTAGTCCTGATACCGACTCGCATGCACGTGCTGGTTCATGTCGATGTCGTCCGGACGCACCTGCAGCTCGGATTCAAACCGGGTTCGGCCAAGGTCCATAAAATGAAGTGGCGCCAGTGCATCCGGGGCGGGCGGATCTGTCAATGCCGTCCAAGCCGCAGCGGGTGAAATCCGTGCATCATGAAGTTGTTGGATCGGAGCGCGGGCCTATGGCCCGCAGCGGGTGGAATCGGCCTTGCGCGATCGAACCTTCGACGTCGTCGCCGGCCCAAGCCGCTGCGCGCAGAAAGCCCGCGGTCCGGCCTTGAAACCTTCAGGCTGCGTCGCCCACGCGAGCCGCTGCGGACTAAAAGCCCGCGCTCCGAACGAATTCCAACCGCTAAACTTTCGCCCCCACCCTGTCGATGCACGATCAGACGCCGGCATTTGTCGGCCTGATGATCGTATGAGCACAAAAAATCTGGTCCGCACTGTTGTCGTCCTCGGAATTCTCTCCTGGCCCACCGTCGAGGTCGTCCGCCTGTGGTCCACAAACCAGAAGGTCGCCGAAGCCCAGAACCTGGAGCGATCGGTCGCCGCCAGTCTGGCCAGCGCGCGCACCAAGCAGGCCCAAGTGGCTCACACCGGGGTCACCGAGCCGAAGTAAGCAGCCGCAGCGGCTACTTCCGAGTCACCGTCCGCGGCCCCACCCAGCGGGTGTTCCAGCGCCGCACCCAATCATCATTGATCCGCGACGGCCTCGGCTCGTGCCCATACCGCTGGCTGTCCAGCCCGTGCCACGGCAGCGGTTCCACCTGCCAGCCCAATTCGCAGTGAAAGTCGGCGTCCTTGTCCCAGCCCACGGTGTAGAGGAAGTAATCCCGTTCCAGTCCGTCGGCCTTGGGCGGAATTCCCGCCGCCGCAAATCTCACGGTTAGCTCGTCGCCTCCGGCCACCAAGGCGAGCTGATTGTCTTCGGCGCGTGTCAATTCATCCACCGGCCCGTATTTCGTGCACCAGCCGGAAGGTGTGATCGACCAGTTCGCCGTCGTCCGCACGCGGGCATAGTCCGGGGTCAACGGGAACTGCCACGAGAGCGGTTCGAACTCGCTGTAGCCGCGCCAATGCAGATCAGTCGAAGCCGGCGACACCGTCACCAACCGGGTCCGTGCGGCAGCCGAATCGGCCCGCTCCAGCAGCGCGATGCGATCCCAATGCAACTCAAACGCAGCGCTCATCCGCAACCGGCGCGTGCCGGCCGGAAGCTTGCCCGCCAAATCAACAACGATCGTCTTGGTCTTGCCCGCCGGCGTCCCCACCACCACGTCCACCGGCACCCAACGAGCCGCGCCGTCCACGGGGCCATCGATCTCCGCTTCCAGCGTGGGGAACGGAAAGGGCAGCTCGGGATCATGCGAGCCCGCGACGTTGGCCATCCCGCCGCCGAATCGCAGCCAACCCGTCAACGCCAGCACCAGCGGCCGATCGCGCAGGCCATCCAGCGGCCCAAAATCCAAGGTCACACTGTGCGGCTCCGCGAGCCCGCGGAGTTGCGGTCGGCGCAACCGCGGCGACAGCATCTGCCGGTCGATCGCCGATACGAGCTGAGTCACGTCGCGACCGTCGCCATCGACCGCCCGCCGCAGCGGATGTGGGCGATGGAGCGTGACAATCTCATGCGTGGGGAACGGCCCGCCCGGCCGCAGTTTGCTGGTGGAATGAACTTCCGTACCAGGCGCATGGTCCACCACCGCCAGCTTGATCTCATCGAGATACAGCACCTCCCTCAACTCTTCGGTGACCTGCACGACGTGATAGCCATCGCGCGACGGGAACATGCTTTCGTTGCCAATCCACACGTATTCCCGCGGGTCCGCTTCGACGAATCGGTGATCGCTCACGCGCAGGCCCAGGGGCGAGGCCCCGAGCAGATCCGTGACAAACCGAAACTTCGAACCGTCCCAAGCATACAGATACGGGCAGGAGCCGCTGGGGATCTGCAGTTCCTCCAGGGTCAGCACACTGCATTGATCCACCTTGATCTCATCATTGTTCAACAGGCCGTCGAACCAATGCACCGCCACCGAGTCCACCGTCCCGTGCTTGCCCACGCCCAGCTCGACCGGAAGTCTTTGCACCGTGCGCGAGGTCCGCAATCCCCCGGCGCTCATCTCCAGCCGCACCCCCAGCGCGCTGGCATTCGACCGGTTGCCAGACAACCGGATCTTCAGCTGCCGATGCGCGCTGCCGCCGTCGTTGCGCAGGTATTTCAGGCCGCCCCCGGCCAGCACGACCAGCAAATCGGTGTCGCAATCGCCGTCAAAGTCGGCGGCTTCGACGGCCTCAATCTTGGTTCCACTGTAGTTCGCCAGACCAAGTTCGGCCGTTGTTTCCCGAAAGCCCGCAGCGCCCAGATTGCGCCAGACTCGAAGGCCATTGCCCGCCGCCACCACGTCCAGCCAGCCGTCGTTGTCGTAGTCAATCAAGGTCAGCACAACCACGCCGTCGACGGCCGGCGCGAGCACGGATTTCGGGACCGCACCGCCAAAGTGAACTTCGAGGCCGGACTTGCCCGCGACGACCACGTCGGGACGCAAGTCGTTGTTTAAGTCACCCGGCGCCGCCACCGCCACGTCCGGAAGTGCCGTCGGAAAGTTGGTCGCGGCGAAGGGCCCGCCACGTTGCCGGGAATAAAAAGCCGGCGCGCCGCTGGTGCGGGGCATCAGGACGTCGAGCAAGTCATCCCCGTTCCAATCCTCGATCACGAGATGCCCAACGCCTTCGACTGTAGCCGGAATCCCCGACGTGACGCCGGTCTGGGTAAAGTAAGCGTTGCCCAGGTTGCGATAGACCTTGATCACGTTGCCGCCCGGCTGAATCGCCATCAAGCCAAGCTTGCCGGTGAAATCAAAGTCGATCAACGCGCCGTCGATGCCGACCAAGTCCTTGAGGCCGGCAAACCGGGTGATCTCGGTCACCGCATAGTTCGTGGCAAACTTGAACACATGGCCCGCCTTTTCGCCGAGGACGACGATGTCCTCGTAGCGATCGTTCTGCAGATCGCCCACCAGGCTGCGCCGGTAGCCGGCCCCGCTTACGCCGGGCAAAAGGGTGGGCATGGGCTCAAATCGACCTGCGCCATTGTTGGTCAGCAGGCGAAAACCGTCTCCCTCCCCCACGAACAAGCTGTTCCGACCGTCGTGCTCCACGTCGATCACCGCGACCGGCCCGCGATAGGCCGCCGCGTTGGGCAACGCGGTTGCCGTCGCCTCGGCGAACTTGACCGGAATGCCGTCCTTAAGCGGCTCCTCCGGCTTGAACGGGAGACGCGCCGCGGTGTGCCTGCACTTTTCGAACGTGGCGACATCGGCGACAACATTCCCGCGCTTGGCAAGGATCGCCTGATGCAGCTTGAGTTGTTCAGCCGCTTCGTCCTGACGTCCCGCCCGCAGGAGCACTTGGCTGAGGCGGTAGTGGGCCGCGGGATGTTCCGGGTCGAACTCGATCGCGGTCTGCCATTGGGCAATGGCCTCCTCCATTTGCCCCGCGCGCTCGTGAGCGAGACCCAGTTGAAAATTAACGGCGGTGACGGCCGGGTCCAATCGTTGTGACTGCTGGAGCGATTTCACCGCCTCCAGCGGCTGGCCCAGACGCAACTGGGCACATCCGATGAGATAGTGGGCCGCCGCTGAGTTCGGCTCGACTTCAAGAACCTTCTGCGCGGCAACGATGGTTTCCGCCGGACGATTGGCCAGCAACAACGCGCTGGCTACGTTCAACCGCGCATCGAGCAGGGTCGGGTTCAACGTCAACGCCTGTTGGAACGCTTCCGCCGCCTTCGGTCCGTCTCCGCGATCGAGATGGCTCTTGCCCAGATTGGTCAGGCGCAAAAACTCATCGCCTCCGTCGGCCGAACCGGACTTCCGACAGCCCGCCAGCCAGAGCATCGAAAAGCTCAGCAGGAGGGTGAGGAACCATCGCGCTGAAGTGAGCGTCAGAGCTCCTTCACGACGCGATCGAGCTGGAGGCTCCAAGCGGCAGGCCGTTTCCGCGGCAGATCGCACTGCGGCGCCGCCACTGAGGTTCCCCCTCTCCCCGGGGGAGAGGGTTGGGGTGAGGGCGGATCGCCTCATCCATTGCGCATTGAGCGTATTCATGGCCAGGGCTGATTTGGCGCAATTGACAGAAATGTGTCAACGATCGCAATATCCGCGCAGTCAGGGGCCACGGTGGATGGTGCAGGGTTGACCATTACATGAATCACGGATGACGTGGATGGAACGGACCTATGCTATGAATACTGAAACCAATCGGCTGAACCCGGGCGAGATCACCCGGCCGGTCATCATCCCCGCGGGTTCGGTTGCGCTGGACGGCGAGTTGACCGTCCCCGACGACGCAACGGGCCTCGTCATCTTCGCCCACGGCTCCGGCAGCAGCCGGCACAGCCCCCGCAATCAGTTCATCGCGCGCCACCTTCGCTCGGTCGGCCTCGGCACCCTGCTGTTCGACATGCTGACCCCTGCCGAGGAGGCCACCGAAACGGTCGGGCAACATCTCCGCTACAACATGGGGCTGCTGACCCAGCGTCTGGTCAGCGCCACCCATTGGCTGGCGGGGGAAGATGAAGCACGCCACCTGCGCCTCGGCTTTTTCGGCTCGAACACCGGCGGCGGCGCCGCGCTCGTCGCGGCCGCGGACCTCGGCAACGAGATCGGCGCCGTCGTGGTTCGCGGAGGCCGCGTCGATCTCGCGGGAGGCGCACTGCGCCGCGTCAAGTGCCCCACCCTGCTCATCGTCGGTGAACACGACGATCCCGTCCGGGAATTCAACGCCGAAACGTGCCAGCTCCTCCTCTGTGAAAAGAAGCTGGCCATCGTGCCCGGCGCCACACACCTCTTCGCCGAACCCGGCGCCCTCGATCAAGTGGCCGACCTCGGTGCCCAATGGCTCGAAGCCCACCTCAGCGGATATACAGGAAGCCGAATCCGCAGCGGAGGCCTCGGAGCCAGATAGGCCTTAGCCGGAACGATTCAGCTGGCCAGCAGCCGTTTGCTTAATCTTCTGGCGAAGGCCTTCGTTGTTTGTCGCTGACGTATTTCAAGGAAAGGCGTAGGACGACGGGCGTGGGACGTGCGGCGAGCGCAGGCTCAGTGCCGCCGCGAGCCACCGATCAACGCTGCGATCAAGCCAAAAGCAATCAAGGCGAGCACGAGCCCCAGCAGGATCCACACGATGACCGAGGTTCGATACTTGATGTGCGGTGTCTGCTCCATGACGACACGGTATTCGGGTGAAAAGACCGTGCGGCCTTTCTCGCTGAAGAGGAGATAAAGAATGTAGGCGTTGATCAGGGTTCCAATCGGAAAGCCGAGCAGGCCGAACCCGGACAAAATTCCACTGGGGATCCGGGCCCATGGCTGCAGTCGCCGAAGTCCCCTGCCCGTCCAAAACTGGACAACGCCCACCGCGAAAAAGAATAGGCCGAGCGCAGCGCTCAGGCCCTGGCGACGATCGCCGTTCGCGGAGCCGTCGCCGAGTGCGGCAACGACCATGGCGATGCCAGCCAACACCACAAACACCCCGCCCAAATAATAGAGCAAACCGACGGATTGCAGTGAGGCCTCGTGCTTGAGATGTTCGTTCCGGATCCGCTCCGCTTCGCTGGAGGTGTTGACCACGCCTTCCTTCAGGCGCTGAACGGCGAGAGGTTTGCACGCGGCACAATACTGGGCCCCGGCGAGCGTCACGACCTCGCCCGCCGGGAAGACGCCCTGACAGCCTTGGCATTTGACCCCGGCCACCGCCGGGTGAGCCGCCAGACGAGGCGGCACGGCGATCCCGCTGTAAGCCTGCCAACCCGCCATGCCCTCCCGCCAGACCAACGTCTGGCCAGTGACCACGCCCTGCTGCACGAGCTGCTGAAACGCCTCCTCCGAAATCGGTCCCCGCTGCTCCTCCCCGACTGCGTAATACCATTCCATAACTGGTCGCCTCCTTTCGTTGTTGCAGGCACTTTCCGTGCCTCGATTTTACTTGGCCCGCCCGGTCAAGGCCGGCCGTTTGGTCGCACCGAAGCCAACATTGGTCTCGGCTTCCAGGACCACCTGATCGCCATCGAACTTCAGATTCATCGTCGAGTGATACGGCGTTTCGAAGGCGCAGACTTTGACCTGGCAGACATTGTCGTCCGTCCAGCCAAAGGTGCCCGCCAGCGGTTCGTTCGGAAAGTCAGCCAGGTAACCGCCCGCGAACGGGCCTCGACCTTCGCGCCACTGGTGGTGACCGCAGGGGATCTTGGCCACCCGACCGTCCACGCGCAGACTCAAAGTGACCGCGCCGTCCGCATTCGCCAAAAGCTGGACGCTTTCGACCTTTTGATCGTTGCCCGGAAACTCGAACGTGCGGTTTAGGAATCGTTCGCTCTGGGGGGAGCCATTCGCTCCAAGAGCCGGCTTGACCGAAAGACCGGCGAGCCGCGCGGCAAGTTGGGCCTGCGAGGACCGATCTGCTTTCAGCTTCTTCGGCGCCATGGCCGGCAGCAATTGTTCCCAGAGCACGTTCAGCACCGCCTGCATGTCTTTCACGCCACTCGTGATGGCCACGACGGCGTCTTGTTCCGGCAGCACGATACAATACTGGCCGAAGGCGCCATCTCCACGGAAAGCGTTGTTTCGACAACGCCAGAACTGGAAGCCGTACCCCTGGTTCCAGTCACTCTTCGGATTGCTGCCATTGGAAACCTGACGTGCGCTGGCCTGCTCGACCCACGTCGCCGTCAGGAGTTGTTTTCCGTTCCACCGCCCCTTCTGCAGGTAAAGTTGGCCAAACTTCGCGATGTCCTCGGTGCGCACCCGCAGCCCGTAGCCACCCAGCGAAATGCCCTCGAAATTTTTGTCCCACACGGGCTGGCTGATGCCGAGCGGCTCAAACAGGCGCGGACGCAGGTAATCCAGCGCGGTCTGACCGGTCAGCTTCTGCACGAGGGCTGACTGCATGAAGGTCGCCGGGGTGTTGTATTTGAAGTGAGTTCCCGGCACATGGGGCACCGCCTGCGCCAGAAAGCTGCGGACGGAGATCTTGTCAGGCGCAACCGGCGGCTCGTCCTGATGCCCGGTCGACATGGTCAACAGATCCCGCACCCGCATGGCCTTGAGATTCCCGGACGGCTCGGCCGGCGCAGCGTCGGAGAAAAACTTCAACACCTCGTCATCGACGGTCAGGCGGCCTTCGGCCACGGCACACCCCACGGCGGTGGAGGTGAAGCTTTTGCTGAGCGAGTAGAGCACGTGATTGTGCTGAGGCGCGTAGGGTTTCCACCAGCCTTCGACGATGACCTGCCCGTGCCGAACGATCATCAGGCTGTGCATCCCGTCGATCTTCTGATCGAGGGAATCCACCAGTCGCAAAATGGCTGCGGACGAAACGCCCTCCGCTTCCGGGGTGCTGCGAGGCAGCGGGCGTTCGGCCGCGGCCGCGGTCAGGGCCATGGTCGCCCCCAGGACCGCGGCGAGCGCCAACATTGGACCGAAGCGAGTAGGGTGAAGGGCAGCCGGCGGGTTGTTCATGGTGTTGGGCTCATTTGTGGCGGGATGCCCGGCCGCTGTCACGAACGAAACCCGTTCGACCAACCGCATCATTCCTTTGCATTCCCGGGTGGCCTTCGCCTATAACCTTCCCCGCTTATGACTCTGTCCCGACACGGTGATTCCGCCGACGCCATGCCTGCCCGCTCAGGTGCGCCGAGTTCCATTCGTCCGCTGCGCAAACTGATGGCCGCCAATCGTTCCGAGATCGCCATCCGCATCTTTCGCGCGGCCACCGAACTGGGGCTGCGCACCGTCGCGGTGTTCGCCCAAGAGGACCGGTTCGGCATGCACCGGTTCAAGGCGGACGAAGCGTACCAAGTCGGCCAGGGCAAGGGCCCGGTCGCGGCCTATCTCGATATTGAAAGCATCGTGGCCACCGCCCGGGAAAAGGGCGTGGACGCCATTCATCCCGGCTACGGTTTCCTGAGCGAGAACGCGGAGTTCGCCCGGGCCTGCGCGCGGGCCGGGATCACGTTCGTCGGCCCGCGGCCGGATCTGCTCGACATGATGGGCGACAAAACCGCTGCGCGCGCCTTGGCCCAACGCATCGGTGTGCCGACCTTGCCGGGCACGGAGGAGCCGATCACCGATCGGGACGAGGCGCTCAAAACAGCGAAGCAAATCGGCTTCCCGCTGATCATCAAGGCGGCCTTCGGCGGGGGCGGACGCGGCATGCGGGTGGTTCACAAGGCGAGCGAACTGGCGGGACTGCTCGACGAAGCCCAGGCCGAAGCCGGACGCGCCTTCGGCAACCCAGCCGTTTTCCTCGAAAAATACATCGCCCGCGCCAAACACATCGAGGTCCAGGTCCTCGGCGATCAGCACGGCAACGTGCTCCACCTGCACGAACGCGACTGCTCCGTCCAACGCCGCCACCAGAAGGTGATCGAAGTGGCACCCAGCTTTGGCTTGCCCGAAAATGTCATCACCGAGCTGTGCGAAGCGGCCGCACGCATGGCGCGCGAAATTCGCTACGACAACGCGGGCACGATCGAGTTCCTCTACGACCTGGAGTCGCACGAATGGTACTTCATCGAGATGAACCCGCGCATCCAGGTCGAGCACACCGTGACGGAAGTCATCACGGGCATCGACCTCGTTCGCGCCCAAATCCTCGTGGCTCAAGGGCACAGCCTGCACTCGGCCGAAGTCGGGTTGCCGGGCCAACGCGACGTCATGCGCCACGGCTATGCCATCCAGTGCCGCATCACCACGGAGGATCCGGAAAACAAGTTCATGCCCGACTACGGCAAGATCCTCGCCTATCGATCGCCGGGCGGATTCGGCATCCGGCTCGACGGCGGACAAGCCTTCGCCGGCTCGGTCATCACACCGTTCTACGATTCGATGCTGGTCAAGGTCATCTCCAGCGGACGGACCTACGAGATCGCGATGGATCGCATGCACCGGGCCCTGAACGAGTTCCGGGTGCGCGGGGTGAAGACGAACATCCCCTTCCTGGAAAACGTCATCGCGCACTCGGACTTCCGATCCGGCCAGGCCACGACCACGCTCATTGACACCACGCCCGAGCTGTTCACCTTCCGGGCGCGCCGCGATCGCGCGACCAAGCTGCTCAATTTCCTCGGCAACGTCATCGTCAACGGCAATCCCCACGCCAAAGGCTACAAGCCCGAGAAACCCTTTCTGCCCGCCACCCCTCCGGCCTACGATCATCGCCAGCCGCCGGCGCCCGGCACCCGCGACCTGCTGCTCAAGCTCGGGCCGAAGAAATTCGCCGAGTGGGCCCTGAAACAAAAGCGGTTGCTGATCACCGACACAACCTTTCGCGACGCCCACCAGTCCTTGATGGCAACCCGCGTCCGCAGCTTCGACATGCTCGCCGTCGCCGACGCCCTCGCCCGGCATGTGGGCAGCCAAAAGGACGGCCTGTTCTCCCTGGAGATGTGGGGTGGCGCTACGTTCGACACCGCGATGCGGTTCCTGAACGAAGACCCGTGGGAACGCCTCCGCCAACTCCGCGCCCGAATTCCCAACATCTGTTTCCAGATGCTGTTCCGCGGCTCCAACGCCGTCGGCTACAGCAACTATCCGAACAACGTCGTCGCCGGCTTTGTCCGCCACGCCGCCGCCAGCGGCATGGACATCTTCCGCATCTTCGATTCGCTCAATTATCTGCCCAACCTGAAGGTGGCGATGGAGGCCGTGCAGGACACGCACGCCATCTGCGAGGCCGCGGTCTGTTATACCGGCGACATCCTCGACCCCAAACGCGACAAGTATTCGCTGAAATACTATGTCAAGTTGGCGCGCGAGTTGGAGAAGATGGGCGCGCACTTCCTCGCGATCAAAGACATGGCCGGACTTTGCCGGCCCTACGCCGCGAAGAAACTCCTCAAGGCGCTGAAGGACGAAGTCGGCCTGCCGATCCATTTCCATACCCACGCCACCTCGGGTGTACAAGCCGCCGCGATTCTCGAATCAGCCGATGGCGGCGTCGACGTGGTGGATCTCGCCCTATCCAGCATGAGCGGCAGCACGTCGCAGCCGAACCTGAATTCCATCGTGGCCTCGCTGCAGAACACGCCGCGGGACACGAAGCTCAATCTCGCGGCCCTGAACGATCTCTCGGATTACTGGGAGAAAGTCCGCGAACATTACGCGCCCTTCGACACCGCACCCAAGACCGGCAGCGCCGAGGTTTATCTCCACGAGATGCCCGGCGGCCAATACACCAATCTGAAGGAACAGGCCGCCAGCATGGGGGTCTCCCATCGCTGGCCCGAAATCGCCCGCACCTACGCCGAGGTCAACGCGCTCTTCGGCGACATCGTCAAGGTCACGCCCAGCAGCAAGGTCGTCGGTGACATGGCGCTCTTTCTCTTCAGCCGCGGCATCAAACCGGCGGACGTGGTCAACCTTGAACCCGGCACGGTGGGCTTTCCCGATTCCGTCGTCGATATGCTCTCCGGCGGCCTCGGCTGGCCGACCGGCGGCTTTCCCGAGGACGTCCAACGCGTCGTTCTCGGCGAAAAGCGCTTCAAGGAAGCCCAGGCCGCTTTCCGTGATCCCGGCTCGAACCAACTGCCTCCGGCCAAGCTCGAGAAGATTCGCACGGAACTCGGCGAGACTCTCAAGCGCGAGGCGACCGATGACGATCTGTTCAGTCACCTGATGTATCCGCAGGTGTTCGCCGATTTCGCCAAACACCGCCGCGAATACAGCGACGTCAGCGTCCTGCCGACGCCCGCGTTCTTTTACGGGCTGCGTCTGGGCGACGAAATCAGCGTGAGCATCGAGGAGGGCAAAACGCTGTTCATCAAGCTCATCAATGTGAGCGCGCCCGACAAGGACGGCCGCCGGACGGTAAGCTACGAGTTGAACGGCATGAACCGGGAGGCGTTTGTCTTGGACAAGAGCGTTGCGCCGAAGGCGAAGAAACGCGCGAAAGCGGAGCTGAGCGATCCGCTCCAGGTGGGCGCGCCCATCCCGGGATTGATCGCGGCCATTGCCGTCACCGTGGGTCACAAAGTGGCCAAAGGCGACAAGCTGCTCATGATCGAGGCGATGAAGATGCAAACCACCGTCTACGCGCCAGCCGACGGCGTGGTGGAAGAGATCCCCATCCCCCTGGGCGAAACGGTGGAGAGCAAGGATTTGCTCGTCCGCCTGCGGGCGTAGTGCGAATGCCTTTCGGAAAATCCGCCGCGACCTCGAAACGTGAAAAAAGCGTTTGCGAATCGCCCTCACGGAACGTCGCTGACGACGCCCATCCGGCTTAACACGCCGCCGCTGAAGGTCCCCCTTCCCATGAACCGGAGGATCGACCAGAAGGCACGCCAATCGAACGGCCCGGCGCGCACACCCTCTCCGCCGCCCTGCGGGGGAGAGGGATCGTCCTGACTCGCGTCCCAGCGAGTCGGGACCGGGTGAGGTGGAGCAGTCCGCTGGTTCATGGGCCCGTGGGCACGAGTTCGGAACTCGTGAAAGCAAGCTCTCCGTGGGGAGAGCGTTGGGGTGAGGGAGAATCGTGATGACGGTTCACTTTTGCTTGTTGTGGCGAAGTGTTCGAAGCTCATGCCGATTTTCCGAAGAGCATTCAAGTTGTGAGCCCACCGACCCCAGTTCACCACCCGCCAGAAACCCGCGAGACAATTGTAAATGCCCTCAAACCGGGCCATCCTACCGTGCGCTCATGACAACGGAACAAATCATCGGTCTGGCGCTGGCCTTGCTCGTGATGTGCCTGGGGCTCGTGGGCAGTGTCTTGCCGGCCTTGCCGAGCACGCCGATCGTTTTGCTCACCGGTCTCGGTCACAAGCTCTATTTCCGTGAGGTAGGCCCGGCTTGGTGGGTGGTTGGGGTGATGGCAGCCATCGTTCTCACCTCATTGCTGGTCGACTACGCGGCGAGCGTCTACGGCGCCAAAAAACTCGGCGCCACCTGGCGCGGAATGACCGGCGCCATCGTCGGGGGTCTGGTCGGCTTGTTCTTCAATCTGCCCGGCATCCTGCTGGGCCCGTTCATTGGCGCTGTGCTCTTCGAACTGGCCGGCGGACGCGACTGGCGCGAATCGTCCAAGGCCGGCGTCGGCGCGACGCTCGGGCTGCTGGCGGGAGCGATCGGCAAGATCGCCTGCTGCGTGATCATGATGACCTTGTTCGCGAGCAATGTGGTTTATCGGTCGGTGTAGAGCAGCGAGACGCGGCGCCTGTTTCTTTCTTCCAAGCAGGCAGAACCTGGGAGTCGGGCCCACTCCAGAAAAGTCCTTCCCTGAACGATCGGTGTCCGGTTTAATCCGGACGCGCATGTCAGGCGAACCCCAGCTCACTCCCATGATGGCGCAGTATCGCCGAATCAAAGGCGAACTGCCGAAGGATGCCCTTCTCCTCTTCCGCCTGGGGGATTTCTACGAGATGTTTTTCGAGGACGCGCAGGTCGGCGCCCAACTGCTGAACGTGGCCCTGACCAAACGCGGTGTGATCCCGATGTGTGGCATCCCGTTTCACGCCGCCAATGCCTACATCGCCCGCATCTTGAAGGCGGGCCGAAAGGTGGCCATCTGCGATCAAGTGGAGGACGCGAAGCCCGGCCAGCTGGTCAAGCGCGAGGTGACTCAGATCCTCTCGCCGGGAACGCACTTCGACGATCGGATGTTGACGGCCGAAAGGAACAACTTCCTCGCCGCGGTCTGCGTATCGGGCAAGGCGCACGGCCTGGCCGTGGTCGACCTGACCACCGGCAGTTTCAAAGCCACCGAAGTGGATTCGGAAGCCGCCTTTCTTACTGAGCTCGAACGCCTGCGTCCGGCCGAGATTATTTACCCGGGCGAAGCCGCCCGCCTCTATGCCGCGCTGAAGGGAGCCTCCGCGATCGTCCTGCCACATGAAGACTGGACCTTCGCTCCCGAGACCGCCGTGTTCACGCTGAAGGAACACTTCAAGGTCGCGTCGCTCGACGGTTTTGGCCTGCGCGGACGCGCCGCCGCCACGGGTGCGGCTGGCGCGGCGCTGCACTATCTTTCCCAGCACCTGCGCCGGGACATCAAGCATCTGCTCAGCCTCGGCTTCTATCAGCCCAGCGATTTTCTCGTTCTCGATGCCACCACGCTGCGGCATCTCGAAATTCTCGAGCCGCTGCATCGCGACGCGCCCAGGACCGCGACGCTTTACGGGGCGTTGCAGCGAACCACGACACCCATGGGGCATCGTCGCCTGCGCGATTGGTTGAGCCAACCTTTGGCGGCAGTCGAAGCGATCCGGCGACGACAGGACGCCGTGGGAACATTTTTGGGCCAGTCGGAAGTCCTCGGCAACTTTCGTGCCTTGCTCGGCGAGGTTCGCGATCTGGAGCGGACGATTGGGCGGTTGAGCGTGGGCAGCGGCAATGGCCGGGATCTGCTCGCGCTGCGGCTGGCCCTTGAACAATTGCCCAAGCTCAAGACCCTGCTCGCCGAACTGGCCGGGCCGGGCGCGCACGTCCCGCCTTCGCCTGCCCCGCAACTCGGCATTGATCGGGCCAGCGAAGAACAGATTCGCGACGCGGAACATCACGTGCCGGACCTGATCGAGGATCTGTCGCACGCCATCGGCGAGCAGCCGCACCTGGTGGAACTGATCGCCCGCGCCATCGTCGATGAACCACCGCTCGCCCTGAAGGACGGCGGGCTGATTCGGGACGGATTTCATTCCGAGCTGGACGAATTGCGCACCGCCAGCCGGAGCGGCAAGGACTGGATCGCCCGCCTGCAGCAGGAAGAAATCGAGCGAACCGGCATCACGTCGCTGAAGATTCGGTTCAACTCCGTCTTCGGCTATTTCATCGAAGTTACCAAGGCCAACCTCGACAAAGTCCCGGCCACCTATACGCGAAAACAAACGGTGGCCAACGGCGAGCGTTTTATCACGCCCGAGCTGAAGGAAATGGAGTCGAAGATCCTCGGCGCCGAGGAGCGAAGCGTGAAGCTGGAGTACGAACTGTTCCTGAAGGTCCGGGAGGAAGTCCTTGGCTCGCTCGAGCCGATCCAGCGTGCCGCCGACGCGCTCGCCCAGCTCGATGTGCTCGCCGCCTTCGCCGAATCCGCACGCCTTTACAACTATGTCCGGCCGGAAGTGGGCAACGCCGGCCAGCTTCAGTTCCGCGAAGGACGTCATCCTGTCCTTGAGCAGACCCTGGTCGAGGCCCGCTTCGTGCCGAACGACACCGGACTGGCCGCCAGCACCGCCGGAGAAACGTCCTCCGCCAACGGCAAGAGCGTCGCCGCAAGCAAGCCAACCACGTCAACCGAGGGCTCCCCTGCCCTGCCTCAGATCGGACTGATCACCGGTCCCAACATGGCGGGCAAGAGCACCTACATTCGGCAGGTGGCCTTGTTGACCCTGTTGGCGCACACCGGCAGCTATCTCCCGGCCGCCGAAGCCCGCGTCGATCTGGTGGATCGAATCTTCACCCGAATCGGCGCGAGCGACGACCTGGCCCGGGGCCAATCGACGTTCATGGTTGAGATGAGCGAGACAGCCAACATCTTGAACAACGCAACCCCGCGCAGCCTCGTCATCCTCGACGAGATCGGGCGCGGCACGAGCACGTTCGATGGTCTGAGCCTCGCCTGGTCGATCGTTGAACATCTGCACAACCAGGTGGGGGCCAAAACCCTGTTTGCCACGCATTACCACGAATTGACTGAACTGGCCGGACGCCTGCCGCGCCTGAAGAATTTCAACGTGGCGGTGCGCGAATGGAACGATCAGATTGTGTTCCTGCACCAAATCGTCGAAGGCGGTGCGGACAAAAGCTACGGCATCCAGGTGGCACGCCTCGCAGGCGTGCCCAAAACAATCATCGAACGGGCGAAGGAAATCCTGATCAACCTGGAGGAGAGCGAACTGACTCCGGAAGGCACCGTGCGGGCCACTCCGCGACGCCAGCAGGATCGGGAGAAATTGAAAAAGCTGACGCCGACTCCGCAGCTGGATTTGTTTGGGTAAAGCTGGGGAAGCATCCTGCTCCGGGTGCGTTAGAAAAGGGCGGTCTCCTGCACTCTCGGAACGCGTTTCCCGCCTGGCGCGCCTGGCGGGATCCGCACTGGATAGGGGTGGAATCGCCGACGCGCGAACGAACCTTCGAGCCCCGCCTTCGAAACGTGCCGCTGCGGGCTGGAAGCCCGCGCTCCGGAACAGAAGTGACCGCCAGAGGTGACCGCCGTTTCCAATCACACCCCTCCGCGGCGCACCCCTCCGCGGGCCGGTTCGTGGTCAGGCTCGCGGCGCTTTGGCGCTCAGCATGACGACGGGGCGTCGGGCACGGCTGATCACCTTGCGATGATTCCGACGGCAGCGGCGACGTTCCCGGGCTTCGGGGGACATTTGGTGGCTGACGATGGACGCAACCAGGCCGATCAAGGCCAAAACAGTGATCCATCCAATCCAGTTTTCGGCGACGTTCATAATGTTGGCAGCAACGGACGTTCTCGTTCTTCTATTCGGCGAATTCAGGCGAAATCAAATGCAAATTCTGCTCACCTGAAAGCGCCGGCAACCTGGGAGCGCCGGCATCTTGCCGGCTCGGTTCTCATTCACTCGCAAGCGAGCCATGCTTCAATACTTCGGCACATCGTGGTCAATCTCGTCCGACCAGGCCGAGATGCCGCCCTTGACACTCTTCAGATACTTGAAGCCCTGCTCGCGCAGGAACAGGAGCGCTTTCATGGACCGGACGCCCGCCTTGCAATGCAGGTAATACTGTTGGTTCGGATCGAGTTCAGTGAACTTCTGGGGCAGCGTGCTGAGCGGCACCAGCTGCGTTCCCTTCACCCGCGCAATTTGAAACTCGTCCGGCTCACGGACGTCGATGACCCGGATGTTGAGGGCCGGCTGATCAAGCGCCTTTTTCATGTCCTGAACCGTGACCTCATCGGGATGAGCCCCCGGGTTTACCGGTTCGGTCGGAATGCCGCAGAACTGTTCATAGTCAATCAGCTCGCGGATCGTCGGGTGATCGCCGCAGAGCGGGCATTTCGGATCCCGGCGCAGCTTGACCTCGCGGAACTTCATGTCGAGCGCGTTGAACAACATGAGGCGGTTGATCAACGACGTCCCCCGTCCCAGCGCGAGCTTGAGGATCTCGGTGGCCTGGATGCAACCGATGATGCCAGGCAACACCCCAAGCACGCCGCCCTCGGCGCAGCTGGGCACCATGCCCGGCGGCGGCGGTTCGGGATAAAGGCAACGGTAACACGGCCCGCCCAAATGCGGCGCGAACACGCTCGCCTGTCCCTCGAACCGGAAGATCGACCCATAGACATTGGGCTTCTTCAACAACACACAGGCGTCGTTGGTGAGATAACGCGTCGGGAAATTGTCGGTGCCATCGACCACGATGTCGTATTGGCGGATGATGTCCATGGCGTTCTCGCTGGAGAGGCGGACGCCATGAAGTGTGACTTCAACATTGGGATTGATGCTGCGAATGGTCTCGCGCGCAGACTCGCCCTTCGGGCGACCCACGTCGTCGGTTCCGTGGATGATTTGGCGCTGGAGATTGGAGAAATCGACCGTGTCGAAATCCACGAGGCCCAGTCGCCCCACGCCCGCGGCCGCCAGGTACATGGCGATCGGCGAACCCAGACCGCCGGCCCCAATGCACAACACACTCGTCGCCTTGATCCGCTTCTGCCCGGCCAACCCCACCTCGGGGAGAATCAAATGGCGCGAATACCGCCGAATCTCTTCGTTGCTCAGTTCCATAATCAATCAGCCCGGTGAGCCTAGGCGAGCAACGCGGGAAATCAAGCGGGGAGAAAATGCCCCAAAACCACGCGTAACTAGGTCTGCCGAATTTCAAAACGCAGATGGGCGCAGATATTTTGAGCTCCGCCCACGACCCAGATGATCCACAACCTGTAGACAACGGCTCGAATCGTCGTCCTCCACAAAACCCCGTTTTATCGGCGTGAATCTGCGTGAATCTGCGGTTTCAAGATTTTTACGCGGGGATCAGGGAAGTGCCCCAAAGTGCAGGGCGGCTCATTCGCGGCCGGCCGGTTTCGCCATGGATTCCACCATGCGCTTGAGATCGGCCAGCGACTCACGTAACGCCGCATTGTCCGCTTCCAGTTTGGCCGCCTTTTCCTCCAGCTTGCGGTTCAGCCCCTGGATGGCCGCCAGCGCCACGCCATCAAATTCCAAAGTAGTAATGCTGCGATCGTCGCGGCCCGGATAGAATGCGCCCTTGAAGTCCTGCGCGGTCGGACCCATATGCGGAGTCGATGTGTCGGATTCCCAACGGTAGTGCCATTGCTGCACTGGAACCTGGGTCAGCCTCTCCAGAATGGCCGAGGTGTCAACCGGCGCGAAGTCTTTCTTGGCCTGGCGATCCGAAATTGTGCTCCATGAACTGGCGCCGGCCGCCAGCGTCACCCCTGGGGCAGGCGCTGTGGTGTCGGTGGAAGAAAAGAACCGCACGCCTCCACTGGCGCGAAAGGTCACAGAATTGGAGGCGGCGGAAGACACGGTGGCATCGGTGGCGTCGCCCCAGACCAACGATCCGAGGTGGTTGGCCGCCGCCCGACGGCCGGCGGCGAAAGAATAGCTGGCGAAATCCGCGATCCGATTGCCGCTGCCTCCCGGGATCGTGGCCGACTTGGCCGACGCACCGATCAAGTTGGCGCTGCCGCCGCCGACTGCGCTGAAATCGCCTCGAGACGAAACCGTGTTGCTTCCGCCGCCCGCGATCGACGCGTTAAGCGCGGTGAAGCCTATTTGATTTCCGCCGCCGCCGGAGACGGTCGATCGGGCGGCGAACGCGTCGATAAAATTGCCGCTCCCGCCGCCAATCGTTCCATTGTTCGCGCTGGACAGCATTTGGTTCTCCTCACCACCGGCGATCGTGCCCCCCGACAGATCGGTGCCCGCATAGTTACGACGGCCGCCTCCAATCGTGCTGTAGCTCGATTGGCTGCCAATGGCGTTCCCGCACCCGCCGCCAATGGTCGAACAGACGTTAAAGGTCGCGATACTGTTGGTCTGCCCGCCAGAAATGACGCAAACCGGCGAAGCCGGCCCAATCGAATTGCAGCGACCACCACCGATCGCGGAGTAATCGGAGCCGGCCTTGATGGTATTGATGCAGAACTCAGCACCTCCTCCAGCGATGATCGAGCCGGGGCTCACCTCAATGAGGTTGCCGGCGAAACCGCCAACGAGGCTGGGACTAACTGCGTTCGGAACCAGCCGCAGCACACGCTGATTGTCAGCGAACAGATCGAGCGGATAGTCGAAGGTCGTGCCCAAGAAAATCGGATCGCGAATCGTGCCGTCCTGCAGGGTCTGCGCGCGCACCGCCCGCAACGCGTAAGGCGCGGACGTGATCGGCTGCCGCGGAGAAAGCACTGCAAACGCATTGGCCGAGTTGGCCGGCAGAACCGACAGCTCCAGCCAGCGACCGCTCCCATCGAAGGCGTCCGGACCGAAGTTAAGGTTCGCGGTGAAAAGCCCGTCGGTTATCTCCAAACCACGGACAAGGATGGGCTGTCCCACAGTTTTACCGGCGATGGGATCGTCCTTGAGGGTAAACCCTAAATCGAACTTCCCGCGCGCGGGGCCGAGACGGTCCGTGAGCATTCCCTGATAGCTGATCGCGGCCGAGGCGCTCTGCGCCCGGACCGGAAGTGGCGAGCCGATCAAGACCGCGGAGAGGAAGGCAATGGCGAGAAGCGCAGCCCAATTTCCCAGACAAAGGGATGCTCGCCGACAATTTCCAACGGCAGAAAACAAGAGCGAAACCCGGCTAGATGCAAAACATTTTCTCATAGCTAGAGGAGGATGACCGCTTGTGGTTTTTGGGGATGAGCGCGCTGACGGTAGCAAACTCAAAATGCCGCGCCAGCCAAAAATCCCAGCTCCCAGTACCTGGGGGGTGCGGTTAAAAGCGGGTGATGGTTCAATGCGTCAAGCTCGCGCCCCACGCGCGCCCGCTGGCCCACGAACGCCCGCCGCGCCTCCTTCTCCCCTGAACGGGGAGAAGGCCGGGATGCGGGGTGAGGGAGTCGCGCGGGGCGCGAGCTAAACACCTTGCACCCTCACCCACTTTTAATCGCACCCAGTACCAGTTCCGGGACTTCAGCTTCAGCGCTTCAGCGGCGCGACGCGATATTCCCTTTGACAGGGCCACGCTCCGAAGGCGGTAATCGTTCGACCCGTTCTTTTGAGCACACAACAAACAAACATCGATCGATCGCCCTATGAAGACCCGAGGTAATCTACGCCCTGCCCTTTGCCTGGCCGCGCTGCTGGCCACTCTGAGCCTGCCACTTTCAGCCGAGAACAAGATCCCGAACGAAGGCCGCACCGGCGGCTTCGCCGTCGGCTGCCAAGCCTACACGTTCAACCGCTTCACCGTGTTTGAAGCCATCGAGAAAACCGACCAGGCGGGCGGACGGTTCATCGAGTTTTATCCCGGCCAAGCCCTCAGCCCCGATGAACGCAACGTCAAGTGGAGCCACAACTCCTCCGACGAGGTCATCGCCAAAGTTCAAGCCCAGCTCACCAAATTCAAAGTGCGTGCGGTGAACTACGGCGTCGTCGGCGGTCGCGACGAAGCGGAGTGGCGGAAGATCTTTGAGTTCGCCAAAAAGCTCGGGCTTTACGCCATCACCACGGAAGACGTCAAGAACCTGGATGTGATCGAAAAGCTGGTGAAGGAATTCGACATCCGAGTTGGCATTCACGAACACGCCAAGCGCATGAAGAAAGGGCCCGACGGCTCAATGATCGAGGACCCCTCCTATCCCATTTGGAATCCCAGCCACGTTTTGTCCCTCGTCAAGGATCGGGACTCCCGGATGGGAGCTTGTGCTGACACGGGGCACTGGGCCAGCTCGGGCCTCAAGCCTCTGGATGCCCTGCGCATCCTTGAAGGCCGCATCATCAGCCTCCACCTCAAGGAACGGAGCGAAATCGGCAAGCACCTGCCCGACACCGTCTACGGCCTCGGCGTTTCCGACATCGCTGGGGTGCTGACCGAGCTCCGGCGCCAAGGCTTCGACGGCAATATTTCGCTGGAATACGAAAACAATTGGGATCACTCCGTGCCCGACGTCGCCCAATGCATCGGATTCATCCGCGGCTGGGCCTCGGTGAAGCACTGATCCGAACGCGCAAGAGTCGACAGGCCAGAGATCATCGCGCGCTCCGGGCTGGGCCGAATGCCGTTCAAGCAACGGCCCGCCCGCCCGGAGTGCGGCTAAACCGGTCGGCCACCGGACCAGGGTGACCCGCGATAGGAGGCAAGTGAAGTCAGCCGCATGGCCGAGGCGGCCACTGCAAACGATGCTGCCGCCGAAATCGGCGGCAGCATGAAAGGAACTAGGAAGACGGAGGGCACATCGAAGCGCACCGGCCCACCGTGTGAAGCGCAGAGGGGTCTGCGCGCTTTCTCGGATTAGGCCTTGGCCGGCTCAGCGGCGAAGCTTTCCTTCTCCTTCACCACGGTGGCGCCCTTGCCGATGCGCTTGCGGAGATAGGTCAGCTTGGCGCGACGCACGCTGCCTTGGCGCTCGACTTCCACCTTGTCGATGCGGGGAGAGTGAGTCGGGAATATGCGTTCCACCCCTTCGCCATAGCTGATGCGGCGAACCGTGAAAGTTTCGTTCAGGCCGCGGCCGCGCCGGCCAATGACAACTCCGGAGAACACCTGGATGCGTTCCTTGTCGCCTTCCACCACCTTCGTGTGCACCCGGACGGAATCGCCGACGTTAAAGGGCACGTCGTTTTTCCGGAACTGTTCGTTCTGAATCTTGTCAAGCAATGCCTGGTTCATAAATTTTCTTCGCGTTCGCGCCGCTTTTCCGACCGATCTTCCGACCGATCTTCCGACCGCTTGGCCGGGGCGGACTTTTCACTCTCAGCGGGGTTTTCATCAAGACCCGACAACAAATCGGGCCGTCGTTCCGCTGTTCGAAGCCGGGCTTGTTCCGCCCGCCACTTCACAATCTCCGCGTGGTGCCCGCCGAGCAGCACTTCCGGGACTTTCATCCCGCGAAACTCCGCCGGCCGCGTATACTGCGGATACTCCAGCAACCCGTGGCTGAAGGACTCGTCCTGCGAACTGGCGTCATCGCCCAGCGCCCCCGGCAACAACCGGGTCACCGCGTCCACCATCACCATCGCCGGCAACGCGCCGTTGGTCAGCACGTAGTCGCCAATCGACCACTCTTCATCCACCAACGCTTCCCGCACCCGTTCATCCACGCCTTCGTAACTGCCGCAGATGAACAGCAAATGTTCCCGGGCGGACAAGGCTCGAGCCGCCGCCTGATTGAACACCCGGCCCGCCGGGGTCAACAAAATCGTCCAAGTCTGATCCGTCGCCAGACTTTCAACCGCTTCAAACAGCGGCCCGGGCTTCATCACCATGCCCGCCCCGCCACCAAACGGCCGGTCGTCCACCGTCTTGTGCCGGTCATGCGTCCATTCACGCAGATTGTGAATCCGCAAATCCAGCAGACCAGCCTTCCGAGCCCGGCCAACGATGCTCGCGTCCAGCGGTCCAGCGAACATTTCCGGAAACAAGGTGAGCACATCGATTTTCATCATCGAACCCGTCACCCATCTCCGGGCTATTCCGTCAGGCAACACCACCGAACCACCACCACCGCGCCCCCACCGCGGCTTGGTTCAGCTCAGTTCGAAGGCGGGGCGTCCCCGTCGTCTTCAACAATTTCCAAACTGCAACGCAAACCGCGTCGGGCACTGCCCGCAGTCAACAGCGAGCGAATCGCATTGATCGTCACTCCCTCGCGGCCGATCACCCGACCCACATCCTCCGGATCCAAGCGCAGCTCGTAAATTGTCCCGCCGTTGCTTTCCACGGGCGTGATGGACACAAGGTCGGGCTTGCGCACCAATCCCTTGACCACGTATTCGAGAAATGCCTGCATGGCGGCGCTGGTGGATGCAATCGGACACGCCACCTCGGCGGCCCGTTTGACCGACTTCTCGCTTAGGCAGTTGCTGCCGCCCGCCGGGCCTTGCGGATAAAGCTGGCCACGGTGTCACTCGGCAGAGCGCCCTTGCTCAGCCAGTATTCCACGCGATCCTGCTTCAGGCTGAAGTTGTCGCCCTTCTTTTGCGGTTGGTACGTGCCAATTTCTTCGATGCACTTGCCATCCCGCGGGCTGCGCTCGTCGGCCACCACGATGCGAAACACCGGGGTGTTCTTGGCCCCGACGCGTTTCATGCGAATTTTGACTGCCATAAATGTGCTGCTGGTTCCGAAACCGCGCTGGCGAAATACCGCATCCGCGGACACGCCACCCGTTTCGACAACGGTTCTCAAAAAAGAGGGGCGAAGGTATGTCAGAGCATTCCACCTTGGCAAGACCTCTTTTTCTGGAATTTCTGCCCCAAGTCCCGCCACCTCAGTTTTCGTCATCACTTTCTGCCAACCGCCGCAGGTAATCGAACGAAAATATCCCCGAATTGTGCCCATCCGCCCACGTCGGCTGCAGCCCATACCCGCCCACCGTAGCCATCCCCCGCAGGACGAACGCGTCCAACCCCAAAACCCGTTCCGGTCCCTTATAGAGGTTGCCCATAATGTCCACCTCCCCCTTGCACCCCGCACACGGACAATGCCGCCGCAACGATTCCAACCGAAGGAACGACTCCGACCCGTCGTCCCACCGGATGGCCAACGTCTCCCCAATGGTATCCACTCGCTCAATGCGCATGCCTCCACCATGACAGCAATCACCGACAGCCGACAAGATCCGCTGCCGTAGATTACTCGCCCGGCTTCAGCTTCAATTTGCCCAAGTCGATCGACGGCGTTTCGTCGCCAGCCACCTCCGGGATCACGACTGTTTGGCGCAGTAGCCCGATTCGAGACGTTGAGAAATGGCTGGAGGTCCCACTTTGGTTCATCGCCGTTGGCGCGATGGTCAATTCGTAGGTGCCGGCTGGAACATCGGTCACCTCGAAACGGCCGTCAGGGTCGAAGCGCAGGGCGTATTGCCTTTGGGCCCGCTTGAAGGCCACACCCGCATCCGAGTCCCAAAACTGGCGCATGGTTTCAGTGAAGGCCATCAATGCTTCAACAAACGCGAGGTCAGATGAAAACTTGGCTCGGTCCGGCCCCACCACATCGGGCATCCCTACCACCTTCAGGTACATGCGATGGGCGTCGTTCAACCAGTCGATGGGGTCGGAAATTCCATCGGGAACAACGTGTCCAATGACGCGGGCTCCCGTCCCTCCGATTTCAACACGATTGGTTTCGCCCGCGCGAGTGACGACGATGGCATCATGGCTCATCGCTACAGGCCCGGGCATTCGGTGCGGAACTCCCGGATTGTAGACGACGTGGTATTCACCCGGAGGAAGGCCCCCAAACTCAAACCGACCTTGTGCGTCCGTCCGAGTCGTCCGGGAGACCGCCACCACCGTGCGATCCCGTCCGAAGAGGCCTGACAGGGACAGTTTTTGCCCACCTTTTGGTAGTCCGCGGATCTTGAAAACTCCATTGACCTGCGTCCACGGACGGAGCCGAATCGCCTGGCTTCCCTCCAGCTCGCCGACCGGGACTTCCGCATAACCGGATTCATGCGCCGCCACGACCGTTGTCATTCCCACCTGCGGGTCGAAGGTGAATCGTCCATCGTTCCCGGTCCGAGCGTAGGGCGCCAATGGGTGCGGCGCCCGAACGGTCCGTTCCGCAAATGAGTTGGGAATGTCGCTCACCGCCCGAAGAAATACCTCGGCGCGCGACACTGGCTGGCCGTCAGCCGCCTCCACGACGCCAGTAACAGCCTTGCCCGGCAGGAGTTTGAACTCCATCGACATGGTTCCCTGGCCGCGATTAGCGTTCGTCATGCGGGACGGCAGGTAGCCCGGAGCGGAGGCTTCCAGGAAAAAATCCTTCGTGTAACTGCTGATGACGACCGTGGTGGTCCCGAGAACCGCCGAGGCCACCCGCTCCGGAGTCGACATTCCAAAGGTATACGAATTCGACGAAATGATCCGAATTCCCTGACTCTGGGCGGCTTTAACGCCAAACCCACGAAGCGGCTCCGCCGTGATGGCGTCTACCGCACTGACGGTAACCGTCAATCGCTTTCGAGTTTCGCTGGATTTGAGCCGAATGACGTCCTCTGTGCCGTTGGTCGACATCGCGAATGAGGAGGCCGACTCGTATCCCGTTGCGTTGACGGCATACGACCGCCCGATGGGTGCGTTGGTCCAACCGAAGCGACCATCGACATCCGTGCGCGCCCGCCAATCAAACGCAAACTGATTCACCTCATCGGTTGCGAGTCGCACGGTGGCGTTAGAGATGGCAGCGCCCGCTTCGCTGACGACCCGCCCCCGAATGACCACTCCTCGATTCAGCGCGAATCGTTGTTCCTCCGTGTTCTCGGTCGGAGTCAAGCCGTGCTCCTGCGGCGCCCAACCGGTCGTTTCGACACTCAAAATCGTCTGCTTCGGCCGCGCATTCCGGAACTCAAAACTTCCGTCGGCATCCGTCAGCATGTCGCCGTCTGTTCGAAATATTTCGCGTCCCAGTCGGACGCGGGCCCCAGACAAGGGTTGACCCGAATCATCCAACACGACGCCTCTCACCGTCAGGCCGGCTTTCATCGGCATGACGGCAGCACTCGCGATCAGCTTTTCCTTGGCGAACCGAACCAGGCCGACGGTGTTGTCACCCGCGGTGTCTACGCCATAGTTAATGGGTTGAAATCTGGGATGGGTTAGTCGCCAGGTAATACGCTCAAAGCCTGTCGGCACATGATCGCACTTCCAACGTCCGGTGTCGTCCGTCATCTCAAAATGATAGTTACCCATCATCGTGAGTCGTTCGCGTTCGCGGGATCCGCCAGGCGCGGTCCCATCGAATGACAATCGCACGCCGGCGATCGGTTGCCCTTGTTCATCGACTACCTGCCCACCGATAACAGTGCCGCGATCTAGTCGAGTCGAGTAGGCGGCAGGAAATTGATCCAGCGCATCGCCCTGTGAAGCCGCCCAACTCACGTACTTGGGCACATAGCCATCGCGAAAAACTTCGATGCGATAGTTCCATTCCTCCCTGCGGTCGGGACGCGGCAGTAATGCGGTGCCTTGGGTGTCCGTCGAGAAGACGTTCGTCGTTCGGCCCGTCAGCTGGACTTGAGTCAACGTCAGCCGCGCATTGCTCACAGGCGCGTCACCGGCTGCATCCAAGACGCGAAATTGAAAGACATCTCCCGAGAACGCCTCGGCGCCAACGGCGGCAGGCAAAAGGGCGTTGGCCGACGATACCACTAACGCAGAAACCATCGGGCGAGCCAGATTCGACCGGGCAACGCCGCTCAACTGAGGTAATGGCGCCGATCGCGGGGCAAGGATGACCAAGGCCCCAAGGATCACGGCGAGGATCGCCACACCGGGAACGACCAGCGCCCTGATGTGACGGAGCGCCATCAGCTGCAAAGTCCCTGGCACGCCTGTGCCAGCCACGGCCAAACCCATCCGGCTGACCGCGCTGACTACGGCCGAACCCACGACCGGCGGCGCTCCGGCTACTGCGTTAGCCATCAGCAGCGTCCCCAATGTTCCGGCTGAGATCGACACTCCCTTACGGGTCATCAGTCCCCTCAATTTCGCCAGTCCGCGGGCCACTCGTTTCTGGGCGGTATCCGGAGAAACGCCCAATGCTCGCCCGACTTCGTCGAGCGTTCGTTTCTCGAAAAAGCGCAGAACGATGGCGTCGCGGTAGCGCGCACTCAGGCCGGCCAGGGCTTCGTCGATTTCCGGACTTGCCTGTGCCCACTCCCGATCTGGAGCCGGAGCCGATTCCACGCCAATGCTGTTCATAAGTTCGACTTCCACTCGTTGTCGTCGCCGCTCCCCGCGCAAGACATTGGCCGACGCAAATCGGGTCGTCAGGACCAACCAGCCCGGGATGATTACCGTCTTCGAGAGGCGAGGTCCCTTGTCCGCGAGAACCAGGAAAACTGTCTGGCACACTTCCTCAGCAAGGGCGGCGTCTCCGACCTGCCGCAACGCTGCGGAATAGACAAGGTTCAGGTGCCGACGCACCAATTCGGCGAAAGCGTCGTCCGAACCATCGTTGGCATAAGCGTGAAGAAGTTCGTGGTCGTCCATCATGGCAGAGCCTTTGCTAGTAGAATGTCCGGTGACGGACGGAATCCGACAGAAATCACCGGAATATTTTCCGGCAGTGAGCAGCCGAACATCGTCCGGCAGCGTCCTTCGTGGACCGCGGCACGCCCGCCGACCGCGGACAAGCACGCACTCGCTTTTTTGAACGACCATCGGGCTTTAGGGCTAGCCTCAACCCCATCACCCGGTATAACCTGCGTCGCATGGAAACCTTTACGAAGATTTTGCAAGCGTGCGTCGATGCGCATGCCTCCGACGTCCACCTGAAAGTCGATCACCCGGTCGTCTTCCGCATCAGCCGACAACTCATCACGGTCGACGCGCCCGCCCCAACCGAGCCGTGGTTTGAGAACGTCCTCTCCCACATCGTCCCCAGCCATCTCAAGCCCGCCCTGGAGAAAGATCGCGAAACGGACTTCTCCTACTATGTCCACGGCCTCGGCCGGTTCCGAACGAACGTCTTTCAGCAGGGCGGCAAATGGGCCCTCGCCATGCGCCACGTGAAAAGCCAGGTGCCTTCGTTCGAACAGCTCGGGCTCGCCGCCATCTGCAAGGAAATCGCCGAATCTCCCCGCGGCATCGTCCTTCTCGCCGGCACCACCGGCAGCGGCAAATCCACCACGCTCGCCGCCATGATCGAGCACGTGAACGAAAATTTTCGACGCCACATCGTCACCTTGGAAGACCCCATCGAATACCAGTTCGAGGACAATCAATCCGTCATCGAACAACGGGAGGTCGGCCTCGACACGCAATCATTCTCGCGCGGATTGAAGAGCGCCCTCCGCCAGGATCCAGACATCATCATGATCGGCGAAATGCGCGACTCCATCAGCTTCCAGGCTGCCATCAGCGCCGCTGACACGGGGCATCTCGTGCTCTCGACCGTCCATACCACCAACGCCGCCACCTCAGTCGGACGCATCCTCGACTTCTTCATCCCGGAAGAACGCGACACCATCCGTCGCCAGCTTTCCACCACCCTCCGCGCGGTCATCTGCCAGCGCATGGTCCCCACCGTCGAAGGCAAGATGACACCGTCGCAGGAAATCATGCTCAATACGCCGGTGATCCGAAAGATGATCGAGGAAAACCGCCTGGACAAACTGGCGGCAGCCATCGAGACAGGCCGCGACGACGGCATGCAGAGCTTCAATCAGGCGCTCTACGATCTGGTCAAGGCCGGACGCATCACGAAGGAAGACGCCTTGGAGAAGGCGACAAACGCCCAGGCGCTCGAAATGATGTTCCAGGGCATCTTCCTCAGCAGCGGCAGCCGGATCTTGGGCTAACGAAGCGCCGTCGTGCATCGGCCAGTCCCAATCTCGATCCCAACCTCGACCCGTCGGTTTCTCGCCTGCGCCGCGAGCCTGCTTTGCGCCCTGGCTGCCGCGGGTTGCACCAGCGTGGGCGTTCATCAGCATCGTCTGGTATCCAAACCCGCGATGGCTTTTGAGGAATCGATTTGGTCGATGAATCGCTCCGCGTTGCTGTTCCAACTTGAGCCGGGCCTGGCCACCTCAGGCGGCGCCCAAGCCGGTGCCTGCACGTCCTGTAAATAAATCGTGTCCACCATGCAGGCATCGTTCCGGTGCTGGGGCGCGCTGGCGGGCTGCATCTCCGTCCTGATCGGGCCGCCTGGCCGAAGCGCCCCAGCCAGTTCAGACGATCGGAACGTGCCGGATTTTGCCCTGACCGAATTCGCCGGCGATCGGGTCTGGCGACTCTCCGAACACGCCGGGCAGATTGTTGTCCTCGATTTCTTCGCGTACTGGTGCGCGCCCTGCCTGCCTGCCTCGCGCCAATTGGAGACTGAAGTGCGGCGTTACTACGAGGCGCGAGGCGGGAATCCTTGCGGACTGCCGGTCGCCGTCGTGCCCGTGAATGTCGAGACCGCATTTCCCGAACGCACCCGACAGTTCCTGGCGCAAGCAGGACTCCAAAGCGCTTTCCAAGACCCGGACGGCAAACTTCTGGCGGCGATGCTGGGAGATGGGTTGCCTTTTATCGTGATTCTCGATGGCAGCGCGTTCTCCAACGGCGCGCCGACTTGGCGTGTGGTCCGCCGACAGGCCGGTCTCGGCCAGATTGAAGCGCTCCGAGCCGTCATCGATACCCTGGGGCCCGGGCAGGCAGTTCGATCCCCGCCGACGCCGGACACGAAGGCGGTGGGCGATCTTCGTGGGACGGACAGGTCCGCGGGCACGTCGGCGTCTGCGCTGGCAGCGGGTTCCGCCGAGGGCGCCGTGGAGTATCTGGGCAGTCGCGACATACAACTGACGAGTGCACGCGTGGCGTGGCGCCATCGATGGCGCCACGGTGAGTCCCGGGTGTCGGTCGGCCACCAAGCGTATGCGCTGCGCTATGAGCCGGACGTCGCCATTCCCGGGCTGTTTTTCGCCCGGGATCTCTCCGAGGAGCAGCGATCGGGTCAGGGCTTGGTGCAACTGGATTTGGCCCAACGCTGGAAAGCCATTGCGCAGGGCGGGTTCTATTCGGGCTTCGCCGACTTCAAGTCGGTCTGGCTGGACGAATTTTACCGGCAAAGCTTCGCCCGGCTTCGAGGCTATCGGGAGGCGGAACCGTGGGGCTATCAGATCGGGAGCGGCCTGCGGTGGGAGTACCGACCGGCCATCGGTACGGCGCAATTGGAAGCGGGTTACCAATGGGACGAAGTGTCGCCGAGTTACGACAAGCCGATCAGCCGGCCGCTTGTCCGCGGCTTGGACGAGATCCAATCCTGGTCCGGCCGGCTGACGTTAGAGAATGTCTGGCATCGGCGGATACGCGTCCGCCATGAATTGCAGGCCGTGGATTCCACCGAGCGGGAGTGGCGTTTCTCCCTGGCGAGCCAGCTGAACTACGCGCCGGGTGAACGCTGGACGGTCAAGTTGGGAGCGGGCGGCACCTGGGAGAAGCCAGATTATTCGGCTTACTTTATGGACGGAACGGTCGAATACGAGTGGAGCGATCATTGGTCGATGCGAGTCTTCGTTCACGGGTATCGGGACGAAGGCTTGATCCGCGACCCGCTCATCATCTCGAGTGCCCAGCCTGCACTGGACACCTTGTCGTTCGGGCTTGGCGCCCGGTATTCGCGGGGTTCGGTCGGCGTCGACGTGGCGGTGGGTCCCTATTATACGCGCTATGATTCACTGCCGAAAAACGCCGGCGACTTCGCCAGCCTGTATCGGGATCGCGACTGGTGGCAGGCGCGCATCGGGCTGATTTATCGGTACTGAAAATTTGGATTTGCCCGCGCGATCGGCGATGATCGCGGGGAAAACCGTCCTATGAAATCATTGATTCGCCGCGGCGCCCGGGCCTCACGGGTTGGCTGGTCACGGGACCTTCTGGTCGCCCTCGCCGGGCTTCTGGTTGCGGCGCTGACGACGGTGCCGGTCCGGGCGCAGATCACTCCGGTGGGCGGCATCGCCCGCAATTTCACCCTGGCCGAGCGCGGGACGGGACGTCCGGTGCAACTCTATGATTTCGCGGGAAGCATTGTGGTGATCGATTTTTTTGCCTACTGGTGCAGCCCCTGCCAGATTTCGTCACCCGACCTCAAGACCAACATTGAAGACTACTACCGCGCGCGAGGGGGAAATCCCGCCGGCCTGCCCGTGGTCGTCTTGTCCGCGAACCTCGAACGGGAGGACCCCGTTTCAACCGACGCATTCATCCAGGGATTTCGGTTGGATCGCGTGGTCGATGACTATTACCGGGTGGCTTTCGACCAGTTCACGACCGGCCCCATTCCGCTCTTCGTGGTGATCAACGGCGTGGCCGGGCTGCCCAATCGCCGGCCCTGGGAGGTCCTCTTTCGAGCTTCCGGCTATCCGGGCTCCGCCCAACTCCGCACCTTGATCGATGCGCTGGCTCCCTCGAATCTTCCCGGGCCGGCCCAACTTCGCGCCGGGCCAGTCCCGCTCGTTCGCCGCATTGGGGAATCGGCTCGGTTCGAAGTTATGGCCGACGGCACCCGACCGATTGCCTATCACTGGTCCAAAAATGATCTTCCCCTCAATCTGAACACCAACCGCCTCGTGCTGACCGGGCTCACCGCCGCGGATCGAGGCGTATACCAAGTCACGATCACCAACGCACTGGGCTCGACCAGCAGCATCCCCGTCAGCCTTGTGGTCCACGACCCCGGTATCACCAACACTCTGCACAGCACCAATGCCCCCTTGCCGGTTCCCGATCGGCCGCATCCGGGAGCAACTTCCCTTCTCGTGGCGGACGATGACTGGGAGATCATCCGGCTGAACGTGAACACGACGCTGACGCACCCGTGGGTTGGGGATCTGGCCGTGTATTTGACTTCGCCAGGCGGGACCACTGCCCTGGTCCATCCGGCGACGGAAGAAGCCGGCACGCGACTGGAGATCAGGGCTGCCCAAATGCCTGAGTTCATCGGTCAACGCACGCGCGGGACTTGGATCTTGCGGGTCGTCGACACCACCGCGGGGGATGCTGGAACCCTGCAGTCCTGGTCGCTTTCGATCGAACATCCACCGACGGCGTTGCGCTACGCGCAATGGACCGCGGGCTACGCCGGAGCAACCCTGAACGATCCCAGCGCGGACGAGGACGCCGATGGGTTCCCCAATTTTGTCGAATACCTCATGGACGGATTCTCTCCGGTGCAGCCCAACTCCCTGCCGTCGCCGGAAGTGGATCCCACCGACGATCGATACCTCCGTTTGATCCTGCCGCTGCGTCCGGCGACCGAGCGGGGATTGCTCTCGATTCAATTTGCGCGCACGCTCCAGTCCGGCGGCGGCACCTGGGGTGAAATCCCTTCGGACGGCGAGGAGGTTTCGGTCGATCGAAGCGATCCGCAACGGCTGGTCATCCGGCTGCGCCGTTCCCTGGAGTCGCTTTTCCTGAGGCTGAAAGGGGTCCAGCTCTGACCACCGCCCGCCCTGCCCGGAAAGCCCCAGAACTCTATTTCAAAAACCTCGGCAGCCACGTGGTCAGAGTCGGCACGTAGGTGATCACGATCACGCCCACCCCCAGCACCACAATCATCGGGAGCGTTGCCCGGGTGACGACGGCCATCGGCTGGTTGAAACGATAGGACGACAAGAACAAGTTCATCCCGACGGGGGGCGTCAGAAAACCCAGCTCGAGATTGGCGAGAAAAATGATCCCGAGATGCACGGGATCGATGCCGTAGGCGATGCCCATCGGCACGATCAGCGGCACGACCACCACGATGGCGGAGTAGATATCCATCAGGCAGCCCACCACGAGCAGAAAGAGGTTCAGCAACAGGAGAAACATCAGCGGCGACTGCACGCTCTTCTGGATCCATTCCACCCCGAGCGTGGGAACATCCGCGAGGATCAGGTACTTGGTCATGCCCATCGCCACACCCAGGATCAGAAGAACTCCGCCAATCAACAGTCCGCACTCGGTCAAAACCCTGGGCACGTCCCGGACCAGGTGCAGGTCTCGATGCACGATGACTTGGGTCACAAAGGCGTAAAGCGCCGCCACGGCGGCCGCTTCCACCGCCGTCGCAATTCCACCCAGCACCACGCCCAAGACCAACACGGGCAGCAGCAATTCCCATTTCGCCACCCAGATCGCAGCCCACGCCTCGCGTCCCTGAAACTTCGGGCGATCGGCGGCCTCGCGGGGTCCCGCCCAAATCGCCCAGAGTGCCGTCAGCACGACCAGCAAAAAGCCGGGGCCGATGCCGCCCACGAACAGCTGGTTGATCGTCACTTCGGGTGCGGGCGTGCCCGCCGGCAGTTCCAGATTCTGAATCGTCCGCTGCGCGATCACCGCGTAGAGGATCAAGGGCAGGCACGGCGGAAACAACAGTCCCAATGACCCAGCACCCGTGATGAGCCCGAGGGCCGTTCGCTCGGAGTAACGTGCCTGCAGCAGCACCGGCATCAGCAGCCCGCCCAGCGCCAGGATGGTCACGCCGGATGCGCCGGTGAACGAAGTAAAGAAGGCACAGACCAGCGCCGTGACAATGCCCGGCCCACCGCGAAAGGGCCCAACCAGTGATTGGAAAACGCGCACCAAACGCCGGGACGCTCCGCCCTCGGCCAGAAAATATCCCGCGAGGGTAAAAAGCGGGATGCTGGGCAACACTGCATCGGTGACCAAATGATAGTGCTCCAGGGGAATGAGGGAGACCATCCGACCCGAGCCCCACAACAAAATCATTGCGGCGCCCGCCAGGGTGGCGAAGAGCGGAGTGCCCAGCACCGTCGCCACCGCCAGCGCACCGAGTCCCGGCCAAACTAGGCGCTCCGGCTCGATGGACGTTTTCGCCCCGAACCAAAAGATGCCCGCCGCCACGGCGGCACAGACCAGCCGCCCCAGCCACTCCGTCGACGAGTGCCAGCAAAGTCGGAGCGCCACGGCACCAAAACCAATCGGCAGGAAGATCTGGAAGGCACGATACGGAATACCATAGGCCAGCACCTTGTCACCCGGCTCCGACATCACGAACTGCCAGGCAGCAACGCAGAGGATGGCGCTGATCGCCGTGGCGACGCTGCTGCTGAAAATCAATGCGACCGCTTTCAGCCGGCGCGGAAACAGGTTCGGCAGACTCGACAGCGAAAGGAGCCGGCTGTCGCGCGCGGCCAGCGCGCCTCCGAGCACGCCGACGAGCAACGTGAGGTGTTGCACGAACGAGCTGGAGCCGGTGATGCCCGTCCGGAAAAGTTTGCGCAGAAGGATTTCCAGCAGCGGCAGGAGCACCAGGGCGGCAAGGACGAACCCCGCGACACTATTCTCGCCGGAACGCAGCCATCGGATCCACGTCGGCCGCTGCACCGGTTCTCCTGCGGCGCCACCGGGGTGCGAGGGGGTCTCGCTCATGGCTTCCCGCCAGCCGCCCGATAGGCCTTCAACGTCGCCTGGACGCGATCGAAAATCTCCGGCGGAACATAACCACCCCGAATCTGCGGATAAAACTTCTCCGCCTCGGTCCGCCACTGGGCTTCCAATGCCGCGTCGACCGGCTGAATCTTCAGGCCTTTTTCCTTCATCGCCGCGATGGCCTTGTCACTTTCCGCCCGGCCTTGCGCCTTGTTGCCGCGCCCGGCCTCTTCGGCGGCCTCTTTCAGCACTTTGCGGGTCTCGGCCGGGATCTTGTCCCAAACGGATTTGCGAATGACGATGCCGCCGACCAAAGGCGACCAGTTCAGTTGCAGCATGTGCGGCGCCCGGTCGTAAACCTGTCCACCCAACGCCACGAACGGTGGCATGGGCACGCAGTTGACCAAGCCCGAATCGAGCATCGGCACAATGTCCGCCGTCTCCAACGGCACCGGATTGAATCCCGCATTCTTCCAGATCTCGACCAGCTTGGGTTCGCCAGCCCAGGTGAAAAGCTTGGTCTTCTTCGCGTCATCGGGCGTCCGGATCGGCGTCTTGGAAAAGAAATGCACCCAGCCCACGTCCGACCAGCTCAGCACCACAAAGCCCTGCTTCTCCATCCGTTGTTCGAGAAAATCCCGCAGGGTCTCGGTGACATGATCGAGCTCGGCCAGGGAGCGATACATCATGGGCACTCCCTGCAAGCCTGTCGCCGCGGGGTCAATCTCGGACAAACCAGCCGAAGTCAACATGCCGGCATCCAACGCGCCCAGCCGCATCTGGCTCACCATTTTGGCGTCGCCGCCCAGCTTGCCGCCGGCATAAACCCTCAGGCGCACCCCGCCACCCGGCGCCTTCGCCCACTTGTCCCGCATCTCCAGAATCGCCCGATGATAAGACGTCCCCTCCGGCGCCAGAGTTCCCAACGTGACCATCGGCGTCGCGGCCCAACTGGCCGCCGTCGAGATCAAGATCGTCGCGACCAACAGCCCAAGACGTCCTCCGCTTCGGAGGGGAGATCCAAAGGCAATCCTCTTCAACTTCGTATGCATGGCATCAATAGGGCTGCGTCGACGACCGGGCCAACACCCGAGCCTCAACTTCGTTCGGGTCATTTGGGATCTTCTTTAGCCACCGGCAGAAAAAGTTCGTCGACCTTCCCCAGCAACCAGCGGGCCCGGCGCTGCGCGATGAGATTGGCCAGGCGCATTTCGGGCACGGCATCAGCATTGACGGCCAGCGCCTGCCGCAAAAGCGAATCGAACTCCCCCCGATCCTGCTTCGCCACCGCCACGGACTCCGCCAGGCTGACATAAGGCGAGGCGGCACGGCCTCCCGACAGTTCGATTGCGCGGTCGAAGCGTTTTCGCGCCCGGGCGGCCGGATCGCCCGCGGCACCCTGCCTCACCATTTCATAGCCGATCAACAATCCCTGAATCGCACCCCGGTCAAAACTTTCGTCCAGTTCCAACACGCGATCGAGCAGCGCCTCCAGAATGAGCTGATCGGAAACCAGAGAGGGATCGTCCTTGGCCACCGAGATCGCCGCACCCCAGGACGCCGCGGTCCAAAACGGCACGCGCACATCGCGCCGGGTCAACCGCTTCACCGCTGCCCGCGGATTGGCCCGAAGCGCCTTCTCAATGCCCGGATGCTGAATTTCCAAGGCCCTCAAGCCATAACCACGCGCCCGCAGGAACAAGCGTTTCGCTCGTTGCCGCAACACCTCGGCCGCCGCGATGTCCTTGTCCTCCACCTCGTCCGCATCCTGTTTAACAAACGCATACCCATACTGGGTGAAGCCGCTGCAGGCCGCGAGGAGCAAACCTTCGTGGCGCGGACTCTCCGCGAGCAGGCTCTCGATCAATTTCAGGCTGAACGGCACCGCCGCCTTGACCAGCTCCGGATCATCATCCGCGGCAAAGGTCGTCCCGCTGCCGGACAACGCATCGCCCAGCTTGTTAATGGCAAGCTTTTTGACCGAGCAACCGCCGGCCAGTGCCAAGGTCACCACCAGCAGCGCCCACGAAGAAAACGCCCGCAAATCGAGGCGGGTGAGCGCGTCAGATCGAACGTTGAAAGTCATGCCAGCCCGTCACCCGGCGGCTTTGGCTCCGCGGCAGCCGGCGCGACGACCGCGAACCATAGGACGAGCCCGGGCGCTTTGGCAACGTCATCGTTGCCATCCGCCATCCGCCGAAACCTGGAAGTCCGGGAGTGCCGGCGTCTCGCCGGCAGCAGCGGAAAATGAAGCGGAGTAGAGCCGGCAGGATGCCGGCGCTCCCAGGGTATGAAGGGATGAACGTCATCGTTGCCATCCGCCGCCACCGGCCTATGCTGACGACGCGTGGCCGCGCTCGCTCAATCCAACTCGGCCCGGGCCCCCTCGTCGGCACCCGGGACGGCCGACCCCTGTCTCGTCCAGTCGGTGGCCGAGGCGCTGGCCGCGGAACCCGCCCTCGAAGCAGTAAAGCTCGACCGCGAGCATCGCCGCCTTTCGGTCGCCACCCTCGGACGCGCCGACGCCGCCGCCATCGAAAAAGCGGTGACGGACCGGGTTCAGAAATTGCGCGAGCGAAGCGACGCCGATCGCTGCGCCCTGTTGGGCGGCACAGCCGATTGCACGACCTGTCCGCAGGTCATTCCGCCCGCCGTGCGCGAGCGTCTCACGGTTCAGCATCAGGACGGCACCACCACCATCGCGCGCCTGACTTGTCCCACGGCTCCTTCGTTCTGGCGCTGGCGGGTGGTGTCACTCCCGAGGCTTGTCCCGCGGGAAGTGCACCTCCCCGAAACCGAAGACCATGAGGACGAGTGGAAATGGCAGCTCGCCGCCGCCGCCGCGTGCGGCGTGCTGGCCCTGGCCGCTCACTTCACAGGCCACGCAACCGCCTCCTTGGCGCTCTACCTGTTGGCTTATGTCGCCGGCGCGTGGTTCACGGTCCACGAGGTCTGGGAACGCCTGCAGTCGCGTCAGCTCGACGTCCATTTCCTGATGCTCGCCGTCGCCGCCGGCAGCGCCGCCATCGGCGCCTGGGGCGAAGGCGCCATGCTTCTGTTCCTCTTTTCCCTGTCCGGGGCGCTCGAGCACTACGCCATGGGACGCACCAGCCGCGAGATTCGGTCCCTTTTCAAAACCGCGCCCAAAACGGCGATCCGCCTCGACGACCAGGGCCACGAAACCACCTGCCCCGTGGAAGAGCTCGAACCCGGCATGCGGCTCCTCATCAAACCCGGCGAACAGTTTCCCGTCGATGGCGAGGTGGTCAAAGGCGCTTCCGCCTGCGACGAATCAAACCTGACCGGCGAGGCCACACCCGTGGAGAAAAAGCTCGGTGACGCCGTCCTCGCCGGGACAATGAACCTGTGGGGCGCGGTCGAAGTCCTCGTCACTCGTCGGGCCAACCAGAGCGCGCTGCAGAAAATCATCCAGCTCATCACCGAGGCCCAGCACCTCAAGGCGCCTTCGCAACGGTTCACCGACAAGTTTGGCACGACGTACACTTACCTGATCCTCGGACTGACGCTGGCGATGTTTTTCATCTGGTGGCTCGCGTTTCACGAGCCGCCGTTTGTCGCCCCCGAAGGCGGCCGCAGCGCCTTTTACAAGGCGATGACCCTGCTCGTCGTCGCCTCTCCCTGCGCTCTCGTGCTGTCCATTCCATCCGCCGTCCTCGCCGCCATCGCCTGGGCCGCCCGGCGCGGCATTCTATTCCGCGGCGGCGCCGCGGTGGAGAATCTGGCCGAGATCTCGGTCGTGGCCATGGACAAGACCGGCACGCTCACCACAGGTGAATTAAAGGTGGAATCGATCGAAAGCTTTCCGCCCGGACGGGAAGGCGAGGTTGCTCAGCTCGCCTGTTCGCTCGAGAAGCTGTCCACCCATCCTCTGGCCCGCGCCATCACGCTCCACGGCAAACAAAATCAGGTCCCGCTGATCGCCGTCGACCACGTCGAATCGGTCACCGGCGCCGGCCTCGAAGCGATCGTGGGCGGACGCCCCGTCCGCCTCGGCAAACGCGACTGGCTGGCGCGCGGCCCGCAGGCCGCCACGATCGGAGCCGCCCCGCCGACCGGCGCGGGCTTTTCCGAGGTATGGATCGCCACGCCTGATCTCGCCGGACGCATCCTGCTGCGCGACGACATCCGGCCTCAGGCCCGCACGGTCGTCGCCGCCTTGCGCGCCGCCGGCCTGCGCAGTCTCGTGCTGACCGGCGATCGCCGCGCCACTGGCGATCTCCTCCGTCAACAACTCGAGGTCGACGAGGTTCGGGCCGAGTTGCGCCCCGAACAAAAGGTTGAAGCCATTCGTTCGTTCACCGCGCAGAATCACAAGGTGGCGATGATCGGCGACGGCGTGAACGATGCGCCAAGCCTGGCTGCCGCCGACGTCGGCGTTGCCATGGGCGCGCGCGGCTCCGATGCGGCCCTCGAACAGGCCGAGGTCGTGCTGATGCACGATCGATTGGAGAATTTCCTGACTGCCTATCAACTCAGCCAGCGCGCCCGGCGCATCATCTGGCAAAACCTGTTCATTTCACTCGGCACCGTCATGGTTCTGGTGGCGTTTGCGCTGCTTAGCCGCATCCCGCTCACGCTCGGCGTGCTCGGCCACGAAGGCAGCACGGTCATCGTCGTCCTCAACAGCCTGCGCCTGCTGATGCACCGCCAGCGTTAATCTGCCGCGATGCCCCGTAAATCACCCAAGCGAAAGTCCAACCGGCTGCATTCGGCCAACCCGATCCGTGCCGTCATCTGGATCGACGGCTCCGCCGTCCGGAAAAAATTCACCAAGGACTACGAAAAGGCCCGGCGCGACCTGCAACAGTCCCGGGTGCAGCTCGACCGGTTTATCGCCACCGACCAGCCGCAGTTCAGTCGCTGGCTGAATTCACATTTCGGCGCCTTGCTGACGGAACTGCGGGAGCTCTCCCGCCAATTAATGGAGGATGAGAGTCTCATCTACCTGGTCGAAACGGAGGCCTTCCTCACCGGCGATTCCTACGCCCGCGCCTACCGCGAAGTGACCCAAGCTCGCGACAATCCGGAGCCACCGTTCGATGAACACGAGGCCTCCGAGCACGACCAGCAATCGTCCGGATCGGAATCCGCCTCCGATCACGGAGGCAGCGGCAACGGCAGCAAGAAAAAGGGCGGCGATCCCTTCGAGGCTTTCTTCGAGGATCTCTTCGGCCCGGCCGACTCGAACGACTCGGACGAGCCCGGCTGGGCAGAGCCCGGCCCTGCCGGGGCGCGGCGCCAAAGGTCCGAGGATCCGGGATCAAAAAGCCCGGGTGTGAAAGAGCTGTACCGCGCGTTGGTTCGCCAACTGCACCCCGATCGGCTGCAGGAGATGACACCGCAAAAAACCGAGTGGTGGCATCAGGCGCAAAAGGCGTATCAGGCCGGCGACGCCGAGCAACTCGAAGTGATCCTCACGCTCTGCGCGATCGGCGAGGCTGGCACAACCGCCCAGACGAGCGTCTCGCTGCTGCAACGCATCACCGCGCAAGTCAAAAGCTCCCTGCGACAGCTCAAGCAGGAACTGGCGGAGGCCCGGCGGAATCCCGCCTGGAATTTTTCCAACCGCACCGACCTCGCCGAACTGGCCAGCCAGACGCGTCGCACGCTGACTCAGGATCGCGACCAGTTGCGTTTCAAAGCGCAGCAGTATCGCGCCACAATCGCCAAGTGGCAGGCCGCCGCCGACCGACTCAAGCGCCCCCGCCGACGAAAGCGTCAAACGCACGACTCCGACTGCCCGTTTTGACTTGGGCCGCGGGGTTTAACGACGGAAGAGTGAGCGGCGCCCCCTTCCCTGCTTGCTTGATGGGATGTCCTCGTTCCTTTCGGACCCGCTCACGAGGCATGAACTTGCGGACTGCGTAGACGGACCGCGGGCTTTCAGCCGCAGCCCGCAGCGGCGCGAGCCGGAGACCACGCCTGATGGTTCGTTCGTGCGCCGCCGATTCCATCCGCTGCGGGCCAAAGGCCCGCGCTCCGGAGGGGAGGTTCATGGGAACCTGCCCGTTCCTTTTCGACCTGCTCATGGCAGAGGAACCTGCGGACTGCTCGGACGGACCGCGGGCTTTCAGCCCGCAGCGGCGCGAGCCGGAGACGACGCCTGAGGTTCGTTCGTCCGCCGCCGATTCCACCCGCTGCGGGCCAAAGGCCCGCGCTCCGGAGGGGAGGTTCATGGGAACCTGCCCGTTCCTTTTGACCTGCCCACCCGACATGAACCTGATCGACTCAATTCGTTGAATTGGGAATTTGACACTGATTATTGGTTATTGGAATCGACCCGTATCCGTTGGCCCCAATAACCATTTCTCAATTCGAAATTCCAAATGCGGTTCATGGGAAGGCCGGGATGAGGGGTGAGGCAGTTCGTTTGACTCGCGCCCGAGTGGGCAATCGACCGTCACCCCGCACGCGCCGCCAGCAACCCATCCAGCTCCGCCAACCCGGCCGGTGACCCGATCTCATAAAAGCGATCCTTCACCTCCCAACCAGCCATGCGACGCTGCTCCACCAACCGCGTCATCACCTCGGCCAAATCAAAAGCCGTGTCTGCAGGCCATTCGGCAAAGACCGACGCGTTGAAAACGCCCAGCCCATAGTCGATGTGACGCATCTCCGGCCGGCGATTCTTCTTGTCGTAGATCTGAATCGCGCCATCGGCAAACACCACGTTGCTGGTGTCGTAAAGCCCCTCGTTGCGATACACCGTCATCAAAGCCGCCCGCCCGCTGCGCGCAAAAAACTCAGCCACCGGCGCCAGCGGCTCGGTCAGGTAGCTGTCGCCATAAAGCGTGAAGAAGCGTTCCCCCAGCTTGGGCAGGGCCTGCTTCAGCGCGCCACCCGTGCCGAGCAGTTTCGGGCCATCAAAAGAGTAATCGAGTTCGAGCCCGTGAGCCGAACCGTCGCCAAATTCGTTCACCACCATCTCGCCAAGGTGTCCCAGGCACAGCACCACGCGGCGAATGCCCTGTCGCCGCAACAGCGCCAGCTGGTGCGCCAGAAACGGACGGCCGGCCACCGGCACGAGAACCTTCGGGACTTTTTCGGTGATCGGCCGCAGCCGCGTGGCGAGGCCGCCGGCCAGCAGCGCCACCGGCAACGGGTAAGATGGAGGGAGGTCGTCGTTCATCAACTCATCCAAGGACGCAGGCCCAACGCTTACGAACTGACCAGCTTGGTGCCTTCGAAATCGAACCTGAACCGGACTTCCTTCAAGCCAGCCTCGCCCAACGCACGTCGCACGCGCGATTTGTCGCCCTCGACGTAGAACATCAGGAACCCGCCGCCGCCCGCGCCGATGAGCTTGCCGCCGAGCGCGCCGTTGGCCTTGGCCAGTTCATACCATTCGTTGATTCGATCGTTGGTCATCCCGGAGCTGCGGGCCCGCTTGCGCTGCCAGTGCTCATCCATCAGCCGCGCGAAATCCCGCAGATTCCCCGTCTCCAGGGCCTGGGCGCTGGCGTAGCCGATCTCCTTCGTGCGATGGAGATTCTCCAGCATCGCAGGATCGGCCTGTTTGGATTTTTCATTCTGATCCTTGAGGATGGCGCCCGCGCTCCGGCTGTAGCCGGTGAAGAAGAGGATGAGATTGTCTTCCAGGTTGTAGCGGGTCTCCTCGGCGATACGAGCCGGCCAGGCTTCGACGCGTCCGTCCGGATGAAAGTTGAAGCAGGTCAAACCGCCGAGCGCCGCGATGTATTGATCCTGTTTGCCGACCGGTTCCTTGAGCCGTTCGATTTCGATCTCGCACGCCTGCGCCGCGATTTCGGCATTGGGCACGATGTTTCTGCGATAGGCATGCAGCGCCTTGAGCAAGGCGGTGGTAAAGCTGCCGCTGCTGCCCAGGCCGGTCCCGGCCGGGATGTCCGCCATGCTGGCCATCTCCCAGTAGCCGTGATCGATGCCGACCAGCTTCAGCGCCTCCCGGATGATCGGATGCTCGATCTCCCCCACCTTCATCACCCGTTCCAGCTTGGAATACTTGATGATGATGTCCGGCACGAACGTTTCGTGCAGCGTGATGTAGACATACTTGTCGATCGCCGCACTGATCAGGAACCCGCCGAATCTCTCGTAATACGACGGCAGATCGGTGCCGCCGCCGCCCAGGCTGATGCGCAGAGGTGAACGCGCGATAATCATGGGCCGGATTTATCGGCCTTTCCCCCCATGGAAGCAAACCCGAACCGACCCATATCCACCCGTAATTCCCGGAGACCGGAATTGAGCACCGCTGATGGTCGCAGATGGTCGCAGATGGTCGCAGATATGTTGGGTTCGATGCAGAGCCCTGCTTGACGCCCCCCGCTGTAGATGATGCATCGGCTTGCCAAGGGTGGAGATCGCCCTGTCGTTATCTGCGTTTATCGGCGTTCATCTGCGGTCAACAACTCTGAAGCGGAATCAACGACCGAACGACCGAATGAACTCATTGACTGGTTCCCCGCTCCCCCTAAACTGCCGGCCATCGCTCAATTTTGAACGCATCAACCATGACTGAGACAAAGGCTCCAAAGGCTGCCACCGCCGCTTACCGCGGTCGGACCAAATACACCCCGGAAGCCGCCGAGAAATATCAGATCCGCAAGGACACGAAAAACCGGGCGGAGCTGCGTCTGGTCGACAAGGGGTTCGCCTTGATTCCCAAACCGGCCCGCGTGCTCGACGTCCCATGTGGCGGCGGCCGAGTCACCGTCCACTTGTCCAAGCGCGGCTACCAGGTCTCCGCCGGCGATCTGTCAGAATCCATGCTGAAAATCGCGAAGGAAGCGGTCGCCAAGGCGGGCCTGACCTGCGACGTCACGCACCAGGATGTGGAGAAGCTGGGTTTCCCGGATCGCGCGTTCGATGCCATCATCAGCTTCCGGTTGTTTCATCATTTCCCCAATCCCGAAATCCGTCAGCGTGCGGTGAAGGAGCTCTGTCGCGTCGCCGACAAATGGGTGGCGCTTTCCTACTTCAGCCCGGCTTCCGTTACTTCGATCAAGCGCAAGATCCGCGCGGCCATGGGCGGACGCAAATCGGAGAAGCATCCGACACCTCTTTCTGAAGTGGCCGGCTACTTTGAGAAGTGCGGCTTCCGCCTGGTCAAAGACTTCGCCCAGATGCCCCTCGTGCACACGCTGCACCTGGCGGTCTTCGAACGAACCAGCCGGTGACCTAACCCGAATTCATTCCGGCGCCTCGACGTGAGCTTCGCACACGCCGCAGCAACAGGCGAAGGAGAGCGGCCGTCGCGATTCTTCGCGTTCCGAAGTCGCTGCGGAGTTTCCGAAAAGCGTTAGACCAAACTCTGATCCTTCATGCTCGAAGCGCCCGTCCTCCCTGGGCGAAAACTATCAAGGCAGCGCCAGACGATACACCGGATTGCCCATCGCTGACGCGTAGAGGTAATTGTTCACCGGGTCCCACGCGTAACACCCGAACCAGTTCGGCGTGAAGAAAAAGCCCTTTTCCTTCGCCTTCACGTCCGCAACCCGTCGCCAGCTGCGCCCGCCATCGCGCGTCACCTGAACACCCGTCTTCCCCACGACCAGCATTTCCGCCTCGGCCCGGCCGATGAACGGCCCCTGCCAGATGTCGACCGGAGCTCCCTGCAGCTGCCAATGCTCGCCCGCATCGCGGCTGACCCACAATCCATTCGTTGACCCCAGATAAACCGCGCCGCGAAAGGAAACAGGAATGCGCGTCTGCGGATTAACCGTCGACACCTTCGTCCAGCTACTGCCGCCGTCCGTGCTCCGCTGAATGCCGTCGCCGTTGCTGTAAATGAAAACCCCGTTGGCGAGCGCGCCTACCATGGAAATTTGCGAACGATTCTCGCTGACCCGGACCGACAGTTTCCGCCATTCGACGCCGCCGTCGGCAGTCACATAAACCTCGCCGGGCGGACTGGTCTCGTGTTTGGCCGCGATGATTGACTGCGGATTGGCGGCGGTCCAGTCGACCGAACCGAAGTCCCAGTTGCGTCCGAGGCTGGTGAATCGTTTCCACTGCCGACCGTCGGTTGTCCAACCCGCGGTACCGTCGAGGGAAAAGCTCGCCATGCGCCCCGGTGAGTTTGGATCAACGCTCGTCGCCCAGCCCGTTTCGTCACGCCCGGAAACAACCTCGCCGTCGATGCGATGCCAGTTGGTCCCCTGATCCGAACTGCGCCAGATCCCCTGTCCGACCACCTTGATGGTGACCTCGCCATTGGTGCGGTTGACGACCACACCGGAGCAGCCGCCCGGCCAGTCCAGCTTGGCGCCGCTATTGGTCAGCCGACTCAACAGCGCGCCCGACATATCGACCCAGTCTTCTCGAGGCTGGCTCGAGGCGAGCCCGACGCTGAGCAACAGGAGAAGGCAGACCGTTGGATATCGGTTCGAATTGGGCATGCCGAATGAAACCCCTGACGGCGCACGCTGGCAATCCCGCAATCTCCTCACGCGTGATGCAGCCTTGAAACGACAGCGACCGGATTGAAGTACCGCCGATTGACGCAGATTCACGCAGAGACTCAGAGCTCTGCCCTACTACTTTTTCAACTCCGGTGCGGCCAGCGATCGGGGTTCCCAGATCCGGGCCACCCCATCGCGGGCGGCCGTCGCCAGCCTGGTTCCGTCCGGACTGAAGGAAAGCACGCTCGGAGGCGAGAGCGGCCCGCGCAATTCCTCGAGCCGGGCGCCATCGTCGAGATTCCACAATCGAATGACCAGGTCCTCGGAAGCGGTCGCAATGATTGGACGGGTCGGATGCCAGGCCAGGGCGGTGACGGGCGCATTGTGCACCCGAAACTGGCGAAGCACCTGCAACGTCGCGCCGTCGCGCAGTCGAACACTGCGGTCCACGCCGGCTTCCACCAAACGCCGACCATCGGGCGCAGCGCACGCCACGCTCAGCACGCTCTCATTGGTCACCCGAAGAATCTGGTGCCCCGTCGCCACATCCCAAAGGGCAAGTTGCTCCACCGAGCCGGGAGCACTGCGCGGCGCGTGAGTCGTCACCAGACCGGCAAGGCGACGCCCGCCTTCGAGCCACGCCAGATCGGTGACGCGTTTGATGTCCTGCATGGCGAGCACCACGGACTGCGTGACCGTCGGCACGTCAAACAGCTCCAGCATAGTGAAGTTGTTTTCCACCACCGCCACCCGATCGCCCGCGGGGCTGATGCGAACGAAGTCCATCGCCCGCCGGGGACGAAAGGACGCGACGGAGCGCACCGTCGCGTTGGTTCGTTCCAAAACCGCGATCCGATGGGTGGAATTATAGCGACCAATGGCGGCGCGGCGTCCGTCCGCGCTAACGCTTGGCTGGCCGTGATCGTTCGACTCCGCCCGCCAAAGGACGGAAGGCCTTTCTCCGGCAATGGACTGCAGGTCGGCACTGGTCTGGCTTCGCCCTGGCGCGAACAGCAGATCGCGGGAATCCCAAAACACCGCGCTCGGATGCGCATTTCCGCCACGAATAACCCGTAACGGCGGCACGCTGGCCGTCTCCCAGACCCGCCGGTCGCGCGCATTGACAATGAGCTCGCCGGAAACCGGATGCAGACAAATCCCCGCGATGTCCCCGCTCCCGCCGGTCAGCGTCTGGCAACTGCGTCCGGAGCCGGAGTCCCAACACTGCAGCGCGATGTGATCATCGGGCAGCGTGGCGGCGGTCAGGAATCGTTCGCCTCCCGGCAGGAATGCAACGTAACGAATCATGCTTTGATGCGGCTGGAACTCGAATCGCTGCCGGCCATCCTTCGGGTCGAAGCCGCGGACAAAACCGAGCGGATTTGCCGCCACGATCAGGTCGCCTCCCGGATGCGCGGCCATCTCCTGAAAATAATTGCCGGACAACCCCTGGACGCTGGTGCCGTCATCAACCCGGATCAGTCGCAGCTGGGAACTCCACGAATACGCCGCGAGATACATTCCGTCGGCCGTAAATCGGGCCGAGTGATACTCATCGTTCTGGCCCCACAACTTGCTTCCGTCCCGGGCATCCCAAACGACGAGGTTTTTCCGGTTCGCGCCAATCTGCAACAGCCGGCTGCCATCGGAGCTGTATTCAAGCCGGTGCGATCGCGGGGCCGGCCACTCCAGCAGTTTTCGACCGTCATTGACATCATGCACCACCAGGCCGCCCGCCCCTCCGCGACCCACGGCAACACGATCGCCCGAGAGCGCAAGGCAAAGCGACCCGTTGGAACTGGCCGTGGCAAAGCCCGGCGTGAACTCCAGCAACCGGCGTCCACTGCGGACGTTGAAGAGCACGATGCGGTCACGGCGTCGGTCGGCGGCCGCGAACACCGAGGGCAGCGTCGGGTGGGCGGCAAGGTCCGTCAGATCTTCAACTCCAATCTCCGGCAACACGCGTGACGTGTCCGCCTCGCCCTGCAAGTAAGCCCAGGTGGCATCACGGAGCGGGGGGGGAACCGCCTCCAATGCGGCCCGCACCTGGGAACTGTTGCCTTCGCGCAGGGCCGATTCTGCCAGCGCCAGCGATGAGCGCGCCAGCGCCGACTCCGCGCGGCGCAGTTGCAACGTCTCGTTGCGACGTGCCTCCTCGGCTTTCCGCCACTGCCAGAGGACCCCGGCCAATCCAGCCACCAGCACGACCAGCAGCAGCGCGCTGACCCCGGCCAGCGCCGGATGCCGCCGGATCCACTTGTAGAATCGTTCCGACTGCGACGCTGGGCGCGCCTGGATCGGTTCATGCCGCAGCCAACGTTCCAGGTCCGCCGACAAATCCGCGGCGGTCGCGTAGCGACGCGCTGGATCCTTGTCGAGGCACTTGAGGCAGATGATCTCCAAATCGCGATCGGCCCGGCCGGAGATCGTGCTCGGCCGGGGCGCTTCCTGTTCAACCACCAGCCGCATGGTCTCCAACGGCGTGGCCGCGACGAACGGCGGGCGGCCCGCCAGCATTTCGTAGAGAATCGCCCCCAGACTGTAAATGTCGGCCGCCACCGTCACCGCCTCACTCCGGCCCGAGGCCTGCTCGGGCGACATATAGTTAGGCGATCCCAGGACCGCCCCACTGTGGGTCAGGTTGCCACTGGAATTCAACTCCTTGGCCAAACCGAAATCCGCCACATGAGGCTCGCCCGCGGCGTCCATCAAGATGTTGCCCGGTTTCAGATCGCGGTGCAGCACGCCACGCAGATGCGCGAAGGACACCGCTCGGGCGACCTTGACCAGCAGGCGCACTCCCTCGTCGATCGGTCGTTCCGGGCGCCGAATCCAGTCCGACAAAGTTCCGCCCGGGAAATACTCCATGCTGAAGGACGGGCACCCGTCGATCATGCCCACATCGAACACCGGAACGATGTTGGGATGATTCAGCCGGCCGGCCATCTTGACCTCGGATTGAAACCGGCGGCGCACGTTTTCCCCGGCCAGGCCGGCTGCATGAATGACCTTCAACGCCACCGTCCGGTTCAAGCGTGCTTGATAAGCCTTGTAAATCACTCCCATCCCGCCGCGCCCCACCTCCCCCAGCAATTCGTACTCATGGAGGAAATCCGTGTCCGACTCATCGCCCGACCCGAGGCTCCAGGACGGGCCCGGCATCGCCGGTTCGGATTCCGAGGTCGTGGTGGCTCCCGTGGACAGGCGGCGAAAGATGCACGCCGGACACACCGGCTGCGCGCCCGCATCCCGCATCGGCCCGCCACAGTCGGCACATGTTCGTTCTTGAGTCATCGTTGGAGCCCGATCGTGCCCAACCGATCGCGCGGCCCACTGGAGTAAGAAACAAAATTCCCCGCCTGTCTCACCGCCCCATCGCCCCAATCAGATAGGCGATCTCGCCGTCGACCTCCCGGGGATCATTGACGGTGCCCGCGATCTCCTCCCGGAACAAAACCGCGTAACGCTGCCGGATGCGCTGTACGCTGGACCGGACCCCGCTCTCGGTCACAGTCCACAACGCCGCCAGCCGCGCATATTCGCCCGGCGGCGGCTCCTGAAAGATCAGCGCGCTCAACGCACCAAACCGATCCACCTTCCCCGCCTGCTCGAATTCCACCCGCAGCTTGAGCATCACCGCGTCCAGGACCGCAATGGCCCAGCGCCGGTCAAACAGGGATTCCGCCGACGATTCTGCCGCCGGCTCATGGCCGTATCGATCCTCTGCTTCCATCGCATCAAATGAGATGGTCCGGGCCGTCCCTCCGCGCTTCTGCCGGGTGGACTTTTTCCACTCGTTGGCCATGAAATGCTTCAACGACGCCAGGAGAAACGATCGGAAACGCCCCCGATCACGATCCACGTCCTTGAGGTAGTGCTTGGTCAAAAACAGCTCGAAAAAGCCCTGGGTCAAATCCTGCGCATCATGGACGTCGTAGCCCTGCCGCCGGACAAACGCATAGAGCGGATACCAATAGGCCTGGCACAAACACTCCAACGCGGCCGTCGATTCACCCCCTGCCGCCTGCAACACGACCGACCAATGCGTGGTTTGAAAAACCGGCGTCGAGTTGCCTGCAGATGAATTCGATGAATCTCGGGACACAGGCAATTGGCTAGCTCTTCCCCAAAACAACGGCAACCCGATCGCCAAGGACTCTCCCGCCCCAGGAGGGGAGACCGTCCAACTCCGGCCGCGCGCTGAGGAATGGGATAAACATGACCACGATAGAATTCAGGCCGGGAGGATAATCACGATCGGTTGGACTTTCGAGTGGTTTTCCAAGGATTTTCCCAAAAACCATGACCTTCCATGCCCGGACGCATCCCAACCGGACGGAAGACCACGCCAGGTCCCGACCGGGAAGAAAGGCCGATATTGAACCCCTCTCGGGAACCTCGCTCCGCTGTTGCTCTCCGCGGGCCCGCCACCTGCATTTTCGTTGTCCACCCAAACCCGTCGGGATACGGTCGGCGCATGACCACCGCAAACCTCCGCACGAACTCCCGTCATGAAAACCACGATTAACCGCCGCAGTTTCCTCGCAAAATCCACGGCTGCCGGAGCCGGGCTCCTGATTCTTCCCAACAGCCGGCTCGCCTTCGCCTACGACGCCAACAGCAAATTGAACATTGCCGGAATCGGAGTCGGCGGCCAGGGACGCGGCAGCCTCGATGCCTTTCACAGCATGGGCAACAACCTCGTCGCCCTCTGTGACGTGGATGCCAAACGCGCCGGCGACATCTACCAAAAACATCCGGCGGCCAAGTCGTATCAAGACTTCCGCAAAATGTTTGATCAGATGGGCAACCAGATCGACGCGGTGCTCGTCGCCACGCCCGATCACACCCACGCCGTCGCCGCCGTCGCCGCGATGAAGCTGGGCAAGCACGTCTACTGCGAGAAGCCATTGACCCGCACCGTTCACGAAGCGCGCGTCATGCGCGAAACCGCCGCCCGCCAAAAGGTCGTCACGCAGATGGGTAACCAGGGCTCCGCGGAAACCCGCCTGCGCCGGGCCGTCGAGCTGGTCTGGGGTGGCGTCATCGGCGAAGTCCGGGAAGCCCACGTCTGGTTCGACGGCGGCAACGGCCCCATGAAGCGCCCCACCGAGACCCCGCCGGTTCCCGAGGGCTTGAACTGGGACCTGTGGCTTGGACCAGCCGAAAGCCGTCCCTACAGTCCCGCTTACGTCCCGGCCACCTGGCGATCCTGGCGCGCGTTCGGCAGCGGCATCGTCGGCGACTTCGCCTGTCACACCGCCAACATCATGTTCCGGGCCCTGCACCTCGAACAGCTCTGGCAGAAGTCGATGAACCCAGGCGCCCGCAAGGTGGTCATCCGGCTCCAAGCCTGGCCGTCCGAAGTCGACGCCGAAGGCTATCCCTCCTCGCTGAAGGTCGTCCTCGACCTGCCGGCGCGCGGAGCCTTGCCTCCCGTAAAGCTGACTTTCTATGCCAAGGAAAAGCCGTCCGAGGATCTGATGCTTGGCCACAAACGCGGCGGCTGGGGCGATCTGCTGGTTGGATCAAAAGGTTCGATCTATTCCGACAATCCTTGGAACGCCCACTACGTGCTGCTGCCGGAGGCCAAATTCGAGGACTTCAAGGGAGGCCCACCCGAATCGCTGCCGCGCGTGAAAAGCCACCAGAAGGAATGGATCGACGCCTGCAAAGGCCAGGGCAAAACCTTCTCCAGCTTCGACCTCGGAGGTCCGCTCACCGAACTAGCCCAACTGGCCAACCTGGCCACGCTGGTCGAAGGCCCAATCGAATACGACACGCTCAGCGGCAAAATCCTGAACTCAAAACCCGCCAGCGCCCTGCTCCATCGCGAGTATCGCGAAGGCTGGTCGCTTTAATTCGGGCGGGCACAAAACGCCGAGCATCTGGTCCGGCTGGCCGCCGCCGACCAGCGGAACCCGCTGCTGCAACTGCGGCGCAGGTCGGGTCATCTTGATTTTTCCGTTCGCCCGCGTTGTTGCAGAAGGGTGACGGCGATCGTTCCCACGATGGACGCGAGCACGATGAGCGTGGCCAGCGCGTTGATCTCGGGCGTGATGCCGCGCTTGACCGACGAGTAGATCAGGATGGGCAGGGTCGTCGCCCCCGGGCCGGCCGTGAAAAAGCTGATCACGAAATCATCGATGCTCAGGGTGAACGCAAGCGCGGCACCGGCCAGCACGCCGGGCATCATCAATGGCAGGGTGACATAACGGAACTTCTGCCAGGCATCGGCGCCAAGATCGTGCGCAGCCTCTTCAATCGCCGGGTCCATTCCAGCCAGGCGCGCCCGGATGATGATGGCGATCAGCGGCACCTGAAACGTGACGTGCGCGATGATCATCGTGCCAAGACCCAGCTCCAGCCACCCGGTCAGGCTGCGGATGAAACTGTAAAACATCAGCATCGCCACCGCAGCCACGATGTCAGGCACGACCAACGGGATGTACATCAGCCACGAAAACTGTTTCTTGCCGGGAAACTCAAACCGGCTCAGTCCGTAGCCGAGCAAGGTACCGAGCACTGTCGAGATCGCAGTGCTGGCCGTGGCGAGAATCAGGGTGTTGGTGACGGCGGACAGTTTTTCCGGGCTGTGCAGGAGCGTCGCATACCATTCGGTGGTGAACCCCCGCCAAGGCCCGCCGCGCCGCGCGGAATTGAACGAGTAAACGACCACCATGACCATGGGCGCGTAGAGGAAGAGATAGAGCGCCACGGCGTTCAGCCACAGGGGAAGCTTCCACGAGAGCTTTTGCAGCGGGCGGCTCATGGGGAGGGACAAAAACGTCACAACAGGGTCTTCCTCCCTTCCTCGCCAGCCGAGCGGGCGAAGAGCCAGAGACCCAGCATGACAATGCCCATCGCCAGGCAGGAGATCGCCGAACCAAAGGGCCAGTCCCGGCTGAGGCCGAATTGTTGCTGGATGGCGTTGCCGAGCAGGACAGTCTTGGCCCCGCCCATCAGGTCCGGGATGGCGAACTGTCCGGTGGCCGGGATGAACACCAGGATGGCACCGGCCATCAGGCCCGGCTTGATCTGGGGCAACAGCGCGTGCCGGAAGACCCGCCACCGATCGGCGCCCAGATCGCTCGCCGCCTCCGCCAGCGTCCAGTCGATCTTTTCCACCGAGGCATAGAGCGGCAACGCCAGCACCGGCAGAAAGTCGCACACCAGCACGACATAGACGGCGAGGGCGCTGGGATAAAGACCCTCCCCGGGCGCGATCAAGCCCACGCTCGCCGCCAACCGCGCCAGCCAGCCGGTGCTCGAGAAGATGATCTGCCACGCGTAGGTTCGGATCAGCAGGTTCGTCCAGAACGGGATGACCACCAGCATCAGCGCGACCTGTTTCTGCCGACCGGGCAGCGCGGCGATGAAAAAGGTCAACGGCACCGAAACAATCGTGCAAAGCACGACCGTGCCCAGCGCCATCAGCAGGCTGCGAAGGATGATTTTCGGATAAAGCGGATCAAAGCCGAACACCCCAAACCCGAGGAACCTTTTGAAATTCTCCAGGGTAAACCGCGGCACGACTTCACCGTAGGCGCCGCGGCTCAGGAAGCTGATCACGACAATGCTGAGCAACGGCACGAGCAGAAACAGCGTCACCCACGCAATCCCGGGACCGCTGGTCAGCGCCGAGCGCAGCCGTTCCCCCCGCACCGTGAGCCGCTCGCCAAAGTGGATCTTGGATTTCATGCCGGCTCAATCCTCCAACACGATCAAGGCGTCGGCCGGCAGGCAGGCCATCACCCCCTGACCAACCGTGAACCTCTGCGCAACGCCTCCGGTGTTCATCAATTCCGCACGCAACAACTGGACACCAACGCGCAGTTCGTAGTGCGTCACGGAGCCGACATAGGTCATCTCCACAATTTGGGCCCGCACGTTGTTCACTCCCGTGCCAGCGCCCGTGCCCGGGCCGGCGCTGGCTTCGGCCGCCCGGAGCTGAATCTTCTCGGGACGAATCGCGAGCGTGCAGCGAGCCCCGACGGGCCGGGTGGCAGCGACCTTCAGATCGCCCACGGACGTGCTGGCCACAAAGCGGTCGCCCGCCGGCTGTTGAACCGTGGCGTCGAGCAGGCTGCAGGTGCCGAGAAACTGGCTGACAAACCGCGTGCGCGGCCGCTCGTAGAGACTGGTGGCATCGCCGAGCTGCTCCACCCGGCCGGCGTGCATCACCGCGATACGATCGCTCAAGACGAGCGCTTCATCCTGATCGTGGGTGACGTAGATAAACGTGATGCCGAGGCGCCGCTGCAGGCTGCGGAGTTCGCTCTGCAACTGTTTGCGGAGCTTCAAGTCGAGCGCGCCCAGCGGCTCGTCCAGCAGCAGGACCTGCGGCTCATTCACGATCGCCCGAGCCAGCGCCACGCGTTGCTTCTGCCCACCGGATATCTGGGACGGCTTCCGCTGCGCCAAAGCCTCGATCTCGACCAACTGCATGACCCGCCGGACCCGCTCCTGGATCTCGCCGAGCGGCACCCGCTTCATCCGCAGCCCAAACGCGACGTTGTCCCAGACGTTCAGATGAGGAAAAAGCGCGTAGGACTGGAAGACCGTGTTGACCGGACGCCGATGAGCGGGAATCTCGTTCGCGTTGACCCCGCCGATCGTTACCGTCCCGCCGTCCGCGACGTCCAAACCCGCAATGATCCGCAGCAACGTCGTTTTTCCGCAACCGGACGGACCGAGCAACGAGAAAAACTCGCCTTGGTCGATGCTCACGCTTACCCCGGCCAACGCGGTCACCTCGCCAAACTGGCGGGACAAGCTCTCCACTTCAATCGCCGGAACTGCCTTCGTCATGAACGGGCCGGTGGTAACAAATCGTTTCGTCCCGCACACGAAAATATTCGCGCTCGACCGTGCGCTGAGTGCGCTGAGCCAGCTGACCACTATTGCGTCAGGCTCAGGTGCCCGAGCGCCAGCAATCCGTAGTAGGCATATTCCACGTCGAGATGGTGATCGTCCCAATGACCGTGGAAGGCGCCTGCGTTCGTCCACAGGGTGTCGATAAAATCCAGGCAGCCTTCCCGAATGTCGCTCACGCTGTGCTGCAAACCGGACAGCGCATGCAACGCCGTGGCGGTCGACAACAGGTCCGGGATCGGCGCTCCCGGCACCGCCACAAACCCACCCTGCGGGTGAACCTGCGCCTTCAACCACTGCCCCGCGCTGAAGGGCACGGGCGCGCCCAGATTGCGCAAGAACGTGACGGCGGCCGCCGTGGCATTGGTGGCGCCCAACCGGACCGGACGCTCGTTGGCCCACGCGCCTTCCTCCACCCGCAACGATTCCACTGCCGCGCGCCATCGTTCCGCCTCCGGAATCTCCACCGCCAAATCCTGGTAGGCCGCCAGCGCCAGGAATGCAGCGTAAACCGTGGAACTCTCCGCTCCCCGATTGGGATGAAAACCCCCGTCGGCCGCACGATGCAGCGCGAGCCGCGCCGCAACCGCCTCGCGCCATCCCGCGTTTCCCGCCGCGGAACCCAACTGGGCCAGGCTCGCCCGGCACCGCGCGAGGCAGCACAGATGCACGAAATCCAACCCTTCGCCCGTCCCAAACCCCGCCACGTACGCGTCGGCCGACGCCACCGAATCGTTCATCCGCAGCGCCATCATGCTCTCCAGGCCGAACACCGTGTAATAAAGGTCGCTCCGCCCAGCCCGATCCCGAAAGCCGCCATCGTCATTCCGTTGTCCGCGGACAAACCCGCAGACCAAGTCCGTCGCCTCCCCAAGAACCTGGGGAGCCAATCTCGCCACCTGCAACATTTCCAGCCGGATGCTCACCCGCCGGTTATGCCGTCAGCGACCCCTGCCCCGCCAGCCGAAAGACAATGCCCACGAACAGGCGGACGCAGCTCACGGTTTCCGGCCCGCGCCGGTAACGCCCATCCCTGCGGGCCGGTGGCAAAGCATCCTTGCTTCGCCGATCAGGCTCGGAGACGGTGTTCGTCACCAAGGCGACAAGGATGCCACCCGAACCGGCCCGCAGGATGCATGCGCTACGAGGTCTCCTGAATTCGCTCTGCGAAGGCAGCCCCGGAAATCGCGAGTTGCACCCGCCCCGACCGGATTCACAAAAGGCGGTTGGCTCGCGAACGGGCTCGCGCTAGGGTCGCAGCCATGAATTCCACCCTGCTCTCAAGTCTGCTTCTCACCGTGGCCTGCACTTTGACCGGCCCGCAGTTGCTGGCCCATTCGGCCATCGAACCGGCCCCACGCGATGCCGGCTGGAACAAACGCCACGAGCAAATCAACGAACGCGCCGCGGCAGCGGGTGACAAGGCTCAGGTCATCTTCATCGGCGACTCGATCACGCAAGGCTGGGAAGGCGCCGGTCAGGAGGTCTGGGAAAAGTTCTACACCCCCCGCAACGCAGTGAATCTCGGCATCGGCGGCGATCGTACCCAGCACGTGCTCTGGCGCCTCGATCACGGAAACATCAAAGGGCTCAAACCCAAGGCCGCCGTGCTGATGATCGGCACCAACAACTCCAACGGCGAAGACAATACCCCCGGCCAAATCGTCGATGGCATTGCCACCATCGTCCGCAAGCTTCGCCAGGAATTGCCCGTGACCAAAATCCTGCTCCTCGCCATCTTTCCCCGCAGCGAGAACTACTCAGCGCAGCGCGGCAAGCTCGCCATGATCAATCAGGCGATCCGCCGGCTCGCCGACGACCAAAACATTTTCTGGGTCGACTTTGGCCACAAATTCCTCAATGACGACGGCACCATCCCCGCCTCGCTCATGCCCGACTACCTCCATCTCTCGAAAGAAGGCTACCAGATCTGGGCCGACTCGATCGAACCCTTGCTGGCCAAGATTCTCGGCGAGACCGCGCCGGCTGCGGGCGCCGCCAGCCTAAGCGGCGACTGGATCGCCACCTTGCCGGGACCCAACAACGATCCGGTCGAGGTCAATCTCACCCTCGCCCAGGAAGGCGGCGCGCTGACCGGTAGCTTCAGCCGCGGCGACGGCGGCCGCGCTCTCCCGATCAAGGACGCGACCCTCTCCGGCTCCGACTTCAAATGGACTGTCGTGCGCCAGCGGTCAAACGGCGACACGATGACCTATCGAATGACCGGAAAGCTCGAGAACGGAAAAATCACGGGCAAAGCCGAAACGGAGCTCGACGGCAACACGCGGACCATCGAATGGAGCGCGCGACGAAAGTAGGCGATCGCGAGCGTCCGAAGTTGAGCCCTTGCACGATGCTCCGCGGACGAGCCCAAATCAGCGCCCTGCTCCTGGGCTTCCTGCTGACCGCCCTCCCCGCGAGCCTCGTGGCCGGGACGCCGCTGCCGGAGCCAGGCTTGATTCCCCTCCAGCCCGGCACGCGCTGGGTTTACGAGGCGGACGTGCGCTGGACACCTGTCGCCGGGGAAAAGGGTACGCAGCGCCTTGGCATTCAGTCCGCCAGGCTGCGCTGGACCAACGAGGTTCTCTTCTGCGTCACCCGTCGGACCGCAAGGGCAGCGGTCCTCCATCGGTTTCCCACCGAGGTGCTTGGCATGGACCCGGAGGTGCCCCGGAACCATTTGGTCCTGGTCGAAACCACCAACCAAATCATCCAAGTTCCCGCGCGAAACCTGTCGCACGCACGCCAGCTCGCGAAGAGCCTCGCCGATCAACCGATGACGCGCGTCCGCGGACGAACCGTCCTGCTGGAAAAGCCGCTCCGCGTCAAACAACGCTGGGGCTTCGACGACTCGGAAGAGGACCTGCTCATTCGCGCCCGCGACGACGGATGGTATTGCTGGCACGTGGAGGCAGTCCGCGCCAATCGCCTCTCCTTGAAAAGCGGTCCGTCGGACCGCGACGTGACCTCGTATGTCATCGCCTACCGCACGAATCCGGATCACCAAATACTCGAGCTCACCCCAGGTATCGGCTTTACCCGGCTGGAGTATGAGCATCACGGCACGGTCGGTGAAGAAAAGGTGCGCCTGATTGATTTCATCCCGGGATCCCGGAACGAATCCAAGCCTCGGTGACTCGAGAATCCCGCGGTCCGTCCAAGCAGTCGCGGGATCATGACAGGCAGCCGCAAGTCGCAACTGTAAGGTCGCAGGACCTTCTATTCGGCCACTACGCGATAAAAGCGACGCGCGCTGCCGATGGTGTCCTCGATCAGCAGGCTGGGGCCCGTGGCCTGACGTCGGCTGCCCAGGGGCGTCCAGCCGCGGCCGAGTTCCTCGGTGAACTCCACCTGATAACTGCGGCCCGCCTCGGTCTGGACGTTAAAACGCACGCGCCCTTCCCCACCCGGCACCATGGTGACGCCGCCCAAAATCGGGGCCAGCGGGGGAACCGTTCCCGCGTTGGCGGCGCGCGGACTGGAGCGGCCCAGGGCCACGATATTCCCGCTGCCATCGGGGCTTCGACCGGCGCTGACATTGCTCAGCTGATTGGTAAACGTCACCGCATCAATGCGCGTGCCGTCGGCCGCAAACAGCCCGATCGCCTCACCCGCCGCGCGCAGGCTGAAGTTCACGTGAAGGTCCGCACGGTTGGTGTCGTTCTGTCCCGACTCACCATCCGCCCACACCAACAGAAAACCGCCGGCAGGAATTCGATACTGGCCATTGTTCGGAATCTCGAACTGGAACGGGCTATCGAGATTGTCCGTGAGGAAATATCCGCCGAGATCAACCGCTGCGGGACCCGGGTTATAGAGTTCAAACCAATCTTCAAAATCGCCATCGGCCGGATCGGCAATCCCGCCCAGGCTCGAGTTGGCGGCCATCCATTCGTTGATCCAAACCACCAACGGCGCCGAGCGCCCGTCGTTCGCCGCGCCCGGGGTCGGATAATAAAGAACACCGCGATAAAACGGCTGCCCGTCCGGCACACTTCCATAAGCCTGATCGGCGGGCACGCCTGCGTAGTTGAAGTAATCGAGGATCTGCGGCGTGCCGTTGACCGTGCGGGAAAGAACCACACTACCGAAACCGGCGGCAGGCCGGAACGAGGCATGCAGTTCGGTCGGAGTTGATTCGTTCGGCGTGCCATCCATCCACACGACCATGAATCCGCCCGCGGGAATTACGCGGCCCGAGGGAAACGCCCACCGACCCAGATCGGCGTAGCTGTCGGAAAGCAGGAATCCATCGAGGCTGACCGGATCCGCGCCGGTGTTATGCAACTCGATCCAGGGGTCGCGCTCACCGCGGTGGTCAGCCGCCGCGGTCAGGTTGACTGGCATCACCTCGTTCAGCCACACGGTTGGATAAGGTGGCAACGCTCCGGCCCCAAGATTGGCCAGGCCCGGCGTTGGCGCGCCCGGCCGGAGGCTGGGCCGAACCTGGAAGCTGGTGTTCGCCCGAATGGTGAGATTGGTGGTTGTGTTCGTGCCCACCCGATACCAACCGCTGAAAGTATACGTTGCATTCGTCACCACAGCCGGGTTCACGTCCTGATAGAATGACGTCAGACCGGCGGCGCCCGGGACCTGAACCAGATGCAGACTCGCGGCACCGGAGCGCTTGATGTCTTTGTCGAGGCCTGAATTGGTGGAGACGCCGGAGATGATCCAAGGCGCGGCGAGGGCAGCTTCGAAGTCACCGTTGACGATCGAGTTCACGCCGGCGCCCGGAACGGTCCCGGGCACCAGCGCGAGGTCGTCGAGATAAACGTCGCCGCCCAGGGCGTCAAAAAGGAACGACAGGCGTGAGCTGCCGATCGGGCCGGTGAAGCTGAAGAACCGCCAGCCGGAACCATCCGACCAGTTGCTGACGCGCGCATGGTCGACCGTTGGATCAATCAGCTGTAACGACGGGCCCTGTCCGTTGGCGGATTCCGGCCACGGCGCCACGGCCTCGTAGCGCACGCGATCCAATACCGTCGGCGGCGTATTCGTGCCGTTTGGCCGCAACAAGCTCAAGGTTTCGCCCTCGTTGTCGAGCCGCGCCCGAAAGTCCCCGGCCACGATACTGCCGGGTCCGAAGAAATTGCCGAACGCGTATCGGTCGGCCGCCACGACCAGATATTGCCGGTTGGTGATCACGCTGCCGGACGGAAACACGAAGTCAACGCCGTCCAACCGCCAGCCGCCCAACTCGATCGTGTTCGTGCTGGTGTTGAACAGCTCCACAAACGCGGTGTCAGGCACCGCCGGATTGAAGTGAATCTCGTTGATTACAACCGCGCCCGCCAAGGAAACCGCGGGGGCGGTGGAATTGATGGTGATAGTATCGACGAGATTCGAGAGCAGTCTCCCGCGCTGATCATAGCCGCTGACCGCCAGCGTGTTCGGGCCCGGCGCCAGCGGTAGAAGCAACGACCAGTTGGTCGGACTCGTCCAGACCACCGGATAGGCAGCGCCATTGACGACAATCGACTTAACCATGGCGGGCGCCGTGCCTGTCAGCCGGAGCGAGTTGGCATTGGTGGAGAAATCGTTCCCCCCATTGCTGGTGACCGCGAGCGGCGCGTTCAACAGGCTGGCCAGCTGCGCCAGGATATACGCCCGGCGCGCACTGATGTAACTCCGGACGCCATCCGGCGACGCCGGCGCAAAACCGTCGGCCTGCAGCGCGCCCAGGATGGCGGAGAGACGTGCCTGCACCACGCTGTCCGTCATGGGGCCGTTGGCCGCATCGAGCAAAGCCCGCGCGTAGGCGCGACGGAATTGCGGATTGTTCCGAAAGGTCAGCGCGATTGGGTCGCCGGGCGACGCGCCGTCATAGGCTGACGCATTGGAGAAGAGATCCGCCGTGGCCGGATCGCCGGCCGGATTGCCGCCGGCGAGGCCGACGGTGCCATAGCTGAAATCCATGTCCCACGGGACCATGGCCCACCGGCCGCCGCGCGGCTTGTAGGCGTACATATTTTTGCCGTAACTCCAGCCCCACGAATCCCAGTTGCCCACGATGCGTTGCACCGCCAATGCCCGCGACCAGCTCTCCACATCGACCAACGCTTCAACCTGCGCGGTGTAGAGGTTGGCGTCCGACAAGTTCAACGTCTCCACCAGGGTGAAGAAATTGGTGAAATCATTGACCGGCCCGCTGACCGCCCGCGGCGCCCACATCCACCGATACCGTTTCGCCGGCAGAACGTTGTTGGTCGTGGAAAAGCGACCGAGCACGGCACGCTGCAACCCGCCGAGAAAGGTCGCGCCGTCGTCGGCAAACTCGATCCAATCCTGCGCCTTGAACATGTCCCCGTCGTCATCGCCGGGAAACCATTCGGTGAGAAAGTCGGCATTCGGCTGCTGGGTGTCCTCAAAGATGGTTTGCCGTTTCTGGCCGTTGACATAGAGGCGCACGAAACGCCGGTGCAGGGCCGGGCCGCCCATCTGCCGCGCCATCCACCACAACATCTGTTCGCGTTGAAACGTCAGATCGTCACCAAACGTGCCGGGCCCGGCGAGGATCATCCCGGTCTCGCCTAACAATCGATCGTCGTCGGGAAAGCCCAGGGTGTAGTCGCAGGCATTGCCCAGCGGGCTGTTGAACCCCCCGGTATGAAACGGGCTGCCACTGTACTGCGCATTGGCGTTGTAGATGGCCCGAACATCCCCGTTGACGAAGGTGACGTCGAGCGGCTCGTTGCTGTTGCGCTCGCGGGCCTCCCACCGGTTGCGCGTGGCCTGGGTCATCCAAAACCGATAGGTACCGAACGATCCACCCGGCACAGGTTCACCCCAGCGCACCAGGCATTCCTGTCCCGCAGCGCCTTTCGGAAAGGTGGAAAGCTGGCCCGCTCCGTCCAAAGCGACGACCTGAAACGCCACCAGCGTGCCATCGGGCTGCGCCGGCAGTTCCGCGCTGAACCAACCCGCGCCGCGATAGACCATGTTCACCGCGGTCACGGCGCTGGACGGATCGACGCGATAACGCACCGCCACGCTGCCCACGCCCTGTGGATCGCTGACCCGCGCCCGCACCGTCACAGGCTGCCCGGCGGCGGGCAGGACGGGCTGATGCGCCACCTCGCTGATGGCCGGCCCGGTGCCCTGACCTGACGATAAGCTGTTAGGCAGTCCGGGCGTCCCGAGGGCGAAGGTGGTGAGCATGTTGCCCGAGGCCTCGAGCCAGCTGCCGCGCAGGCGCAGCAGCACCTCCGGATGTCCTTTCAGCCACCGCACGCGCGCGCGCAAGGTCACGAACTGCCCGGACGCAAAAGCGCTGGTCAACGCGGCCTGGATCCGATTGGCGCTGGTGTCGCCCCGACTCGACGCCCGCACATGCAGGCACTTGGGCCCCGTGACTCCGCCCGCGTCGTCCACGCCGGACGTGCTGTGCGACCCTTGCAACAGCCACCCGGTCACGCCGCTCTCAAAACCCGGATTCGACACCCGGTTGAGCGTCGTTCCCACCTGGAACACTTCAACGTCGTCGACCAGAAATTCACCCTCACCTTGCGCCAGGATCTGAACGCGATCCGGCGTCCCCTGGCCGTTGTCGAGCACACCCGTAAACTCAATCGTCTTCCAGCCGCTCCGCCCGGTCTCATCGCTGTCGGCCCAATTCGCCGCCAGCCGCGTGTCCGCCTCCGCATCCACCAACGAAAGGCTGCTCCCGCCGCCGTCCGACCAGCGTCCCCAGCGCCCGCCCGTGCCATAGGTCACTTCGCTGACCGCGTAATGAATCGTGTTGGTCGTCACCACGGCGCCATTGGTCGACACGGAAACCTCCGCCGCCTCGAGGCGAAGGTTCTCCCCGGAGTTGGACAGACGCCCGTTGTAGTTGCCGACCGTGTTGGCGTCCGAAAGCTGGGGATACCGAGCCTTGAGGCCGGTCGCATCGGCTGCAATGACCAGATGTCCGCCGGGCGGAATCACCCGGCCCGCAGGAATCGTGTAGCTAACTCCGCCGCGCAAACGCCATCCGCCCACCTCCACCGGGCTCGCCGTGCGATTCTTCAACTCCACATACTCCTCCGAATCCCGACCGGAGATCGGGTTGTAGAGGATCTCGTTCAGCACCACGGCCCCCGGCCGCAGCGCCGCATTCGCAGCGCCCGGCGTGAGCGCCTGCAACGGGCTGAACTCAGGCGCGCCATCCGGCGATCGCCCGGTGGAAACCCCGCGTTGCTGGCCCTCAAACCGCGCCGCATCGATCACCTGCCCGGCGGCGTCCCGGAGCCAAAGGGTCTCGCCGTTCGCACTCAGCGAAAACCCGAGCTGATCCTCGTTCACCGCCAGGAATCCCCGAGGACCGATCGCTGTTTCCGGACCAAACACAAACTTGTTGGTCCCGGCATCGTCGCTGACGGAATAGCCGCCCAAAGCGACGGTGTCCGCCGAGTAGTTGAATAGCTCGATGAAATCCGGCGTGGCATCGCCGTTGGCCAAAAACTCGTTAATCATCACCGGCACCACCGACGCCGACGCGGGTTCAGCGACGCCTGGCGAGCCGCCCAAGCTCCGGCCGATCCCCCATGCCGCCGGCACGTTCATGCCCAGGCTCGGACGCGCCAGCACGAGCGAATGCCCCGCACCATCGGCCGCGGCCGGCCAGGGCGGCTGGCTGTCATACTGAACTTCAAACACCACCGCGCCCGCCGTGTCGCGCAAGCGCAACAAACCACCCGCATTATTCAGCCGGTTGGTGAAGCCCCCGATGACATTGGCGATTCCATAAACCGTCGCGACATCGACTGGGGAGCCCGCGACGACGAGATAGCCGCCGCCCGGAATGGTCGTCCCCGCTGGAATGGTGTAGTCGAGTTCACCGGTGATGCGGTAACCGCCGACGTCTTCGGGCCACGGTTGGCTGTTATAAATCTCGACGTACTCCAACTGGCGCAGGTCTGCGCGATTGGTCGGGTGATACATGATCTCCGAGCACACGAACGGCCCGCGCCGGGTCGCGGGGCCGATCGGCTCGACCGCAGGCTTGATGAACCCGATCGGCAACGGGTTAAAGATTGCCGCACTGACCGCCACCGTCGTGCCCGCAGGAATGACGTTGCCAAAACGATCGCTGATCCCACCGAGGGTCAACGTGTAGTCAGTCCCAGTCACGAGTGTGGTGGTGGTTAGGATGATCACGTTCGAACTCAACCCAAAGCTCGCGCTCAGCAGGCCCGCGCCCTGGTTCAGGCTGAAATTGGCCAGATTCGCCGCGCCAGCAGCCAGCGGCTCGTCGAAGGTCAGGCTGATCACGCTTCCGCCGAGCGTCGTGACGGATTGCACCACGGGCGAAAATGTGTCGCGCAACACGGTCAAGGTGGCGCCGGCACTGACATTCGTCCCAAAGGCATTACCGACCACACATCGAAAAACCGCGTGATCGTCGCCCGTCGAGGTGGCAGGCAGGGTCAACGTGCTGGCGTTCGCGCCCGGAAGATCGATGCCATTGCGCTGCCAGCGATAACTGACTCCGGCCTGGCGAAACACCGCGACGCTGAAGCTGGCCGGGTTGGGCTCCACGACGATGACGTCGACGGGCTGTCGCGACAACGCCGGCGGCTCGAAGCCAAACGGCTGCAGGCGCCCCACGGGGATGGGCTCCTCGACGGTGCCATTGGGAAGGCGCCAACGAACGGCCAGGTGGTCAACGCCGACCCCGCCCTTCTGGAGTGCCTCGATGTAGTACCGCTGGCCGGCCACCAGAGGGATCACCGCGGACTGCTGGCCGGCTTCCGCGGACCATTGCCCCGGCGCGGTCGCCCCGTTCACTCGGGCGATACGCGCGCGAGTCGTGGGATTCTCGCCGGTGCCCAGCCAAAGCTCGGAGGCATCCGCGCTCGCGATCCAAAACGTGTAGTCGCCGCTCGCCGGAGGGACCACAAATCCACTGACCCGACGGCCAAAATTGTCAGCCGTGTTTGTGCCGAGAACAAAACCCTCCGTCGACAGCATTGTACTGGCCGGACTGTCGGGAAAAACGGCTGCTCCAGTCAAATCGGCCACCGTCGTCCCACCCAGCCCGGTATAGCTTTCAACCAAAAGAGAATTCGGCTGGTAAAGGAATGCGTTGTAGTGCGCGGCGATGGCGGAGGCGCTGAGTGCGTCGGAATACACGGCCACCTCGTCGATTCGCCCAGGAAACGCCTCCTGATTCGCGGTCCCGGAAGCGCCGACGTGAAAGGGCCGACCCGTTCCCGCGCCCAATCCGATATTCCAGGTTGTGAGGGGCGCGCCGTTGAAATAAACCGTTAAAGTACCGGCATCGTAGACGTAGGCCACATGCACCAGGGTGTTGAGCATGCTGACCGGCGTGGCCACGCTGAGCGCACTCGCACCGTTCCAGATCCAAAGCTGCGCCCCGTTGGCCCCGGCATGCATGGAGTAGCGAGTCGCCGGCGACGCTGCGTCGTCGCGCCCCGCGAAGATGCACGGGTTGAACGCGGCCGTCGCGGTTTGAAAGAGGAACATCTCCACCGTGCCCGAGCCATCCGCAAATTCGTAGTCAGGCACAACGCCCAATTCAACCCGCGCCCCTTGCAAGGACAGGGCGCCCACGGTGCCCGCAGCGCTCGAAAACGTCGCGCCGACGAGCGTGCCATTTTGCAGCGGTGATTTTCGATCGGTCGCCGTGGGCGCAACGTCCCCGTCGAAAGGATAGAAACTCAACAGCGCTGGCTCAGCCTGGACCGCGGCGCGATAGAGATTCACGTCAGCCTGGCAGATCGTCAGCCTCCACGCGGCCAGCACGAGCATGGCCAGGAGCAATCTCGACCAAAATGGAGCAGCCCACCGGGCGTTGAAACAAGTGTCGCGTTCAACACACGTCGCCGGCAGACGGAATGCGGATGGGAAATTCATAATGGTTGAGGGCGCCAATTAAACCACGGGTCCCACGCCGATGCCAGCGCGCAGATTTCAGATCGGGGCGCTTCGGGTGCGGTTAAAGCGGGTGATGGTTCAATGCGTCAAGCTCGCGCCCCACGCGCGCCCGCTCGCTGGCCCACGAACGCCCGCCGCGCCTCCTTCTCCCCTGAACGGGGAGAACGCCGGGATGAGGGGTGAGACGGTTCGTTGGATCAACCGTCTTTAATCACACCCGGGCACTTCGGCACTTCCTGGCCACTTCCCGACGGCATTTCCGGACTAGTGGGGCCGCGTCAGACGAAAGGTGCCGTGGTCATAGCGGCACGCGTAGGTGGACTGAAAGTTGGTGGACGTGGCGTGACCTTGATATCGATAGAGCCCTCCAGCATACCAACCCAAATCCGCTTCCCCACTGAAGGTGACACGATCGGCGTCCGGTCGATCTCCGGTTCGCGCTTCCAATCGAGCCGTATAGCTAAAGGTCAGGTTCACGACCCTTCGATACCTGGCGTGGTATCGGGCCGAATAAACATCGTTCGACAGCGGAGTAACGATGCAGCGCAACGCCCCGCGATGATGGTTCACGTCGCTTTCCCAGTAACCCTCCCAACGTCCTTCCAGCCGGTCCCCGCCCGTTGGCATTGACGCCGCCCGCCGCCAGTCGCGCTCGAAACTGGTGCAGCCGGTGAAGCCCGCCGCAACCAATGCCAACAGGCCCAGTTTGCACCAAGTGTTACCAGTCATCACGGCTCCGAGCGATCGCACGTCGTCGCTTGTTCTCAATCCCGGCCGCGCCCCCGCCCGCCACCGCTGTTGTTTCCCCCACCCTGGTTGCCACCGCTCCGCGGAGCTGGCTCGCTCCGGCTGGGCGCCGGCCGGCTTGGTTCAACCCGCGGCGCGGGCGCCGAACGTGGCACTTCGATGCGCCGGCTTCCGCCTGATTCGAAACTGGGCCGGGACGGCGCAGGATTTACCGGCCGGGTGATGATGCTCGGACTGTTACCCGACGGCACCGGAGGGTTCACCCGAATGTTCTCCCGCGGAGTCGGCACGCTCGATGGCGGCGCAACTCGCGGCACCGTCGGCGTCTCCGCCCGCGGCGCCGAAACGGAAGGCCTTGAGATGGGAGCGGTCGAGCCAGCTGACGGCGCGGACCCGATCGCTGATCCGGACCCAGCGCTTGAACCCGAGCCCACCGGCGAACCAACGGTCGGCGCGGTGGGCGACGGCGGCAATGAGCCTCCCGCAATAATGCTCGGCTCCCGCGTGGACGGGCGGGTGGTGAAAGGCCGGGTCACCGGAGCGCTCCCTGCGCTGCTCGAGCCAACGGACGGAGCGGTCGTCGCCGGTCTCGGGTAAGGCCGATCAAAGCGCGAGTTGCTCCCCGGATTGCCGCGCGCGGGGGCTTCCACGGTGCCAGCGCCTTCGCGTCGGATGGCGCTGGAAGGCCGGGCCGCGCTCGGAGCACTCACCGGATTCCCGCGGGTGCCGCCGTCAGGTGCAACGGAACCAACGATACCGGAACTTGAACCCACGGCCGGCGCCACGCCCGAGCCCGAGCTAAAACGCGAGCCTCGGACGCTCGTATCCGTCGGACGAGTGACCGGAGCCACTGGCGTCCGCCCCGTCAGGACAGCAGCACTGGGGCGGCTGATCGCCAGTGATTGTCCGTCCGACTCCAGACGCTCACGCCGCCCGCTGACGTCGCGAAAACCAGGGGTGTCCCGCAGGGCCACTTTCTTCACCGTCCCGCGGGTCATGGCATTCACCGGCTCAACGCCAGCACCTTGATTGACGATCGTGTTGTTCTTGAAGACATATTTGTTGACCACCTTGCTCTCTCCGTAGATCGCGCGGGCATGGTGACTGGAGACCAGATACCCACCCGGACGCCGGTCGCAGAAGCGGTCGTAGGAGACAAAGACGTAGTCCGAAAAGCCCAGCCCGAACTCGAAGCCAAAGCCAACGGAAACAGAGTTGTGATGAAACCCGTGCCCGTGAATCCAATGGGCCGACGGCGGCAAGGGAGCCCAGCCACAATGCGAGCCCGAGTGACGCCAGCTGACCCAAGCCGGGCCCCAGGTCACTTCGGGATACCACACCCAACCGATGCCCGGCGGGCAAAACCAGCGTCCATAATGAAAAGGCGCCCAGCCCCAGGAGTAATCGGAATACCAATACCAACCGCTGTCGGTCCACAGCCAGCGCCCGCTGTCCACATACGGTCGCCAACCGACGTTCCAAACTGAAACCGTCGGGCGCCAGCACCGCCCGTAACCACTGACATAAACCCAGGAGCCATAGGGCGACAGCTCCGACTCAAAATACGAAACCGTGACAGGTTGCGGTTGTTGCACCACGACCACATTGGTCACCGTGGCTCCCGCCCCCGGCGCTTGGGTGCTCACCGGTGGCGCAACGGGCGTCGGCTCCGGAGGATTGGTCACCGTCGGCGGCCCGGCAGGGTTAGGATTGACACTCGTGGGATTGGCTCCCGGGGCAAGCCCCGCGCTCAAGGCCTGGCGCTTTGCCTGCGCTTCCGGAGACGAATCCTTTTGTATCAATGCCGTGATCACCGGCGCCGGCGTTCCCAAATCGTGCAGGTAAAGGATCTCGCTCGAACCAATGTTGAACAGGTCCGTCGAGTTCGTCACGTAGGCCATCACCACATCCTGACTGACCCCGCCCTGAATGAGCTTCACCACTTGGGTCAGCGCCGGAGAAAGGTTCATCTGCTCGGGCACCACGGGCCCCTGAACAACCGGCGCGTTGGTGGAGGTCACCGCCGCGACCGGCGATGGCTCAATCGGTGTGGCCACCGCCGTGGGCCCGGGATTGCCAACGGGTGCCGCAATCACCACCGGCGCAGGCGAAGCCGTGGCGGTAGGTGAAGCGTTGGTGAACACTTGGACGGCAGTTGGGTTCTGGGTTGTCTCGGCTTTGGCGCGGTTGGTTTCACACCCCGCTCCGAACGCGAGACTGATCAACCCCACTCCCAGCGCAACCGACATCTCCCGCACTTTGATATTCATAATGTGGCCAGCGGCCATTTGGTCTACGACACACTTTGCTTCGTCTGGATTATGACGCAAACAAAGACACTGGATCGACTCGACGCGGCCCCTAGGTATTCAGCACCCAACACGTCCGGCAAATAGAACATAACAACCTGATGATTAGCGATTTAACAAAGTCAAAATCCCTCAAAAGGTGGCGCCTTTCAAAAATGGCCTAATGAGATACAAAATCGCCTCTAATGCTAAAACGGGCCATTCCCGATGTGAAATCGTTGGGCCACAGCGTTCACCACGTCTGCGTCTCGTGAATCCATGTTCCCGGACTCGGTTCCTCGCTTGCTTCGGACGAGTCGGTCGCCTAGGACTGACCGCATGTCACACCCGCGCTTGTTCCGGTCAGGATGGCTGCTGTCGCTGTCCATTGCCCTCCCCCTTTTGGCCGATGGTCCCGCCGACAATCAGGCGGACAAGGTTCGGCCCGTACCGCCCCGCGGGGTGCCCGTGTCCGAAGCCGACCGGGCGGACCTGTCGATGGCCGCAGGCCGGCTGGGCTCAGAGATCGCAACGCTGCGGGTTGAACTGGAAAAGAAACCCGCCCTGAGTGCGCTCCTCCCGGACGTGGTCATCTACCACAAGGCGGTCGACTGGGCGCTGCGCTACGACGAGTTCTTCAAAACGAACGAAGTGACGGTCGCGCGCCGTTTGATCGAACAGGGACTGGAACGGGCGGCGCAACTGCGCCAGGGCATCGCGCCATGGACCACCGCCACCGGACTCGTGGTCCGAGGCTTCACCTCCCGCATCGATGGCTCCGTCCAACCTTACGGGCTGGTCGTTCCATCCTCGTTTCACCCCGGAACGCCCCATGCGCATCGCCTGGACTTCTGGTTCCACGGCCGCGGCGAAACATTGTCGGAACTGGACTTCATCCAGGGACGTCAGCGGTCCGTCGGCGAATTCGCACCCGTCCACACGTTCGTCCTGCATCCCTACGGGAGATACTGCAACGGAAATAAATTTGCCGGCGAGACCGACGCCTTCGAAGCGCTCGAACATGTCCGCTCGCAGTATTCAATCGACCCGGATCGGATTTCGGTGCGTGGATTCTCCCTCGGCGGCGCCGCGTGCTGGCACTTCGCCGTGCACCATGCGGGACAATGGGCCGCGGCGGCACCGGGCGCCGGCTTCTCCGAGACGCCGGATTTCCTCAAAGTTTTTCAGAAGGAAAAACTGCAGCCCACGTGGTACGAGCAGCGCCTTTGGCGCTGGCACGATTGCACTGATTGGGCCATCAATCTGTTCCAGTGCCCGACTGTCGCCTACAGCGGCGAGATCGACTCCCAAAAGCAGGCGGCCGACATCATGGCCACCGCCATGCGCAAGGAGGGACTCGATCTCGTTCACATCATCGGTCCCAAGACAGCCCACAGCTATCATCCCGACGCCAAGCGCGAGATCAACCGGCGCATGGACGAGATCGTTCGGCTCGGACGGGTGGCCGTCCCGGAGAAGCTGCGGTTCACCACCTACACCCTGCGCTACAATCGGATGAAGTGGCTGGCGGTGGACGAGATGGAACGTCACTGGACTCAGGCCCGCGTGGAGGCCGAGGTTTTCAAGGGTGAAAACTCCGTGCGCCTAACCACGAAAAATGTCGCGGCGCTGACGCTGGATTTCGATCCCGGCCATTGCCCGCTGGATCACGGGGCTCCGGTGCGGGTGGTGATTGATCGCAGCAAGATTAGCGCGCCGCCGATTCGCAGCGACCGTTCGTGGATCGCGCACTTTCGCAAGACCGGCCGCGATCGCTGGGAAATGGTCGAGTCGATCGGGAGCACCAACACCAGTGAACTGCGCAAACGCCACGGGCTCCAGGGCCCGATCGACGACGCGTTTATGAACTCGTTTCTCGTCGTGCGACCGACCGGCTCCCCGCTGCATGCGAAGGTGGGCGCCTGGACTGCCGCCGAGCTCGCCCGGGCCACCAATGAATGGCGACGCCACTTCCGCGGCGACGTGCGGATGAAAGACGACACGGCGGTAACCGATGCCGATCTCGCGGCTCACCACATCGTTTTGTGGGGCGACCCATCGAGCAACCGTCTCCTCGCCCGGCTGGCCGATCGACTGCCGATCGAATGGACGGCAAGTGAACTGAAAATCAATTCGCGAAAGTTCGATGCCGCCGGGCACGTCCCAATCCTCATCTATCCCAATCCCCTCAACCCGGCGAAATACGTCGTCCTCAACAGCGGGTTCACTTTCCGCGAATACGACTACCTGAATAACGCCCGTCAGGTGCCGAAACTGCCCGACTACGCCATCGTCGACCTTTCCACCCCGCCATCCAGCCGCGCACCCGGCGCGATCGCCAGCGCGGGCTTCTTCGGCGAACGCTGGGAATTGCTGCCGAACGAAGGCGAGTAGGACCGCGATCCAACGGACGTTCCCCGCGCTCAAAAAAGTTCAGTGCAGTTCAGCCCAGTTCAGCGGGAATCCGGCGGATCGATGTACTGCGAAAGAAAATCCTCGAGCGCCTGCAGATACGTCTCACGCCCCACGTCCAGCACGTTGGTGTGCAGACCTGCGATGGCGACGAGCTTTTTGGGCTCATTGGCGGCGGCGAAATTCTTCTCCGCATGATGGTATCCGATCAGCGGATCGCCGTGGCTGTGCAGGATGAGGACCGGCACCCGAATGCGCGGCAGCTTGCCCAGCGTGTCGTAGTGAATGGAATGCAGCCATCGCACCGGCAGCCAGGGAAACAGTTCAGCGCCGAGGTCCGGGATGCGACAGAAGGTGCTTTGCAGGATTAGCGCCGCCAACGGCTCGCGCGTCGCCAGTTCACTGGCGATGCCACCCCCGAGCGATTTGCCGAGCGCGACCACATTGGTCGAGGCAAAGCCGCGCTGCCGGAGCCATTGCAGTGCCGCCTGTCCGTCGAGATAGGTGCCTTCCTCGCTGGGCTCGCCTTCACTGCGCCCGTATCCGCGATAGTCGAAGAGGAACACATTGAGCCCGAGTTCTAGCCACGCCTGGGCGAAGTCGATCCGGTGACTGATGTTCCCTGCGTTGCCGTGCAGGTGAAGCAACGCGAGGTGATTCCGGGGGCTGGTGGCCTTGGCGGGAAAAAACCAGCCGTTCAGACGTGTGCCATCTCCAGACGGAAACGTCACGTCCTCGAATGGACGCCCCAGATCACGTGCCTCGCCAATAAAGCTTGGAGAAGGTGCATACACCTGTCGGTGCTCAAACCAGCGTATCATCCGCGCGCGACGTTGCCAGAAGGCCCGCCTCATGACCATCGGGAAAGCCACGCCGGCGGAAGTAACGCCCGCATCCTGCGTGCCGGTTCTGGCGGCATCCCCGCCGCCCTCCAAAAATCTGCTTTCGCCAACCCGGCCTCGACGCAGGATGCGTGCCCGCCGGCCCGCAGGATGCGGGCGTTACCGGACACGATCTCGTCACGCTTGACCGCCGCTTTCAATCGCACCCCCGGCGGAATGATGAATTGCCCCCGATCGCCCTTTCCGGTAGAAGCAATCCACAGAACGCCGCAGATCCCTGGTTCTGCTTCTATGCTGCAACTGAGTCGTCGGGAAATATTGCGCATCGGTGCGGTCAGCGTGCTCGGAACGGTCGCTGGCTCGCCGTGGCGGGCTTGGGGCGGAACCGCGGACACCGCCACCGCCGCGCGCGCTCCGGGCGCGGCAGCGAACGGGAACCAGGCGATTTTCATCATGCTTCAGGGCGGACCGAGTCACCTGGATCTGTGGGACCCGAAGCCGATGATCGGCCGCGAAATCCGCGGGCCGTTCGACACCATCCCAACCCGCCTCCCCGGTGTTCTCTTCGGCGAATTGCTGCGCTGCACGGCCGATGTGGCCGACCGGATCACGGTCATCCGTTCGATGTCCCATCAGTTCACCAATCACATCGCCGGAACCTATGTGACCATGACGGGTTCAAACAACCAACCCGACCAGGATCGCGAGGCGAACCCGAACGACTTTCCCGGCCCCGGCGCAATCCTCAGCCATCAGGCGACGGCGGAACGCGGAATACCGCCGACGATCTCGCTGCCCAACTGGCTGAGCATTCCCGGCCCGTCGAATCGCATGCCGGGCCAATACGGCGGATTCCTCGGCTCGACCCACGATCCCTTCGTCATCGAAGGCGATCCCAGCCGGAGCGATTTCAATCCGCTCTCGCTCAAGCTCCCGGAAGGAATGTCCGCCGAGCGACTGGCCGGGCGCGTCTCGTTGGTCGAACGACTCGATGCCGCCGCCCGCCAGCTGGATCCGGGGAAGGGCGCGGCCTTGGATGGCTTGCGGCGTAGCGCGCTCGAATTGATTGTGGACGGTCGGGTCCGGCGTGCCCTTGATTTGGAACGCGAGCCCGCCAGCACCCGCGACCGTTATGGCCGCACCAGGATTGGGCAATCCTTGCTCCTGGCGCGACGGCTGATCGAAGCCGGCGTGCGCTTTGTCAGCTGCAATGAGTTCAATCAGCGCTGGGACACGCACGGTTCAATCCTGAACACCTACCGCAACATCGTCCCTCCCATGGACCAGGCCTATGCCGCGCTCATTGCGGATCTCGCCGATCGCGGGTTGCTCAACACCACGATGGTCGTGAACGCCGGCGAATTCGGCCGCACGCCCGCCATGAACAAGGACGGCGGACGCGATCACTGGCCGAATGTCTACAGCGTGGCCCTCGCCGGCGGACGCGTGAAACGAGGGTTCGTCCATGGGGCCAGCGACAACAAGGGCGCCGAGGTCGCCGCCTCGCCCGTCCATCCCGCCGATGTCCTCGCCACCCTCTGGGCTCATCTGGGCGTCTCACCCCGCACCACCATCTACGACCGCTCCGGCCGCCCCAATTGGATTTCCGAAGGGAAGGTCATCGAGGAAATCCTTGGCTGACCGGCCGGTCGCGCCCACACGCTGAGAAGGGCGGAGGGAACCGGACGACCAACGCGCGCCCGCGGCGAAAAAGGGGGGGCCGGCCATCTTCGGCTTGCTCCGCCGTTTGGCTTTCGCCTACAACCCTGCGCATGTCTTCAACCGCCCGCCGCTCCAGCGCGGCCGCCAATCGCCCGCCGTTTGATCTCAAGGCATTCCTGGAGGACCGAACCAAGGTCGTCAACAAAGCCCTCGACGGATATCTGCCCCGCGACTCCACCCGGCCGGCCACCATTCACCAGGCCATGCGCTACTCGATTTTTGCGGGAGGCAAACGCATGCGCCCGGCCCTGGTCATCGCCGCTGCCGAAGCATGCGGCGGACGTCTCCCAGACGCACTTCCAGCCGCCTGCGCCGTGGAATGCATCCACACCTACTCGTTGATCCACGACGATCTTCCCGCGATGGACAACGACGATTTCCGCCGTGGAAAGCCGACGAATCACAAGGTCTACGGTGAAGGCATCGCCATCCTCGCCGGGGACGCCCTGCTGACCCAAGCGTTCGAGATCCTCGCCCAGGCCAAGGAGCGCCCGCGATACTCGACCCAGGACATGATCCTCGAACTCGCCAGCGCCTCAGGTTCCCTTCAGCTCATCGCCGGTCAGGTGGCGGATCTCGAAGCAGAGGGAAAGAAGATCGAGGCCGACGACTTGAAATTCATTCACGAGCGCAAGACCAGCGCCCTGCTCTGCTGTTCGGCCCGCCTCGGTGGCATGAGCGCAAATGCCACCTCGGCCCAGCTCAAGGCGCTCACCGATTTTGGTTACCACGTCGGGCTCGCCTTCCAGATCATCGACGACATTCTCGACGTCACCCAGACCAGCGAGCAGCTGGGCAAAACCGCGGGCAAGGATACCAAGGCCCAAAAAGCGACCTACCCGTCGATCGTGGGTCTGGAGAAATCGCGACGGCTGGCCAAACAGCTCACTGACGCCGCCTTCGCCGCCCTGCGCCCGTTCAAGGGAAAAGCCCGCGCGCTCGAAGCGCTGGCGCAATACCTGTTGATTCGGGACCGGTAACTCATCCGACGCGCCTCCTTCTCCCCTCAACGGAGAGAAGGCCGGGACGAGGGGTGCTACCTGCCTGCCCCGCGAAATCGGTAGTAGCGCGCCGGACCGTTGGTGGTGAAATAGCCATAGCTCATGGCGCCGTCCGGCCCGGCGACAAGCGTGTCTTTCAAAACCCATTGCAACAGGTTGGTCGATTCATCGACCAGATAAGTCTGGCCCGGCGCGCCCAGCAGACAGATCGCCACCGAATTCCCTGCCGGCCGGTGCAGGCTGACAATCGTGGCGTTGGTCTTTGAGCCGGCCACGACCTGCACCGAAACCGAACCGGTATCGACTCCACCGTAGCTCCCGCGCAGGCGATAGCTGAACGTGTCGAGACCCGTGAAACCAGCACGCGGTGTGTAAAGCAGATTGCCATTGGCGCGCACGACCACGCCGCCCTGGACGCTGTTGGTGACGACGAGATCCAGTTCAAGGGCATCGCCGACCTCCCCGCGATCATTGCACAACAGGCTCGCGATCGGCGCCACCAAGGTGGCACCCGCCGCCGCCTGCAACCGATCCGCTCCCGCCGTGACATCGCACCAGGTCCGGAACGAGTAGGTGCCGACATGCCCCGATTCCGAGGAGAGCGCCAGCACACGAATGGTATAAGTCCCGTTCGTCGGCAGGACGCGACGCTGCCATCGATTGTGGTCAAAGTAGTCGGTCACCCAGGTCGCGCCATTCGGCAGTTTGATTTCCCACGCCAGATAGCCTTCGAAACTCGCCGCCGCACTGGTCTGCTCCAAGTTCACGGTCTGTCCGGCCAGCCCCTCGAACGTGTAGTAATCCTGGCCTCCAGGCCCTTCGATTCGCCCGGCACCGGGACCCGGCACACCGTCGCTGACGACGCTTCCGATGCGCAGCGGAAAACGCGACTCCCCCACCGGAGTGAGCCGAAAGGAATAGGTGCCTAACCGGGCCGGATCGTTGACCGAAACCCACAGCCGCAGCGTGTACGTTCCCGCTTCCGGCAGCTGCTTGCGGCCGGTCTCGCCGAAGTAGGTCCGAAACACCGATCGGCCGCTCGGTGCCTTCAATTCCCATGTCAGCCATCCCCCAAACGCCGCCGACGCCGCGGTGCCGTCGAAAAACACCTCCTGCCCCGCCATGGCATTGAATTGATACCGATCCTCGGCGCCAGGCGTTTCAATGTTGCCCGCCCCCGGCGCCGGCTGGCCGTCAGCAATCTGATCGCCAATCTGAACGGCATACACCGGCTCCGACGCAATGCCGCGCAGCCGGAACGCATACGAACCCACATAGGCCGGATCGTTGGCATCAACGACGAAACGCAACCGATACACGCCCGATTCGGAAAAGTTCACCCGTCCCACATCAGTGCCAAAAAAAGTGCGGAACAGCTGCACATTCGACGGCGACCGCAGCTCCCAGCTCAGCCAACCACGAAACGCGTTGGTCACATTCACCGCCTGAAAATACGCCGCCTGCCCCGCCGTCGCCTGAAAGGTGTAAACATCGCTCGCCCCGGGCACCTCGATCATTCCGGCGCCAGCGGACGGCAAACCGGGCGCCACCGCGTCGCCAATCTGCAATCCAAATTCATGATCAGCCGGGATCGGCCGGATCCGAAACGAGTAGGTGCCGACGAAGCCAGGATTGTTGGCGCCGACCCAAACGCGGACCGTATACGCGCCCGCCTCCGGCAAGATCTTGCGCCCCTTCGGTTGCCCCGAGAAGTAGGCACTGAAAAGCGTCGCGCCACTCGGCGCCGTCAAACTCCATTGCAAGTATCCTTGAAAGGCCGAGGCCACGCTGAGTTCCTCGAGAAAAACCAATTGCCCGGCGGCTGCCGTAAACGTGTAGACGTCATTGGTGGTGGCAGACGGAATCGAGCCCGCCCCAGGGCCCGGAATGCCGTCAGCAACCAGATCGCCGATTTGAATGTTGAATCGCTCCGCGCGAAGGGAGATCGCGCTCAGAAGAAAGCAGACGGCAAGAACAGCAGATTGGATGGTTTTCACAGCGTGTCAGGTTCAGTTCGGAACGTGCACGCGGAAGATAAAGAGAACCCGCCAGGGGTAAATGGATCGAAAGGTGTAGCCTCAGCCCATGACGCAACTGCCGCCCAACCCGCCCGCCAACCCGCGGCAACCTCAGGCCCCGGCCGGAACGGAGTCGTGGTCCAGCACACGCCGGACAGTCTCCAGCATCTCGGTCGTTCCAAACGGCTTGGCCAGGGTCGCGTCCGCCCCGATCAAAGCCGCCATGCGCAGACAATGGTCGGCATTGTCGCGTCGGCCGCAGATGGCCAAGATCCGCACGCTGGGAAATCGCTCGCGCAACTCGACGATCGTCGGAAACCCCTCCTTCTCCGGCTTGGACAAATCCACAATGGCGGCGGCCATCGAATACCACTCGCAGTGCTGCAGCGCTTGCCCGCCGTTCGCGGCCTTCAGCACATCGTATCCAGCCTCCCGCAGCACATCCGCCAGCAGGGCTCGAAAGCCGTCATCGTCGTCCACCACCATCAGTCGGGGATTGTTCATGACAGTAAAAAACTGCAGCCGGCGCCGCGGCGACGCGGCCGTCCATGGCCGGGTTGGGGAATGCCGACGCCGGCTGCGTCCAGAACACAAGCGACTCCGTTCATGCCCCCAAAACTACGGACAAATAGGAGACCCAACCATCCCAGAGAGTAGGTAGACGCTCGCCCCGGAAAATACTTACGTTTGCGTCCCGAGCTCGCCCTCCGCTCCGGCTGCCCCTGCGCCCGCGTTCCCCGGCGCGAGGACACGAAGGTGCGGCGCGCTCGAGTCTGGAGTTTCCACTCGCCCACCGGGATACTGCCGCGCACGTATGAACTGCCATTCCCCGTCTTCCGCGCGCTCAACCGCGACGAAGGTGCGGCGCTCGTCCGAACGACCGAACGCTTCCCCCACCACATTGGTCCTACTGCTGGCCGCGTGTCTCGCCGTCAGTCCCGCGAACAAGGCCATGGGTGCAGCCCCGCCTTCCGCCAATGCCGCTGCCGTCGCCGCGGCGGCCGCGGCCGAGGCAGGCTGGGATCCGGCGACGAATTATCCCGCGCTCTCTCCCGACGCCGCCCTCCGCACCATCGAAGTGCCCCGCGGCTATCGCCTGCAATGCGTCGCCAGCGAGCCCATGGTGCAGGACCCGGTCATGATCGCCTTCGATGGCAACGGCGCCCTCTATGTCTGCGAATGGCGGACCTACATGCAGGACGAACACGCCACGCGCCAGCTCGCCCCGGAAGGACGCGTGGTCAAACTCGTCGACACCGACGGCGACGGCATCATGGACCGGCGCACGGTTTTCATCGAGGGCGTGATTCTTCCGCGGGCCGTTCTGCCGTTGCACGATCGCGTGCTGGTGTATTTCACCGAGTCCTCAACTCTCTACGCCTATTTCGACGACAACCGGGACGGCGTGTCAGACCGGCGGGAGGTGGCGTGGTCCGGGACGGAGGATCACGGCAACATCGAACATCAACAGAGCGGGCTGCTCTGGAATCTGGACAACACGATCTGCACCAACGACCGCCGCTATCGGTGGAACCGGGGACGCTGGGAGGCGATGAGCCACGAACGGGGACGCATCGCGCAATTCGGACTGGCGCGCGACGACGACGGGCGTCTCGTTTGCAGCTGGGGCGGCGGAGCAAACCCGGCCCATTCCTTCCAGCTGCCGGCAGGTTATCCCATCCTCGACGTGCCGGAGCACGCGCCCGGCTACAACCGCACCTGGGGCATCTGTCCCGTCTGGGATCAAAGCGACGGCGGCTATGATCGCGAACGGCGCGCGGTGCTGACGCGATTCAGCGCCAGCTGCGGCCAGACTGTCCTGCGCTCGCATCGGATGCCCGAGTGGTATGGAAACGCGGCCACGTGCGAACCCGTCGGACGATTCATCCGCATGACCCGATTCGCGTGGAGCAACGGCGTGGGCGTGGCGCACAACGCTTTTCCCGGAAGCGAATTCATCCGCAGCACCGACGCGTTCTTCCGCCCGGTCTGGACCGAGAACGGTCCCGACGGCGGGTTGTACATCGCCGACATGTACCGCGGGATCATCCAGGAAAAAGAATGGTTCCCCACCGAGGTTTCCCAGGAGCTGCAGGATCGATATGTCGAGGACTATCGAAAATACAAACTAGGCTTGTGGGTCGAGCGTTATCAGCGCGTGAAACGTTGGGGCATGACCCAAATCGTGCGGCACGGGCGCATCTACCGACTGCTCCCCGCGCCGGCGGCAGGACAGGCGTCGCCCCAGCCGCGCATGCTGGATGAAACGCCGGCCCAACTCGTCGCGCATCTGGCCCATGCCAGCGGATGGTGGCGCGACACCGCCCAGGCCTTGCTCGTTTCCCGAGGCGACACTTCGGCGGTGCCGGCCCTGGTCGAAATGGCGAACAATCATCCGTCGCCAAACGCGCGCATTCACGCGATGTGGACCTTGGAAGGACTGGGCGCGTTGCCGGCACCGACGCCGTTGCTGGCGCTGCGGCATCCGCATCCGCGCGTGCGCCGGGCGGCGGTGCAATTGCTCGAGCCCCGCCTGTTGCAACGAGAGCAAGGGGTGGCCGAGGCCCTCAACGCGCTGGCCGATGATCCAGACGCGCCCGTGGCCACGCAGGTTTTCCTGGCTTTCCGCCGCTCCGAACAGGCCGGTGGCACGCCCATTCCCGCGGTGCTGCGACCGTCAACGAACAACCTCCACCGGCCGCTGCCGTTGGTGGGAATGATCCTCGAGCGCGATCGCAAATCCGCTCAGTTGCGGCTGAGCGACACGGGTCGCAAAGGAAAGGCGGTCTACGAGAGCCTGTGCATCGCGTGTCATGGCGCAGAAGGTCAAGGTGTGCCGACCACCGATCGTCTGCTCGCGCCACCGCTCACCAAATCGCCGTGGTTCGCCGACGGCGGACATGTGCCGGCCCTCGCCCGGATCTTGTTGAAGGGCCAAACCGGCCCGATTGACGGCGTGGCCTACGGCGAAGGCTTGATGATGGCGCTGGAGAAAACGCACAGCGATGACGACATCGCAGCGGTCCTCACCTACATCGGCGAGTCCTGGCATCGCTGGACGCGCCCGATCGAACCACACGAAGTCGCCTCGGTCCGGCCTGAACTGGCCAGTCGGAGCCAGCCGTGGACGCACGAAGAACTGGTGGCCTGGGATCACGCGCGCCGGAAAACCTTTCAATCCCTCGCGCTCGGCGCGGCGGCCACCGCCGACGGACGAAAGGGTGTGTATCTCGGCCCGGCGGTGGCCGGCGATCGCGTATCGTTGCGCCGGCAGGGCGAAGTCGCGGTGAATGGCGTGCCCTTTCTCCTGCCGGATCCGGCGGACCTGAAGTCCGGTCGGAATGTGATCGTGTTGCAGGGAGGTGTCGATCCCGCGGCGGTGAGCCGGACCATGCCGGCGTCCGTGGAAGTGCCGGTGAGCCAACCGGCCGGCCGGCTGCACCTGCTGGGCGCCGTGGCGGGTTGGGGTTGGCCGGCCGTGGGCGCGAAGGAGAAGGTCCTGACGATCCTCATTCACTATGCAGACGGCGCCAACGAACTCATCGAACTCGTCAACGGCGTGGATATCGCCGATCACGCGGGGCTCATCGATGTGCCCGGCTCGGCCCGGACCAGCCTCGTGGAACGGGGACAGCTGCGGTATTTGTGGCGGGATCTGGGGCGCCCTGGACGGAAGGTCGAACGTTTGACCCTGCGCAGCGCGGGCGGCGGGCCGGCGCCGATGATAGCCGCCTTGACCATGGAGACGCCGGGCGCAGACGGAAAACTCGCGCCGCCCCCCGCGGTCGGCGGAGCAGCGACCACGCGGCCATGAGTGCTTTGGTGCCACCAGGTAACCGCCCTCGCCCTACCGCGGATAAGCCCGGCAGGGCGGCTGAATGCTGGAAAAGCCAGCCGGAGAAAACCGCGGGGGACGCGGGGGACGCGGAAGTGGACCGTCCTTCGGTCCGTCCGCTGAAGCGGTTTCCAAATCCTCCGCGTTCTCAGCGCGCTCCGCAGTAAAAACCAGAAGTCTGCGGCGCCACATGTCGCTTTGGGGGCTGGCGGCGCTCCCGGCGATCGATCTCCCTACGGCTCGACGAGTTTGTTGCGGATGGCGTAGCGAACGAGATCGCTGGCCGAGCGGAGGCGGAGCTTGCTCATGACGTTTTTGCGATGCGTCTCCACGGTATTGACCGAAATGCCGAGCAAGTCCGCCGATTCCTTGTTGGACTTGCCCTCGGCGAGCAACTGCACGAGTTCGCGCTCGCGCGGCGTGAGCCGGCTCCGCGGGGCCTCACCGCGACTGGCCGCCGCCGCCGGGTCGAGCAAGGTCTCCATCACCAGGTCGGCCACTTTGGGGGTGAAAAAGGTTCGCCCGGCCGCAAGCGCTTCGATCGCCTGCGGCAGGGTCTCCGGCGCGTCGTTCTTCAACAGGTAGCCGCGGGCACCGGCCGTGAGCACCTCCTGCGCGAGAACCTCTGAATCGTGCATGGTAAGGATCAACACCTGCGTCTTGGGCAGCGCCTCCCGTATGCGCCGCGTCGCATCCAGGCCATTCAGCTCGGGCATGGTGATGTCCAGCACCACGACATCCGGACGCAGCTCCCGGGCCAGGGCCACGGCCTGTCGGCCGTCCGGCGCTTCGCCACAAATCTCCCATTGCGGCCGCGCCGCCACCACGGAGCGAAGGCCTTGACGAATCATGCCGTGATCGTCAGCGATTAGAATGCGTAGCTTTTTCATGCAGAAATCGGTCGGGTGGCACGGTCACCAACGCGGCTCTGGTCGTCGTCCTCCGAGCCCCGATCATTGGTGGCCACCGGGAGGCTGGCCAGAACGGTCACGCCCTGCGCATCGGATTCGATCTCCAGCTCTCCACCCAGCTGACGCAAGCGTTCGCGCATGCCGGCGATGCCCACGCCCACCACCCGGTCCGGTGCAGCGACCGGCAGGCCGCATCCGCTGTCCTGAATCTCGAGCCGAACCTCGTCTTCGTCGCGCGCCAGGCGAACCATGGCCGTCGCGCTGCCGGAATGGCGATGCACGTTGACCAGGCTTTCCTGGACCACCCGGAACAAAGCCAGCTCGGCTTCCCGCCGAAGCCGTCCGGAAAACTCTTCCACATCAACCGTGACCTGCAGGCCGCAACGTTTGACGAAGCCAGCCGCATAGTCGCGCAACGCCCCAGCCAGGCCCAGCTGCTCAAGCAGCGGCGGGTGCAACAAATACGTTAGCGTCCGAATCTCCTGCACCGCCTGCCCAGCCAGTTGCAGGCTTTCTTCCACCAGCTTCGTCACCCGCGGGGCCAGACTCACGCGGTCTCCGAGCATCTGCGTCAGGTTAATCGTCACCACCGCTAGATGCTGAGCCGTCGTGTCATGCAATTCCCGCGCAATCCGGCCGCGCTCCTCGTCCTCGGCCGACATCAGCTGGGCCAGCAGACGCTGGCGATCCGCCTCCGCCCGCTTCCGTTCGGTCAAGTCCCGCACCACGCTGACCAAACAACGCTCCCCATCGATCTCGATGGTCTCCGACGAAATCTGCGCCGGGAACGCCTCTCCATTCTTCCGTCGTTGCCACGCCTTCAACTCCCGCACATGGCCCTGCCGTTCAATCAGCCCAACAAAGTGCTCCCGATCGCCAGTGGTCCAGACCGTCTCCGATGACTTGATCCCGATGAGTTCATCCTTCGTATATCCATAGATTCGCGAGCAACCTTCATTGGCTTCGATGACCATTCCGTCGCGGAGGCGGGTGATGACGATGGCGTCCGGGCTGGAGCCAAAGGCGCGCGCGAATTTTTCCTCGGACTTGCGCAGGGCAGCTTCGGCGCGCAGTCGTTCCCGTTCCTCCAAATGGACGGAGAGCCGGTCGGCCACGCCCGCGGCGAAACTATGTTCCTCCATGGTCCAGTTCCGGCGTGCGCCGGTGTGCTCCAGGCACAGCACGGCGGCAATGCTGCCGCGCCAGCGCACCGGCACATCGAGCATCGAATGAATGTCGAGCGGCTTGAGATAGCCCTCGGCAAACTCGCTCGTGCGCGGATCGGTCCGGGCATCATCCACGGCGATGCCCCGGGCCTCCTTCAAAGCTGCAAAGTAGCCAGGAAAATGCGCAGCCGTCAGGTCGGGCGCCCTCGTGTGCTGATGGGTTCCGCGCAGATACAAATCCAGGCAACGCAACCGGCCCGGCTCCTCGTGGTATTCCCACACACTCACCCGCTGCACCTCCAAGGCCGCCGCCACCTTCTCGGTCACCCGCTGCACCAGGTCGCCCGAGGCATCCTCAGGCGTGCCGGCCAGCTCCAGCAGGACTTTCTGCAGCCGGATGATGTCCGCGTTGCGCCGACGCATCGCCCGCTCCGCCTGCCGCCGGCGGCGCTGGGTGAAACCCACCACCCAGCCCATGATCGACAACGCGGTCAGCGCCGTTCCGCCAACGAAGAAGAAGAATCGACGCGGGGTCCACCATGGAGCGTTCTTAATCACCGCAATCCCGGCCGGGCCGTCGACGATCATTCGGTAGGTCTTGACCAGATCCGCCTCGGACGGATCCGAGACGCACACGCCCGTCAGCGCCAGCTGGCTCCCGGGCTTGAACTGCTCCAATTCCTCCCGGCTGACTTCCGGCGGCAACTCCGCGCGGAAAACCACGTTGCTCCACGACAACAACAGCAGCGGCACCCCCTCCACCATCGTGGGCGCCAGCCCCGAAGCGCGGATCCGCGGATGCATCGAGGCATCGAGCAACCGGGCTTCCACCGTCACCAGATGGCCCTGTCCGCTTTCGGAGAAAATCTCCAGCGCCGTTTTCCTGGGCGCGCCCGGCCGCGAGCCGTCCGCGAGCTTGCGCACCCGACAGTCTTCCAGCACCACCCGCCGATTGCGCAATGACGGAAAGCCCATGGCCTCAACTTCGTCGCCCGGTTGAAGCTGTTCTTCCATCTGATTGGCCCGCAACTCCACCGCTCCAGTCGCGTCTTGAATGAAAAGAAATCGTCCCGGCCAATGCACCGTCACCCGCCCGCGAGTGCGGGCCCGCCCCGCCCCGCCCTTGCGCAAGTCAAGCAACAGGCCGTTGATGTTCCGATTGGACACATCCGCCTCGCCGAACGGCGCCGGCCGAACCAGGGTCAGATCGGTCACGTCGGTCGAAAACACATCGAAACCATAGAGCTCGGAACGTTCGCCGAGGGCACCGGCGCAAACCCCGCGCACCCGCACGCTCGCGCCCACGAGTTCATCCCACGGCCATGCAGTGTCATCCTTGATCCAGCAACTGAGCACACCGTCGTCCACCGCCAGCTTGATCCCCCGCACGCCGCTCACGGTCGGCGTCGCCCGGACCACGCCCTCCACCTCAACCCACTCGCAGTCCAACGCCCCGCTGTTGACGGCCGCCAAGGTTGCCCGCGTGGGTATCGACAAGGTTGTTCCGCCGCCAGGCAGAATCTGCTCCGCGCGAACGATCGGATTGAAATTGCCCGCCGCAGTTCTGCCCACCACATGCACACCCAACCCCCGCTGCAGCTCGCCCGGCACCGGCGCATCGACAAACACGCCGGCGGTCGCGTCTTCGACAAACAACACCCCGCGCGGAGCGTTGACGAAGGTGATCACGGCATCGACCTCCACCCGATAGCCCCGCGCCGCCTCGTCCGGCGAAAGGTCGCGCACCTGCCGGATCTCCGTCAGGCGCGGCAACAGGGCGCGTTCCTGCGCCCACAATCCCGCCCCTGGCCAGCCCTCCCCACCCACCGCCATCACCACGAACGCGCCAACCACCAACCCCGCCGTCGGACGCACGGGCAATGCCGCCCGGCCCGATACAGCCGCACCCGCGGATCTGTTGTACCCCGCCCGAATCATTCGGCCCATGGATGGTGGTCGTGAAACTCCATCACGACAATCCGGTCAAAACGCCCAAGCCCGGCTACTCTAACGAGCACCACGGAAGGAACAAGCTCCAGTTTTTCGCGACGCGACGTCCCCGCGCCCCAAGTTCAGTCCGGCCGATTCGGTTTCAGGTGAACGATGGAGAAGACGCCAGGGCGCAAAGGCGCAAAGACGCAAAGAAAACGACGGAGCGGAAACGATGGATTGGTCGGCTGAGTCCGGTTGATTCGGGGCAGGAAGGGAAAAGCGATTTCACCTCTCCGTCTTGGCGTCTTTGCGTCTTTGCGTCTTGGCGTCTTGGCGTCTTTGCGTCTTTGCGTCTTGGCGTTGATTCCGCGTCGGACGGCGGCCGAGGGCGTTCGAATGGAAGTATGGGTGATCACGTAGTCGCCAACGGGTCGGAATCGCCGGCAGCGGGGAATCGGTTTTGACACGAAATCGAGGGTCTAAAGTTGGGGCCTTTGATGCAGCTCGGCTTGAACTCATCCAACATGCGCCTCGACGCTGGTTCCAGCCGTGATTTATGCTGCCCGCCATGAATCCCGCCCGCGCTTTCCTTCCCGTCGTGCGTACCGTGTGCGCGTCCACCTTGGTCGCCCTCGGCCATCTCCCAGCGCACGCGGACAGTCCGCTCGTCTTTAACGAGATCATGTACCACCCGGCAACCAACGAGGTCGCACTCGAATGGGTGGAGCTGCAAAACCAGCACGGCGTCGATCTGGATCTTTCAGGCTGGCGCCTCGACGGCGGAATCGCGTTCACCTTCCCGGAAGGCACGATCGTTCGAGCGGGCGATTTCCTCGTGGTCGCTTCCTCGCCCGCCAGCCTGGCCGCTTTGACCGGCCTGACCAACGTCGCCGGCCCCTTCACCGATCGCCTCGCCAACAGCGGCGAAACGATCCGTCTGCGCAACAATAACAGTCGCGTCCTCGACGAAGTCGCCTACGGCGTCGACGGCGAGTGGCCCGTCGCACCCGACGGCGCCGGCCCGTCTCTGGCTCGTCGCCAGGCCAACACCTCGACGCGCTACGCGCAAAACTGGCTGGCCAGCGCGCAGATGGGAGGCACGCCCGGCCGGGAAAATTTTCCCGTCCCACCGCCCGTCATCCGCACCAATGCCGTGCTGGCCCTCAACGGTGTCTGGCGCTTCAACGACACTGGGATTGAACCGGCCCCAGGCTGGCGCGAGGCGGCCTACGACGACTCGGCCTGGGCCTCGGGCAACTCGGTTTTTTTCCACACCGACGCCGTCCTGCCCGCACCGAAGTCCACCCCGCTCGCCCCCGGACGGATCACTTGTTACTTCCGCACCTCCCTGGTCGTGACGGGCGATCCCGCGCGCACCGAGTTGCAATTGCAGGCGTTGGTGGACGACGGCGCCATCGGCTACCTGAACGGCGTCGAGGTTTTTCGGCGCAACATGCCGGCGGGTCCGGTGAGTTATTCGACGCTTGCCCTCGGCCCGGTTGGCGACGCGACCTTCGGCGATGTCATCTCAATTCCACCAGACGCGCTTCGGTCCGGAACCAACGTGCTGGCGGTCGAGGTGCACCAGGCGCCGGCGTTCGCCAACTATCCCAAGGTGGTTCTGGATGCGGGCCCCATCGGCTATTGGCGCCTCGGAGAGCTCTCCAATTCCGCGGCGGATTCGTCGCTTGTGGCCGGCGCGCAGCCCGGCGCCTTCTCCGGCCTTCCGCCCGCGAATTTCGGCCAGGCCGGACCGCGTCCCGCTGACCTGCTCAACGGTCAGGCCATCGCCGGATTTGAAACCGGCAACACCGCGCCCCGATTCAGCGGCAACGCGGACGGCGGCAACGACGTGGTCACCATCGCCGATCCCGGCGTTTTCAACTTTGCCACGAACCGCGTGTTCAGCCTCGAGCTGTGGGCCAACGGCCCGCCCGCGCAGGAAGAAGGCGGCGCGCTCATCGCCAAAGGCACCGGCGGCGGCGGTGAACAATTCGCGCTCGATGTGGTGGGCGGCAACTATCGCTTTTTCGCCTGGGACGGCGGCACCCCCAACACACCCTTCGTCTGCCAGGCCCCCGTCGGCCCGAACAATTCCTGGCAACACATCGTCGCTGTGCTCGACCAGCCCGCCGGCCGGATGAAACTGTATGTCAATGGAATCGAACGTGCCTCGGCCGCTCCCCGCGCCACGCTCATCAACACCACCCACGAAGTCAGCCTCGGCGCCCGCAAGAGCAGCAGCGTTGCAGGCTACGAACTCAACTTCGACGGCCGAATCGACGAGGTGGCCATTTACAACCGCGCGCTCGGCACGAATGAAATCCTGGCGCATCTCAACGCCGCCCTGACTTCGAACAACGCCGCCGGGCCCGACACGAACGATCTGGTCTTCGGCCTGTCGGCGCTCACCGCCGAAACTCTCCCACCGGTCATCCCACCGCGCCTCGCATTCAATGAACTGGCTTCATCAACCAACGCCAGTTTCTGGCTCGAGCTGATCAACCTCGGACCCGGTCCCGCCAACCTCGACGGCTGTCGCGTCGCCCGGCTCGGCGGCGCCACCAACCGATCCTACACGTTCCCCGCCCGCGTCCTCACCCCCGGCGAGCTGCACGTCGTGACCAAAGCCGACCTCGGTTTCGGCGTGGATTCCGGCGATCGCCTGATTCTCTACGCCCCGGGCGACGCGCAAGTGCTGGACGCGGTGGTGGCGAAGAAGGATCCGCGCGGACGGTCACCCGACGCCACCGGCGCGTGGTGGTTTCCGTCGCAACCCACACCGGGATCTTCCAACGCCTTCACCTTCCGCCACGAGATGGTGATCAACGAAATCATGTATCACGCGCGCGAGCTCCCGGCCGAGCCCGCCACTTACTCGCCCACGAACCTCATTCTCAACGCGACCAATACCTGGCGTTACCAGGGCGACGGCATCGACCTTGGCACCAGCTGGCGCGCGCCTTCGTTCGATGACTCCACCTGGCCGACCGGCGCCGCGCTGTTCTACGCCCCCGTCTCCACCGTCGCCCTGCCCGTCCCCAGAAACACCTTCATCCCGATCACCAACAACGCGGGCGTGCGCGTCGTCACCTACTACTTCCGCACGCAGTTCAACTTCTCCGACGACACCAACAACCTCAGCGTCGCGTTGCGCCCAGTGATCGACGACGGCGCGGTGTTCTACCTGAACGGCACCGAAGTGCTGCGCTTGAACATGCCGGAAACAAACATTAACTACGGCACGCTGGCCACGGTCAACGTAGGCCTTCCCACGTTCACCGGCCCGTTTCTCTTCCCCACCTCCCTCCTCCTCCCGGGGCTCAACACGCTCGCCGTCGAGGTGCACCAGGTGGCCACCAACAGCAGCGACGTGAACTTCGCCACCGAGCTGCTGACCTGGAAGGAGCTCTCTCCCGCGCGACCGTTCCGCAACTCGCCCGAATCCTGGATCGAACTGTTCAACCAATCCAGCAACGCCATCAACCTCGCCGGATGGCGCCTCGACGAAGGCATCGACTTCCGCTTCACCACAAACCATGTCGTCAACCCCGGCGGTTACCTGGTCGTCGCTCGCGACGTCGGATATTTCCAATCGCTGCATCCCGGCGTCCCGGTCGCCGGCCCGTTCACCAACCGCCTTTCGCGCGGAGGCGACTACTTCGTGCTGAAAGATCCGGCGAACAATCCGGCGGATGCGGTTCGCTATTTCGACGGCGGCCGCTGGCCGGCCAACGCGGACGGCGGAGGCTCCAGCCTCGAGTCGCTCGATCCCCACGCGGACCGGATGTCGCCCGAAGCCTGGGCCGCCTCCGACGAATCCACCCGTTCCACCTGGCAGACCTATACCTGGCGCGGTGTCGCGCAGCCCGGGCAAACGGGCGAACCCACGCTCTGGCACGAGTTCGCCCTCGGCCTGCTGGACGGCGCGGGCGAGGTGCTGATCGACGATGTCAGCATTGTGGAAACCCCGGCCACCACGCCAAAGCAACTGTTGGACAACCGCGGATTCAACGGCGGATCCGCCGCGCACTGGCGCTTTCTCGGCAATCATCGCCTCAGCCGCGTCGAGCCTGACCCGGGCGATCCCGCCAATTACGTCCTGCACCTGATCTCGTCCGGCGCCTCGGAATATCAGGGCAATCAAATCGAAACGACGCTCACCAACAACCTCGCCATCGTGGACGGCCGGGAATACGAGATCTCGTTCCGCGCCCGCTGGTTGTCCGGAAAGAACAAGCTCAACGCCCGGCTTTACTTCAACCGGCTGGCCCGCACGTTCAATCTCACCGCGCCCGCCCAAAGCGGTACGCCTGGCGCCCCCAACTCACGCCGGGTGCCCAATCTGGGCCCGACCTTTGATCAGCTGGCCCACCAGCCGATTGTCCCCAATGCCAGCCAACCGGTGCAGGTCAGTGTGCGCGCCACCGATCCCGACGGCCTCGCACAGGTCACCCTCCGCTACTCCGTTTCCGGCGGCGCGTGGCAGTCCGCCAACATGATTCGCGACGATGAACGTTCGACCGCGGCGGAAACGTTCTATCGCGGTTCGATCCCAGGCCAGCCCGCCGCTTCGTTCGTGCAGTTCCTGATCGAAGCCACCGACCGACTCGGTGCCACCGCGCTCTTCCCGTCCGGCGGAACCAATTCACGCGCGCTCTATGTCGTCCAGGACGGCCAGGCCACTCCGGGCCGGCGCAGTTTTCGACTGATCCTGACCGCCGCCGACGCCGCCTTCCTCCACAACGCGACCAATACTTTGAGCAACGAACTCCTGCGCGGCACCGTGATCAGCGACGAACGCGACGTTTACTACGATGTCGGCGCCCGCCTGAAAGGCAGCTTCGTCGGACGCAACGTCGCCCGCGTCGGATTCCACGTCGCCTTCGATCCCGCCCAACCCTTCCGCGGTGTGCATCCGGTCGTTTCCATCGACCGCGCCATGCACACGGTCATCGGCAATGTCGGCGAGCTCATCGTCAAACACATCGCCAGCCATGCCGGCGGCATTCCCAATGTCTACGACGACATCGCCCAGTTCATCGCCCCGCTGCCGTCCTACACCACCACCGCCGGCCTGCGGCTGTCCGCCTTCGACAACGACTGGCTCGACGCGCAGTTCCAGGACGGCGCCGATGGCGGCTTGTTCGAAGTTGAGGTGCTGCGCTGGAACGTGGCCACGATCAATGGCAATCCCGAAGCGCCCAAAGCCGTCGGCAACGAAAGCGGCGGCACCGGCTATGCCAACCTCGAGGTTCAGGATTACGGGGCCAATCCGGAGAGTTATCGCTGGCTGTTCCTCGCGGTGAACAATCGCACGGCGGACAATTTCACTGTGGTGACGAACTTTGCCCGCACGTTCAACCAGACCGGTGCGACCTTCGAAGCCTCTGCGCGCCGTTGGCTCGACGTCGACGAATGGCTGCGCACGATGGCCTTTCAACAACTCGTCGGAACCGCCGACGCCTGGTTCACCGGCGCCAACATCCACAATTTCCGCGTCTACGCCCGGCCCGAAGATCAACGCATGCTCTACCTGCCGTGGGACTGGGACTCGTCCTTCCTGGCGTCGCCCACCGCGAGCATCAACGGCACCGGCAACCTGACCAAGCTCCTGGCGATCCCCGCCTTTCGACGCGCCTACCTCAATCATCTCTCTGACTTGATCGCCACCACATTCAACCCGGCTTACATGGCCCGCTGGACCGCACACTACGGCGCGGTCGGCCGCCAGGATTTCAGCTCTTATCTCACCTACATCCAACAACGGGCCGCTTCGGTCACCACTCAACTACCCACCGCCAGCTTCGCCATCACGAACCAGGGCGGAAACAATTTCACCATCAGCAACCAGACAGTCGTCCTCGGCGGCACGGCGCCCGTCGCCGTGCGCACGATCGAAATCAACGGCGTCGAATATCCCATCGTCTGGCTCAACGACACCACCTGGCGCATCACCGTTCCGCTCTCCGCCGGCGGCAATGCCCTGATCGTGCAGGGCGTCGAAGCCTCCGGCCTGCGCCGCACCAATCTCGCCGACAGCATCATCGTCACGAACCTCGGCTCCGGCGCGCTGCGGCCGGTCGTGATCAACGAATGGATGGCCGACAACGCGTCCCCCGGCGGCTGGCCCGACCCCGCCGACGGCCTCTTCCAGGACTGGATTGAACTGTTCAACCCCAACTCCGTCCCCGTGAACCTGGGCGGATGGTTCCTCACCGACAATCAAAATGTCCCCGACAAATGGCCGTTCCCCACCAACACGATCATCGGCTCGCGCGATTTCCTGTTGGTGTGGGCCGATGAAGACGGCAGCCAAAACGTGCCCGGCTCGGGACTGCACGCCAGTTTCAAGCTGAGTTCCGACGGCGAGTTCCTCGCGCTGACTTCCGCCGCCGGCGTCCGCCAACACGCCGTGTCATTCGGGCTCCAAGCCCGCGGCATCAGCCAGGGCCTGTTTCCCGACGGCGACACGAACACCGTCTGGTCCATGCCGGACTGGACCCCGGCGGCGCCCAATCGGACCGGCTCGATCCATCCTCCCACACTGAATCTGACCGTTGAAACTTCCGACGCCTCACTGACCCTCGTTCACCCGTCGATCCCCGGTCGCGTTTACGAGCTCCAGCTCAGCTCAAGCCTGAACCCGCCCGTGTGGGTCGCGCTCCAAACGCTTCGCGCGAACAGTTCCTCCCTCACGTTTACCGTGGAAGCGTCCGCCGAACCGCAGCGGTTCTATCGCGTCGTCTTGTTGCCTTAAGGATCGACCGAAAAGTTCGCGACGCGGAGATCGGCCGGCGGAGCGCGGGCCTGTGGCCCGCAGCGGATGGAACCGGCGGTCCGCCCGAGCAGTCCGCTGGTTCATGCGTGGTGAGCAGGTCAAAAAATGAACGGGTGGCTTCCCATGATCCGGAGGATCGACCAGAAGGCACGCGACGCGGAGATCCAGCAACCTGTCAATCGAAAGGCCGGGCGCGTCCACCCTCTCCGCCGCCCTGCGGGGGAGAGGGCAGGTTCCGAACTCGCCCGGGCGAGGTCGGAACCGGGTGAGGTGGAGCAGTCCGCCAGTTCATGTCTCGTGAGCAGGTCAAAAAGAACGGGTGGCTTCCCATGAACTTACCGGTTCCGGAGGGGGATCGCCGCGAAGAGGCACAGAGGGCACAAAAACGAAACTCAGCTTTCTGTCCTATTGCGGGATCTCCGGCTCGGCGAGCTGCGCCAGTTGCACGAGACTTTCCTGCCAGCCAAGACAGCACGCCGCGGCCGGGATCACGCTCGGCACACCTTCCTGCGTGATGTCCATCTCGGTGCCACAGGCAAACTCGCGCAAATCAACCGTTGTGGTCATCGTCCCGGGCAGATTTGGATCGTCGAACACCGCCGTGTAACGGACCCGCCGGTTTGGCGTAAGCTCCAAGTACTCGCCGCCAAAGCTGTGCGCATTGCCGGTGGTATGATTAGTGAAGGACATCCGCCAGCGGCCGCCCACCTGGACGTCCATGCTGTGCATCGTGGCGGTAAAGCCGAAAGGCGGCAGCCATTTGCAAAAAGCGGCGGCGTTGGTAAAGGCCTGGTAAATCCGGACCGGAGGACAGCGGAGAACCCGGTGAAATCGAAGCGTGTGTGTCGTCATATCAAATCAACGACGAACAACCTGTCGCAACCAGGACCAATCCGACAGAATTTTCTCCGGCGAAGGTTGAAGGGTCGATCGTAGACCGATGATGCAACCCTTTCAGGGTTGGGAATGAATTGGGTTGCGAGTGACCCAGGGTAGTCCCCCGCAGAGCGGGGTCCAACCCTGGGCTGAGTGATGGAATCCCTTCGGGATTCGATTGGGCCACGAAAGGCAGTCGCCAAAACTCGTTATTCCCGGTGCACATGTTCGGCTGGATTGAAACGAGGCATCGCTGGCGAGGCATCTTGGTGAACTGCCCTTTTCCCGTGAACCCAAAGTGGGAGGATCACCTCGAACGCCAACGGCGTTCAATAACTCAGCCCAGGGTTGGACCCCGCTCTGCGGGGGACTACCCTGGGTGCCGCCCCAATTATTCTTCGCCAACCCTGAAAGGGTTGCATCCCGCCATCGAGGACGGCACCCTCCGTGCATGGCTCAGTCGCTTGCCAAGGTGCTGCTGCATGTCGTGTTCTCCACCAAAGAACGCCGTCCGTTTCTAAGAAACCCCCAGCTCCGCGAGGAGACGCATCGCTATCTCGGCGGGATCTTGAACGGCCTGGGTTGTCCGTCGATCGCAGTGGGTGGGGTCGAGGATCACGTCCATGTCCTCAGCACACTCTCGCGCACGCACACAATCTCGGACCTGATCAAGGAAGTTAAACGCAGCTCATCTCTCTGGATTAAAGACCGCGAACCGGAACTCGCCGCTTTCGCCTGGCAGGGTGGTTACAGCGCATTCTCCCTCGTTTACTCCCAGCTGGAGAAAGTTCGCCATTACATCGCCAATCAGGAAGAGCATCACCGTCGACAATCGTTCCAAGATGAATTCCGGGAGTTGTTGAGGCGTTACCAAATTCCCTACGACGAAGCGTACGTGTGGGATTGATCCGACCGAAACCGGTCCCCCGCCCTCCTCACCGTCAGACCTTCCGTTCGAAAAACTTCCCGGGCAACTGTTTCACCAAACGCTTCAGCTCCAGATTGAGCAAGGCCACCGATACCTCGGACGCCGGCAAACCGCTCCGCCGAATCACTTCGTCAATCGGACTTTCCTCGCCCGGCTCAACCGCGTCGTACACCTTCTGCTCCTGCTCCGACAACTTCACCGCAGACATCACCCCTTGCTCGTTCGGCGACGACGGCCGGTTGCTGGCAGGAAAGAGGTATTCAAACTCACTCAGAATATCCTCGGCGCACTCACACAGTTTCGCGCCGTTTTTGATCAGGTCATGACAGCCCTTGGACCGCGGAGAATCGATCCGGCCCGGCACCGCGAAGACTTGTCGTCCCTGTTCAATGGCGAAGTTACAGGTGATCAGCGCCCCGCTCGATTGCGGTGCCTCGACCACCACCGTGCCCAGCGTCATGCCGGCGACAATCCGGTTTCGAATCGGAAAGGTTTGTTTGTCCGCCGGACGATTGAAGGGGAACTGGGTGATGACCGCCCCCTGCCCTGCGATTCGCTCGAACAGCTCCCGGTTCTCGGGAGGGAAAACAAGGTTAATGCCTGTCCCCAAAACCGCGACCGTGCGGCCTTTGGCGCTGAGGGTGCCGAGATGCGCGGCTGTGTCGATGCCGCGCGCGCCGCCGCTCACCACGGTCACGCCAAGATATCCCAGCTGATACCCAAAACGCCGCGCCACTTCGACCCCGTAATGTGTGGCCTGCCGGGAACCAACGATGGCGACGGAGTTTTTGTCGCGGGCCTCCAGCCGCCCCTTCACGTAAAGAACGATGGGCGGGTCATAGATCTCGCGCAGCAGCCCGGGATATTCCGCATCCTCCTGGGTCAACACGTGACAGCCAAAATCTTCAATCCGCTTCAGCTCCGCCGCCAGATCGACATCCTTCTCCCAATTCGCAATCGCCGTCGCGGTTTCATCGCCGATGCCATGCACCGCGAGCAGCTGGGTGCGCGACGCGCGAAGAATCGTGGGCGCGTCTCCAAAGTGCGCCAGCAATTGGCGCACGCGGACGGGACCCGCCGATTCAATCATGTTCAGCGCGACGAATGCCTCCCGGGAATTCATGTGCGTTGGATACAGACTTTCAACGCTCAGGGCAAGCCCCCAAACCACAAACGCGGCACAAATAGCACACGCACCCTGCCGGCCCCAAAATTCACGCGTAACCTCAGAGAGCGGAATTGAAAACCGCCGATGAACGCGGATAGGCGCAGATATTCCGGGTCCGATTGATCATGAGATGAGATCGACGCCCACCCGTCGATGACGGCTCAGTTGTCCAAGCCAACGAGGATCGACCCGTCTCTATCTGCGTTTATCGGCGTGAATCTGCGGTCAAGGATGCTTGCGCGGAGATCCGGGCACACGTTCCTGCATTGAGTTCCATCGCCATTCGTCGAAAGTGTCGCCATGAAGCTGCCCGGATTCCTGGTCCGTCCGTTCAAGATCGCTTTCGCTCTCGCCTTAGCCTTGGCCGTCGCAGTCGTCGTCCGCGTCCCGGCCCAAGCCGCCACCAAGGACCCACGCTTCTTTTCCATCCAAGTGCTGGATGACGCCACCCAACGCGGCGTGCCACTCGTCGAACTCAAAACCGTCAACCACGTTTCTTGGTGGACCGACAGCGCCGGCTTTGTCGCCTTCGACGAACCCGGGGTGATGGGCCAGGACGTTTTCTTCCACGTGCAGAGCCCGGGCTATGAACATCCCCAGGACGGCTTCAAGTTCCGCGGGGTCAAACTTCGACCAATCGCCGGCGGACACGCCACGATCAAATTGAAGCGACGCCAGATCTCTGAGCGCCTCTGCCGTCTCACGGGACAGGGCATCTACCGCGAAAGCGTTTTGCTGGGCGAAAGGCCGCCGTTACGTCAGCCGGTCTTGAACGGGCAAGTGATGGGACAAGACACGGTGATCGCGACGCCCTATCGCGGAAAACTCTACTGGTTCTGGGGCGATACCGAACGCGCCTCCTATCCGCTCGGCAACTTCGGAGCTTCGGGCGCAACTTCCGAGTTGCCCGGCCGCGGCGGGCTGAAACCCGAATCGGGCGTCGATTTCACCTACTTTGTCGACGCCACCGGCTTCAGCCGCCCGATGTGCCCGGACTCCCAATTCGGCAGCGGGCTCAAGTGGATCGAAAGTGTAATGACCGTGCGCGAGGCTGGCCGCGAACGTCTGGTGGCCCGCTTGGCAGCCGGCACTGGCATGCAAACCACGCGGGAATGGCACCTCGCGCAATTCAATGACCAAGCCGGCGCCTTCGAATCCCTGGTCAAATGGGATCGGCACGACATGCATGACTCGGCTCATCCCTTCCACGCGACCGTCGACGGCACGGATTGGATTTACCTTTTTCCCGACCTCCGCGTGCGGGCGACCTTGCCCGACCTGCGTGACCTCGCCCGCTACGAAGCGTTCACCTGCGTGGCAGGCGACGGCAAACTCCGGGGGGATGACACGGCCATCGAGCGCGACGCCGCCGGCCGCGCGCGCTACCAGTGGAAGCCAGACGCCGACCGAATTGCACCCGGCGAAGTGCGAAAATGGCTGAAGACAGGAAAGCTGACCGCGAGCGAGTCGTGGCTGTCGCTGCAGGACTTGGAGTCCGGGCGCGCGGTCGAACTCAGCCGCAGCTCGGTCTACTGGAATGCCTACCGACAACGCTGGGTGAAGATCGCCGCGGGCATTCCCGGCGAAGTCTGGTTCAGCGAAGCCGACACCCCAACCGGCCCCTGGCTTTACGCGCGCAAAGTCGCGGAACACGGTCGTTACAATTTTTACAACCCCACCCAGCACCCCTTCTTCGACGAGGAAGGCGGCCGCGTGATCTACTTTGAGGGCACCTACACCGACAGCTTCTCCGGCGCACCAGCAAAGACGCCGCGCTACGACTACAATCAAATCCTATACCGGCTCGCGCTTGATGACGTGCGCGTGACCGTGCCGTCTCCGGTGTATCGAACCGCGGCCGGCACGCTCCTGCTCCGGGAAGGCGTGGAAGAAGCGAACGCCTGGGCAGCGGTGCGCGAAGCCGTCTATTGCGCCGTGCCACCGGACCGCCGTCACGAGGGTCTCGTCCCGATTTGGAGCGCGGCTGGCCACGTGACGACCAACGCGCCGGCGCCCGGCGTTCCGCCGTTGTTCTTTGCGGAGCCGGCCGCGAATGAAAAGACGCCCAACACCCTGCCACTGCACGATGCGGAAGGCAGGGTCATCGCTCGCGTCTGGCGTTATCCGCTCAGCATTCTCCCGCTCGATTGGAAAGCCCGGCCCATCGCGATGCCTGGCGAGGCGCGCCCCTGAACAGCTTTTGAAAGGGCAGGCCGCCAAAAATGAACGCGGGGCTTCCCTTGAACCTCCGGAGCGCGGCCTGCGGCCCGCAGCGGGTGGATTCGGCCACGCACGAACGAACCCTCGGGCATCGTCTCCGGCCCGCGCCGCTGCGGGCTGAAAGCCCGCGGTCCGTCCGTTCGTCCGAGCGCATGGGGTCAGATCTCACCGCCAAAAATGAACGCGCGGCTTCCCTTGAACCTCCCCTCCGCAGCGCGGGCCTGCGGCCCGCAGCGGGTGGATTCGGCCACGCACGAACGAACCCTCGGGCATCGCCTCCGGCCCGCACAGGTCCTGGGGTCAGATCTCACGATTTGACAATTGGCAGCAGACCGATCAGCCGAGCTCCCCCGAGGGAGCCAGATGGGGATCTGGACAATTGACATACTCAGGTCGATTGAACGTCACTGGGATCCAATCATACCACGTGGCTATGGACGCCATCCTTGATGCGACCGAGTTCTCACCTGACTGAGAGTTTGCGCACAGAGTCCCTGGGGGTAGAATCATGCCCAAGGCCATGCTTTTTTCGAACGCCGCTTTCACGCCGAACGATGATGTCGCCCGCCACCGGCGGCCTCAACCGCTTCTCCCATCCTGGATCCAATCCATTCTGTTGGCCGCTCTTTGGGCCATGGGTGCGTGGTCGACCTTGGCAGCAGATCCGAACGACCGTCTTCGTCTGATCATCGAGACCGATGCGGGTGGCGACCCTGATGATGAACAATCCCTGGTTCGCTTTCTCCTGTATGCCAGTGAATGGGACATCGACGGCATCATCGCCAACCGGGCCCATTGTCGCGACGGCGAAAACTGGAACCGCCAGCGAACCGGGCTCGGTGTGGTCCGTCAGCTCATTGAGGCCTACGGTCAGTGCCATTCCAACCTCGTGCAGCACGACCCGCGATTTCCCACGCCGGCGATGCTGCAAGCCCGGACCGTCGCGGGCTATGACGATCGCGACGATGCCGTGAACCTGATCATCGCGGCGGTGGATGCGCCGGACACTCGGCCCATTTGGTACTCGGACTGGGGCACGGACTCGGGCGGCGCCACCAACAATCTGCGTCGCGCCCTTGATCGAGTCCGTCGCGAGCGCGGGCCGGAAGGCTACGGACGTTTCAAACAAAAGCTCCGCCTGACGTCCTACGATGTCTTTGGACCGCACACGAGTCCATCCAGCCGCCGTTCGCCATCATGGTAAACACCTTTCAACCGCCGATCGACGGCCGACGTTGGTATCATCGGTTCTCCGCCCTGACTTCGCGCGCGGGAGGCTTTGATTTGATGCGCGACGTCGTGCTGGGCCACGGACCGCTCGGGGCGTTGTATCCGACCAATACCACGCATTGGGCGAAGGAAGGCGACTCGATGACCTTCATCTATCTCCTTCCGAACGGGCTGAACGTTCCCGAAGAACCCGGCTGGGGCGGTTGGGCCGGGCGCTACGGAGTGAACACCAACCTCCCCGGAATGGCTGCGTACTGGGCCAGCGAAAGGGATACGTGGAACGGATCGACCAATCGGGACAACACCATCGCCCGCTGGGCGGTGGCTTTGCAGAACGACTTTCGAGCCAGGCTCGACTGGTGCATCCACCCTCGCGCGGGCGCCAATCATCCTCCGGTTCCGAAAGTGCGGGATGGACTGCGACGAACCTTGCGCGCCAGCGAGCCGCTCCAGCTTGCCGCGAGTGATTCCACCGATCCGGACGGGCACGCGCTGGAGTTTCGCTGGATTCATTACCCGGAGCCGTCCGGATACAACGGCGCGCCTGTGATCATTCGTGGTCACGATACCGCCGTGGCCACGGTCGAGGCGCCCTCCACCGGAAGGCCGGAGACACTCCACTTGATCCTGTCGGTGACCGACACCGGCAGGCCGCCGCTGACCCGTTACCAACGGGTCGTAGTCGAGGTGAAACCATAGCGATAGCCCTGCTGACCGGTGTGCCTGAAGTCACGATGAAGGTTGGAGCCATCATGAAAAAGAGCGTGTCAGCAGTTCTCGTCGCCATCGCGGCCGGAGTCCATGGCGCCGAGAGTCAACCATCGCCGCCTGCAAACGTTCCTTCCATTCAGGACCGTCCACCGGTTCGAACGTTTTCGCCGGTTGAACTGCTTAAACGGCGACAGCTGAATTTCACCGGCGGGTTTAAATGGGAACAATCGCCGAGGTTTGATCCGTTGGTCGTCCTCGACTACATGGAGGTCGACGGAAGCTGGTGGGCGGTTGAGCGACACGAAGGGCTGTATCACACGATCACAAACCGGGACAGACTCGATCAGATCGCGGAGACAGCCAGGCGTCAGGCCAGCTCCAACTATCGCGTTGTGCCTTACACGGGAATGTGGAGTTGGAAAGAGGGAACGACGCTGACGTCCAAGCCCTTCCTCGGTGAACATCTCAACGTCCTCGCCACCAATATTGCCGGCACGTGGTTCGTCCTCGACAACCGACCAACGGGCGGAAACGTCATGGGCGCCATGACCCCCGCAACCAACGATTTTCAACTCCTGCTCATCATCGATGAAACCTACAAATCCGCCGTTCGACAACGGAATGGAGAGCTGCCGCTCGCTCCGCCGCCTGGAGTAAAGGACCCGGCGAAAAAGGAACGCGACCCTTTGGGCGTCTGAAGCCATTCCCCATTTGGATCCCTGCAGACGCGTTGGCGATTAAGGTGCCACCGATGCTGCCCAAGAATCCTTTGAGCTTTGAGCGCAGATTCACGCCGGTAAACGCGGAGAACGGCATGGCGATTCTCGGATGGAAATCCGATTCTCCGGTCTTACAGGTATTCCTGCGAATTCCGCCGCGGGAGCGGGATCAAACCAGCCGCTGCGATCCGCCCTCACCCCTGCCCTCTCCCCCGAGGAGAGGGAGAAACGATCGCGGCCTGTCCGGAGAGGCAATGCCCGTCTCGATCTGAAATCGCGTCAACTTTCGTTCGGGAAGCAGACGGAGTGCGGGCTTCCAAGTCCGCAGCGTGTGGAAGCGGCCGCCAGCGCGGGAACCTTCAAGCCCGCGTCGCCCTCGGGAGCCGCTGCAGACTAAAAGTCCGCGCTCCGGACGAAAAATGTCCAAACTCCCAGGGGCGGCAGGATGCCGCCTTTACCGGCACGCAGGATGCGTGCGCTACATGACCGCGCGCTTCCTTACGCCGACGCGTCTGCTTCGGCCAGGGCTGATTCGAGCATTTGCGCCGTCTTCGGCGCGAAGGCCCGCCAGTGCTCGATCCGACGGTTGATCTCGCCCACCGTGGTTGACGCGTTCCATTTCAGGAGTCGGCGATACCACGCGAGGAATTCGGAATCGATGGCGGCCGACGAAACGCCAGCGGGAGGCGCCACCGAGGTTCGCCCTGCCGCCGTCTCACAGACGGCGCGCGCGGCCCAGTTGGCCGCCGAGGCGGGGCTCGGGCTGTTGTCGGTCAGGCGCTGCCAGATCGGCAACGCGTCGGCGGCGTGATCGGCGAGCAGGAGCGCCGTGGCTCGCTGTTCGAGCAACGCTCCGTGTCGGCTCTGGGTCTTGACCGCTTCGCCGGTCCAGTCGAGGGCGAACTCGATGAAGTCCGGTTTTTGCAAGGCAACCTCACCGCCCAATCGCCAGACCCGAACGTCCGCCGGATCTTCGGCCATGAGCTGATGCACCCATTTGAGCGCCTCGACCTCCTGTCCTGTGCTGGCCAGAAAGCGTGCGTAATCGAAGCGGACACTGCGCGCGGTGGGATCCTCCTGCAACGCAGCCTGGAAGGCCTGGGCCGCTTCGTTGTTGCGTTTCATCGCAGCGAGACAAAGAGCCAGGCAATGCTGGGGTCCACCCTTCAGTATGTTGCGGTTGACCAACGTGAGCGTGGGCCGGGCGCGTTTGGCCAGGCATTGGCGCATTTGGTCAGCGCCTTCGGAGTAGAGCTTCGACTCGATGCACGCGAGCCCGAGCACCCAATGCATCGAAGCGGTCAGGCCGTGGGCCTTGGCCAGCGGCGATTGATACAACCGCGCCACCTCGGCGTAGTGCTTGGCCTTGAGCAGATGCGTGCCGAACTGGGCGAGCAACGCCTCGCGCAGTTCCGGAGAAATCTGGTCCTTCGGCAGCTTCGCCATCGCCTCGAATGCCTCCTGGTATCGTTCCAATCCCTCCGCCTCGCGGCCCGCCCGTACGAGTTCGAGCCCGAGATTCATCAGCAGGTTGGGCTCGTCGGGCAGCTCTTCGATGGCCATTTCCAGCAGCCGCAGGTTGCGCGCGATCTTGTCCCGGCTGGCCACGAGCTCCTTGGCGTAACCGTGATGCCGCAACGTGGCATCGCCCAGTTCATTCTCCAGGCCCCACTCCGCCCGCCGAACTTCAACACTGCTGAACACCTGCTCGTGAACACGCCCCACGTAGAACAGACCCGGGGCATTCCGGTAAAGCCGCGGCACATAGTTCACTCCTTCCGCTTCGCGCCCTTCGTCGATCATCGGCAAGCGATAGGCGAGCACCGCGGGCTTCGCCATGAGCTGGGTCAGCTTGCCACGATCGGCGGCTTCAAGTTCTTCGTCGGCGTCGAGAAACAACACCCAGTCGCCGGTCACATGTTCCAGGGCGGCGTTGCGCGCCGCGCTGAAGTCGTCACACCAGGCAAATTCATAGACCTCAGCCTGATGTCGGCGGGCAATCGCCACGGTGCCGTCGGTGGAACCGGTGTCGACCACGACGATCTGCGTCGCCAATCCGCGCACCGATTCGAGGCAACGATCGAGGAACTGTTCTTCATTGCGGACGATCAGGCAGACACTCAATCGACCCGGGCCAGCTCCGCCCGATGGGATGCCTTCGGGCCAGGCCAGCGTGGGAGAGTTGGAGGCTCTCTGGCTGGTCTTGGATTTGCCGAGGCCCTTGAGGAATCGACTGGCCGGCTTCCACTTCGGCGCCATCGTTCGAGCGCGGTCGGCCAGAGCTTTCGCCTGCTTGAGATCCCCCGCCGCCTCCGCGATCTCCGCCAACGTCAACCACGCTTCCGGGTGAAACGGCCGCTGCCGCAACGCCTCCCACGTCGCGTTCCACGCCGGCTCAAGCTGCTTTCGGCCCAGGAGATTTCGTGCCTCGCCAAGATGTCCAATTCGCGCGCAGGCGGGCAATTCGATCGGCTTGGCCTGAGTTCGGTCCGTCCGCGGCGCGGGCGTTTTGGCCTCCGACGCCGTGCGCGCGGCGATGGCCTGGGCGCGGACCCGGGCAATGTCGGCCGCATGGTCCCACGTCCATTGGGATTTGGCCCAACGCGCCGCGGCGGCGCCGCGTGTCCGGGCTTCGTCCGGATGCGTCGTGACCCAGGCCATTCGTTCAGCCAACGCTGGGACGTCCACTTCGAGGAACCAGCCGGGCTTCGACAACTTCATTCCTCCCACCGTGCCGCCGAACTGCCGACGCACCGCCGGAATCTTCCAGCCGCATTCGTCGGTCACGAAATCATCCGTGGCCCCGCCGGCAGTGACGATCACCGGCCGCCCGCACGCCATGGCTTCGAGCACGGGCAGGCCGAAGCCCTCGCCGCGATACGGATGCACCAGGCAATCGCACGCGGTATACAACCCGGCCATCTGTTCCGCGGTTAACTCGTCCGTCAGGTGGAGAATCTCCGGTGCGTTCGGCCGCGAACGAGCAGCCGCAATCTGCTGCTCGAACGTCTGTCCGGCGTAAACGCTCTGGCCGCCAAAATCCTTGATCACCAGGCAGACGTCATCCTGCGCGGTGAACCGATCCAGAAACGCCTGCAACAACAAGTCCGGGCCTTTGCGATGAATCGTTCCACCGACAAAGAGGAACTTGAACTTCTTCCGCGTCGCCAGCATGAACGGCGATGCGGCCGGGTTAAATCGCGCCGGATCAAAACCGTTCGGAACCACATGGACTTTCTCAGCGCTGACTCCGGAATCGACGTAGACCTGCCGCACATAACGGCTCGGGACCCAGACCTCGTCGACCCGCGCCAGCTCTCGCACCCAGTCCTCGGGCAGCGCACCAAATTCCCACGGTTGAATCAAAACCCAGGCGCCGGCGCGCGGGCGACGCCAGTCCGGTGGCCACGCGTGGCGCACGGTGACGTGCGGCGCGCCCGACGCTGCCGGTTGCTCGCGAAGCTGACGGGCGAAGTCCTGGAGAGAAGGTTGGTGCTGAATCGAAGCCGGATCAACCGGAGCTGCCTCCGCTGAAACACCGACTCCCGGCTGACGTTTCAGCGCCGAGGTCAGCTCGCGGTTCACGTGCGAAAGGCTGCCGAGATCGAGGAACGTTCCTTCCCAACGAACCTGCACGGCAGCCATGGACGAGCTCGAACGTTCCGTCGGTTCCGGTGCCCAGGTGATCTCCAGGCCCACGCCGGCCGCCGTGGCCCGCACTTCCGCCCGCCGTTGCGAATCGCGTCCAGCCACGCGCCAGGCGGCGTCCAGATGGACCGCGGCTTTGTCGGGCTCGCCGGCGGTGTGCAGTTGAGTCACCGCCATGAGGATGTGGTCGAACCGCATGACCTTGCGTCCCACCCGCGTGTAGCGATCGTCATCGTGCGTCACGCAGCAAAACGGGTTGAAGCGGATGCTCACTCCCGCCGCCTGCAACCGACGCGAAAAGTCGACATCCTCGGCTTCATAGAAGCCCCGGTTCTCATCCCATTTTACCGCGGTGAGAACCGACGCCTTGAGCACACAGAGTCCGCCGGTGACGTAAGTATCCGGGTCGATCTCCCAGTAATCCAACAGCACCTGCCCACGCGGTCCGCCCACGCTGGCCCAATCCCAGAACCGGCTGCCGTCCGGGTTCTGCATGCGAATCGACATGACCTCAAAGTCATCGCCGACCCGTTGCAATCCGGCAAAGAAGTCTCCGCGAAAAATCATGTCATCATCGCTCACGACGAGGCATTCGTAGCGGGCGTTGGCGGCCAGGGTGTTTCGCATCTCGGCCAGGCGCCCGCGCGCTGCCAGCGCTTTCATGGGCACCATCCCGACATCATCGAAGCCTCGGGGCACATCGCCTCCGACCAGGATCTCGACGTTGGGAATGCCGAGCGCGCGGATGCTTTCAATTTGGCGCCGCAGCTTGGCCGGGCGCTGGCCATTGGTGATGATGCAAAACGACCAGCCGGCAGGACGCGGTCGTGACGCTGGCGCCGGCGGAACGAGGCCGGCCCGGGCTTGCTGCACCTTTCGCAGGAGAGCTTCCCCGCCCGCATCGCGCAGTTCACCGTCGTTCAGCCCGAGGATGACCTCGCAGACCGGCGTCAGCCCGTGGCGATTCAACCGCACAAACTGCGTCGCATCCGCCGAGGCGGAGATCGCATCGATGAATTGCAGAGCAGTTTCGATGGCGGCGACCGGCACGGAAGAAACGTCCAACACGCGGGCGGCCGCTTCGCTCAACGTTCTGGCGAGATCCGCACGTGCAGAGCTTTGCTTCTTCCCGGCTGGTTGTGGCGCAATTGAGCGACGCAGTTTTCCGGACTCGCTCGCGTTACTGGAGCTGGCGGGCGTGGCGTCGGCGGATTCAGCCGCATCGAGGTAGGCGGACTGGCTTAATCGACTGGCCAGGCAGCCAAAAGCTGTTCGGCCCATGCGCGGCTCGCCCCAGCGCGCCAAGCTCAGCGCCACGAGCAACAAGGTCTCGACGGCTTCGGGCTGTTTCTCCGTCAACGCGGCGCAGGCACGAGCGCACTGGCCGGCGTCACCCGAACGGTACGCGGCCACCGCCTGCTCCGTCAGGGCGACAAAGGCCGGTTCACCGCGAGCGGCGGGCGCGTTGGAGCGCCGATTTCGCTGACTTGATCCGCCGCGCACACCCATCGCCGCCCGATACAATCGATCGATCGTCGCCGCATCCGGCGTCACGTCCGCCTGCAGGCTGCGCTTGAGATAGTCAGCGCCCGCCGACATCTGCCCGTATTTGAACATGACGACGGCCGCGAGCAGCCAGGCCCAGGCCATCGAACGTTCCTCCGGGACATCGGGATGAAAACAGGCCGGCAGGAGTCGGCGCAGTCCGTGTTTCTCGATCAGGCCTTGCACCGCGCGCGCCTCGTATGAGGTGTCGGTCTTGCCCTTGTGCTCGGACAGCGAGTTACCGTGCTGGCGGTAGAGGCCCACCACCTCGTTCACCCGATGCACGCAACCCACGGCAGCGAGACGGGTCCAGAACTCATAGTCATGCGCTCGCGGAAAACCATCGGCATAGCCGCCCACCCGTTCGTAGGCGTTCTTCCGCACAAGCGTGCACACGTTCGGAATCCGATTCTCGAAAAACAGATCGCCCAACAACGCGCCCGGCCAGCCCAGGTAGTCGCGATAAATCCAGATCGCGTCGCCTTCCGACTGCTCGTTGATAATCCGCAGATCGCCATAGAGCACGTCGACTTCTGGATGACGTTCCAAGGCGGACGCGTAGATCTCCAGGGTGCGGGGCAGGATGACATCGTCAGAATCCACCCAGACCAGAAACTCCCCGCGGGCTTCGGCGATGCAACGGTTGCGTGTGGCCGGCCCGCCGCTGTGTTCCTTGCGGATGTAACGGAGGTTCTCTGCCCGATGCTGGCCGACGATCTCCGCCGTGTCGTCCGTGGATCCGTCGTCCACAATCACGATCTCGAAGCGGGAATAGGTCTGCTTAAGCGCGCTCTCGATCGTCTCCCGGATGAACCGCGCCCGATTGTAAGTGGGAATGCAGATGGAAAAGAACGGGCGCTGGCTGGCTGCCGTCGCGCGACCGGTCGCGTCGTTCACACCGGCGCCACCGGCATTGGCATTAGCCAGGCGACGACGAATCAGTCCGTGCCCGGTGCGGCGTGCTGAGTCCGAGCGATTGAAGGCCATGACATTGCCATGGTGCCGCAGCAGATCGGGATGCTTGAACACCGCGTAGTCGCGCATCAGCCGATGCCGGGAGTTCTTCCGATCCAGCTTGCCGTCGACGGAGGCGTAGTCGTGATGAATCACCGCCCCGGGCCAGTAAATCGTCCGGTAGTCGCCGCGTTGGCGGGCGATCCGGTACGAGAGCTCAACTCCCTCCATTCCGAACAGCAGCGGGTCCATGCCGCCCGCCTCGCGGTAGACCGCGGTGACGAAGGCGCTGTTGCCTTCGGTATCGGTGTGCGCCGGGAACGCCAGGTCGCCGAGATCGTAATGTCGCGCGATGGCGTTGTGTTCGTGATCGGACTTGGGCCGGACCTTCCCGCGGCAGCCGTCGATGTCGAAATTGCGAAACGCGGCGAGAACGCCGTTGAGGTAGCCGGGTTCGACCAGAGCGTCGTCATCCACAAAGGCGACGATGGGCGCGCGGGCAAAGTGGACGCCGATGTTGCGGCCCTCGGCAGGATTGACGTTGACCGGCATCCGGACGTGCAGCAGCGGCCGGCGGGCGAGCTCAGCCGCGACATCCTCATTGCCGCCGTTGTCGACCACGATGATTTCGTGCGGCGGAACGGGCGAGGCAGCCAGTGAATCGAGGCAGGCCACAAGGCCGCGGCCTGTTTGATAGGCAACGATGACCACCGATATCTCCGCAGTCGGTCCATCGGTCCGTCGTCGATCGTCGCGCGGCAGCGCATCGCGTTGGATGGACGCCTGATACCGGGCGCATTCCGACTGGGCGTCGGCGTAACGACGTTCCTGCAAAAGATTGAAGGCCGAGTGCAGCTGCGCGAAGGCAGTGGCATTGGGGCCGGTGGAGGCGGTGCTCAGGCCGGAGCTCGCAACGGCACCCGACGTTTCATCGCGTGACCGAACTTCAGCGCGCCCGCTGACGTTCCCCCTCTCCCCGGGGGAGAGGGTTGGGGTGAGGGCGGATCGCGAAACAGAATCCGCCCGCCCTGCAGGCGCGGTCGGCGCCGCCGCCGCGTTGCTGCCCGCAGACTCTTCCCGGCCAACAGCGAGCTCGATGAGCGCATTGGAAGCACCCGGGTGATTCGAATCAACCGCCAGCGCGAGAGAATAACTCTTCCGCGCCGCCGTGACATCCCCGAGCTCTGACTGCACATGGCCCAGAGCCGCGAACAGATCGGCATCACTCACGCAGAGTGTGACGGCGAACTCCAGCGCGGCCCGGGCCTCGGTGAGTTTTCCTTCGGCGATGGCGGCCTGCGCACGTTGGACACATTGCGCCAGCGCTGCATCCGCAGCGTCGCGCTCGGCCTTGGTCGCGGTCGCGGTCGCGGTCGGAGCAGGCGCGCCGAGGGCGGACAAGTTTTCTTGGGCCAGGGCATTCGCTGGATCGATCTCGAGCACGCGCTCGAGCACCGTCCGCGTCGTGTCGCGATCGCCCGATTTGAAGAAGCATTTGGCGAGCGACAGAAGCGTTGGCACATCGGCCGGGGCCAGCTTCAAGATCTCGAGGCAAAGCCGGCCGGTTTCCTGCCAGCGCCCGCGTTGAAGACCGATGGCGACGAGCAGCCGGCGGGCTTCGATTCCTCCGGGATTCAACTGCAACGCTTCGCGCGCATGAGCCTCGGCCGCGTCCAGCGAGTCAGCCGGGGCAGTCGAAGGAAGATTGGCCCCGGACGAGGATGTCGCGGGCGTGGGAGTGGGCGATGCGGTCGCGGGCGTTAGTGGCGGCGTCGGGGCCGGGGACCCGGGCAATGCGTCGAAATCGATCTCGAACGGGCTGCGAGCAGGCGCGTTGGGGGCGGCCGAGGTCAAACGTTGCGAACCTTCGGCCCGGGTGGCCTGACGATTCCTCGCGCTTTTCCGTCCGCCGATGGGTTCCAGCAATCCACCGTTGAGTTGCGGCCAGGTGGCCCACGGTCCGTCCCAGTGCGCACTGCGGGCGCGATCGGATTCGTCGCGAGTCAGATCGGAGTTGTCGTGCCCGACACTGCGGGGCGAGTACCAGTAGAGGCCGAGCACTTCCGGGATGTGCACGAACCGCTCGCTGCGCGCGAGCCGGAGCCAGAACTCATAGTCGCCGGCGCTCTTGTAAGTGGCATCGAAGAGCCCGTGGCGCGCGTGCACGTCCCGGCGCCAGACCGGCTGGGGCCCGACGTAACAGCTCGCGAAGAGCAGCGGCCCGTCGAAGTCCGGCCAGCGGAAGTGACCGCGCAGCTGCGCCGGGCCAAAGTCCGGGTGCACATTCTCGCAGAACGCGATGTCCGCGTAGGCCAGCACCGCGTCGGGATTTTTCTCCAGCACTTCGACGTGGCGTTCGAGCCCGTGGGGTTCGTGGCGATCGTCGGTGTTGGCGCTGGTGAGATATTTGCCGCGGGCCAGGCCGATGGCGCGATTCCAGGCGGCGTAGAGCGGTTCCCGTTCGGTGCGGATGTAGCGGATGTTGTCGTACCGCTGTTGGAACTCCTCCACGATGGCGCGCTCGTTCTGCTGCGAGCCGCTGTCGATGACGAGGATCTCCATGCGATCGGCGATGGTCTGTCGCTCGAGATCTTCCAGGCACCCGCGCATGAACCGTTCTGAGTTGTAGGTCGAGACGATCGCGGAGAGGAGTGGAGCCGCGCCCACGTCGCCGCGGGAGCGCGCTGAAGCGGGCGCGGGAGCCGACGAGCGCAGAGACGTCTTAACCGGCGCCTGAGGCGATGAATCAGGCTTTTGGGCGGTGGCCCAGACCCAGCGTCGGATGGTTTCCAATTGGGTCACCTCGAGACCGGCCTCTTCGAGCAGCGCCTTCAGGTGTTGGGGGGCGTAGCCGTTGCCGCTGAACCCGTATTGCACGCCGGCCTGCGCCTCTTCGTTGTAGCGCCCCTGGCGTCCGCCTTCCTCGTGGACCTGGATGCGAAAGAATCCGCCGGGCTTCAACACACGACGAATTTCGCGCAGATAGCTGCGAACCACGGACACGGACCGGATGTGTTGAAAGACGATGACCGAATAAACCAAATCGTACGCGGCGTCGGGCAGCGCGGCCAGATCGGCGCCGTTGTTCACCAACACCTCGCCGGAACCGGGCGCCGGGCGCAGATACTCGCGGGCGTAGGCGATCATCTTTTCCGAGATGTCCACTCCGTCCACTCGCGCAAACTTTTCCCGCATTGGTTTCACCACGCGGCCCACGCCGCAACCGATCTCCAGCACGCGCCAGTCCGGCTGATGCGGCACCGTGGCGAGAATCTGCTCCCGTGAGGCGACGGCTGATTTGTCCCAGGCTTGCCGGCGTTCCTCGGGACTCATTCGTCCGATCTGATCGCTGGTGAACACCCGGGCGTACATGGCCTCGTCGAGCGTATCGACATTCCAGAACTCGCGTTGCGACGCGAGAAAGGCCTCGTTGACCTCGGTGGCTGCAGGTCGCACCGGCGAGGTCGCAACAACGTCGGGCAGGTTTTTCGGAGCAGGAACGCCGGCGCCCGGCGAAACTTTTTGCAATGGATCGCCGTCGCCAAGAAACAATCTGGCCGGAGCGAACTCGGGGGCCCTGGCCAGGACCGCTTCGGCGGCCTCGCGGGCCAGGGCTTCATTGCCCGCCTGGCGCGCAGCCTGGGCGATGTACCATCCCACGCGCCAGTGAGTGCAGCCGAGGCCAATGGCTTTCCCAAACTCATCCGCCGCCTCCGCGGGCCGGCCTTCGCGAGCCAGGGCCAGTGCATGCCAGAGTTGCAGATACGGGTCGTCGGGATACTGCCGGCGAAAATGCCGAAAGCCTCCGGCTCCCACCGACCGGACCAAATCCGACGACTCACTGATCCGCGCCTCGGCGGCCAGGAGTTGGGTCGCGTCGGACGACGTCAGGCTAATCTCGAAATCCGAGCCGGCGGTTTCCAGTGATTCGACGAAGAGCCGGCTGCCCGCGGCGCAGGCCGGCAGATCCGTCACGTCGAGCAACGCAACGGGCGCCGCGAGCACGGATTGACGACGGGGAACGCCCCAGCGGCGGGTTTGCTTGGGCTGGCGCAACAATTGTTCATAGAGCGGGTTCAGGTCGCGGGCGGCATTCTCGGCACCGAAATGAGCGCTGGCATATTCGCGCGCGGCCAGCCCCAGCTGCCGGCGTTCAGCGGGATGGTGATAAAGATATTCGATCGCCTGCGTGTATTCGGTCTCCGTGTGCACCACGAGCCCGGTCTTTTCGTGCGTCACCAGGCCCTTGATGCCGCCGGCGGGGAACACCACGGGCGGCACTCCCGCCGACATTACCTCCTGCAGATTCAGTTCACCCGAGGCATAGGCGTCGGCACAGAGCGGATATCCGTAGACATCGAGCGTTTCGATGACGGGGCGGATGTCCTGGACGTAGCCGCGGAACTGGAATCGATCGACGGCGCCGAGGAGACGTGCCTGGGCGGCGAGCTCCGCTTCGATGCCGTGCCCGCACACGATGAACCGGGCGTTCGGCACGCGGACCGCCGCGTTCATGGCGACGTAGTTCCGGTGCATTTTGACGAAGTCGACCGTGCCGATGTAGCCAACGTTGAAGTAGAGATGCGAACGGGGTTTCGCCCCGGCCACGCGGTCAAGATCGGCGGCATCGATGACCATCGCCACCCGCTGCTGACGTTCGGTGGCGTCCAGGTCCCGAAACACGGGCAGCTCCCGGAAGGTCCAGGGATTGGTCGGAACATTGAGATCCGCGAAATCAACGAGACCGGGCGTGATGAGCTGCGGCGGATGATCTCCGGCCACGTGATACCAGATCATCAGGCGCGTGGCCGGCCAATCGGCCCGCAACAGCTGTTGGTTCTCGGGATTGTTCCACCAGTGCAGCTGGACGATGTCCGCTGCGGCGAGTTCCTGACGCAACGCCGCCGGGTCCGGCCGGGCGCACACCTCGAGCCCGGACGCTTCGGCCAGCTGAACCGCTTCGGGCGCGGGGCGCAGCAACGACACGACGCGGTGGCGATAGCGGTCGCCGGCCAGGCGGGCGGAGGCTTTGGCCGTGGCGATGAGTGCACGGCCGGCGCCGCCGAGGGACAGCGCTTGAATGACGTGGAGGATGATGGGTTTCACAGTTTTGATTCCGGTTCGTGTTCGCAGGCCCGTTCCGCGGCGAGGGCAGATTCGTAGAGCTCGGTGGTTTGCGCGGCGAGAAACGCGAGCGTCTCCGGCGCGAGCTCACGGGCGGCGCCATTGACCTGGCCTTGCCGGAAAAACGGCACCGCATACTTGTCGCCGTGGGCCTGTTTCTCGGCCGCCTGCTGTTTCGCAAAGCCGTGGTTCTCGACCGCCTGCCGACAGGCGGCTTCCGCTGCGGTCAGGCCGATAAACCGGGCGATGGTCCCCAGCGTTCGCACGCTCTCGGCATGGAGAGATTCGTAGGAGACGAAGCACACGTCCGCTCCGCGTTCGCGTGCCTCGAGAAAACTGCGCAGGTGCGCCTTCCACTTCTCAACGTGGTCCCGGCAGAACCGGTCCACCCCGGCGGCCGCCTTGGGGGCCAGGTTCGGATAGCGCCGATGAAAGTGGTAATAGGAGACAAGCGCGTCGGCCGCCTGTCGAAAGATGCACACGGCCCGGCCGGGCACGAGTTGATCGAACCGATCGTGCGACTTGAGCAGGACAAACGGAAGACGCAGGCGTTGGTCGACGTCCTCAGGCTTGCCCACGTGGAGATCGGGGATGATGTGGTCCGCGTGAATCGGCAGCGTCGTATCGGTGGCATAACCATGCTGCTGCAGGATGAGATCCGAGAGCAGCAGGCGGACCCAGGTGTTCCCGGAGCGCGGAAAGGAGGCGATGTAAAGCCGGTTGGTTGGGCCCGAAGCGCCCGGCTCCACGGCAAGTTCATCGATCAACGCCCGGGCTCGACGATGGCCGGGATCCACCGCGAGCAGACCGCGCAATTCAGCGACGGCTTCGTCGCGTCGATTGAGCCGCGCCAGGGCCACCGAACGACCGAACCGGGGACGACAAACCGCCCCGTTGCGAATCGCCTGATCGAAACAGCGCAACGCCTCGGTCTCCCGACGCGCGTTGAGGTGAGCAATGGCCTCCCGCAAGACGGCATCCGGCAGGTGGTCCGCCCTGGCCGGCGTGGAAACCGGCGGAACGCTGACCGATGGGCCACGCTCCAAACGCGAAGGGCGTGCAGGGTCAGCGCCGGGAGAAGTCCGTGTCGTCACCGGACGCCAAGCAAAAACCGTCACGATATAGTGCCGAGATTTGCAGGCCGCAAAAGGCGGAGTCGTGGTCGAGTCGATCCAGGTGGCCGCATGCAGGTCGCCCAGTGCGTAGTCGAAACCATTCCGTTCCAGCACGCCCAACAGTTCACCCAGCCGACCGTCGCCATCCCGGAATCGATGCGTTTCAATCAGCAGATGGTTCACCCGATCCAGCGCGCCGTCGCAATCCGCCAACACGGCGAACTCCGCGCCCTCGATGTCGAGCTTCAGCAAGTCGACCGGCCGGGTTTGTTTCTGGAGAAAATCGCGGAGCCGTGTCGAGTTCACGCGGGTGGCCTTCGCACCCGCGCGGGAGTCGGCCGTCACGTGACCGGAATCGTCGGCGGTGGCGGCGAATGAAACGCCCTGGTCTGAGGTCCAGAGCGCCACGCCATGCACTTGGACCTGCTTCAGCTCAAAGGCGCCCACATTGGCCGCCAGCAGGCCGGCGATCTGCGGGTCCGCCTCGAATGCATGAATGGTGGCGCGCGGGAAGCGCCGCGCAAAATACAGAGCGGCGAGGCCGATGTGCGCGCCGCCGTCGATGATCAGCGGGTCCGGGGACGCGCATTGAAACTCGTACAGCTTCTGTCCGAAAATCTGCTGGGACTGATGATAGAGGCTGTGCAGGTCGGCATAAGCCAGCGGCCGTCCGTCGAGCTTCACTTGACCAGGCACACGGCGCGGATGGCCCGCCACCAGCGGACGCAGCTGGGCCACCAGCGTCTCGGTGGCGGCCTCAACCGTGAATCGTTTCGAGTCCGCCGCGGTAGCCGACGGGCGTTTGGTTTGGGCGGACGGGCCAGATGGTTCAGGCGGCAGCGATTCGAGCATGGCCCGCAGCGCGGCGGGTGCCGGCACGAAGTCACGACCCATTTCGGCCCGGGCGATCTCCTGCTGCAGCGACGCAGCCTCCTGCAGAGGCCGGCGGGAGATTTCGAGGAAACGGCGGGCTCCCGGGAGATCAAACTCCGCCGACAACTCGTTCAGAAACCGATCTTCCCGACCGGAGAACGACGCCTTTTGGAGATGCAGATCGACTGGCAGACCAAAGGCGGCGGCGTAGTAAACACTGCTGCCCAGCTGATTGGCGATTGCCCGTCGATGCGCCGCCAGCAGGCGCAGAAGTCGAAAGGGAAACTCGGGATCAAACATGTGTCCCGCGGTCGTGCATTCGAATCCGGCGTCAAGAAACTCCCGGTGCCGGCCCAGTTGAATGTCGCGCCAATAGAGGCAGACCCGGACCGGTCCGAGCGCGGCCGGCAGGGAGCGCAGATATTGCATCAACCCGGTGCGATCAAACTCGACCGTCACGTGATGGGTGGAATGCGTCGGAAACACGATCGTTCCAGCGGCGGTTCGGCGAATGGCATCGAGCTCCGGTTGAATCAATTCGGCGGCATGGAACAGCGGCGAGCCAATGACCTGGACCGTCTTGTCGCACTGTTGCCGGTAGAGCTCGGCCTGCTGGGCCGAGAAGGCGAGGACGGAACGCAGGGGATGCTTGATTTCGTTCTCCCAAAGCTTGCTCGCGATGTTGGGTCCGTGCGGCATCACCGCCCGCAGGACGAAGTCCGCCGGCAAGCCAGCCCGGCGCTTCAGCACGGCGGCGCTGCCGTAAAAATCATTCGCCGTGAACCGTTCCGGCGTGACCAGCGGGCGGTCCGCGGCCAGTCGTTCCAATTCGGAGGCGGAGAGGGCAGGTTGAAATGACATGTTCGTATCAGGGTTGAGCAGCGGCGTTCCCGTCGACTTTCTCGGCAACGACCCACAGGTGGGAGGACAGCGCGTGATCGGCGAGGAACTGTTGAAAGGCCGGCCCCAATCGATCCCAGTCGTCCAGCAGGACGCGCTGGAGAAACGGTTGACCCTCGAGCGAGATCTCGCCGGCCAAGGCGCGTCGACGGACGATGTCGGCATCCAGCTGGCCGGGCGTGGAAACTTCGAGCATCCGGAACCTGTGGCGTTCGAGGAGGGCCGGCAGAGAGCGGGTGTGAAAGTAGTTCACATGCTCGTGGTCAAAAGAACCGGACTCCACCCCGAGCGTCGCGACATCGAAGCCTTCCACATTCGGACAAGTCAGGATGAGCCGTCCGCCCGGCCGAAGCAGGGCGTGGCAGCGTTGCACGAACGCGCCGGGATCGAACACGTGCTCCAACACTTCGAACGCGGCCACCACGTCGGCCACCGGATTCGGCGGCACATCTTCCAGCGGCCTTTCGATGACTTCAAAGCCCTGCTGGCGGCAGGTCTCGGCCAGATCAGGCGTCGGCTCCAGAGCGATGATGCGATCGAAGAAGTTCAGCTTGCGCGCTTCGTCGCAGAACAGCCCGAAGGCCGCGCCGACTTCAAGGAGCACGGGACGGCGTCCGCGCCAGGACTCGCAGCAGCGCACGGTCCGCTCGGCCCGCGGACGGAACATCCGTTCCCGGCGCACCTCGGCCGTGGCGGGGAACACGTGCCGGTTCCAATAGGCGTAGTTCTGCGACTGGGCGTAGAAGGCGTGGGACAAGGCGAGCGACGGACGCGGATTGGTGTAGACGGTTCCGCAGGCTGAACAGCGGACATAGGTGAATCCCGCCTTCTGCCCGTAGACTCGGGCATCGCGTTGATCGCAGGCCGGACAGGCGACATCGACCCAGTCAGCGCGGCGATCGAGGAGAAACCTTCGATCCGCCTCCACGGCGGCGCGCTTGTCCTCCATCAGGGCGCGAGGCCGGATGGCTTCCTCGGAAATGGCGCGGGGCGTGGCGGGAGAAGTCGTCATGGGTTCAAGCCGCGACGGGTTGAGCGTGGGTTTGACGTTGGGCTTCGGGTTGGGCGTGAGGCTGGGGCTGAGCCGTGGCGTCCCAGACATTGTCCTTGGTCCAGGTGCCGTTTTCCTTTCGCCAAACGCGCGGGTCCCGGAACCGATCGGCGACTTGATCAAACCACTCCTCCGTGGTGCCGGTGTATTCCAACCAGCGCGCGAGGTCACGTCGGGGTTTGACGTGATCATACTGGCGGACCCGCTCCACGCCCTCGGCGCGGGTGAGGTAACCGTCGCGGATGTCCTTCGAGGCGTGATCCGAGGCGCGGCCGTAGCCGAACTTGATGAACTTCAGATAATCGTGGATCCCGTTTTCGTGCATGTCGTCGAGGTTCGACATCGTGCGGTAGGTGCGTTCGAACGGCTGGCGGGCGAACTCGAATCCGTGACGCTCGTGCATGTCGCGGGCGTGCTGGTTAGGGTCCCATTTGAAGTAGTTGCCGATGTAGATGCCGCGCACGCGGGTGCGTTCGAGTTCCTCGTCGGTCGGGAACCGCAGCCAGAGCAGGTCGCGGGGCTCGAGGCCTTCTGCGCCGCCGACCATCTGGCGCCATTGATAGCCGCGCAGATCGTGTTCCTGCACCGTGCGTTTGTTGTACTCGACGTAGTCGTCCGGCGAGAACATTCCGGCCACGCTCCAGGTGGCTTCACCCCAAATGACGAGCGGGATGTTGAACCGGACGGCGGCCATGATGGGCACGATCTTGATGCCCGCGTGGGCGTGCCAGTTCATGTCGCCCATCTTTTCGAAGCACAAACGATTCAGCTTTTGGAGCGTCCGGACGCCGGGTCCGAACGTCCAGTGGTCGACGCCGAACGCGGCGCGCATCCGATCCAGATTCCCCTGCCCTTCCGGCAGATAATTGTTGCCGTGATAGGTGACCAGCAGCGGGTTGAGGCCGTAATTCTCGCGGATGACGTGCGTTTGAAAGTAGCTGTCCTTGCCGCCGCTGACCGCGATGATGCAGTCGTAGTTGTCCTGGTTAGGTCGCCGGTACGTTTCGATCAGCTCCTCGAATCTCCGGCGGCGATCGGCCCAAAAGTCGTCCGTCAGGCGGTTGTATTCCTCAGCCACCCGGCAGGCGCCGCAGATGCCTTCGTGGTCGAAAGCGACGTTGACGGCGACCTCCGGGTAGACGCAGCGGCGACAGTAGCGCATGGGTTTGGTCATGGGAATTTCTCCGGGCTGAAACTGGCGGCGGTGGAAGCGGAAGCCGAGGCGAAGGCCGGGGGGCGCACGGGGCAGCCGCGTTCGAACAGATGTTGCCGCGCCCGGTAGACGCTGTTTTCCGAGTAGTGAAAGATGTTGGCGGCTGCCACGGCGGAGGCGCCCGCGGCCAGGCCTTCGACGAGGTGTTCCCAGGTTCCCACCCCGCCGCAGGCGATGACGGGAATCGAGACGGCTTCGACCACTGTTCGGACGAGGTCGAGATCGTAACCGCGCCCGGACCCGTCGCGGTCGATGGAATTGATGAGGATTTCGCCTGCGCCGCGCTGTTCGGCCTCACGCGCCCAACCGGCGGGCGTCCAAACCGCGGGCACGCGTCCGCCTCCCCCGCGGCATTGCCACGCGCGCGCTCCGGCCGGGCCGTCGCACGCCTTCGCATCGATTGAGACCACCACGGCTTGCGATCCAAATTCGCGGGCGGCTTCGGTGATCAAGGCGGGCGTGGCCAGGGCCTGAGTGTTCAAGGTCACCTTGTCCGCGCCGGCGCGCAGGCGCGCCTCGATGTCTGACAGCGTCCGGATTCCGCCGCCAAAGGTGAGCGGCATGAAACAAACCCGCGCCACCTCCGCGAGAATCTGCAGGATGTCCGTCGAGGCAGGCGCCGCCAGATCCTGGCGCCCTGGCGCGTGCACCGCGGAACCGGTGAGGTCGAGGTAGATCAACTCGTCGGCCACCCAGTCCGCCAGGCGCTCGACCATCGCGGTGGGGTTGCCGAGCACCTGATACCGCTGAAAACCCTTGCTTTGCACAATGCGCCCGTCGCGCAGGAGGATCACCGGGATCAAGCGGGCCTTGAGGGTCGACCGGACGGAACTGTCGCCGGTGGATGCGCCCGAAGAATTAATGGCGGCCTGGGAGTTCACGGGTTCCATGCACAAAAGTTCCGCAGAAGCCGCAGGCCGGCCTGCTGACTCTTCTCGGGGTGAAACTGCACGCCCAGGATGTTGTCGCGCTGCACCGCCGCCGGAATGTCGCTGCCGTAACGACACGTCGCCGTCACCGCGACGGGGTCCGCCGCCTCCAGCTGATAGCTGTGGACAAAGTAGAAGCAGGGATGGTCGGTGAGTCCTTCGAACAGCGGCGAGGCTTGTTCCATCCGGAGCTCATTCCAGCCGATGTGCGGGAGGCGCAGGCCAGCCTCGGCCGCAGGAATGAGGCGGACCTCACCCGGGACGAGATTCAGACCGGCGCATTCCTCGAACTCGTTGCCGCGCGTGGCGAGGATCTGCATGCCCACGCAGATGCCCAGAAACGGCTTGCCTAGATCGCAGAGCTGATGACGCAAGGCGTCAATCAGGCCGAGCGATTCCAGCTGGCGCATGGCGCGTCCGAAGGAACCCACGCCGGGCAGGACCAGATGCGACACATCGTCCAATTGCCGCGGCGACTGGACATCGATGACCTCGCCCGCCACGGCGATCAGGGCCTGGCGGACCGACGCCTGATTGCCGCTGCCGTAATCGAGCAGACCGATCCTCCCCGTGGAAGCGCGTCCGGGCATGGCGAGGCGCGACTGCGGTTGGGAGACCGGCGGCGGGGTCACGGGTGAATCCTCCCGGGGCTGTCGCGGAGAGACCGCAAAACCGCGCGATATTCTTCCAGCAAGCCGCGGAGCGACGCCGGCCATCGGTCGGATTGCAGGCCGTGCTGCGCAAAGACCGCGAAGCACCAACGATCGAGGCCGACTCCGAGGCAGGCGCTATGCGCCAACTCGCCAGATTCAAAGCTGATATTGAATGCGTGGCCGAAGAAATCTTGATGATGATTGACGGATCCAATGGCCATCCCGTCGCTGGCCTCGGGCAGCCAAGCTCGAACCTCCTGTTTGAGATCAACGGCCCCCGGGAACTGGCGCTTCTTTTCGTAACCATCGATGAAGAACAAATCCGACGCCGACTGCACCACGGCCCGGATCTGGCAGCGTTCGATCAGACGTCGCTGCGTTTCCAACAAAAGCTCGCGCCAGGAGCGCACGATGGCCGCGGGGCCGAGCACCATCATTTCCCGGAGATTGAACTCGCGCAGATGCCGAAGCCCGTGCGTTGCCTGGCCTTCACGTCGGAAGCAAGGGGAAAGCCCGGTGGCCGTCAGGAACTGTCCGGGCTTCAGGCGCCGCCCGGCATGACGGTGGAAAAAGTGATAGCAAACCGTTGGAGCCAATGCGGTGGCCTGTTCGACTGAGCCCGGACCGGCCAACGCGCAGCAGGCATCGACGGCCGAGGCCGGAGTGCCGGACGCCGTTTTCAGTCGGGAACGAAAATCTTCCACGGCCTGCGAGTGATCCGGCAAATGGCAGACGAAACCGGCGTGCTGGGGAAAGCTGCTGAGGTAGCCGGAAGTCGCGAGTGCGGCGATCGGGATAAGCGCGGGAAACCGGTATTCCTCCACGTCGAGCCGCAGGCTTTCGCGACGAAACTGCAGATCCAACGCGAGAAACAGTTCAAGAAACAGCCCGCTGTAATGATGGGCGCCTGCTGCGCCCGGCGTCAGCCAATCGCGCGCAACGAGCTGATCGTAAGTAGAACCCAGGTCGGCGCCTGCCCACTCGGAGCCAGCCGGACGTTCGGTGGCAACACCGGATGCGCCGCCAGCCGGCACCCTGGCCGGCCGACGGACCCGTTCGTCCACACCGTTCGAATCGATCGTCATGTCGGTGAATTCACGGCCCCACGCCGATCCTCTGGTAAAGCATCTCCCGATAATCACCGTCTCGCCCGAAATGGCGGTCCTGGAACAGGTCGTATCTCCGATAGAGCAGTTTGAAGGCGCCGTCCGGAATGGGAAACCGGGAGCACGGGACCCGCTCGGATCCGGCGTTGATCACCCCGGCGCGATCCATGTTGTTATGCAGGAAATAGCCCCGGCACGTCCGCGCGATCTGGCGGACATACTCTTCGATCGTCGGCATCGGCATCTCCGACAAGCTGAAGGTGTTCAGAAACAGATCGACGGAGGTGTCTGGCAGTCGCGGCAGGGCCCAATTCGGCGCCAACACGATGTCGGCCTCGGCCAAGGTGGCCGCGGTCAGTTCCTCGGCGCTCGCCAGCAGGCGAACCCGGCGGTGCGGCAGCGTGCGTTTCAAGTAATAAGCCGCGAGGATCAACGTCTCCGGCAGATCGAAATCCACATAGACCAGCTTGCGGTCCTGCCGGCCCAGAAAATGAGCCACGCCACCGTAGCCTGCGCCGATCTCGGCGATGACCGGCCGGTCCACATCGGCCAGGACCTGTCTGGCCTGGGTGGCCAGCGCGTGATACCGCATCGCCTTCGGTGCGATGATTACGTCGTCGACCCAATAGCCCCAGGGATTGCCCACGTTGGGCACGGCCAGCACAGCGGGGGGCTCGTGGAAAAGGTGGCTCCAGATGACATAGTCGCGCGCCATCAAGCGGGCGAAGTGTTGCCGGGCATCCGGATCCGCCTTCAGCCGTTCGAACGTGGCGTATTGCTTGACGATCACGCCGAGCGGATTGCGCCAGAAATTCTGGAGCCAACGCCAGGCCGCGCCCAGGTCACCCTGCTCCAGATCGCGATAGAAGTCTGAGCGGTTGCGAACATGCACCTGCCACTCTCCGCCCGGCTGGAACACGGCGGGTTGCCGGGCGCGCTCCGCTACCATTCGCTGGTAGCAAGTGGACAGCTCCTGCAGCAACGGCCGGCAGTCCGTCTCGCTGCTGGGATCAGGATTGTCCTGCAGCCCGCGTTCGAGCGCGGCGAGGTCGAGGTAGGGGGCGGATTCTTCGGCGATCATGTCAGGGAGCGTGAACGAAATCGGGAATGGGAGCGGAGATCGCCTCCGCCCGGCGGGCCGAGCGCAAGGCTTTTTGGAGCAGACGCTGCTCCATTTCGCGCAGGACCCGTTTTGGGCCCTGTTGATCGACGAGCCCGCGCGTGCGCTGGCGGAGCTGACGGAGTTCGTCGCGCCGGCCGTGAAGATCGCGCACCTGGTTGATCAAGGTGGCCAGGGCGTGCTCCGAAAACAGGCCTCCATTCAGGCACACGCCGCGCTCCAGCAGTTCCTGCATGACCTCCTGATGCACGGGACGTTCAAACAAGTTGATGGTGGGCAATCCGGCGTGGACGGCTTCGATCGTCGTGATCCCGCCGGCGAGAACGGCCAGGGCGCAGTGGCTCATCAGGCGCCACATGGATCGGTTGGTCTTGGCCAGCACGATCTCGTGGCGCAAATCACGACGGACCGCATCCACCAGCGCATTGAAGGAGTGCGTGTAGCCTTCGCCCAACAGTACGATCAGACTCAGCGGTTCGCTCACTGCGGTCAGCGCCTGCAGGACGGCCAGCGTTTTGTTGGCGGCATCCGCCCCGCCCATGCACACCGCCACCGGCAGCTCGGGCAGGGCCAGGTTCCGCTCGAAGGTGGCGTCATCAATCAGGTGACAATGTTCGCCCACGATCGCGTATTGGAGCCCGCCCAGGACCTGCACCCCCGCCGGAGCCACGGCGCGCGACGAACGGGTGAACAGCACATCGAGGCGGCCCGCCTCCGCGAAGACCGGCGAGATCGAAGTCACCAGGACAGCCTTTTGCCGAGCCCGATCGACCAGCGCCGGGTCACACCAGGTCAGGTCAAACACCAGGACGTCCGGCTCAAATCGGTCGAGATAGGCCAGCGCCTCTGCGTCGCTTCGCACCCCGTGCACCGGGCAATCGAGTCCGGCCAGAATCGGCTCCAGCTCCGGCTCGACGATGGCCACGACTTCGACCTCGTGAACAGTCGCGGCATGGCGCGCAAACGTGCGCGTCCGGAGCAGATGCCCCAGCCCCTCCTGGATTGAGCCGCGACAAACAACCTGCAACCTCATGCCGACAATCCCTCCCAGGTGATGGGCTCAAACCGGCGGATGGTTCGCCCGGCCCGACGTCCGACGATGCGCTCGGCATCCGCCGGCGCCAACGGTCCTTCCGGCCGGACGATGAGCACGTCCGATTCGACGATCGTCTCCCCGGGCTGCAGATCCCGTGCGGCGTAAAGCGCGCGGCGCGCGCGCTGACGCACGCCGGCCTCCGCGCTTTGCACCTTCTCGGCGGGCGCCCGGCCTGCTTCCTCGGCGGAGCGCAGGTCGGCCGCATACGCCTTCCACATGGCCGGCTCCATCGCGTAGGCGTGATCGAAGCCCGACGCCGTCCGGTCGAGGGTAAGATGTTTCTCAATCCAGCTGGCCCCCAGAGCCACGGCCATCGCGGCCGCCACGCTGCTTTCGGTGTGATCGGAAAAGCCCACGGGCAAACCAAAAGTCCGGCGCAGAACCTCGACAAATCCCACATTGGTCCGGCCCGTGGGACAGGGATACATCGAGACGCAGTGCATCAGCACGAGATCCACATTGCCGATCCGCTGCACGGCGGCGACGGCACGCTCGATCTCAGGCAATGTGGACATGCCCGTCGAAACGATCAGCCGCCGTCCGCGTTCGGCCGCCTCGCACAGGAGCGGCGTGTTGTTCAGATCGCACGACGCGATCTTGATGTACGGCGCGTCGAGGGCCTCCAGCAAATCCAACCCGCGCCGATCGAACACCGAGGCGCTGAGCGGCAGATCCTGGGCTCGCGCGTGCTCCGCCGCTCGACGCCAGTCGTCGTCCGAAAGCATTGCCGCCTGGCGCTTGGCAAAGACCTCGTTCGGGACGTAGGCGCCGTTCACGAAAAACTCCGGCAGATACAGGCCTTCCGGATAAATGATCTGAAACTTCACCGAATCAGCGCCGGCTTCCTTCGCCATCTCGATCAGGCGTCGGGCCGTGTCGAGCGAGCCGCCGTGGTTGGTGCCGGCCTCGGCGATCAGATGAACAGGCGGGTTCCGACGGGTCGCGTTCGGAACGGAGGTTTCGTTGGAGTCAGGGTTGCTCATGAAAATTGGCAATGCTCGGGGCGCACGGGCACGAGCCTTGATGCTATGCGGAAGATCCGCTGCGACCGCGAAAGGCGGAAAAGAGCTCGCGACGGCCATGCTCCTTCGCCTGTTGCCACGACGTGTGCGATGCTCATGGTGAATATCCGCAAGGCATAAGGGTTAGGGTCCGATGACCGGCGCCGAATCATCGACCGGCCGCGTGGAACGGTTGCGGCAGGAACCCGTCCGGGCGGAGCGGGACTCCGGGTTGGCGTCCCGGCCCGCCGGACCGAACTGCCCGCGATAAGCGCGAACTTCGCCGGCAAAGTGGCGGAACCCGTCGAGCATCGTGGTCTGCAACTTGTCCCAGATCGGCCGCGCGTTTCCGCGCAGGCCGCGGAGCTCCTTCAGATGCCGGTAGCGATCGCGGACCTTGGCCGCCACATCGCGCGTCTGCATCATGTCGATGTTCCAATCACCAAACCCGATCGTCTCCACCAGGCTCAGCGCGCGTTCGTCGTAGCTGATCTTGATGGTCGGGGTGCCAAAGGAAAGGCAGGGCAGCATGGAATGCAGGCGGTAGGTGACGTTCAGCGCGCAGGCCCGGAGCAGCGCGAGGTAGGTGAAGACATCGCCGGTGTAGACATAATCGATGTCGGGAAACGACGCGGCGAAGCTGATGTCCCGGTGATCGTGGCACAGCAGTCGCACGTCGGCGTAGCCCTCGCGGCGGAGGAAGGCGATGATATCGAGCACGTCCTGATAGACCTGCGCCTGCTTTTCGAGCGGGATGCTCATCAGGGCGGGGTGACGGACGGAGATGAGGGCGGTGTTGCGATCGCACTCGGCGAGGGCGGGCAGGCGATCGGCCATGCGATCGACGAAGATGGTTGGGCAGCCGCCGAGGATGGGGTCGCAGCCGATGCGCTGGAGGTAGGTGAACGTGGCTTGATCGCGCGCCAGCGATCGGCCGGCCTTGCGATGCAGCGCCTGGATGACCCGATCCGGCATGGCATCCGTGCGCGGCACCAATTGGCCGCGGCGGTTGTAGATGCGGCCGCGGGACAGGCTGAAGAGCAGGAGCGGCACCTCGAGCGACGGCAGGGCGTCCAGATTCACGTCGAGCTCACCGTTCTCGTAGAGATTGCCGCCGCCCACGATGACGCCGTGTCCGTATTGGTTAATCTCGTAGATGGTCCGTCCGGTGAGGCCGGCCTTGGCCTGGCTTTCGTAGCGGGAGGTGGCGGGGAGCGAGATGAGGTTGACCACCTCGCCGAACGATTCGCGCAGGAAATGTTGCAGGCCGAGGAAGATGACGTCGTTGCCGACATTGAACCCGTGCGGTCGGATGCAGAAGAGATTGATCATGGGAATTCACGCGGCCGCCATGGCCAGGGAGGGTGCAGTGAGCGGGAGGAGTCCGCGGCCGGCGGCCGGGTCGGTCTGGGCTGCCAGCCAGGCTTCGACCGGGGCGACATCATCCGGAGTGTCGACCGTCAGGCGGAGTTGCGGGCGGCGTGGGAGGCGACCGGGGATGAAGTCGGGGTGACTCAGGTTGTGCAGGCGGAATTGATCCGGATGTTCGTAGTAATAGAGCGTGGCGTGCTCGCGGTGATCGGGACGATCGAAGCGGGCATAGGCTTCGGCGTAGGTCGACGTCCGGATCAGCTCGACGCTGATGCCATAGGGAAACGAGCGGGGGTGAAGGTTGGTGACGAGATCGTGGTTGCCGGCGGTGTATGCCTCGGCGGCGGCGGCGAGGAGGCCGGGATCGAGGCAGGGACTGTCGGCGTTGACGCGAAAGAATGCGTCCCAGCCGGCGGACCAGGCGCACTCGAGCAGGCGGCGCGCGACGTTGACCGTTTCGCCGCGATAGACGCAGAGGTCCTGGGCGGCGCCGAAGCGGGCGAGCGGTTGGTCGACGAGACGCGAGGTGGTGGCGAGAATGATGCGTCGATCGATCGAGCTGACTTGGCGGCAGCGATCCACGACATGTCCGAGCATGGGTTGTCCCGCCAGCGGGTGCAAAACCTTGCCCGGAAAGCGTTGGGAGTCGAGGCGGGCGACAATGATGGCACCTAGGGTAGCCATGCCGTTGCGCCCCCCTGGCTGGAACCGGGATCCGGATCCGCCCCGTTGTTTCGTCGGCTTTTCATGCAATCCGTGCAAAGCAGCAGCAATGCCGCGCAAAATCCGTTTTGTCCGTCCGCTTGATCCCGCCTACTTCGGCGCGACTGGTGGCGGTGCGGCCGCCGGGACATCGGTGGTGACTGGGGGACGGGTTTCCGCGGTCGGAGGAGGCGCGACCCCGTGGGATTGGTCGCGCGTTCCGTGGTTTTTGCGGGCTCGGTTTCGGCCACGAAACGGGATCGTTTCCGTTCCCGGCTGACCTTCGAGCCCGTTTCCGTTCCACGTTCGCAGCTCGAGATACATCGGAGAGAGGTTGGCAACCCAGGGCCGGACGGCAGCCGGGCTAGCGTGCTACCGGCTCTACTTACTGGAGCAGGCGCAGCGCGCTTTGGGGAAGCTGGTTGGCCTGGGCCAGCATGGCGGTGCCCGATTGGACGAGAATGTTGAAACGCGCGAACTGGGTGGATTCCTCGGCCACATCGACATCCTGAATGCGCGAGCTGGCGGCGCTCAGATTCTCGCGGCTGATGATGAGCTGTTCCGAGGTGAAGTTCATGCGCGATTGGTAGGCGCCGATGGTGGCGCGATCCGTGGCGAGCTGGGTGATCGCGGCCCGCACCGCGGTCAGGGCGGCGGTGGCGTTGGCGGTCGTGGTGACGTCCGTCGCGATGGCGTCCGTGTAGACCGTGGCCCCGAGGTCGATGCCATCCATCGTGAAGGTGCCGCCTTCGGAATCGATGGTGACGTTGAGGGCCGTCGAGGAGAACAGGCTGACGCCGTTGAAGTCCTTGCTGGCGGCGCTGGTGATGTATTCGGTGAGCTGCTGAAACTCGGCGTCGTAGAGGCCGCGATCGGCGTTGGACTTGGTCACGTCCTGCGCCAGGATCGAGAGTTCGCTCAGGCGATCGAGGGCTTTGGCGATCTTCTTGAGATACCCGTCCTGGGTTTGGGTAAAGGAGATGGCGTTGCCGACATTGGCCTTGGCGGCGGTGATGCGCTGGACCTGGGCATCGAGGCGCATGGACACCGCGAGACCGGCGGCGTCATCGGCAGGGTTGACGATTTTGGACCCGGAGCTCAGGCGGGCGAGCGACTTGCTGAGCATGGATTCGCTGGTGCTCAGGTTGCTGGCCGCCGCCATGGCGTGGGTGTTCGTGTTGATGACCATAGGGATGAGGCTCGGTGGTTTTGGTTCGGTGGACGCGGGCGCGGTCTGTGGCTAGGCGGGCGTGCCTCCGGAGACATCGGGTTTGGGGCCGGGTGGCGCCGGGCTTTTCGGCAGGCGCAGCTGGCCCGGCGCAGGCCGGCCGGTGGTGAGCGCGGCCTGGTTGCTTTTTTGAATCTCGTCGTAGATCTCCTGCCGGTGAACCGGCACGTCGGCGGGCGCTTCGATGCCGAGCTTGACGAAGTTTCCCTCCGTCCGCACGACCTTCACGATAATGCGACCATCGATGACGATGTTTTCGTTGACCTTGCGGGAGAGGACAAGCATGAGGTGGTTAGGTTAATACTGCAGCTGGGACCGGGAATCGGCGTCAGGCGGCGACGGGCAGTGCGGTGATGGGCTGTTGCAGGGAGAACGACGCCACGTTGATCGGGATGCACTGCTTGGCCACGAGGGTGTTTCGATTGACGACGATGGGTCCCTTGAGATTGACGGTGGTTTCCGTGCCGCGGATGGTCACGATATTGAGCAGCATGGCGTCGGCGGGCGACCGGATGCCGAGGAACTCGATGTCCGGCGGGCTGATGTCCGGGGCGTAATCGGGGGCGACGAGGGCGGGAGAAACCACGACGAAGCCTTGATTGGACTGATCCAGCATCTGCAGCCAGAGGAACGGTTCCTCCTCTGGATTCGACAACAGCACGTACTTTTTGACGTGCTCGAAGCCAAGCAGGCCGAGCGGCATCGAGATGATGTTCTCCGGTTTAATCTGCAGCCGCTGTGCTTCGGCTGGTGCGCCTGTATTCATGCTGTTTCTCAGTTTAGCAACGGGCATGCCACGGGCCGTAGTTGTCCCGCCTACCGGGCAGGCGTCCACACTATCATTGGGGTTTTCCGCCGAAATCATCACCTCCCCGTCGACGGGCACGGAATCAGTTCGCCCGCGAGATTGAACGTTCCGGTATCGCCCTAGGCAAGTTTCGCCTAGGTGTTCGGCGGGACCGCCCCTCTTTACCTACCTCCGGGCGAGCCGGCCCCGGTTTTGCGCCAGCAGCGCCGCGAAACAAGGTTGATGACTGCGGCCGTAGCGCCAGGCAACCGGCATGACCCGAAATTTTCTAACGTAAGATCGCCGGGCGCCGATGAAAATTCCGTGGCGCCGATGCCCTTCGTGGTGGCCGCCCCAACTGAATCTATGAGAAATCAGCCCGCCGCTCCGACCACCGCGCCGAATTTCCTCCGCCAACTGATGCGCCAGCTTCGTTCCCGCTGGCAACGTCCGCCCCGGGCCGAGCTGGCCCAAATCGCCGACGTCTGTGAGCGGGCGGCCGACGGGGATCTGGAAGCGCGCCTCACCGGGCTGGCGCATCACGACGGTGATCTGGGCCGCCTTTGCCACGCGATCAATCATTTGCTCGACGTGGCCGACGCCTACGTGCGGGAAACCGGCGCGGCGATGGACCACGCCAACCGCGGACAATTTCACCGGCCCATTCTCCTCCGCGGCCTGCCGGGCTCGTATCGTCACGGCGCGACGGTGATCAATCGGGCCGCCTGCCAGATGAAAGGTCGGGCCGAGGAAATCGCCGCGGCCCAGGCGCAGCGCGACCGGCTGGTCGGCGAGGTCGCGCACTCCGCCCAGACGGTCGCCGCCGCCTGTGAGGAGCTGTCCAGCACCACGAGCGAAATCTCCTGCCAAACAGGGCACGCCACCGCACTCACGCAGCGCGGCGTGGCCGAGGTGGTGGCCGCCAACAATCTCGTCGCTCTCCAGCAAAAATCCGCCGAGCAGATCCAGTCGATCGTCAAACTGATCAACGAGATCGCCCAGCAAACCAACCTGCTCGCGCTCAACGCCGCCATCGAGGCCGCCCTCGCCGGACCCGCCGGCCTCGGCTTCGCCGTGGTTGCCGACGAAGTCAAAAAGCTCTCCCAAAACACCGCCGCCGCCGTCGGCGAAATCCGCGATCAGGTCGCAGCGCTGCAGAAGGTCAGCCAGTCGATGACCCAGGCCATGAACGGCATCGCCGGCCTCGTCCAACAGATCAACGAAACCACCGGCGCCGTCTCCTCCTCCATCCGCGAGCAGATGCAGGCCACCCGCAGCATCTCCGAGCAAATGACCGCCGTCACCGTCTCGTTTCAACAGATCGCGCCCGGGTCACGCCAGGCGTGATCAAGTTTCCAGCCCCGGCCGCCGCTGATTCGCGGCGCACCGGGGCTGGTTCGACGGTTCAATCTTCCCGCGCTGACCGCTCAGCGCTCGCAGCACATGCCCGTGATCACGCAGAGCGCATTCGGCGAGATCACCCGCACGGAGCGAATCCGATCTCTGAACCCACGCAGGGTGACGCGTTCAATCCCGGTTCCGGGACCGATCAACTCTCCGCGCGCGATCACGGTGCCCAGCGGGCCAATGCCTTCGAAGAGCACATAGCCGGACGTCTGCCGAACATCCACGTGCACCACCCGGCAGTCGTGCGCCGGGTCCCACCGCACCGTGTGATTCACATCCAGTCCCGTCGCGCCGCTCCGACTGACGATGGCGTTCTGGGGCAGAAGCGTGCCGGCCGCGCTGTAGGCGGTGAACTTCCCGGCGGCGGAGTTCCATGGGTTCGGGCGTGCACCCAAGGCTTCGGTGGCGAACGACACGCAGTTGGAATCCGGCGCCGTCAGCCGGTAGAACTGAGCCGCAGCCGACAACGGCAAACGCGTCACGCGATCGGCGCCTTCGAGTGCGACTGTCGCATTGACCGGGGCCCACTCCGGCTTGCTCAGGTTCGGCGTGCATTCCAACGTTTCGCCGCCCGCCGCCTGGCGCCAGCGCAGGGCCAGCAAGCCGGATTCCCGACCAACCCGCAACGCGCCCCGCGCGGGGATCTCCTCGATCGCCTCCGGCTGGCCGTCGTTGTTCGCATCCAGTTCACGCCTGAAACCCTGTCCAGCCGTGCCATTGAGCCGCAAGACGACCGTTGATTTGCCCGGCTGATCGAGCAGGTCCGTGGAAACCTCCGACCATCCCGTGTCTTTGTCCGACGCCGCCAGGTTGAGGCGATAAGCGAGCGGCTGTTCGGAATCATTTCGGACCACCAACGATTCGAAGCCCCGTCGTTCGAGGTGCAGTCGTGGTGTGATCGAATCGGCACCGGCATCCAGCAACCAGACTTGGGATCGCCCTTCGCCATCGCGCCCGGAGATCATCGCACCGAAGCCCTGCACCGCGGCACCCGCTTGGAAACCGATTCCCCGCAGGGCCTGATTTGAGCTGATGAGAATTCCGTAAAGGGAATTGGAGGCCGGGATGAGCGGAGCTTGGAAGCCGAAGGCCACGTCGCCGTAACCTAACCCGGCATACACGGTGACGTTCGAGCCGCCGGCGCGGAACCCCGCGCTGGCCGGCAGGTTGTTCGCCGGGAGAAAGAACATCGCCGTGTCGGGACGTTCCACCGAACCCGCGGTGAGGCCGAACGGGACGAACGGCAACGCGCCGGTGTAGCCATTGGTGACGCCGCCCGGACCCCAGCCCGCGCGGCCGCCAGCCGCGTCGTCAAACGAGGCGCTCGATGCGCCCACGACCAGCATCCGGAGAAACTCCACACCGTATCGTCCCATGAAGATCGGATCCGGCGCATGGCGGGCACTGCGGTAGACGGACATCGGCGTGCTGAAGAGACCCGGCCCTTCGTGAATCTCCGGAATGACTCCGCAGTTGTAGCGATACGTGTTCTGGACCCGGTTGACTTCGACGAACCGTTCCTGGCCTGGCCAGTTGTTGTCGTAAACTTTGATCAACGAAAAGTCGGCCGCCGGCGTCGGCGTCAAGGCATCCGCCATCAGGCCCTGTCCATCCACCACCGCGTAGGGCGTCACGCAATGGCCTGCGCCGAAGTCGCGCAATTGAACGCAGAGGGTGTAGCCGCCCGGCGCGATGCGGACCCGATTGAGCACCTCGAGCGGGCTGCCGGAAGCGGCGCCGCGGCGCGGCCCGAAGCGCAGCGGAGGATTCAGTTGGGACAACCACGACCCAAGGGCTTCAGCGGACGTTTGCGCGCCGGCCATTGAGGTGACCTGCCCCCAAAGGTTGCGCGGACGGAACGCCTGAAACAGGTCGGGCCCGGTCCACGCGGCCGGCCGTTGGGGACAAAGAAAGCCGCCGAGGTCGCATGCGGCCGTGCCGACGAAGCCATTGCCGAAACGAACGCCATGCACGCCGTCGGTGTCCGCGCGTTCAAAGGTCGAGATCGGAACCGTCCCGTCCTGGATCAACCGGCTGGTGCCCGCCATGCCATAGCAGGAGCCCCGGCAGCCTTCCATCCAGCCGAAATACACCAGCGCCCAAAGCCCGTAGAACGGGTCACGAATCTTGAAGGGCGGGAATGGAATGTAGGTGAAGATGCTCTCCCCGTAGCAGGCCTCGAATTCCTCGACGCTGGGATGGTCATCGCGGTTGACGAACTCGAAGCCGTGCAACTGCGGCCACGACGGAGGGGTGACCAGCAGGCTGGGCCCGTAGTTCCATTGCTCGCCATGGGCGGCGAGGTAGGTCGGATCCTCCACCACCAGCTGAAAACTGCGCGAAACGGTGGTCACCCCGGAAAGCGCGGAAGGCACTTCCGCCTCCAGCGAAAGCCCGTCCGGCGCCAACGACCGAATCGTGGCCTCCACAAAATCCGAGCTGCAGAAGGTCGGCGGCGTGGCGCTGCAACCGGAGCCGCGGAAGTAGAGGCGGACGCCTGGAAAAAGATTGCTGCCCGTGACCGTGAAGACGCCAGGCGGCGTGGTTTTGAGCGGGCTGGTGCGGAGCACCACCGGCGCGGGCGCCGCAGCAGGAGAAACATCGCTGACCCGAACCGGCGCAAACGGTCGATAGCGAAAGTTCACGGCGGCAAAGCTGCACGTGCCGGAAGTGCAAGCGGCGAAGCGGACGGACATCGGGCTGTTGATCGCCTGGGGGCCAACTCCGGTTCGGCCGTCGAACACCGGCGCGACCGTTCGAACGCCCGACGGCAGCTCGTAGGTTACGGTGACGGCGCGCTCGCGCGGGACGGCAACCGAAGCGAACGAGAATCTCCCCTGCGCATCGGTCACCGTGCTGGCCACCGGGTCGCCCACCAGCTCGGAATCGCCACTGTGCAACGTAACCAGATGCCCGGCCACGCCGGCGCCCGTCCCGAGATTCGTCACGCTGCCGGCGATGTTGACCGGCCCGAGGTTGAGATTGACCGGCCCGCACCAGTTGGCCCGGGTGTAGGTGGCGGGGCGATTCGTCCTTCCGCCCAGCGGGGACATCCATTCGTTGCCAGTTCCGTCGAAATCAAAATAGCGGGTCAACAGTCCGATGGAGTTCGAGAAGTTGTTCACGTTCCGGGCGTGAATGCGGAACTCATAGTTCTGGAGGAACTCGAACGGCGACCCTGTGGTGGCTTCCCAATTGAGCGGACTCTGTCCCCACGCCAGCCAGCCCGGCGTCGGAAAGAGCGGCGGATTGACTCCCACCATGCGCGCGCCCTGAAAGTTGTCCTGAGTATAACGGCATTCCCAATCACCCAGCCCATCGTTCGGTCCGTCGTTGACATTCACGTCGGCCGCAACCTGGAACGTTGGCACCGGCGTTGTTCCGCCCTGCAACAGATCCGGCGCCCCGACAAACAAATGACGGTTCACCGCGTTGGATGACACCATCAAAAACACCGATTGATCGGCAGCGGTGGGATTGCTCGAACGCAGCACCATGGTTTCCGCGCCGCGATATTCGTTCAGCATGTCGATCACGGCATCGACCCGGAGCTGATTGGTGGTCGAGGGAATGCACAGTTCGGCCGGGAGGATGCCGAAGCCGCTTTCCCGATCGAGGATGGGGATGCCCTCGGTCCGGCCGCCGATCGCGTTGACGTCATTGCGCCACCCCCCGGTGCCGAAGGCGCCGATCAAGCCTGCGCCGCTGTGCACCTCCTGGTTCATCCGGGCAACAATCTCGCTCTGCGATCGCACCACCGACCAGAGGCGCACCTCGTCGAGGCTCCCATTGAAGGCATAGCCGCCAGCCAGAGTGTCTCCGAAGCCGAGCAAGTCGTGCTGTCCGCCCAGGCTCAGACTATTGGTGCAATCATTGCCGCGATGGCTGAGGGCCGCGGCACCGGCGGCGGCGCCATTGATGTAAAACCGCGCCGTCGACCCGTCGTAGGTGGCGGCGACATGGGTCCATCGTCGGGCAGTCACGGTGCCGGACGAGTCGACCGATGTGCCGCCGCTGCGGTAGAGCCGCAGGCGATTTCCGGACAGGCCGAAGTAGAGGTTCGTGGTGTAGTGCCGGGCGATGATGGCCTGGTTGCCGATCAGGTCGGCCGCGTAAATCCAAGCTTCCACCGTCAGGTTGACGGTGTTGGTGTTCATCCACGGTCGGTTCGAATAGAAGACGATGTTTGAGTAGGCGCCGTTGAAGGAGGTGCTGCGGACGACTGGCGGCCGCACGGCGCCGCTCGCCACGGGCGCCCAGACCAGACCGAGCGCGGCCAAGACGCCCAGGGCCAGCAGCGCCCAACGGCCAAATGACGACCGGCTCAGGGAGCAACTCCGATCCCGGTTGGATCGCGCGCTGAGGCGAGGTTTAACAATCAACTTCATGATGATTTGAATCGGGGTGCACATAACGGATCTCTGGTGTTTCTGTGCGGAGCGAACCTTGGCGGATCACCGACGAATTCGCCATGGGCAAGCCGGTCCCACCGGTGAGCAACCCGCGCCCAGGGTCAGACGGAAGGACCACGAGCTGGGCACTTCAGGTAGAGCGGGCGCTCCGCCGCCCGCCGCCGAAACGGTGTCGCCAAATGTTTCCGCGGAGCCGCGAGGACCAGGGGGAAGTTGCCCGCCCGGTCGGCGCGCTGCGGAGAGCGCGCCCTACCTGACGGTTCATGGGGAGAAACCCGTTCTTTTTAGACCTGCTCACCAGACATGAACCGGCGGACTGCTCCACCTCACCCGGTTCCGATCTCGCTCGGGCGAGCTCGGAACCTGCCCTCTCCCCCGCAGGGCGGCGGAGAGGGTGTGCGCGCCGGGCGGTTCGATTGACAGGTTGCCGAGTCTCCGCGTCGCGTGCCTTCTGGTCGATCCGGCCCCCGAAATGCCACGACGTTGCCGACGGCCGATCTCATCACCGCGCGGTCGCTGAAGTTCCCCCTCTCCTTGGGGAGAGGGTTGGGGTGAGGGAGGATCGCGACGGCGGTTCGCGTTCGTCCGTTGCTGCGACCTATTCCAGGTTCAGGGGAAGGAAACCTCCTCGCCAACGTAATCGGGAGGATTGGAGTAGATTGGGCACCCGACGAAGTTTGCGAAGAAGTTTTAGAAGGTGCCGAGGTGGGCGGGAACTCCCGCAATCGCCAGCGTCTTGAAGGAGAGACGGACGGTTACGTTGTGACTTACGTTGTGGCCCGGCGATCGGTCACCGGATCTCGTAGCACCAGAGCTGCTGGTGATCGCGCAAAAGAAGCTTGCCGTGCGCGATCACGGGATGGGTCCACGCCTTTTCCATGGGCTGGGAGCGCTTGGGCCGGTCCGGCGGGGTAAATCGGCCCTTCTCGCGATAGCCCTCCGGCGTCGCTTCGGCCAAGGCCACCGTGCCGTCTTCGCCTTGCAAATAGAGACACCCGTCGGCCACAGCGATGGAGGCGGTACCGATGGCCCGTTCCTCCCACTTGATCTTCCCGGAGGCAAACTCCACGCACATCAGAGCTTGGGCGGTTGTGCCGTAGAGATACTCGCCCACCTTGACGGCACCGCCAATTGCCGTGGGCAACTTTGCTTCGAAATACGCCTGCTCGGTCTCGATGGCCTCGCCGTTCGCGCGAAGCTTGATGGCGCCGCCGCCCGTGCCGGCGCCCGCCGTGTAGATCAGACCGTCCGCTGCGACCGGCGTTGGGATGTTGGCGCCGTAGCGGCTGACGGCCTTGGCCCAGCGCCAAAGCACTTTTCCGCTGGCGGCGTCCACCCCGACGAGGCCCTTGCCGAGATGCTGGACGTATTGCTTTTTGCCGCCGCCGTTGACGGCGATGGCGGAGGAATAGGACGCGGCGTCAGCTTCGGGCAGCGGACATTTCCAGAGCGGTTCGCCGCTGCCTTTCTTCAATGCGATGAGGGTGGCGTCCGCGCCGCCCGGGGTGCTGACCACGGCGTTTCCATCGACCAGCGGAGATTCGGAATAAGCCCACTCGCCGGGTTTGCCGCCGAAATCCGCGCGCAGGTTTTTTGTCCAGCGCATCTGGCCGGTGTCGGCGTCCAGGCAGGCCAGATCGCCATCGGAGCCGAGGGCGTAGACCATGCCACCGGTGATGGTGGGAGTGGATCGAGCGCCGGGAAAATTCGGCTTTTGATTCGGATTGCCCACCTTGCCGAGACGGGTTGTCCAGAGGGTCTTTCCGTCCTTCAACGAAGCCGCCCGGAGAAACTCATTTTCCAATCCGTCGTTGCCGAGGAAGAAAACCCGATCTCCGACCACGGCTGGCGTCGAATAGCCCGCCCCGGCGTCGGCAATCTTCCAGGCCAGTTTGGGGCCGGTAGCCGGCCATGTTTTCAGCAGGCCCTTCTCGGGCGAATGACCATCACGTTCCGGTCCGCGCCATTGTGGCCAGTCCGCGGCGGACAAGGTGGCCGACGCGGCGAGCATGGGCAGGGAACAGCCGAGCGTGAGAACAATGCGGGAGTAGAAAGTTTTCATGACGCGACCATCGGGATGTCGCCCGGAGAGTTGCCTGACCGCGCGGCGCCGTCACGCATTTTTGCGCCGCGGGCGGGAGGAAATCCGGCCGTGCAGGCGGCAGGTATCTACACTGAATTGTAGCGGCTGCTGACGGCGTCGAAGCGGCTGCGGGCGGCGGAAACGAGCGGAGACAGATCGACCGCGGAAAGGCCCAGCCGTTCGAGGGATTCCTCGTCGACGGGGGCGAGGTCGATCGGCTGTGGCGATTCGATGACCTTGGCGACGAGATTGGCGAGGTAGACCGCGTCGCAGATGACGTCGAGTCCGGCCGCGGGGCGGTGGTGGTAGATGATGCCCTTGACGATGCGTTCGGGGAGGGCCCAGTGCTGGGCGACGACGCCGCCGAGTTCGCCGTGGTGCACCAGCAGGACCTGACTTTCGGCGGCGAGCGGGTCGAGACCACCGTCCGTTTGAGCGCGGCGGATGAACTCCAGATCATGGCGATCGAGGAATCTGCCCATGACCAGCTTGCCGATGTCATGCAGGAGGGCGGCGGTGAAGGTTTCGGCGGGGATGTCCTGGGTGGCGAATTCCGGGAGCGTTTCGGCCGCGGTGGCGGTGGCGACGGAGTGTCGCCAGAGCTGACCTTCGGAGAGGCCATAGGCAGCGACGTCGCGTTGGAGCGCCTGGTTGACACTGGAGGCCATGGCGAGGGCGAGGACGCGGGCGGTGCCGAGGCGGAACATGGCTTCGCGGGCCTGGGTGGCTCGGGTGGAGCCGGCGCTGGCGGCCGAATTGGCGGCGCGCAGCAACTTCACGGTGAGCCCTTGATCGTAGGCGATGACATCGGCGATTTCGTCGAGATTGGCGGAGGCTGATCCGGCGAGCGCGGCGAGTCGGACGACGCTGGCCGGGAGCGGGCTGAGCTCGTGGGCCTTGAGGATTAGTTCATCGAGGTTGACCATGGGATCCTTCCTTCGAAATGGTTCAAGCGGCCGCGGAGAGAGCGGTGCGCGGGTTGTAGACGGTGGCCTTGCCGTGGGTGGCGGGCACCCAATCGGGATCGATGTTCATGGTCGTTTCCGCCGTGCCGAGGAACAGGCTGCCCTGGGGCTGGAGGCACTGACGGATCCGTTTGAGGATGGTCTTTTTGGTGTCGGTATCGAAGTAGATCATCACATTGCGGATGAAGACCACGTCGAACATGGGCAGGATGGGCCAGGGCTTGACCAGGTTCATCTGGCGAAACTCAACGAGCTTCTTGACGTCATCTTTGAGGGCCCACTTGACGTCGGCCTTGGTAAAGTATTTGAGCAGGAACGAAGCGGGCAGGCCCCGGTTGACTTCGAGCTGGGAGTAGACGCCCTGACGGGCCTGGTTCAAGACCGTGGGCGAGAGGTCGGTGCCGAGGATGGTGACATTCCAGTCTTTGAGCTGCGGAAAATGTTCCCGCAGCAGCATGCCAATGGTGTAAGGCTCCTGGCCGGTGGAGCTGGCTGCCGACCAGATGGCGAGCTTTCGCAAGCCCGCGCGCTGTTCGATGATTTTCGGCAGGATGTGCTGTCGGAGGGCTTCGAACGGATGAAAGTCGCGGAAGAACGAGGTCTCGTTCGTGGTCAACGCGTCGATGACCTGCTCGTGAAACAGAGTGGCCTTGCGATCCGTGCGGAGCTGCTGGATGAACGCATCCAGCGAATCGAACCCGGCTTGGCGGGCAATGGGGGTGAGCCGGGATTCGACGAGATACTCCTTGCCGGCCTCGATGACGATGGCCGCGGCGTCGCGCGCAAAATCCTGGATGAACTTAAAGTTATCGCCGGAGACGGGCATATGATTGGCTTTGGAAAAGGATTGTCGAGGTTCAGGCGGCGCGTTGGAGCCTGCTTTCGCGAACGCGCCGGACGATCTCGGCGCAGACTTGGTTTAGGGGGAGGACTTTGTCGGCCAACCCGGCTTGGGTGACACACCCGGGCATGCCCCAGACGACGCTGGTTGCCTCGTCCTGAGTCAGCACCTGGCCGCGCTGTTCCCGAAGGTGTTCGCAGCCCCGCAGGCCGTCCTGCCCCATGCCGGTTAGCACCACCCCGAGGGTGGCCGCGCCATAGGTTTTGGCCACGCTGCGAAAAAGCACATCCACCGCGGGCCGGCACGAATTCTCCGGGGGCCCGTCGTGCAGGCGAATCGTCACCCGCGTACCGGAGCGCTGGACCTCCATGTGCCGGCCGCCGGGAGCAATGTACCCACGACCATTTACGAGCGGCTCGCCGTCGCGGCCTTCGGAGAACTTGGCGGCGGACTGTGCGGAAAGCCGCTCGGCCAGCAGGGCGGTGAAGGTGGGGGGCATGTGCTGAACGATGACGATCGGCACAGGGAAATCGGCGGGGAAGGCGCGGAACACCTCAGCCAGCGCGTTGGGTCCGCCGGTGGAAGTGCCGATGCAGACGACGTCGATCGGCGGCTGGTTTTGGGTCGGCCGGGGTGGGAAGACAACAGGCTTGAGCTTGCGGACAAACTCCGTGTGTTCGCCCGGCGGCAGATCGGCCCGGCACTGGCGGCAGTGAGCCTTGATCTTGGGGATGAGGTCCTGTTCGAGGCGGGCAATTCCCTCGTTTATCCCGCCGACGTTGGCCGGCTTCGTCACGTAATCGGTGGCGCCGAGCGACAGCGCCTCCAGCGTGGTCACGCCCCCTTTGGCGGTGAGCGTGCTGAACATGATGACGGGCAGATTGGGGTAGGTCTTGCGAATCTCGCGCAGCGTGGCGAGGCCATCCATCTCCGGCATCTCGACGTCGAGGGTGATCAGGTCGGGATTGACCTGTGGGATCTTTTGCAGGGCGATGCGTCCGTTGGCAGCCGTGCCCACCACTTCGATGGCCGCATCGCGGGCCAGCACATCTGTGATCATCCGACGAATGACCACCGCATCGTCGACGACGAGAACTCGTATTTTTGGCATGACGTCAGGGCATGAGCCCAAGGATCTGCAGTTTTTCTTCGAGCGATTCGCGGGTGACCGGCTTCATGAGAAAATCATTGGCACCCGCCTCCAGAGCCTGGGTGATTTTCTCGACCGAATTATTGGTGGTGACCATCATGAGTTTGACGCCGTCGTAGTCGCGGTTGCGGCGGACGAACTGGACAAACTCGATGCCGGTCATGCGCGGCATGTCCCAGTCGACCAGCGCGATGTCGAACAGGTCTTTGGCTTCGGTCTTGATTAGCGTGTCCAGCGCGGCCCTTCCGTCTTCGGCCTCCGTGATGGTAAAGGACATCTCCGAGGCCAGGTGCGAGAGGAATCCTCGCATGGCCTTCGAATCATCGACGATCAACATTTTCATGCACTCGTTTCTTCGGTTGCTACTTTACGTGCCGGATCGGAACACCAGCGGTCGAGCGTCCGGCGCAGTTCATCCCTATCTATCGGCTTGGTTAAGAAATCATTCATCCCGGCGTCGAAACATCGCTGGCGATCCTCAATAAACACGCTCGCCGTCAGGGCCACGATCGGCACCTTGCCGGCCGCGCCGGGAAGTTGGCGGATGGCCTGGGTGGCGCCATAGCCATCCAGTTCCGGCATGTGGCAGTCCATGAAGATGAGGTCGTAGCGCGTCCGGCTCGCCAGCTCGACGCCCTCGTTGCCGTCGACGGCGATCTCCACGGCAAAGCCGAGGCGGGAGATCATGTGCGTCGCCAAAAGTTGATTCGTCCGGTTGTCCTCCACGACGAGGATGCGTCCCTGGCGGGCCGCAGCCGCCGCGGACAGCGCGGAGCTTTCGGCCACCGCACGGCGTGGGCGTTGCGAAACCGCAGCCGCGGTCACCGGCATGGCGAGCCAGAAGGTGGAGCCGCGGCCGGGTGTGCTGTCGCAGCCGATCTCGCCGCCCATCAGCTCGACCAGCCGTTTGCAGATGGCCAGGCCAAGGCCCGTTCCCCCAAACCGGCGGGTGGCGGAGCCATCCACCTGGCTGAACTCCTGAAACAGAAGCGCATGTTTGTCGGCCGGAATGCCGATCCCGGTGTCGGTGACGGAAACCCGCGCCCGCGTCTCGTCGAGGGATTCCAGGCGCACGGTCACGGCACCCTGCTCGGTAAACTTGATGGCGTTGCTGACCAGATTGGTAAGGATCTGGCGAAAACGCGCTGGATCTCCGAGCAACACGAGGCCGGCGGGCGATCCGCACTCCAAATGAAGCTGCACGCCGTTCTTTCCTGCCACCGTTTCGAACAGCTTGAGGACACCCGCCAGAATGGGAGCCGGCTCAAACGGAATCCGTTCGGTCTCCAGGCGGCCGGCCTCAATTTTCGAGAAGTCGAGGATGTCGTTGATGATCGCCAGGAGAGTGGCGCCCGACTCGCGGATGATAGTCGCGGCATCCCGCTGGCGCTCGTCGAGCGATGAATCGAGCAGCAAGTCGGCGAATCCCAGCACCCCGTTCAGCGGCGTCCGAATCTCATGGCTCATCCGCGCCAGAAAATCGCTTTTTGCGCGGCTGGCCGCCTCGGCCACATCCCGGGCTTCGACCAGCGCGGCCTCGGCCCGATGACGGGTGCATTCCAGACGGTGAGCAAATGTCACCTGCGCGCAGGTCGAGAGGAAAGGCTGCAGGAATTCCACCTGTTCCGGTCCGTACCCTCCGGCGCGATTGGCGATTCCGACCGCACCGAGCATCTCGCCATCGTGAAAAAACGGCAGGCCGAGAAACGTCCGGAGCGGCGACAAGCCCGACGGCGGGGCGCTGGGCCGGGGGTCCGATGCGGCATCGTTGGAAAGCACCGGCGCGCGCTCCAGGAGGACGGCGCCGAAGAGAGAATTCGGATCACGAATTTCAATCTCATGCTCAACCGTCTCCGCGCCTGTCTTCTCGGCCGGCAGGTGGCCCGGCCAAGACCCGGAAGCACGTCCGGACGTCCGTCCTGAAATCGCATGAGTCCGCAGATATGGGGCGCCATCCGCCCCGGCCATCGCTTCCGCGATGTAGCCATACTCGCTCCCGGTGATTTCGATCAGCGCGGACAGCAAGGCGGCAAAGGTGGCCCGCGTGTCGACGGCGGTGATGAATCTGGATTGGGCCTGCCGGATGGCGTCGAGTAAGCGGCCCGAAGTCCGCAAACGTTCCACCGTCAGCTTGCGTTCCGTGATGTCATTCAGCGTGCCGGAAAGGCCGATTGGATGACCGTCCTGGTCCGAAGCGCGCTGGACCAGTTCCTCGATCCAGCGATGACTCCCCCGAGCCGTCCGATAGCGAACTTCAAACCGGCAGTGGTCCGCACCGGTGGCGTCCATGCGATGCAAAGCAGCCCGGGCCACCGCCCGATCCTCCGGATGCATAAACTCCAGTGCCTCCCGCCCCAGCGCCTCCTCGACGGGAAAGCCGGTGACCTCAGCCCAGACTGGGTTCAAGAAAGTCCAGCGTCCGACCAGGTCGGTCTGGAAGACGATCTCCTGGAGACTGTCGACCATTGAACGGAACCGTTCCTCGCGCCGGACTCCGGCGGTATAGACTCGCTCTCGATCCGCCAGCACCCGCTCGGCATGATCGCGGGCGGCACGAAGATCGTATTGGAGACCCCGCATTCGACGTCGCTCCAACGCCACGGAAGTCATGTCGCGAATGGAGATGGCCAGATGCCCGGCAGGTTCTCGCACGGGCACCACGTGACATTCCTGAAGCATGCATTGGACTCCGGGAGCAGCCACGCCCGGCGGAAGCGGGAAGCGGAGAAGATGTCCGTGCAGGAGCTGAGAAAGCACGCGCGGCTGGCCGGTCCGACGAACCCGCGCGAGCAAGGACGGGATCCGGCCGTCCAGCGGGAAAAGCTCGGCGATCGGGCGATCCACCACCTCGTCACACGAAAGGCCGGACCATTCCGTCAGCGTCGCATTCCAGACGGTGACCCGGTCTGCCGCATCCAGCCCGAGAAATCCATCGGGCAGCGCTTCGGCCTCAACCGCCATGGCAGTGCGGTTCATGCCATCATTCCCCGCTCTACGGCGCCGGCCCGGTCCCGAACATCGTGCACCAGAAGATGCAGCCAGACGACCGCCGATTCGCGCAAGCTGGAGAGATAGAGCGGAACCGCCGGACGTTCGAGCCCGTCTCTCCGCGCGAGGGCTGGAGGCGGACCTGTCGCCCCGTGCCAGCGGGGCAGACCAAAGGAGACACCCGGCCCCGAACGTTGCAGCAAGGCAGTGAGCACGTACCCCAGCACCACCGATCCAAGTTCCAGCAGCGCGCAACAGAGCAGTGGCTCCGAGAGTTCCTCCGGAGGACAAGGCTCCAGGCCGCCCGCGGGCGGACGAGAAGAGGAGAACCCTTCCGCGGGGTCTCGATCCCTCGAAACCTGGGGCCCCGTCCACGCCGGCAGCCAACCCGCCAGCCGCGATAGACTGGGTTGATCGAACGTGAGCGTGCCGCGTCCTGCGACGTCGCCCCGGAAGTCGATGGTGACCGAGGCGGCCGGTCTTGATCGGCCTTGCGACGGAACCTCCGGCCCGCCGTCGGAGGCAATCGCGCCTTCGATCGTCGTCACCTGGATCGACTGTTGCAACAAGGCGGACAGTTCCGCGGCGATCTCCGGAGCGGAACGGTCGATGGAAGCCAGAAGCCCCGCCGCCAGATCCGGCGCGCCTCCCCGTTCTGGGGGCGACGACGGACTTGGCTGGCGGGGTTTCATGGTGTGTCAGCGGCGGAAGGCCGGTCCGGAACTAGAGTTTGGCCTCCTGCACGACGCGTCGCAGATCCGCCGCGAGTTTGGACAACTCGGTGGCGGCGCTGAGCGTGTTGCCGGCGCCTTCCGTGGTGTTGCGGGCCGCCTGACTGACATTGGCGATATTCTTGGAGATCTCGGTGCTGCCCTTGGCGGCCTCCGAGGCGTTGCGGGCGATCTCGTTGGTGGTTGCCGACTGCTCCTCGACCGCGCTGGCGATGGTGTTGGAGATGTCGTTGATCTGGCTGATCACCTTGCCAATCTGGGCAATGGCCGTGACTGCGCCCTTGGTGTCGTTTTGGATCGCCTCGATCTTCTGGCTGATGTCCTCGGTGGCCGTGGCGGTTTGTTTGGCCAGTTCCTTGACTTCGTTAGCCACGACCGCGAAGCCCTTGCCGGCCTCCCCGGCGCGGGCCGCCTCGATCGTAGCATTGAGCGCGAGCAGATTGGTCTGCTGGGCGATGGAGGTGATGACCTTGATGACCTTGCCGATCTCCACCGAGCTTTCGCCCAGCTTGGCGACCGTCTTGTTGGTTGTCTCGGCCACGGAAACAGCCTCGGTGGCGACCTTCGCGGCCTCGTTGGCGTTCTTGGCAATCTCCTTCACGCTGGCGCTCATCTCCTCGGCGCTGGTGGCCACCGTCGCGACGTTCTTGCTGACCTGTTCAGCGGCGGAGGCCACGACGTTCGACTGGGCGGCGGTTTCCTCGGAATTTGAGCTCATCTGCTGGCTGACCGCCGTCAATTCCTCGGCCGCGCTGGAGAGCGACTGGGCGTTCTGATTGACGGTGTTCAGCGTGACCTTCAGGCCTTCGGTCAGTTCCTTCTCACGCTTCTCCTGGGCCAGCTTCTGGGTGATGACCGACCAGGTGACCATGGCACCGAGATAATTCTTGTTCGGGTCGTAGATGGCGCTGACCAGCAGGTCGAGCGTCTCGGTTCCAACCTGGATGTGGGCCGTGCGGGGCAGGTTCTTGGGATCGGAAAGGATGTTGCGTTGGTGGCTGGGATTCTTGTGAAAGATGTCGACGCTCTGGCCAATGATCTTGTCGACCGAGATGGGCAGCAGTTTTTCGATCGTGCGGAGCGTCCGGACCGAGGCGGGATTCAAATACTGAATCTTCATGTCCGGATCGGCGAACATGGTGTTAACCGGGGAGTTGTCGACCATGCCGGCATAGCGGATGTTGGCCAGGCGCTGGCGAACCATCTCCGTGATGTCGGTGGCAAACTTCACGACCTTGAACGGGCGTCCGTTGAGATCGAGAATCGGGTTGTAGCTGGCCTGAATCCAAATTTCCCTGCCGCCTTTGCCGAGGCGCTTGTATTCGGCGGTCTGAAAGCGGCCGGCCGCCAGGTCCCGCCAGAATTGTTTGTACTCGGCGGACTCGCGGTAGGTCGGGTCGACGAACAGGCTGTGGTGCCGGCCCTGGATCTCGTCCAGCGAATAGCCCAGCGTCTTCAGGAAGTTCTCGTTGGCCGTGATGATCGTGCCATCGAGGTTGAACTCGATCACCGCCTGGGCCTTGTGAATGGCCGCCAGCTGGCCGGCGATATCGGCGTCCTTCGACTTGCGGGCCGTGATGTCGGTGGCGAACTTGACGACTTTGCAGGGCCGGCCGCTCTCGTCGAAGACGGGGTTATACGTGGCCTGGATCCAAACCTCCCGTCCGCCTTTGCCGATGCGCCGGTATTCGGAGGACTGGAACTTGCCGGCGGCGAGATCGTCCCAGAATTGGCGATACTCAGCGCTGCTCCGGTAGGACGGATCCACGAACGTGCTGTGGTGGCGCCCTTGAATCTCTTCGAGGGTATACCCGAGGGTCTTCAGAAAATTCTCGTTGGCCGTGATGATCGTGCCGTCGAGTTGAAATTCGATGACCGCCTGCGATCGGTTGATGGCGTCGATCTGGCCGCGAAGTTCCTGCACACTCTGGTCGGAGGCAGAATCAGGGGCAGCCTGGCCTCGGGTCCGGGTGCGGTTGGTGACACGTTTGGGGTGGAGTTCGGTGGTTGGCATGGTGTGGGTGGTTTTTGGTCTGGTTTTGGATTCGGTTGGAGTGTTGATGATCTCAGGAGCGAGGCTGCCCGCCGTTTGCATGATTTGGGCGACCAGCGGCGGCGGGACCTTCAGCGCCTTGAGTGTGTCGGACAGATGTTGGGCCACCCGCCCGAAGTGGCGCTCTTCAATGGCCAGCTTCTCGTGGGCGGTCTTCATGTCGCGGCCCTTGTACAGCGGAGGGCCGCCCAAGGCCGTTGTGAAGAAGCGGATCTGGCTCTGTTTCAACCAGGCCAGCTTGGTCTTCTTGAAGAAAGGGATGAGCAGCGGGTCGGCGAGCACCCGGCGGTAAAATTCCTCGACCGTCGCGGCGACGGCCGGAGCTCCGCCGATCTGATCGTAGATGGAAACATCCTGGCCGGTGGAGAAAGGGGTGGGTCCAATCATAAAAGTTTGGGTGGTTGGCGAAAGGATTCAGGCTTAGACAATGATGAAGCTGGTGATGTAGTTGAGCAGGCGGAGCGTGCAAAACGTCAGGCCGAGGCGGATGTGCAAGCCGCGACTGGCGACAAATCCGTTCAGAATTCTCCGACCCAGCTGGATCTGGGCGACGTAGGCAATAAGGACGGCGACGGAGATGCCCACGTGGATCCAGAGAAGGAGGCCCGTGTGGTGGGCGACCTTCTCGACCGCGTGGCGGGTGGCCTCGATGTAGATGACCAGCGAGAGATCAATCAGGAAGGCAGCCAACATCAGGCGCAGGTGCGTCCGGGTGTCCCGCCGGAAGTAAACGCCGGCGGTGATCAGCAGGAGAACCAGAGTGGAGATGGCGTGGAGCATGACGGTTGTATTGGTTGGGGATTTGCGGTTTTTCGGTCAGGCGGCAACCTCGGCTCCGGGCCGGGCGGGGGCGGCGCTGAGGTGCACTGTCTTCTCGGTGTCCAGGATGAGCAGGAGACGCTCCTTGAGCTTGTAGACCCCGGTGACAAGGTCCCGGGCCACGCCCTTCAATGTTTCCGGCGGGCGCTCGTAGATGTCATCCGCGATCTCCACCACGTCACCGATCTCGTCCACAAGCAGGCTGACCGCGCCGTCTTCGGTGCGGACGACCACGTTGGTGGGAAGCGTGTCGCCCGTCCGTGGAGGAAGATCCAGCCGGCGCCGAAGATCGATGGCCGTGACGATCTGGCCGCGAAGATTGATCAAACCCTGGACGGTGCGGGTGGCGAGAGGCACCCGGGTCATCTGCTGGTAGCGGATCACTTCCTGGACCTTGAGCACCTCGACGCCGAAGAAGAGGCCGTTGAGGAAGAACGTGCAGAACTGGCGGCTGGTTGTCATGGCAATGGGATGGGTTGAGTTCAGGCAGTGGCGGCGGCGGAATAGAACGAGGGGTCAGCCCGGCGGATGATGGCCGGAACGTCCAGCAGATCGGTCACGCGATCCTGGATGACTGCCGAGCCGACGATTCCGTCGCCGGCGGCATCACGTCGAACCGCGATGGTTTCCTCAACGATGTCGTTGATTCTCCCGACCACGAGTCCCACGCTGCGATTCTGTTCGGAGTAAACCACGACCTGCATCGGGTCGGACTCGCCGGCCGTCGACGAGGCGCCAAGAAAATCGGCCACCCGGATGAGAGGGAGGATCTGTCCGCGATATTGCACGACCTCCTGTCGGCCGGAACGTTCGACCTGCGAGCGAGGAAATTCCTCCAGACGGGCCACCGTTGAGAGGGGCACCGCCATCCGGCCATCGCGGCCGACCTCGAAAAGCAGCAGGGTCTGGCGGGCGGCGGAGTGGCCGTCGCCGCGGACGGACTCGACCAAGCCGCGATCGCGGATCTCGGTCACGATGTTGGCGTGCTGGGCCAGACCGAGGACATCGAGAATCAGGGCGACCTGACCATCACCCATGATGGTGGCGCCGGCAAAACAGGTGATTCCCTTCAGCTGTTTACCCAGCGGCTTGACCACGATTTCCTCGGTGTCGTTGATTTCATCGACGATCAAGCCGAACTGCCGGCCATCGGCGTGAAGCACAACAATATTGACGGCGGCGTCGCCGGGTTCGGCGCTCGCGGAGGAGGGGTCGGCCGCGTCGGTGTTGCCGGCCGGGAGTTCCAGCTCACGGTTCAGGTGGCAAAGGGGCAGCAACTGGCCGCGCAGACGATGCACGGGCGCGCCATAGAGCATCTCGATGCCGCGCCGGGCCTGGTCGCCCTCCAGGCGGACGAGTTCCACGAGGCTCACCTGCGGGATGGCGAAGCGTTCGCCGCCGCTCGTGACGATCAGAGCGGGAATGATGGCCAAAGTGAGGGGGATCTTGATCTTGATCGTTGTTCCGCGCCCGGTGTCGCTGAGCACGTCGACGGACCCGCCAATCTTTTCGATGTTGGTTTTGACCACGTCCATGCCGACGCCGCGGCCGGAGACGTTGGTGATTTTCTCGGCCGTGCTGAAGCCGGGGAGGAAAATGAGATTGAACGCTTCGCGATCGCCCATGCGGGCTGCGTGATCGGGCTGGACGAGTCCCTTCTCGACGGCCTTTTGTTTTACCCGCGCGACGTTGATGCCGCGGCCGTCGTCCATGATCTCGATGTTGACCTGGCCGCCTTCGTGAAACGCCCGGAGGATCAACATGCCTTCATCCGGCTTGCCATCGGCCCGCCGCAACTCGGGGGTTTCAATTCCGTGATCGATCGCATTGCGCACGATGTGCGTGAGCGGATCCTTGATGGCCTCGATGATGGTGCGATCCAGTTCCGTTTCGTTCCCCTCCATCACCAACTGGACGCGCTTGCCCAGTTCGTGGGAGACATCGCGCACGACCCGGGGGAACTTGGCCCAGACATTGCCGATGGGCTGCATTCGGGTCTTCATCACGCTTTCCTGCAACTCGGTCGTGATGATGTTCAATCGCTGGGAGGCGTTGAGGAAAGTCGAGTCCTGCGCCTGGTTGGTGAACTGGACGATTTGGTTGCGAGCCAGCACCAGCTCTCCCACCAGATTCATCAACTTGTCGAGCTGCCCCACATCGACCCGGATGGCCCCGTCCGAAACGGATGGGGTGCGGGCGCCCTCTCGCTCCGCCGGATGCGGGTCGGCCCCGGAACGAGCAACCGGCGCGGCAGCCGGCGCGGGCGCGGGCGCAACGGGTGGCACGGTGGGTGGCGCGAAAGAATCCAGCGACGCGGGGGCGGCTGGCGCCGGCGACGGGCTCACGGCGCCGCTCGGTTCGGAGGAGAAGGCGAGACCCGCGGAGTCGCCGGGCGGGGGAGTTGCGACCGCGGGACTTCCGTCCGCGAGATCGTCGGCGAACAGGCCCCAAGCGGCCGGGCCTGGAGGGGCAGAAGGAGCGGCCGTCGCGCTGGAGTCGTGGGCGGCGGCGGGTGGACGTCCGGACAGCAGGTCGTGGAGGCGGCCGAGCAGCGCAGCATAGTCTGCAGTTCCCTCATTGCCGTCGACTTCGAGGCTGCGCAACATCGCGCGAAGCGCGTCCGCATAGGAGAGCAAAGTGGTGATCATCTCCGGGTGCGGTGCGAGCTTCCCGCCGCGCAAGGCGTCGAGCAGATTCTCGCCGACATGGGCCACCGATTCGATCTTGGTCAAACCGAGGCATCCGGCCGTGCCTTTGATCGTGTGGATGACGCGAAAGATGACGTTGAGCGTGTCGGGAGTTCCCTGGCCCTGTTCCAAGACCAGCATCTCGCGGTCGAACCGGTCAAGGCCCTCAGCGCTTTCGATGAGGAGATCCTTGATGAGCTGTTGCTGAAGGTCGTCGTTGATGGGCATGGTAGTTATGGGTGGAGTTGGCTTCAGGCGGCGGATGACTGGGGGGCGGCGTCGGCCGTGGTGCCGAGCGTAAATTGAAAGCACGCGCCACGGCCGGGGCTGGACTCGGCCTGGATGCAGCCCCGATGGCGTTCGATGATGCGCTGGACAATGGTCAGGCCGATGCCGGTTCCCTCGAACTCGGAGCTGGCGTGCATGCGCTGGAACGGTTGAAAAAGACGGGCGGCCTTGCGCATGTCAAAGCCGGCGCCATTGTCGCGCACGGCGAAGACCGGACCTTCGGGCGTGGTTCGAACGCCGAGTTCGATCACCGCCGAAGGCACCCGTGCGGTGAACTTCCAGGCGTTGGAAAGCAGGTTTTGCAGAACGAGATGGAGCAGGCTGCGGTCGCCCATGGCCGGGAGAGTGGGAGGCACTCGAAAGTCGACCTGTCGACCGGGGGATTGTTGTCGCAGGCCGGCGACGACTTCCCGGCCCAGCGCTGCGAGATCGACCGCACTGCAGGCCAGATCGGCGCGGGTGACACGGGCCAGGCTCAGGAGGGCGTCGATGATCTCGCCCATCCGTTCCGTGTTGTGCTGAACCTGGGCCAGGCAGCTTCGGCCCTCGTCGTCCAAACGCGAACTTTGATCGAGCTGGAGCATGGAGACGAAGCCGGCGATGCCATTGAGCGGATTGCGAAGGTCGTGCGCCACCATGCGGCTAAAAGCTTCCAGCTCCCGGTTGACCCGCTCGAGTTCCTGGACTCGTTCGTTGACTGAATGATGCAGCGCCACCATCTGTCCGCCGATTTGGATTCGGGCGAGCAGAGCCTCTTCGTCGAACGGTTTGACGATGTAGTCATTGGCGCCCGAGCGGAGTCCGTCGAGCACGGCGCTGCGATCACGCCGGGTGGTCACGAGAACCAGGTAAACAAAGGGGGCACCGATCCTGGCCCGCACGCGGCGACAGACATCCGGCCCGGTCAGCCCGGGCATGTTCCAATCGAGCAAGGCGACCGTGGGAGCTCGTTCCCCGTCCAGCACGCGCAACGCCGCTGCGCCATCCTCCGCCTCGATCACCGTGTGCTCCGCGGTCTCCAGCAAGGCGCGGAGCATGGCGCGAATCGGGCGACTGTCGTCAGCGACGAGGATGTTCATCGAAGATGGCGCGGGGTTATCCGGGACGGCTGCGAAGCGTCGATTGGGGTCTCATGTCGGGGAATTCAGGCGGCGAGGACCTTGCCCACGACCGCAAGAAGCTGGTCTTGTTGGAACGGCTTGACGATCCAGCCGGTGGCCCCGGCCGCTTTTCCGGCGGCTTTTTTTTCCGGCGCCGACTCGGTGGTCAGGAGGATGATCGGGGTCGCCTTGAAGGTGGGCAGCGCACGGAGTTCCCGCGTCAGCGTTATCCCATCCATGTTAGGCATGTTCACGTCGGTGATCACCAGGTCTGCCGGGCGGGACTTGAGGATGGCGAGAGCCTCCATGCCGTCACCGGCTTCCAGCACTTCGTGGCCGGCGCCCTTGAGCGTGAACGCAATCATTTTGCGCATGGTAGAAGCATCGTCGACGGTCAGAATTGTTTTTCCCATAGTGGATGGAGGTTTAAGCCTGGGTGCAGTGGGTCAAAATAGGTCTACATTGTCGCCAAACTCCTTCTTCTCCGGCGACTGGTCGGCCGCGCCCGGCGCGGCCAGCCCCGTCAGATCGCTGATGGCGGCGCCCGGGGATTCGACGCGAGCCGCATCAGACCCAGCGAGCGCGGAGTTAGTCGTCACGGATTCCGCGGGCGCATCGGCCAATACCGGCCCGGCGGTGGCGGTGGCGGTGGCGGCAGCCAGGGCGGCCTCATACACCTTCCGCTCCGACTCCATGGTGTAATTTCGACCATGACCCGGGTCAAAGTCGGGCGGGAGATCCACCGGACAGCCCTCATACTGCGGTCGCAGCAGGACGGCCTTGGTCAGCTGGACGATCGAGTCGAGCGAGGCTTCCGGCATCCGCAGCCCAGGCTCGATCTGGGCGCTAACGTTGACCTTATCCCGCATCTGGCGGACCAGCTGCCGGATGCGATCGGCGCACTCGACGGTCTGATGCAACTCCGTCAGCGTGGAATCGCGCACGGAGTGGAGGGTCTGTCGCTCGATTCGGCTCTGTTCCGTCCACTCCGCCTGCTGGCGGGTTCCGCGTTCGTGAAGGCAGGTAAAGGCCTTGACCAGATCCTCCATGGTCGAAGCGAACTGATCGAGCTGCGTCGCTATCTCTTCGCTGATCCCCCCGGTTTCGACGGCGACGCGATTGGTGGCCGCCGCCAGGACCTCCAGTCCCATGCTATTGTCGAGGCGAGCCGCCTGAACCTGTGCGTTGAGCGCAATCAAGCGAATGTGGGAAGACAGCTCCCGCATGGTCACCGTGACGTTGCTGGTGCGTCCTCCCAGAGGTTGGATTTCGTTGAACGCGTGATCGGTACTGGACACCGTGGTCTCGACGAGTTCAGACACACCGTCGACCGCCTCGAGCAATGTCTCGATCAATCCATTGTAACCGACGGTGATGCGGTCGAACTCCCGCAGCGACATGCATTCTTCATCCAGTTGACCAACCTGGTTCTCGATGGCGCAGATGGCGCCGTTCAGCTGTTCCTCGGTCTGTTTGAGGTCCTGGCGAATCGACTCGAGCTGGGCTCTTTCGATCGCCGCTGACTGGTTTATGAACCGGAGACAGGCGGCCTCACGATCAAGGCCACGCGGCTGATCAGAATTGAAGGATCGCGCCAGAATGCCCCCGGTGCCTTCAATCACGTGGGCGATCTTCTGGGCCAGGATGTCTTGGGCCTGCAGTCCAAGGACGAGTCGCCCCACCTGTTCCGCCACGCCTCGACTGATCTGGGTCAGCGTGGCCTCACGCTGTTGATTCCGATCCAGATCCGCACGCAAATCGGTGAGCGCCTGGTCCAAGGACGCCTGTCGTTCGGAAAGAAAGCGTGCCAGCTGTGCATCTCGCTGCTCCAGTTCGTGGACCGCGCCAGACAGAATGCCGCGCAGATCACGCAAAATCTGGAATTTTTCCCCGAACGTATCGCTCACCCTTCGCTGCAGACCGCTGATTTCCTCCGTCAGTGCCAGAAACATTCCCTGCACGGCGACGTCGAGCCCGGCGGATTCAACCTTGAACAGGGTTTGAATGTATTTGAGTGGAGCAACCGTGCGAGCGAGGTCACCTTCGTGTCGGAGCATGCCATCGATGGCGGCGACGGATTCACCCAGTTTTCGGCGGATCTCTCGGATCGTGTTCCAATGTTCATCGACGAAACGGAGTGGAGCCGAAAGGCTGGCGTAAGCCGTTTGGTAGACGGAATCCCCGTTTTTTTGCCCGGTGGACATGGCCACGAGCTGGTGGGAATGCTGGACCAGCTTCTCGCTGGCGTCCGGGAGTTCGACGACGCAATCGGCGATGACGAGGAAGGCCCGCTCCATTTGCGCCGCCAGCGCGGAAAGCGGTTTGCTTTCCTGGCTCAACCGGTCGAGCAATGGCTGCAACTCAAGGAAGACATCCGCGCCGGTGGCCTGCGTTAAGTCAGCCGGGCGGGCGGCGCGACGGCGCCGGAGCCACCGTCGGCAACCTTCAGCGGCTCCGATCCAACGTGAGCGCCAACCGCGTTGGTCGGTTTCCGGTCCTTCGGTATTTGGTGCTTCAGTAGCAGCCGCCATGGCATTCGATCTGTTCATTAGGCGCCCCCCACCCTTTTCGGACCGACCCGAATCCCGCGGTTGATCACACCCCTGAAAAGGCACCCGCGACACAGGATGATCGGCGTCCCCGGGGAACACTTGAGAAAAAAAATGTCTCTCACGACCAACCGAGCGCAGGACGAGCCCCTTGCCCAACGACCGTGCCTCCTTCATGCTCTCCGGGTGAATCGACGCAACCGGTTTCGCATTCTGGGTTGGCTGGGAGGCCTGGCGACCTGGGCAACGTTCTTGGCCCGCCTGTCGGCAGCCCCCACCGCGGATCGACCCGGCGAAGATTGGCCGCGCTTTTTAGGACCGCGCGCGGACAATACATCCCGCGAGAGCGGCCTCCTCGCCCGTTGGCCCAGCAATGGACCGCCCGTAGTCTGGGCTCGCGCCGTCGGCACCGGTTACAGTGCCCCGTCCGTTGTCGGAGGAACGCTCGTTCTGCACCATCGGATGGGCAGCAACGAAGTGGTGGAAGCCATGAGCGCGGTTACCGGGTCCAACCTGTGGCGTTATCCGTATCGGAGCCGTTTTGTCGATCCTTACGGCTACAACAATGGGCCCCGCTGCTCGCCCGTGTTGACCAGCAACCGGTGTTATACGTTCGGAGCGGAGGGGAAATTGCTTTGCCTGGATTTAGTCACCGGGCAGCGGGTGTGGGAACGGGACACCGCCAAAGAGTGGAACATCCCCGAAGCGTTTTTCGGCGTGGGAAGCACGCCGGTATTGGAAGGCGACCGCTTGTTTGTGATGGTCGGAGGCCAGCCCAATTCCGGCATGGTCGCCCTCGACGCCTCGACGGGTCAAACCTTGTGGGAAAGCGTCGGCCACACCAACTGGAACGGAGCCATCACGAAGGGTTGGCGGTCCGAACGGCCGTATGCATGGACCGGCTTCGAAAAATCGGCCAGTTATTCCACGCCCGTCCTCGCCACCATCCATGGGCAGCGCCATCTTCTTTGCCTAATGCGTCAAGGCCTCGTATCCGTCAATCCTGCCAGCGGAGCGATCAACTTCAGCTATTGGTTTCAGTCGATGGCGAACGATTCGGTCAACGCCGCCTGCCCGGTGGTGCAGGACGATTTGATCCTCATCTCTGCGGCGTATTTCCGAATCGGGGCGGTGCTCCTGCGGGTCAAGCCGGACGGACGCACGCTCGAAACGGTTTGGCGACTTCCAGCGCATGTTCCGACGTCCAGCCTCGAGCTCCGGGAAACCCCACCTCAGCCTCTGGAAATGCACTGGACCACGCCTGCGCTGGACCGAGGACATCTCTACGCCTTTAGCGGGCGCAACGAACCCGACGCCCAGTTCAACTGCGTTGAATTCAAGTCAGGCCGATTGTCTTGGAGCCGCGACGAGAGTTGGCGCGGCCACCCCCCACCGGGAAGTCAGGCTCAACCCGACGTTTACGGACGCGGGTCGGCCATTGTGGCGGACGGCCGCCTGCTGGTGTTGGGCGAAGGCGGACGCCTCGGGCTCTTTGAATTGAATCCCTCCAAGCCGGTGGAGATTTGCGCCTATCAGGTGCCACAGCTGTCGTATCCCTGCTGGGCCGGCCCAGTCCTCTCCCGCCAAAGACTCTATCTGCGCAGCGAGGACGCTTTAGTCTGTCTGGACCTGAAAAACACCGCCGGCCAACTCAGCCCGAAGTAGGGTACAACCTGTTTATAATCAGATTCTTGTAGGACAAAGACCGACACCCTCGAAGTGTCGGCTTTCTTTACATCAGCTTCAGCCGGCGAGCCTTAGATTTCAGTGCATTTGTTGGGGAAACTGAACATTGTCGGAATTCTTTCCAGTTCCCTAGCCTAGGCGTCCCGGGACCAGCTCAGCAACAATGTCCCAAGATACTTAATATCAACATTTTACCATCAGCATAACACTCCCATGCCTCCTTGGCCCGGGAATCGCTATAAAGGTGAGACTATGCTGAAAGAACAAACGGGTAAGCGGGTAATGGGGGCTGTTGCGATGATCGCGGGCCTCGGTGGGGCGCTGTCGGCGTCTGCCGTGGACATCACGATCTTCGATGGTCAGTCGAGTTCCTCGTCTGGCTGGTACGGCACACAGGAAAACAACGAAACTGAGCCGGGCACGATCACGAGCCAAGTCTGGGACTTGGAACGAATGTTGATCAACGGATCGAAGCTGACCATCGAGGGCGGCTACGATTTCCGGGTCGGCGCTTTCTCGAACAACAAGTGGTATCGCCGCGGCGACATCCTCATCGATCTGAACGGCGATGCAAAGACCACCTGGAATGGAACGGCGGCCGACAAGACGTCAAACGCGTATTTCAATTACGACTTCGCCATCCACTTCTCGACCACGGCCAACGACCTGAGCTACACGATCGTCGACCTGAACTCGAACTCGAAGTACGTGCAGGTCACCGATATCCAGAAGTCCAATCCGTGGCGGCTGGATGACAACTTCCTTTCCGGCCCGAACATCGACGGCAAGTCCGGCACGTTCACCGCTGGATTCACCACGCTGAGCCCGAACGCGGAAGGCAATCACTACGCGCTGGAAGTTGACTTGGGCAACTACCTTCCGTTGCTGAACGCCATCAAGGCCGCCAACGAAATGCTGATCAAATACACGATCGAGTGCGGCAACGATACCATCATCGGCGTCGCCTCCGTCCCGAGCCTCGGGCTGACCTCTGTCCCCGACAGCGGCACCACGCTCGCGCTGTTCGGCCTTGGCCTCGGTGGCCTGTCGATGTTCCGGACCCGCCGCGCGGCCAACCGCCAGTAAGCGTCCCGGATTCCATCATCCTTCGCAAAAGGGCAGCTTCGGCTGCCCTTTTTGCTTTTTTGCTTTTTCCTTTGGGCGCCCGGTCGCGTCACGGTATAAGCCTCAGCCTCAGGTTGCGATCGTGATGCGATGAGAGACGAAACATTACTATGCTAGCCCGACGTGTCATTCCTTGCCTCGATGTTCATGCAGGACAGGTGACCCGCGGCGTTCAGTTCGGCCAGGCTGAGAAAGGCGAACTGCGCAACGTGGGAGACCCGGTCGAACTCGCCGTGCGCTACAACGAACAGGGGGCCGACGAGATGGTGTTCTTCGACATCACCGCCAGCGCACACGGACGCGCCACCATCGTGGATGTCATTCAACGAACGGCCGACCAGTGTTTCATGCCGCTGACCGTGGGTGGGGGCATCCGGACGGTGGAAGACATGCAAACCATGCTCCGGGCCGGCGCCGACAAGGTCAGCATCAATTCGTCGGCGCTGGCGACGCCGGACCTGATTCGCGCCGGTGCGGAAAAATTTGGCAGCCAGTGCATCGTGGTTTCAATCGACTGCAAGAAGGTGGCGCCCGATCGGTGGGAGGTCTTTTCCCACGGCGGACGTAAAACCACCGGCTGGGAAACCGTGGAATGGGCTCGGAAGGCAGTAGCGCTGGGCGCGGGTGAAATCGTCTTGAACAGCATCGACGCCGACGGCACCAAGGCTGGCTTCGATCTGGTGGTCACCCGGCGGATCAGCGAATCCGTTGGGGTGCCGGTTGTCGCCAGCGGCGGCGCCGGATCGCTCGCGCACATGGCGGAGGTCTTGGAAGAAGGGCGCGCGGACGCCGTTCTCGCCGCCAGTATTTTCCACTTTGGCGAGTTTACCGTCGGCGACGTGAAGCAATTTCTCGCCGCCCGTGGCCTGCCGGTGCGTCTCTAACCTGAAAACCTCATGCTGAGTTTCGAATACCCGCCCATTCCTCAGGTAGGGCGGGCGCTCCGTCGCCCGCCACCGAAGACCGCCTTCCTTGGGCTTTCGCGGCGCGCTCGGAGCGCGCGCCCTACCTGATCAATGCCTCACCTTCACGAAAAAATTGATTTCACCGTGGCGATCTTCGTGGTGCACGAAGGGCGAATCCTTCTCATCCACCATCGCAAGCTCAATAAATGGCTCCCGCTCGGCGGGCACATTGAGCTGGACGAGGATCCGGAACAGGCCGCGTTGCGGGAGGCACGGGAGGAAAGCGGCTTTGAAGTCGAACTCGTTGGCGAACGGCCCCCCACGACCGAGCCAGGCACGCGCGCCTTGATCGCGCCAAGGTTCCTCGACATTCACCGCATCAACGAGACGCACGAACACATTGGGATGATCTACTGGGCGCGCCCCCGGCTGGGCCAACTCACCCTCGCCAGCGAGGAGCATCACGACATTCGATGGTGTACCGCCAGTGACTTGGACACTCTCCGGCCGCCCATGTCCAATGCGGTGAAGTGGTACTGCCGCCAGGCGTTGATAGAGTTGGCCGGCGGCTCAAACGGTCCGGCGATCTGCTGATCGTCCCACCCTGGTCCAACCCAATGTCGGCCGTCGCCATACCCTCCGGTTCCAAGAACGCTCCTGTCGTCGCCTGCTACGTGGTGGAGGGATTGAACGCCATCGCGACCACCTACCAGTTTTACTACATCTACTTTTTTGCCGAAGCGCAGTTCGGCTTCGACAAAGGCCAAAATCTCCTGCTGGCCACGGGTGTAGGGCTGGTCTACGCCCTTGCCTCGGTTCTCGGGGGCCGATTCGCTCAACGCAACGGCTATTGGAGCGCGCTGGGTTGGGGATGCGCGCTGATGGGTGGAGGTCAACTCATTGGGGCCAACGTTTCCGCGTTGCTGCCCCATGCCGCAGTCGCCTTGATCTGCGTCATCGGCATGGGCATGACCTGGCCCGCCCTCGAGGCTCTGGCCAGTGAAGGAGCCACCGCCCGCCGGCTCCAAAACCGCATCGGCGTTTACAATCTCGTTTGGTCCACCGGTGGAGCCCTGGCCTATTTGACCGGCGGCGCCATGATCGAAAGCTGGGGCGTTAGCGCCATCTTCTGGGTGCCAGCCGCGCTCAACGTGGTTCAAGTGATCCTCATCGGCCTGGCCGTAGCTGGAAAGAAATCGTCCTCCGCATCCACGGCGCTCGTGCACGGCGAAGCGTCGACTGAGCCGAGCCCAACGATGGCAGACCCGGCACTGAATCGGAGCTTCCTTCAGATGGCTTGGTTCACAAATCCAATCGCCTACCTCACCATTAACACCGTGGTGGCCATGGGTCCGGCGCTGGCCAAATCGCTCAACCTCTCCCCCCGTTACGCCGGTTACTTTTGCTCGGTCTGGATGTTCACGCGGACGTTGGCATTTCTCGCCCTTTGGCTTTGGCCCGGCTGGCACTATCGGTTCCGCTGGCTGCTCTCCGCCTATCTCGGGATGATGGCAACTTTCGTCCTGATCTTGCTCGCCCCCAACGTCGCCACCCTTGTCGGTGCACAAATCGGGTTCGGTCTCTGCATTGGCTTGATCTACTACTCTTCGCTCTACTACTCGATGGATGCCGGCGAAGAAAAGGGATCTCACGGGGGGATTCACGAGGCGGCCATCGGCCTCGGCAGCGCAGCCGGCCCAGCGATCGGAGCGGTCACCTTGTATCTGGCTCCACAACTGGCGAACGGCACTGCGAAAACAGTGGGGGTCCTCCTCGCCGTGGGGCTCGGCGGCCTGATTTGGCTACGCCGCCGCTAGCCAGAGGTGCGCCAATAGCCACTTAAACTCCTGATTTAAAGCTTTTTACAAACCACTCCCACTCGACCCCACTCCCTGTCCCCAGAACTGGTGACTGGTTGGGGACACGATCTGAAGTATTCTCATCACGTGTTCGATGCGTGTCGCATCGGTTCTCTGTGAAAATTGTGTAGTTGCAGGGCTGGGCTAAAACCCAGCCCTTCGGCTTTTTAGGCCCGGTCTCGGATGGGTGCGGCTTCCGAGACGGAACTGCGGTGATCACGGCGACGGAGGTGTGTTGGTGACCGTTGGATCAGCAATCTTCTGGACGGACCGAAAAACGACAATCGTTTCCCCACCAGCGGCGTCTTCCAAAGCAACGACTTTGAGGCGGTACCCAGGGTGGCCAGGATAGGAGTGACGAGGCCCCCTTTTTCGCTGGAACGAAATTTCGTTGGTGGACACCTTCTGGTGAACGACCTTGGCGGGCCATTGAGACCGCTCGAACCGTCCCAAGGTCACGTAACCCAGACTTTCGTAGTGATCTGACACCTGCCGGAGCCCGGAGAAAGTCCGGCCGATCTCCCCGTCCGAAGGCGGAGCAAGATTGGCCGCGAGGTCGCGCCGAGCTGATTCGAGTTCCGCTTGCACACGCGCGAACTCTTGGGAAGCAACAACGAGCTGCCGTTGCGTCACCCGCAATTGCGCTGCGGTCAAAATCGCAAAGGCCAAGGCTGCAATCGCCACAAACACCGCCAACCCCAAGGCGATCCACACACCCACCGGCGTGGCGGAACGAACCGGATCGGTCAAAACGGGAGGCGCATCCATGGGAGAGCGGGATCAATCTCCGCCGAATCGCAAATACCCGAACCGTGTCGGCTGATGAAAGCCCGGAAAAATTGTCGGCGACCAGCTGAGCAACTCGGGTTCCCGGCCTTGATCCCGATTGAACCGGTAAAAGTTCCCGCGCCAAACCTCACCCCTTCGCGGCGTGCGAACTTTGAGATCGGCAAAGGGAACCCTGACTTCCACTGTCCAGCGTTTGTCGCGATCGGAGGAGTCTTGAACCGATCCGTCGACGTGCAAAGCCCAGGTCATGTTAGTCGCCGTATAATTCCAATCTCCGTCGAACTTTTGCGAACGGCCATCCGATCCGATTTGGTTTTGAATGACGGCGTCGAAAGTCCCACCCAGCGGATTCCATTGCAGCTCGAAGTAGCGATCGAGCGCCTTCGGCGTCACGAAGAACTCCACCACTTCTTCCTCCCAGAACTTGCTGTCGCGCCGGCGCAAGGTGGCCTGAATATCGGGGTCGTCGCAGATCCAGCCCAGGTAAAGCGCCTCTTCGTCGTACCAAATCCGCACCTCGGTCTTCACTCGCGCCGCCGCCATGGTGTCGTGCTGCACAAACGGAGTCAGGCGCGGGGCCTTTCGCCAGGGCCATTCGTCGAGCAGCCCGTCGACCTTGATTTTCTTGCCGACCACAATCTTCGGCACGGTGACCGTCAACGGATCCGGAATCCGCCCGCGGCCTTCAGTTGGGGTCGCGTTGGGCTGGGCCGCGGCTGAACTCAGCTGGCCCAAGGCGACGCTTCCAATCAAGGCGAGCTGGAGATGTTCAATCAGTCGTTTCATGGGTTGTGGGTTGTTGGCTTGTCGTGGGCTGGAGCCTATCCAGCCAGGGTGCCGGAAGGAAGCGGAACTTCTGGCGCGGATCTCGTTCGAAAACGGAGGTAAAGAATGTGCGAGGATCCGCCTTCAGGCTACGACCGATTTCACCACCTCTCCCGCCACGTCCGTCAGGCGAAAGTTGCGACCGTCGTGAAAGAAGGTCAGGCGCTCGTGATCAAAGCCGAGCAGATGCAGGATGGTGGCATGGAGATCGTTGACGCTGACTTTATCCACGGCAGCCTGATGACCAATTTCATCGGTGGCACCGTGATGAACTCCTCCCCGAACACCGCCCCCGGCCAGCCAGTAGGTGAAGGCATGCGGGTTGTGATCACGACCCGGATTCCTTCCTTTCTGCGAGATCGGCAGGCGTCCGAACTCTCCTCCCCAAATGACCAGGGTCTCGTCGAGCAGCCCGCGCTGCTCCAAATCCGCCAGCAACGCGCCAATCGGCTGATCCGTCTCGCGCGCGAAGCCGCGATGATTGCCCACGATGTCTTCGTGTCCGTCCCAACTCCGCTGGTTCTCCATCCCGCCCGAGTAAATCTGCACGAAGCGCACGCCGCGTTCGACCATCCGGCGGGCCATCAGGCATTGGGCCGCGAAATGGCGGCAATGTTTCTGTTCGAGGCCGTACATCGCCCGGATGTCGGCGGGCTCTCGCTCGATGTCGAACGCCTCAGGCGCGGCCGTTTGCATTCGATAGGCCAGCTCAAAGCTTTCGATGCGCGCCGCCAGACCGTCGGCGCCATCGAGGCCAGACGCTCGTCCAAGCTGGTGGCGATTGAGGCTGGCGAGGAGATCGAGTTGAGCCCGTTGGGCGGCGTCATTTAATCCCACCGGCCTTTTCAGATTGTCAATGGGCTCACCCTTGGGCCGCAGCCAGGTCCCCTGATAAACGCTCGGCAAGAAGCCGGCGCCCCAGTTGCTCGCATTGCCCTTCGGCAGCCCGCGATCCAGCGGATCGCTCATCACGACAAAAGCCGGAAGGTCCCGGCTGACGCTGCCCAGTCCATAGGTGACCCACGAGCCCACGCAAGGCGAACCCATGCGCGTGGTCCCGGTGTTGATCATAAACAAAGCCGGGCTGTGGTTGTTGGACTTCGTGTGACACGAATGAATGAAGGCCATCTTGTCCACGTGCCGGGCCATGTTCGGAAACAAGTCGCTCACCCATGTGCCGCTCTGTCCATGCCGAGCCCAGCCAAACGGTGACTTCATCAAAGGTCCAACGGCGTCGGTGAAGAATCCGGTTTTCTTGTCAAAACCCGCCAGTTCAAGACCGTCGCGCCGAATCAATTCGGGCTTGTAGTCCCAGGTGTCCACCTGGCTGGGCCCGCCATTCATGAAGAGCCAGATGACAGACTTCGCGCGCCGAGGGAAATGAGCCGGATGCGCCAGCAATGGATTGGTGGCCGCCGCTCCAGCCGACGGCACGATCAGGCCGCTCTCGCGCATCAGCCCCGCGAGGGCGATCAACCCGGCGCCGCCGCCGGCCCGGCGCAACAGTTCACGACGCGAGAGAAAGTCAGGATTACTCGGCATAAATAAACTCGTTCAGGCTGAGGAGCACTTGCGCAAAGTCCGTCCGCGCGCGGCCGCGAGGAGAGCGATCTGTCCGATCGGTCGGATCGGCCGGATCGGACTGATGCCGTCCCTCCTGCTCCGCGATGAACCGCAAGGCTTGGGCCCGCTCCTGCCGGCTCGGCTTACGATTCAACGCCAGGGCGTAGGCTCGGTCGACCGCCGCGGCTGTATCCTGGCCCGGACGGGCCCAGCGCGCCGCGAAGGCCGCGGCCCACGAACGAACATGCGGACTGTTCATGAGAATGAGCGCCTGCGGTGCCACCGTGGTGGAGGGACGAACGCCCTGACTGACCAGGGGTTCGGGCGCGTCGAAGGCCTGCATCGCGGGCACCAACTGGCTGCGTTTGATCGTGAAGTAAATGCTCCGGCGTCGGCTGGCCTCGTTCAGCGTTCCCGGGCCATACAAGTTTGTCTCGAGCAGACCCGCCACGAACAGGAGCGAATCGCGGATGGTTTCCGCTTCGAGCCGTAGCGGCACACGGCGCGAAAGCAAGGCGTTATCCGGGTCGGCCTTCATTACTTTCTCGCGAGTGGCGTTGGGCAGGGCCCCCTGCTGATACACCGCGCTCGACATCATCAATTGATGGATCGGCTTCAGGCGCCATCCGCCACGAATTAGCTCCGACGCCAGCCAGTCGAGCAACTCAGGATGCGTCGGCGCGCTGCCCTGCACGCCAAAATCATTGGGCGTCGTCACCAACCCCTGCCCAAAATGATGCTGCCACAGGCGATTGACCATGACGCGAGCGAGCAGATGTCCAGCGCCCTTTTCGGGATCGGTCAGCCATTGAGCCAATGCGCGCCGGCGTCCGCTGAATTTGGCACCTACCGGCGGATCCACCCGCCAGCGCGGTTCCAGCTCCGGCCCGCGCAGCAATGCCTGCAGAAAGCCCGGCGCGGCCACGCCCTTTTTCTGATCGGTGCTGCCGCGTTGGAGAAAGTATGTTTCCTTGAAAAAGTCCGCCCCCTGCGTGTGCATGCGGACCGCAGGATGGCCCTCGGCACAAATCAGCACCTTGGTCAGCTTCGGCTTGGGGGCCACGCGCGCATGGGCTTCCACTTTCGCCTGCAGCGCCCGCCAGCCCGGCTCCGACGTCTTCCACCAAGCCAACAACGCACCGCGATCGGCGGTTGAAAACGCCCGCGAACCCTCCTGCGCTCGCTTCAGCAACTCCGCGATCGCGGACGGCACGGCAGCCTCGTTGAAGGCCGGTTGCTCGGCGGAGGTCACCGACAGACGCGGCCGCCCGATGTTGTGTCGGGTGTTAACGGAGAACTCCAGTCGCACTTCCAGCCGCAGTCCTTCCGCCGAGCCAATGGCCTGTTCAAATTCAAAGATGGCGGCGTGGTTCGTCCCGAACTGTGGATCCACCGCCCAGCCGCTGCCTGGCTTTTCGTCGAGTGCCGCCGAGATGGACAGGTGATCCTTGTTCTGTTCGAACGTGGCCCGCGCCCGCGCCAGGCGAATCTCGTTCGTGGGTCCACCCGCGATCGGGGAAGAAAACACCCGAATCCGGCTCAGCCCGATGTTACCGTTCTCCGCCCGGCCGGGGCCCTTGCGCGGAAGGCTGGCATGGGCCAGTGCTTCCAGGCGCAGCGCGCGCCAGCCCGTCCCGCGGACGTCGGCCACGAAGGTATAGACATCGCGATCCCCATTCTTTCCTTCAGCTAAGAACGAGCCGTCCTCCAACTTTCGAAATGTCGCGCCCGCCTCGGACTTGATCGCCGACGGTTCGAGCAGGGCCCACTGGGGAGGTGCAGGCAGGGCAGCGCCGGACTTCAGCCAGCGATCAAAACGTTCGGGAAGCTCCTTGCTTTCGAACTCCTCCAGCGCTCCGACCAAAGGCGCGTGTTCACGCTCGTAGGCCTCCCGCGCTCTCCGATTCTCGTCCGGCTGCAGATCGAGCTCAACCTCGCTGCGCACGGTAGACGTGAACGTGGCCAGCATCCGGTAGTAGTCGTGCGTCGGGATCGGATCGTACTTGTGGTCGTGACAGCGGGCGCAACCGATGGTCAGACCGAGCATCGCCGTGCCGGCCGTCGACAACATGTCATCCATCGCGTCGTACCGCGTTCGCTCCACCTCATTCGCGGTGATTTGAGTTGGAAACACGCCCGCGCCCAGGAAGCCCGTCGCCATCAAGGCGAGCGGGTTGTCCGGCTCAAACTCGTCACCCGCGAGTTGCCAGCGCACGAACTGATCGTAAGGGAGGTCCGAGTTGAACGCGCGAATCACAAAGTCGCGATAGTGATACGCGCTGGGCCGATCGTAGTCGTGCTCGAAACCCGAGCTCTCCGCAAAACGCGCGACGTCGAGCCAGTGCCGCGCCCATCGTTCTCCGTGGCGCGGGCTGTCCAACAAGCGCCGGAGCAGGCGCGGCCAGGCGTCGGGCGAAGGGTCGCGCTCGAAGGCTTCGACTTCTTCCGGCGTTGGCGGCAGGCCCAGCAGATCAAACGAAGCCCGGCGAATGAGCGTGCGCCGATCGGCCGGCGGACTCAGCTTCAGCTGTTTCGCTTCAAGGCGGGCCAGGACGAATCGGTCGATTGGATTCCGGACCGCACCCTCGGCTCGAACCACCGGCCTGACCCAGCGCAGCGGCTGAAACGACCACCACTCGCGATCGGCATCCGTCACCCGGCTTCGGTCTTTGCCCGGCGAGATGGACGGCGGCAACCCACGCACGTGGCCGGGCGGAAGATTCGTGCTGGGCGCTGACTCCGCCGCCACCGCGCCGACAGAAAATCCGCCGGAACCGAGCGCGAGCGCGAGTTGCGTGCCCATTAACGCGAGGAGTTGAGACATGGATCCGGACTTCATGCGATCGGCAGATTGAGCATTGGCTTGCGGTGATGGTGATAAAGCTGACGACGCCCGGGCGTTGGGAATTGAAAGGGATTTGAGCTTCGGCCGGCCTCCACCTTTCCGATTGCCGCCGACGATTTTTCCCCTACGGTGGTCGCATCGTCATGAATGGGTTCCTTCACTCCAAGCCGTCCCCATCGCCCCACCAAACCAAGCGAAGCACCTGCGTGTCGTCCGCGTCCCAATCAACGCCTCGGATTTTTCACGTTTGCGGGCTAAGCCTCGTCCTGCTGCTCCTGGCCGGCAGGCATTCATCCGGCTCCGACTGGCCTCATCTGTTGGGGCCCACGCGGGATGCGGTCTATGTCGGCCCCGCGCTCGCCACCAACTGGCCTTCATCCGGACCGCGGATCGTTTGGAAGCTGGACGTGGGCGAAGGCTACTCCAGTCCCGTCGTGGGCGAGGGGCGTTTGGTCCAGTGCCATCGACTGGAGGAAAACCTGCACGTGGAATGCCTCAACCCGGCTACCGGGGAGCGACATTGGATTTACAAGCATCCCATGAAATTTCGGGACGGCGCGTTCTTCGATCACGGTCCCCGCCCCACTCCGGCGATCCATCGCGGGCGGGTCTATGTTCACAACACGGACGGCTACCTGGTCTGCCTCGATTTGCAATCAGGCAACAAAATCTGGTCGCGCAATCCAAAAGCGGATTTTAAGAGCTCCGCCACCTGGCACGGGTGCGCCGCATCGCCGCTGGTCACCGACCGCTCGGTGATTCTCCCGGTGGGCGGCACCAACGAAGCAGGGATTGTCGCGTTTGCCTTGGACGATGGGCACACTCTCTGGCAGGTCACCAGCGAGAAGGCGTCGGCTTCTACCCCCGTGCTGAAGACGCTCGACGGCAAGAGTCAGCTGCTGATGGTGACGCGCGAGGCCTTGCACGGCATCGATCCGGCCAGCGGCAAGGACTTCTGGCGCCTGCCCACCCGGAAGCAGTCGTCGGGCAACGTCTACGCGGCCAGCCCCGTCGTGTCCGGCGATCAGATTTTTCTTTCGGGCTGGTACAAACTCGGCGCCATGCTGGTTCGGGTGAAGGCCGACGGTCCGGAAAAGATCTGGCATCTCGACGACGCGCTTTCGAGTCATTACACGTGTGCCCTGATTCGTGACGGATTTGCCTACGGATTTCACGGGCACGCCTGGGAACAAGGTGGTCCCACACTTCGCTGTGTCGAACTGGCGACAGGAAAAGTGATGTGGGAAGAACCGAAACTCGGCTCCGGAACGATCGTGGGTGCTGGCGACCAGTTGGTAATTCTTTCGGACACCGGCGAACTCCAACTGGCCACCGCGACCCCCAACAAATTCAAAATCCGCGAAAGAGCCCAGGTGGTCGGACGCCCCACCCGCTCCTACCCCGCAATCGCCGACGGCTTCGCCTTCATCAAAGGCCCGAAGCAACTCGTCTGCGTGGATCTCCGGATGCAGTGACCCGCCCGCCTGCGTTGCGCCCGCCGTGGGCCGGAAGACTCGGTCGCGATCGTTGAACGCAACGCACACCCTGCCGTCAGCATTTACCTGACCGGCGGAACGAAGGCACGTTACCCGGCGGGGGCGAGGAAAGCGCAGGATTTGCCGTGAGTTGCGGGAAATCAGGGGTGAATTGGTAAGTTTCGTTGATTGACAATCCGGGCCCAAACTCCGAGAACATCCGCCCACTATGACCATGTTGGCCAATCAAATAGCCGTCGTGACCGGCGCCGGGCGCGGCATTGGGCGGGCCATCGCCCTGCGCTTCGCCCAGGCGGGAGCCGATGTCGCCTGCGTTTCGCGCACGGTGGAGAATTCGGAAAAGGTCGCGGCCGAGATCCGCGCTTTGGGACGGAAAGCGTGGGCGTTGGCGGTCGACGTCTCGGACGGAGCTTCGGTGGCAGCCGCAGCGGAGAAAATTCTGGCTGAAGCCGGCCGGGTCGACATTCTGGTCAACAACGCGGGCATCACGCGGGACGGATTGCTGATGCGAATGAGCGAAGCGGACTGGGACGCGGTGTTGAACACGAACCTGAAGGGCGCGTTCCACTTCACCAAGGCCTTCACCCGTGCGCTGGTCAAGCAGCGGGCCGGGCGTGTGATCAACATCGCATCGGTCATCGGCTTGATTGGCAACGCCGGCCAGTGCAACTACGCCGCCAGCAAGGGCGCTCTCATCGCTTTCACCAAATCGATTGCCAAGGAACTCGGTTCACGCGGCATTACCGTCAACGCCATCGCTCCGGGTTTCATTGAAACGGACATGACCGCCGTTCTGGAAGACAAGTTGAAGGCGGAGCTGGTGGCAAAGATTCCCTTGAACTCGTTGGGCAAAGCCGAGGACATTGCCGAAGCCGCGTTGTATCTGGCGGGCCCGGGCGGACGCTACGTGACGGGACAGGTATTGACCGTGGACGGCGGAATGGTGATGTGACGTTCCCGATGACGGTCAGGCAGAGACGGCCGGGGTGCAACCGGCAAAAAATTCTCACTGGACACGCCCGGAGTCAGCTTATAGACAGGGGCGCGTCTAAACGAACCAACGGCAAGTGCGCGAACGCGCAAATCCCGCGGAGTGGCGGGTTGATCGGGTGGATTGAGATGAGTCGGTGTGTCTCCGAATCAGGGCTTGACGCCCTCCGGAGCGTGACATAGCAAAGACAACCATAATAAACCGGAGATAAGTCATGGCTGCTGAAAAATCAGTTGAGGCAAGAATTAAGGAAATCATCGTGGAACAGCTCGGGGTAACGGCCGATCAGGTCACACCCGAGGCGAAGTTCATCGAGGATCTGGGCGCCGATTCGCTCGACACCGTTGAATTGGTGATGGCCCTCGAGGAAGAGTTCGGGCACGAGATCCCCGACGAAGAAGCCGAGAAGCTCCAGAGCGTGGGCGATGTGATCAAGTACATCGAAGACGTCCGCAACAAGTAGTTCGGCTGCAAGCTTTCCGGGGCAGCTCCGGCCACGGCCGGATCAAGCTGCCCCGTTTGATTTTTATGGCGAGTGATAATTCGGAGCGACGGGTGGTCATCACCGGGCTGGGCACGGTGACTCCGCTCGGCAATGACGTTGAAACGCTTTGGAAGGCCCTGCTGGCCGGCCAGTGCGGCATCGACCGGATCACCCACTTCGACGCCACCCCGTTCGACACCCGCATCGCTGGTGAGGTGAAAAACTTCGATCCGGGCGCCGCCTTTCCGTCGCCGAAGGACGCCCGACGCGCCGATCGATTCGCCCAATTCGGAGTCTTTGCTGCCCATCAGGCCCTGCTCGATTCCGGGCTGGACCTCGAGAAGACCGACCGGGACCTCGTCGGGGCGTTCATCGGCTCCGGCATCGGCGGCCTCAAGACCACGGAGGATCAACACTCCATCCTCCTGAGCAAGGGGCCCGGCCGCCTTTCTCCCTTCATGATTCCCATGCTGATCCTGAACATGGCTTCCGGGTTCTTCAGCATGTTCTACAAATTGCGGGGACCTAACGTCGCCACCTGCTCGGCTTGTGCCACCTCCACCCACGCCATTGGCGAGGCTTGGCGCACCATCAAAATGGGCGATGCCAACGTGATGTTCGCCGGCGGATCCGAAGCCACCATCGTTCCCATCGGCATCGGCGGTTTCTGTGCCATGAAGGCAATGAGCACCCGCAACGATGACCCCAAGCGCGCTTCCCGACCCTTCGACGTGGACCGGGACGGCTTTGTCATGGGCGAAGGCGCAGGCATCGTCGTGCTCGAAGAACTCAGCCACGCCAAAGCGCGCGGCGCCCGCATCTATGCCGAACTCTGCGGCTACGGCAACACCGCCGATGCCAACCACATGACCGCTCCCGCGCCCTTCGGCGAAGGCGCGGCACGCTGCATGAAAATGGCGCTCCGGCACGCCCGGCTGAATCCAGAAGACATCAGCTACATCAACGCCCACGGCACCAGCACGCCCCAAGGGGACATCGCCGAAACTCAGGCCATCAAAACGGTCTTCGGCGAACACGCCCGTCGCCTGGTCGTCAGTTCCACCAAAGGCGCCACCGGCCACATGCTCGGCGCCGCCGGAGCCACGGAACTCGTCGTCTGCGTCAAAGCCATCCAGCACGACGTCGTCCCGCCCACGATCAACATCGAAAATCAGGATCCCGAGTGCGACCTGGACTACGTGCCCAACACCGCACGGGAACTGCCCGTCAAGGCGATCGTCAACAACTCGTTCGGGTTCGGCGGTCACAACGCCACTGTGATCGCCAAAAAATTTGTCTCCTGAGCGCCGGCGTCCGATGAAATCAAGACCGCACGGCCGGAGGCCCGTGCGGAGGCCGCGCAGAGAATCGGGCGCGCCGGGAATCCCGGCTGACGCAGAAGTCCATTCCGCCTGACCGTTCTGGCAATCTGGCAAAAAGCCGTGAACTTTCTCACCCTCATCGAGCAAAAGCGCGACGGTCAGGACCTGCCGCTCAAGGCAATTGAAACCTTCATTCGAGACTTCACAGCGGGCCGCATCCCGGACTATCAGATGGCCGCACTGCTCATGGCCATCTACTTTCGAGGCCTGACCGAGGCCGAGACCCGGACCCTGACGCTGGCGATGCGCGATTCGGGCACCCGACTGAAGTTCCCCGCTGATCCCAGGCCCATCGTCGACAAACATTCCACCGGCGGGGTCGGCGACAAAGTATCGCTCCCGCTGGCTCCGCTGCTGGCCTGCCTGGGCTTCCGGGTTCCGATGATCTCCGGCCGCGGCTTGGGCATTACCGGGGGCACGCTGGACAAACTGGAATCGATTCCCGGGTTCACCACGGCGCTGACGCCCGAACGAATCGTCGCCCAGGTCCAGGAATTGGGCGTCGCCATGGCAGGCCAGACCGAGACCATGGTGCCAGCCGATCGGAAGCTCTACGCCCTGCGCGATGTGACCGGCACGGTGCCAAGCATTCCGCTGATCACCGCGAGCATTTTGTCAAAGAAGCTCGCCGAGGGCCTGCAGGCACTGATCCTCGATGTGAAGTTCGGCTGCGCCGCCTTCATGCCAACCCGCGACGAAGCAGCCAAACTCGCCGATGCCATGGTCAAGCTCGGCCAGGCCTGCGAAGTCAACACCCGGGCGCTGCTCACGAACATGGACATTCCGCTCGGACAGGCGGCCGGCAACTGGCTTGAGGTGAAGGAATCGGTGGCCTGCCTTGAAGGCCGTGGGCCCGATGACCTGAGGGATCTGGTTTTGGAATGTGCGGCCAATCTCCTGGTCCAAACCGGTGGCTCAACCGACCTCAAAAGCGGTTGGGAAAAGGCTCGCGCCGAACTCGAATCCCGCCGACCCCTTCGCAAGTGGGAACAACTGCTCGCGGCCCAGGGCGCCGATTTGGAAGCCTACCGCCGCCTGCTGGCTGCGGATATCCACGCGCCCGTGGTGACGGAACTGCGCGGGCGCCGCTCCGGAACGCTTGTCCGATGCAATGCCCGCATCATTGGCGAAGTGATCCGCGACATGGGCGGCGGACGCCTGACCCAAGAGGCGCCCATCGACCCGAGAGTCGGAATCGATCAGTTGAAAAAGCCCGGCGAAATACTGAAGGCCGGCGACGCACTTTGTCGAATCCACGCGCCCAACCCAGCCCGCCTCGGCGAGTGGCAGGCCCGCCTGGCGGACGCGTTTACGTTCGCGTGACCGGCGTGTCGCCCTTCAGCCCGGCGGCTCCGCGCCTTGTCAATGTCTCAGGCCCCCATGCCGTCTTCGAACGAACCCGCGGCCACGGGGAAACACAGGTTATCGCGAACAAACGCGATCCCGTTGGCGCTGGTGGAATCCAGATCGCGGTAGGCGCTCTCCGCTTCAACGATCAGCGGAGCTGACTTGGTGCCCATGACCTGACAATAGCGCGTCGGGTATCCAATGTTGATCAGCATCTCAACATAGCGGGTCATGTTCAGGTCGCCGGTGGCGAGGTCTGTAAACTGCATCGCACGCCCAGGCCAATCCGGCTGCATGTGACGCAGCGGCACGTTGGATCGAATGACAAAGTTCTTCACGTGACAGGCGTAGACGCGATCCGCCACCTTGCGAAAACGGGTTTCCCAGTCTTCCCCCTCCCAGCAGTGCGAAGGATCCGCGTTCACGGCCAGCACCTTGTCACCGTCGCAGGCTTTGACCAGAGCGTTGAAGTCATCGGCGCACATCGCGGCCGTGCCCGGATGAATTTCATGGGCAAGGTAAAGACCCAGCTTGCGCGCGTGATTGCGAATCTTGGCCGTCTTCTGCACAAACCGCTCATTGCCCGCACCGACCAGATCATAGTCGCCGCCCTTCCAGAAGCCCCACGGATAGCCAGTGGCCACTTCCCAACCATGCGCCACACCCCAAAACATCGGGACAATTTTGACGCCCAGTTCCGCGCACAAGTCCAGCAGGCTCAAAATGTAGTCCTCGGCCCAGCGTTCAATCTGCTCTGGCGACTTCTTCGCGACGTCGGCCGGAATGAACGGACGTATAGTCGGGCTGCCCGTCCACGCCGTGGTGTGCACCCAAAACGGACAGTGAGCAGACACGCCATCCAAACTCATCTTGGCCTTGGCAAAGGCCGCCTTGATTTCCTTGGCGCTCTGGAAGCCCTTGGCTCCTTGCAGCATGTAATTGGAAGGCTGGGCACCAGCCGCGCCCGCTTTTTTGGCATACGCCAGAAATGCCTCCAGGCTTTTCGCGCCATGCTGGGCGCCCTCGACACTCGGATGATAACAGGATTGAGCCATAGCTTCGAAAATTGTTCGCGGACGGTTTACCGGTGTCGCCCCTTGAATGCAACTTGAAATCAGGTCTGTCGCCGAAGGTGGCGGAGATCCCAGGGAAAGGTTCAATGCCGGACAGCCTCTCCGGACCACGAGGAAACCCGTTCCGGATCGGCTCAATCCGGTGGCCCGATGGCGATTTACTTCTGCTCCGCCCCCGCACCGGTGCCCAACTTTTCGTAATAGCGGCGAACCAGTTCAGAAAACTTTGTCGGCACAGGATCCCGGTCGATCGGCACAATCGAATCCGGCTTTTCGCGCCGCGCCAGTTCCTCGGCAACACGATCGCGGATCTCGGTCAGGGGCGATGAAATCTGACTCTTGACCATGGGCCATTGCGGATTCTTTCCGTGCCGCTTGAGATCGGTCCGCAAAGCCCGCGCACGATCACGAATCCGCGCCACCTGATTCCGCAACTCCGGATCGTCAATCATCTCTTCCACATTTCGCAAACGATCAGACCACTGCTGGAAATCTTCACCGGCAATCGGACCCGTCAATCGCTCAGCATCGCTGCTGTTAAACGGACTGCGGCGCGGCGCAAAATTTGCCCGCTCACCCCCACGTCCCCGGCCACCTTGTTGCGCACCGGCCTGATTCGCATCGTTCTCGCCGTCCTGCTGCTCGCGCAATTCCGGGTTGTTAGGTGGCGGCGGCGGCGCACCCCGACCACCTTGTTGCCCCGGTTGATTGGCGCGCGCTTGCTGCTGTCCCCTCCCCTGGCCCTGACCCTGACCTTGTCCCTGCGCCTGCTGTTGCTGTTGCTGTTGCTGTTGCTGCTGCGCTTGAGCCTGAGCATCCTGAGGTTGCCCTTGACCCTGCCCTTGCCCTTGCCCTTGCTGGCCCTGCTGCCCTTGCTGACCCTGCTGCCCTTGCTGACCCTGTTGCCCTTGCTGACCCTGTTGCCCTTGCTGACCCTGTTGCCCTTGCTGACCCT
>JBGARF010000020.1:0-215284 GCA_044230345.1 Limisphaerales bacterium
GCCTTGCGCGCCGTCATCAACGCCGGCCCGCCCGAAGGCGTCCGCCATTGGGCTTGTTCACACAGTTTCGCCGCCAGTTGACGTCGCGAACAATGACCCGCTTGCTCCTGCAACTCTTGCAGCAACTCCGACGAAAGCTCGCGGCCAGCGATGCGCACGCGCCACAACCTGCCGCAGCGCCGTCGCGGTGTCCAGCGAAAAAGATGTGGGACATGATCAGCTCCCTGGGGGAGAGGGTCAGGGGTGAGGGCGAATCGCATACGCTTCTTCGCATTTCGCGTTCGCGGCGAATTTCCGAAAGGCCTTGGTCTAGCCCCTGAGGGTGGCGATCGCCTGCGCGAAATCGGTCGGCAGCGGTGCGGTGAAGACCCGGCGGCGATTGGTCCGCGGGTGGACGAAAGCCAGCTTTTGAGCGTGCAGCAAGACCCTCGGGGGCTTGAAACCGGTCAACTCGACGAGCTTGCGGTTGGGGCCGCTGCCGTAGGTTTCGTCGCCGGCGATGGGAAAGCCGATGTGCTGAAAGTGGACGCGCAACTGGTGCGTGCGGCCGGTGTGCAGCTTGGCCTCGACGAGGGTTGAGTGCTGCAGCCGCTCGGTGACACGATAGCTCGTAAAGGCCTCGCGGCCGGCGTCATTGGAGACCGCCATGCGTTTGCGATGCGACGGATGGCGGGCGATGGCGGCGTGGATTTCGCCGGACTCGCGCGTGACTGCTCCGCACAGCACGGCCACGTAAGTTTTCTCCGTCGTGCGGGCGGCGAACTGTTCGCTGAGCTGCAGGTGGGTTTCATCGTTTTTGGCCACGACCAGGCAGCCGCTGGTGTCCTTGTCGAGGCGATGCACGATGCCCGGCCGGGCCACGCCGCCGATGCCGCTGAGTTGGCCCTGGCAATGATGCAGCAACGCGTTGACGAGCGTGTGCTCCTCGTTGCCGGCGGCGGGATGCACCACCATGCCGGCCGCCTTGTTCAAGACGAGGAGATCGTCGTCTTCAAACAGCACGTTGAGCGGAATCTCCTCGGGGCGCGCCTCGGCGGGGCGGGCTTCCGGCCACGTCACCGAGACGGATTCGCCGGCGCGCGGCGCGTGGGTGGCCTTGACGGGCTTGCCGTTGACGAGGATGTGGCCTTCATCCATGAGGCGTTGCAGGGTGCCGCGGGAGACGGCGGGATAGCGGTTGGCCAGAAAACGGTCGAAACGTTCCCCGGGATGGGAATGTTCGACGATAAACTCCTCGGAGCGGTCGGGCATGGCGGCGGGTGTCAGGTGTCAGGGGTCAGGTCACTGTTCCACGGCGTCTTTGCCACCGGGGCCGGCGGCGAGTTCGGATCGGGTCGTCTTGCCGGTGGCCTGATTCGACTGCCAGGACAAGATGAACAGCAGGCCGACGCCCACGCAGATCGCGCTGTCGGCCACGTTGAAGGCCGGAAAGCCGGCCTCGGATCCGTCCCGGCGCACGGCATAAAAGTAGAGGAAATCGATGACGTGCCGTCGGCTGGGCAGAAGGCGGTCGATCAGATTCCCGATGATTCCGCCGAAGATCAGGCCGAGGGCCACTTGGCCGCCGAGTGTGTGCGGATCAAAGTGATGGCGGGCAAACACCAGGATGATGACAGCGACGATCGCGACGCCGGCGAGCAGGCCATTGTTGCCGGTCAACATGCTCCAGGCGGCCCCGGTATTTCCCCAGTGCACCAGACGGAAAAACCCGGGCACGATGTCATGCTCCTCGGCGAACCCCAGAAAATTCAGCACGAGCAGCTTGGTCAGCTGATCCACCAAGATCACCGCCGTCGCAAGGCTGGCGATTCTCGCGTTGTCCTGGATGGTGGTTTTGCTCATCGGATGATCAAGGTCGACGCCAAGCTCACCGAAAATCATCGAGCGAGGCAAGCGTGGCGTTTCCGCCGCCTCATTTCGGAGATTTCTCCTTTCCCGCGGCGGGACGGACCTTTCATACTGCGCGCGCATGAATCATGTGGGCATAGGTTACGACGTGCATCAACTGGTGGAAGGCCGGAAGCTCATTCTGGGCGGGCAGGAGATCCCGCACAGCAAGGGTCTCGACGGGCATTCCGACGCCGACGCCCTGTTTCACGCCATCACCGACGCCGTGCTCGGCGCGCTGGGCGAAAGTGACATCGGACACTTTTTTCCCAATACCGATCCACGTTGGAAAAATGCCCCCAGCCGCATCTTCCTCGAGGAGGCCGCCCGCCAGGTCAAATTCCGCGAAGGCACGATCATCAACGTCGACGCCACCGTCATCGCGCAGGCGCCCAAGATCGCGCCCTACCTGAAGGAAATGAAGATCAACATCGCGGCCGCGCTCGGGTTGAACATCAACCGGGTCGGGCTGAAGGCGACGACCAACGAACATCTCGGGTTCATCGGACGCGAAGAAGGCATCGCCGCGATGGCGGTTGCCAGCGTCGACCTGCCGCATCCCCACTGATTGGCGCCATGGCATCCAAAGCAGAAATTGGCTGGGAGAAGCGGACGGAAGAAGGTGAACGCTACGAGCATTTCGCCCGGCACGTCGGCAAGCAATGGAAGTTTTTCGTGCGCCAGAAGCGCTTCGAGCAATGGCAGGCCGTGGAGAATCCGCCGCTCGAATCCTGGCTGGATTTGCTGGATGCCGTCCGCCGTCGCGTCACCCGGCGGCTCTATCAGCCTGACGACGTGGATCGCCTGCTGCGCATGATCCGCGAACGCTTCCCGGAAGCAGACGTGGAATGAGTCGTTGCGGGATCGTCCCGTTTCGGCCGGGTTGGTTGGGTGGGTGAGGACTTCAATTTCCCGGTGCTTGCGGAAACGGACTCTCGTTTGAGCAGCGCCCGCTTCCGCTCCACTCCCCATCGGTATCCGGCAAGGTTGCCGTCGCTTCGGACCACTCGATGGCACGGGATGGCCAAGGCGATGGCGTTGGCTGCGCAGGCGCCCGCCACGGCCCGTATGGCTTTGGGAGCGCCGATGCGGCGCGCGAGTTCGGTGTAGGTCAACGTCGTGCCCGCCGGGATCCGGCTCAAAGCCCGCCAGACCCGCCGCTGAAACACGGTTCCCCGCAAGTCCAGCGGCAGATCAAACGCCGCGCGCGGCTGCTGCACCAGGCCCAACACCCGGGCGACGAGCTGTTCGTAGGAACGATCGCCGCCCACCAGTTGCGCCCGGGGAAACCTCCGCTGCAAATCGTCGATCAAAACGGCTGGGTCATCGCCGAACAGAATCGCACACACACCTCGCTCCGAGGACGCGACCAGAATAGGGCCGAGATCAGTTTGACCGATGGCAAAACGTAAGAACGCCCCGGCGCCTCCCTGCCGAAAGCGCTTAGGGTTCATACCCAGGATGCGCGATGAGTCGGCATAGAAGCGCCCACCGGAATTGAAACCCGCCGCATAGATTGCCTCCGTCACGGTGGGGTTGCGGGACAGTTCATCGCGCATCCGTTCCGCGCGGTGCGCCGCCGCGTAGGCTTTGGGCGTCAGGCCGATCACGCGAGTGAATAGCCGATGGAAATGATATTTGCTCATCGCCGCCGCCTGGGCCAGCGCGGCCAATGAAGGCGGTGGATCGGCGGGATCGGCCGCTTCAATTCGGCGGCAGGATTCAATCATTCGTTGGACCAGATTCCTGGCCGGCGATGGGCCGTTCGGCTGGCAGCGTCGGCAGGCGCGAAATCCGGCCGCTTCCGCTTCCGCGCACGACGAGTGAAACTCGACGTTCTTTCGCAACGGCCGCCGCGACGGGCACGAAGGCCGGCAATAGACGCCCGTGCTCTTTACTCCATAAACAAACTGGCCGTCGGCCCGCGCGTCGCGGCTCACGATCGCGGTCCAACGCACGTCGGCGGTCGGCGTTGGTCGACGGCCCTCGTCGCGGCGGAAGTCTTTCGATTCAATCTTCATTGAGCTCGAGCCATCCTACCCGGATTCGTCGGAAGAACACTCCGGATCTTGCGGTGCAATTCCCGAGGTTCGTTCGGTCGGAACCCCGATCCCCGCGTGAGACTCTTTCACTGCAGATTAACCGCAGATGCACGCTGATGGACGCAGATGAAAAAGGGGCGCTCCTCGAGCGTGACAACCCCAACCATCATCCCAAAAATATCTGCGTTCATCGGCGTTTATCAGCGGTTTAAAATTCCACGCGCGGATCAACGCGGGGCACTCCGGGCTTGTCAGGCGGAATTGTCCGGGACGAACATGTGGCGCATGACCAACTCCGTTGAACGTCTACTCCGCCGGGCAGGCCGGCTTTTCGCTCTAACGGTAATTTGCGCCTTGGCGCCCCTGGCGGCCTGCAGTCAGCCGAAGGTTGAATGGTGGACGTCGACCAGCGATCTGACCAACCGACTGACCCAGCAGACGGCCCTGAAATTTTCGCCTGCGTCTTCGGGAGCACTATCGGCGGTGACCATTGACCCGAAAAGTTTGCACCAAAGCATTCTCGGCTTGGGCAACTCGCTGGAGCACAGCTCGTGTTACAACTTCAGCTTGTTGCCGTCATCGCGTCGCCAGCGCGTCCTGGAAAGTCTTTTCCATCCCACGAAGGGAATTGGTCTCAGCCTGATGCGAGTGTGCATCGGGACGCCGGATTTCACGGCGTCGCCTTGGTATACCTACGACGACATGCCACCCGGGCAGACGGATCCGGAACTGAAACAGTTCTCGATTGCACGGGATCGGGAGTATGTGCTGCCAATGCTCAAGGCGGCGCTGCGCGTCAATCCGCGGCTCAAGTTTTTTGCGTCCCCCTGGAGCCCGCCGGCGTGGATGAAGACCAGCGACCGCATTGGCGGAGGCCGGATTAATCCCGCGCATTTTCGTTCGTTTGCCTTGTATCTGGCCCGTTTCATCGAGGCCTATCGCCAGGAAGGGATCGAGATTCATGCCATCACGATTCAGAACGAGCCGCAGTATGCGCCGGACACATATCCGACCTGCCTCTGGACCGCGGAGGAACAGCGTGACTTCATCCGGGATCACCTGGGGCCAACCTTTGCCGCGCGAAAGATCGCCACGTTGATCTGGTGTTACGATCACAACTTCAACCATCCGGAGTTCCCGGCCACGATCCTGCGGGACCCTCTGGCGGCGCGCTATGTGGATGGCACCGCGTTTCATCACTATGAAGGCAAGCCGGAGGCGATGGAAAAGCTGCGGGCGGAGTTTCCGGGCAAGCACGTGTATTTCAGCGAAGGCTCCACGTTCGGGCCCGCTGGGGCCGCGCAAATTATCTCGTACCTGCGCAATGGAGCGCGGAGCTACAACGCGTGGGTCACGATGATCGATCAGGATCGAAAGCCCAATCCGGGTCCCCACCCGTGTTCGTTGACCGGCGTTGTCCTGCACCGCGACCGGCGGGAGGTCGAATATCGTTTTGACTATTTCATGTATGGGCACTTTGCGAAGTTCATCCGGCCGGGCGCGGTCCGCGTCGGCAGCGCGGCGTCGGGTCAAGCCCCTGCCAACGTGGCGTTTCGCAATGCCGACGGGTCGTTCGTGGTCGTGACCTGCAATCCGGAGGCCCAGCGGCAGGACATCGGCGTGTCGTGGAATGGGCTGGAATTCAAGGCGCCGCTGGCGCCGCAATCCGTCGCGACCTTCCGCTGGCAGCCGTGAGGAAGCGGAGTTTCTGCTTGATCCCCCTTCGTTCGGAATCTTTGATCGCCCGCGTGACTTTCTGGCGCCCTCGCAAGGGCTGGTTCGAACTCATCACCTCGCCGGCGATTTCCGCTGTCACCCCTGCCTGGGGCGACCGCACCATTACTCCATGCATCTAACCTATTTTGACGGCGGCAATGCGCTCTCGTCCTTTCGCGCGTCGGCGTTGCTGCGGCGTCTTCAGGCGATCCACGCCGGGATCTCAGCCGTGCACGCCCGTTACCTGCATTGCGTTCTGGTCCCAGCGCCGCTGCCCGAGGAACCGCAGCGGAAACTCGGCCAGCTGCTCGACTACGGGGATCCCTATCTTGGCCCGACGACCGGAGGCACCACGCTGATTGTCACTCCGCGCATTGGCACCGTTTCGCCGTGGGCCTCCAAGGCCACGGACATCGCGCACAATTGCGGCCTGCCGATTCGTCGGGTTGAGCGGATGACGGAGTATCGATTGCTGTTCAGCGACGGTGGGTCGCGGGAATTGTCCGGGGAGCAACGACTGGCTTGCGCGTCGGTGCTGCACGATCGCATGACGGAAAGTGTCCTGACAGGACGCGAACAGATCGCGCGGTTGTTCGACGATCGGCCGGGTGTTCCGATGGAACACGTCGACGTCCTGCGGGACGGGCGGAAGGCGTTGGAGCAGGCCAATCGTTCCTTCGGGCTCGCGCTGAGCGAGGACGAAATCGACTACTTGGTGGCGGCCTTCCGCGCGTTGCAGCGCAATCCCACGGATGTTGAGCTGATGATGTTCGCCCAGGCGAACAGCGAGCATTGTCGGCACAAGATTTTCAATGCCGAGTTCGTCGTCGACGGGGAGCGTCAGGAACATTCGTTGTTCCAGATGATCCGCAACACTCATCGGCTGGCGCCCCAGCACACGGTGATTGCCTACAGCGACAACGCCGCGGTGATGGAAGGGGGCGAGATCGAACGTTGGCAGGCTTCCCCGGATCCGAACGATCGGAGCTATTCGGCGTCGACGGGATTGGTGCACAACCTGATGAAGGTGGAAACGCACAATCATCCGACGGCCATTTCTCCGTTCCCAGGCGCGGCGACGGGGGCCGGGGGTGAGATTCGGGACGAGGGCGCCACTGGCCGTGGCTCCCGGCCGAAAGCGGGCCTCACCGGCTTCAGCGTGTCGAACCTGCTGATTCCGGGCTTGAATGAGCCTTGGGAGCAGCCGGTGTTTGGCAAGCCTGAGCACATTGCCAGTCCGCTGCAGATCATGATCGACGGCCCGTTGGGCGGCGCTGCGTTCAACAACGAGTTCGGCCGGCCCAACCTGGGTGGCTACTTCCGCGTCTACGAACAAACGGTGGACGGCATTCGCCGCGGCTATCACAAGCCGATCATGATCGCGGGCGGCGTCGGCACCATCGCGGCGGCGCAAACGGAGAAGCTGCCGTTTGCCGCCGGCACGCTGCTCGTTCAACTCGGCGGGCCCGGGATGCGTATCGGCATGGGCGGTGGCGCGGCCAGTTCAATGGCCGCTGGCGCCAATACGGCCGAGCTCGACTTCGATTCCGTCCAACGCGGCAACCCGGAAATCCAACGTCGCGCCCATGAAGTCATCTCCCAATGCGCTGCGCTGGGGGAAAGGAATCCGATCCTCGCGATTCACGACGTCGGGGCAGGCGGGCTTTCCAATGCCTTTCCTGAGTTGGTGCACGGGGCGGAGCGCGGAGCGCGTTTCGATCTGCGTCAGGTTCCGCTGGAGGAATCCGGACTCGCGCCCAAGGAGATCTGGTGCAACGAGAGCCAGGAACGCTATGTCCTCGCCATCCGCCCGGAGTCGCTGGCGTTGTTCGAACAGCTTTGCCAGCGCGAGCGTTGCCCTTTCTCCGTGGTGGGCAAGGCCACCGATCAGCCGCAGCTCATTCTGGAGGATGGCTCGGGTGGCGAGCGCGCGATCGACATGCCGATGGATGTTCTGCTCGGCAAACCGCCCAAGATGCGGCGTGACGTCAAACGGGTGCATCCCAAGGCCTCGCCCTTCGATGTCTCCCGTGTCCAATTGGCCGACGCCGCGCTGGCGGTTCTGCGGCATCCGACGGTGGCGTCGAAGCGTTTCCTGATCACAATCGGCGACCGCACCGTCGGCGGCCTATCGTCGCGCGATCCGATGGTCGGCCCGTGGCAGGTGCCGGCGGCGGACTGCGCGATCACCCTGGCTGATTATGCCGGATTTCGCGGCGAAGCGATGAGCATGGGCGAACGCACTCCGTTGGCGGCCGTCAATGCGCCTGCGTCCGGCCGCATGGCCGTGGGCGAAGCCATCACCAACCTGCTGGCCGCGCCGATTGAGCTTCCGCGGGTCAAGCTGAGCTGCAATTGGATGGCAGCCTGTGGCGAGCCGGGAGAAGACGCGGCCCTCTACGATACGGTGCGCGCGGTTGGACTCGAGCTCTGTCCGGCCCTCGGCATCAGTGTGCCGGTGGGCAAAGACAGCCTTTCGATGCGCACGCGCTGGACGGCGGACGGACAGACGCGCCAGGTCACGGCGCCTGTCAGCCTGATCGTGAGCGCGTTTGTCACGCTGGCCGACGTGCGTCCGGCGTTGACGCCGGTGCTGCAGCTTGGAACGACGGTGCTCGTCCTGGTGGATCTGGGCTTTGGGAAAGGTCGTCTCGGCGGATCGATCCTCGCTCAGGTGACAGGACAGTTCGGCGGCGAGACGCCCGACCTCGACGATCCCGCGCGGTTGAAGGCCTTGGTCGAGGCGGTCAACACGCTGCGCCGGGAGGGCGTGCTGCTGGCCTATCACGATCGCAGCGACGGCGGGCTGTGGAGTTGTCTCTGCGAGATGGCCTTTGCGTCGAATTGCGGTCTCGAGGTGGACCTGGACTCGTTGATTGTGGCCGGAACCAAGGCTCATCCGCTCAGCCATGAGTCGGGCATCCCGCACGCCCTGCGCGCGCTGTTCGCCGAGGAACTGGGTTGTGTGTTGCAAGTTGAGGCGAGTCGTCAGGATCGCGTCCTCCAAGTCTTGCGGGAATTCGGGCTGGGCGATCACTCCCATGTTGTAGCCCGGCCGAATGCGTCGCGCACGATGGAACTGCGGGGCGACGGCGCCTCCATCTGGAAGGCTGACGTGAAAACGCTGCATCAGGCCTGGGACGAAGTCAGCTGGCGCATCGCGCGTTTGCGTGACAACCCGGCTTGTGCGGACTCCGAGCACCAGAGCAAGGGTGAGGCAAACGATCCGGGGCTGCATGTTCACCTGACCTTTCCGGTGGGGACCGGTACCGTGGCATCCGTGAACGCAGGCGGGGCGCGCCCTCGAGTGGCGATCCTGCGCGAGCAGGGGGTCAACAGCCAGCTGGAGATGAGCTACGCGATGGCCAAGGCGGGCTTTGAGACAGTCGATGTCCACATGACCGATCTGCAGGCGGGCCGGTTGAAGCTCGAAACATTCCGGGGTTTCGTGGCATGTGGCGGGTTTACCTATGGCGACACGCTGGGTGCGGGCGAAGGTTGGGCGCGTTCGATCCTCTTCAATCCCGTGCTGTCTGAACAATTCAAGGCGTTCTTCGCGCGGCCCGACACATTTGCGCTCGGCGTCTGCAATGGTTGCCAGATGATGGCCGCCCTGGCTTCGATCATTCCGGGAGCGGAGGCCTGGCCGAAATTCACGCGGAACAAGAGCGAGCAATTCGAAGCCCGCCTCAGCCTGGTGGAAGTGCTCGACAGTCCGTCGATCTTCTTTCGGGGCATGGCGGGCAGCCGGATTCCGATCGCGGTTTCGCATGGCGAAGGGTTCGCGGACTTTTCCCAGCGAGGCGACCCGGCTCGCGTGCAAAGAGCCTTGCGCTTCGTCGATCACCACGGCCGTCCGTCCGAGGTGTATCCTTTCAACCCAAACGGAAGCCCCGATGGCCTGACGTCGGTGACCACTCCGGACGGACGTTTTACCGTCCTCATGCCGCATCCGGAGCGAGTCTTTAGGAACATCATGATGAGCTGGACGAGCGGGGACAAAAGCGTGCTGAGTCCGTGGATGCAGATGTTCCAGAACGCGCGGGTGTGGGCGAGTGTCCGTGGCAGCGCGTAAAAGCCGACGCTTGGACTGGGGAAGCTGGGGTGGCTCCAGCTCCTCGCCTAAGCATTTTGCAACCGCTGATTTGCAACCGCTGATCTACGCTGATGTCCGCAGATAAAACCGGGGATAAGGTGGATGACGACCATTCAAGCCGTTGTTTCCGGGTTGTGGATAAACTGGATCGTGAGCGAAGCTCGGAATTTCTGTATCCATCTGGGTTCACCTGCGGTTTTGAAATCCCGGTCACTCGACAGAACGCGATTTATGAGGTATTGAAGTCAAGCTTTTGCGGGACCTGCCGAGTATTCAATTGACATTAGGACCGGATTTCCTAACTTGGCCGCCCGGATTCGAACGATTGATTGACTATGACTATTTTACAAATGGCTGCGCGGAAGTCGGTTACCGCATCTGCCTTGCTTCTCGTGGCGGCGTTCGCGCCCGCGGCTTGGGGCCAGGCCAAGGCGCTCAAGGCCGAAGTCCGGTCCATCAAGGGAACGGCGACCTACATCACGGGAGGCGCCCAAGCGAAGCCGGTCAAGGTGGGGCTAAGCCTGCCGGCGAACACCACGATTCAAACCGGCCCGGATTCGACCGTGGACTTGTTCCTGGGACCGAGCGCCGGCGTGGTTCGATTGGTGGAACGTTCCACCGTCTCGTTGTCGAAGCTCGAGCAGACCCAAACGGGCGCTGACAACGTGGTCGACGTCCAGATGAACATGCCGGAGGGTGAGCTCTATTTTAACGTCAACAAACTGTCCCAGGCATCCCGTTACGAAATCAAGATGCCATCGGGCGTCGCGGGTATTCGCGGCACCAAGGGGCGTTGCTTTCATCGGCCGAACTCTGGCACCACGCCTCCCATCGTTCTCCTGGACGGTCGGTTGGTGTTTGTCCATGTGCCCCAAGGCGGTGAGCCGAAGGCTTACGTGATGACGGCGCCCCCGCCGGTCTATTTCAGCCCGACGGAAGGCGTTAAAGATGCGCCGGCTGATTTGATTCGGGGCGTCAACAACCAGGTGAACAACGCGGGCCAGCCCGGCGGACCGCAACAGCCCGGGCCTCAGGACAGCAACAACAAGCCGCCGCAAGAGCCGTTCATCTCGCCCAACAAATAAGCTGGGTTTGTGGACTTTCCGCCCGGAGCGAATTTCCTTCGCTCCGGGCTTTTGCTTTAGATGAGTCGCGTGTTCAGTCGCTCTCGCAAGGTCATTCCCGTGGCCCTCTGCGGCATCGTGCTGGGGTTCACACTGGCGGTGAGCTATTTCACGCGTGAGTTCGAAGATTTCGGCCTGTTCGGCATTGTGCGTCGGCTGGAATGGATCACCTACGACTGGCGGGTCCGCTCGGCTGCCAAGCAGGAATCTCCCACGGCTTCGAACCTTGGCCTGGTCTTCATCAACGACAGCTCGATTTGGTACCTGCGCAGTGGGCTGGCGGGTTACTCGAATACGCCCCCGATTGAAGTGATGCCGCACTGGCCTCGCTATGTTTATGCGCAGCTGGTGCAGGAGTTGACTCGGCAGGGTGCGGATGTCGTTGGATTCGACGTATTGATGGCAGACCTGCGACCCAAGTCGGAGGCGGTGGATCTTCCCGATGGCACCAGCATGCGATCGGATGCCCATTTTGCCGACCAGCTGGCGGCTTCGGGCCGCGTAGTTCTGGCCGCCCAGAACGAGCTGGTTCCGCCGGCCTGGTTCCGGACGAACGCCTGGGCCATTGGCGATATCGGGGTGACTCGCGACGCGGACGGAGTTATCCGCCGAACCAAGGCGTTCGAGGACTACGTGGTGTGGGAGCCGATCATCCAGGAAGCATATGAGCGCCTGAACATCCGGCGTGACACCAACCGTGTGGTGTTTCAGCCCGAAGGTGGAACGCCTGAGGTCATTCCCATCGAGTTGGACGGACGTTTCGACAAGGCGCGGCTGTTGGAACTCGCCAACGGCGTGAAGCTCGGGGCCGGTCCGGGCCGGATGGGTCTGGCCTTTCGCCGGATCCGGGTCTGGGATCTGGGGCTGACCATGGCGGCCCATTATCTCGGCATCAACCTGGCGTCGGCTGTCATCGTGCCCGGCTCCCACATTGCGTTGCGAGGCACCAACGAAGTTCGACGCGAGATTCCCATCGACGACCAGAACCGATTTCGGATCGACTGGAGTCTCGAGGCGCGCCATCCCCAGATCGCGAAGGAGTCATTCCACGCCATCCTCGATCGACACTACAAGCGGGCGTCGGGTCAGAGCTTCGAAGGCGGCAACCTCTGGCGCGGACGCGTCGCGTTGGTGGGCTCCATCGCCACGGGCAACGATTTGACCGACCGCGGCGCCACACCGCTCGGGCGCGAATCGTTCCTGACGATGCGCTACATGAACATCGTCAACTCCATGCTGGTGAACCGTTTTGTCCGCCAGCCATCGTTGCCACTGGAGTTAACCCTGATTCTCGGCCTCGGACTGTTCTCCGGCATTTTCACGTGGAACTTCCGTGCGCACTTTGCCGCCCTCTGTGTGCTGTTGCTGGCGGTCGCCTATACCGCCCTCGCCCTCTACCTCTACACCGTCAGCCGCTACGCCCTGCCCCTGGTCCTGCCGGTTGGCGGATTGGTCATCGTCCACATGGCCCTGGTCACCTATCGCGTGGTGGTGGAACAACAGGAACGCCGGCGCATCCGCAGCATCTTCGCCAAGATCGTTTCGCCCAACGTCGTCACCGAGTTGCTTGAGGCGGAGCGCCTGGAGTTTGGCGGGGCCAGGCGCGAAATCACCGTGTTCTTTTCCGATGTGCGTGGCTTCACTGAAATGACGGACGAAAGCCATGCGCGCGCCGCGGAGTATGTGCGCGCCAACCGCCTGTCCCCGGCCGCCGCCGAGGCCTACTTTGATCAGCAAGCGCAAGAGATTCTTCAGACCGTCAACCTTTACCTCGGCACCATTGCCGATGTGGTCAAGCAAAGCGAGGGCACGCTCGACAAATACATCGGCGACTGCGTCATGGCTTTCTGGGGTGCGCCTACGCCGAACGAGCGTCATGCGGTCAGCTGCGTGCGAGCAGCGATTCAGAGCCAGCGCGCCATCGACGCCTTGAATCGCCAACGGGAGATCGAGAATGTCCGCCTGCAACGGGAAAACCTGCAACGCGCGAGCCAGGCGCTGCCCCCGTTGCCGCTGCTGAAGATCCTGACCATGGGGGCCGGCATCAATACCGGGGTGGTCACCTTGGGCCTGATGGGCTCGGAGCGCCACGTCTACAACTACACCGTATTCGGTCGTGACGTGAATCTGGCCGCGCGTCTGGAAGGCCTTTCGGGGAGCGGCCACATTCTGATTGGCGAGGCCACCTACCGGATCCTGCTGCGGGATGATCCTGACCTTGCCGCCACCTGCCGTGAGCTGGCTCCGGCGACGATCAAAGGTTTCCGCACGCCGGTGAAGGTCTTTGAGGTTCCGTGGATTGCTGACCCGAGGTCGGAGTCCCCCGATGCCACGTCCGTGGGCAACCCGGCCGGGCAACGAAACAATCGCCCGGCCGATTCCACTTCGCAGGCGGCGCCATGAGCCATCCTCCTCCTTATCTCCGAGCGCATCCGGACGGGGTGATTCTCTCGCTCAAAGTTCAGCCGAGGGCCTCGAAAAACGAGCTGGGCGAAGCCATCGGCGACGAGCTGAAACTTAAGGTCACCGCGCCACCCGTTGATTCCGCCGCCAACGAGGCTGTCTTGCGGTTCCTGGCAGAACAGTTGAACTGTCCGCGGGGCGCCGTTCAGTTGCTGCGCGGCCAGACGTCGCGCCACAAGCAGGTGCTGCTCGCCGGGCTTCGGTTGGAGGATGTGGCAAGGCGCCTTGCGCGGCTTTGACCGTCAAGGTTCCGGGGCGGTCGCTATCACCTCCGATGGAGCGCGGGCTTTCAGCCCGCAGCGGCGCGTGCCGAAGACGACGCCAGATTGGTTCGTTCGTGCACCGCCGATTCCACCCGCTGCGGGCCACAGGCGCCACAGGCCCGCGCTCCGGAGGGGCGGCGAGTTTTTGGCGGCTATGTTTCGCGCAAGGCGGCTGAGATAGGCAGGCGGGCGGCGCGGATCGCGGGGAACAATCCGCCAAACACACCGATGGCCACGGCCCAGAGGATGGCGCTGACGAGCAGTTTCGGGGTGACGGCGAATGCAAACGCGATCTGGCTGAACGTCTGCCAGTTCATCGTGGCCGCCTTGAATCCATCAAAGGCCCAATACGCCGCGCCGGCACCCACCACGCCTCCGAGCAAAGCCAGCACCAGCGACTCGAACAGGACTGAGACAATCACCGGCCCGGACCCAAACCCCAGCGCGCGCAGGGTGGCGATTTCCCGGGTGCGTGCGGCGACAGCGCTATACATCGTGTTCAAGGCCCCGAACAACGCGCCCAACGCCATCAGCGCGGCGATGAAATATCCGACCTTCTCAATGAATCCGGTCAGTGCGCTCGACTGCTCCTGGAGAAAGGCCGAGTGCCGGATCGGCTTCACCTTGAGGCGCGGGTTGGTCGTGAGCGAGTCCTTGAATTGCTCGAACGCGTCGGGCGAGGACAGTTTGGCGTAGACGGATTGGAAGGATTCACCGCGATGATAGGCCGGCTGCAGCACGGCGGCGTCGGTCCAAATTTCTGATTCCGCCGATCCGCCGCCTCCGGTGAAAATGCCGACGACCTCCCAGTCGTTGAGGCCCACCCGGAGGCGCTGGCCCAGTTCCAGGCCGGTGAAGGCCCGGGCGGCGCCGGCCCCGACGATCACTTCGTTGCGACCGGATTGAAAAACCCGACCGGCCACGATCTGCAGATTGTTCCGGACTTCCAAGGCGGCTCGTTCGACGCCACGCAGCGGGACGTTGGCGTCCGTGCCGCTGGAGCGTGAGGGGAGATTGATGATCACAAACAACTCCGCCGAAGAGAGCGGGCCGGCCGGGCTGCGCGCAATGCCCGGAGCATCCGCGATCAGGCGCACCTCCTCGCGGGACAGCCCGCTGGTCATCTCCGTGTCCGAGCCCTGACGGAGCACCATCGCCACGTCATCTGGACCCACCGGCGTCATGGCCGCGCGAAACCCTTCGGCAATGGAGAGCACTCCGACGAGCACGGCGACGACGCCTGCGATGCCGACGGCGGCGGCGATTGCCGCGCCCTTGCGGGCGGGGATTGTCCGCAGGGTGAAGCCCGTGACGGAAACAATTTGGGAAAGCCAGTTGAGCATACGTGGGGATGCTAGCCGTTGCGGCGGAGGGCTTCCGCGATCTGGAGCCGCATCGCGTTCCAGGCCGGCAGCAGGCCGGCGATGAAGCCCAGCGCGATGACCAGGATCATGCCCAGGCCCAGATAGTGGGTCGGAAGGTAAAACACCGGCAGGATGGCCGGGTTCGGACTTCCCCCGAGGGTGAACACCCAGGCGGCCACCAAACCCAGCGTGCCGCCGAGTAACGTGATGAAACAGGACTCGGCCAGCACCAGGGCCAGCACCCGCTCATTCGTGAAGCCCATCGCCTTGAGCACACCCAGCTCCATCGTGCGTTCGCGCACCGATTGCGCCATCGTGTTGCCGGCCACGAGCAGGATGGTGAAGAACACCGCGCTGAGGATGGCGATCAGGATTGTTCCGATATCGCCCATCTGCTGGGCGAAACCCTGGACAAAGGCGCCCTCGGGTTCGGCCTTGGTTTCATACGGCGAATTGGCGAACTCCAAATCGATGGCTTTGGCCACCTCGCCCGCACGGGCGGGATCGTTCACGCGCACGCCATACCAACCGACCAGGCCCTTCCCCTGCGCCCGGCCCTCGTCGAAATAGTCATAGCGAAAATAGAAGCCGGAGGTGTCGGTGCCTTTCTTGGCTCCCTCGAAAATGCCCACAATTTCGAACTCCCAGGCGTTGCCACTTTGGTGGGGCCAGATCGGGGACATCAATGGGATGCGATCGCCGATCTTCCACTTGAACCGATCGGCCAGCATGCGCCCGACGATCGCGCCGGACCGTTTGCTCAGCCACGCCTGCTTCTGATCCTCCGGCAATAGAAACTCCGTGTAGAGCGCCAGAAATGGTTCGGGATCGGTCGGAAAACTGCCGAAGAAGTTCTTCGGCTCATTCCGATAAATGCCGTTGAACCAGGTGAAATACACGGCCGACGCCACGCCGGACACACGTTCCATCCGCGTTTTGTAGGTTTCCGGCAGGGTCATGATCAGGGAGACCTTGTGCCGGACGATCAGGCGATCAACACCCGCCAGGGCGATCTGTCCCGTGAAGGCCTCCTTGATCGTGCACAGCACCCCGAACAGCAGGAAAGCCACGAAGATGGACAACAACGTCAGCGCCGTGCGGAGTTTCTTCCGCTGCAAATTGCTCCAGATGAGGATGAGGAATTTCATTCCGGCCGGGCGCTGGAGAGTTGCCCCTTCTCGAGATACACCGTCCGCGTCGCGCGAGCCGACGCATGCGGATCGTGCGTCACCATCACAATGGTCTTCCCATGCTCGCGGTTCAACGCCTGCAACAGGCCGAGGATCTCGTCCCCGGATTTCCGATCCAGATCACCCGTCGGTTCATCGCACAGGAGAATCGTCGGGTCTGTCACGATGGCGCGGGCAATGCCCACGCGCTGCTGCTCGCCGCCCGAGAGCGTCCTCGGATAGTGCCTCGCGCGCTGGGGCAGGCCCACGACCTTGAGGGCCGTCTCGACGTGCCGCCGACGTTCCGCCCGCGACAGGTGGGTAAGCAGGAGCGGCAGTTCGATGTTTCGTTCGGCGGTCAGCACCGGCAGCAGGTTGTAAAACTGAAACACCAGCCCGATGTGCCGGGCGCGCCACGCGGCCAGACGGCGATCGGAAAGTTCGTCGATGCGTTCGCCGCCGATTTCCACCGTGCCGCGCGTGGGCCGATCCAGGCCGCCAATCAAGTTGAGCAAGGTCGACTTGCCGGACCCGGATGGTCCCATCAAGGCCAGGAACTCGCCCGCTGGAACCTCCAGGTTGAGGCCGGCCAATACGTGGATTTCCTCGGCTCCACGCCGAAAGGTCTTCTCCACATCACGAATCCGGACCAGAACTCCGTTGCTTGTGCTCATCGTTTTTCCTCCGTCACCCGAAGGTTCTCGGTCAAGTCCGCCGGCCCTTCCACCACGACCCGCTCCCCTGCCTGCAGGCCCGCTGCGATGGTCACGTCGCTCCCTGCCCGCGCGCCCACCGACACGGCCCGTCGCTCCAGTCGGCCGTCCCGCACGATCCACACAAGATCCCGTCCGCCCTGAGGCCGGACGGCCGATTGGGGAACGACCACGGTTCCGCGGCTGGTGGCGGCTTCGACCGAATTGGTGTTTGTGTTCGCGCTTTGAAAGGCGACCTTGACGCCCATATCGGGCAACATCCGCGGGTCCAACTTCTCAAAACCCACCCGGACTTTCACCGTTGCCTTCTGGCGATCCGCCGTCGGAATGATGGCGATGACCTTGGCCGGGATGCTCCACTCCGGATACGAATCGAGGGTGGCCGCCACGGGTTGTCCGGGTTCCACGCGGTTGATGTAGCTTTCGCTGACATCGACCTCAATCTCGAGCGAGCCCATGTCGACGATCGTGCAAATGCCCGTCCGGGTAAAACCGCCTCCTGCTGACATCGGGGAAATCATCTCGCCGGGCTGGGCGTTCTTGGAAGTGACGATGCCGCTGAACGGCGCGCGAATGATGGTGTCGTCGAGCTGCTGTTTCCACACGGCCACTTCGCGTTCGGCCACGGCGATGTCTGCCGTTTGTTTCGCCAGCCGGGCTTTGAGCGAACCGGCCTCGGCTTCCCCGCGATCGAGGTCCGACTGGGTGGCCAGGCCTTCCCCCGTCAACTGCCGGGTGCGGCGCAGTTCGCGTTCGGCCCGCTCGAGATTCACGCGCGTCTCCTCCAGGGCTTGTCGCGCTGCCTCTTCCTGGGCTTGAGCCAGCTGAAGACTTCGTTCCACATTGGCCGAGTCCAGGCGCGCCAGCACCTGCCCGGCTGTGACCTTCATGCCTTCCTCGACCAGAACTTCGACTACCTTGCCGGAAACCTTGGACGAAACGGTGGCGATTCGCCGTGCGGTCACGTAGCCGGAGCCGTTCAGCAGAGTCTTTTGCGCGCCACCGGTTGGGCCGGACTCGAGCTGACGGGCGAGCGCGGTGCGGACGGCCACGGCCCGGGGTCGGTTGAACCAGGCTGCTCCGCCGCCGGCCAGCAAGAGGACGAGCAGAACCCCGAGCAAGACCCTGCCGCGCGACCCGCCTTCGGGCGCTCGGCGTTCACGATCGATGCGAAGATCGTCGAGGGTTGATTTGTCCGGACTCATGACCGCGTGCAGGAGAACGATTCTTTCGATTTCGGTCAAGTGCGTGGCGTGGTGCCGTGGTGCCCGGATCTTCGCGTAAGAATCTCTGACCGCAGATTCACGCGGATAAAGACGGGGTGATTCTGAATGGCGACCGCTCGAACCTTTGTCGACCGGTGGTCGTTGAACGGCTGCCGGCCAACTGAATCGTTGGCTTATTCGATCCCGGAACATCTGCGTCTATCTTCGTTCATCAGCGGTTTTCAATTCCGGACTCCGAGGATTTGCGTGGTTGTGGGGCGGGCGGTGCCCACATTCGGGGTCCGGCTCCTACCCACTTGCCGTGATGGAATCGCTCGGCCAACTGCTCGAAGGTGTCCGGGCATGAACGCATACTATCCAAACGCCAGGACCGGCACTCCGGGCCGGCTGCGCGACGGACGGCGCGAACTTCCGGAAAAAACCGTTAAAATCGAGGCGCTACAAATCGAACGAAAGACTTTTGTCCTGGCCCTGATGGAGAACGAATGTGGCCAGTTCCTGCGCATCACCGAGGAGTCGAGTGTGCGCCGAAATAAGATCATCATTCCGGCCGCGGGCTTGGACGATTTTCGTCAGGTCCTCGAATCGTTGTCGAACCTCGCGGCAAGCGACGAGGCCAGTGCTTCGAACTCGATCCGCTGAACCTCGACTAAGCACGCCACCTGTTCGGGTGGGCCGGGTGCGTTCGCCGTTCGCTCGCACGCGTCGACGAAGGCCATGGGGTCCCACTGACCGCCCGGCGTCAGCGTGGTGCTCAAAGTTTGGGCGCCCCGTGCCTCCAGCAGTTGGGCCACGCGTGGGCCCAACTCTCGAAAGATCGGGTGCCGCCCCACCCGCCGGAACCAGTATTTCGAGTTCCAATAGTCCGGTTCCCGGCGATGGAGGATCGCGTGCACGTAGCTTCCGTCGGCGTTTTCCAAGTCCTGCACCAACTCGTGAGCCGGCTCGTGGTGGTCGTGCCAAAGCAGGATCAAGGCGAGCAATTCCGGCGACGCCCGGCCAGCCTGGCTGAGCGCGTGGCGGACGGCGGCTTCCGTCAGCACGTCTGGGCGCGGTCCCGGCCCGAGATCGGCGGGCTGCGCGGTCGCGAGAAGGCTTCGCCACGGGTTGCTCATGCTGATGCCTGACGTTTGGGCGCGAAGTCGGCGCAGCGTTTTCCGCCCGGGAACATCTTGTGGGGATTGCAACGGCCTTCGGGATCGAACACGCGCCGCAACTGCCGCATGGCGTCGAGATCATCCGGCGTAAACTGCTTCGCCATGAAGTCGATCTTCTCAACTCCGATACCGTGCTCGCCGGTTACGCTTCCACCCAGCTCAACGCATTTGCCCATGATGTCATCGCTGGCGGCCAGCGCGCGCCGGACCTGATCGGGGTCGCGTTCATCGTAGAGAATCAGGGGATGCAGATTGCCATCGCCCGCGTGAAACACGTTGGGGATGCGCAGCCCGTGGCGACGGCTGCATTCTGCGATGTACTGCATCATCTCCGGCAGGCGCGAGCGGGGGACCACGCCGTCCTGGGTGATGAAGTTTGGACTGAGCCGCCCGATGGCGCCGAACGCGCGCTTACGCGACTTCCAGAGGTCCGCCCGTTCCTGCTCGGTTTTTGCCAGGCGGACTTCCCGCGCCCGGTTTTTTCGGCACAACTCCATCACGCGTTCCGCCTGCCGATCCAGGCCCGCCGACAAACCGTCCAGCTCCACGATCAGCACCGCGCCGGCATCCAGCGGAAAGCCGAAGTGATACGCCGCCTCAACGGCCTGGGTAATCAACGTATCCATCATTTCCATGGCGCCGGGCACAAGGCCGGCTCCGATGATGTCGCTCACCGTCTGGCTGGCGTCCTCGACGGATTCGAAAATGCCCAGCATGGTTTTGAACGCCTGGGGCGCGCGGACGAGGCGAAGCAAAACGCGGGTGACGATGCCGAACATGCCTTCGCAGCCGATGATGGCGCCGCGCAGATCGTAGCCGGACACGTCCTCTCCGCCATCCGGACGGGTCCCAAACCACTCGACTGTTCCGTCGGGCAGAACCATCTCGAATCCGAGCACATGGTTCGTGGTGACTCCGTATTTGAGCGTGTGTGGACCGCCGGAATTCGTGCCGACATTGCCGCCGATGGTGCAGGCGGGCTGGCTTGAAGGATCGGGTGCGTAGAACAGGCCGCGATCCTTGACGGCATTTGTCACCCAGGCGTTGACGCAGCCGGCTTCGACCAGGGCGCGTCGGTTGGTCCAGTCGAGATCCAGGATCCGATTCATTCGGGTCAACGCGATCATGACTCCGCCGGTGACGGCCAGCACGGTGCCACTGAGACTGGTCCCGGCTCCCCGGGGAATGATCGGCAGTTGACGTTCGGCACACCATCGGACGAGGGCGGCGACTTCACCCGTGGATCGAGGAAGGACGACCACGCCGGGGAGATGCCGCTCGAGGGTGTAGGCATCGCATTCGTAGACCAACAATTCCGAGTCGCCGGTGAGCACGGCGTCCGACCCGACGATGGTGCGGAGCTCCTTTAGGTCCGAGGGCGAAAGCTGTGCCCCTGGGCCTGAGCCCGGGTCGGAATTGCCCGTGGGGAGGCTCCCGAAAGTGGTCCGATCGGCGTGCATTGTTATGCCCGGAACCGTAGCTGGGGCAGGGGACACGTGTAAATCCGGGAAATAGTGCTTGCCAGTCCCGCTTCGATTGATACCTTTCCCGCTCTTTTGAACAGGAAACGCGTATGGCTCGAATTTGTGAATTGACCGGCAAAGGCCCCATCAAGGGCAGCAAGATCTGGCGCAGTGGTAAAGCCAAGAAGGCGGGCGGTATCGGCACGCACGTCACCGCCATCACCAAACGTCGTTTCTTTCCCAACCTCCAGCGCGTGAAAGCCTTGGTGGACGGCGAAGTCCGCTATATCCGTGTCTCCGCGAGCGCCCTCAAAAAGGGTTTGGTCGTGAAGGCGCCCAAGCGCAACTGGAAAAAGCCGGAAGCCAAAAAGGCGGATACGAAGAAGGGTTAGTAGGACGGGGTTGGAGGAGGACGCTGCGGGGGCACTCCTTTACCTTTGCTTCACCTTTCCTGCTTTATCCGGACGCCCGCTCTGGCGTTCTGGCTGATGCGTTCCGGCTAACGCCGGACGTCACTTCCCCTTGAAGCGGTGCATGATGGCCCGCTTGGTCTCACGGTCGTCTTCCCGCCGTTTCATGTCCTCTCGCTTGTCGTATTGCGCTTTGCCTCGACCGACGGCGACTTGGACTTTCACCCGGCCGTTTTTCCAATACATCGAGAGCGGAACGAGCGCGTGCCCTTTGATGGCGGCGGCCGCGTGAAGTTTGCGGATCTCGGCCTTGTGCAGCAGGAGTTTTCGGACGCCTTTGGGGACGTGATTCTGGAAATTTCCGTGGGAGTACTCGTCGATGTGTGCGTTGTGAAGGAAGGCCTGCTCCCGGTCAATGCGCACGAATGAATCGGAGATTTGTGCCTTGCCGGCTCGGAGGGCTTTGACCTCGGTTCCTTTTAGCGCGATGCCGGCCTCGTAGGTATCGAGAATCTCGTAGTCGCGCCGCGCTTTGGGGTTGGTAACAATTTCAGCCATGGTCAGCCCTAGCCGTGAGCCATAAAAGATTCAGCCAGAAGGCGCCCTGCCGGGCCACACTTCTGGCTGATGGATAGATTTGCCCGTGGCCCGACTACGCGTCTGACGGGGCGGATGAACCCATTTGGCCGGCTCACCGGCGACTGCGTTTCTTGCCGGTCGCGACGGCGCCCATGGCCCGCAGCTCTTCCGGGGTTTCCCAGCCCATCTTTTCGTCGATGATTTCCCGGAGCGCGATGTCGGCAGCGCCCAAGCCAGCGGTGTCCAGAATCAGCGGGCGGCTCATGGCGCCTCCGCCTGAATTGAGTTGGCGGACCCGGCGGGAAATCAGGTTGATGAGAACGTTGGGGTTGCCAACCTTTGACAGGGCCAGTCTGCTGTATTCGCTGTTCACGGTATAGTCTTGGTTACTCTCGAGCCGGAGAAAGTAGTCGGCTGGCTGGTTGAAGCAATAGAAAAGTTTGCCTCCCAGCTTGCCAAAGACCTCGGGAACGGCCATTTTATTGCCACAAAACAACTAAGGCCTATGAAGCGCTCACTTCTTTCCTTGTCGATGGTTTGCTCGGCCCTTGCCCTGCTCGCTCCAACTCAATCCAGCGCTCAATCCGGTGGACCTTACGAGCTGAGCTGGTACACGATTGACGGCGGGGGCGGAACCAGCACCGGCGGGCCATACTCTTTGTCTGGCACCATTGGCCAGCCGGACGCCGGCGGCCCAATGACCGGTGGGACCTATTCGTTGATTGGTGGATTTTGGGGTGGCGCCATCCAGACTCCCGGTGCCCCGTTGCTGACGGTTCAGCGCGATTTGCTGACCGGGACCGTGAAGGTTTCATGGCCGCAGCCGGCGGACGGTTGGGTTTTGGACCAAACGCCCACCCTCAGCTCGGTGCCGTCGTCCATCGTCTGGACCCAAGTCGGCTTTCCCTACCAGACCAACGCCGGACAAATCTCCGTCTCAATCCCGGCTCCTGCGGGCGCTCAATATTACCGGCTCCGTCGCTAGTAAGCTCCGGTTGGTAAATCGATCGTTCAGTAAATCGCTTCGACCCAATCGTTCGTTCCGGCTAAACGGCGGCCTCAATGGCAGCTTCGAATCCGAGACGGAGTTTTTGGAACCAACTCGATCGCGGCAGCTCCAGCCCGTTTACACCGGTCACTTCGATTGGTCCTGACACCACGTTGGCGAGGAAGACGCCGTCCGCGCGATGCAAGGATTGTATTGTGCCCTCGGCTTCCACTGGCTCTAGCCCCACCGCAGAGGCCGTCTTGAGCAGTAACCCCCGGGCCACCCCCGGCAACAACCCGCTCCTTGTCGGTGGGGTTATCAGCCGGCTTCCTTCAATCCAAAACAGGTTGCTCCCGGTGGCTTCGGCCAAACCTCCATCTTGATTGACGAGCAGCGCGTCGTCAGCGCCTGCCGCTTCAGCTTCCGCCCGGGCCAGCACCTGCCGCAGTTTATTTGCTGTCTTGACCGTTCCCAGTTGGTCATCGGCGAGCAGTCTCAGGCTGGCAACGATCACTCGGATGCCGGCAGCCGGGGGAGCCATTCGTGGATGCAGGCTCATGGCCACTGTCGCCGGCCCTGCTCCCCGCGGAGAATATCCGCGAGCTCCGGGCCCGCGCGAGATGGTGATCCGGAGCACCGCGTCCGTGCATTGATTGGTGTCGATCAACTCTCTGGCGCGCACGGTCAGGTTCGAGACCGGTTCAGGCAGGGCGATGCCCGTCATGGACAAGCTTCGCTCCAGGCGGGCCAAATGTTCGGTCCAACAAATCAGCCGGGCCGCCTGAACCCGGACGGTTTCGAAAACGCCGTCGCCGTAGAGAAATCCGCGATCGAAAATCGAAACCCGGGCGGCCTCCGCGGGGACGATCGCGCCATTGAGATAAACCAGGTTCACGCCAAGGCTGCTGGGATGCGGGCGGCCAGCCAGCGGGGAAGGAACGATGCGACCCCGGATTTGTCCGGGATTTCCTCGACCGATTCTGGAGGCGTGCAGAAGGCAAAGCCCGGCCCCCAAGCCCGGCCGTTGAGCACGCATGCATCGGTCCCGCACTCCCGCAGCTGCCGCCACGCTCGCGCCAAGGCCTCCGCCCGGGTGCCGTTTAACTCATACTTCCAACCGACGAGAGTCGCTTCGGGAAACAGAACGCGCATTCCCGCCAAAACCTTGCGGGCCGGCTCAAGCACGATGGTCAACCGGCCCGATCGACTCTCGATCTTGGCCGCGTCGCAACGCGCGCCGGCCGCGTCCTCGACCTGGGCCACCTTGTAGTCACAGAGCGCCGCCACCTGAAACACCGCCGCTACCGTGGTCGTTTTTGCCAGCGACTCCAGCTGGGCGTGCAGGTCGTCGTTGGTGGTGAACGGCCGCGTGTCCACGCCCGCCGCCACCTCCGGATGCGTCGCATGCACGCCCCGAAGGCAAATGACATCAAAGCCTTTCCGGGCCAGTTGCTCCGACAGCATGACGCCGAGCTCGCCCGTGGAAAAATTGGTCAACCGCCTGACTTCATCAACAGGCTCGTAGCTGGGGCCGGTGGTGACGACGACTTTCATGCGGTGAACGCGATGCCGTCGCTTCCCTTCAAGCGGGATACTTCCTGGTGCAACTGGCGGGCCAGTGCCTTGCGGCAGGACTCCGGCTGTGCAAATGGCGTGAATGCCACCGAGGCATCGACACAGCGCTTGGAGAGCAGGTTTATCAGATGCGGCACCAAGGTCATCTCGCCCCAGTAGCAAACTTCTTCCCCGGGGTGTCCATCCGCATCGTCGAGCCCATAGCCCAGGCATCCCAAGGTGAGCGGGTGATCAAAACGGGTGATGGGCTCCAGGAGGGACGATTTAAAAGGCAGCACTTCTCGGCCATCCGAGCTGGTGCCTTCGGGAAACAACACCACCAACGCGCCTTCTTCCAGGGTTCGCGCCAGTTCCAGGTTGAGCCGCGTGACATCGGCGCGGCGCGACCGATCCACGAACAAGGTTCCGGACATGCGGGCGAACCATCCGAAGATGGGCCAGCGTTTGACCTCACTCTTGGAGACGAACACCGCCGGTGTCGTCGAACTGATGACCAGGATATCGAGATAGCTGAGGTGGTTGCAGACCAGCAGACCTTTCAACGGGATCGGGCCGTGCGTCTTGACGTCGACGCTCAGCACTCGCAACACGCGGCGGCAGGCTTGTTGGAGCCAGAGCGCCCGTGCCTTGGTCAATGGCATCTGGCGCTGGAACAGCACGTTCACAACGAAATCCAGCGAGGCCAGAGAGATCTCGCCCGCCAGCCAGCAGAGCCGGAAACTCACCCGCAGGGGACGTCGATAGAACCCTTTCATCGTGGTGTGAGCCTCGGTGACGTCAGCTCAGGTAACGGCTGCTCACGGACGACGGCAACGCGCCCAGATCCACCCAGGTGAGGTAGTCGATGGTTTTGAAGGTTCGATCGATGGCGGGTGGGCCGCAGACTTTTGCGCCGACATTGAGGTAGGCCCGGAGCAATTTGGGGATCTTCGGTGCTTCTGGCGCCAGCGTCTCAAGAGGACAGGCAAACGCGGGCAGCGGGCGGGTCTGCCACTCCGCGGGGGCGAGATGTTTGCGGCAAAGCTCGGCGTAAACCGAGGCGCCAACGGCGGGGTCCTGGGACGTGAGCGAGCTGCAGCCGCACAGGTAGCGGGCCTTGCGGGCCTGGGCATAGTCGGCGATGCCCTTCCAGAGCAAGCCCAGCACGACCATGTTGCGGTGGGCTTGATGCACGCACGCGCGGCCCAGTTCCACGATTTCAGAACGCATCGATTCGAATGGTGTGAAATCGAATTCCTGAGCGCTGTAGTATCCAAGCTTGTCGCCCGCGTTGGTCCCGGTTTGCAGGCGGTAGGTGCCGACCACCTCCTTGGATTCCGCATGCTCCACCAAAAGATGATCACAGACCGGGTCGAAGCGGTCCGTGTCCAGGCCGGTGCAATACGACTCCTGCAGTCCTTCGTTCAGCTCGAGGTTGAAAACGGCAAAGCGAAGGGCTTGGGCCGCCCGGACATCATCCCCCGAGCAGGCCAGCCGGACGTTGTAGGTGCGGTTGGCACTGACGAGCAAACGCAACGCTTCAATCGGTGTTCTCATGGTTCTTCTTCAGGTCGTGACATCTGGCGGGAAAGCGGTCCAATTTCGACCGCGCCTCCGCTTCCATAGTTTCGATGAAAGCGGGATGATGGCCGGCCAATCCAAGGAAGCAACGCTTTGTTTGGCACTCGTTTTCGTGTCACCCTCATTAGTCTTGTCTCGGGTGAAATCCTTACACCCTTGTCGAAACAGGAGCCGCCGTCCTCGGCGTCGGCGTCGGCGCGCCTCCCGCTCTCCGCGAAGTTGCCGCATGCCTCTCGTCTACGGCACGGTCTCGCCCGGCTCGTTGCACGAGATGAACGCGGTGTTCCACGGGCCGGGGAGTTTCTCTGCTTCACCCCAGGCGCCGGAGTGTCTCACTTTTGGACACATTTTTCTGGCGACTGTCCCGTTCTCGTTCATCGGGAAGAACTCGGGCGAGAACTTTGGCCCGAAGGAATTGCCCGGAGGTCGTCGGGCCACGGTGGCATCGCGACTGCTGAAGAGTTCGGCCGCGCCGATCGACATGTATGTGTGGGTCGCGGCGGGCGGACTTAATCGTTCTGCCATTTGGGTGTTAAGGACATGTTGATCAAGCAGGAATGCGTTAGCAGGACCGCCGCCATGACTTTCATGGAGGCACTCGTGTCCATGGTGATTGTGGCGATCATGGCCGTGGCCACCATCAACGGGTATCTGCTTTCCACCAGCCGGGCTGAATGGTCTTCGCATTCCCTCGCCGCCCACTCGCTCGCCATGCAGCGGCTTGAGCAAACCCGGGCGGCGTCCTGGAGCCTTGCGGGCGAGTTCCCCGTGGACGAATTGACCGTCGATAACTTTCCCACCCTCCAGACCACGCTCGACCTTCCGGTGGCGGGAACCAATGCCGTCCACGCGACGGTTTACACCAGCATCACCAATGTCTCCGTCAATCCGCCGTTTCGCCTGATCCGGGTCGAGTGCGTCTGGCCTTACCGCAATCGCGGTTTTTTCACCAACCACCTCGTCACCTACCGTTCCGCCGAACAATGAACGCCAGCCCAGCCAGCACCAGCCTCAAGGGGAGCGGGGCTCAGGCCCGACGCCGGGGATTTACCATTCCCGAGATCATGATGACGATGGCCGTGTCGGTGATGGTGGTGGGGGCGGTGATCGCCTGTCACCTGATGGGCCTCCGCATGTTTGAGCTGACCAAGTCGCGTCTGGGGGCGACCGACGACGCCCGGCGGGCCGTGGGTACCCTGATGTCGGAGATTCGATCGGCCAAGATTGTGCGGATTGGGCAGGGGACCAAGACGACGTTTACTCCGGTGGGTGTGGACCTCCCGCAGATCGGCAGCGCGGTGCAGATCCATCCCACCACCAACACGGCGGTGTGGATTCGATACTTTTGGGATTCGTCCGACCAGCGGGTCAAGCGGGTGCGCAGCGACAGCGCGGCCGTCACGGTCGTGGCCAGCGGGGTCAGCAATCAGATGGTGTTTTCGGCCGAGAACTTTCGCGGCGAGGCGGTGACGAACAACTCGAAGGATTTCGTGGTCGGCTTGAACCTCCAATTTTACCAGCTGCAATATCCAACGGTGGCGATCGGGCCGGGCCAGCTCTTTGATCGCTATCAGTTGCAAACCCGGATCGCGCTCCGCGCGCCTTGAGCCAGCAAGATGAAGGTCGCTTTTCCACCCCCTACGCTGCGAACCGAAGGGCACACGCTGTTGATTGTGCTCCTGTTTGTGACCGTCAGCTTCCTTGTGCTCGCGGCGTCGCTCGATTGGTGCATGACGAACGCGCGGTTGACCGACCGGAGCAATCAATACTTCAGCACCGCCGCCGCGGCGGAGGCGGCCACGGAAAAAGTCCTGGCCAGTATCGCGCGCGACTACACGGCGCAGGGTGAATCGCTTGTTTGGACCAGTCTGGGCCTTTATCGAAACCAGATTCCCAATCCCGTGGAGAATCCGGAGTGGCGGAAGTTTGTTTTCAGCAATCTCAAGGGGCAGGAGGATGCGACCTACGTGGATCGCCTGGTTGCCGCCAGTTCCTACGCACCGCTGGCCTCAAAATACAAAGGGCTGTACGGCCTCGCAGCCACCTACCGGATCGCCTCCAGCGCCCGGATGCTCGACACCACGCCGCCGCTGGTCGTCGGCGTTCGGCAGGACATCGAGCTGTCTTCGATTCCCGTGTTTCAATTCGCGATCTTCTACAACATGGACATGGAGATCAACCCGGGCCCCAACATGAACATCACCGGCCGGGTGCATGGCAACGCGAACATCAATCTCCAGCCCCAAAGCACGCTTACCTTCCTGAGCGATATCACCGCGGCCGGCAACATCATCCAGAACAAGCACACCAATGACCCGCTGGTCCGCAGCCTCGCCAGCAGCAAGATCATCTACGATGCCGAACATGACTCCGGCGCTGACCCGCTCAACCTGCCGATCGGCACGAACAATACGCCCGACGCCGTCCACGCCGTGATCGAGATTCCTCCCGACGGCGAGTCGCCCACGTCTGCCATCGGACGCCAACGTTTCTACAACAAGGCCGACCTGATGGTGATCGTTGAGGATGGCGGCGTCACCGTGAAGAGCGGCCGGTTCAACAACTTTGCCACCCCGATCCCAGCGTCCGAATGGATGCAATTCATCGACACCAGCACCACTTTTTTCAACAAACGCGAGGGCAAGACGGTTCACGCCACACAGCTGAACGTGGCCAAGCTGAAGAGCTGGAGCGGTACGAACACCACGCTTCGGCCGGCCTTGGGCAACCGGGACGTGCGCATCATTTACATCGCCGACAAACGCACGCAGACCTCCGGCACCGAGTCCGGTGTCCGGGTGGTGAATGGCGAATCGTTGCCCGATCTCGGCCTTACCATCGCCACGCCCAATCCGCTCTACGTCAAAGGTAACTTCAATGCGACCGGCTCCGATGTCGGCAAGAACGAAACCGAATTCACCAAGCCCGCCTCGCTGGTCGGTGATTCGATCAATATCCTTTCCACCGCGTGGGACGACGCCAACAGTGGTCTTGGCATCGGCACTCGCCGGGCCGAGGATACCACGATCAACGCCGCGATTCTGAGCGGGATTGTTCCCAGCAACGGCACTTATTACAGCGGTGGCGTCGAGAATTTCCCCCGATTTCTCGAGAATTGGAGCGGAAAAACCCTGACTTACAATGGTTCCATGGTGGTGATGTTCAACAGCAAGATCGCCACCGCTCCGTGGGGCGGAGCAGATGTCTACAGCCCGCCCTCGCGCAACTGGGCGTTCGACAAAAAATTTCTCGACTCCACCCGCCTGCCTCCCGGCACGCCGGATGTGCGCGGCATTAACCGGACCGAATGGTCTATCGTCCGCACGGACCTGTCGTACTGAGCATGAGCGCGACCCGCCCCAAGCCCCGCCTCTGGTCCGGTGTCTCCGTTCGGAGGAGCTTTAGCGCGCCCCTCTCCATCCTCGGCCTTCTGCTCGTCTGCCTCCCATCTCAACCCGCGAAAGCCGACCCATTCTCGGTCAGTACACGCACCGTGGAAATCCCGGAGGTCGGCCCCGCCGTCTATACCGTCCTCACCACCCGTCGCAGCGAAATCAGTTTTCTGCCGCCGCGCGGCTGTCGCACCGCGATTGACCCGAAGTCCGGGACGGTCTCCTTCACAGCGTCCGACTACAGCTCGAGGATCAGCCTTCAGGTTCAGGAATCGGGCGGCGACGCCACGCCGGTGCTGAACGGCGAGGCGCTGCGTCAGACGGTGTTGGACGAACTGAAGGAAGCCAAGGTGAAGCCGCAGTTTCCGTGCTACACCTCCGGAGGCGCGGGCGTGGCCTTCGATTGTGATTACACGGCGAGCGATCGAATCCCAGGGTCCGCGCGATTGGCGTTTGTCGCCATCCCGGGCGGGATCGCCCGGTTTACCCTGACTTCTCCCCAAAAGCAGTTTGCCAAGCGGCAGATCGACTTCAGTCAGCTGCTCAATTCGTTCCGCGTCGAGCCGATCACGGCAAAACCGTCGACGCCCTGAACGGCCGCACGGCCTCCCACGCCGGAACGGCACCGATGCCGTGTCAGTGGGACTCGCGCCATGCTCGCCACAGCGCCCCAAGCTCCTCGCGGCGCGGCTCCAGTCCCTTGCGCACCGCGCGCTGGTTCAGCCAGTACACGAATCCCCCACCCACCCGAAGGCGACGAGGAACGGCCCTCACCCCGGCCTGCTCTGAGAAGGAGGTCGAGGAGAGGGTGAACCAAATCCAGACGGGCGTCGCGTTGATGGAAGGCCGCGAACGAAAACGCGCCGACCCGGGTAAGGTCAGGGTGAGATGAGCCGATAGAACCGATGGGAAGCGGTCGAGCTCGGAATGGTTGCCGTCAGAGTCGGGTTCGTGAAGGTGATCCCCGGGCCCAGATCCCACTGGACAAGGTCGCCGGACGATTGCAGGCGATACGCGCTGCCGGTGGCGCCGCTCAGGGTCAAGTGCACCGTGCCGTGGGTGTCCCGTCCCACGGCATCGATGCGGGCGGGCAGACGCCCCGCCGGCGAGCGTGGATTGTGCGCGGCGGGCGTCACCGCCAGCGCCGGAGTGAACGTCGCGGCAATGCCTTCCCATGGCACCAGCTTGAAATTCGTGTTGCGGGTGGTCACCGAGCCGTCGTTCTCGCCGTCCTGCACCACCATGAGCCCTTGCGGGAAGCCCGGCAAAGCGAGCGAGCACACTTCCGCGCCATCGCAGGTGGTGACCAAGTCGATGCCGAGCGGGTGATTGGCGCCGATGGCGAAGCTGCCGAGGTAGGTGTTCGTGCCGCTGCGATCGAACACCGCGAAGTTGTTGTCCCCCTGACTGGACACCAGGAGATACCCGGCGCCATTGGTGGTGTAGTAGATGCACAATCCTTCGATGTCCGAGGCCAGCACTGCCCCTGTCGCCGGTTTCACCCGATGGATGAGCTCGCCGCCGGTGTCGGCGCGTGAGGGTTCCGCCGGAAATTTCCAGACACCAACCTTCTCCTGCGCGAAGTAGACCCAGCCCAGTTCCTCGTCTGCGACGATGCCCTCCGCCTGCCAGACCTCGGAAAGCACGATGCTGCGCGCCGGTCGCCAGCCAACCTGGCCGTGGCCGGCGTCGAAGAGTTCAAGCTGCGCAATGTGTCCAAGCGCACTGCGGCTCACGAAGGCATAGTGCTTGCCATCCAGCTGGCTCCGGTAGAGGCAAAGCCCGTAGGCGGTGTCTGCCCCGCGCGCGGACCCCGGAAAGATATGCGTGCTCAAATTGGCGGAGACGAGCGTGAGCGGATCCGTCGGCGCCTCCGGATCGATCCGGTAGATGTAGAGCGTGTCGTTGATGCGATCCGAGAAGACGGCGAGATCCACGGCGGACCCGTTCAACGGGAAGCCGTACACCACGTCCACGTTGTTCAGACGCAGCGCGCCGGGTGTTGCGGGCTCGATGGCCTGTTTCACGTTCAACGTGAGATCGAAGACCGTGGCGCCGCACAACTTCTGTGACGTGAGCAGAAGGCTCCGGGCCGGTTCGCTGGGATGAATCCAAAACGCTGCGTCATCGGAGTCGTCAGGCACGAACGCGGCCGGGGTCTCGCGCGTCGGCCTGACGATCGGGAAGTCCGACTCGTTGTCGAAAATATTTACGGGAACGTTCACCGCCGGCAGGCTGAGTGGAAACGTGTTGGTGTCGTCGCTCGCGGCAATGCTGTTGGTCGCGAAACCCGCATGGGTGCGCCCGCCTTCCACGAACGCATCGTCCACCGCCTGCACCGTGACGGTTTGCGGCACCGCGCTGTTGTCGGCGGTAAACACGAGGTTGGTCCGCTCCACGAAGTTCACCCCATCCAGGCTCACCCGCACCTGCGCATTGGCAGTCAGCGCCACGGTAATCTGGCCGGTCTCCGGGACCGCCCCCAGCGCGATGGTATACGAGTCGATCACCCCGTCCTCGTCGACGTCCGTGGTGCTGCCGCTTTGCACGATGTGGAAGGCGGAGAAGACAATGTTTTCCTTTCCCGGCGTCAGGGTGGCGCCCGCCGGAAAGTTCGTCGTCACTTGGGCGTTGAAGGCGACAGTCAGGCCCGAGCCATTCATGCGCGCGCCGAACCACGCGTCGGCACTTCGTGCGCGCGTGTCGCCAAAGAGCCGGACAAGGGCCTCGGGCCGGTTGTCGTTGCCGACATTGGGAATGCGCGCGCCGCCATACACCGGGTCAGTGGACAGTTGGCGGATGGAAATCGAATCCACGATGGTCGCGGTGTCGAGCGGCGCGACGTCGAACACCCCGTCATCGTTGGCGTCGTAGTCCGTCGCTTCGACGGGCGCAATGGTGCTTTGCACGAGCAGCACGGACAGGCTGTTGTTGTTGAGCGGCGAGATGGCGGTGTCGATGAAACGGGCGTCCTCGATGACCCGGGTAGCGGGAGGAACGATGAAGCCGTTGGTGGCTGAGACCTTGACGACGAGGAGCCCATTCGTGCCGAGCAACGCGCCATTGAGGTTGAGCACGAGGTCGGCGCGGCCGGCGATCCCGGGGTTGCCGTGGACGGTGAGGAGGAAGTAGCCGTCGAGCGGCTGGAGCGGCGCGCCCTTGAGCTCGATGAACTCATGCGGGAGCGTGTTGCCCGGCGGATTGGCATAGATTTCGTTCAGCAGCACCGGCTGCGCGGAACTGGCTGCTGTCGACCAGAGCGCGGCGCAGCTGAAGGCCATGGAGAGGATTGGTTTCATAAGGATGTGGGTGGTGCGGGCGCACCGCCCGTATTCTGGGGCTTACTACAGGAACCTGGCACCGTGGTTACAGGCGACCTCCTGTTTCACGCCTGCGGCGTCTCGGTTGGACCGATTGCAGTGGTGGCTTTCGGCGATCAGCGTTCGCGGGCTTGCATCGGTTGGTCCGGGAAGCCAGTGACGGAAACCCTGTCGTGATCCCGAAGCGGGTCCGGGAAACGGGACGAGCCGCTCAGAAACCTGCAGGCACCGGCAACGCGAGGGGCAACGGATTCACATTCGGATCGTTCTCAGGAAGGCAACGGCGACGGACAAAGCGAGGAAGAACGGTGTTGAGCCCGTAGCGTCTGGATTTGAGTTTGGGGTGGGATGTAAGGCGGCGGATTCTTACCAGACTCCAGGGCTGGATTGTCGGCGCTGCCACAGGTTGCGATCGGAACCGCGAGCGAAGATCTCCAGGCGCCCGTTGGAGTTGAGCCCCACGGCGGGCTCGCCCGTGACGTTTCCACCCAGGGAGCGCCATGCCGTCCAAGTGTCGCTGTTGAGGAATGCTTGCACCGTGTGGCGCACAGTGTTGTCCGTCCATTGTACGAAGACGTTCAACCGGCCATCCGCCCCGGGGATGACGACCGGCTTTCCCTTCAAGGAGCCGGCAAAGGAGCGCCAAATGGCCCAGCCTCCCGTTGCGGTCTGGGAACGAAATTTAAGATGATTATCCAGCCCGCGCCCGAAGACGACGAGTCGTCCGTCCTGATGTCGGTTCAACACGGGGTCGCTGGCTTGGTTGCCTTCGAGTGCTCCCCAAGTGCCCGCCCAAGGGCCATTCGGGGTGAGTTGGTAAGTATTCCAGTAAGTCCGGTCGGTGGTATTCGCGACCGATTCCAACCGGCCGTCCGCATTTCGGGCGACCGCCGGTGTGCCACTGATGATCCCTCCGAGCGACGCCCACGCGGACCAATTGCCGTTGGGTGATACCTGGTAAACATGCGCGGGGCTGTTGTTGACCCGCCGGCTGATGATCTCCAGACGACCGTCCGCGTTGACGCCCACGGCCGGGTCGCTGGCGAGGTTATCGCCGAGCGGGGCCCACGCGGACCAATTGCCATTGGGCGAGAGCTGCCAGCTGTGACCGTAACCGCCATCGGGCTGCCGGCCGAAAACCTCCAGCCGGCCATCCTGATTGCGGGCGGCGGCAACGGTCCCTTGGAACGTCATACCCGGTCGTGTCAACCAGTCGGAGTAATTGCCGCCCGGCGACCCTTGCCACTTCTGCACCAGGATACCGTGCGCTCCGAACGTACGTTCTGCGCCAAGGGCGAACACTTCCAGCCGTCCATCGGCATTCTGGCCGACGGTTGGAGTCGAGATTAGGTCACCGCCCAACGATTGCCAGCCGGAGAACGCCGGCGTGAGACTGGGCGAAGGCAAGGAGGAGTCCAGAGCGCGCTGCAGATTGGGCAACGGTCCAATTTGAATCGACGCGTTCGCCTGCGGCGTGCCGGTCAAACGGAGCAACCGGCGCATGTCGACGGGGCCGAGCAGAGGCAACCCCCGGGCTCGACGAATGCCTTGAATCGAGCAAACGGCTCCCGCCACGATGGGAGAAGCGCTGGATGTTCCGCCAAAATCGTCGGTATACCATTGTCGTTCATCCTCCCCGTTCGCCTTGAACCTTCCGTATCCCAGGGTGGCGACGCCGCCGCCCCACCCATGCACATCGACTCGCGAGCCGAAGCTGGAAAAACACGCGGGCATCAAGGAACCGCCGCCCGCGCTCGCCCCCACCATGATTGCGCCCGAGTCGCGCACGGAGCGGTTGAACCGGCCGTCATAGATGGGGCTGTCCAGGTTCATCGACCCGTTGGCGGCAGCTTCCACCACAATGATGCCGCGCGCAGTGGCGGCGCGAATCGCATCGAAATCCGCCTGATAATATTCCTGCGGAACAAATTCGAACTGTTCGCAGTTGCACGGACAGCTCCGCCCGCTGTCGGGGCCGGGGGCGTGTTGTTCCACCAGAATGACATCCCCTCGCCGCAACGCGCCGATCGCGTTGAGAATCGCGGCCGGCACTCCGAAGGCCAGGCCGAAGTCGCCCGACGCATGGGCGGTGACTTTGGCCCCGGCCCCATAATCCGCATGCGGCACGAGGCCAGTGATCCCAAAGCTGTTTTCGCTGGCGACCAGGACCCCAAGCACAGCCGTTCCGTGTTCTTCAGCGCCTGTCCATGTGCCGTTGCGATAAAAGTCCCGGCCCGGAAGATCTTCATGTTCCAAATGCCAGCTGGCTTCGATGTCGATCACCCGGCTCCCGTCGCCCCGTCCGCCGGGAAATGACCAGGCGTGTTCGGCGCCAATTCCGACCGGTGCGGGATCACGATACCGTTGATTGGCGACCAAATTGATCGTCGTCGTCGGGGGAAGATCCGCCTCGCTCGATCGAGGCTGCGCGTAAACCGCCTCGACGGATTCGAGGATGCTCAAGTTCTGCAGCACGATCCTGGTGACCAAAGGATCGGAAGTCGGAAGGAAGAGATAATAGTAGAGGTCCAGGTCCGCCAGTTCCTCACCACTCAACTCCTCCCCCTCCGCTTTGCTCCGGGCCAAAGCCGATTCGGGTAGTTGCTCGAACATGCGCCCAAGCTTCCGGCCGGGATTTTCCTGGACCATCTCCTGAATCTCGCGGAGGTCGCCCTGCACCTGCTGGTCAGAAAGCTGTCGTCGTCGCATCAGTGCCTTCTCGGCGACCGTTAAAACCGCTGGGTCAAATCGCAATGAACCATCGCGGAGCCGGACGCGCGTGCCTTCCTGAAACTTGAGGACGATCTGATTCAAATGGACCCGCGCCGGGTCAACGTCGATCAACGCCGGCTTGGGAAAGGTAGCTCGCGGCGCCAGCGGCTGAAGAAGGCGGAAAAAGCCCTGCCCGCCCGGGATGATCAAATCGGCCGAGTAAACGTCGCCATTCAGGGTGGCGACGTTGCTGAGAGTGGTCCACTGCCCCACGGAAAGGTTACTGCTGTATTGCAGAGGATTCGCGCCACCTTCCTTCGGCCAGGAGAGCCCGACCCGGCCATTGTCCCCTCGCTGCACCGACAGCTTCCCCGGCGCGGTATAGGGCGTGGGATGCAGTTGGCTTGACGGCACAACTTCGTTCGTTTGACTCAAGCTTGACCATCTCAGCTGCAGGGTGGCGTCCCCACCATTCTCGTAATACTCGAGAACGATGTCGTAAGGGCGCCCCGCGTCCAGCGTGACGGCGCCTGAGTCTTCGGTCGCTGGATGATCCGTCCAATTGTCGATCACCTTGACGCCATCCAACCACAGCCGAACGCCATCGTCGGACAAGGTGGTGAACGTGTAAGTCTCCGAATAACGGGGAACGATCCGGCCGGACCAACGGACGGAGAACGTATCCGGATCAACTGTGCCTCCCGGCGCCGCCGCATACCAAAAGAAGTTCAGCGTGGCATCCGTCCGGGTGAGACGTAAGTCGGTGAACTCTGGGTCATTGTAGTACTCTCCCTTCAGCCCGTTGCCCGGCGCCGCCGCGCTCGAGGCCACCAACGAGAGCCATAAGATCAAAGTCAAAGTGGGGGCCAGTAGACCCATGCATTCAGCTGACAACGAAGTCGTGTTCGGTTGCGGATGGGGAGGTTTCACGGGTCGATTCCTTTCGGATGGGTTGATCGCATCGGTTCGTGGTGGTTGGCTCCAGGAGAGTTTGCCGTCGCGGGGTGTTCTCATTCCGGTCGCTACTACAGAAAAGTGGTGAGCCGGTTACAGGTGGAATCAAACTAAGAAAGTGTCCTAAGCTCAGTGCTCGCCCGCTGTCGCCGGAACGGCCCGGCTGGAATTCCTCATCTTCGTTCCGCCCAATCCAGACTATTCATCAGAATTCCTAGGAGCTTCCCTCCAAGGGTGTCGAGAAAGAGCACCACGCCCGTCGCCGCTACCACCAACGTTCGTCCATCGGCAGCCAAAGCTCCCGTCGTGATGAATTCGCCGCGTCGACCTTGATGGAACAAGCGCCCCTCATTCCAGCCTGGCGCGCGCTGCATCAGATTCTCCGCGCTCACGTCGTAGCTCCGGATGCGGTTGGCGTTGTACCGTTCAAAGGTGAAGAGGGTGCGGCTGTCCGCACTGAACACGGCCTGAATGCCCTTGAAGCGCGCCAGGTCCCCGCCCCGAACAAAGTCCCAGAGGATGCAATCGCCTTCCTCCTGCGATACGGTGCCGCCGTCCGTGGTCACGCCAAGGCGTCCGTCAGGACTGACCCAAACTCCAAAAACCTCGCGTGGCTCGCCCGCCCAAGCGACAGAGCGATAGCCTGTCTGGCGCAGCAAAGTGGCCACTGAGATTTCTTGGCCGCGATGGGGGGCCATGTAGGCGGGTGTTCCCATGACCGCGGCGCCCTGGGTCAGGGTCTGGTTGTGCTCAAGGAGCTTGGCCAGTCCGAAGTCGGCCACGTGCGGGATGCCCTGTTGATCGAGGAGGATGTTTCCAGGCTTGAGATCCCGGTGCAGGATGCCCCGATGATGTGCATGATGGACCGCCCGTGCCACTGGGATGATCAGCTCCGCCGCGCGCCGCGCCGTGAACTTCCTTCCGGCCATGGCTTGGGTCAGCGTGGCGCCGTCCACGAGGCGCATGCTGAAGTAGTGCAGGCCGTCGTGGATCCCAATTTCGTGAACCGGCACGATGTGGGGATGTTCCATGCGTGCCGCCGCGCGAGCCTCAATCTGAAAACGTTCGATCATGGCGGGGGAGGAAAAGTCTCCCGCCAGAATCATCTTCAACGCCACGGGGCGGTTGAGGCTGACTTGTCGCGCTTGGTAAACGACGCCCATTCCGCCGCGCGCGATCTCTTTGATTAGTTCGTAGTCCCTAAAATACCGGACCCGACTGCCGCTTGCCGGCACATGCGGCCAGGGGCCGGGCGGAGCTTCGGGCGGCTCGCCTTCCGGGAAGAGGGCGCCATCGGCAGGCGGCTCCAACGCCAGCTTCAACAGGCAGTTGGCGCACAGTTCGCCCACGGCCTGGCCGGTCAAGGCCACGCCACAGCGCTGGCAGCGCGCATCACCATCCTTCGTCACAGTCGGCACAAGTCGGTTCTTTGCGGGCGGTACTACAAGGTTCCCGGGGTGGCGGTTACAGCGCACCCATCTCCGGCCGATCGGGCAGGGACCCGCTCGGGCCGGTTTACCTTTTGGCCGCTGCTCCGCCCCGGCGTCTGATCGTGCCAGGGCCGCGAGCCTCTTCCCGAGGCACATCGTTCGAGTGGATGCCTGCTGGATTGCCCTCTCGGCTGAGCGTTGGCTTGACGGGAGGCTGTCCAACCAATACCCGCGACACCCCGCGGCGTGGGCGGGAGGCTCAGGTTTTCGGGTGGTGAAAACCACGTGGCGCGTCGTGGCTACTTTTTTTGAAAGATCATCCGAATCTCGTTCGTTTGGGGTGTGGCTGCGGCAAAAGCCGAAGGCCGAATACGTTGATCAACATCCATGAAATCGTTCTTCCTCCGTTCTTCCGCCGGGCTGTTTTTCCTGGCGGCGTTGCCTGCCGTGCTCGCGCAAGGCACGGCCGTCACCTACCAGGGGCAACTTCAGTTCAACGGCGTTTCGCCGACTGGCGCGTACGACTTCCAGTTCGCCCTCTTTAACGCCTCTTCCAGCGGCGCCCAGCAAGGCCCCACGGTGACCGTCAATGACCTGGGCGTCACCAACGGGCTCTTCACGACGGTGCTCGATTTTGGCAACACGTTCTCCGGCGCGGACCGGTATCTCCAAATCTCCGTCCGGCCTGGGCCCAGCGTCGGCGCCTATTCGACCCTGTCGCCGCGCCAGCCGTTGACCCCGGCGCCGTATTCGATTTACGCGACCAGCGCCGGCGGAATCACCGGCACGCTGCCTGCCACCCAGCTGCCCACCAATGTCGCTCTGCTCGATCGCACGCAAACCTTCACCGCCCGGCAAACATTTCAAGCCCGATCAACCTTCAATGACCGGGTCGGTATCGGCACCGACAATCCTCAAGAGGCCCTGCACGTCGCCGGCGGCTACGCCCGCGTGGACGGGGTTGGGGGCGAGCAGGCCATCGTTGGCGGTGATGGTGCCGGCGGCGACGTGGAGTTCGGCAGCTCCAATCCGGCCATCGGTGCCGTGGCGCTCGTCAACACGGGCAACGGCAACCGCATGAATCTCTTCGCTGGAGATGGATACTTCAACGGAAACATCTCGGGGAATGGGTCGGGCCTGACGGCGTTGCCGGCCGGCCAACTGGTCGGCACGGTGCCCGACCTGCGGCTGTCGGCCAATGTCGCCCTGCGGGCTTCCGGCAACGTGTTCACTGGAAATCAGTCTTTTGCTGATCGCCTGTTCTTCGGCACCTCGACGCGTCAGATGCTCAATCTCTGGAACGACGAGTATGGCATCGGGGTGCAGTCGAGCACGACGTACTTTCGAACCGGCAGCGAATTCTCGTGGTACCGCGGCGGCGTTCATCATGACGGCCAAGGCAATCCCGGCTTGGGCGGAACTTCGCTGATGCGCCTGGATGGCTCGGGCAACCTGATGCCGCGCGGCTGGTTGGGGATCGGCATCTCCACGCCGGCGTTCCTGGTCGACGTTCAAGGCGCCTTGGGCGCTTGCCGATTCTCCACGACGAATAGTCCCAACGGAGCCGTGCTGGTGCTGAGGAATACCACGTCTTCCCCCACCTATCTGGGAGCGGTCAATTTCGAGCGGAACAACTCGACCGTCGGTCAAATCGGCTATTTCAACAACGACCGGTTCGGCTTCCGGGTGGCGGATGGCGAACGCATGACGCTCACTTCATCTGGCTACCTTGGACTCGGCACGGTCACCCCGGGCACGCATCTGGATGTCGTGGCCGGGCAGGCGATCGGACGCTTCACGTCCACCAATGCCCTCTTCGGGTCGGTGCTGATCTTCAACAATAAATCCGCAAACCCGGACTACCTCGGGGCGATCAATTTTGAGACCAATGGTTTGACCGTCGGGCAGATCGGGTACCTGGCCAACGATCGGTTCGTGTTCAGCGCCGGCGGCGCCGAACGCATGAGCCTTCGCGCCGGGCTGCTGACGGTGAACGGTGCGGGGAACGAAAGGGCGTTCATCGGCGGCGCCGGCAACGAGGTGGTGATCGGAAGCGCCAACCCGGGCGTCACGCGCGTTCAATTCGGCAATCTGTCCTCCAGCCCGCTCGGGCCGATGGATTGCTTCGCCCGAACCTTCAATCCGCCGTCCGACCGGAATGTCAAACAGGACTTCAGAGCGGTGGAAACGACGGAGATTCTGGAAAAGGTCGTCGCCATGCCGATCACCGAATGGGCCTACAAAAGCGATGTCGCGACACGGCACATTGGACCGGTGGCGCAGGACTTTAAGGCGGCGTTCGGTCTGGGGAGTTCCGACAAATCCATCTCCACCGTCGACGCCGACGGCGTCGCGCTCGCGGCCATCCAGGGGTTGAATCACAAGCTGGAGGTCCAGGTGACGGAACTTCGTTCCGAGAACGACGATCTCCGGCAGCGGCTCGAGCGGCTCGAACGAAAACTGTCGCGTGATGCCCGCGAGTGAGAGCTGCGACCTTCACCGCCACTGACCCAGCTTATGAAAGCCTTGTTCGTTCTTCTCGCCTCGATCGCGGGCATCGCCATCGCCCCGGCGCAATCGTTTAATCTGGATTGGCGCACCGTTGACGGCGGGGGCGGGATCAGTTCGGGCGATGGTTTCACAGTACGTGGGACGATGGGACAGCCCGATGCCGGCGGGTCCATGGCGGCTGGCCCGTACTCAGTCACCGGCGGCTTCTGGTCGTTCCAGAGTGTGACGCCGTCGCTGCCCAGATTGACCATCGTTCCGGCGGGGCCGGGACTGGTGCGGGTTTCGTGGTCTCCGTCGACGCCGGGCGTCGTTTTGGTGCAAAGCGATCGTTTCGATCCGGCCGCCTGGAGCATAGCCCCGAGCGGCACTAACAATCCGGCGCTCATCCCGGTCGGGGCGACGGTCGAGGGCCGATTCTACATGCTGGGGCGGCAGTGAATGAGAACTGCTGCACGCCCGCCTTGCAGGAGCGCAGGTTTTTGCGACACTCCTGCCATGGCTTGGGTCCCGCCCGTCGTTCCCGATTTCGAACTGCTGCGCCGCATCGGCCGCGGCAGCTACGGTGACGTCTGGCTGGCCCGATCGATCACGGGCAAGTGGCGGGCCGTGAAGATTGTCTACCGGGACCGGTTCGAATCCGGCCGACCGTTCGAGCGCGAGTTTCTGGGCGTCCGCCAGTTTGAATCGATCTCGCATCAGCACCCGTCCCACTTGCGCATCCTGCACGTGGGTCGGCCGGCTGAGGGGGGGTATTTTTACTATGTGATGGAATTGGCTGACGACAGCACGGCTTCGCCGGCCATGCTTGCCGACCGGGAAGCCGGCATTTGTCCCGACACCTATCAGCCACACACCTTGAGGACCCGTTTACAATCGGCCGGGCGCATGAGCGCGCCCGAAGTGCTGGCGCTCGGCCTGCGGCTGGCCGAGGCGTTGCAGCACCTGCACCTCGCCCGGCTGATCCACCGCGACATCAAGCCGTCGAACATTGTCTTTGTCGACGGGTGTCCGAAGCTGGCGGACATCGGCCTGGTGACCGCGGCCGAGGCTTCAACCACGTTCGTCGGGACCGAGGGGTTCGTCCCGCCGGAGGGCCCAGGATCGATCCGGGCCGACATCTTTGCGCTTGGCCGGGTTCTTTACGAGGCGGCCACCGGCCGGGATCGTCTGGAGTTTCCCGGGCTGCCGGAAGGGCTGGAAGCGTTGCCGGATCGGGCTCAGCTGATGGAGCTGAACCAGGTCTGGCTGCAGGCCTGTGACCCGGAGCCGGCGAATCGCCATGCCAGCGCCGACGATCTGGCAAAGGATCTCCTGTTGGTCAGCGCGGGAAAATCAGTGCGACGCTGGCGCTGGGCTGAGCGCCGCCTTCGACTGGTGACCGGAATCGGCGCTGCGGTGGCCAGTCTTGCGGTGGTCGCCGTGGTCATGGGGCTTTGGGCGAACCGGGAGCGGCTGCGTGCGGTTCAGGCCGAGCGCGATCTGAACCAACGCTACATTGGACAGCAGGTGGCGTTGGCGCGGGCGACGCGATTAACCGGACTGCCCGGTCAGCGTCTGCGTTCGCTGGAGCTTCTGCGGGAGGCGGGTCGTCGGACCAACACGCTGGAACTGCGCAATGAGGCGATTGCCGCCATGGCGCTGCCGGACCTGGTCCGCACCCGCACGCTCGACCCCGGCCGAGGGCGTTGGGTGTTTGACCCGGAGATCACCCGCTACGCCACGGCCGATGACGATGGGCAGATCGAAATTCGTTCGGTGGCCGACCAGAGCCTTCTTCACCGGCTGCCTTCCTACCAGCTTCCCGGCATCCCTCGCTGGCTGACCGGACTGCACGGCTACGGCTTCGGTCCGGACGGAAGACTTTTTGCCGCATCCTATACGAATCATGATTTTCTCATTTGGCGGCTGCCCGTTGACCCTTCGGCTGCCGCCGCTGGCACCAAGCTGTCCGGACCCATGGCGACGCTCAAACTCCCGTGGGGTGTCCGGGCGGCCACCAGCGGCGGAACAACGGATCGCCTCTATACCGACGCGGCGGACGGCCGGTTGCATTGTTTTGACCTGAAGACAGGCGTTGAAACCCACAGCCTTGCTGACGTCCCGGCTTTGAACCGGGTGGCGATTTCCCCGGACGGCCGCCGCCTCGCCCAGTTCGAGGACGAGAGAATTTTCACCCGAGACCTTGAGACGGGAGCCACCAATTTTTCGTGGAGCACTGGAGCAGGCGTGCATGGTCTGGGCTGGCATCCGGATGGAGTGCAGCTGATCACGCGAACCGCGGGGCCGCTGCTCCATTTGTGGAACGCCGACAACGGCCGTCCGTCCGGTTTGCTGGCGGCGCACGAGTCCTCCGTGATGCCACCCGCCCTCGACCGGGAGGGGCGATGGATGATCTCCACCTCGTGGGGGAACCGGATGGTGCTGTGGAATCTGGCCCGGAAACAGCCGATGATCCGCTGGACCGGCGGCGGCAACGATTTGCAGATGTCGCCGGGCGGAGATCGCGCCGTGCTCTCGAACTGGCAGGATCACCGGTGGCACCTCTTTGATTTCGTTTTTGGGGATGAAGTTACCTATCTGGAAGCACACCCACATTCGGCCCAGTCCAATTCCGCCGGCAATCGAGACCTCTGGCGGGTGACGTTCCTGGACAATGACATGCTGGTCGGATCCAGCGACGAGGGATTCAACGTTTGGGATCTCCAACGTCGCAAGTTGCCGGCATTTTTTCGCGACACGCTTCATCACGCCATTGTCCCAGGGCCCGGCGGCCGGATGCTGAGCGTCGATGGCCGGGCGGTGCGCATTCGGACGCTCGAACGCGGTGAGGCGGAATCCCCGGTTCGCCAGAGCGCCCCGGTGCGTCTCACCCCGCGCGAGATCGGTTCGGTCCAGGCTTACGCGGCGTCGCATGATCTCAGTCGACTGGCCATCCGCGATGGCCGGGGCGCGCTTCGTTTTCGCGACTCCTCCGGGACGAACGAATGGCCCACGTTCGTTCCTGAGCTCGTGCACAGCATTGCGATGGACCGCGCGGGGAACCGCCTGGCGGCCATCCTGCAAGAGGCAAAAGAGCTGCGCGTCTGGAACACCGGAAACCGCCAGGTTTTGTTCAAAGGCGAAGAGGGACGCTGGTCGCGAATTGAGCTCAGCCCCGATGGACACTGGCTGGCGGCCGCTTCCGTTGAGCAGATCAAGGTTTGGAATCTGGAAACGGGCCAGATGGTGCTGTGTCGCCCGCGCCAGGCCGAGATCCCGCCGCAATTGGCATGGAGCCCGGACAGTGCTTGGTTGTTGATGAATGAGGTCGACGCGGAAGTCCGCTTGCTCGCCGTGGAGACGTGGGTCGAGGTCGCAACATTCCCCGCTCCGCCGCTGATGACGTCACCAGCCTTCAGCCTCGACGGGTCCAGGCTGGCGCTGCCCGGGCAAATCTCCGGCGTGCAGGTCTGGAATCTGACGGCGGTCCGCAAGGGATTGCGGGAGCTGGGGCTCGACTGGCCGGAACAACCGAGACCTGGCGCACAGGCCAAACACTGAATTTCATGGCGACCAACCTGGATCCCGTCAAACCACAGCCCGATGACGATTCGCTCCCGACGCGGGCGTCATTGCTCGCGCGGCTTAAGAATTGGGATGACAACGGAAGCTGGCACGACTTCTCCCGCACCTACGAGCGGTTGATTCTTGGCGTGGCCCGAAAATCCGGACTCACCGACGCGGAATCCCAGGACGTGCTGCAGGAGGTTCTGCTGTCGGTGGCCAAAAAAATCGAGGACTTCGAGTCCACCGACCGGCCCGGCTCGTTCCGCACTTGGCTGTTGAATCTCACCCGCTGGCGAATCACTGATCAAATCCGGCGTCGCCATGGCCTGCCAAAAGCGGGCCTCGTGAAGTCCACTGCTGCCGAGGGCACGGCGACGGTCGAGCGTGTGCCGGATCCGGCTGGGGCGGGATTCCAGAAAGCGTGGGACGAGGAATGGCAACTCAGCCTGGTGGAGGCCGCCGTCAATCGGCTCCGGCGGAACACCAAGCCCCGTCATTTCCAAATCTTCGAGCTGTATAACCTGCGGCACTGGAAACCTGAGGCCGTTGCGCGCGAGTTGGGCGTGAGCCGGATCCAGGTCTATCTGGTGCACCACCGGCTGCTGAAACAGCTGAAGGCCGAGATCGAACGACTCCGCCAGCAGCTGGACTAGTCGGAGCGCGGACTTCCAAGTCCGCAGCGCGTGGGATCGGCCCCCAGCGTTGGAGCCTTAAAACTGCGTCGCCCTGCCGCCGCCCACCTTGCTCGTTCCGGCTAAGCCGGAACGATTCAGTTGGCCAGCAGCCGTTTGCTTGATCTTCTTGCGAAGGCCATCGTTGTTCGTCGCTGACGTATTTCAGCTCAATACGCTCGCTCCTCACGCCTCGGCCTTCCCAAGAATCTGCGGCGCAACCATCCGCCGCCCAACTGAATCGTTCCAGCTAAGGAAACAGCTCCAGCAGCGCATCGGCGAACAGCTTCATCCCGCGGCCGTCCGGATGGTTGATGGAGTTGAGCATGAGCGTGGTGTAGGGGATTCCCTGCCGCCACAATCGCCCGTAGCGGAGCGAAGCGTCCGCCAGCGCCACTTTGTGCGCGGCCGCGAACTGCCGCAACCCCGTCACATACGGCCGTGGGTCCGCGTCGATGTCACGCTCTCGGTCGAGCCCCATCCAGTCGGGTCGCACATAGTGCGGGGTGAGAATGATCCACTCGGCGCCGATGCCGGTGAAATCGGCCAGGAACAATCCATATCGCTCCTCGACCTGACGCGGAGTGAGGCCGCCGTCGTTGACAAACTCCGACACGATGAGATCCGGCTTCATGCCTAACACTTTTTCCCGGTAGTTGTGCAGGCTCCCCGGGGGCTCATTGGTATAGCTTTGTGTGTTGCGCCCACCCCACGCTTCGGTCAGCAACTCGATCTCTGCTCCCGGGAAACGCTCGCGCAATCGGCTTGCGAATTGTTCCTGCCAGCGATCGCGTCGCGGCACGTATCCGCCCTCAGTCACGCTGTCGCCCCAGGCCAGAATGCGCACATGTTGACCGGAGCGCAGCTTGACCATCGTGCGCGGCAGCCGGGACTCGGCCGGGGACGGCACCGGTTTGGGCGGCTCGGGATAGGCGTACTCCAGGATCGGATACAGGTGATTGGAGGAAAGCCCGGTGATCATGCCGGGAAGCCAGACGTTGGCCAGCCGCACTTCGTTGGAACGAACGACGGGCGGCAGCGGCGCGGCCGGCTTGGGCGCGCCAGCGCGGAGTTCCAGCCGTCCGTTTGAACGCTGCACCACCGAGTCGAGCCGCAGCCGCCCGTAGCGGTAGCTGGCATAGACCGCCTGGCCTTCGCGAATGGTGCCGCCGGCGATTCGCCCCACCGTGCCCCAATTCCCGTCGACGTCGTAGTCGCGTCCCTGCGCAAAGGCAGGCGCGTTCGTTTCCGGGCCGGATCGAAGGACGAGACTCGCCGGGTCGAGCAGAAATGGCGTGGTCGTCTCCTGCGCGCGGACCCCTCGCAGCTGTGCGCCTTTGAGCCATCCACCCGCGCGCGGATTGAACACCGGCAAAGCCGGATGATGCTCCCCTTCGACCGAGACCCACCGTGGCGGTTGAACCTTCAACACCTGCGGCGGATTGTCGCCAATCCGGACTTCGATGGACCAATCTCCGATCGGTCGCATCACGACGGGACCTGGTCCGGGCGCGCCCGCGGCGGCCAGCGTCACCAAGGCAACACCCGATGCGAGCAGGGAACGAAAGAGGAACATCATGGCGTGACGCTTCGGGTCAGGGTGAAACCGGCGCGAGCTGCGTCGGATCGATCGTCCAATGCCGGATCTTTTCCCGCTTCCACGTGTAGGTCACATGCACGCGCCCGTCGCGTGCCTGCATGATGGCCGGATACGAATACTCGCCCGGCTGATCTTCGAGCACCAAGACGGTCGACCAGTTTACACCATTGGTGGAAAGCCCGACGACCAGCGGAGAACGCCCGCGGGTGACGGGATTGTAGACGAGGAGATGCCGGCCATCGGCCAGCGTGACGCCGTCGATGCCGGAGCTGGGATTGGGCAGGCTGGTGGCCTGCATCGGGCTCCAGGTTTCGCCCTGGTCCTCCGACCAGCATTCCGTGATGACATTTTGCCGGCTGCGACACAGCATTTGCAGGCGTCCGTGGCCGTGCACCAGAATCGTGGGCTGGATGGCACCGAAGATTTTGCCGTCATTCAGCGGGCCGCTGCGGGTCCAGGTCTGCCCCAGATCGCGGCTGCGCTCCACATGGATTCGCCACCCGTCGTGTTCGGTGCTCGATGGAGAGAGAATCGTTCCGTCCGGCCGCTGGATGGGTTTGTTCTTGATGGGCCCGAGAATTCCGTCCGGCAAACGCCTTGGCTCGGACCAGGTCCGTCCTTCGTCGGTGGACGTCATCATCATGCCCCACCAAGTGGATGGAGTGGGGCCGACCTTGTAGTAGAGCTGTAGCGGCCCGCCCTTGGGCCGGAACAGCACAGGGTTCCATGTCGGATGCCGCCGCCCGCCGGGCTGCACGCCGTTGGCGACCTCGACCGGCGCGGACCATCGTGCGCCGTCGTGCCGTGCCACCCAGATGCCGACATCGGGATTTTTCTCCGCGGTTCCGCCGAACCAGGCGGCGATGACGCCCCCAGGAATTTCCTCAATGGTGGAGGCGTGGCATGACGGGAACGGCGCGGTCTTGTAGATGAACTCGGCCTGGGCCGAAGCCGGATGCGAACCGGCCTTGGGCGAACGGGAGGAGAACGTGGAGCATGCGGTGAGCAGAACGCTGATCGTGGCGATGGCCAGGGCCAACCGGCCGGACGATGTCACGCTGAACGGGGAGATTCGGGGCGATGGGTGCATGGTTACTTGGCCGCGGTGGCGGCTGGCTTGGGTGCGGTGACCATCGGCCAGTCGTCGGTTCGGAAGGGCGACGCCGGCAGACCTTCCACGTTATACAAATTCACCGCCGGACAATCGGCCCAGCCATAGCGGACCGCGACGGGACGGGGAACCGAGGGATGGCTGACCACCACGGTCTGGCCTTGGATCTCAGCCTGAGCCCAGACGAACTTGCGATCTGCGCCGGCGATGGCGAAGCCAACGAGGGCCCGCGGATCGGTGCCCTGGCGCATGGCGACCGTGTTCCAGATCGGAGACGCCTTGGACTTTTCTTCCTTGGGCTGGCCCACGACCAACCCGCTGCCGACGTGATCGAAGCCGAGGACAGCGCGATGTCCGTCGATCTTCAGGCGTCGATAGACGGGGCCGGAGTGGACGATTTTCTCGCCATAGGCGATCCCGCGGGCGGCGAGGGCGAGCCGTTCGCCTACGGGTTTTTTCCAACGAGGATGGATGTCCTTGGCATCGCCGTAGTCGGTGATGACGGCCATGCCCACCTTGGGCAGGGATTTGGTGGCCATGAGTTGCGCTTCGCGCAGTTCGGCCCAGTCGCTGTCAGCGGGATCCTCCTTGATGGCTTTGAAGGGCGCGAGCTGCACTTCGAGGAATGGGAAATTGCCCTGGCCCCAATCCTTGCGCCAGTTGCGGATCATGTCGGCGAAGAGCGTGCGATACTCATGGGCGCGCCCGGCATTGGACTCGCCCTGGTACCAGATGGCGCCCTGAATGCCATAGGGGAGTAGCGGGGCGATCATGCCGTTGTAGAGCTCGGACGGCTTCCAACCGACGGATGGCTTCGCGCGGGAGAAGGGCTTGCCGTCGTGCTGAGCCGCGGCCCGTTCTTGTTCCCATTGGACGAGGTTGTCTTGCACCTTTTTTTCCTGGGCCGTGAAGGTGTCCAGAATATCGCGTTGATAGTTGGGGTTGGCGGCGAGCACCTCCTGGCGCATCCAGACTTCGGCGGGCGATCCGCCCCACGAGGTGTGAATCATGCCCACGGGAACTCCGAGCGCCTTTTGCAGGGATTGCCCAAAGTAATACGCCACGGCGGAGAATCCCGGAACGGACGACGGACTCGTCAGTTGCCACGAGGAGTTGACCTGGTCGACAGGCGCGTTGGCCTTGAGTTTCGGGACGGTGTAAAGGCGGAGCAGCGGGTTGTTGGCGGCGGCGATGTCTGCCTCGGGCTCGAAGGAGCTCTTCAGGCCCCACTCCATATTGGACTGGCCGCTCGCGACCCAGACCTCGCCGACGAGCACGTCATTCACCACCACGGTGTTTTGTCCCGTTACCTTCAAAACGTCAGGTCCGCCCGCCTTCAGCTTTTTCAGGCGGACCATCCATTTGCCCTGCTTGGCCACGGTCGAAACCGTTTGGCCTTGGAATTCGACCGTCACCTTTTCCCCGTCGGCAGCCCAGCCCCAAACCGGCACGGCGATCCCTCGTTGAAGAACCATGTGATCGGTGAACAGCGTGTGCAGGCGGACTTCGGCTTGGGCGCCGGCCGTAATGAGAAGGGCTGCGGCGACATGAGCCGCCCAGCGGGAAAAGGAGCGTGGAGTCATGGGTCGATGCAGCCTGAGCACCGGCGGGTCGTCAATCAGATTGTGGACGAAGGAACGATTCAGTGGAACGGACGGTTGTGCTGCGCTGAAAGAAGGTCAGCAGCCGTCCGCCACCCAACTGACTCGTTCCGGCTTAACCGGAACGATTCAGTTGGTCAGCAGCCGTTTGCTTGATCTTCTTGCGAAGGCCTTCGTTGTTCGTCGCTTACGTATTTCATCTCAATACGCGCGCTCCTCACGCCTCGGCCTTCGCAAGAATCTGCGGCGCAACCGTCCGCCGCCCAACTGACTCGTTCCGGCTCAGGGAACGCCGGCCCCGGGCAATTCGAATTGGAGGGGCTGATCAGCGGTGCTCGGAGCCGACCAGATTGGAGCAGGGGCGGGGATCGCCGCTGGTTCAGGAACCGCCGGCCGGCTGGGCGGGGGAGTTGGTGCCCCGGCCACGGAAAAAGCTGCATCGGGCAGCAAACGGGCGCGGTAAAAACGCTGAGGCCGGCTGGCCGGCGCCGGATCGGCCAGCATCGCCGGCGTGGCCGCCATTGTATTCGTGGAGACGGGCGTCCAATCCACGAGGTTGCGTGATGACTCGAGAACGCTCGCCCGGCCCGGGGGGCCAACCACGCGGAACACCATTCGATTTGAGATTAGTTGGGGCGAGGAAACCTGGGCAAACCCGCTCGATGCTTCGATCAGTCGGCCGCTGCGGGTGATCAATTCGAATGAATTCCAGACATAGGCATTGGGGAAATTCGTTTCGGAGGTGCCGTCCTGAGGCGGATATGGATGGGAGAGGATGATTCGCCATTTTCCCGCGGGATTCTCGCCCCAAAACGCGTTCGCACTGAATGTCCAATCCAAACTGGGCCAAGGCTTCTCCCGACTCGTGACCTCTTGCGACCGGGGATTGGGCGTCGCCAGAACACTGCGGGTCCCGCTGGGCGAAACCAGCACGAGCCCCAGCTGCCCGTAGCATCGTGCGGACGCATTAGACCGGCCCAGGTTCACCTTCAATCGCACCAGGACCTCCTCCAGCGGGCCGGTGTTGGTGACCACGCAGGAGCGTAACAAGCCGTTGGTGTCGTTCATGCGGACCGTGGCGTTGCCGGCGGAAATTTCGCCCGTGGTGTTTGTGGTCAAGGGCGTCACCCGGGTGAACCGGGCGGCTTGCGACGTCAATGCATCAACATCAATCAGGCCAAAGCCGTAGTTGTTGTTGAAACGGAATCCCGCCGCGTTGGTAATCCATCCTCCGGTCGGCAGAGAGTCCCCGGGATTCACCACCCGGCACGTGCGCGCGAGAAGATGCTTCGCCATGCGTGTGTTGAGATTCGGCTGCACCTCCCGCGCCAGGGCGAGCGCGCCGCTGACAATGGGCGCCGTGGCCGAGGTTCCGCCAAACCGGGCGTAGTCGAGATCGGATGGCTCGAACGGCGCCTGTGTCAGGCTCGTGTTGTAGCCATCCGCGCCCAGCAGATCGGTCGACAGAACCCCGACTCCCTCAAAGCCGAACGTGGGCTCGCTCTCGCGGGACGGCGCGGCGCAGGTGATGGACGCCCCGAAGTTGGCGTAAGCGGCGACGCGACCGTCGAAACCAACCGCGGTGGTGACGATGACCTCGGGCAGATGACAGTTGTGCAGTTTGTTGGCGTCGGCCTCTGAGACGGTCCGGAGGCCATACTTCAGGCGGGAATTTCCCGCGGCGATCACCGTAATGCAGCCGGCCGCGTGACTCTCGCGGATGGCGGATTCGATGGCGTTCACTCCCTGCCAGAGCCAGGACGCAAAAGGATAGGTGGTGGACTGGCTGTTGTTCTTGATCGGGATGGTTGTTCGACCGGAGCTGGCATGGAAACGCATCGCGTCCGCCAGTCGTTGCACCGCCGCGCTGTCGTCGAACAAGTAGCCGCCGCCGACATTGAGGACGGCGTACTTTGCGCGGGGAGCCACTCCGGTAATGCCGATCCGGTTGCCGCCGTTGGCCGCCATCAAACCGGCCACAGAGGTTCCATGCATGTTGTCCGGGCTTGGCGGGACCACCGTCGGCGTGCGGTCAAAAAAATTCCAACTCTCACTCCGCTCCAGATTCTCGATCAGATCGGGGTGCGAAAATTGCACCGGTCCCTCGATGATGCCGATGACGACTCCTTTCCCGGTCAATCCCCTTGCCCAGGCACCGGCGACGTTGATGTCGAGGCTGGCCGTCGTTCCGGACTTGTTGAGATACCATTGGCTGTAGTTCAGCGAATTGGAATTGCTGAGCGCATTCGGGTTGGGAAAAAAGTAGGGGTCATTGGGGACGAACGATTCAGTGCCCACCGCGGAAGTCGCCGCCATCCATGCGAATGTCAAAACGGCCCCGGCAACGCGGCAACCCCGCGAAAGGCGGGCCCACTTCGCTCCCGCCCCAATGAGCCAGCCCGCGAGATTCCGTGGCGGACGGTGTTCGAATCGTTTCATGTCCGTCGCTGCAATTTCTAGATGGTCTAGATTGGTTACTGGAATGCGCTTCCATTCGAAGGAACCGCTGCTGTCGACCAGACGAAGTCAATCGTGACTTCGGCTGTCCCTCGGTCGACCAACGATTCGCCGGACGGGACAGAACAAACACGATCCAACGGAACTGACGGGCACCAGCCCGTATGGACGAGGAATCGGTTGTCTGTCGTCGTCGGCATTGCGCTCCGTGCGATGCCACAGCCCACGCACTCGAGTCAATTCGGAGCAGCCTGACTCGGGGCGCAACCGGAGAGATCCGGCCCGAACCCCGACATGAATTGCCATCAGAGGAACCGAAATGCGGAACATCGGACAAATTCCGGCACTGGCCTACTAATACAAACCTAGGCTGTACTCGGCGGACATGTCGTGGACTAAGTCCGGAAATAGGAACGGTTTCGCAGCACAAAGGCAATCGGAAAAATTCTTGAACCGCCTTCTCACCCGGTCGATTTCGCGCTGTGCAGGCCCGACTCGGACGGCAATAATCAGGCATGCAGAATTGGATCAATGCCTACGTCTCCGCCCAAAAAGCGGCTCTCGACTCCATCCCGCCCGCCCAGGTGACCCGGGTCATCGAACTCTTTGCCCAGGCGCTCGCCAACGATCGCCAGGTCTTCGCCTTCGGCAACGGCGGCAGCGCTGCCAACGCCTCGCATTTCATCACCGACCTCGGCAAGGGCGCCTCCGACAAGCTCGGCCGACGCTTCCGCTGCCTCTCCCTGAATGACAACGTGAGTTGGATGACGGCCATCGGGAATGACTACGCCTACGAAGACATCTTTGTTCGTCAGTTGGAAAACTACGGGCAGGCCGGCGATCTCGTGCTCGTCATGAGTGTCAGCGGCAATTCTCCCAACGTGGTCCGCGGCGTCGAATGGGCCAAAAAGAACGGCCTCCGCACGGTGGCTCTCGTCGGGGGCAAACGCGGCAAGCTGGCCGAGCTCGCCGATGTCGCGATTGTCATCGAAGACACTCACTATGGCCGGGCGGAGGACGCCCAGATGGGCGTCTGTCACATGATCTGCTACGCCTTCATGGAGAATCCCAAGATCGCGTCAGCCATCGGCCGCAAGAAGCTGGCGCGAAAGCCCAGCCGAAAACGGCGCTGATTTGATTTGCGCCGGGAATACCAGCACGTCCCAGCGCGGTCGTGCCTGGGTTTCGAATCGGGGGTCTCGGGCGCCGGCGGGCCTGCATTGCGGCGCTACGGCGTTACGCATGAGAGGAGATGATACGGCGAATAGCTACAGTGGCAGTGGCGCTTCTGCTGACCGGCTGTGACGACGGCCCAAGCGCAGGCCCAGTGACAGTTGTTCCCGGTCAAGGCATCCCCAGGGTGGCTGAAGTGAGCATGTCCCTCCGTGAAATCCAAAGGGCGGTGGGCGATCTAAAATTGCGGGCCTACCCTGAAACAGGATTGCCTCCGACAAGAGCGGGACCGGCAATGGTGTGGAGAATCTTTTTTATCCAACCGAAGGGATTTCGTTCTGCTTGAGACACGATGTGGTGGTCTCATTCGACATTCGACGGAAAATCAGAAAATCGGTGACCGAAAGGTGAAGTGATGCCTGACAAAAAGGCTGTTTTGCTGAGGCCCGGCGTCACGCCAGTAGCGAGCGCAGCACCTCGCCTTCGACTCCCGTCAGCCGGGCGTCCAGCCCCTGGAACTTCACCGTTAGGCGCGTGTGCTCGATGCCGAACAGGTGGAGCATGGTCGCGTGAAAATCATGCACGCTGACCGGGTTCTCCACGGCCGCATAGCCGAACTCGTCCGTCGACCCATACGTCACCCCGCCCTTAATCCCGCCGCCTGCCATCCAGAGTGAAAAGCCTTTGATATGATGGTCCCGGCCGTCGCCGCTTTGGGACATCGGGGTCCGGCCAAATTCCCCGCCAAAAACGACGAGTGTTTCGTCCAGCATTCCCCGCTGCTTGAGGTCTCGCAGCAAGGCGGAGCTGGCTCGATCGACTTCGGCTGCCTTGAGTTTAATGTCGGCTTTGATGTTGCCGTGGTGATCCCAGTCCCGGTGGTAAAGCTGGATGAATCGCACGCCGCGCTCGGCCAGGCGCCGTGCGAGCAGACAATTGGAAGCAAAGGAGCCATCGCCCGGTGAAGCTCCATAGAGATCGAGCACGTGACGCGGCTCGTCCGAGATGTCGGTCAATTGCGGCACGCTTGCCTGCATGCGAAAGGCCATCTCGTATTGATCAATTCGGGTCAGGATTTCAGCGTCGCGGCGAGCTTCGTGTTCCACGCGATTGAGTCGGCCCACCGCTTCGACCAGCTCCCGCTGGGCGTCTGGAGTGACTCCCGGAGGATTTCGCAGGTAAAGCACCGGCGAGCCCTTCGACTCGAATTTGACGCCTTGATACTTGCTGGGCAGAAAGCCGCTGTGCCATTGCCGCGCGGCGATGGGTTGCATCTGGCCGCCTTTGCCCGCCGAAAACAGCACAACATATCCGGGCAAATCCGTGGTCTCCGCGCCGAGCCCGTAGAGGAGCCATGAGCCCATGCTGGGCCGGCCCGCCACGATTGCCCCCGTGTTCATGAACGTGTGCGCCGGGTCATGGTTGATCTGTTCGGTGAACATCGAGCGAACGATGCACAGGTCATCTGCCACCTCGCCCAGGCGCGGAAACAGCTCGCTCATCTCCTGACCCGAACGCCCAAACCGTTTGAAGTCATATTGAGGCCCGAAACATTTCAGCTCCTTCCCCTGCAATTGCGCGATCTGCTGGCCCTTGGTCAACGACTCCGGCATCGGCTTGCCGTGCATCTCCTTCAGTTTCGGCTTCGAGTCGAAGGTCTCCAGGTGCGACGGCCCGCCCGCCTGGTACAGGAAGATCACGCGCTTGCAACGCGCCGGATGATGCGTCGCGCCGAGCACGCCTCGGCCGGCGGTTGGGGTGGCTCCAAGCCCGGCACCCAGCAGCCCGGGTCGCAACAGGGTTCCCAATGCCGCCGCGCCGAGCCCGTAGCAGGCCCGCGTGAAGAAGGACCGACGGCTGGTCAGGAGTGAATCGTGCGGGTTCATGGTCAATTGCGGGTGATGGTTTCGTGCAGGTTCAGAATTGCGCGGGTCACCGACGTCCAAGCCGCCAGCTCGACCACATCCAGCCCGCGCGGCTTCGTGGCCTCGCCGATTGCAACCAGGGCCCGGGCCGACGCCGGTTCGGTCTGGAAGCGCGCCAGCTCGCGTTGCAGCAAATCGGTGAGCAACGCTCGCTCGGTCTCCCGGATTGGACGACTCAAGGCCCTTTCAAAGGCCCAATCAAGGCGCCCGGCCGTCGAACGTCCGCCGTCCCGCAGGATACGTCCAGCCAGGGCCCGCGCCGCCTCGACGTAAATCGGATCGTTCAACAGCACCAGCGCCTGCAGCGGCGTGTTGGAATTGGGCCGGTTCACCGTGCATTCCTCCCGGCTCGGTGCATCGAATGCCATCAAGCTCGGGTGCAAAAAGGTCCGCTGCCAATGGGTGTAGAGCCCGCGGCGATAAAGATCCTCGCCGTATCCTTCCTGATACTCCCGCTTCGGAAAATTCAGCGGCAGATAGTAGCCCTCCGGCTGGTAGGGTTTCACGCTCGGTCCACCAAACTTTCCGGCCAGCAGGCCGGAGATGGCCAGGGCGTTGTCCCGCACCAGCTCCGCATCGAGACGAAACGACCCTTGCCTCGCCAGCAACCGGTTGTCGGGATCGCGCGCTTCAAGCTCCGGACGGAGCAGAGAGCTTCGCTGATACGCCCGGGACGTCACGATGAGCCGGAGCACATGGCGAACATCCCAAGCATGCGGCTGAACCGCGCCCGCCACCTTGGAAGCCGTCACGGTCGGGCTCATGAACTCGCACGCCAGCCAGTCGAGCAACTCGGCCTGCACCGGCCAGTCTCCTTGCGCGCCCAAATCTTCCGGCGTTCGCGTGAGCCCGGCCCCGAACAGTTGTTTCCACAGTCGGTTCACGAAGACACGTGCTGTCAGCGGATTATCCCGGGCGGTGATCCAGTCGGCCAGATCGAGGCGAGACAGGCGACGCTCTTCACCCTGGCCGGCTCGCAGAAAGGCCGGCACCGCCGGGGTCACTTCGGCGCCTGAGTCGTCCATCCAATTGCCCCGCGGCAACACACGCATCAGCCGGGGCTTGGCCACCGCTTCGCTGACAAGCGACGACGGCACGCGCGCCAAAACGCGATTGCGTTCGGCCTCGACCCGCGCGAGTTCCCGCCGCCATTTGGCCAGACCCGGCGCGACCCGACGGTGATGTTCGGCAATTCTTTTGCGTTGCTCGTCATCGCGCTTCGCCGCATCGACCTGGATGGCCTTGAGCACCGCATCCGGCAGGCCCTTCGCCTCGATGGATGCCGAGGGCAGCGCATGCAACGCCAGCTTGAACCGGCCGATCGTGGCTCGCCGCTGTTTCGAGTGCTGCTCGATTTGCACCGTCACCACGCTGTTGCTGGTGGTTACGAGGGGCTCGCTCAAATGAAACGCCGCCTGATGTCCACGGGAATGTCCCGACGTGATCGCCCAACCGGTGCGCTCGTCATCGTCCAACATGCCGATCGCCGGAAACCCCTCGCCATCGGTGTCCGCCACCACATGGGCCAGCTTGATGCGCCGCGGCCGGCCGCCTTCAGTCTCGGCTGCGGTCACGCGGAATCCGGTAATGACGTAGCTCGTGCCGGCGCGGGCGATGCGGTTGCCCGGAAAGATTTCGTCCGTCAACGTTTCCATTCGCAACGATTCCCACCGACCGACACCCGGCCGGAACGAAACCACGTAGGTGTCGGTGTCCGGGTTTAGTCCGCCGGCGGTGATGGCTTTGTCTTCACCGATCGTCAGCGTTGCCCCTGCCTTTGACTCCGCCCGTCGTGGGGATTGCGTCCGCCATTCCAGTTGCTTGGCCTTGTCGAGGGCCAGCACTTGCGTTTCCCACTGCTGACGGCTCGACGCGATGGCGGCGTTGGTGGCGGAATCGATCCGTGCGCGCAGCGCCTTTCGTTCCTGATCCAGCGCGTCGAGGCGTCGCTGTTGCTCTGACGTGGGCAGCGTGAGTTTTGGACCCCAATCGTTCTTATCGAAGCCGTCCGCGTAGAAGCCACGCTCCTTCAAGTCGGCGAAGAAGGCGGCGAAGGAATAAAAATCCCGGGTCGAATAGGGATCGAACTTGTGGTCGTGACACTCGGCGCAACCCATCGTGGCGCCGAGCCAGACGCCGGCCGTGGTGCGAACCCGGTCGGCGGCATACTTGGCCAGGTATTCCTTGTCCTGCGCTCCGCCCTCGGTGCTGATCCGCAACAGCCGGTTGTAGGCGCTCGCCACCTTTTGCTCGGCCGTGGCGTTGGGCAACAGGTCTCCGGCCAGCTGTTCCCGCGTGAACCGGTCGAAGGGAAGATTGGATCGGAACGCGCGCAACACGTAATCGCGGTAGGGCCACACGCTAAAGTCGCAGTCGCCATGAAAGCCGATCGTGTCCGCATACCGCACCCAGTCCAGCCATTGCATCGTCATCCGCTCCGCATGCGCATCCGACGCCAGATACTTCTCCACCAAACGCGCATAGTCCTGCGGATCACGGCTGCGGACGAAGGCCGCCACATCCTTGGGCTCCGGCGGAAGCCCGGTCAGGTCCAGCGACAAGCGCCGAATGAGGGTGCGCTTGTCGGCCAACGGCGACGGCTCGATGCCTTCATGGCGCAGTCGGGTCAGAATGAACGCATCAATGGGGTGCGCCGCATCCGGGATGCTCGGCACCGGCGGGCGGGGGCGGGGTATAAGCCCAATGCCCCTCATAGCGGGCGCCTTGGGCAATCCATTGGCGAAGCATCTCAACCTGCGCGGCCGAAAGTTTCTTGCCTGTCTTCGGCGGCGGCATGACCTCATCCGGATCGGTCGACAGCAGACGCGTGATGACACTGCTGTGGTCGGGATCGCCGGGCACGATGGGCCGGCCGTGCGCGTGTTCGGCCAGAGCGTCCGCCGCCTGATCCAAACGCAGCTTGGCTTTGCGGGTGTTCTTGTCGGGACCGTGACAGGCATAACAGTTGTCCGACAGGATGGGGCGGATGTCCCGGTTGAAGGAGATCGGCGCCGGAACGCCTTCGGCCGCGGCAGCCGGAAGCGAATTGGCCGCGGCGATTCCTGAAAACGCGGACACCACGATGATCCGGGTAGCGCGGACCACGGCGCACGAGCAGCGCGACAAGTTCATGATTTGCCCGGGACGCTAGCGAATCCGGCCGTCGAAGGCAGGGATTTTATTGCGGCATTTCTTGTGATTCGACGAGCACAGACTGCTGAGCGGTGGCCGGACAAGCAGAGCTGAACGATCCCTTCTATCGCCCTGAGTTCGGACCGCGTTCGAGTTGATAAAAACGAGCGGCATCGGTTGCCCGAATGATCACCCCATTCGCCTGATTGGACACCACGGAAAAGACGTGGACAGGATGGGCGTTCGAAAGGCCCTTCGTTTCCTTGAGGACATAGCCGTAGTAGACGTCGTTGGCGTTGCTCGGCCAGGAAAGTTGGAGCCGCGGCGGATTGCCCGGCAAAAGGGTCGGCATAAGTCGCAGCGACCCCGCGGGGCCGTTGGTTGGCACAAGGCCCACGCGACCCTGAATGGTGACCGGAAATACCGACATCGGCGCGATCACGTTGCCGCGGCTGTCGGTCACGTTGTTGGCCAGCACGTAGTAATCAGCGGCCTCATCCAAGCTGAGGTTGCCAACCTGCAAGCGAACCACCCGTCCGCCAAAGAGAAGGTTGGTGATGGTGACGACGACTGCATCAACACCGAAGGTTCCGGAACGAATGAGCCGGAGGTTGTCACGTTTGACGGATGAAGAGGCGAGCAATTCGTCGAACGTAACTTCGACGACGCGGCGGCCCGCAGGGTCATTCAGCAGGATCGCTGACACCATGACCGGCCCTCTGGTATCGGGGAGTACCGTCAACACCGCGTTGCTGCTGACCACGCGGTTGACGGCATTGGTCACGATCACTCGGAACACTCCAGCCGCCGCCAAAACGACCGACGGTATCGTGAAGGTCGAATTGGTGGCGTTGAGGATATTTACCTCGTCCTTTTGCCATTGGTAAAAGGCGGGGCTTCCCGCGACCTCGGTCGAAAAGGTCACGCTTTCGCCCGCGACCGCCACCTGGCTTTGCGGCTGCCGAGTCAAGGTGAGAGCCAGAGGCACGACCGCCACCAGTTTAGTACCCCAGACCACGTCAGAGCTGGACAGGGACGCCTGATGAACCTCAACTGCGAGCGTGTTCAATTGATGCGGACGGACCAGCGATGGGTCGAGCGTGATCAAATCCACCTGGCCTTCGTTGAACGGGACGCCGGAGGCGATCGTTGAGAACAACGGCTCTCCGGCCGGCATGCGGAGACGCCCCGCCTCGACTCCGTTCAACCAAAACACACAACCATCGTCGACAAAGTTGGTGGCAAAGATCTGCAGTCCGGTGGCCAGGGACGGGCCGACAAACGTGGTCCGGAAGTAGTGGGTAACCTTTCCGCCGGGAGGATCAATGACCGTCCCAAAAGCGACGGGATACGCGGTGTCTTCGCCCCCTTGAAACAGCCCCGGGCCGAAAGTCCACCCGCTGTCGTCAAATTGCGCCTCGCGCCACGCCGTGCCCAAGTCCGTTCCGGACTGGTCGTATCGCCAGACCGTGTCGAAGTCGATCAGTGTCGTAACGGCTTGCGCACTGGCGGTTGAGAACACTCCTGGTGCGGCAGCGAACACGAGAACAAATATGATGATTCGGGCAAAACGATTCAGGTGCATAGTCCCCTTTATTTGAGTTGGTGCTGTGGTCTGCCTTCCTATGTTTTCACGGCCTCACGATTGGCACAGGTTACTGAGAAATGACTCGCAGACAAGTTTGGAATCTTGAGTTTGAGTCGCAGAGGACTGTCCCTCAGCCCACCGGGCCAGTTTCGGGCCATCGGTGGCGTCGTTCGATCCGCCCGTCCTGTTCTGGCGCCTTGGCGTCGAGGCTGGGAAAAGAATCCGCCGATGCGGTGACCACAACCACAGTTGCGTTAGGCCAGCAAGAACTGCTCTCATGCAGCCCGCAGTGGACACCCACGAATTACATCGATTGTTTTACACCGGCCCGTTGATCAACACCGAGATGCTGGTGATGATGCTGGAGAAGCACGGCATCGTCGCGACGCAGGAATTTGTCGATCCCGACGTGCCGGACAGCGACGATCTGAACCGCGAGGCTCGAGTCTATGTCCCGAACGCGGACTACGAGCGGGCGCACCGGTTGTTTTATGCGGAGCGCGAGGACGAACTCTAGCCGGCGAACCGGAACAATCGGAACGGAGCACGCATCGGCAATCTAAGGCACGTCGACACCGACACGCCGAAGGCGTAAACGAGCCTTTGAAGGAATTCGGAATATCCGCGTTCATCTGTGCATCTGCGGTTTCGATTTTGGTCCGTGTGGTTGCGGGTGGCGGGGCCTGAAACGGTGAGTTGCGTGCGCGCGGCGGTTTCCCCCATACTCCGCGGCCATGGATCCGTTATTGAAGCTGTTGCACGACAACGCAGCCCTGAAACCAGCCGAACTGGGCGCGATGTTGAATGAACCCGAGGCTCAGGTTGCCGCCCGGGTGAAGGCCTACGAGGCCGATCAGGTCATCCTTGGATACCGCGCCATTCTCAATGAAGAGAAGCTCGGACTGGACATCGTGCGCGCGGTCATCGAGGTGAAGATCACCCCCGAACGCGGCGGCGGTTTCGATCGCCTCGCGGAACGCATCGCCAAGTACAGCGAAGTGCGCTCCTGCTACCTCATGTCCGGCGGCTACGACTTGCTCGTCATTGTCGAGGGCACCAACCTGCGCACCGTGGCCACGTTCGTCTCCGAAAAGCTCGCCACCATCCAGGGCGTGCTCTCCACCGCAACCCATTTCATGCTCCGCCCCTACAAAGAGCAGGGCGTGCTGATGAAGCGCGAGGTCAACGAGGAGCGCCTCGCCATCACGCCCTAGGACAGTCAACGAGTGAGCGAGTCAATGAGTTAGTGAGGTAGTCCAATCCCGATTGAACGTCAGAAATCCGAATCCGTAGCCATGCCAATCCCGACCGAGTTCAAAAACGTCACCGCCGTCGCCAAAGCCAACATCTATTTCGACGGCAAGGTGGTCAGTCACTCCATTCTCTTTGCCGACGGCAGCAAGAAGACGCTCGGCTTGATTTATCCCGGCAAATTCCATTTCGGCACCGACAAGGCCGAACGAATGGAAATCGTGGCTGGCGCCTGCACGGTCAAGCTCGATGGCCAGTCCGCCCTGACCAACTACAACGCCGGCCAGGCGTTCGATGTGCCCGCCAAGTCCGGGTTCGACATTGAGGTCAAGTCGGGCATCTGCGAATACATCTGTTCCTTCCTCGGCTGACGCCAAACGGAACGCGATCGTGAGTCGATCGCGGGCGCGGATGGCGTGCACGGGTGTTAACGACGAAAAACACTGACACGGAATGGCCGCCCACCGCTTAAGCCGCCCACCGCGTTACCCTCTCCGTCCCGCAACGCGGGAGGGAGAAGGGATCCCGCGAAGCGGGACGGATGAGGTGGAGCCGTCCCAGGTTCCTGGCCCCAATTCGCGTGCAACAATGCGGGTTAGAGCTTCCCATGAACCTCCCGGTCCACGAGAGGGAATTAGCCGCGAAAAGGCACAAAGGGCACAAAACGAAAACTCTGCTTTTGTGCCCTTTGTGCCTCTTCGTGGCCATTCCGGCGCTTGGATCGTATTTGGATACCGTCCACGGTTCATGGCCCGTGGGCAGGTTCGTAAGGAACAAGCAGCTTCCCATGAACCTCTCCCCCGGAGCGCGGGCCTGTGGCCCGCAGCGTGTGGAATCGGCGGCGCACGAACGATCTATCAGGCGTCGTCTCCGGCTCGCGCCGCTGCGGGCCCCGCAGTGCGGGGCCCGCGGTCCGTGCAAGCGGTCCGCTGGTTCATGGCCCGTGGGCAGGTCAAAAAGGAACGGGCGGCTTCCCATGAACCGTCAGGTAGGGCGCGCTCTCCGCAGCGCGCCGCACGTGCGGACAACTTCGCCATCGACCGAGCGGGTCAGGGAAAACTTTTGGTAACACCGCTTCAGCGGCGGGCGGCGGAGCGCCCGCCCTACCTCATGTGCGCGGTTCATAGGCCAGTTGGCACGAGTGCGAAACTCGTGAAAGCTTCCCTCGGCGCCGTAGTGGTGGTGATGCTTGGGCTGGCGACGCTCCAAGCGGCCTCGGGCTCGACGAACCTCTCGAGTTCGCCGCACTGGGCCTTCATTCGTCCGGCCGAAGTCCTCCTTCCAGGTCACAGTTCTGATCACCCCATCGATGCCTTCGTGCGGGCTGGATTAGTCAAGGCCGGCTTGAAGGCGTCCCCGCAAGCAGATCGAGCAACGTTGATTCGTCGGCTGTCGCTCGATTTGGTCGGGCTGCCGCCCAGCGCCGCCGCCGTTCGCGAGTTTGTCGGCGATGAACGGCCCGACGCCTATCACCGGCTGGTGGATCGTTTGTTGGCTTCGCCCCACTTTGGCGAACGCTGGGGACGGCACTGGCTCGACCTGGCGCGCTATGCGGACAGCGACGGTTACGAGAAGGACACGGTGCGCCCGTACGCGTATCTTTATCGCGACTGGGTGATCGATGCCGTCAATCGAGATGTTCCCTTCGATCAGTTTACGGTCGAACAGCTGGCCGGGGATCTGTTGCCCAACGCCACGGAGGGACAACGGATTGCCACGGGGTTTCATCGGCAAACGTTGATCAACAAGGAAGGCGGCGTCGACCAGGAGGAATACCGGTGCAAGGCCACGGTCGACCGCACGCACACGACGGGAGCCGTCTGGCTGGGCCTGACGCTGGGCTGCGCGGAGTGTCACGATCACAAATACGACCCCATTCGTCAGCGGGAGTTCTATCAGCTCTACGCCTTCTTCAATCGCGCCTCGGATGCGGATTTGCCTCGTCCGACGCCCGCTGAAAAGGAGGCCTACGCCACCGCCCGTTCGCAGTGGCAAACGCGATTGACCGAACTCGAAGGGCGTGTGGCGATCTGGGAGAAGTTGACTCCAACTAACGCCGACGCTCCGCCCGTGACCAACGATCTGGTCCGGGCCCGACAGGAGCTGGAACAACACCGTAAGGCGGAGCCGAAGCTCAAAGGAATCACCGCGATGGTGCTGTCCGCGGAGGAACGGCCCACGCATGTTCACGTCCGCGGGGATTTCCTGCGCAAGGGCGAGGCGGTCGCGCCAGGGGTACCCGCGATTCTGCCGCCATTGAAGTCACGCGGACCGGAGCCGGACCGCCTCGATCTGGCCCGTTGGCTGGTGGCACCGGAGAATCCGTTGACCGCTCGCGTCACGGTCAATCACGTCTGGCGCCATCTGTTTGGCCGCGGGCTGGTGTCGACGGAGAACGATTTTGGTTTGCGCGGAGAGCGGCCGAGTCATCCGGAGTTGCTGGACTGGCTCGCGCTGGAATTCCAACGGCTGGGCTGGAGCCGGAAGCAGTTGATCCGGCGAATAGTGACCAGCGCGACTTACCGCCAGTCGAGCGTCTGGCGGGCGGACCTCGCGCAACGCGATCCGCTCAACCTCTGGCTGGCGCGCCAGGGCCGCTTTCGATTGGAGGCCGAGATTGTTCGTGACGTGGCCCTCTGCGCCAGCGGACTGCTGAACGCGCGGATCGGGGGGGCCAGCTTCAAGCCCGCGTTGCCGCGGGATCTCGCCAACCTGAGCTATGCGAACGGTCTCAAATGGGACGCCGCCACCGGTGAAGAGAGGTATCGACGCGGGCTCTACATTCACTTCCAGCGCACCGTTCCCTACCCGATGCTCACGTCGTTCGATGCGCCTGAATCCACCGTCACCTGCACCCGACGCGAACGTTCCAATTCACCTCTCCAAGCGCTCACGTTGTTGAACAACGAACTGTTCGTCGATTGCGCCCGCGCGCTGGGCCAGCGGATGCTGACGGGGACTTCGGCGGAATCTCCGGCCGTCGACGGCGGAATCGCATCCGCCTTCGAAAGCGTGACTGGACGGCTGCCAAGCCGGGCCGAGCGGCGACGGCTTCGTGAGTTCTGGCGCGCGCAGTACGCGATCTTTGCTCGAGAACCGCGCGCCGCGGCGGAGGCCTGCGGTGAAGTCGCCGCGGAGGGTAACGCCGGGCAACACGGCTCTGAAGTCACCAGCGCTGAGGCCCCGCTTGCAACCAGGGCGACCGCCGTGGCCGTCGCGAGGGTTCTGTTAAACCTGGAAGAAACCATCACGCGCGAATGAAACATCACGCGCCCGATCCTCACGCCATCGCCCGCGCCGTGGAGATTACCCGACGTGATTTTCTGGCCACGTCGGCGAGCGGGTTGGGCACGCTGGCGCTGGCGTCGTTGTTAGGTCGGGATGGTCTTCTGACGTCGGCCCAGGCTGGCCCCGGTCCGATGGCCTGGCGGGCGCCGCACTTTGCGCCCAGGGCAAAGGCCTGCATCTGCATTTACATGGAGGGCGCGCCGTCGCAGATCGATCTCTTTGATCCAAAGCCCAAGCTGCTCGAACTCGACGGCCAAAAGCTTCCCGAATCCCTGACCCGAAACGTGCGGTTTGCCTTCATCCAGAAAGAATCGGCGGTGGTGATGGGATCGCATCGACGCTTCGCGCGCCATGGCCGGAGCGGAATGGAGTTCAGCGAACTCCTTCCGCATCTGGCGGGCTGCGCCGACGATTTGTGCATGGTTCGATCGATGCACACGGATCAGTTCAATCATCATCCTGGCCAGTTGATGATGAACTGCGGCTCGGCCCAGCCAGGGCGCCCCAGCATGGGTTCGTGGCTGACCTACGGGCTGGGCAGTGTCAGCGACAATCTGCCCGGCTATGTGGTTTTGGCCGCTGGCCGCGGAACGAGCGCCGGGGCCCAGAACTGGACGAGCGGCTTTCTGCCGTCCAGCTACGCGGGCGTGCTTTTTCGATCGCAGGGCGATCCCGTGTTGGACTTGGCGAATCCACCGGGGATCACCCGCGAGATGCAGCATCTCGGTCTCGACACGTTGCGCGACCTGAACCAACTGCATCGGAAAGCGGTGGGCGATCCGGAAATCGCCAGCCGGCTGGCCAGCTACGAACTCGCGTTTCGGATGCAGTCGAGCGCACCCGAGTTGATGGACCTCGCCGGTGAGACGGCGGGAACTCGGGCCGCCTACGGCGTGGATCGGGAGGACCCGCCCATCAAAGCCGATCGCGCGGGCGGGCCTGGGCAGTATCGTAACTTCGCGCGCAGCTGTCTCCTGGCCCGGCGAATGATCGAACGCGGCGTGCGGTTTGTGAACCTCTTCCATGCGTCGTGGGATCACCACAGCAACCTCGACCAGGAGCTGACCTTCAACGCCGGCATGGCCGACCAGCCGATCGCGGCGCTGCTCCGCGATCTCAAGCAGCGCGGTCTGCTCGACTCAACGCTCGTGCTGTGGCTGAGCGAGTTTGGCCGGACGCCGCTGGGCGAGAATCGCGCCGGCTACAAACAGGTCACCGGCCGTGATCATCATCCGTTCGGATTCACGATCTGGATGGCCGGCGGGGGCGTGCGCGCCGGGACGACGCTGGGCGAGACTGACGAGATCGGGTGGAGCGTGACGCGCGATCCGGTGCATGTGAACGATCTGCACGCCACCCTCCTCCACCTGTTTGGCTTCGATCACGAACGCCTGACCTACCGTTTTCAAGGCCGCGATTTCCGACTGACCGACGTGGCGGGCAATGTGGTGACCAAGATGCTGGCATGAACCCCTCGAACGAAGACGAAAAGCTGCTCAAACACCTGGGCTACGAACAGGAACTCGCCCGCCGCATGACCGGGTTCTCGAACTTCGCCATCTCGCTTTCCATTATTTGCATTCTCGCCGGCGGCATCACGTCGTTCCATGTCGGGCTGTGCAGCGCGGGCGGCGCGAGCATCGGCCTGGGCTGGCCGTTGGTCTGTCTCTTTTCCCTTTGCGTCGCCGCCACCATGGCACAGGTCGCGAGCGCCTTTCCCACGGCTGGCGGGCTCTACCACTGGGGCAGCATTCTCGGCGGACGCGCCTGCGGCTGGGTCACCGCCTGGTTCAACCTGGCCGGGCTCATCACCGTGCTCGCGGCGATCAACGCCGGCACCTATGACTTCATGACGGCGGCATTCGATGTCGGGCCGGATGCGGCCACGCCCTGGATCCGGACGACGGTCATCGTGGCCATGACCCTGGCGCAGGGTTTGTTGAATCATTACGGAATCCGGTTGACCACCCGCCTGACGGATCTGAGCGGTTGGCTGATTCTTGTCGTGGCTACGGTGCTCACGATAGCGCTGTGGATCGCCGCCCGGCACATCGATTGGTCGCGCCTCTGGACCTTCACCAACTTCAGCGGATTGCCCGAAGGCGGGGCCATCTTTCCCAAGCAGGAAAGTCTTCCGTGGTTGTTCGCGCTCGGATTTCTGCTTCCGGCCTACACCATCACCGGCTTCGACGCCTCGGCCCACACCGCGGAAGAAACCATGAGCGCGGCGCTCAATGTGCCGAAAGGCATCGTGCGATCGGTCTGGGTCTCCGGATTGTTCGGCTGGGTGATGATCAGCGCCATCCTGTTGGCCATGCCGTCCGTGTCGGACGGGGCAAAACAAGGGGCGAACGTGGTTCCGTGGACGATGAAGGCCGTGCTGCCGCCTGTGCTCTCCTGGGGTTTGTTAGGCCTGATCGTCGTCGCTCAATACCTGTGCGGACTCGCCGCATTGACGTCGGCGTCGCGCATGACTTACGCCTTCGCCCGGGACGGCGGTCTGCCTTTCTCGGGCGCGCTGCGTCAGGTCAATCCGCGCACCAAATCCCCGTCTGTCGCGGTGTGGTTTGCCGCGATCGCGGCGGCCTTGTTTACCATCTTTGTGCCTTACACCACCATCGCCGCCGTGTGCGTGATCTTTCTTTATATCTCGTACGTGTTGCCGGTGGCGGCGGGCTTTCTTGCCCACGGTCGACGCTGGACGGAGATGGGGCCATGGCAAATCGGACGGCTTTACCGGCCGCTCGCGGTCGTGTCGGCCCTGGGGTGTTTGTTTCTGATCGTCATCGGCATGCAACCGCCCAACGAGCAGGCGGTAAAAATCGTGGGAGGCGTGGTCGTTTTGCTGGTGGTGGTGTGGTTCGGACTCGAACGACGCCGGTTCAAGGGGCCGCCGCAGATTCTGCAGCGGTGAAACCTCGTTCGGGCTCATCGCTTCGCGGTAAGCAAGGAAAGTAAAGTGAGTTCTGGCCTTCGTCGTAACCTTCGACTACTCTTCCCGCGTAATACATAATCGTTGGAGAAAAGCGTCCTTTCGCCTTTTCCAGCCCGTTTATCCTGTTCTTGAGATTGCAAGGAGGACCCGATGTGCCGCGAATTCTATATCCAAGCAAAAGTTCAAACCCGACTGTGGGCGGGACGAGAAAACGTAATCAGCCGGCTGGGCTCGTTCTTTCGTCCCTGGCTTCCATTGGCGATGTTGCTGGCCATTTTCTGCCAGGCGGCGCCTGCACAGACGGTTCTCATCTCGGAGTTTGCAGCCATCAACTCAGGAGCGATTCGGGATCAAGACGGAGACAGCTCTGATTGGATTGAACTATTCAATTCAGGGGACGCCGCCGTTGGCCTGGAGGGTTGGTTCCTCACGGATGATTCCGGCGAGCTTGCGAAATGGAGGTTTCCTTCGGTCGAACTCCGTCCCGGTCAATTTCTGCTGGTGTTCGCCTCAGGCAAGAACCGATCGAATCCCACCAACCAACTCCACACGAACTTCAAGCTCAACGCTGCGGGCGAGTATCTGGCTTTGGTCAGGCCGGACGGAACGGTCAATCACAGGTTCGGCGCTCGATATCCGAACCAATTGACTGGCCTTTCCTATGGAATCGCCATGGCCGGTCAACAGGTTGAGAGTTTAGCGGGCGGTTATTTAGCGCCCAGCCCGGGCACGACCAACGGTTCATTTATCAGTTTTGGCCCGACCCTCAGCAATCTCGGTCATTCGCCTCTCCGACCCGGAGCCGGCGAATCGGTTGCAGTTCGGACAAGAATTCGATCGGACGGGCATCCAATTCAAACGGTGACGCTGTTTTACCGCATCATGTTTGGACCCACGAACAGCTTGCCGATGTTAGACGACGGCACTCAAGGGGACGGCGCGGCTGACGACGGCATCTATGGCGCAGTCATTCCGGGCGGGTCGGCGGGACCTGGGGAGATGATTCGGTGGTTTGTCCGAGCCATTGACGCTGGTGGGCAAGAGTCACGGCTTCCTGAAGCACGTGATCCCACGGCATCTCCGGAGTTTCTCGGCGTCGTCGTAGCCGATCCGCAGGTCATCACTCCGCTGCCGGTCGTCAACCTCTTCATTCAACCTTCGGACCTGGCTCTGGCGACAACACCGGTTCGTGTCGCATGCGCGATCGAGTATTTGGGCGAGTTCTATGACAACATTCGTTTGGATCGTCATGGAGGGAACAGCGCGGTGTTTTCGAAGAAGAGCTACAACGTGGATTTCAATCGAGACCAGCCGTTTCGTTGGTCAGACGAAGCGCCGCGAATTGACGAGGTCTATCTGATTTCAACTTCGACGGACAAGGCACACCTTCGAAGCGTCTTGGCCTACGAACACACCTTCAAACCCGCCGGCGTGCCCTATCATTGGACCGTCCCCGTCCGCGTGCAAACGAACGGAGGTTTCTTCGGGATCTGGCATCTGATGGAAGGAGCCGATGAAAACTACCTGGAGCGCAACGGCCGCAGTCGCCGGGGCGCATTGTATCGACTGCACAACCCATTCAGCTCGTTGGAACATGCGACGATCTTGCCGGGGCTATCGTCGACCCGGGCCGAGAAGAAAACCCGCCGCGAGGAGGGCAACGCGGACCTGGTTGAATTGTTTAACGGCGTGGTGGCCCAGGCCCCAGGACCCGATCGGGTCAAGTACCTGCATGATCACGTCGACATCGCCCAAATGCTGAACGCGTTGGCGGCGCGAGCGGTCACGAGTGACCTCGCGTGCTGCACCGACAACTACTATTTGTACCGGGACAGCGAAGGCACCGGTGAGTGGCAGACTTTTCCGTGGGACGTCGACCTAACCTTCGGGCGAAGCTGGAGCCCAACCTACGGAACTTGGGACTCGACCCTCTCCGCCAGCAACCGGGTTTGGGGCGGTTGGGACGCCAACGCGTTTTTTCAAGCGCTGCTCAACTCTCCGTTGGGGCAGGGTGACGGAGGCGCTAGGCAAATGTATCTCCGTCGAGTTCGAACCTTGATGGATGAACTTCAACAACGGCCTGAAGTTCACCCGGGATTGTTACGCTACGAGAATGTCTTGGACGATCTGAGCCGGAGACTAGCTCCCGATGCTGCCTTGGACCTCGCCAAATGGGGCAGTTTTGGGGGCGGGACGAGTTCGATCTTAAATCCCAACAGTTCCTACTACCAGAGCCTTCCCCAAGCGATCGCCGACTTAAAGACCAACTATTTTGCGAATCGTCGCCGGTTCGTTTTTGATCGCCTGATGGATCTACCAGGGGAGTTTCCACTGGCGCAGCCGCCTGATATTGGACTTTTGTTCGGGGAACTCGAATTCCAGCCCGCTTCCGGGAATCAAGACGAGGAGTACATCCAACTGATCAACACGAACACCATTGCCGTGGACATCTCCGGCTGGCGGTTGTCGGGCGGCATCGATTACACGTTTCAAGAAGGGGTTGTCATCCCGGCCGGTTCACTTCCCACCAATGCGCTCTACGTGGCGCGAAACAAGCGGGCTTTTCGCGCACGGGCGGTTGACCCTCACGGCGGCCAGGGGCTGAGGGTCGAAGGCGGCTTTCAGCGCCAACTTTCAGCCCGCGGTGAAACGGTCGTGCTCTCGGACAAAAGTGGCCGCGTGGTCACCAGTATCACTTACCCCGGCCACCCAACTCCTGCCCAAAATTATCTTCGGGTCTCAGAGATTAATTTTTCCCCGGGCTTCGGCCCGGCTTCGGAGCGCTACCCGGCAGGCGAATTTGCGTTCATCGAGTTCGTCAATCTCGGTCCGGTTTCCATGGATCTATCCCACGTTCGTTTGGCCGGCAGCGTTCAATTCGACTTCGGCCAGGGCAACCTCCACGTGATCGATCCGGGCCAACGCATCGTGGTCGTCCAAAACCAGGCCGCATTCGCGCTTCGTTACGGCACCGAGATTCCCGTCGCCGGCCAGTATAGTGGCGGATTTGGCGCCGATGGTGGCCAAGTGCAACTGGAGGAGTCTGGCGAAAATGTTTTGGCTTTCGATTTTCTCGCTCAATGGCAACCGATGGCCGCCGGCCCGGGCTTCACTCTGGTGGTTCGCCGGGAAGACGGGGACTTTGCCAGCTGGGCATTTCCAGAAACGTGGCGCTGCAGCGGAACCGAGCTGGGAACACCCGGCCAACCTGACCCCGGCCCACTTCCGGAACCCTCTCGCACCGCCGTCGTCAATGAAGTCTTCCCGAGTCCAATCTCGCCCGATGACGCATTCATCGAGATCTACAATTCCGCGAGCACGACTCTTGACATCAGCCATTGGTATCTGACGGATGATCCTCGGCGCCCACGGAAGTATCAGTTTCCCGCCGGGACCGTCCTCGCGCCGCTTGGGTACGTTGCCGTCCAGGGGCGCGAATTCAGTCGGGCGGGTCGGCCGGGCTCCCTGGTTCCCTTCGCGTTCAGCCGGTTCGGCGGCGGAGTATATCTGATTTCCGGCGACGCCTCGGGCAGGTTGACGGGACACCTCCATCGGTTCGACTTTGGACCAGCCGATGCCACCACCTCGTTTGGGCGATATTTGGACAGTCAAATGACGGAGCGCTATGTGCGATTGCCCACACCGTCCGAAGTAAGGCCCAATCCTTCGCCCGGCATTGGACCGGTGGCCATCAGCGAGATTCACTATCACCCCATCCGGTTGCCGAACGGTCCGAGTCGAGCGGACGAATTCGTGGAATTGGTCAACCTTATGGATCGTCCTGCGCCGCTCCATGACCCGGCTCATCCCACCAACACGTGGCTGATTGCAGGCCGAATTCAGTTCCAATTCCCGCCGTCCTTCACGCTGGGTGCAGGTGAACGCGTGATCGTCGTCGGGTTTGATCCCGACAACGTTGGAAGATTGGATGCCTTTCGGAACCTGTACCATCTCACGGCCGAGGTCCGGATGGTGGGGCCATGGGTGGGCAGGCTGGATGAAGGTGATTCCGTTCGCTTGTTGGCCCCGCTCGCGCCAGTCGATGGTCAAATGCCCTTTGCCGTGGTGGATGGGGTGAACTTCGACGTCTCTAGCCCCTGGCCATCCGCTCCGAACGGTTCCGGATCGAGCCTTCAGCGCCTTGACGAAAATCGCTTCGGCAATGACCCAACAAACTGGTTCGGAGCCATGCCCACCCCCGGCCAGTCGAGGGCGTCCCGCCTGGAGCCGCCGGTGATTTTGGAACAGTCGGGTGATGCCCTGCTGGTAGCCGGCCAGGTGGCTGCATTGCGAGTCCGGGTCGATGCCAACGCTCCGGTAGTCTATCAATGGCGGCGGAATGGCGAGAACATCGTCGGGGCAAATCAAGCGGTGCTGTCGTTCGACCCAGTTACTCTCCGCGACGAAGGGCTCTACACGTGCGCCATCGCCACTTCGGCCGGGTCGGTCGTGACCACGCCGATTGGCGTGGATGTGGTGGTTCCCCCAGTCGTGACGTCGGCACCCGCAGAAGTTTCGTTGTTGGTGAAACCGGACCGGCGGGCGGCGCCATCAACCAACGCGACCTTCCAAGTCACCGCAGTCACGGCCCATCCACCCTTGCGCTACCAGTGGCGGTTTAACGGAACGAATATCCCGGGTGCAACCAATCGCGAGTTCACGGTTGTTAACGTAACGACCAACCATCTCGGCCAACTAACGTGCGAGGTCTCGGACCAGCACGCTCAGATCGTATCGTCCTCAGCCTGGCTCTATCCGATGATCACTCCCGGATTGTCGGCTCTCCCTCTCAGCCAATCGGTCGTCGCTGGTCAGTTGGTCACTCTGAGCTGTTCCGTCACTGGGTTTCCGCCGCCGTTCACGTTTGAATGGCGGCGAGCCACGGTGGTCCAAACCAACCATGTCACCGACTCCGGCTTCGATGCGTTCACCTTCCAGGCGGACGCCGCCGCCGGGACGACCATGAGCTACCGCGTCGTGGTCAAGAATCGCGTCGTCCCCTTGGGACTGGCCAGTCCCATCGCCTCCATTTTTGTCCTGGCGGACTCCGACTCCGACGGTTTATCCGATCAATTTGAATTGGCCAACGATTTGGATCCTGCCAATCCGGCGGATGCCAACTTGGATCGCGATGGGGACGGACTGACAAACGGGGAGGAGTATCTCGCGGGCACAGACCCTCGAGATTCGGCCAGTTTTCTGAGGATCGATGGACCAGGATGGTCGGGTGATGGGATGGTTACAGTAAGCTTTCTGGCGATCTCAAATCGAACCTATGCCGTCGAATCCCGCGATTCGTTGAGTCAGGCCGCTTGGCGATCGGTCGGCCAGGTGACGGCGATGCCGACCAATCGCTGGGTGACAGTCCCGGATCTGACCCCGACCAACGTGGCGGGAGTGCAGCCGCGGGTATACCGCCTCGTTACCCCTGTTGGGGAGCGCGCACGATGAGTATCCGTCGACCGCGGGGAGTTATCGGAGTCATCGCAAATCCATTGTCACCTGCGGTTGTTTCGGTAACGTCTGCGCCATGAATGCCGTCCGGACCGTGGGCAAGTACAGTCAGCGTTTCCAGAACATGGAGCGCGCCGAGCGTTACGCGCGTCGCTTTGAGCGAGGTTCGCGTCTGCGCATCGATCGCCGCGAACAAAAGGCGGTGGCCCGAACGTTTGAGCTGATCCCAGACTGCCGATCCGTCCTCGACATCCCGTCCGGTGCGGGCCGCTTCATCGCCACCCTCAGCCATGGCGGTCGGCGGGTAATCGAAATGGACGTCGCCCACGAGATGCTGGTATTCGCCCGCGAGAAGAGCCGGGCCACGAAGTCAGGGCCAGCGGTCCCCGGCCTGGCCCAGGGCGACGCCACCCGGATCCCGCTGGCCGACGGCGCGGTGGACTGCGTCTTCAGCAACCGGTTGCTGCATCACATCGTGCTGGCCTCGGAGCGGGCGGTCATCCTTCGCGAGTTTCATCGCGTCACGTCGCGCTATGCCGTGGTTTCGTTTTTCAACTACCAGGGCCTGGCCAAAGTCCGGACGTTTTTCAAACGATTGCGCGGACGCCGTCCCGCGTATGACGAACAGCCATCCATTGACGCCTTCCGCCAGGAAGTGGCCCGCTCCGGGTTCCGCGTTTTGTCCATCGTCCCGACCGGGTTGCCTTGGGCGTCGCAAAAATATTTCCTGCTGGAGAAGGCGTGACGATTTTGTTGGGGCCCGGTCCTTGAGGAGTGTTGTCACCAGTGCTACGGTGCGCGCCAATGCTTGGTGTCCTTGAGTTTGTTGGTCTTGTCTTGCCTTGAAGTCATGAGTGCATTGCGAAACTACCATCCGCTGCGTCCCGGGGCCTATTCCGCCCGAAAAATGGTCAAACCGATCCCCTTCATGTGCCACGCCCTGGAGGCGCAGTCGGTCTTCATCATGGGCGATTTCAACGACTGGGATCCCACTGCGCATCCGATGAAACGTCAGTTGGACGGAGTGTGGCGGGTGGAACTGCCTCTTTGCCATGGGCATCATCACTATCTTTTCGTAATCGACGGGACGCCCACGCTCGATCCTCGGGCGGGCGGCGTGGCGCGGAACGAGCGCAACGAGAAGGTCTCGCTGATCGCGGTCAGCTGACCGCATTTTAGATTTCCGACGCCGGATTGGGTCGGCTCCAGCGCCAACGGCGCGCGATCTCTCAGCCCAGCTCAGCGGGCTGGGCTGGCGATGGAGCTTATTCAAATCTGTCTGATTGAGTTCACGACGAAGTTTGCGAAGAAGATTCCTCCCTACGAACCTCTCTCCGCGGAGGCGGTGAGGTGGAGCATTCCCCGGTTCAGTGGCCAGCGGGCACGAGTGCGAAACTGGTGAAAGCTTCCCCTGAACCGGAGGATCGACCAGAAGGCACGCGACGCGGAGATCCGGCAACCTGATAATCGAGCCGCCCGGCGCGGACACCCTCTCCGCCGCCCTGCGGGGGAGAGGGCAGGTTCCGAACTCGCCCGAGCGAGATCGGAACCGGGAGCGCGGACCTCCGGTCCGCAGCGGGTGGAATCGGCGGCGCACGAATGAACCTTCAGGCATCGTCTCCGGCTCGCGCCGCTGCGGGCTGAAAGCCCGCGGTCCGCCCGAGCAGTCCGCTGGTTCATGTCTGGTGAGCAGGTCCGAAAGGAATGGGCGGCTTCCCATGAACCTCCCGGTCCACGAAAGGGAATTAGCCGTGAAAAGGCACAAAGGGCACAAAACGAAAACTCTGCTTTTGTGCCCTTTGTGCCTCTTCGTGGCCATTCCGGCGCTTGGATCGTCTTTGGATACCGTCCACGGTTCATGGCCCGTGGGCAGGTTCGTAAGGAACAACCAGCTTCCCATGAACCTCCCACCCGGGAGCGCGGATCCCGCCGACGCGGGATCTGCAGCGGGTGGAATCGGCGGCGCACGAACGAACCCTCAGGCATGTGCAATCCACGCGTCTCTTCTGCTTCCCGGGGCTTGTAGTTTGTAGGTGGCGATGTCTCCATAACGCCCGTGCAACGAACCGGCCGGTGGGCGGAATACGGCGAGCTTCTGACTTTGTTCTTCATCCATGCCATGGGGATGGGGATGTGGTTTGTGCCGCTGACGAACGTCCTGGATGCCTACGGCCTGCATTCCATCCGGCCGTATGCGTTTGCCACGAGCGGAATTGCGGCGCTGGTTTCGCCCCTCTTTTTTGGTGGCCTGGCCGATCGACATTGGTCACCAGTCCAAGTCCTGCGCTGGCTGGCGGCCTTGACTGCGGCCGCGATGGCGCTGGCCACGACGGGGATCAAGCTCGGCTGGAATCAGTGGTTGGTATTGGGGCTGATCCAGCTGCATGCCGTCATCACGGCTCCGACTTGGAGCCTCTCCAGCACGATTGTCCTTTCTCGATTAAAGGACGCGCGACGTCAGTTTGGACCGATTCGCGTATCGGCGACCGTTGGTTGGTTGGTGGGGTGCCTGCTCATCAGTTTTTTACAGGCAGATGCGTCGGTCATGGCCGGCTATAGCGGCGCGGTGGTCTGGTTGATCCTCTCGGCGTTTACGTTTGTCTTGCCCAACGTGCGCCCGCCTCGCGCGAGCCTTCACCTGACCGTGCGGGAGCGGTTGGGACTGGATGCGCTGTCCCTCCTGCGCAATGCCGACCATCGTGTGGTTTTTGTGACGGCGGCCCTGACCTCGATCCCGATGGCGGCGTTTTACCCGTATACGCCGCCACATTTGAAGGCGCTGGGCCACGAGCACACGACGGCGTGGATGGCGCTCGGGCAGGTGACCGAGATTCTCGCCCAGTTCGGTTTGGCCTGGTTGCTGACGAACTGGCGTTTGAAATGGATCTTTCTCTGCGGCCTGGGTTTCGCCCTTCTGCGTTACCTTTGCTTCATGGCGGGCACGTCTGGCTGGCTGTTCGCGGGCATCAGCCTCCATGGGCTGGCCTTTACGCTGTTTTTCGTGACTGCTCCCATCTATCTCAATGAACGCGTCGATGCCGCTTGGCGGGCCCGGGCGCAGGCCTTGATGTCGGTGATGACGACGGGTTTGGGTAATCTGGCGGGCTACCTGCTGGCGGGCTGGTGGTTTGTGACGTGTGAACGTCCGGACGGGGTCCGGTGGGTTTGGTTCTGGGGTGGCCTGGCTGGGGTGGTTGCCCTGGTTCTGGCCTATTTCGTGTCGACATACCGCGGGCAACGGGGGCGTCCGGCGGAGGGCGTTCCTGCGGCCCGTCCGTGATCCATGACTGGACAACGGGCCCGACGAATACAATTCTCTCGATGGCGTCGAACCACCGCGCTCAAGCCAAACGAGCTGCCGGCCGGTGGCCGCGAGAGTGAGCACGACGAATTTGATATGAAATCGATGGCATATGTTGGGATGAAACTGACCGTGGTTGGGCTGATCGCGCTGGCGACCGGCTGTGCCTCCACGGGCGTCAAAAACCCCTCGGGCACTCCCGTGACCGAGATGAAAGCCGACGAACGGGGGTTCGTCACGGGCACCGGCGTGGAGTCGCAGGATTTGGTCGCGGTCACGGACAAGATGTCACGGGGCATCCTGGGGCTCGACCGCATCGCCCGCGCGGCCAGCGCTCCGAACATCGTGCTCGATCCGGTGGTCAACGAAACCCGGTTCCCCATCAACAAGGACATTTTTCTGACCCGCATCCGTGCGTCGCTCAATTCCAAGGCGCAGGGCAAGGTTGTGTTCCTCGCGCGCGAGCAGATGGCGGCGTTGCAAAAGGAGCGCGAGATGAAACGTGCCGGCCAAGTTACGGCGTCCTCCGATCCGACGGTGCAGGAGTTCAAAGGGGCGGACTATTTCCTGACCGGCAAATTGCAAGGCATGACGACGAAGGCCAAGGCCGGGATCAGCGATTATGTGCTCTATACCTTCCAGCTGATCGACGCGCGTTCTTCGGCCATCGTGTGGGAAGATCTGGCCGAGATCAAAAAGCAAGGCTTGGAAGACGCCGCCTATCGGTAAGCTCGGCGGTGATTCGGAACGGACAGTGACCCGAATGCGATGATCTTCATGCGTTACGCCGCTATGGCGGTGGCCTTGGTGGTGTTGGGCAACCTGGCCACCGGCTGCGCTTCGTCGCCCCGGGCGGCGAAGAAGCCGAAGCCTCACCTCACGGGCGATCCACTGGTGGACGGCCGGAGCTTCATCGAGAACGGGCCGGAAAAAGATCGGGTCCTGTGGCAATACCGCACGGCCTTGGCTTCCTTGCGACAGGGCCAGCCCGGGCCCGCCAAGCAGTATCTCGACGACGCCCTCGCCCGACTGCAAGGCATCTACGGCAAGGACGGCGACGCCCGCAAGGCGCGCGGATATTTTCATGAAGAGGCGAAAAAGACGTTCATCGGCGAGCCGTATGAACGGTCCATGGCCTGGTTTTATCGGGGGATTCTTTATTGGATGGACGGCGAGCCGGATAACGCGCGCGCGTGTTTTCGCAGCGCTCAGTTGATGGACAGCGACACCGAAGATAAGACCTACGCGGGCGACTTTGTCCTGTTCGATTATCTCGACGGCTACATCACGAGCCGGCTGGGCGGTGACGCGGCGGACGCGATTCGCCGGGCGCAGACCAACGCGCACTTGTGGAAGCCGCCGACGTTTGGTCCGAAGGCCAATCTTCTGGTGTTCGTCGACTACGGGCCCGGGCCGACGAAATTCTCGGCTGGCGAATACCGCGAGCAGCTGCGATTTGCCGGGGGGAAGTCGCCGGTGGTATCGGCGCAGGTGACGCTCGGAAATGCCGTCGGCAAGGCGGTGCCTTACGATGACCTGTATTTTCAGGCTTCAACCCGCGGTGGTCGCGTCATGGATCATGTTCTGGCCAACAAGGCGGTCTTCAAAAAATCGACTGACGTGGCGGGCACGGTCGGAATTGTCAGCGGCGCGGTTCTGGCGACCAGCGGCAATCGCGACATGCAGACAGCCGGCCTGGCCGTGCTGGGCGCGGGGTTGGTGGCGAAGATTTTTTCGAGCGCAACGACGCCGCAGGCGGACGTTCGGGCCTGGGACAACCTGCCGTTGTATTTGAGTTTTGTGGCGTTCGAGGTGCCGCCGGGAGCTCACACCTTGACGGTTGATTTTCTGGACGACCAAGGCCGCGCGGTGGCGGGCAAAACCCGGACCGTGACGGTGAATGTTCCGGAAGGACGCGAGAAAGTGATCTACGTCAGCGACAAATCGGCCACTCCCCAAATTTTATGAAATCGATTCAGCTGTCTCTTTTGACCCTGTTGACGGGTGTTGTTTTGCTGGCGGGCGCCGGCTGCAAGCATCCCGAGACCGGCGCTTTTGCGCCCCAGAGCACCACGGGCTTTGACACCGAGAACAAGGAGAAGTTCGTGCTGCTTGACAAGATGACGCAATACTCCGTGACGACGTCTGGCCTGCAGGAAACCGTTCTGACGGATGGCCGGCTGCAGGTGAAGGCCAACGTGCGCAACCGCGAGAATCGCCGCATCCAGGTTCAGGTCGATTGCCAGTTCAAGGACGCGCAGGGATTTGTCACGGAGGAGATGCCGTTCCAGACGTTGATTCTTACGGAAAACGCGCAGGAAACGGTCAGCTTCACGTCGAGCAACGACAAGGCCAAGCGTTACACCGTGCGGGTCCGGCAGGCACGATAGGCTAGATAGGCGCGATCGATTGATCGGCTGGCCTTGGTGTCAGCCGCCTCCACTCGTCCGGCACTCACGGCGTGATCCGGGTCTTCAAAACGTTTCGCGCCCGTCGGGCGACGACGAACATGACCACCACCGTGGCCACGAGCCCAATGGCGTAGAGCGCCCATTCGGCCGGTCCGCGCGGGCGGGTGTCGGCGGCGGCGCCGGCCAGTGATCCCAGATACACATAGAGGACGGTGGCCGGCATCATGCCGATCCAGGAGGCGACCACATAATCGCGCAGCGGGACCCGGGTCAGGCCGTAGGCGTAGTTCAGGAGGTTGAACGGAAAGACAGGGGAAAGCCGGGTCAGCCCCACGACTTTCCAACCTCCCGTCGCCACCGCCCGATCGATGGCGGCGAAGCTGGGGTAGATCGCCAACCGCCGGGCGACGGCTTCCCGCGCGACGTAGCGTCCGATGAGAAAAGCGGCCGTCGCGCCGAGAGTCGAGCCGATGGAAACATAGATCGATCCATGAACCACGCCGAACGCGGCTCCGGCACCAAGGGTTAGAACCGAGCCCGGAACGAACAACACCGTGGCGATGATATAAAGCCCGATGAACAGGACCGGCCCCCAGGCGCCGAGTTGGCGGACGTGGTCGAGCGCGGATGCCAGAAGATTTCGGGCGGGCAGTTGACGAAGCGCGACGAACAAGGCAAGCGCCGTCAACGCCAGGCCCAACCAGCGCCAACCGGAAGCTCGGCTCGCCCTGCCGGTTCGGGGCGCGGGCTCCGGCGCGCGCCGGCTCATGGAGTCTGGCTCACCGGCGTTGTTCATTCAGGGACCAGTCGTAGTCGGTGTAGCGGATCTTCAACCCGCCCTTCGCCAGAGCCGCCGCCGATGGCTTCGGCCAGTAAGGTGTCAGCGCGCGCAAGACCGCGTCCGGGCCGCGGCCAAAATCATCTCCATACCATTTGAAAATGGGCGAGAGGTGGATGATACCGGCGGTTTCGTCGATGTGATTTTTTTCCGGCTGGGCGAGGAACTTCCTGGCCTGGTCGGCGAGCTGTGTTTCGAGCCGTTCCGCAACGTAGGCCTCAGCTCGGAGAGGAGGGCAGCCGCGCGCGGCACACACGAGGGCGAAGTGAATTCGAGGCTCGCGAAACTCGGCGCGAATCATCTGATGCTCGAGGTGATTGAGCGTGTGCACCGCGCCAAAGAGTTTCACGACGGGACGTTCCCATGGACTTGAGAACAGGCCGCCGAGGTCCTTGATGCTTTTGACCGGGTAGTGTTCGACGATGAGTTGGATGGTCGAGGCATTGTAGGCGTTGCAGAGGAACGCCAGGCGCTGCCGCTCGGTCCAGCGCGTAAACTCGGCGTGGGGTACCTCAGCGAGGGTAGTCAGGTATGCGTTCAACTCCGTGGGTCGCGCCTTCAAGGCTGAGTAGTCGACCAGATCGGCATCGACGCGCTGGCTCAGCACCTCCGTCCAGCGCCGGTGGAGATGGTCGAACTCCGAGGTCAGAGCCGGACAAACCACAAACAGGCTCAGCCAAACGCACCACAGGGTCCGCCAGCGCTTCGGGTCCGGCCAGTTCATGGCGTGGTTTTGGTCAAGGGCCGCTCACCAAGGATCGTTGTCGACCGAGTTCGCGCAGGCGATCGAGGAAGGCGCATTCCTCGAGGAGATCGGTGCCGTGATCGGCCTTCAGCCGGTCCACCACTGCCGCTCTCCATGCGGCGGGAAACAGCTCGGGCCCATGCAAGGCGCCGATGAACGAGCCGGCGACTTGGGCGTACGAATCGCTGTCGTGACCCCATTCCATCGTCAGCTGCAGCGCCGCCAAGGGGTCGTGTTCAGCCAGTTCGAGGCAGGCGAACGCGACGACGAACGGGACTTGGGCCTCCCACTTGGTCGTCGTTGCGAACTCCTTCTCCAGCGCGGCGAACATTCGCGCGGGCTGCGCTTCCGCTTCGTGGGCCAGTTTTACCGCCAAGTTCAGCCAGCGATCCACGGCGCGTTGTGTCCACCGGATTTTACCGAATCGAAGCGGGTCCACCTCACGCATGGTTCGCCAGACAGTTTCGCCGGCGGCGCGGGCGTGGCCGGGGTGGACGGGTGTGACCAGGGCTTGGGCCAGGCCGGCCACTAGTGCCGCATTCAGGTCCTTGCCGAAGCCGTTGTCGAAGAAGCCCAGGTGCCACGTCGCGCGATAGGCTTCGTCCGGTCGGCCTGCAAACATGGCGGCCAACGGCAACAGGGTCATTTGTCCCGAACAAGTTGGCAGGCTTTGCCACATCCGCTCGGGCGGCAGCGCCCGTGCCAGATCGCGTTCGCCCAACACCCAACGGGCGGCGAACTGCCATTCCTCGAGCCAGTCCTTGGCCAGATCTTCGTAGCCGGATCGGCCGACCACCGCGCGTGTTTTCGGCCATTCCAGATAGGAGCGGGCCAGATCGCGGACTCCGATCGGCCACGCTCTGGCCTCGTCCGCGCCGTGTAACGAGTGAAAGAGCACGAGCTTGTGACGGGTGTCGTCGGTAATCGTGCCGGGCACGGATAGCAGGTTCCATTGACCGTACGACTCAACACCCGGTCGAAGATCACGATAGGACCGGAGCCGAAGGCGTCCGGCGGCGGCTGCACGCGCAGCAGCGTCCAGCTTCTCCCCTTCGAGCCAAACCTTGGGCGGATCCGTCAGCTCCTGAATTCGCGGCCTGGGCTGGAATTCGATCGGCCCGCCGAGCGCGTCACCCAAGGCTCCGCCCAGGACCAAACCACGAATTCGCCGGCTGACGTCGGGAGTTGGGGTGGCACCAGGCGCGCCACTGGATGCATCCCCCGACGCGGCGTCGACGCGTTGGCCCGCAAACTGCAGGGCTGCCGCGGCGAGGATAGTGGCCAGAAGGATATTTTTCATATGCCGGGAGCAAGTTGGCCGGGAGCCGGTTTCAGCACCAGATCGTGCGCGAGTTCGAGCAGCTCGCGCTTGCGATCCAGAGTGCAGCCGAGCGGCAATTGTGCGAAGCCAATCAGACGCCGCAGGATCTCAACCCCGGCCAGCTGGCGCATGAGGTCGTCGTCGAATGGTCCGGGCGATGCATAGGCCCGGCGAAACGCGACCGCCAGCGCCGGCGGCTGGCTGGCCAGGTGGAGGTGAGCCAGAAACACCGCCGCGTCGAATTCCCGGTACCCGAAGAAACCAAACTCAGGGTCGATGATCCGGGGGCCACCGGCCGTGCGCAGGAGGCTTCCGGGAAAGAAGTCCCCGTGCAGCAGGCTGGAGCCGTCGGTGAGGTAATAATCCTTTCCCAGTTTCTCTACTTCCCTCCGAAGCTGGAGGTCGGCCTGCAACTCCCGGCCGACCGCGGCCAGGCCAGGGGTCAGCCGGTCGAGATCCAGTCCGTTGTTGGGCGTCAACGGTATCTTGAAAATGTGAGCATGATTCAGGGCGCGCATTTCCCGATTGGCCAGCTGCGGGCCGGCCGCAGCGCCATTCATCTTGGTGCACTCGAATGGCGCGTGCAGCTGAGCCAGAAACGCCGCGAGTTGCTGAACTTCAGTCGGCGTGAACTTCTCTCCGCGGTAGACACCTGTGTAGTCGGCCGCGGCCCCCAAGTCCTCCAGCACCAACACCCGGGCTTCGGGATCGCAAAACAACAGGCGGGGCATCAGGCCCGCCACGGCCGGTCGTGAGGAGATCAGTCGGTAGAATTCCGCTTCGCGAATGGCCCGATCCCACGGAGCCGCGAACTGCGGATACTTTTCCACCCAAGGCCGCGCCTGCTTCACCACCCACGATCCTGACCACGTGGTCACACGCAGGGTGCAGTTCATGTTGCCGTCTCCGGCCCTTTCAGCGGACAGGATGCGCTCCCCGGAGGGAAGTATGCCGTGCTGTTGAAGGTAGCGCTCCAGCGCCCCGATCTCGCCGCGATCCAGATAGAACACCTCCGGATGGGCGACACGAAACTCGGCGAGATGTGTGGTCATGGCGGCAAACAAGCTCGGAATGTTCGGATCAAGCGCCGCGAAGGCAGGCGATGTCAAGCCGCCGGGCGGTGAAGCCACCACCGCGCATTGCCCTGCCGACTACATCGAAAACCGCAGATAAACGCCGATGGACGCAGATATTTTGAGATCGGCGCCGGTGGCGTCCGGGTAGCGCACGCATCCTGCGTGCCGGTTCGGGCGGCAGCCCTGCCGCCGTGGTGGCGAACGTGGTCTCCGAGCCAGTCAGACGAGGCAAGGATGCTTCGCCGAGAGTCCCGCCCGGTTGCCAGTCATGGCGAAGCCCGTCCTTCTCTGCGTTCATCAGCGTGCATCGGCGCTTCAAAATTTTGCGCAAGGAACCAGGCGGTAAAGGGACGAATTCCCTACCGACCGGGTCCGGCGATAATAATCTTCACCGCGTCGAGACGAAGGCGAGCCTGGCTGAGGTGGCGGTCCAACGCCTCCTGCTGCGCGACGAGTTGCTCGATTTCCTCGGGGCGCACGCTGCGATTGACCTTTTGCAGGTCCCGAAGCCGATCGATTTCCGCCGAGAGTTGAATCGTCATCCCCCGGCGGGCTTCCGCCGTCCATTGCCCGGCCCGCGCGCCGGCCAGGCTCAGGGCGTTCTCCAGCAGCGCCGGGATGAGTTCGTCCCGCACGGCGGGCTGATCGAGGATGCCGCGTGGCTCGGCCGGCTTCAGCCGTGCGGCTTGAAGTTGGGCCAGAAGGTCGGGGCCGGGTTCGGAGCCGCGCTGATCAAGGATTATCCGCAGCGGCCGCGGCGGTAGAAAGCGGTCGATGTGCAGCGTTGACGGCGCAATGCATTCGAGCAGGTAGACGGCTTCCAGGAAGAGGCCCGCTCGTTTCGCGTCAGGCCAATGCGCCAGGGTGCAATTGCCCACGCCGGAGCCCAGGAGAAGGTCAAGGGCGCCCGTCACGAGGGGATGATCCCAGGTCAGGAACTGAACATCCTCCCGAGCCAGCGCACGGACGCGATCTCCGGTCACGGTCATGCCTTCGGCAGGCAAACCTGGAAAGGAGTCCGCAAACACGCCGGCCGAACCCAGCTGGAACGTGCGGTGGTTGATCTCCTCAACGTGGAGGTTGTAGTGGTCGAACACCGCCAGCATGAAGTCGTCGAGCGTACGATCCGTGTCCTGTTGCTGGATGGACTGGACCAGCGCGGAGGCGCGCTCGGGCCGGTGTGAATTGAGTTCCAGCAAGCGGTCACGGCCGGCTTCCAAGCGGGTCGCCAGCTCCGCCCGGGCCGCCGCGGTGTCGAGAATGAGCTGCTCCAAGTCGGCCCGCGCGGTGGCGTGGGTTTCGTGAAAATCCTGCGCCAAATCAAACACGCGCGGCCCGAACCGTTCCATCAGCTCGCGTCCGCCCTGAAGATTCTTCTGAAAGGAGTTCAGCCCCCGATGATACCACTGCGCGACGACCTCCTGCGGACTGCCGTCGACGAAGGGCACGTGGACCTGGATCTCGGCCCGTTGCCCGATGCGATCGAGACGTCCCAGGCGTTGTTCCAACAGCTCGGGATCAAATGGCAAATCGAACAGCACCAGATGATGCGCGAACTGAAAGTTGCGGCCTTCGCTGCCAATCTCGGAACAAATGAGCAGCCGCGCCCCGTCGTCCTCCGCAAACCAGGCCGCGTTGCGATCGCGTTTGACCAGGTTCAACCCTTCGTGGAACACCGCCATCTTGATCGTCAGGCGCTGCCGCAGCGCGGCTTCAATCGCCTCCACTTTCGCCCGCGTCCGACAAATCAGCAGGAGCTTCTCTTCGCCTAACGACCGCAGCAGTCCCGCCAGCCAGTCCACCCGCGGATCATCGGCGTAGTCGGGGACGAACCCGCCGGTGCCCGTCTCCGTCGCCGCCGGCCGGGCATCGGCGGACAATTCCACCGCCAGGTTGGCCAGCAGCGCCTCCGCGTCGGCGTCCGACTCCAATGGCAAGGAAATGAGATGCGCCACGCGTCGCGGAAAGCCGGTGATGGTGGCCCGGGTGTTGCGGAACATCACGCGGCCGGTCCCGTGTTGATCGAGCAGGGCTTCAACCCACTTCCGACGGATCGCAACGCCTTCCGGGCTGGTTGCCGCCAGCGACAATCCAGTCCGGATTTCCGCGGTGGATCGCCCGAGAACCGCGGCGAGGCGGGCGATGGCTTCGTCCGTCAACGGTGTGCCGGCGGTCAACTGATCTGCGAGTGTGGCCACTTCACGGTAGCCGGCGGTTTCTTGCCCGAACTCTTCCAGATCGAAGAAGCGATCCGGATCGAGCAGGCGCAGGCGCGCAAAGTGAGAGGCCAGCCCCAGCTGTTCCGGGGTGGCCGTCAGCAGCAGCAGACCGTCCGCCACCCGGGCCAGCGATTCGACCGCCCGATACTCCGGGCTGGCATCCTGGGGTGACCAACCCAGGTGATGTGCTTCGTCCACCACCAGCAGGTCCCAGTCTGCCGTCAGGGCCTGCTCAAGGCGCCGAGGTTGAGCGGAGAGCAGGCTGAGTCCGGCCAGGATCAGCTGGTCGTCCAGAAACGGATTGGCGTCGGGATTCGACGCTTCGATGGCCCGACAGCGTTCCTCGTCAAAAATGTGAAACCACTGATTGAAGCGTCGCAGCAGCTCGACGAACCATTGATGGACGAGCGACTCGGGGACGAGGATGAGCACCCGTCGCGCGCGGCCCGTAAGTAGAAGCCGGTGGAGAATCAGCCCCGCCTCGATCGTCTTGCCCAAGCCGACCTCGTCCGCCAGGAGCACGCGCGGATGCAGGCGTCGGGTCACTTCGGACGCGATATAAAGCTGGTGCGGAATCAGGTCGATCCGGCCGCCGGTAAAACCGCGCACGGCCGACTGGCGGCGCCGATGTTGATGTTCCAGCGCCCGCAGGCGCAGGGCGAAATGCTCGGGCGGATCGAATCGGCCGGCTCGCAGATTTTCTTCCGGACCGCCTCCTCCGACCACGTCGCCCAGCTCGCTTTCGGGCAGCGGAGTTTCGCGGCCGGCGACCCCGTAGAACAACAGCCCGCCGTGTTCGGCCACGGCTGCCACCTCCAAAGTTTCTCCGGCGCGATCGCGAATCGTGTCCCCGGCCCGAAAGCGCACCCGGCGCAGTGGCGCGTTGTCGCGGGCGTACTCGCGGGTCTCGTCGCTGGCTCCGAACACCACCGTGACCGTGCGTTTGGTCACGGATCGGATCGAACCGAGGCCCAACTCGGGCTCGCTTTCGCTGGCCCAGCGCTGGCCGGGACTAAAATCATCGTTCGCGGGAAGTGCGGTCATTCATTCTGATTTCGAATCGCGATGAGCGCCGTGGACTGGATAACGGCCGGCTGGAAGCCGGTGCTCCCAGTGGTTCGTCTTTTGCTCAATGCGATTTGCCATCAGCTGGAGCGGATCGTAGCGGGAGGACAAAAAGAATCCCAGCACCGTGTGCCCGGAGTGATCAAATTTTCGCGCGTAGGCGGAAAACGGTAGTCGAACGGGACTGCATCAAGGCTCTGGAGTCGAACGCCCTCGGTCGCCGTTCGACCCGGAATGAACGCAAAGACGCAAGGGCGCAAAGACGCAAAGGCGGAGACGTGAAATCGCTTCTCCCCACCGCCTGCGAATCGACCGTACTTACCTGGCCAACCCATCGTTTCTGCTCCCTCTTTTTCTTTGCGTCTTTGCGCCTTCGCGTCTTTGCGTCTTCTCCTCGATCGCCTGAGCGCGAATCGGCCGGATTAAACTCAGGGCGCCGCCACGCCGTGGGGTTGAATGCTCTCGCTGGCCGGCATCGCCACGGCGCGGGAAGCTAGGGACGTCATCGCACGAAGAATGTCCCAACACCTGTCTACCGGGCGAAGTTGAGATAGAGCAGGCGCGCGGTGACGGCGAGGACGACGGTGATGAACACGGGCCGGATGAACTGCGTACCGCGGCGGATGACCGTCCGTGCGCCCAGCCGTGCGCCCAGGAGTTGGCCGGTGCCCATGCACAGGCCGGCGCCGAAATGGGCGTGACCCGCGGCCAGGAACACCCCGAGGGACACGGCGTTACTAGTGAAGTTCATCAACTTGGTGTGCGCCGTGGCCCGGGTCAGATTGTAGCCGAGCAACGTGACGTAGGCGATCGTCCAAAACGTGCCGGTGCCGGGGCCAAAGAAGCCGTCGTAAAACCCGAGGCCGAGACCGAACGTCACATAAAACACACCCGTCCCAAGCCGGGGATGCACGTCGCTGTCGCCGAGGGTGCGTCGGAACAGTGTGTAGACAGCGACGGCGATGAGCAGCCAGGGAATGGTTTGCTTGAGCAGGTCTTGAGGAAGCCAGCGCACCATCGCGGTGCCGACACCGGCGCCGATGGCGGTAAACACCACGCCTTTGATGCACGGGCGATAGTCAATCAGGCCGGCGCGCGCATAGTGCCACGTGGCGCTGGCTGAACCGAAGGTCGCCTGGAGCTTGTTTGTGCCGAGTGCGTCGGCCGGCGAGAGACCGAGGTTCAACAACACCGGCACCGTGATCAGGCCGCCGCCGCCCGCGATGGCGTCGACGAAGCCCGCCGCAAAGCCGGTCAGGAACAGGAGGGGATAAAGCCAGGGGGCGATCACGCTCGCCGACTGCTCAGCGCAACCTTGAGCACGGAAGATTCGCCTGGGGCCAGCGTCACGCGGTTTTTGCCCACGTTGCCGGATTCGACGCAGACCATGCGCTTGAATTCGTCGGTGCCAAAATCCGGCATCTGCTGCGACTTCGCGATCCACGGATTCCAAACCACCGTGGACTCCGAGCCGCTCTTCTCGACGCGAATGATGCGCTGGAGACTGGAATCGTGGATTTCAACGGGCGCGGTGGTATCGGAGTAAACCCGATCCACTTCGGAGGCGATGCGCAGGATATCGTTGGTTTCAACGCGTTGGGCGAAGTGGTCGACCTTGTCTTGATAGGCAACGCCCTTCAGCCCGGCGATGGACACCGCGCCGATGTCGCCGACGGTGAAGTAGGTGTGCAGGCAATTTTCGAAGGAGAACGGCTGGTCGATCGAGCGGTTGACGATGACCAGTTCCATGGTGAGCTGGTCGGTGACCGTGACCACAAAGTACGCGGCAAACGGGTGCCAGGTGGCGGCGTCGGGCAGTTCGGGCAGGCTGAAGCGAAGGGTGACGCCGCCGGACGGAAGCGTCGATGTTTCAATCAGCTCCCAGTCGGCAAGCCGGGCGAAGCCGTGGGCGGGCCCGCCTTCGCGGGCGCCGAACCAGGGGAAAATGATGGGCACACCACCGCGGATGGGCTGGTTCGGCGCGAACCGGCTGCATTGGCTGGTGAAGAGGAGGGGCGGTTCACCTTGTTTTTGAAAGCCGGTGACGTGGGCGCCGTGGAGGTAGATCTCGGCGGTGCTGCGCCCGGTGGACACATCGATCTTGGGCAAATCTCCCTGGCCTTCCACCAGCGCCACGCGCCCGGGGATTTCAAATCGCTTCCAACGTTCGAGTTGCGCCATGTCGCTCATAAGGAAGACTGGGCGGCAGTCTATCCAGCACGCTTGAAAGCACCAGCCAGTTTTTTAAAGTGACGCCATGACCCAGCGGAAACGCCTGCCCATCGCCCTGAGTATCGCCGGCTCCGACAGCGGCGGTGGGGCTGGCATTCAAGCGGACCTGCACACGTTCGCGCAGCTCAACGTTCACGGCGCCACGGTGATCACCTGCGTCACCGCGCAGAATCCGCGCGGTGTCATCGGCGTCCAGTCGGTTCGACCTAGCCTGGTGCTGGCCCAGATCCAAGCGGTCTTGGCCGAACTGCCGCCGTCCGCCTGCAAGACCGGGATGCTTTATTCCGAAGCGATCATTCGGACGGTGGCGGATTGGTTTGGCGGAAAGAACCGGCCGCCGCTGGTGGTCGATCCGGTCATGGTGGCGACGAGCGGCGCAATGCTGCTGCAACCGGGCGCCGTGCGGGCCTTGCGTCAGGCGCTGTTGCCGCGGGCGACATTGGTCACCCCGAATCTCGACGAGGCGGCGGTGCTGGCCGGGATGAAGATTGGCTCGCCGGAGGATTTGCGGTGCGCGGCCCGGCGCATCCACGAGGAACATGGCTGCGCGGTGCTGGCGAAGGGCGGGCACCTGCGTGGCCTGAAGGAGGCGCTCGACATTTTTTACGATGGTCGCACCGAGCTGCTGCTCTCCGCACCCTTTGTGCGCGGTGTCTCCACGCACGGCACCGGCTGCACTTATTCGGCTGCCGTTGCGGCCGGGTGCGCCCGAGGGCTGGCTCTGGAACCGGCCGTGCGCCGCGCGAAGGAGTTTATCTCAGCGGCCATCGCCGCCAGCCGCGCCATTGGCGCCGGGCACCAGGTTTTGGGATGGAAGTGAGATTGAGAGAGTTAGCGAGTGAATTGGCGGGTTAATGAGCGCAGTCATTGGGCGCCTCCCGCGATTTGCGACAACGCTTCATGGAGTTCCGTCGCTGACTTGTAGCGTCGACTTGCGTTCGGCGCGCAAGCCCGTGCGATGATCCGGTTGATCGCCAGGAAGACTCGGTGGTCGCTCCAATGACGCAGGTCGGGCGGAAGGCTTGGAAAAGCTCCAACCGGCAGTCCGGTCGTCATTTCGTATAGCGTTTTGCCCAAGCTGTAAACGTCAGCGCTCGAGGAGTGGCCGCCGCCCGGAGCCGCGTAGTGCTTTGGAATGTAGCTCGCAAGAGTTGGATGGTGTTCGGCTAGGAGGTCGATATCCGCGAGTTTCGGAATGCCCTGAACGAATATGATGTTGGAGGGGCGGACGTCGCGGTGGGTGAATCCCGCGTTGTGCAAAAGGCATAGGCCATTCGCCAAGCCAATGGCGATGTTGACACACCTGGCCGCCGGTAGTCGTTGTCGGAAACCGTGACGATCAAGTTCGTTTTTTAAGGTCAGCGGTCGATAGCGAGCGGGCACGATGGGTGTTCGACCGTTCACATCGTCGGCCAGCTCCATCACGTAGCAAAAGTAACCTTCGTCGGCGTGATGGCTGACGTCGAAGATTCGAAGAAGGTAGGGAGAGTCCGTGCTCAGCGAGCGAAAATTGTCGAGACCCAAGGCCGCCCTCTCATACGCGGCGCTGCTGGCGGGATCGTCCGGGGGGCCAAAAGCTTGTCGGTAGACGAATTTCGCGGCGACGTAAGCGGTGCGGTTGTTCGCTGGGCGCCGGCCGAGGCCGCGAAACAGGTGAACTTGGCCATAGCCACCGCGGGCGATTTCGCGAATGCGGCGGTAACCGGGCAACAAGGGTGGACTTATTGGCTTTGGCCCCATGGCTAGCGATTGCGACCGGCACGCCCGTCCAACGAACGAACGATTTTTCGGATCTCGCGTTTAACCACTCGTCGAACGCGCATCGCACGAACCCTAACCGTGACCGGACTTATATCAAGCGATTCGGCGACTTCGCGGGCCTTGAGCTCACGGACTTCAAAGAGGTCATATGCTTGGTAGTCTTCAACCCGAACCTTGGCCCGGACCACGCGACGTGCTTCGGCCAGGATGGCTTCCTCCAGTTTGCCGTCGATCAAGCGGCAGAGGTCGATTTCGTTGAGGTCGGGAACCCGATCCAAAGCTGACGTGCCGGTTCGGGTGTCGGCGTCTGGGCGCGCCGAGGTCCTTTCGAGGGGACTGCGCCGTTTTTTCCGAAATTGGTCGGCAATGCGGGATTGGACAATCGTTCTTAGCCAGGTCCTGAAACGCCCTCGAGCTGAGTCGGGCTCGAATCGACCGATGTAGTCTCGAACCGTCAACATGGTTTCTTGAACCACGTCTTTGGACTCGTCGGGCGAGAGGCCCGCGCCTCGGGCCGCGGCGAAGAAGAATTCCTCGTAAAGCTCTTAGAACCGACTCCACCCATCCTCATCCCCACGTTTGACCTTGGAGAGCAGAGTTGGGCGAGTTTTAAGTGTATCCGGCGCGTCGTCGATCATCGTTTCTGCAGTTGCCTAAGAGTATACACGCTGACCGCTCATTAAACGTTTCCAGAACCTTCCGAACTTGTCGGTTGGGTAACCGAAATATTGAAACGTTTTCTGGGCGAGGGCGTGATAGTCCTCATGAATGCATCTGACGCAAGGGTCGCCATCCTGGGAGACATCCATGCCAATCTCGAGGCCTTGGAAGCTGTGATCGCGGACGCGCGCGGGGCGGGTTGCACTCAGTTTGCATGTGTCGGTGACATCGTCGGCTACAATGCCAATCCGGTCGAGTGCATCGCGCTGGTTCGGGAGTTGAACATGTTTTGCGTGAGGGGGAACCACGACGAGTCAGCGGTCATCGACGGGCCATTGGCGGGTTGGAGCGGGCGAGCCCAGGCGGCCATGCAGTGGACCAGGAAGCAGTTGTCTGACTTGGATCGCGACTGGCTCCGTGCGCTTCGTTACATCCGGAACGTCGCCGGGTTCACTCTCGTGCATGCGACTCTCGATGCTCCGGAACGGTGGGGATACGTGTTCGATCGATTCGCCGCGGCCGCCAGCTTCTGCTATCAGAACACGGCGTTGTGCTTTTTCGGACACACGCACCTGCCAATGGCGTTTGTTCGCAATCGGTTGGCGGCAGGCACCTATTCACGTTTCAAAGTGGAGGCGGGCCACCAATATTTTCTTAACGTTGGCAGCGTGGGCGAACCGAGAGATGGCAATCCAATGGCAGCTTATGTGGTTTACAGTCCGTCCGAGGGAATTGTTGAGTTGCGGCGGGTGCCCTACGATGTAGCTCGGACCGAAGCCAAGCTTTGTGACTTGGGGCTACCTCTTCGGAGACGCTGATCGTTTCAAGGGATGACCCGCCTTGTGCACTAGTTTCGTCGTGCGGCCTTGGCCAACAGCGGGGCGAGGATCTTGGCATGGGCGCCGGCCTGGCGGCGGAAACCGAGATCGTTCGGATGTGAACTGTCGACGGTGCCCTCACCGTCATCACCGAGCAGATCGGCGCCCCGGAGATAGTGCAGGTCCTTGACCCCGGCCTTGCGCAGGCGCTGGAAGGCGCCCCGCAGGGCGGCGCGGCTGGTGTCGTTGCGCTCGCGTTTGCTCTGCACCAGAAAGGCGTCGGCGTAACTGCGATCTTCGACCAGGACGATCGGTGTGGTGGGATGAGCGGAGCGGAGTTTGCGCACGAAGGGTTCCACCCGTTCGGAGACTTCAGTGGCGTTCATGTTCGGGAGGCAATCCAGCACGTAGATGCTGGGGTCCAGTTCCGCCAGCAGGTCTGCCAGGGCGGGCTCCATCCGGCCGTTGCCGGAAAACCCGAGGTTGATGTGCGGGAAGTGAAACTGTCGTCCGAGCATCGCGCTATGGACCATGCCCGGGCGGGACGCGCAGGCGCCGTGGAGAATCGATGTGCCGTAGAACACGATCGGCTTGCGGTGGCCCGTACCCCAAGCGCCGGCGCGACTCACAGTAAAACCGGTCGGCACTCCAATCTCGGCCGACGAAGCGCCGTTGTAGAGCGGCAGATACAGGAGATATTCGCGGCGGCCAGGAGCGAGATGATTGATCAAGGTGACCTGGTTCGTGGCGGCCTCGGGTTTCCCGACAGCCAGCCATCGCCAGTCACCGCGCTCTGTTTTGACGTAGAGATCCAGGCCGCTCACGCCGGTGGCTGCCATGTGGGGCATGGCAAGGCGGTCGGAGGTCAGGGTCCAACGTGCCTGCAGGTTGGTGGCGTCGGTCACGAACCGAACGTGCATCCCGGCCGAGTTGCGGCTCAGGCTCCAGACCGGGCCGGGCACGGTGCCCTCGGCTCGCGCGGGCAGCCGATCAAATGGCGCTTTGGTCTCGCGCCAGCCCTGGCCTTCCACGCTGAGTTCCCGGATATCCGTCCAGTGCACCGCCGGCGTTGGCGTCGGCGCGGTTTGTCCGGGTCCTTCCGGGGTGCCTCCGAAGAAGGCCAGCAGCGCCAGGGCCAAGCCCAAGCCCTGACCAGCATGCTGACGACATGGCGCTGAGGCTTTCGATTTCACGTGGGTTGGGACTTGCGTCAGCCAAAGACCAATCGCGAATCTGGAACCGCCCGCGGGCCTACTTCACCCGCTTGAACTTGTGCAGGCGCCCGAACTGGCTCCATTCGGTCACGATGAGGTTGCCGTCGCGATCGATCGAACCGCCGTGAGGCGAATTGCAGATGCCTTCGCTCCATTGATCCTTCGGGAGCCCGAAGTTGGCGCGCTGTTTCTCGTTCGGATTGTCGCCAAGTTGGGCGGCGATGGAGCCGTCCTTGTTCAGCAGCGTGACGCGGCCCTTCAGTTCCGGGATGAGGGCTTCGTCGCCGCGGATGTGGACCGCGGCGGGCATGCGCAGGTCTTTCTGGATGACGCCGACGAAATTGCCGTCGAGATCCCAATGCTCGACGCGGTCGTTGTTGCGATTGCAAACGAAGAGCAGGGGTTTGCCCTGGCGGGTGTCGAGCCCGATGCCGTGGCAGGTGTTGAATTTGCCGAGCTCCTTGCCGGGTCCGCCGAAGGCCTTCACGAACTTGCGGTTCGCATCGAACTTCAGCACGTAATTGGCGCCGTAGCCGTCCGCGACGAAGATCGAGCCGTCGGGACCGACGGTCACGGCGCACGGATTAAAGCCCTTGGCATCCTTGTAGAGGCCGGACTCGGCCGGGTAATTGAGGGTCCAGAGGCGTTCACCGTCGAGCGAGAGCTTGACCACCTCATGTTCGCTGGGGCGCGCGATGTAGAGGAACTCGGTGCCGGATTCCTCGCGGAGCTCCAGGGCGTGAATCCGGGTTGGGCCGAAAGAACGGATGTATTTGCCGTCGGCGGAAAAGACGTCGATGCCGCGCTTGGTGTCGGTGGTGACGTAGATGCGGCCGGTTCGATCGATGACGGCGCCGCCGTGGCAGGGGCCGAGCTGGCGTTCGGCGGATTCCTCGAAGTGATGCGGCACGGAAACGAACTTCACTTCCGCGGCGAGGCCGGAGGCGGCGACGAGCAGGATGGAGAGCAGGGCGGATGGAGTGCGAATTGGCATGAATTTCATGTGGTTGAGATTAACGGACGGCGGAGGTTGCGGATTTGTTCGCGCGGAGTGAGCCGCCGGAATGACGTTGGGTTGTTCGACATTGCGGCCGTCATGGACGACGCGGTCCGGACTGTGCCCCTCCCCGCGAGCAGCAACGCCGTGAGTTCGAGCCCTTCGGTCGGCCGCAGACTGCTTGGACGGACCGCGGTCTTTCAGCCCGCACTGGAGGTTGGACATTCTTCTTCAGGAGCGCGGACTTTTAGTCCGCAGCGGCTCGCGAGGGCGACGCGGGTTGAAGGTTCCAACGGGCCGGCTGATTCCCGCTGCGGGCTTGGAAGTCCGCGCTCCGTCTGCGCTTGGCGCAAGAAATGTCCAAACTCCTGCGTGGGCTTTCAGCCTGCAGCGGCGCGCTGCGGAGAGCGCGTCCTACCTGACGGTTCGTGCGAAGCTCCCGCGCGATGGGTTGCCTGGGGTGCCGATCCTTCAGCTCACCAGTTTGCGGATGAGATCGCCGTGCACGTCGGTCAGGCGAAAGTCGCGACCTTGAAACCGGAAGGTCAGCTTTTCGTGATCCATGCCGAGCAGATGCAGGATCGTGGCGTGCAGGTCGTGGACGTGACAGCGGTCGACGGCGGGCCCAAAGCCGAGCTCGTCGGTTTCGCCGATGACGGTTCCAGCGGGCACGCCGCCGCCGGCGAACCACATGGTGAACGAATCGATGTGGTGATTGCGACCAGTGGTGTCGCGGTTTTCGCCCATGGGCGTCCGGCCGAATTCGCCGCCCCAGACGACGAGCGTATCGTCGAGCAAACCGCGAGCCTTGAGATCGTGGACGAGGGCGGCCTGACCCTGATCGACGTCGCGACACACTTTTTCGAAGTCGCCCTCGAGATTTTCTCCGGGGCCGCCGTGGCTGTCCCAGTTGGTGTGGTAGAGCTGGACGAAGCGCACGCCGCGTTCGACCAGGCGGCGGGCGAGCAGGCAGTTTCGGGCGAAGGAAGGTCGGTCACGATCGATGCCGTAGAGGCGGAGGGTGGCCTCGGTTTCGCCGGAAAGGTCGATTAACTCGGGCGCGCTGGACTGCATCCGATAAGCCATCTCATAGGCGGCGATGCGCGTCGCGATCTCCGGATCGCCGGTCTCCACGAGACGCCGCAGGTTAAGATCGCGAACGGCGTCGAGCGTTTGGCGCTGGCGTTGATCGGAGATGTCCGCCGGGCGGGCCACGTTGAGGATGGGCTGGCCGGTCCCGCGAAAGGGCACGCCTTGGAACGATGTGGGAAGAAAGCCGCTGCCCCAGTTGACGGAGCCGCCGCGGGGTCCGCGTGGCCCGCTCTGCAACACGACAAAGCCCGGGAGATCGTCGGCTTCGCTGCCGAGACCGTATGTAACCCATGAGCCCATGCTGGGGCGGCCGAACTGGCCTGAGCCGGTGTTCATGAACAGCTTGGCCGGAGCGTGATTGAACAGGTTGGTGGCGCAGGTCATCACGAACGTGGCGTCATCGACGATGCCGGCCGTGTGCGGGAACAGTTCCGAGACCCAGCGTCCCGACTGGCCGTGGCGTTTGAACTTCCGGCGGGTGCCGAGGAGCTTCGTGCCGTGACTGCTGCCCATGAAGGCGAAGCGTTTGCCCTCGATATAGGAGGCAGGGATGGGCTGCCCGTTCAGGTCGACCAGGCGCGGCTTGTAATCGAAGAGCTCCAGCTGCGACGGTCCGCCGGCCATGAACAGGTAGATGATATTCTTTGCGCGGGCCCGGAACCTCGCCGGTTTGCCCGCCATTGGATTCGAAAACGCGGTCGGGCTGGCGGGTTTGGCGGCTTGCGCGGAGTCGAGCATGGAGCCCAAGGCAATTGATCCCAGCCCCAGCGCGCATCGGCTGAAGAACTGTCGTCGGGTGGCGGAAAGGTCCGGGTTGCTCATCGTCATTCGCGCGTGATGGTTTCGTCGAGGTTGAGCAGCGTGCGTGCGATCGTGGTCCAGGCGACCGAGGGCTGGACCTTCTCCTGTTGGAGTAACGCGAGGAGGCGGGCACGTTCTTCGCGCTCGGGCCGTCGGGCGAGACACAGACGGAACGCATGCTCGATCCGGGCAGAGTCGTTGCGGGGCGCGTCTTGGAGGACGCGCGCGGCCAGGGCTCGGGCGCACTCGTAGAACGCCTCGTCGTTCAGCAGGGTGAGGGCCTGCAATGGTGTGTTCGAGCGGACCCGCCGTGTGCAGGCGCTGAAGCCGTCGGCAGCATCAAAAACCATCAAGGCCGGGTGGGGTGTCGCTCGCCAGAAAAAGGTGTACATGCCGCGACGATAACGCTCGGCACCGGCGCTGGGTTTCCATTCGCGGCGTGACTGGCCGAGATTCATGACGCCGTCCGGCTGGGGTGGAAACACGCTGGGTCCGCCAACCTTCGGATTAAGCAGGCCGCTGGCGGCGAGCGCCACGTCGCGGATGGCTTCGGCGTCGAGCCGCAGGCGGCTTTGTCGGGCGAGGAGACGATTGCCCGGATCGATCGCGGCCAATTCCGGGCGATGATGGGACGATTGGCAGTAGGTGGCGCTGGTGACGATCAAGCGATGGATGTGCTTGAGCGACCAGGGAGGCGGCGGCGAGGAGGCGGGTTCGCCGGGCGCGAGGACGCCGGGGTTCATCAACTCGCAGGCGAGCCAGTCGAGCAGTTCCGGGTGAGAGGGAGGCGTGCCCTGGGTGCCTAAGTCATTTTCGGTTTCGACGAGGCCGCGCCCAAAATACTGCTGCCACACGCGATTGACGATGACCCGGGCGGTCAAGGGCTGGTTGGTGGCGACCAGCCAGCGCGCCAGATCGAGGCGCGTTGCACGAAGCTCGCCCCTGCTTTCGGCGGTGGTTTGGGTGGCGGGGCGTTGGAAGGACAGTGCCACCGGGACGGCGGGAATGACCTTTTCTCCGGGCCGAGTGAAGTCGCCTTTGACGAAAACGTGCGACTCGCGTGGTGCGGGTAGCTCGCGGAGGACGAGCGTCGTCACCGGTTTGCGCGCGGCTTTCTCCAGTTCGGAAAGGCGACGCTGGCGGGGCTTGAACTCGGGGTCTTCCGGGCGGAACGCCGCGAAGACAGCGCGTTTCTGGCGGGGCGTTCGCTCCGCGAACGGAACGGCCAAAGCTTTGTTTACCTCGGCGCTGAGCCGGGCGCGTCGGTCGGCGGCAAGGGATTGTTCCCATTTCAAGACCTCGCTGCCTTTGGTGTTGAGAATGCGGTCGAGATCGCCTTCCACCTCGAGGCGTTCCTGGGAGGTGTCCTCGTGTTCGCCGGGAACCTCGAACATGCCGTCGGGCGATCCCTTCCCGTGGCCGTCTTCGATGGTCGAGTTGAAGAAGGCATAGAGCGAGTAGTAGTCGCGCTGGGTGAAGGGATCGTATTTGTGGTCGTGGCACTGGGCGCAGGCGAGGGTGAGGCCGAGCCAGGCGGTGGCGGTGGTGTTGACGCGGTCGAGGACCGATTCGATTCGGAACTGTTCGGGATCGATGCCGCCCTCTTGATTGATCTGCGTGTTGCGATGAAAGCCGGTGGCGATGAGTGGTTCAAACGGCAGCGTGCCTTTGGGTAGCGTGTTGGTGTCGATCAGGTCGCCAGCCAGTTGCCAGACCGTGAACTGATCGAAAGGAAGATCGCGGTTCAGCGCTTCGATTACCCAGTCGCGGTATTTCCAGATCGAGCGGGGGGCGTCGATGCTGTATCCGTTCGAATCCGCGTAACGCGCCACGTCCAGCCAATGGCGGCCCCAGCGCTCACCGAAATGCGGCGAGGCCAGCAAGCGATCGACGACCTGCTCGAAGGCGTCGGGGCTTGCATCGTCGACGAAAGCCTGCACCTCGGCCGGAGTAGGAGGCAGCCCGAGGAGATCAAGTGAGACGCGACGAATGAGCGTTGCCCGGTCTGCTTCCGGTGCGGGCTTCAATCCTTCGCGCTCCAGGCGCTGCCGAACGAAGGCGTCGACCGGATGGAGTTGGAGCGGAACCGTTTTTCGGCGCAGATGCAGGCGGCTTCTGGCTCGAGGGCTGTCTGGTCCTCGTTGCGTGACCGTTCGAGAGAACGTGGGAACCTCGGGCCGCCGGGGCGAAACGAAGGCCCAATGGGAGTTTGTACGGCTTGATGCGACCCGTTCGTGTCCGGCTGGGGTGACGGGAGCTGCCGGGGCGAATGCGGCCGTTCCCAGGCCGGCGACCAGAACCAGGATGGAACGGTGGAACATGGCGGCGAGGATATTGAATTCCGGCGGGACCGTCAGGCCTTTCCTCAGATACATGGTCAATCGTCGCGCACGCGGCTGCGGAGCCGTTTCCGGTTGGATTGGTGGGATTTGGCGGCGAGGATGCGTTCCTTGGCGGCGCGGCTGCGGGGGCGTTTTTGGCGTCGGGCCTTTTCCACGCTGGCGCGGTGCTGTTCGGCGCGTCGTTTTCGTTCGCCTTCGATCTTGTCCAGCAGCAAGGCCAGCGCCAGTTCGCGGTTTCGGGCTTGGTGTCGGGTCGTCTGACATTTGACCCGTGTCCCGGTGGGACGATGGAGCAGCATCACGCAGGTGGACGTTTTATTAACGTTTTGGCCGCCATGTCCGCCGGAGCGGACGAAGGATTCCTCGATGTCTTCCGGGCGCACGCCCAGGGATTTCATGCGCAGAGCCTGCGGATCATCGGCCGGGGCGAGATCCGACGGTGGTGGAAGTGGGGATTCGGGTGCCGTGCACATGGGCGGAGAATGGATCGAAAGGGCGCGGCGGGCAACTGCGGCCAAGCCTGGCCTGGGATGGGCTGATCCGCCGGAGCAAGCATTTCCTCGATTTTTCCAAAATTGATGATTACCGTCCGTAATCCTCTGCAAGACCGACCGCGCAAGCCTGGCGCGACGACCGCAGAGGTTGCGGGCGCAGCGGACAGCGAAATGAACGAATGAATCGAGCGAGCGCGTCGGTGGTTCAAAACAAGAAACTGTCATGAAAACCAGGTATTTGTTGGCGTGGATCCCGTTGGTGGCGGCGGCGTTGAATTCAGGCTTGGCGCTGAAAGCACAGGGTGCGGCCGAGCAGCCTTGGGTGGCATTAACCCGGGGGCCGTATGTGCAAATGACGACCAAGACCGGGACCATTCTCCGCTGGCGGACGGATCAGGTGGCGCCGAGCCAGGTTCGATTTGGGCTGGAACCGGGTGAACTGGATCGCGGGGTAATCGACCTCGACCTCAGCATCGATCATCGGGTGCAACTTTCGAACCTGGCGCCCGGCACCCGGTATTACTACGCGATTAGTGACACGGTCGGGCAATTGGCGGGCGGACCGGAGTTTTACTTCACGACGGCTCCCGCGAATCCTGGCCCGACTCGGATCTGGGCCATTGGTGACGCGGGGACGGCCAGTGCTGGCGATTTTGGCTCGTGGCTGGTGCGCGATGCGTACTACCAATACGCCGGAAACCGGGAAACGGATGTCTGGCTGATGCTGGGCGACAATGCTTATGGCGTGGGGACGGATGCTGAATACCAGGTGGCGGTGTTCGACACCTACACGAGCCTGCTTCGGCGCTCGGCGGTTTGGTCGACCTTGGGCAATCATGAAACCTATGCGCCGTTGCCGGACGGAAGCTTGAGCTACTTCGACATCTTCGATTTTCCGACCCAGGGCCAGGCGGGAGGTGTGCCTTCGGGGACTGAGCGCTATTACTCATTTAATTACGCCAATATCCATTTTGTTTGCATCGATTCGGAGCTTTCGGCGCGCGGGCTGGAAAGTCCGATGCTGACCTGGCTGGACGCGGACCTTTCGGCCAACACCAACGAATGGGTCGTCGCCTTCTGGCACAGCCCGCCTTACACCAAGGGGTCGCATGACTCGGACAACCTTTTCGACAATCGCGGCAACATGACCCAGATGCGCGCGAACGTGAATCCGATGCTGGAAGCGCACGGCGTGGATTTGGTATTGGGCGGACACAGTCACAACTATGAGCGTTCCCATCTGTTGAAGGGCCACTACGGGTTTTCCTGGGAGTTGGTGCCGAGCATGGTGCTCGATGGTGGCAGCGGTCAGGAGGAGAACGGCGAGCCTTATCGCAAGGCCGACTCGGGTCCCAACGCCGGCGAAGGCACGGTCTACATCGTGGCAGGAAGCTCGGGGTGGGCCACCTTCCAGACCGGGTTTCACCCGGTCATGCACACCGCCCAGTTGAACCGGGGCTCGGTGGTGATCGATGTCGACGGGCGACGCATGGATGTCCGTTACTTGCGGGAAACCGGGGCGATCGACGATCATTTTACGATGATCAAAGGCGCCGTGCCGGAGTCGTTGCACTTCACGACGATTCGCGTGGCAGACGGGGTGGTCAACGCCCGCTGGAGCTCCGTGCCGGGGCGCACTTATCGGGTGCAAAAGTCCACCGAAGCGTCGGGCGGTCCGTGGGAGACGGTCAGTGAAGATATTGTTGCCACTGGGAACACTACGGCGTGGGAGGATCTGGCGGTTCCGGGCGACGCCAAGTGTTTCTATCGCGTTCTTCGGATGCCCTGAAAACCGTTGCGTTGCCCCGGGGTGTTCCATAGATTCACCGCGATTTTCGCGCATGAGCAACCCAGCAACACCCTCGAAAGGCCTGGAAGGCGTGGTCGCCGCCAGCACTCGCCTCAGTGATGTCCGTGGCGACATTGGCCAGCTGATCTACTGCGGCTACGACATCAACGAACTGGCCGGGAATGTGACCTATGAGGAAGTTGCCTTCCTCCTGCACTACAATCATCTGCCCAACAAGAAGGAGCTGGCCGAGTTCAAGGGCACGCTGGCCGAGTTTCGCGAGTTGCCGGAAGGCGTGGTCAACATCATCCGCGAGTTCCCGAAGGATACCCCGCCCATGCACGCCATCCGGACCGGCGTGTCGGCTCTGGCCTGTTTTGACACCACTTGCGACGACGACTCCCAGCACGCTCAACGGCGCAAGGCGCTGCGCATCATCGCGCAGATTCCCGTCATCACCGCCTACTTTCACCGTCATCGGCAGGGCTTGGGGCTGGTTCATCCCGATCCGTCCCTCGGGGAAGGAGCCAACTTCCTCTACATGATCAATGCCGAGAAGCCCTCGAAGGAAGCCGAGAACACGCTCGACATGTGCTATGTCCTGCACGCAGACCACGGCATGAACGCGTCCACGTTCAGCGCCCGCGTGACCATCGCCACCTTGAGTGACATGTATTCGGCGATCACGACCGCCATCGGAACGCTCAAAGGTCCGCTGCATGGCGGGGCGAACGAAGGCGTGATCAAAATGCTGCAGGAGATCGGTGCCCTCGACAAGGTGGACAGCTACATCGACGAAGCCTTGGCCAACAAACGCAAGATCATGGGCATCGGCCACCGGGTCTACAAAGTTCTCGATCCTCGCGCCCCGCACCTCAAGCGCATGGCTCAGCAGCTCTGCTCGAAGGTCGGGGAGAAAAAGTGGATCCAGATGAGCGAGCGCATTGCCGAAATCATGCTCCGCAAAAAAGGCCTGAACGCGAACGTCGATTTCTATTCAGCCACCGTGTATTACTCGCTCGGCATTCCCACCGACTTGTTCACGCCGCTTTTTGCCATCGCCCGCACCAGCGGTTGGACCGCCCACGTTTTGGAACAGCTGGCCGACAATCGCCTCATCCGCCCACAGTCCACCTACACCGGACCCGTCGGATTGAAGGTGGTCCCGATGGAACAACGGTAGGGGCGGGTGGCGGGTGGCGGGTGGCAGGTGCCAAGTGCCAAGTGCCAAGTGCCAAGTGCCAAGTGCCAAGTGCCAAGTGCCAGGTGCCAAGTGCCAGGTGCCAGGGGTCAGGTGGCGGGGGTCAGGTGGCGGGGGTCAGGTGGCGGGGGTCAGGTGGCGGGTGGATCGGTGCGGACGACGATGAACCAGGCGGTGCCGTCGGCGCACTCGATGCCTTGAGTGCAAAAATGTTTGTCCCGGCCGTAGATGGCGGTGCGGACGAGTTTTTTTCCGCGGTAGAGGCGAAGGGTTCGTTTGTCGGGGTTACTCAGGTCAATTTCCAGGGAGTGTCCTTCAATCAGTGCCACCCGTCCCTTCTGGCCTGCCGTGACATCAAGGCTGGCCCGCTGCATTTCCCAATACTGTTTCCAGCGAAAGACTGGTTCCAACTGATGCCGGACCTTTGATCCCACAAGGGTGGCGCCAGGTGCGGGCGGGGTCATCAAGTCACTCCCGCGTACCACCTGAACATAGTGGTGATGTTGGCGGGGTGGGCTCGGCTGGTCAGCGGCGACACACGCGAATCCGCCGCTGAGGAGCAGGGCTAGGAAGGTTTTCATGGGCCAGAATCAGGATTTGCGCGCAAGCGCCATTGAACCACCAACCGCCATGGATCGACGCTGGCGCCCCGGGGGTCGCTTCAAAGAATTTCCGCCCCGCGCCGACGTATCGCTGCGGCGACAACGCACGGGCCTTCCGCTGTGCGCCACTCGCCCATTTTAGCTCCTTAGGTTTGGTGTCAATCTGTCCGAACAACCTAGGGATCGGCCTCAACCGGAACGATTCAGGTGGATGGTGGACTGCTGCCGGCCAACTGAATCGTTCCGAGTAAGGAACCCGGCCATCCCGGTTCTTCATCATGAGTCGACGGATTGAATGCGCTTCCCGGCCACGACGTGGCGCCCACTGGCGCAGCGGGCTTGTTCTGAGCCTGCTGGCGCTGTTGATCGCCATCGGATCGGGTGTTTCCGACAGTCCGCCGGGCCAGCGGGGCGATGACGCCCGGTTCGCTCCGGCTGGATCTTTCCAGATCCTGTCGGCCCCGGCGCGTCAACCCAATGGAGCATGGCGTGTGAGTTGGTCCAGCGTCAGCGGGCAGACGTATCAGCTTCAACGGGCGGCTAACGAAGACTTGAATGCTGCGGTCTGGATCGACGTGGCCACTGTCACCGCGGTCGGAACGGTGACGTTTCACGACGATGCCACTGCGGCGGTGCGACGGTTTTATCGGGTTAAGCGGGTGGAAACCGCGGCGCCTCAGGGATTCAACGCCAGCCCCAGCTACTTTGTTCCGCTGGATGGCGGGGGCCGACCGGTGGAAGGTGCGGTGCTGGCGCTCGGCGAGTCAGGAGCGTTGGGTCCCTTTGTCTTTCGGCCGGGAGGCCGGAGCGCGCTGGGATTGGGGCAGGGTTTTTCCATTCTCTTTCCGGCGGGCGCGCGGTTGGTGACCATTGACGGGCGTCGATGGGTCTCGTTCAGCGAAGCGCTGGCGCAATTTGGCGCCAAGGCCCCGTTTCAGCTCCGATCGCCGATGGCCGTTACCGGTGGAACGGCCCGGCTTTTGCCGGTGGACAATCTCGATCTGAATACCCTGCTGACGGTGTTTGGTCGATCGCCCGAAAGCGGGTTGGAGGTAACTTTGTTTGGCAAATTCTCGCTCCGCTTGCTCGGCGGCGTGTTTACTGCCGACGGGTTGCGCGGGACTCGCGCGGAACTGACGGACGGCAAGTTGTCGCTGCCGCAGGGAACCAACGTCTACTCGGGTCTGGTGTTGGACATCGAGCCGGACGGCGGGCTGAAGCTGCCGTTCTCCGGGTCGTTCGGGCTCGACGACACCACGGGTCGCGGGGCGCGCTTGACTGTGCCTCCGGCGCGTCCGCTTTGGCTCGAGCTGAAGGCCAATGGGGAGATTGCCTTGGGTGGACGGGCCGAACTTGCGTTCAACCCTGGACCGCAATTCTCGGTCGACCTGCTGTTCAACGATCCCAACTACGAACTGGCCGTCACGGCGAAGGGATTGCGGTTGCCTCTATTCTCGGCGCTGGCTGGGCTCTTGCCGCTGGCGCCCGAAGTGCCGGACTCCGACGTCGCGGCCGACCTGGACGTCGCCGCCGGGCGGCTTCGTCACTTTCGGCAGGCACTGGAACATTTCAACTCCGCCCTGGCGGCCGATACTCCAGCGGCCGGGGGATTGTCCGAGTTCCCGCTCCGGACTGCGCCGCAGCCGTCCAGTGTGCTCGACGCATGGGGCCATGCGGCGCTGCTGGGGCAGGCCCTGTCCGGGGCGGCGTTGTCGGGCACGCTCACCAACGCTGGCCAGGCTGCCAGTGCGTCGCGGGATCTCCGCAGCGCGATGGCGTATTGGTTGGCTCTCCAGCGATTGGAGTCCGCTTTCGATCAGGGTGGACTTGGGCTCGATGCCGTCGCCCGGAACGAATTGCGGGAAGCCCTCGACGAAGCCTCCGCGGCCGTCATTGCGCGTTCGAAATCGGCGGATGCAGTCCGATCCATGGAGGATATTCTGACCAGCCTGCGGGCGTGGCGGGAGATCCACGCGCAGCGGCCAGCGACGGAGTCCGCTTCGGCGGCGGACGCGGGGCGAGGACTCGAAGCGGCTTCGGCTGTCGCCGCAGTGGTCAATCGTTTCGCGGGAGCGTTCGCGGCAGAGCTCGGCGTGGTCTCGGGCGTTTTCGTTCCTGCGCCGGGTTTAAGGCTGGCCGCCGTGGCCCGTTCCGAGGCGATCCTGCATTTGCGGGCGATCGTAGAATTGGTCGGACTGCGTCAGCAGTTGGCTCTGGAGACGAATTCGCCGGCGCCGGTCGCCGAGGCAATCGGCCAGCTGGCGAGCCGAGTCTGGACCTTGGCGGCGGCCGAGCTGACTGAAGCCGAGCGGGCGGTTGACGCCGATGGATTCAGTCGGGCTTTGTCCGACGCGGTTTACCTGGCGCAGCTCCGCAATGCTGGACTGATCCCAGTTCACCCGGCGTTGGCTGGACTCCCGACCTTGGCCGGGCTCAGTCCACTCTATGCGCGCTGGCGGGCGGTTCAGGAAGCCGAGATCCGGGCGTCGGCGCCCGTCGGGGGCGGCGAACCGGTCTTCACGCCGGCCATCGTGGGCGGAACGGTGGCGGACAAACACATCCCGTATCAGGCCGCGATCGTCACCGGGGGATTCAAGCCGGGAGGCATGTTTGCGGAACAGTTCTGCGGCGGATCTATTCTATCGGACGAATGGATCCTAACGGCTGCGCATTGCCTCGAAGGGATCACGAGCCCGAATTCGATCGGCGTCCTGGTTGGCGTGACGAATCTGAATCTGGTGGGGCCGGACAACCATTACGTGGTGGACCGGGTGGTGGTTCATCCCTTCTACAAGGCGACCACGGTGGCCTACGACTATGACGTCGCTTTGCTCCACCTCGCCCAACCGATCAAGTTTGCGGTGTTGAATCAGGGCACGCTGCGAGCTCGCGAAATTCGGATCCTTTCCGCTGGCAAAGGGGCGCTAGGGGCGCCGGCCGTAGGCACCGAGGCGCTTGTTTCCGGCTGGGGTAACACGACCGAAGGTGGTCAGCGCAGCGTCGAGCTGCGTCAGCTCAAATTGCCGGTGTCCGAGCGCGGCGATTGGGCCATCGGCGAGGTGACCAGTCGCATGCTGGCGGCCGGCTGGACCGGTGTGCCGCTGGGCGACGCGTGCCATGGCGACAGCGGCGGGCCCCTGGCCGTCGGCGATGAGCTGGTGGGACTGGTGAGCTTTGGCAAGGGCTGCGCCCGCGTCGGCTACCCGAGCATCTACACACGCCTTTCCCGGTTTGAGCCTTGGATCAATGCACAAACCGGTTTGGCCGTCACCGACACTCCGGAGAAGCTGCTGCGCATCCTTGAGCCGTATCGAAACTCATTGGTGGCAGAGTCGGGGCTGCTGAACGAGTTGGGCGCGACGCCGGTTCTTCGGCTGCGCTATGACCGGGCCGAAGCGGTCCTCGCGCGTGTCGTGGCCAATCTCGATGATCAATCGCTTCCGGATCTGCTGGCTGCACTTCGCCTGGGTGTGATCCAGGCCCGGTTGCGCGATCTGCTGGCCGGTGATCCGATGCGGTGGTACGAGACCAGTCATTGGTGGGAGGGATTTTTTGCTGCGCCCAACACCGTCGAATCGGTCCTGCTCCGCATCGCCCGCGGCGCTGCGGGCAAGATTCAGGCGGAGAAAGATTGGTCGGCGGTGGTGCCCACCCTGGACGCATTGCTGGCGGAAGCGGATTACCTGAAAACAACCGATCGGAAGCGCGACCGGAAGACTTATCTTCAAGGAGCGCGCATCCTGCTCGACGCCGTTCGTGTCTCCAGCTCGGAACTGTATCAGACTTATCTCGATCATACGTCGGTTGGCGGTGGAGTCGGTGGCGGCGGTCCGACTCCGGGCCGGGCACTGGCGGACATGGCGCTTCCGGGTGAACTCCGTGTCCATCGCGTCGCGGGCGCGGCGCGGTTCAATCGAGAAACCCGCGCCTTCAGCGCAGCATTCAGCGGCGAACTGGAGTTGCCCGGATTCGATCTTCGCCTCGCGATCGACAACGCGTCGATCGCATCGGGCGGAACCTTCGACCTGAGCGTCCATGGTCAGGTGGGCCTTCCTCCCGGAAATCCGCAGGGTCGATTGATCATTCCCGCCCATCGTCCGGTCCATGTCGCCCTTCAGCCGTCTGGTCAGCTCAACTTCGCTGGCGCCGCCCGGCTTGAGCTCAACAACGGAATGGCCTTCGAGGCCTTTCTTCAGCTGGAAGATCCGCTCTACCGCTTCGGCCTTTCCGCGCAGGGCCTGCGCTTTGAGGTCGGGGACAAGCTTCGGGTCATGGTGCCCACGCTGCCGGAAGGACGGGTTTTTGCGACCGCCGCCGCGCGGGACCTGAATGAATACTTCCGCAGCCTGACGGCCACGTTGGATGGCGCGGGCGCCGGTCTGGCGGGCGCGGTTTCCGGGGTGCGTGAGCCCGGGCAACCACCGGAGTTCAACGTGCCGACCGCGGTGATCGACACCGACGCGATCGAAGCGTGGGCCAATGGTCGAATTGCCGATGCGCACCTGAATCTGACCCGGGACTATGCCGCGACCCTCGGCGCGGTGACGGCGAACCTGAAGACCCTGGCCGCAGCGCTCCGCGAGCGACGTGCAGCAATCACGCCGGAGGAGCTCGATCAACGGTTGCGTGTGCTGGGCCGGATCTGTACCGCGAACGTGGTGCGCCGTGCAGCCGGACAGAATGCCGAGGCGGATACGATCGAGAATTCGCCCGAGTTCATCGAGTTTCGGCGCGAGACGGAGGAAGCCTTGCTCGCGCTGTTGGCGCGGGCGTCCACGCGCGACGATGCTTATCAGGAAGCCACGTTGAATCTGGTGGATCGCTATGGGCGGGTGGGAACGTGTTTCGACGAAAGCGCCCGAAGCCGGATCCTGGCCGCGCTTGAAACCTTCCAGGAGTCCTTGTGGACCGCCTTCGCCAATACCCATGGGATCAGCACGGTGAGCGGCCAGATTGTCGATGCGTCCAAGCTGCCGGCATTCGAGGATTTTGCCGCTTTCCGCCCGATCTTCCTGCGTTTCTCCCGTCTCTCGCAGCAGCACGGGTTGCTGTCGCTCGCGCGCCCGTCAACGTCTTGGATTCAGCAGGTCGGCCAAAGCCTGGCCATGCGCTGGCGGGCAGCGTTGCTGGCTCAGGCCCGGCCGTTTCGACCGGAGCAGGAACCTGAGTATGGCCGGATGGGTCTGGTCTTCCGCGATCAGGTGATGCTGTTCTGTGCCGGTGAGAAGGGCCTGTTCGCGTATCCTGCGACGGCCATCCCGCAGTTGGACGGGCCGGACCTGCCCTACACGTACGAACGTGAGCTGCGCAACGTGTTTTACCGGCGTTTCCAAGCTGAGCGGTATGTCGTGCTGACTGAGCGAATGTCGGCCGGGCACGTGGACAAGTTCACCACCGAATCCCAGCCGGCTCCCAATGTTTCGCCAGCCCACTTCCGGAGCATCGACAGCTTGGTCTGCCGGTTGCGCACGCCGCGCGATCCGTTTTCGGCCTTCGTCGCGGGGGTGTTGCCACCGTCCGTGCGGGAAGATCTTCAGAACTATCGGGCGGGCTCCTACCTGCTCACACCGTGCGACCTGACGGACGTGGCCACCTTCGCGAACCTGCTGTCGCGGTCCGCCAATGCCGCCACTGATCGTCTCGCCTTGTATTTGTGGAACCGGTTTACGGGCGCGGCTCAGGCGACCTTGACCCGGCTGGACGCAACCGAGGCCGCCTTGCGCGCCACCTTGCGGGAGGAACTGAACGACGTCCTCAAGGGGCCGTCCATTTTTGACGCGAATCGGTTTCAGGGCATCGCCCTCTCGGCGCGAACGATCAGTCTGCGCGATCGAAATCCGACGGGCGCCGACATGATCAAGCTGAACCGATGGCTGCTGGAAGATGCGTTTCGATCGCAGCTCGTGGAGAGCTTCGATCCGCCGGGCACCACGGGCGAGGCGCTCAAGGTGTCGCTGGCCAACGTGTTCAACGAGCTGCTCCAGGGCCCGGTCCTCTACACGCCCGATCGTTTCACCGGGATCAAGCTGTCGCCCGAGACCCAGGCATTGCTGGTGGAAACACCGGAGGACAAAGTGCGTGCCCTGAATCGCCGGTTGCTGGAGGACGCCTACCCGGAGGAGCTGCCGCGGGCTGATGTCCAAGTGATCAAACCCTATTTCCCGGCGCTCGAACTCCTGCGACAGCCGACCATCGACGACGGCAATCAATGCGGGGACGACTATGCGGGAGCGGACCAGGCTGAGCGGGAGGTTATCCAGATGGCGGATGATGATTTTCTGGATGGCCGATTGACGGCGGCTGAGACGCGTCTGCTGCAAACCGGCACGGCCGGGGATCTGCAGGGTGCGCTCAAGCTGTTGAAGGAACTCATTTGGCTGGCAGGTTGGGCGGAGAAAAAGCAGTTGCCGGTGCTGCCGCGCATTCAGGCTGGGTTGGGTCGGCTGACGCTTGAGTTTACCGCCGCGGCCCAGGCGCGGCGCGCGTGGTGGTACCTGCATGAGTACACCAGCATCCTGCTGGATGCTTCCGAGTCGGCGTGGTTGACCGGGGCCGAGGGCGCCCGGGGGCTCGTGCTGGCGGAGGCCAACCGCGCCCTGCGGACAGCCGAGAGCCTGCTCAGTTCCTTCCGGCTGCTGCTGCCCGGCCAGCGTCCCGTTGATCTGCCGTTGCCCGGCTCAATTCTGGTGGAACGTGTCTTCGGCGAAATTCAGTATCGCCGGGCCACGGGCCAGCTCTCGGGTCGATTCGGTGGGCGCGTGGAATTCCCGGATCTGCAGAACGCGTATTTCGAAATCACCAACGCCACCCTGAACAGCGATCTGCAGTTCAGCATCCAGGCCCGCACCGCCGGCCCGCTGCCGTTCAACGGCGTCAGCCTGACCGCGGCGATCAACGCGAGCGGCGGCCGCAATCTGCCTCTCGCCTTCACCGGAGCGGGCACCGTGACGATCACCAACGGCCCGGCCTTCGATGCGGTGATCAGCTGGGACGGGACGAACCGCACGCTGGCCTTCAACACGCAGGCGGGGAATCTCCAGTCGATGCGGTTTACCGACAACCTGGTGCTGTTCGATGCGGGCTTCGGCTTCACCGTGAATGCCGGGGCGCAGGCTGGCGAACTGCGGGCGAATGGATCGGCGGGATTTTTTGCCCGGGGCGCTCTGCCGGCCAACGGTCCGCTGGGCCGCGAACAGTTCCATCTCTTTGCCGAGAATGTGCGCGCGTCGCTGGCCTATCAGCCGGGCCGGGTGGAGCTCGCGTTCAGCAACGGAACCTTGCGATTGCCGGCCTTCTTTTATCCCACGAATCTGGAGGCGCTCTGCCCGGGTCAGGGCAACGCCACCGGCCCGAGCGTCGCGCTGAATCCGGCGAATCCAATTCGCGCCACGTTCGTTGACGGCCCCACGCCTTCGATTGCCTTCCAAGGCGAACTCAACTTCCGCCAGTTCGCCATCGAGGCGCCCGGGTTGCCGGGCCTGGCCGCCGCGCTGTGCCAGGCGACGCTCAAGTTCAGCCAGCGCGAGCTGCCCTACCTAACGAACGTCACCGGCTCGCTGCAAATCCCGCTTCCGCAAGAAACCAACCACCTTGACCTGATCGACGGCGTGTTCACGCTGACGGGCTATCCGAGTGGCCGGCTTGAGCTTCGTGAGGACCTCACCCTTTTGAACCTGGATGGATTCAAGTTCCAGCTGTTGGGCCAGGGTCATCCGGAATGCCCGGGCGGCAGCGGGCTCACCGTGCTGCCTTCGGGCGGATTCAACCAACCGCCGGCCTTCCAGCTCGACGGCGGGTTGAAGGTGGTGGCGCCGTTGTCGATGCTGACCGGCGAGAATGGTGACGAAGTCTTTGGCCTGGCCTGTGGCAGCCTCACCGTGGTGCCCCAGCAGCCTCCGGCACTGGAGATCGACGCTTTGCAGTTTGGCGGCACGTTTCATTTGGGTTCAGGCGGGCCGGTCGTCCGCAACGCCCTGGTTTCGTTCGAAGGATTCCAGAACCTCTTTTCCCTCGATGACGCGCATCGGTTCATCGCGCGACTGGAAGGACGGTTACAAGTTCCCAGCGGGCCGGAGTTCATCCTGCAGGATGCGCGCTTCAGCTTCTTCGATCCCAATCGGCCGCCGCAGTTCACGGTCGCCGGAATCGGAGTGAACAATCAGAACTTCGCCCTGATGAACTATTTGCCCGCGCGTGTTACCCGGGCTGAGCTGCACTTCAGGGCGCCTCAGGCCGAAGTGCCCGGGCTGCTGGCGCCGACGAATGTGCAGGTGCTTTTGAGCGCGGAGATCAAGTTCCCCGCCTCCGGCACACCCATGTTGGCGGGTGCCGTCGATCAGCTGGAGGTCGAGTTCGATGCGAATGGCGTGCCGCGCCTGAAAAATCTGGATGGATTTGAGCTGGGGATTGCCGCGATGAAGATGCCGCCGATTCGGGAGATTGGCGGGCGCATTCGCATCGGAGGCTTGAGCGCGGGCGATCCGGAGCGGGTGTATCTCGTTGGCCGCATCGGGGGAAGCTACCAAGGCTACACGGTCATCGGACAGATGGCCGCAAAGTTGTCCGGGCCCATTGGTTTCTGTCTCGACGTTAATGCGGGTGTGGCGGGCATTCCGCTTGGTCCCACGGGCATCCTGATCACGGGCGCCTCGGGTGGTGAGTCGTTCGTGAACAACAATGGTGACCCGTGTGATTTCACCACCTACTTCGCTCGGGACCCGAATGGAAACCTCGTGGCACCGTCGGCGCCCATGCCGCCAGGACTGGGCATGACCTGGGAAGCGTTTCGCGATGTGGTGGAGCGGATGGAGGCGCAAGCCCAGATCTTCGGGGACACGGTGGGCGGAGGACTGGGGGGCGGCGGACTTCCCGGGGCGATCGCCATCGCGGATGAACCCGGGCTTTCGCCGGCGAACAACGGGTCGACAGCAAACCTGCCGTGCCCGGGCGATTGCCCGCCGGCGACGGTCAACATCTTCTGCCAGCCGCATCCCGATCAGGCGCAGTTTCCCGGCAAGATCATCGCCAAGTTCAGTTCGATCGATGAGCCGACCTTGAACCAGCTGGGCATCACCCGGCAGAGCATCCAGGCGCTCGGCGGCAATCTGGCGGCTGTGGCCACCCTGGCCGCCCGCTCAGTCCGAGCGCAAGTCGAGCAGTTGACGCCCCCGCCCGACCCCGCGCTGCTCGGGCCCGAGGTTGCCAACGCTCTCGCCAGCGTGATCGCCTCGTCGCTCGATACGCTGGAGCTGACCTTTGCCAATCTGTGTCGACAATCCCTCGCGTCGCCGCAGGCCGGCGAGACGGTGTATGACACCATCCGCCGGGTGGCCTACGAAGGATTGCCATGTGCGGACGTGACCATGACGGTTTCAGGCAATGTCAGCTATGCGGGCATCTCGTCGGTGGCTTACATCAGCGGCAAAGGGATTCTCAGCACCTCGGGCGCCGGCGGAGTGATCGGAACCGTTTACGTGATGGGCGTGCCGCTGGGACAGGCGCGGGTGTTCATCGCCGCCACCGATGAGCGGGGCGACCCGAACCCGTCCATCTGCGGCGAGGCGCTGGTCGGCTTTGGCCCGATCGAGCTCGGCACGGTCAAGGTCGCCTATTCCTGCCCGGGCTGCGTCACCGGTGTGTTAGGCGGCATCCCGGAAATGCTGGGCGCGCTCTCGGATCCGCTGCTGCGCCGCATTGCGTCCCGGGTGCAGACGAACAGCGCGATCGCCAATCTGCCGCGAGCGCAACTGATCAGTGCGCTTCTGGCGCTTCCCACCACGCAGCGCCTCGGCATCTTTGCGGAACTGGCCAACGAGCCGATCCGCTCGCTGCCCGCCAATCTTCCGCAGGTTTTCTTTCAGGGCATCGCCGATGTCTACGGCTCAGTCCAACCGCAGTTCGTCGCCTGCGGCAGCGTGACGCCGAAGGTCTTTGGCTTTCCGCTCGGATCGTCTTTGGTCGAGGCGAAGCTCTTTGCCACGAAAACCGAAGTGGCAGGCGGATTCGGATTCTCACCGTCGTATTTGTTCTCGGGGATTCTGCCCATCCTGCCCGGGAGCGACACCGCCGCGCTGTCGTTCTCGTACCAGATCACGGACCCCATGGCGTTTGTCTTTGGCGGGCTGGGCGGCAATTTCGCGCCCGATCGCATCGTGGCCTACACGCAGTCGGCGATCGATTCGATGCTGCAGAACTCGGCGTTCGCCGTGTCCTACGAGATTCATCCCCTTGGCTTGACCATGGGTGCGGCGGCTGGCCGTGTCATTCTCCCGGATCTGACGACTCATCCGGCCTTGCCGTGGAGCAACTGGGTGCGCCCGGAGAATCGCGGCGTGGCCAACCTGCCGTCGCGTCATGATCTCCTGCTGGCGGCGCTGGCCACGAACAAGCTTGGAGATGCGGTCAACTGGCGTGGCACGGCGCAGGATCTGGCGACCATCTATCCGCCCGGCACGCCGGAGCGAGCCGCGTTGTCCGGCATGAGCCTGGCCAAGGACTACTTCCCCCACGGCGGTGTGTTGGGCGCGGCTCGCGTCACTCTGCCGGCGGTGCTGACCGAACGTCCGCCTTTGGACAAGTTCAACCTGGTGCTGAACGCGCAGGCGGCGCCGATCGATCGGCTGACCACGGCCATTGATCTGATTCAGAACTATGTGCTGCGGTTCAACACCAACGGCTCGCTGGGCTTCTACCTTCCGGCCCCCAACCCGCCCGCTTTCTACGATCTGAATGGACAGCTGGCGGGGCAGGCGCAGCTCCAGGCCATCGTCAACGCCAGCAAACCCCAGGACATCCTCGAATCGATCAAGTCGTTTAACGTCGCGAACCTGCACCTCGGCCAGCTTTACCCGATGGAACAGGCCTTCCTTCGCGGGTATCTGGACGGGCAATTGTTAGGCGTGCCCATCGTGCGGGCGGATGCAGTCGGGCTGCCGGCAGACGCCGGGCGGACCGAGGGTTTTCTGAGCGTGACGTCGACCATCCCCAGCGGTTCCTGGCTGAAACAGTTCATCCCGCAGGCCACGCTCATCTTCGATGCCCGCGGCGTGCCGCCGGCTCCGATCGAACAGCGTTTCCGCGCGCTCCTGACGGAGCTGAACGCGGCGCGGAACACCAACGCCACGGACGCATCGATGCGGCAACTCGCTGATCGGGCGATGTCCGCGCTGACGGGTGATCTGCCGCGGATGCGACTGACGGCCGACCTGCAGGCGGGCTTGCAGATGCCTTCGCCTGTGTCGGACCTGCTGGCCTTCAACGGCGCCGCCCATCTCCACGGATTTTCGCCACGGTACGAGCCCGGCTACAATCCGGGCGACACCGGACCTCTGGCGCAGGTCCGCCGTGAAGGGGGCCTTGCGTTCCAGGGCAATCTGCGGGTCAAGGCCGGCGGGGTGACGCTGGTCGACATTGCCAACGGCGAAATCTCCGTCGTGCCGAACGATACGGGCCTGCCCTCGTTGGCGGCGCGACTGGCGGCGCCGGTTTTGCCGTATGAACTGCTGACCTTCCGCGATGTGCTCATCGATTTTGCGAGTGCTCCGAGCCCGCGCTTGACCGCGGCTGGACGGGTCGATCCGCTCGCCATTGGCGAGTTCCAGCTCGTGCCCGGCGCCGCATCCCTTTTCAATGGACGCCTCGAGGTGACACGCACCGGGCCGGGCATCGTCGACGTATCCGCGCGATTGGGCCCGGCCCGGTTGACCTTGCCTTCGCTGATCGCCGGCACGGATACCATTCTGATCCACGGAGCCACGGCGGCCGATCCGTTCACCTTTTCCAGCCAGAGCAACTGGCAGGCGAACCTGACCGTGTCGAGTCAGCTCAAGCTGGGCGCGGGCGGCGTCGATTTGGTGCGCCTGAACAGCGCGGATTTTCAATCGCTGCGCTTTTACGGATCCAACGGTTTGGCGGACGCCACGATGGAACTGGCGTTGAAGCCAAATCTAAGGGTGACCGTTTTCCCGGGCCAATCCTTCGAGCGGACCATGACGTTGTCGCCGGCTGGCGGTGGGTTGCGGGTCAGTCGGGATGGCACGTTCGAGCTGACCGGCACGCTGGGCGGAAACTTCGCCTTGTCCGGATTGCCCATCACCAACGTGACCGCGGGTGCCGCGGTGCGGCTGACCCAGGATGGCCTGACCCTGACCGCGCAGGCGGGCCAGTTTGGCGGGGGTGCCGTGGCCGGTTTGCCGGCCAACCAAGCCAGCGGCTCGATCATGTTTGGCCGGGACGGCACCGTGGCGTTGCAGGGCTTGATCACGGTGAACCCGTTTAGCACGGGCCAGGTCACGGTGGAATCGCTGCAGGGCGGCGTCAGCCCGATCAGCGCCCGACTCGAGAATGGAGGCCTGATTCTATCCGGCGCCCGCTTGGTCTATCGCACGGTGCCGCTGGCGGTGCTGCCCGAGATCACGGTGCAAAACAACGGCAACTTCACGGTTTCCGTCGGGACGCCCGTGCCGGTCACGGTTGCGCTGGGTCAGTTTTCCTTGAGCAACGCCCGGTTTACCCTCGAACGAACGGGCGGTGTGCTCAGCGTTCCGACCTTCAGCGGCACGTTGACCATTCCGCGGTTGAATCGTTCCGCCACGGTCTCGGGCAGCCTCAATGCCAATGGCGCTTACAGTCTGACGGGGACGCTCTCAGGTTCCACCACATTGAGCGGATTGCCGGTCGCGACGCTGGCGGGCAATGCGTCCGTGACCTTGACCGAGAATGGCCTGACGGTGATGGGCCAGGTGAGTGGCGGAACGCTGGCGCAGTTCAGCGTGATCGGCGCCGCCACGGCGCGCCTGACAATCACCCCGTCGACGTTGACCTTGTCCGGAGTGCTGACGGTGGCGCCGCTGAACTTTGGCGTCCTGGTGGTGGAAGCGTCGGCCGGCGGCAATTTCCCGATCCATCTGGTCAACGGGGCGATCAGTCTCTCCAACGTGCAGGTTCGCGCCGGCTCGTTGCTGTCGGCCCCGTTGGCGTTGCCGGTGTTTCCGATGTCCGCCGACGGTTCCTTCAGTGTGACGGTGACGCCGGGTGCGCCGGGTAATGCGCGAGGCATCGCGGGGTTCGGCACCTCCATTGGCAGCTTTACGTTGAAACGGCAGGGTGGCGTGGCGTCGATGGACGCGATCTCCGCGACGCTGAGCGTGCCCGGATTCAACCAGACGTTGACCGGCTCGATTCGCAGCGATGGCCAGGTGGCGTTGGACTATGCGGGTGCGTTGGCGATGCCGGGAGGATGGGGGCTGACTGGAGGCGAGCTGCATCTGCGCAACGCCGGACTGTCAGCGCGCGGGACGCTCTCCGTTAGCGGGCTTGGGGCGCTCACGCTGGACGGCACGATCACTTCTGTCGGCGGCTTCACCCTGACGCAGGCGCTGGCCACGCAGGATTTCTATGGGTTCCCGGCCTTGAATGCGGGTTACACCTTGTCCGCGCTGGCGGGGCAGGGGGGCACCTTGACGGTGGGGTTGCAACTGAATCTGCCGGACTTGGCGGGAGCGCGGTTCAGTGGCTCACTCGCCGTGAACGGCACCTTTAGTTTGCAGGCTTTGGATCAGAGCCTGGCGCTGGGTGGATATGGTCTGACCGACCTGGACCTGACCTTGAGCAAACCGGGTGTTGCGGCGGCCGTGTTGAATGCAGCGGGGACGCTCAACCTGCCGGGCTTTGGTACTCCGATCAACAATCGCCTGACGGGAACCATCAATGCGTCAGGCGTGCCGAACCTGACCTGGAGCGGCGCGCTCGCGTTGGGCGGCGTCAATCTGGGCGGAGGAACGCTTGCCCTGAGTAGCGGCGGGTTGGCGGCGCATGGAACTTTGGGCGTGACCGGTTTGGGCACCCTGACCTTCGACGGCAAGCTCCAGCCCTCGGGCGCGTTCTCGCTCGTGCAAGGTTTTGGCGGGCCGACCTTCTACGGATTTCCGGTGCAGAATGTCGTGCACACGTTGGCGGCCGTGCCGGGTAGTCAGGCGACAATCAGCACCCGGCTCAATGTGAATTTTGGCGACATCAGCTCGCTGACTTTTGAGGGCTCACTTGGCACCAGCGGGGCGGCGGTGCTCCGGGCCGGCGCGTTGAGCCGTAACCTGGCGGGATATGGGATGCGCAACGTGTCGCTCCTGCTGTCCAACGCGGCCGGTTTCAGCTCGGCGACGCTGGCGGCGGCGGCGGACCTGAATGTGCCCGGATTCAGCCAACGCCTGGCCGGACGGTTCACCACGAGCGGCGGAGTGGAGATCGATTGGAACGGTGCGCTCACGTTGGGCGGGTTCAATGCCGGGAACGGTTTCCTCCAGCTGCGCAACAGCGGGCTGACGGCCGGCGGGTCATTCGATGTTCGCGTCGCCGGACGCAGCCTCGGCACCGTGCCGTTCCGCGGCACCATCAATGTCAACGGCGCCTACGCGCTCCTGCCTAACGGGTCATGGAATCTCGCCAGCCTCGTGGGAATAAACTCCGGCAACAGTCTCTTTAACTCGCTGGGGAGTGGCGCGGGCGGCAGCCTGACCTTGACGTCCACCGGGATTAGCGGGACCGACCGATTGCGCTACGGGCTGGGCGAAATTCCGATCAGCATCAGCAGCTGCACGCCGTCCGGGATCAGCTTCAGTGGCAGCCGCAGTTACGAGGATGGCGTGCGGCGATTTGCGGATCCGGCCTCGCCGGTGGCGATCTGCGGTGGCCCGACGGTGGGCTGCGCCGAGCTGGGGGATGTGTATGCCGGCGTGCAGTCCACTGTATCCGTGAATGCCAACAACAGCGCGGGATCCTTTTCCACCAGCGTCTCCGGCTCGTTCGCCTGGTGGGTGGTGGTCGATTACATCGGCCCTCCGCCTGGCTGCACGACGCAGGAGGCGTGTGGTTCTGTGGGCGGATTCACGGTTTACAAGACCCGTTGGTGCGCCGACATCCGCAACACCTTCGAGGGCATTCCGGCCAATCAAAAAGTTTCGTTCGGGCCGTTGAGCCTGAGCTCGGATGGAAAGTTCACGCTGAACGAATCGCACGGTGCCCAGACGGGCTTTGATTTTACGCTGTGGTGAGACGCTCCTGATCAACTGTTGTCGCTTATGAAGCTGAGTTCATCTGTTCTAGTCGGATGGTCGTTCGTCCTCCTCGCCGTGGCCGCTCCCGCCCAGCCCACCGCGTTCACCTTTCAGGGCCAGCTCCATGACCAGGGCCTGCCGGCGACGGGGGTGTATGACCTGCGGTTCGTGCTGCGTGATGCCGCGACCGGCGGCGGCCAGGTGCCAGGAACGCCGGTGCCGACGGGCGCGATCGGTGTCACCAACGGACAGTTTTCGGTCACGCTCGACTTTGGCTCGAGCGCCTTCAATGGAGCCGCGCGCTGGCTGGAGATTGGCGTGCGCACGAACGGCAGCGTGGCGGCCCATGTTCCACTGGTGCCGCGCGTGGCGCTGGCCTCAACCCCCTACGCCACAATGGCGGGAACGGCTGCCGCATACACGGGCTCCATCGCTGATGCGCAGCTCTCCGTCAACGTGGCGCGGTTGAACGCAACGCAGACGTTTGCCGGCACGCCCGCATTTAGCCCTGCCAGCGGCCCTCCTTTCACGGTCAACAACACGAATCGCGTCGCCAACCTGCATGCCGATCTGCTCGATGGCTTCAGCGCGAATGCGTTCTGGAACATCGGGGGCAATTTGGGCACCGGCCCCAGCAATTTTGTGGGAACCCTCGACAATCAGCCGCTGGTCCTGCGGGTGAACAATGTGCCCGCCTGGCGGCTCGAGCCGAATGCAGTGAGTCCAAATCTCGCGGGAGGGCATGCGGGCAATCACGTCGTTCCGGGAACCGCCGGAGCTGCCATTGGCGGCGGTGGCGCCGCCAATGCGACGAACGTGGTGGCTGCGGCGCACGGCACCGTGGCGGGTGGCCGCGCCAATCGAGTTTTACCCGGCAGCGCGTATGGCGCCATCGGGGGCGGCGACAGCAACGCCGTGGGCAGCGTTTATGGCACGGTGTCGGGCGGCCTGAACAACCAGGCGACGGCGGCATTGTCCGCGGTGTCCGGCGGTGGCACGAATGTGGCCGGCGGAGCTGGCAGTGCGATTGGGGGTGGTTCGCAGAACACGGCCGTGGGCTTGAGGGCGACGATTGGCGGCGGGACGAGCAATGTCGCCAGCGGGTCGTTCAGTACGGTGTCGGGTGGCTCGCAGAACGCGGCGACGGGCTTCGCTTCGGCGGTGCTCGGGGGCGCTTCAGGTGAAGCGGCCGATGCCTACGCCACGGCGGTCGGCGGGTTCGACAACACCGCTTCCGGTTGGGCCAGCCTCGCGGCGGGCAGCGGCGCACGCGCGTTTCACTCGGGAACCTTTGTCTGGGCAGACACCTCATCGTCGTCGCCGTTTGGCTCCACGGCTTCGGATCAGTTTCTTATTCGTGCGGCGGGCGGGGTGGGTATTGGAGCCGCGCCCGTTGACGCCGCCTTGGATGTGGAGGGCGACGTGCACCTGAACGACTACGACATCTTTCTGCGTACCGGCGTGGATCGAAATCATGGATTGGGCTGGTATGGATCGACCAAGCCCTTCGCGGGATTGAACATCGACGGCCCGGTGGCCTACGGGTGGTCGGGGGGCGCGTTGGGAACCGTCCAGGGCGGCCAGCGTGCAATCCTGCAATGGACGGCGGCGGGCCAGGTCGGCATCGGGGTCTCGCCCGCGGCTCGATTGCATGTGGCGGAGACTTTTCAGACGGTCGCGGTTTTCGAGAGTTCCAACGCCGGCGGGTCGTGGTTGAGTTTGGACAACACGGCCGGCGGGCGGCGATGGAGTTTGATTTCCACCGGGCCGGGCAATGGCGAAACCGCCGGCCAACTGCTTTTCTTCGCCGGCGGCGCCGGCGGGACCAAAGTCACTTTTCGGGATTCGGGCAACGTGGGTTTGGGGACGACGGCTCCGGGCGAACGGTTGGAAGTATTCGGGGCGGATGCCACCATCCGCGTCCGCAATCAGAACGATGTTCTCGGCGGGTTTCTCGGCAACACATTCAGCTCGGTGCAGCTCGGGCTCTACAATTCTTCGGCTGGCGCCGTCGATGCCATCCCGGCTGGCGCGAAGCGCAGCTTGTTTGGCTTCGACCGTTTCGGGCGCGTGGGTTCGTTGGTCAATGCCTATGGCAATCCGTCGTTTCGCAACCTGCTGGACGACGGCAATGGCAACCTGGGAGTGGGCGGGACGGGAGCGATCAACTTTGGTGCCACCACGCGTCAGATGCTTAATCTGTGGAACGGAAACTATGGCTTGGGAGTGCAGGCCAACACGCTTTACGCGCGGAGCGACGGCAATTTCGCGTGGTATCGCGGCGGGGCGCACGCGGATGGAGTCTACGATTCGGGCGGGGGGACAGTGCTGATGCGGTTGGACGGTGGCGGTTTGACGGTGAACACCACCTTCATCAGCTCGAGCGATCGGCAGCGGAAGGAGAACTTCGAAGCGATTCGTTGCCGATCGATTCTCGATCGGTTGGTGGCCATGCCGATTCAGCACTGGAATTACAAGGACGATGGCGGGGTGCGTCACATCGGGCCGACCGCCCAGGATTTCCACGCGGCGTTTGGGGTGGGTTGCGATGATCGACACATCTCGATGGTCGATGCGGATGGTGTGGCCCTGGCCGCCATTCAAGGACTGCATGAGTTGGTGCAGGAGAAGGCGGCGCGAATTGAAGCGCTGCAGAAGGACAATGAGACGATCAAAGGGCGCCTCGCAGAGTTGGAAAGGATCGTGGCGAAGCTGGCGCCGCGGTAGTCGCGCCTGGATTTTCTCTCGCGGCGGGACGAGTGGTTTGGCATTTTCCGCGGTGCCATGGAGTCCGAGCCGCTCATCCCGAAACACGGGGGCTATCGAAATCTGAAGAGCTTTCAGGTCGCCCAGCTTTGCTATGACATGACCGTGCGATTCTGCGACCGCTACATCAACAAGCGGAGTCGCACGCACGATCAGATGGTACAGGCCGCGCGCAGTGGTGTGCAGAACATCGCGGAAGGCAGTCAGGCCAGCGGCACTTCCAAAAAGATGGAGCTAAAGCTGACCAACGTGGCTCGAGCGAGCTTGGAGGAGTTGCGGTTGGACTATGAGGATTTCTTGCGGCAACGCGGTTTGCCACTCTGGGCGCCGCAAGATCCAAGGCGAAAGGCGCTGGTGGCCCGGCGCTGCGCGACCGTGGACGAGGTGGCAAAGTGGATCCGGGAGGTCCATGGGAGACAGAGGGGAAATGGACTTGATGGACTTGATGGACGGGATGGACCAAATGGACCAAATGGACCAAATGGACCAAAGCAGGCGCCCTCGCAGCCCATTGAGTCCATCGAGTCCATCCCGTCCATCCAGTCCATCCAGTCCATCCAGTCCATCCCGTCCACCTATCCCGAGATCGCCGCGAATGCGGCGCTGATTCTCATCGGGGTGGCCTGTGCTCTGCTCGGGCGCCAGATCGAGGCGCAAGCGGCGGCCTTTACGCAGGAGGGTGGGTTTACGGAGCGGCTTTACCGGGTTCGATCGCGGCGAAGGTCGGGCGGCGCCTGAACCCAAAGCGCGTCCTCGCACTGCAAACGTTCCAGCAACCGCGCATCCGCCGCTGGGAACTCGTAGCGACTCAGCTCCTCCCGGCGAACCCATTCGAAGGCTGCACAGCCCAACGCGCGCGGTTCGTGCTGTTGCCAGATGCAGCGGTAAAACTTCAGGTGCACCCGTTTCTCGGGGTATTCGTGGGTCAATGCTTCCAGCAGGGCTTCCACCGCCACTTCGATGCCGAGTTCCTCGCGCAGCTCGCGCTGCAGGCATTCCTCGAATGACTCTGCCGGCTCCCGCTTCCCGCCCGGAAACTCCCAGAGACCAGCCAGGTGACCGCCGGGCGGGCGTTGAGTGATGAGAAGACGTCCGGCGCGAAAGACGAGACCGGCGGCCACTTCGATCGTTTTCATCGAGCCTTTCCGCAAGGCGGACGATCGGGTCAGCGGCCGACGCTCTTGTAGATGAACCCGAGCTGCTCCATCTCTTTTGGATCAAAGAGATTTCGGCCGTCGAAAAGGATGGGATGACTCAGCTGTTTGCGGGCGCGCGTCAAATCGAGCTGCTTGAACACGGGCCACTCCGTGGCCACCACCAGGGCATCGCAACCCTCGGCCACGTCGTTCATGTCGTCGACAAAGGTGACGTTCTTCAGCACCTCGCGCGCCTTGTCCATCGCCTTGGGATCGTGCACGCGCAGGATCGCTCCCTCTTTCAGCAAACGCTGGCAAAGCTCGATGGCCGGGGATAGCCGGACGTCGTCGGTGTTCTGCTTGAAAGCGAGCCCCAACACGCCGATTTTCTTGTCCTTCAAGACCCAGAGCGTGTCCGCGATCTTTTTGACGAACCGTTCCATCTGCTCGGCGTTGATCCGCTGCACCTCCTTGAGCAGCCGGAACTCGTAGCCGAGCTGCTCGGAAATCTTGATGAAAGCGCTGAGGTCCTTTGGAAAACATGAACCGCCAAAACCCAGGCCGGCATCAAGGAACCGGCGCCCAATCCGCGCGTCCATGCCCATGCCGGCCGCCACTTCCTGCACGTTCGCACCGCTGGCTTCGCAGATCACCGAGATGGCGTTGATGTAGGAAATCTTCAGGGCCAGGAAGGAGTTCGCCGCGTGCTTGATCAGCTCGGCCGAACTGATGTCCGTGATGATGATCGGCGCGTTGAACGGGGTGTAGACGTCCCGCATCGCCTGGACTGGACGCTGCGAAGCGACGCCGACCACCACCCGGTCTGGCTTCATCAGATCCTCGACGGCAAAACCTTCGCGCAGAAATTCCGGGTTGCTGACGACGTCGAAATCGACCTTCGCCTTGCAATACCGCTTGATCGTCTCAGTCACCTTTTCGCCGGTCTTGACCGGCACCGTGCTCTTGTCGACCACGATCTTGTAGGAGGTCATCGCCGAAGCGATTTCGCGGGCGACGCCTTCGATGAAACTCAGGTCCACCGAGCCGTCCGGCAGCGGCGGCGTGGGGACAGCGATGAAGACGACGTCAGAATTCTCCACGCCATCCTTCGTGCTGGCGGAGAAACGCAGGCGGCCTTCTTTGACGTTTTTACGGACGAGTTCCTCCAAGCCCGGCTCGTAGATGGGGATGCCGCCGGCTTGCAGGGTTTTAACCTTTTCAGCGTTGTTGTCGACGCAGATGACGTGATGCCCGACTTCGGCGAAGCAGGTCCCCGTCACCAAGCCAACGTAGCCGGTCCCAATGATCGTGAGTCTCATTTATCCTCGCTGTCGTCTGCTCGACGGATGCCTGACGATGTCGGTACGGCCCGGGCTTGGACGTTATGGTCGTTACTTTGCCGGGGCGGGCGCAGCCGCCGCCGGTTTTGGGGCCGGGGCCGGCGCCGGGGTGGCCGGGGCGGGCTTGGGATTCAGTTTGATCTGAGTCGGTTGGCTGGTGCCGGCCGCTGAATTGGTGAGGCTAATCACCTGAGTCTGCGCTGGGGGCGTTGACATCACCGGGGGCGCCGGGGGCGGATTCAGGGATTCCTTTAGCTTGGCCAGTTCGGGGCGGGCCTTGAGGAGATCTTCCTGGCGCATGGAAGCTTCCATGGCCACCCGGGTGCCCGGCATGCCTTTGCTCAGCTCCTCATAAATCTTGTAGGCGTCTTCCGGCTTGGACGTTTCGTAGTGCCGGGCCAGGGAAAGCTTGGCGTCTTCGATGACCGGCGACTTCTCATAGCGTCGCTTGATTTCTTCGTACTTGGCGATCGCCTCGGCGGACTTTCCCTGAGCATCCAGGGACGCGGCGATGCCCAACAAAGCTTCCGGAGCCCATTCGGTGTCCGGATAATCCTTGGTCACCTGAGCAAACCTGGCTTCGGCCTCGGTGTATTTCTTTTCGGAAAACAACAGGCCAGCACTGGTCAACAGCGCGCGCGCGGCGGCCTTGGTGCCTTGATAGTCCTGAGCGACGCGGGTCAGAGCCTCAATCGTGCCTGCCGGCAGGGCGGCCCCGGGGTTCAGCGGGATCTTGACGTCGGAGAAGGCACGGCTGGCGTTGCGCTCCCGTTGGGATTGCTGCTGGACGAACAGGGCGCCGCCCAAAATGGCGACCACAGCGATGGCGCCGCCGGTCAAAAGCCGCTTCTTGTTCACTTCCACCCAGGCCAGGAAGGCAATCGCTCCGCCCGGTTGGGGCGGTTGTTCGGTCGTCTGCCCAGGCTGTTGTGTCGCTTCAGATTCCATATATGAAAAGGGGTGAATACTCCGGTCCGACGTCGAAAAGGCAAGACGGAAATTCGCTCGAACGGGACCGCAATTGGCCCGACCTGCCCCTGTAGGACGAACGCGGCCCAGCACCGACCAGACCGATCGGACGCGTCGGGCTCCTGCGCGCGCCCACGGTCGTGCCAAAATTCCGCTCGCCAAAGCCGTCGGCTTTCCCGATTTTACCCGCCTCTGTGCACACACAGCTTCCATTCAGCGGCACTTACACGGCGATTGTCACCCCGTTCAAGAAGAACGGCGAAATCGACGACACGGCACTCGAACGCCTGATCCAAAATCAGGTCAAGGGCGGGGTCGACGGAATCGTGCCCGTCGGCACGACCGGCGAATCGCCAACCCTCGACTACGAGGAACACATCCACGTCATCAAACGGTCCATTGAGGTGGCCCGCGGCCGCATTCGCGTCCTCGCCGGCACCGGCGGCAACTCCACCAGCGAGGCCGTTTATCTCACGAAGATGGCGAAGAAGGCGGGCGCGGACGGCTCCCTGCAGGTGGCGCCCTACTACAACAAGCCGACGCAGGAAGGGTTGTTCCAGCATTTCAAGGCCATCGCGGCGGCGTCGGATCTTCCGCTCGTGCTTTACAGCATCCCCGGCCGGTGCGGCATTGAGATCGCCATCGACACCGTCAAACGCCTGGCCGAAGCCTGTCCCACCATCGTCGGGATCAAGGAAGCGGGCGGAAACGCCGATCGCGTCAGCCAACTCCGGGCGGCGCTCGGGGAAAAGTTCACGATCCTGAGCGGCGACGACTCGCTGACCTTGCCGTTCATGTCGGTCGGCGCCCACGGTGTGGTCAGCGTGGCGAGCAACGTCATCCCCAAGGAAGTGGCCCAGATGGTCAAAGCTTTCGCCAAAGGCCAGCCCGCCGCGGCGTTGAAGCTGCACGCCCGCTATTATCCCTTGTTCAAGGACCTCTTCATCGAAACCAACCCGGTGCCGGTGAAAGCCGCGTTGGCCGTGCTGGGCCTCTGCGCGGAGGAATACCGCCTCCCGCTCGTTCCGATGAGCCCCAAGAATCGCGAGATCCTGAAAGGCACGCTGAAGGCCTGCGGGGTGATTCGTTAGGAGATTCGCCATGACCCAGACCAAAGTCATCATCAACGGATACAAGGGCCGCATGGGGCAGGCCCTGTTGACCTGCGCCGCCCGCATGCCGTCCATCAAGGTGGTCGCTCAAGTCGATCAAGGCGATGAACTGGATTCCGTGCTGCCACAGGCGGAAGTGGTCATCGACTTCAGCTTCCACGACGTCACCTCGCGCGTGGCGGCCTTCTGCGCCAAACACCACAAGGCTCTCGTCATTGGCACCACCGGGCATTCGGAGATCGAGAAAACCCAGATCCTGACCTGCAAGGAGATCATCCCGATGGTCTGGGCCAGCAACTACTCCACCGGCGTCAACACGCTCTTCTGGCTCACCCGCAAGGCCGCCGAGATTCTCGGGCCTGACTTCGATCTTGAGGTGGTGGAAATGCATCACCGCATGAAGAAGGATGCCCCCAGCGGCACGGCCACCACGTTGCTGGAGGTGCTCGCAGATGTCCGCAAGCTTCAGCTCCAAAGCGCCCTGCGCCACGGCCGCAAAGGCATCACCGGTGAGCGCACCAGCAGCGAGATCGGCATCCACGCCCTCCGCGGCGGTGATGTCGTCGGCGATCACACGGTCATCTTCGCCGGCGACGGCGAACGGCTCGAGTTGACCCATAAGGCCAGCAGCCGCGAGACCTTTGCCAACGGCGCCCTCCGCGCCGCCCAATGGGTCGTCGGCCGCCGCCCCGGCGTCTATGACATGCAGGACGTGCTCGGACTCAGGCAATGAAGCAGTCAGTGAGCGGGCGAGTCAGTGAGTTGGCGAGAGCGGCTCGTCGGGCCATCGTCGGACGCGGGCGCCATTGCGTGGAATGAACGACGCGGCGGTCATCCGGGCGAGGGTGATTGAGGATGAGGAGTTTCATGTCACGGCTTGGGAGCGGAATCCGAAGCGGATGCGGTTTGGCCGGATGTTTGTCCTCATCTTCGTCTTGGTGGTCGGTTTGTCCGCTCCGGAGGCCATTCGGGAATATCGGGCGGGTAGCCACCGATGGTGGCACGGGCATGCGGCGGTCATGTTTTTTCTGCCGCTCTGTTGGTTTGCATTTGGACCAGGGGCGTTCCGCCGGCGTATTCGCAAGGCAGCCCGGCGACATCTCAAGGACGGTCCCATTGAGAGCTGGTACGAGTTTTCCTCGGCAGGCTTCCTTTTCACCGGGCAGGGAGGGCGAGCCATTTTCACGCCGTGGGCAAATGTCATCGCCGCCTGTCGTTGCACCGACGGGATCTCGGTGTTGATGGACAAAGAGGGCGCCGGCTATTTTTGGATACCCGATGCCGGGTTCGCTGCGGAGGCGGATCGACGGTTGGTGTTGGAGTTGATGCGACAGAAAGTGACGAAATTTCAGGATCGAATTGTGGAATGAGCAGCACGAACGACCAGTTCTCCGAGCGCGGATTTCTGCTGCTGCCGGAGGTCGTCTCGCCGGAGACGTGTGCTTTCCTGCTGGCTGCGATCAACGGGACCCGACCGCGTTCCGATGCCCTGGCGCCGAACCGACGCAATCTGCTGCGTGAGACACCGGCGACGGCGGAATTCGCGCGAGCGGGAGCCCTGATGGACCTCGCGCGGCAACGGCTTGGGCCGGCTGCCTTCCCTGTTCGCGCCCTGTTCTTCGACAAGACCCCCGATGCCAACTGGTCTGTCACATGGCACCAGGATGTGACGGTGGCAGTTCGTGTGCGCAGGGATGCACCCGGCTTTTCGGGGTGGTCGATCAAAGACGAAGTGCCCCATGTGCAGCCGCCGGTTTCAGTCCTGGAAAACATGCTGACCATCCGGTTGCATTTGGACGACTGCGATGAATCCAACGGAGCGTTGCAGGTGTTGCCCGGATCGCACGCCAGCGGGCGCCTTGATGTTCAGCAAATTGCCCATTGGAGGAAAACCGTCGAGCCTGTGACCTGTGCGGTCGGGCGCGGCGGCGTGCTTTTGATGCGCCCCCTGCTGCTGCACGCGTCGGGCAAGGCGCGGGACCCGCGTCATCGGCGCGTGGTGCACATCGAATACGCCGCAGCCGATCTTCCAGGCGGGCTGGAGTGGTACGAACGCGCCGCCGCATGAGCGCCACTGTTCTCGTCGCGCTCGGCTCGAATCTTGGCGATTCGGCCTCCGTGCTGCGGGCGGCCATGGACCGTCTGGAATCGTTGAGCGCTTTGCCCCTTCGCCGATCGTCGCTCTGGCGAAGCACACCGGTGGATTGCCCGCCCGGTTCGCCCATGTTCGTCAATGCCGCGGTGGCGATGGCCCCGCTGCCCGGCGAAACTCCCGAGTCGTTGCTGGCCAGACTGCAATCGCTGGAGCGCGAGTTCGGCCGTCGGCCCAAGGTGATCTTGAACGAGCCTCGCCCTTTGGATCTGGACTTGATCGCGTTTGGATCCGAAGTCCGATCCTCCCCGACGCTGATCCTGCCTCATCCCCGCGCGCATCTGCGCCGGTTCGTGCTGGCCCCGTTGGCCGAAGTCGCGTCGGAGTTCCATCTTCCCGGACAGAGCGGGTCGCTCGAGACTTTGCTTTCCCGGTTGGCGGCCGACCCAGCCTCCGACCCGCAGCGAATCTGCTGACGTTTCGCGCGGTCGACTTTAGGGGAGGCGGAGTTCGTGCCCGGGCGGTTACCGGCTACTGTTCGATGGTGGTGGTCTGGTCGAGGCGCACGCCGGTCAAAACCTGGCGCTTTCCACCGGGCCAGGTGATTTCCAGTTCGTCGACCTTGGTGGCGCGGCCGAGGCCGAAGGTGACCGGGAGTTCGGATTGCGAGAGATAACTGCGCGTGGGCATGACCTGCCGCCATTGCGTGATCCCATCCGCCTTCAATCGGACCGAGGCGCCGATCGCACTGCGATTCGCCGTCTTGCCGATCAGCTTCAGTCGAACCCAGTGGTTCCCCAGTTTCTGATCGTTGCGCAGGACGAGCGGTGGTCCGTTGACCTGGGCCAGGACCACGTCCAGATCGCCGTCGCCGTCGAGATCGGCGTAGGCCGATCCTCGGCCCACGATGGGCTTGAAGAGATCGGCTCCGGCTTTGTCGGCCGCTGCGGGGGCAAAGCTTGAGCCGTTGGCGGCGCCGTTGTTCCAGAACAGCTGCGCCGGCTGGGCATACTGCTGGCTCTTCTGGATTTTGCTGATCTCCTCCTCCAGATGACCGTTCGATGACAGGAGATCGAGCCGGCCGTCGAGGTCGTAGTCAAAGAAGAAGATTCCGAACTTCAACAGCAGGCGGCTCGCGGGCCCCACTCCTTCGGCGATGGCTTCGTCGACGAAGGAGCACGGATCCTTTTGCGACACGTAGAGCGCCGTCATTTCGTTGGCGAAGTTGCCGATCGCGATGCCGAGGGCGTCATCGTTGCGGTAGCGGGCCACGTCAATGCCCATGGCGCCACGCGTCTGACCATTGGCGTCGAAGGCCACGCCGGAGACTCCGCCAATTTCCTTGAACGCGCCCTGTCCGGTATTGGTGAACACCAGGTTGGGCGTGGTGTCGTTGGCGACGATCAGATCCATCCAGCCGTCTCGATTCAGATCCACCGCGGCGACGCCGAGCGACTTGGCGGCGGGAACGCCGGTGTCCTTGTTGGCGATGCGGACCCCGACTTCCTTCGAGACATCGGCAAAGCGTCCGCCGCCTTCGTTTCGGAACAGGTAGGGATAGGTTCCCTCGAAGTTCATCGGCTGGCCGTAGGCGCGCCCGACGCCCACCAGCTTGTAGCCGACCTCGAGATCGATCTCCTTGGTCCACTTCACGTAGTTGCCCACGAACAGGTCGAGATCTCCGTCGTTATCGAAATCGAAGAACGTCGCGCACGTGCTCCAATCGCTCGAACTCCCACCCACGCCCGCCGACGCCGTCACGTCGGCGAACTTTCCTCCGCCCAGATTGCGGAAAAGGCGATTGCCACCCACACCGGTGAAGAAGAGGTCGTCGAGGCCGTCGTTGTCGAAGTCGCCGACAACGGCGCCCATGCCGTGAAAAGTCACATCCAGGCCAGAACCGGCGGTGACATCCTCAAACTTGCCCTGGCCGTTGTTCCGGTAGAGCACGGGTGTGGGCTTGGGCTGGTGCGGCGTTTTTGCCCACGGCCAATCGGCGCCGTTGACGAAGACCAGATCCTGGTCGCCGTCCCGATCGAAATCGATGAACGACACGCCGCCACCCATCGTTTCAGGCAGCAGCTTGTCGCCGGTGGCTCCGTTGAAATGGCGGAAGGTGATGCCGCTCTCCGCGGTCACGTCGGTGAAGCGGACGGTTGGCATCTCCGCCGCGGCGCGATTGGCGACGACGGGGGCGGCGATCTCGGTTACCCGAACGGGGGGCGGCGGCGGGCGGCGGTTGACGTAAAGGAACACGCCGCCGCCCAGGAGAGCGAGAACGAGCAGCGTCAAGGCGGAACGCCGGGTGGCGCGTCCGATGACCGCGTCATCGGCGTGGACGGTTTCGTCGGCGTCAGGGCGGCGGGGAGAGTTGGAATTGGGGTTCATGGGACAGGGACACGGAAGAAGCTGCGCAAAGTATGGGTGCCGCTGCCAGCGAAATGCCGTTGCAATTCGCCCTCACCCCGGCCCTCTCCCCCGGGGAGAGGGAGTAACGATCGAGGCGGTGTTGAAGAGCGAGGTGGCGTCCAGACGTGTCCACTCGTTGGAGAGCGGAACCTAACCACAGCCGACGCGCTGTGTTTCTGCGACTGGACGACTTGCGGCGCGGCCGCTGAGGTTCCCCCTCTCCCCGGGGGAGAGGGGTGGGGTGAGGGCGAGTCCGCTGGCGCGTGAACCAGGCACTTCGGGTAGGGCGGGCGCTCCCACCTTCGCTCGAAGCTACGGTGGAGAAAACCCGCCGCCCGCCGCCGAAATGGTGTCGCCAAATGTCTGCGCAGACCCGCTCGATCCATCGTGAAGTTGTCCGCATAGGCGGCGCGCTGCGGAGAGCGCGCCCTACCTGGCGATTCATGGGAAGGTTGAACTCTGCGACGCGCGTTCACGGCTGTTTGGCGAGGCCGGCTGCCTCGTTTTCTTTCGCCGTGGCAAGCCCGGGCGCACCGGGACGGTGCAGGTTGTAGATGACGATGGCCTGGGCGGCGTGGTCAGCGGCGGGGTCGCGTCGCCGGGCGATGGCGTGCGCTCGATCGCGGGCGTTGTCGTCCGGGCGGTATCTCTCGTGCAGCTTGCGGTGTTCCGCCGATTTATCAGCGTCGCCGAGGAGACTGTAGATCTGCGCGAGGTTGTGGTGGGCGGGGACATTTTCGCTGTCGATGGCGAGGGTATCCTGGAAGCGCTTGGCGGCAGCGGTCAGGAGCTCTTTTTGTCGGGCGGGATTGCCGCGTTCCATCTTGGCGCGCTCGAAGAGGGTTTGGCCCAGCTCATTGATGACCTCGTAGTCGCGGCTGAAATCGAAGCCGCGCGCGTTGAGCTCGGGATATCTGTCCTCGAGGACGGACGTGAAATCCGCGATGGCCTGATCGAGGTAACCGTTCTGCTTGTTTACGAGGCCGGTGAACCAGGCGACCGTCCAGCGCGGGGCGGGCGGGCTGAAGCGATTCGTGTCACCGGCGCGGCGCAGGGCGGCGACGGTGTCATCGAGGCGTCCTTCTTTGAAGAACACGCGGGCCTGGTTGACCGGGCCGTCGGCGCGTCCGAGCTTCTCGACTTCTTCAAAGGCCTGCGTGGCCTGGATGAGCTCGCCTTTTTCGCTGCCCTTGTCGCCCTTGTTGAGGAGGCCGATGCCGTAGTCGTTCCAGCGTTGCCAGGGCGGAATGGCGGAGGGCGGGTTAGTCACGCTGGTGGCGGCTGTTCCGGTCAGCCCTTCGATGGGCAGCGTGATGGTGTCCTGGGCGATGAGGCGAATGGGGAGATCGTTGGTCAACTGGAACGGCTGCCCGTTGGTCCAGCCCTGCCCGAAGACATAGTTGTAGTAAATCGTGTCGAACTTCCGGTAGTTCAGCTTCACCTCAAACGTCAGTGGCGCCGTCAGGTCTTCGGGCACGGTGAACGCGTAGTGGACGACGAAGCCGGCGCCGGGCGGGATCTGGTTGTTGTAAAGCGGGACGAAGATGTCCTGGGCATTACGGCGATCGATGCGATTGCCGTGGCGATCGAGCATGTAGACATTGACGAAGTGGGACCAGGGATCGACCTCCCGATGGCGGCCGAGCCCGCCGCTGCGGGCGATCACGCGTCCGCCGCTGCGTCCGAGCACTTCGACCCAGATCTCGTTGGAATCGACCGTGCCCTGGGAGAAGAGGTGGGCGAGGCGCATCGTGCGGAGGACGACTTCCAGGAGGTAGGTTTTCCCCCGCTTGAGCGCGGGCACCGTGGGGCGGAGGGGAGCGATGAGCGGGCCGTCGACGGTGCCGCCTTCGCGGAGGCCAAACAGGTCGACTCGGAGCGAGTTGGTGCTGAACTTTTCATGTTCGAGCACGACGTGATGATCGCCGCGAATGTGGGGGAGGGCGGTGTTGGCGGAGGCGAACAGATGATCGTGGATGTAGCGCTTCGACTGGTTGGTCGGGTTGAAGAACGCGGCGCCGAAGTCGGCCGACTCCTTGAGCGGCATGTGGCATTCGTTGCAGTTCGGCTCGGCCTTGGGCGGGTAATAGAAGGAGCGTGCGCCGTGTCCAGCGCCGCTGAGCAGGAACGGGTCGTAATGGTTCTGGCCGCGCAGCCATTCCTTGTAGTGATTCACCTCGTAGGGAATGCCGACCTTGTGACAGGCGCTGCAGAATTCCTCCGACTTCATGAACGGCTTGAGAAACTCCCGTTTATGGAAGGCGGGCTTCGCCTTGACCAGCTGGTTGTTGACCCACTGCAGGAAGTCATTGGTCGAATAGGCGAACGGATAGTGCACCGGCTCGTCCATGGTGTAGTCGCCGTTGCCGGTTGAGCTGTCGACGGATTGGATGGAATGACAGGCCGTGCAGGTGATGCCGGCCTTCGCGGTGGGATGATTCTGCAGGTCGAAGTTGGGATCGTCGAACGCGCCGCTCAGAAACGGGACCGGGTCATGACAACCGGCGCACCAGCGCGACGCCCGGACGGAGCCGTCCCGCTGCAGGCCCATCTTCCGGGTCTCGTTGACGGAGAACAAATAGAAGGGGTTGTTGAACGAGCTGAAATGATGCGAACTGTGGAACCAGCCTTGGTAGCCGTCCTCGTGACATTTCCGGCAGTAATCGTCCATCATCAGGGTCGAAGCCGGGATGAAATTGCCGGAGGCCGTCTTGGTCGAGGAAGGTTCGAAATATTTGCGGCCCTCCTTCGAGGCCTCCTGACTTTTGCGCGGCTGGGCGGAGTGCAAGGCCACCATGCCGACGACCAGGGCGGCGACGGCGCCGGTCCAGATCCCGCCGATCTTCCATTTGATGCGCGGGCCGGCCATGCGATGAAGCACGTAAAGCCACACGCAAAGAAGGGGAACGATGACGTGCGCCCAGTAGGCGATGGAACGGAGCTTGGGATTGGTGAGGCCGATGTTCTTGAACTGGAACAGATCGACCCGGGTCAGCAGGACGCCGGTCACCAGGAGGATGATGCCCGCGATGAACAGTGCATGGCCGACGCGAACGGCGCGGCGGTTGGGGCGATCCTTGGCGTTCTTCAGGTGGATGAAGCCGAAGATGAGGTAGGGAACGATGAAGACCAGGCCCAGGACAAGGTGGGCCAGGAACATGATTTGGTAGAAATAGGTCTGGTAGGTGGCCGGGGAGTTGACCCACTCCAGGAAGGTGATGGCCGAGAGGTAGGCCGAGTTGGCGCCGAGCACGGCGAACAGTCCGAAGACGATGGACAGCACGATCCGGAGGCGTGGGCCTACTGCACGGACGTATTTTTTTCTTTGAGGCTGGTCGGAGCCAGCCGGAGATTCGCCATTCATGTTGTGACCGGTGACGGCCGGCATTCACACCCTTATCGGCGGAGGCCGTCAATGCCTTACCGAAGTCCGGATGAACTCGTGCTGGCCGGAGTCGGCACTGAAGGTGCGCGATAAGTTAGGCACAAAGGAAGGATTTCGGGGCGAGCTGGCCGAATCCAGGGGTGAAATGCTGTGGTCGTGCAGCCGCTTACCTTACCTGCCGTTCGTGCTACGGCCGGACTGTCGGTGTTGTGCCGAAGCCGGGTCCAAGGACGACGGCATTAACGAAGAGTCGGGCGGTGCCGTGGGCCGTGCCGCGAAAGCAGGGCCCGCCGGCAAAAAGAATCACTTGGCCGCGGCCGAGTCCTTCGCGGGTTACGGCCGCGGAATTCGCCAGACGTTGGGCGGCCTCGGGCCACAGCAGTCCGCTCAGGCGCAACCTCAGTTCAACTCCTGCCGGGAGCGCGCTCCAGCCGGCCCGGGCGACCTCTGGTTTCTTGCCTCCTTCCTTGTCTTCCTTCGCGGCTTTGCCGGCAGGTGGGATCGATGGTGACGGCTCGGCGGCGGGTGCCGCTTCCGTGAACACACCAAAGCGCACCGGCGTTTCAACTCCCGAGCCAGCCATCAGCACGGGTTGCCGTCCCGTCATCACCGGCAACAGGTCGCCCGTGCCGCAGGTCAGCCAGTGGCGCGCATCGATTCGGGCCGCCAGGATCGCGCCTTGCGGCATGAACAGGCTGTTCCAAGCGTCACGTTTTTTTAGCTCCTCTTCCTTGGGTGCCTCGCCCATGTCCGGCCAGGGTGGCTTGGATCCCGTGGGAACAACGTTGGTCCAGACGTCAGCCATGGGAGGGAGCGGGCCTTTTTGCGCCAGCCATTCGCGAAAGATCATCTGTTCGTATTCCGCCAGCTTGGCCAGCACCTCGGGCAATGGGCGAACTTTGGTCAGTTCATTGGTGCGGCCGGCGAGATCGCCCGCCGCGCCGTCCATTGCAATAAGCGTCCCACCGGCCTTGACCCATTCCTTGAGCGGTTCGCGCCAGCCCGAAGGCAACTCGCCGCTGCGGTCCGGCAGGATGATGACGTTATAGCGGGCCAGCTCGGGCGGGGCGTCTTCGTCGGTAAGATGGGAGTGCCGCAGGCCCAGGCGCTGATCCAGCGCATGCCAGACGGCTCCGAATTCGTTCGGGTTGACCCGGCCGCGGCCCACGACCGCCACCCGCGGTGGTTCGAGCCGCCGAAAATACTGACCGCCCAAATCCGGTTGATCATCTTCGCCCAACCCGCCGCGGACCGGCGTCACGGCCATCTTCGCCGCATTGGCTGCCTGCTGGATTGCATCGATCAGGGCGGGCGTTCGGCGGTTGTCGAATCGTGTCACCACGATTGAGCCGCGCGCGAAGGCTGCCTCGTCCAGCTTGAACGGCTTCTCCGCGGCCCGCACGACCACGCCTTGTTCCATCAACCGGACGGCGGCCGCGACGGAGGCGTCATCGGCTCCATCGAAAATCCAGGCCACTGGATTGGGAACCGCGGGAGTGGGCGGCGGGGCCGGGAGAGTTGTGGCTGGACGCGCTTCGGCCGGCAGTTCCTGCGGGAGCGTCAAGGCCTCCAGGCCAAACAGCATCGTCAGGTTCCAGCCGGTGACGTCGTAGATGCGTGACTCGCCCGTGCGCAAGAGTTCGCGGCGTTCGTCTTCGACGGCGAGCGTCGACATGCGCGGGTCGAAGTCGAGCAGGGCTGCCACCAGAGGCGCCGCGGGTTGGCGGCCTGCGACGAGCCAGGTGCCGGCGGGCAGGGCGCGGTTGGTGGAGGTTTGCCCCAGCACATCGATGGCCGTGGCCACCGTGATTGCGCCCGTCAACTGATGGAGTTCCACGCTTTGAGCGCGCAACGTGTCGATGAATGCCGCCAGGCGCGTTCGGTTGGCGGTCGGCAAAATAGCCCAGGTCCGTCGCGCGAGCGGGGCATCCGCGCCGAGCTGCGCGCGTCGTTCGGCGGCGAACTCGCGTCGGCGCGTCGCCGCGTTCGTTTGCATTGTGGCCAGATTGGCCATCGTGCTGACGACATGCTGGTGGATGGACTCGCGCTGGCTCTGGAGACGGCCGTCGGGTTGGCGCACGGCGTCCTGGCCAATGCTGGCGACTTCGTAGAGCACGCCGACGGCGCCGCGAAAGACACTCCAGGAATCCGAGTAGCCGGGATACCAGTTCTCGTTCCATTCGCCGGTGTAGTAGATCCAACCTTGCTCGTCGAAGGCCCGTGCCTGGTCGCGCGCAAACACGCGTCCCCACCTGCTGCGATTCGCCGGCAAATGCGGGTTCAAGGGCTCGCGCGGAGGCGAGAACAGATACGTGTCTTCGCCGGACATGCCGTGGACATCGACGAACAACTGCGGATTCCAGCGCGCCACTTCGCGAAGCCGGCCGCGGGTCTCCGGTTGGGTGGCGAAGATCCAGTCCCGGTTCAAATCGAACAGATAGTGGTTGACCCGTCCGCGCGGCCAGTAGCCCCGATGCAGCAATGACTGCTGATCCACATTCGGGCTCGCGCTGCGATGTTCCGCGATCATTTTCAAAAAACGCTCGCGGCCATCCGGGTTCTGCAGCGGGTCGATGATGATGACCAGATCCTCGAGCAGCGTCGCCGTTGCCGGCCGTCGATCGGCCAGCAGATGGTGAATCACCGCCAGCGCCGCATCCGAGCCCTCGGTTTCGTCCCCGTGAATGCAATAGCCCAGCCACGCCACCGCCGGGATCGAATCGATGAGGCGGTTGGCTTCGTCTTCCGGCAGATTCCGCGGATCGCCCAGGCGGGCGAGCGCGGACTGGATCGCCTCGAGCCGACCGTGGTTGCGCGCCGATGTCACCACCAGATAGTGAAGCGGACGGCCCTCGTGACTGCGGGCGTATTCCGCCAGTCGCGTCCGGTTGGGCGCCGCGTTGGTCCACGCCTTCAGACAACGTTCGATCTCGATCGCATTCGCCGCGCGCGAACCGAGTGGAAAATTGAGCAGGACCTCGGGCGTCGGCACGGCCGGATCGTTGTCGGCTGCCGGAAAGAAGGCGTTGGTGTAGCTGAGCCCAGGCAGTTCAGTCGGCGGCCGCGGCGGGGCGAGCTGGGCCAAGGCAGCGTCGGCGAGGAACGCCACCAGCAGGGCGAGAAGCGCGCCCCAGGCCTTCGAGCAATGTCTGGTCGAAACGCTGATGACCCGAGGAATAGCCGTCTCGCCGTGAGAAGTGCGCATGCCGCGATACTGCCCGAACAGGCTTACCCCGGTCCAGCCCGAGGCAAGTTTCCCAGACTCACAGATAAGACCGGTATATCCCGCGGAGAGCGGCGCGGCTTACCATGAACCTGCCCATGGTCGCGGCCCTTCAGGCCGCTGGACGCATGATTCACTCGGCAACCCAGCCCGCTGGGCTGGGCTGAGAGATCGCGCACCGTTGGCGGTGGGGCGAATCTGGAAGCGCTTCCTCCGTTCGATGAATCAACGGCATCACGCGGAACGAATTCCCGATCCGCATGGGGGGAACCTCGCGGCCGCGTGGAGGCGCGCATGGGCGTTGGCAGCGGCGATACCCTTCTGCGGGAGGTAGGGCGCGCTCTCCGCAGCGCGCCGCCGTTGCGGTCAACTTCACCGTTCTCCGAGCACGACTGCGTGAACAGTTCGCAACACGTGTTTGGCGGCGGGCGGCGGAGCGCCCGCCCTACCTGACGTGCCCGGTTCATGGCCCGTGAAACCGACTATTCCTCGAACTCTTTGAGCAGCTTGGAAAGGCCGCCTTCGACGGGCTCGATCTCGATCGGTCGACCCGGACGAGCAGGCGGGCCGGGGGAAGTGGCTGGGGCAGGGGGCGACGGACGGCCGCCTGGTGCGGATCGCGCGACGGCCGGGAGCGCGGGGAACACGGACGGCGCCCCGCCTGGCTCGAGCGCATCCGGCTCGGCCTGTTCGGCGGCATCCGGCACGTGCCATTGCTTGCGATTCTCCAGCCAGGTTTGATAGCGCCCGAACGTCCACATGCCGGATTCCGCGCCGATCTCCATCGCCTGACTGATTTTGAAAAACTCGCCCTGCCGAATGAAATTCCGCACCGCGTGCGTGGGCATCAGGATCTCGAGTTCCGGCACGCGAATCTTGAGCTCGTCCCGATAGCGCAGGCGCTGGGCCACCACGCCAATAAGGCAATCTGACAATTGCGCCCGGACGGCATTCTGGCTCTCGGCTGGAAACGTGGACACGATGCGCTGCAAGGCTTCGGCGCTGGTCGCGGAGTGCATGGTGGCGAGGACGAGATGTCCTGTCTCAGCAGCACCGAGGGTCAATCGCATGGTTTCCGGATCGCGCATCTCGCCCACCACAAGCACGTCCGGATCCTCGCGCAAGGCATCCTGAAGGGCTTGTTCGAAGGATGGCGTGTCGCGACCGACCTCGCGTTGACGGATGTAGGCGAGCTTGGGCCGGAACGTGTATTCGATGGGGTTCTCGATCGTGACGATGTGCCGGGTGTCGGTCAGGTTGATCTCCTGAATCAATGCGGCCAGGGTCGACGATTTACCGCAGCCGGTGGGACCGGTGAGGAGGATGAGTCCGTGGTGCGCGTTGATCAGGCGACGGAGATCGGGGTGGAGGTTGAGTTTCTCGAGCGTGGTTTGGAACGAGGCGAGCAGCCGGATGGCGAACCCGACGCCGCGCGCCGTCTGCAGGATATTGAGGCGACAGCGGACCCCGGCGATGGTCCGCGACCCGTCGTGGGAACGACGTTCCAGGAAGCGCGGCCATTGGTCCTGACCAATGGTATGGCGGGCCAGCTCAAGCAGCGTGCCGGGCGGGATCGGCTCGCCCAGCGTGCGAAGGTCGCCGCGGACCCGTATCGCCGCTGGCAGACCGGCCTCCAGATGGAGGTCACTGGCACCCAGCGCCCGGGCGGAGGCGATTAGCGATTCAAGCGTCATGCAGATCGTCAGGCGGTCTTCCAGTCGAGACCACGACAGGTAAACCGGGAAGGCGCCAAAAAGTTGCGGGAATCGATTCCTTCGGCCGTCTCAGAACCAGGCAAGCCACGCAAATTCGCGAAATTCCGAATTGATTCCGGGTGGACTTTAATCATTATTTCGCCACTACCCATAAGTTAACCCGGTTAATGCCCAGAAATGGATCCGGCCTGAAGGAGTTTTGAAATTCAAACCAGGATGCCATTCCTGGCAGATGCCATAAATATGAGTATACCCATGCGAACCTTCTTCACGTCCCTGCTGGTTCTGGCTGGTTTCACGATGTCTCTTCGGGCAGATGTCGACCTCTCGCCGACGAGGGCCTACACCTCCTCCTTCTTTCCCAGCAATAATATCTACTTTGCTGGATACGTCGGGAATGCCCAGCCGCGTGCGGAGTTGGTCTTCAACCTCGACACCAATTCACTGGGGCCAGATACGGTGCTGCGCTATGAGCTGTTTGAGGACGGCACGAACAACTTGGTGGCGAGCGGTACGTTGCACCTCACCGAAGGCAATCAGGTTTTGCCCTACTCGAACGTGATCACAGTCCCCGCGATCTGGAGTGACGTGGAGGGAAGTTTTCGTCTTTCCGTCGACAGCGGCTTCGCCCGCCTGACGGGATGGCGCGCGCAGGTTTTATCCCGGAGGCTGCCGGGTGCTTTTGGAACGGCGCTGTGGTTCGCCACAACCACCTTTCCTGCCGACCCCGGTCCGGCCAGTGTTCGCTCCAGCCGCCTGATCAGCGTTGTGGTGGAAAGCGGCTTGAAACAGTCCCAACAAGTCGATGTCACGGACGATCTTGATTCCGGGGCCTGGGTGGTTTTGACCAACACCCGTCCCTTCGTGTCGCCTTTCACCTTTCTCGATCCCGCACCGGAATCAGGTCAAAGACGATTCTATCGTACGTCCCGAGCCTACCAGCTCCCGGAGATTCAGTATTCGTTCACGACGCTGCGCCCGGCTGGGGTGACGGAATCAGAAGAGCCTCTAGGGGCGGCCATGGAGTTTTTTGTAGATCCGACGACAATGGCGGCGGGCACGGTGGTTCGATATTCGTTGTTCGAAGGCGGAGCAGGGTCCGATCCGTTTGCGTATGGCGCCATTCCGCTCGTGCCGGGAGAGGCCAGGTATGCCGTCACCGGCACCGGGTGGCGTGATCGAGAGGGTGCAATCAGCCTGCGGTTTGACTCTGGTTCCGTGGCGATCACGAACATCCTGCTCTCTGTCGTGATGACCAACGATTTGGGGCAGCGAGTGAAATACCAGGAACCCGCCGCGCTCTCGGCGAAGATCTCCGTCGGCCCCATCTACCAGCAAGTCACGATCGAAGGCACGGTTCGTGGACAGTACGCGATCGAATACGCCAACGGCCCGACCGGCACCAATTGGTCCCGGTTAACCACGAATTCCCTGCCCTATTCTCCATACTCGTTCCTCGACTATTCCTCCTCCAATCAGGCGCTCCGCGTCTACCGGGCGATCGGTATTCGGCCGGATTGATACGCCAGCGAGGTCTACTTCGTGGCCGGCGTCTTGGCCCCGTCGGCCGCACGCCACAGGTACCAGGACGCCACGGAACGATAGGGACGCCAGCGTTCTCCGTGGTCCAGCAATTCCTGTCGCTTGGGCAGATCCAGACGCCGGTAAGCCACGGCAAATCCCTTGCGCACGCCAAAATCATCGGCCGGCAAAATATCGAGGCGGCCGAGCTTGAAGATCAGCAGCATCTCCACGGTCCATTGGCCCACGCCGCGAATCGCCGTCAATCGTTCGATGATCTCCGCGTCTTCCATCCCCGCCAGCTTGCGTGCGTTGGGGACCAGGCCCTCGCGGGTTTTGAGCGCGATGTCTTTCACGGCTGCCACCTTCGCCCGCGACAGGCCGGCGCCGCGCAGGCGGTCCTCCGGAAGCGCCAGAAGATCGTCGGGACGCGGAAAACGGCGCTTCGGCACCAGCGCAATCACGCGGCCCAGAATCGTCCGGGCCGCCTTGCCGGTCAGCTGCTGGTGGGCGACGGCTTCGACCAGTGCTTCGAACGGGCTCTGTGCGGAATCCACCGTGAGGGCACAGGGACCGACGCGCTTAATCAGCGCGGCCAGCGTGCGATCGGCGCCCGACAAATGTTGCACGGCGTCGCGCAGCCCGCTCATACCGTCTTTTCGATGGTGCGGATGGCCTTGACCAGTCCTTCGATGGTGTGCGGCTTTGCTTCGACCGCTGGCTTCAGCCCCAGCGCTGCGAGCGCCTTGCTTGTCTCCGGACCAATCGACGCCAGCTTGATGGCAGGAAACTGGCGCACAAGCTTCGGCAGATCGAAGCGGGCATGAAAGTTCTCAACTGTCGATCCCGCCGTGAAGGTGAGCCAGTCGGCCCCCGATTCGGCCAGGCGCGCCGCGGCGCCGTTGATGTCCTCGGTCTCCGGCGCGGTCTTGTAGAACGCGATGTCGTCGACGATGCCGCCCATTTCCTCCAGCGCCGCGCGGAGCTCCGGATTGGCCACCTGGGCGCGTGCGAGGAGGAACTTGAGGTTTTCGACCGACTCAAACTCGTTGATTGCTTTGGCGACCTTGCTGGCGAGGTATTGTTCGGGAACAACATCCACCCGGAGGTGCAGCTCTTTTACGCGGGCGGCGGTGCTGGAACCGACGGCGGCGATGCGCAAGTTGCCCAGCGCGCGGATGTCCTCGAACGCCTTGAAAAAATAGCCGAAGAACGCACTGACGCCGTTCGCGCTGGTGAAGACCAGCCAGTTGTATTCTCCGATGCCTTGCAACGCCTCCAGCATCGCCATTTTATTGTCGGGTTCAACAATCTTGATCGTGGGGATCTCCAGCACTTCGGCGCCGAGATCAAATAACTGCCGCGACAGCTGGCTGGCCTGATCGCGCACGCGGGTGACGACGATCCGGCGCCCCAGCAAAGGACGCCGCTCAAACCAATTGAGCTTCGGGCGCAGCCGGACGACGTCCCCGATCACGATGACGGCCGGGGCGGTCAGCTGCTTCTTTTCCGCTTCATCCGCAATCGTGGCCAGCGTGCCATCCAGGGAGGTCTGATCTCCGGTGGTGCCCCAGCGGACGATGCCCACCGGGGTCGACGGTTTCATCCCGCGGGCGACGAGCTCGTCCGCGATGGGACGGATTCTTTCGGCGCCCATCAGGACAATCTTGGTTCCGGGCAGGCGGGCCAGGCTGTCGTAGTCGATGGCGGGGCCAGCCTTGGCGGGATCCTCGTGTCCGGTAAAGACGGTGAAGCTGGAACAATGATCGCGGTGAGTGATCGGGATGCCGGCGTAGTTGGGCACGGCGGTGATGGAGGAGATGCCGGGGACGACCTCGAACGGAACGCCGGCATCGTGGAGCGCTTCCGCCTCCTCACCACCGCGGCCGAAGATATAAGGGTCGCCGCCCTTGAGCCGGACGACCGTCCTTCCGGCCTTCGCCTTCTCGATCAGCAACCGGTTGATCTCCTCCTGCGGCAGGGCGTGCTGGTTGGCCCGTTTGCCGGCGTAGACAATTTCCGCTGACTTCGGCGCGAGCCGAATCAGGTCGGGGTTGACCAGGGCATCGTGAATCACGACGTCTGCCCGGCCGATCAACTCCGCGCCGCGCACCGTAAGCAAGCCGGCGTCGCCAGGCCCGGCGCCCACGATGTATACAATGCCTTTCACTTTCATCTCGAGCCACCCTAACGGACCCGTGCGTCGTCCCGCAATCGTCAACCTTTCAACGGCGCGCGCGTTTGCTGGTCACCATCAATTCATTTCATCCGCCGGCCCGGGTTTTCGTTGGCCACCGGTTTCCACCTTCGCACAACATGCCCGCCTTTATGGCAAATGTTCATTTCATCGGCGGCGAGAAAGGCGGCGTGGGAAAGTCGGTCGTGGCGCGAGTCCTGGCCCAATACATGATCGATGGCAACATCCCGTTCGTGGGCTTCGATACCGACCGTTCGCACGGCTCGCTCCTGCGTTTCTACAGCGACTACGCCTCCCCGATCGTGGTGGATAGCTACGAAGGCCTCGATGCCATCGTCGAAACCGCCCTGGAACACCCCGACAAACATGTCCTCGTCGATCTGGCCGCGCAGACTCACGTCGCGCTGGTGAAGTGGATGGACGAATCCGGCGTGCTCGAGCTGGCCGCTGAGTCGGGGGTCGCGTTCCACTACTGGCATGTCATGGATTCCGGCAAGGATTCCCTCGATCTGCTCAAGAAGTTGTTCGATCGTTTCGACTCGCGATTGAGCTACGTGATCGTGCTCAACCAATTGCGCGGTGACAACTTCAGTCTCTTCGAACAGTCTCCGGAAAAATTGCGTGCGGAGGAACTCAAGGCCCGGGTGGTTTCGCTCAAACGCCTGCACGAACCGGTCATCGCCAAGATCGATGCTGGCAGCACCAGCTTTTGGGCTGCACGCCACAAGAGTCCGTCCAGCCTTAACGGGCTCGGCCTGCTTGAGCGGCAGCGGGTCAAGGTCTGGCTCAAGCACGCTTACGACGAGATCAGCCGGGCCGGGATTTAGGCGGAGCGGGGAATTCCAAGTGCGCAGCGGGTGGAATTGGCCGCCAGCGTTGGAACCTTCAAGCCGCGTCGCCCTCGCCAGCCGCTGCGGACTAAAGGTCCGCGCTCCGGACGAGAGATGTCCAAACTCCAGCGCGGGCTACTAGCGCGCAGCGGCTTGGGGCGGCGCCGACGCTCGAAGGGGCGGACGCGCGTGGTCGAGTCCACCCGCGGCGGATCCTGCGACGGCGACGCGGGGCGTAACGGCTCCGCACTCTGGGATTGTGAAGTTCGTTCCCCTTCGGCTATGACTCCGGCAGCAACCCATTTCAAGCATGGCCATGAAAACCAACCGCCGCCGTTTTCTTCAAACCGCCGCCGCTGCCACCACCGCCTTCACCATTGTGCCCCGGCATGTGCTCGGCGGACCGAAATTTGTTCCGCCCAGCGAGAAGATCAACATCGCGCTCGTCGGCGCGGGCGGGCAGGGCCGGGTCAATCTCCAGGGCCTGCTTCGCGAAAAAGATGCCCGGGTCATGGCCGTGGTCGACCCCGCCCGGACTTTTGATCTGAACGAGTTTTACTACAAAGGCACCGGCGGTCGCGCAGCCACGCGCGAAACGATCGAAAAGCACTATGCGGCCGAAAATCCCGGCTTTCGTTGCGCCGAATACGAGGATTTCCGCGTGATGCTGGAGAAGGAGAAAAGCATCGATGCCGTGCTCGTCGCCACGCCGGACCACCTGCACGCGCCGATCTCCGTCCCGCTCATGCGCGCCGGCAAACACGTCTATTGTGAGAAACCGCTCTGCCACAATCTCTGGGAGGCCCGCCTGATGGCGCGCGTGGCGAAGGAGACCGGCGTCGCCACGCAGATGGGCAACATCGGCCATTCCAGCGAAGGCATTCGCCAGACCTGCGAATGGATTTGGGCCGGCGCCATCGGCACCGTGCGCGAAGTCCACGCCTGGGTCGGGGCCACCCGCTGGAACAAGACGATCACCGGGCGGCCCACCGAAACCCCGCCCGTCCCGGACGGCTTCAACTGGGATTTATGGATCGGTCCGCGCGAAATGCGCCCTTACCATCCCACCTACGCGCCCGTGCGCTGGCGCGATTTCTGGGCCTTTGGCGGCGGGGCCATCGGCGACTTTGTCTGCCACGATCTCGACGCCGCCTGCTGGGCGCTCGATCTGCGCGACCCGCTCTGGGTCGAGGCGCGCCCCGGCAGCCAGATGGACGCCGAGATTACCCCGCACAGCGAGATGGTGACCTGGCAGTTCGGTGCGCGCGGCGACAAGCCGCCCGTCCGCGTCACGTGGTACGACGGCGGTCTGCGCCCGCCCCTGCCCGATGGCTGGCCGTCCGATGAGGATTTCCCGAGTCGCGGCTCGCTTTTCATCGGCGACAAGGGCGTGCTCCTTTCGGGCTTTGCGACCCGACCCCGGCTGCTGCCAGAATCGGCCAACGACGCTTACAAGGCGCCGGCCAAAACGCTGCCGCGATCGAAGGGACATCATCGCGACTGGCTGGACGCCTGCAAAGGTGGAGCCCCCGCGAGCAGCCATTTCGAATACGGCGCGCAGCTCACCGAACTGTTGCTCCTCGGCATTCTGTCGTTGCGCACCGGCAAGCGCATCGATTGGGACGCCGCCAACCTGAAGGCGCGCAACCTGCCCGCAGCCGATCCATTCATCAAGGAAAGCTACCGGGCAGGCTGGGAGCCCGCCTAACAGCATGTGATGCCCCGGGCCATTTTCGACGGGCCACTGGATTATGCCGAAAGAATTGACCGCCATGACGAAGCCCCAGCGTGATTTTGCCCGTCGCGATCACGGCGAATTTCCCCAAGGCATCAGAACTACACTCGGCCTCATCGGCTTGCTGCTGCTCTTCGTCGCGAATGGCCAAGCGGCGGAACGTGGAGCCGATCGGACCAATTCCATGACACCTCCTGTTGCCCCGCGAAAAGATCACACTCAAACCTGGCACGGAAAACCCGTCGTCGATCCCTACTACTGGCTGCGCGAAAAAGACGCCCCGGATGTCGTCAAATATCTGCAGGCCGAGAACGCCTACACGGAGGCCACCAGCGCTGCCCTCAAGCCGTTTACCCAGTCGCTCTACGACGAAATGCTGGGCCGGATCAAACAAACCGACCTTGGCGTGCCTGCGCGCTCGGGCGGATACTTTTATTACCGGCGGACCGTCGAAGGCCTGCAGTATCCGATTCGGTGCCGCAAACCCGCCCGGCCCGATGGAACCTTTCGTGACGACGCACCCGAACAGGTGCTGCTGGATCAAAACGCCATGGCCAAGGGCCTGGCGTTTCTGTCCATCGACGCATTCGAGGTGAGCGACGACGACGCCCGGCTGCTCTACTCGACCGATGACACGGGCTTTCGGCAATACAAACTCTTCGTCAAGGACTTGAAGTCGGGCGCCGTGCAGGGGCCACTGGCGGAACGCGTGACCAGCGTGGCTTGGGCGGCGGACAATCAGACCGTGTTTTATGTGACGGAACATCCCGTCACCAAACGCCAGGACACCCTCTGGCGCCTCTCGCTCGGCGGAGCGCCGGTCAAGATTCTCGAAGAAACGAACGAGTTGTTCACGCTTCAGGTCGGGCGCACCAAGGACAAAAAATTCATCGTCCTGGGCTCGCAATCGACCGACACCTGGGATCGTCGGCTGCTCTCCACGGCGACGCCCAAGGCCGAGTTCCGCCTCGTCCTGCCGCGGGAGAAAGGCCACAAGTACGACGTTGAACATCGCGACGGCGTGCTCTATCTGCGAACGAACAAGGACGCCAAAAACTTCCGGCTCGTCACCGCGCCGCTGAACGATCCGTCCCCCGCCCGGTGGAAGCCCTTGATTGAGCATCGCCCTGATGTCCTGCTCGACGAGTTCGAAATGTTCCGGGAGTTCGTCGTCGTGCAGGAAATCCAGGCCGGCCTCAACCGGCTGCGTGTCCACTCCTTCGCCGACCGGCGTTGGAACGACGTCCCGTTTCCGGAGCCGGTCTATACCGCATCGCTGGCCGGCACCCCGGAATACGCCTCGAAGCTCGTCCGCTATCGCTACGAAAGCCTGGTGACGCCAGCCGGAGTTTACGACCACGACATGGCGAAGGCCAGTTCGACCCTTTTGAAGCGTGATGAGGTCCTGGGTGGATACGATCCAAGCCGGTACGCTTCAGAAAGGCTCTGGGCCACCGCTCGCGACGGCGTTAGGGTGCCCATCAGCATTGTGTATCCAAAGAGCTTCAAGCGGAACGGCACGGCTCCGCTCTGGCTGTATGCCTATGGCTCTTATGGCTTCGGCATGTCCGCGGGTTTTGACAGCCGTCGCCTCAGCCTGCTGGACCGTGGCATTCCCTACGCCATCGCGCACATCCGAGGTGGGAACGAGATGGGCGAGGCCTGGCATGATGACGGCATGCTGATGAAGAAAAAGAACACCTTCTTCGACTTCATCGACTGCGCCGAGTTTCTGGTGAAAGAGAAATGGGTTGCGTCCGACCGGCTGATGATCGAAGGCGGCAGCGCGGGTGGGTTGTTGATGGGGGCGGTGGTGAACGAGCGGCCGGATTTGTTTCGCGCCGTGCATTCGGCCGTGCCGTTCGTGGACGTGATGAACACGATGATGGACGCCAGCCTGCCCCTGACCGTGGGCGAGTATCTCGAATGGGGCAACCCGAACGAGAAGGCAGCGTTCGACTACATGCTGTCCTACAGCCCCTACGACAACCTCGCGCGCAAGGCCTATCCGGCCATTCTTGTGACCACCAGCTACAACGACAGCCAGGTCATGTATTGGGAACCGGCCAAGTATGTGGCCAAGCTGCGCACGCTCAAGACCGACGCCAATCCGCTTCTGCTGAAAACCAAAATGGAACCCGCCGGCCACGGCGGAGCGAGCGGTCGCTACGACGCGCTAAAGGATCGAGCCTTCGAGCTGGCCTGGATGTTGAACCAAGTGGGCGTGACGCGGTAAGTCAGGCAGCGTTTCCATCGATCAGGTGAGCTGCGACTGCGGCAGATGATTTAGAGCTAGAGTTGGGCAAGCGCGCCACTTCCGGCGTGCTCAGCGACCCAACCGGACTTCTCCGAGGCCCGTTTCTCGCGCCGCACAGGTTATTTGTGCAAAAAAATTGTTGCGCAACATTTTGTTTGCGCGGCGATTCCATCGAAAAGCTCGAGAAGACCTTGCGGGAACGGCAGGGCACCGTGCGCGCCCTGCATCTGCTCACCGGCGGCAATCCCCGGCTGGTGAAAACGTTCTACCGCCTGCTCGCAGAAGGTTTGCGCGGCGACATCCGCTCCGAACTGGAGCGGCTCATGGACGAGTTTACGCCCTACTTCAAGGCCATCGTGGACGCGCTCCCGGTGCAGCAGCAACGCATCTTTGACGCCGTGGCACTGGCCTGGGATCCGGTCGAGGTCGCCTCGCTCGCCACCGCCACGCGGCTGCCCAGCAATCAGGTCAGCGCCCAGCTTCGCTCGCTCGTCAAAGCCGGTTTATTGCGCGAGGCGGCGGGCGGGCCCAAGCGCAAGACCTACCTGCTCGCCGATCGCTTTTCGAACATCCACTACCTCATGCGCCACGGACGCGCAGCGCGGAACCGGCTTGACTGGTTCGTGGCTCTCGTCCGCATCGTGTTTCCCGACCGGGCCGCGGCGGATGTGCTGGCCAAGGCGGCGCGAGAGGCGGCGGAGTGCGGCCCTGAGGGACGGCTCGATGCGCGCTCGGTGCTGCACAGCGCGCTTTCCCGGGCGGAGTCCGGCGAGGACCGTCGTGCGCTCATGCACGCCACGTTGCGCGAAGGGTGGAACAGCAAAGCCTGGGAATCGCTGGACCAATGGTTCGACGCCGCGCGGGCGCAGGCGGACCTGCCCGAAGTTGGAATCATCGGCTTCTGCCGGACTATGCCAGAGCAACTGAGGAAGAAGCTCGGCTTTAAGCCGGATCAAGCCCGCTGGTGGTACCACCTCGGGGATTTTCTTAAGGAGAAGGAGGTTTGGACCGTCGCCGAAGCTGCCTACCGCAAGGCCATCGAACTCGATCCGAAGTGTGCGGATCCGTGGAATCGCTTGGGCACCGTGCTCAGGGGCCAACTTGGGCGCCGGGGCGAGGCGGAAGCCGCCTACCGTAAAGCCATCGAACTCGATCCGAAGTCGGCGTATCCGTGGTTTGGCTTGGGCACCGTGCTCGCGGTTCACCTTGGGCGCCCCGGCGAGGCGGAAGCTGCCTACCGCAAGGCGATCGAACTCGATCCGAAGTTGGCCTATCCGTGGAATAACCTGGGCAAAGTGCTCGCGGCTCACCTTGGCCGGCCTAGCGAGGCGGAAGCCGCCTATCGCAAAGCCATCGAACTCGATCCGAAGTTGGCCAATCCCTGGAGCGGATTGGCGGAGGTTCTCAGTCGCTCGGAGGGCCGCCGAGAGGAAGCCCGGGCCTGCGCCTTGAACGGATTATCCCTCAAGCCGGACTCCGCTTTTGCCCGGCACATGTTTCGCAAAGTCTGCAGCGATCATGCCGGCGACTGGCGTGCCCTGCTCCCCGCCCTTGTCGCGTGGTGTCTCAGCCATCCCAAAGCCGATGAGGTCTTTCACTTCACGGTGGATGGCTTGCTCCGCTTGGCGCGACTGACCAAGCCCGCCGAGGCGTTGGCCTTGCTGGATTCCCTGCCGGATGCCGCGCCGTTCCAAACCGTGCGCGACACCTTCGTCGCCCACGATCATCGCGACCACCTTCAGACCCTCGCGCCGGAACGCCAGACCATCGTGCTCGCCCTGCTGGATCGCCTCGCCGCTCCTCCCGAAGCCACTGCGCCTAAAACCAAACCGAAAAGCGCGAAGTCAGGGCGGAAGAGCTAAATCAACATTGTCATCCTACGCACGTTCAGCCCTTGTTTCCCCGCCCTTGGTCAACTATAAGCCTGTCATGCAACGAGCGGCCCTCTCCGCTGTCGGTCGGCGTCTCAACCAGACGCGCTGGATCGGCATCATCACACTTCTCCTCTTGTGCCTCGCCGTCGCCGCAATCACGACCGCCCGTGCCGCCGACGTGGAGGAAGCCCGCAAGGCGTTCCAAAGCGGTCAATACGCCGAGTGCATCAAGGCCTGCAATCAGGCCGTGGCTGACGACGACGCCTTGGAAGAGTGGCGTTTGCTCCTGGCGCGGTCGCTGGCGGCCGTCGGCCAATACACCAACGCCGCCTCGGTGATCTCGACCAACCTTGATCGGTTTCGCTGGAGCATTCATCTGCGGCTGTTGGGACGGGAAATCTACCGGATGAACGGTCGCGTCAACGAAGCCCAGGGCATGTTGGAGGAGATCAACCGGCTGGCCAGCTACCGGATGTGGAGCTACCAGGATGCCTCGAGTCTCGTCACGCTGGGGCGCACCGTCCTCTTGCTTGGTGCCGATCCGCGGCGCGTTTTGGAGACGTTTTACGATGCCGCCAAAAAGCGCGACCCCGCCAGCCGCGAACCGGTTCTCGCCAGCGGCCAGCTCGCCCTGACCAAGGGTGACTATGATCTGGCGGCCAAAACCTTTCGCGCCGGGCTGAAGAAATTTCCGGATGACCCGGACTTTCACTTCGGTCTCGCGCAGGCGTTTGCCTCCAGTGATCGCTTGGAGATGATCGCAGCCGTAGAAAAGGTGCTTGAGCTGAACACCAACCATGTTCAGAGCTATCTCCTCCTCGTCGATCACCTCATCGACGGCGAAGAATACAAGGCCGCGGAGGAGTCCCTCGCTCAGGCCCTGTCCGTCAACCCGCACGAGCCCAAGGCCTGGGCCTACAAGGCCGTAATTGCCCATCTGCGCAACGAGGCCGAGGCCGAGAAGTCCGCCCGGGAAACCGCCTTGAAACCCTGGCCGAACAATCCTGAAGTCGACCAGTTGATTGGCAAGAAGCTCTCCCAGAAATACCGGTTCACCGAAGGGGCGGAGCACCAGCGTCGCGCGCTCGCCGCCGATCCGCAGTTTCTTCCCGCTCGCATTCAGCTTGCCCAGGACCTGTTGCGGCTGGGGCAGGAAGAGGAAGGCTGGCAGCTCGCCGCCGCCGTGCACAAGGACGACGGCTATGACGTCACGGCGTTTAATCTGCTCAACCTGCAGGATGCAATGGCCAAGTTCGCCACGCTGACCAATGCCACGTTCATCGTGCGCATGGCGACCAATGAGGCGGTCATCTACGGCGAACGCGTGCTGGCCCTGCTGGAGCGGGCGCGCACCACGCTCACGGCGAAATACAGCACCACCCTTCAGCCGCCGATCATTGTGGAAATTTTCCCGAAGCAGAAGGATTTCGGTGTGCGCACCTTCGGCATGCCGGATAACCCGGGCTACCTCGGCGTCTGCTTTGGCAGTGTCATCACCGCCAACAGCCCGGCCTCGCAGGCCGGTCATCCGGCCAGCTGGGAAGCGGTGCTGTGGCACGAGTTTTGTCACGTCGTGACGCTGCAGCTGACCAAGAACAAAATGCCGCGCTGGTTGAGCGAAGGAATTTCCGTCTACGAGGAGCTGGCGGCCGATCCCACCTGGGGGCAGGGCATGACGCCCAAGTATCGGGAGATGATTCTGGGCAAGGATTTCACGCAGCTGAGCGAGTTGAGCGCGGCGTTTCTTGCGCCCAAGACCGAGTTGCATCTCCAATTCGCGTACTACGAGAGCTATCTGGCTGTCGATTTCCTCGTCAGCAAGTTCGGGGTCGAAGCGCTGCGCAAGATCCTCGCTGACCTGGGCACGGGCACCGAGATCAATGCCGCCATCAGCCGGCACACCGAACCGATGGAAAAGCTGGAGAAGGACTTCGCCGCCTTCGCCAAGGAACGCGCGCAGAGCCTCGCGCCTGATTTAGTCTTCACGAAACCGAAGCTGGAAGGTCTGGCCCGGCTGGATCTCGAGCTGGGCACGGAATCGAAGAATTATCACACCTTGCTCCAGCTCGCGCGCGAGGCCTTGCGCAAGAAGGAATGGGAAAAGGCCAAGGCGCCGCTCGAGAAACTGATCAAGCTGTTCCCAGCCCAGCGCGGCTCGGACAATGCCTACACGATCCTCGCCGAAGTTCATCGGCGCCTCGGCCAGACCAATGACGAACATCGTGTCCTCACTCAATTGGCCGGGATTGAGTCCGATGTCGTCGACGCTTTCCAGCGGTTGATGGAGCTCAACCGGGATCGAAAGGACTGGGAGGCCGTGGCGCGCCATGCCGAGCGATATATCGCCGTCAATCCGCTGGTCGAGCTGCCTTATCGCTATCTGGCCGACGCCAGTGAAGCCTTGGGCCGGCGCGAGCCCGCCATCCAGGCCAATCGCACGCTGCTGCACCTCGATCCGCCGGACCCGGCCGGCACGCATTTCAAGCTGGCCCGCCTCATGCAAGAGGGCGACGTCCCTGCGGCCAAGCGCCATCTTCTCCAGGCCCTTGAGGAGGCCCCGCGCTATCGCGACGCCCATCGGCTCCTACTCAAAATGGCCGGAACGAACCCGCCGCCGGCGGCGTCGGCCAAATGAGATCGTTCCGAACTGGCTCCGCTCTGCTGGTCGCGTTGGTCGCGCTGATCGTGGCGGGCAGTGTCGCCTTTGGGCAATGGCGTCGGCGAGACCTGTCCAATGTCAGAACGGCCCGGGAAATACCCGGCGAGGTCGAACCGCCCGACGCCTGGACAAACGCCCCGGCCTTTCCCACCGATATCTTCACCTTTGCCCGCATCCGCTACCACCAGAGTTACGCCAGTCGCTTTGGCCGCGGCTCGGGCATGTGGTTCATCGACGCGCCGGACAGTGATCTGAATTTTTCCTATCGTCTGCAGCAGATGACCGCCATCAAGACGGATCCGAACGGGCGAGTGATCGACATCACCGACCCCGACCTGTTCCGGTATCCGTGGGTCTACATGGTCGAGCCCGGCGGGCTGCAGTTCACCGAGGAAGAGGTGCCCATTCTCCGTCGCTACCTGCTCAACGGCGGATTCCTGATGGCCGACGATTTTTGGGGGGAACGGCAGTGGATGAATTTTTACCGCGAGATGAAGCGGGTGTTTCCCGATCGCGAACCGGTCGAGCTCGAGATGAGTCACCCGATCTTCCGCAGCGTATTTCCTCTCGACCATTTCGAGAAAAACAAGCTGCAGGTGCCCAATTTCGAGCAAGGCGAAGAAAGCCGGATGACCGGCGTGACCTGGGAAACCCACGATGGCGAGGAATGCCGGGACGTCCATTTCAAGGCCATCTTCGACGACAAGGGCCGCATGATGGCCATGATCTGTCACAACACCGATCTCGGCGACGGCTGGGAGCGCGAGGGCGAGTACAAGTACTATTTCACCGAGTTTTCGGAGAAAATTGCCTATCCGCTCGGGATCAACATCATCTTCTACGCGATGACGCACTGACGTGAAATCCGGAGGTCGCCGTGGAGATGGGAACCTGGGAGCGCCGGCGTCTTGCCGGCAGCAGCGGCAACAGAGCGAGACAGAAGCCGGCCGGATGGCGGCGCTCCCGGCAAAGCATCCTCGCTATCCTCATCCTCATACGCCTCCATCCTTTCCCTTGGCATTGATCCCGCACCAGTCTAGCTTCGGCCCGTGACACAGCCCGTGACCACATAATCAAACGAGGAATTTCCGTGGACTCCAACTCTCAAAACGAACAACAGGCCGTCGAGCAGCTCATTGCCAGCCGCGCCCGCATCCGCTCCGAACTCGGCAAGGTCATCATCGGCCAGGGTGAAGCGGTCGAACAACTCCTCATCGCCATCTTCGCCGGTGGACACTGCCTCATCACCGGCGCGCCCGGTCTGGCCAAGACGCTCCTCGTGAAGTCGCTCGCCCAGGTCTTTCACCTCAAGTTTCAACGCGTCCAGTTCACCCCCGACTTGATGCCCGCCGACATCACCGGCACCGAAATTCTCGAGGAATCGGTCAATGGCCGCAAGATGGTCTTCGTCAAGGGCCCCATCTTCGCCAACATGATTCTGGCCGACGAAATCAACCGGACGCCGCCCAAGACGCAAGCCGCCCTGCTGGAAGCCATGCAGGAACATCAGGTCACGGCCGCCGGTGTGCGGCACGCGCTTCCCGAGCCGTTCTTCGTCCTCGCCACCCAGAATCCCATCGAAATGGAAGGCACCTACCCGCTGCCCGAAGCCCAGCTCGATCGGTTCATGTTCAATGTCGTGGTCGACTACCTGCCCGAAGATGAAGAGGTCGCTGTCGTCGCTCAAACCACCGCGCGCCAGACGAAAGCCATCGAGCCCATCTTTTCCGGTGACGATGTCCTGCGCTTTCATGATGTCGTCCGCAAGGTGCCCATCGCGGATGACCTCGTCCGGCACGCTGTCCGCCTCGCCGCGTCCTCCCGCCCGCGACAAAAGAACACGCCCGACTTCATCAACAACTGGGTGAGCTGGGGGGCCGGCTTGCGCGCCGGCCAGTATCTCGTGCTCGGCGCAAAGGTTCGTGCCCTCCTTCAAGGCCGCTCGCACGTGACCCTCGATGACATTAAAGCCCTCGCGCACGCGACGCTTCGTCACCGTATCCTGATCAACTACCGCGCCGAAGCGGAAGGCGTCACGGTCGAAAAGGTGATCGACAAGCTCCTCGAAACCGTTCAGCCGCTCGGCGCGGCCGCGCGGAAGTAACCAGTGCCCAGTGCCCAGTGCCCAGTCGTCAGTAGTCAGTAGTCAGTAGTCAGACCGAACTAACGCCGTGAATGAATCGAACAGTTAAAAACGCCCGAACGCCACCATTGAGCACCGCGCACCGCGCACTGAGCACTGAGCACCGCGCACCGCGCACTGAGCACCGCGCACTGAGCACTGAGCACTGAGCACTGAGCACTGAGCACTGAGCACTGAATAGACCGCCCGCCATGCCTGCCGCCGCCATCCCACACACGCCCGGTTCCATGATCGCCCCGCAGGCGCTCATGGCGATCAAGAACCTGGAGCTGCGCGCGCGGGTGGTGGTTCAAGGATTTTGGACCGGCCTGCACCGCAGTCCGTATCATGGTTTCTCCGTCGAGTTCACCGAGTATCGCCAATACACTCCTGGTGACGATCCGCGCTATCTGGATTGGCGGCTCTACGCCCGGAGCGATCGCTATTACATCAAACGGTTCGAGGACGAGACGAACCTCCGGTGTTTTCTGTTGGTGGACAACAGCAAGTCCATGACGTTCGGCTCGGCCGGGTACAGCAAGGCCGAGTATGCCAACACGCTGGCGGCGACGCTGGCCTACTTTCTGCACCATCAGGGTGATGCCATTGGGCTGCTGACCTTCGACGAACAAATCCGGGAGTATTTGCCGGCCCGCCATCGCACCGGCCATCTGCGCCATTTGATGCTGGCCTTGGAAAAGCCCGCGGGTGGCGCTACGACGGATCTGACGGCCCCGCTGAAGCGCATTGCGGAAATGGTCACCCGCCGGGGGTTGATGGTGTTGATCTCCGACTTGCTGGCGCCCATCGATACCCTCGATCGCAATTTGGGCAGCTTGGTGGCCAGCGGACACGAAGTGATGGTCTTTCATCTTTTCGACCCGAAGGAGATGGACTTCCGTTTCGACGACGCCACCCTGTTCGAAGATCTGGAGTCGGGGCGGGATCTCTACATCGATCCCGCCGCAGCCCGTCGGGACTATCTGCAGAAGCTGCAAGCCCACATCGCGGCGGCGCGCCAGACCTGCGAGAAGCTGGGAGTCAGCTATCATCAATGGACCAGCGATCGCCCGCTGGAAACCGCCCTGTCCGACTTCCTCAAGGCCCGGATGCAACGTGGCAAGCGGGCGAGCGGCAGCCGGCGAAACCCCGGTGGCCAGTGAGCGGGGCCGTGACCGTGCGGAGCAAAGATCGAACTGCGGAAAAGATTTCGGGTCCGCCCTCACCCCAACCCTCTCCCCCGGGGAGAGGGAGAACATCACCAGCTGCGTCGAGGACCGAACGTTTGCGGAAAGAACGAACATATTCGAAGGTCTCGTCGCAGCGACGCGTGCCCGCACCACGAGAGTCCTCGTCACCCAATGACGGCCCTAAGCGGCCCTCCCTCTCCCCGGGGGTGAGGGCGAATCGCGAGCGAATTTCTCCCTCCCAAAGTCGCGACGGAATGTCCGAAAGCGAGAAGTGGATGCAGCTGGCCCTTCAGCTGGCTCGACGCGGTTTGGGCGCGACTTCCCCCAATCCCATGGTGGGCGCGGTGCTGGTGAAGCGTGGGCGGATCGTCGGCCAGGGCTGGCATCATCGGGCCGGCGAACCGCACGCTGAAATTGAGGCGTTTCGGGACGCCGCGCTGCGCGGCGAATCGGTTCGCGGCGCCACGCTCTACGTGACCTTGGAACCGTGCTGCACGCACGGCAGGACCCCACCATGCACGGAAGCCGTGATTGCTGCCGGCGTCCGGCGCGTGGTTGTGGCCGCGCGCGATCCTAATCCTGCCCACGCGGGTCGCGGCTTCGCCCTGCTGCGGCGCGCCGGGATTGAAGTGCAAATCGGCGTGTGGTCCGAGGAAGCCACCCGCCTCAATGAGGCTTTCAACCATTGGATCGTCTGCCGCGCGCCGTTCGTCACCGTGAAAGCCGCGATGACCCTCGACGGCAAGATCGCCACCGTTTCCGGCGAATCAAAGTGGATCACGGGCCCGGCCGCACGACGGGAAGGCATGCTGCTTCGTGCGGAAGCGGATGCCATTCTCGTCGGGATCAATACGGTCTTGGCGGATGACCCGAGCCTGACGATTCGCCTCGGCCGAACGCGCCCCGTCAGGGGGCGGCCGTTGCGTCGGATCATTTTGGATAGTCAGGCCCGGACGCCTTTGACGGCGAAGGTGGTCTCGGATCGCGCGGCCGCGTTTACCACCGTGGTGGTCTCGCGAAAGGCCCCGGTGCGCCGGGTCGCTGCTCTCGGCCGGCGAGTGCAGGTCTGGCGTGCGCCCCTGCGCGGCGGCCGGATCGATCTGCGCTGGCTGCTGCTGCGGCTGGGGCGCGAACAGGTCACGCGCCTTCTGGTGGAAGGCGGAGGCGAGGTGAACGGGTCATTTCTCCAGGGAGGTCTGACGAATGAGGTCGTGCTTTTCTACGCTCCGATGATTGTCGGCGGCGCGGCGGCGCGTCGGGGGATCGCCGGCGATGGAGCCAGGAAATGGGACGAGATTCGCCGGCTCGATCGCCTGGAGTGGCGCGCGGTCGGCAAGGACCTGATGCTGCGGGCGCTCGTCAAGGACCGTTAGGCTTGGCAATCTATACGCATGTTTACGGGAATTATTGAGGAAGCCGGCGTGGTTCACGCCGTGAAACCAGGCGCCAAATCCATCCGCCTAACCATCGAGGCCGGGCCTATCGCCCGTGGCTTGAAGATTGGCGACAGCGTGGCGGTCAACGGCTGTTGTCTGACCGTGGTCAATCTGGCCACGCGGGGCCGGCGCAAACGAATTCAGTTCGATCTGCTGCGGGAAACCTGGTCGGTGACCAATCTGCAGTTCGTGCGGCATGGTTCACTTGTGAATCTCGAACGCCCGCTGCGTGCCGGCGGCCGGCTCGATGGGCACTTCGTCACCGGCCACGTCGACGGCCTGGGGCGCATCCGTGCCTGGGAACAAGTCGGCCAGGATTGGCGATTGGACATCGCGGCGCCGGCCGCGGTGACCAAGTTCATCGTTCACAAAGGGTCCATCGCGGTCGATGGCATCAGCCTCACCGTAGCCGCCGTGTTACGCGGTGGCTTTCGCATCTGGATTATTCCCCACACTTACGCCGTGACGGCTCTGCACGAGCGAAAGGTTGGCGACGCGATCAACCTCGAGGCCGACATCCTCGGCAAGTTTGTGGCGAAGTTTGTGCAACGCTGACCGCTAATGCAACGGACTTAGAGGTCAGCACACTAGCCTGAAAATTTCACGGCCAGGTAGGGCGCGCTCTCCGAGCGCGCCGAGTAAATCCAACGAGAACAGGGTTCGACGGCGGGCGACGGAGCGCCCCCCCTACTACCGGCCGTATTCCGCGCAAAGTGTCGCTGCTTCAAGCTCAGCATGGAATATGCGGTTAGCCTTTCATCTTCGGAAAAAACTCGTGCGCGGTCCGGCAAGTGGCTGCGCTGAGTTCCTCCAGCGTGCACCCTTTGACCCCGGCGGCAACGGCGGCGATTTCCTTCACGTAGGCGGGTTCACAGCGTTTGCCGCGATACGGGATCGGTGCGAGATACGGGCAGTCCGTTTCCAACATGAACTTCCCCAGCGGCGTCGCCGCCATGGTGTCCCGGATGTTCTGGCCGTTCTTGAACGTGGCGATGCCGGTGAAACTGACCGATGACCCCATCGCAATAATCCGCGTCATCGCCGCCGCGTCGTCTGCAAAACAATGGAACTGCCCTCGCACCCGATCCGCGAAGGGAGCGAGCTGGGCCAGGGTGTCCTCCAAAGCTGAGCGCTGGTGGATCACGCAGTTCAGGCCTGCTTCCGCGGCGACTTCCAACTGCTGCTGGAAAATGGCTGCTTGCCGGACGCGATACCGCTCGTCGTCGGCCGGAGTGCCGCCTTGCTGGCTCGGGAGACGATAGTAGTCGAGCCCGGTCTCGCCAATGGCCACCACCTTGGGATGAGCGGCCAGCTTGCGGAGCGCCGGTCGGATGTCGTCGGGCGCTTCCATGACGTGGGTCGGATGCCAGCCCGCCACGGCGTAGATCTGGGGGAATCGTTCGGCCAGGGCGATGGCTTTCTCGCTGCTTTCCAGATCGGTGCCGATGCTGATGATCCGGCGGATGCCGGCGCGCTCGGCGCGGTCGACGATCTCGGCCAAATCAGGTGCGAAATCCGGGTAGTCCAAGTGAGCGTGCGTGTCGTAAAACGTCGACATGCGCAGAGGGTATCCAGCGGTCAGCGGCGGTCCAGAAGCATCCACGCGCTTGACAGCGTTTTCTGAGGCCGGGAAGACTGAAGGCATGCGAGCGATTCACCTGTTATTTGTCCTGTGGGGCCTGACCTTGACCTCGGGCTGCCAGTTCGGACCGTCCGCCAAGCAATTGGCCGCCCTGAACCAGTTGCATCCCGGATCGACCACCCGCGACGAGGCGAGAAATCTGTTCGGAAAACCGTGGCTTGTCGAAAGCGGTGACCAGGGGCACCTCGACATCTATCAGTTGGGACGGCGGCAGCTGGATCGCGAAGGATTCAACCCGGGCCACCTGATGAAACACGGGGACGTGATCGACGTGACGACGCTTCACTTGCTGTTCGATTCAGGAGACATCCTTCAACGGACCAACCATTGGCGGTGGCAGGGACGGGCCAAGGTGCAGGCGATTCTCGTCAACCGAGTCGGCCCCAAGTTCACCGAGCTGGATCCGGAACGAATTCGACCCGGGTCCACGACCATGGCGCAACTCGAGGAATGGTATGGGCCGCCGGTCCTACTCGGCCCCAACGCCAACGGCAAAAGCAGGGCCATCTGGTTCTCCACGGAGCACGCTTACGGAGGCTACGTCGATGGCTTTCAACACCGCAACTTGACGGTGGAGTTGGACGCTGGCGGGACGGTGGCCGCCTTTGCCTTTCGTGGAAAACTCAAGCCGGCCAAGTGAACGGGGTCGGGAGCGGCGGGGGCTCGGGCCCGTCGTTGCTCGGACCAATACGCCAGGGACGAACAACGAAGCCCTTTGCCAGAAGATCAAGCAAACGGCTGCTGGCCAGGTGAATCGTTCTGGCTAAACATCGCACACCCGTACGCCGTGCCGCAGGGAGGCCAGCTTGTCGGTCCAGGTGGGGATGAACTCGTGCGCCACATAACCGGAATAGCCCAGCTCCAGGATTGCGCGCATGATGGGCGGATAATTGATTTCCTGGCTATCGTCGAGCTCGCCCCGACCGGGCACACCCGCCGTATGAATATGGGCGATAACATCCCGCAGGGAGCGCATTCTACGGATCACATCGCCGTGCATGATCTGCACATGGTAAATGTCGAAGAGCAATTTCAAGCGGGGTGAGCCGACGCGCTCGATGATGCGGACACAACGCTCCAGCTCATCACCGAAATAGCCGGGATGCCCTTTCATCGGATGGGAACCGTCCCGGGAATTAAGATGCTCAAGGCAGAGATTGATGCCCTTCTCCTCGGCGTAGCCCGTGATCTCCTTGAAGCAATCGATGCAGTTCTGCTCCATCCGGGCATCGGTCAAGTCCTTCTCGCGCATGCCGGTGAACGTGATCACGCCGGGCGCGCCAAACTCAACGGCCAGGTTGATGCCTTCGCGGATCTTCTTCACGCAATTGGCGTGGTTTGCGCGGTTGGTCGGCCCGTCCTTGAAGCCGTGGCTCGAAACCAGCGACGGCCTCATGCCCAGCTCGCGCAGATTGGGATAAAACTTCGCATCGATCCCTTCCATCGCCGTCATGCCCATGCGATGGCACGCCGCGATCAGATCAGACGTTGGCATTGGATTGAAGCACCAGCCCATGACCGAATGCCGGATGCGTCCGTGTTCGATTCGATAGTCGGGAGGCGGCACCGCGGTGCCTTTGGCCGGGCCGACGGGGTGGCCTTCAGCCGGCGACGCTGCACGGACCTGGGCCCTGACGCCTGTGCCGACGGCTGCGGCTGTTGCTGCCGCCACCGTGGCTCCGGTAATGAACCGGCGCCGGGAGAGGGACCCGGAACGAAGAGTCGAACGCGATGGTTCAGCCGGGCGGGCCGCCTTGGTGGCACGAGTGCGAGCTTTCATGCGTTGATGCTCGGCGATTTCGGACGGGATGTCAGCCGGAAGTTTTGCCGGGGTTTTTGGCTCCAATAACCCAATGTTCCGCCTTGTCGGACTCAGGTATTACCTGATAGAAAATCCGTCACTCCCCGGCGGTCCGGCGATCGCATCTGGACGCATGCCAGCCATCGGGGATCCGTGTTGTCAACGCGGGCATGCTTTCGGACTGCGCCAGGAACGGCAAAGCCGCGACGTTGCCCGCAAGAAATCGCCGGTCCCAAACAAATCAGAACACCGCTGCACCAGCCCGCCTGCCCATGAAACCCATTCCCTCATTGACCTTGGCTGCCGCGTTCCTCGCCGGGACAGCGGCCGGCCTCCCAGCTGCCGTCCTCTTCACGGACAACTTCGATGCGAATACTCCGAACACGACCGACATAAATGTTGGTCTGGGCCGCCAGACCGGTACCTTGGCACCCATCGCCTACACCCTGGCCTCCGGCCAAGGTCACTACGGGCATCAGCTGCAGAATGTGAATGCTCCGAACCAGCTTTTGTTGGCGGATTTTCCCAATAGCACCACTTCCCTGAATCTGAACTGCAACAACATTTTCTCCGCCGGCGGCCTTAAGATCAGCTTTGATGTCGATTCCATCCCGACGGTTTATGGCGGGACGGCCGACAACTGGGGCTGCATCAACCTCGGTGCGAGCCAGTCTGACCAGCTGGTCAACGTCAATGGCGCCCAAACCCACTTCGGAATCCTCTTCCGCGGCGCCGGGACATTGCAGGCCTTTGACGGCAGCGCCGTAGTCAGCCCGAGCCCCGAGCCGGTTTACTCCACCCGTCCAGCGGGAACGACCAACCACATCGACCTGGTGATTACCGATGCAGACGGCAACCCGTTTGATGGCGTCGGCAACACCACGATCGAAGTGTTCGCCAACGGCGGCCCGCTCCCGGTCTGGACCTACACCAAGGTCGGCGGTTACGCGAACAACTACATCAATCTCCAGGGCTCCTTCCGGGCGCACATGGACAATTTCACCATCGAACAGCTGTCGACCAACCGGGCGCCGGTCGTGGTCAATCCCAGCTTCGAAGCGGACAATTTCACGGTGTTCCCCGGCTACGTTTCCGGCAACGGCCCGATCACGGGCTGGACTTCCCTCGGCAATCATGGTGTGAACCCGGGCTCGTTCGGTGGCCCGTTCTCAGACAATGGCGCCATCCCCGACGGCGCCAAAACCGCCTTCCTCCAAGGCAACGGCGTGATGTCGCAAGTGATCAGCGGTTTCAGCATCGGCTCGACCTACCAAATTCGCTACGCCGAGAACGCGCGCAACTGCTGCGGCGGAACGCCCTCGGTCGAGGTCAAGATCGGCGGCCAAACCGTCGTGGCTTCGCACGCATCACCCCCGGTCACCGGAGCCAACCCTTACCGCGACGTGATCAGCGAACCGTTCACCGCGACGAGCACCGCGATGGAACTGGCGTTCATTAAAGGCGAAGCCGTCGCCGGCGACAGCACGTTGCTCATCGACCATGTCCGTGTCATCGCACCCGGCACCCCGCCGTCGATTACCGCCCAACCTCAGGACACCACCGTGGCGCTCGGTGACACGGCCACCATCGCGGTCGGCGCCGCCGGCAGTCCTCCGCTGACGTATCAATGGTATTTTGGAACCTCGCCGGTCACCGGCGGCACCAGCGCGGCCCTGCCGGTCGTGGCCAGCTCTGCCAACGTGGCTGGCGACTACCGCGTGGTGGTCGCGAATTCTTCCGGGTCCGTGACCAGCCGCGTGGCCAAGCTGACCGTGCGAGCAAAGGTTCCCGGTCTGTTCAACACCGGCGTCGGCGCCAGCGGAGCCGCTTTGGACGATGCCTCCGTCGATCCGCACTACCACCTAATCGTCAATGCCGACGGTCCGTCCACGGACGCGATCGTGCACAGCTCAACCATCTTCCCCATTGTGGCCGGCCCGTGGATGGCGAACACAGCGACCTCGAAGTGGATTGGTCCCCGCGCTGATACCAGCGGCGCCGCAGGCCTGGCCCAAGGCAACGGCACCTACGTTTACCGGACCACCTTCGATCTCACCGGGCTCGACCGAAACTCCGTGCTCATCACCGGCGGCTGGGCGATCGACAACACCGGCGTCAGCATCAAGGTCAATGGCCAGGCCACGGGATTGGTCAACAACAACGGCTTCGGCGCCGCGACGACGTTCACGTTGAACTCGGCCAACGCCGCGTTTGTGGACGGCGTGAACACGCTCGATTTCGAGGTCCAAAACGTCGACGCAGTTGCTGGCTACACGGCCTTGCGCGTCGTCGAACTGCGCGGCACCGCCACGCTTCCCGGCACGCCCCCGACGATTGAGCAGCAACCCCGCGGCGGCATCGCTGGCACGGGAGAATCGTTCACGTTTAGCGTTCTCGCGATCGGCAGTTCGCCGCTCGCTTATCAATGGCGCAAAAACGGCAGCGACATCGCCGGTGCCAACGGCCCCGCCTACACCATCGCGAGTGCGCAAAAATCTGATGCCGGTGATTACACGGTGTTCATCTCCAACCCCGCTGGCAACCTGACCAGCGCGGTCGCGGCCTTGCAGGTTCGCGACACCGTCCCCGGCTTCTTCAATACCGGCGTCGATGATGCCCGCAATGCGCTCGGCGACGGCGCCACCGACCCGCACTACCAGATCGTCGTGAACCCCGACAGCACGTCGCCTGATGCCATCATCGAAAACTCCGCCGCGTTCCCCATTGTCGCCGGGCCGTGGGTCGCCAATAACGCCGGGTCCAAGTGGATCGGACCCCGCTTCGACACTGCCGGCGCTGCCGGGGCCGTTGGCGTTGGAGGCGACTACACCTACCGCACCGTCGTTGACCTGGCCGGCTTCGACCCGGCGACCATCGCCGTCAGCGGCGTTTGGGCCACGGACAATGACGGCGTCGACATCTTCGTCAACGGCCAGTCATCCGGGCGGAGAAACACGGTCCAATTCAATGCGTTCACGGCGTTCACCCTGAACAGCGGCTTCCTGGCGGGCCCGAATGTCATCGAGTTCAAAGTGAACAACTCGGCCGCCGGTTACACCGGATTGCGCGTGGACCAGATTCGGGTCTTGGGCGACGCTCTGCCGGCGGGCACCCAGCCGTTCATCGTGACCCAGCCGCAAGGCGCTTCGCTCGCGGTCGGGCAAACGGCGCGGTTTACGGTCCGCGCCAACGGCTCGGGCCCGCTCTCTTACCAATGGTACTATGGCCCGGATCCAATCCCGGATGCGACCTCCGCCACCTACGCGTTCCCGATCGAGTTCCCCGATGCCACCGGTGACTACTCGGTGGAGATCACCAACCCGTTTGGCAGCGTCCGCAGCGTCGTCGCCCGGCTGACGGTGCTGGCCGAACCTGTCATTCTCGAGCAGCCCCGGAGCCTGATCGTGGCGGTTGGGGATTCGGCCACGTTTACGGTCTCCGCCATCGGCGAGCCTCCGTTGACCTACCAATGGCTGAAGAATGGCCAGCCCATTCCCGGGGCTGAGCAGACCAGCTACACCATCGGATCCGTCACGGCCGACGACGTGGGCAGTTACACGGTGGAGATCGCCAACTTCTCCGGATCCGCCACCAGCAGTGCCGCAACGTTGACGCTGGCCGAATTGGCTCCCGGACTGTTCAACACGGGCGTCGACGCCTCCGGCGTTTCCCTCCCGTCCGGTTCGGTTGATCCGCACTGGACCATTGCCGCCAGCATTGATCCTGCGTTCCCCGGACCTGATGCCCTGGTGCTGAACGATATCGGATTTCCGATCCCGCCCTGGCTGGCGAACGACGAGATCTCCAAGTGGATCGCCCCTCGAGCGGACCAGAGCGGCGGCAATCTCGAAGGTGACTACGTCTATCGCACCACGTTCAACTTGTCGGGCTTTGATCCGGCTTCCGTCGTCATCACGGGCGAATGGGCAACGGATAATTTCGGCACGGACATCCTGATCAACGGCACCTCCACCGGTCAGCGCAACGACAGCCAGTTCGTGACGTGGACGCCCTTCCGCATCACCTCTGGAATCGTTCGTGGATTGAACACGCTCGAGTTCAAGGTCAACAACGCTCCCACCGGGGTGAACCCCACCGGCTTCCGCGTGCGCAACCTGCGCGCGCTCGGCGTGCGCGCCAACGCCTGCCCGACCATCGCTGCCGTCACGCCCATCACGGTGAACAGCGGCGCCACGGCCACCGGCCAGTTGCAAGGCTCAGACGCCGACGGCGACACCTTGTCTTACGTCGTCGTCAGTGTCGCTCAGCACGGCACGGTCACACTGACGGGTGCCACCGGCGCCTTCAGCTACGCGCCGAATGCCGGCTACACCGGTCCCGATTCGTTCACCGCCGCGGCGGTGGATCCGTCGGGTTGCCGCTCGGATGCTGTCACCGTCAGCATCACGGTGGCGGGCTCGACCAATCGTTGCCCGACGGCCATCGCCGACATTGGGCCCGCCGTGGAACTCTTCCTGTGCGGTGCCGAAAGCGTGATCATCGCGGGTGACTATTCCAACTGGCGCAGCCACCTCGATGAACCCCAGGCCAAGGTCTTGCTGGACGGGCGTGATTCGACCGACCCGGATGGCCAGGTCCTGACCATGACCTGGTTCTCCGTGGAAGAGAACGGAGCCCTTATTCCGCTCGCCATGGGTGCCGAGACCAACGTGGTGCTCGAGCCGGGCCTTTACACGATTCGGCTGGTGGTGGACGACGGCCAGTGTCAGGACACGATGGATGTGGACATTCACATCATCTCGCCGAGCGAGGCGATTGACGCCGTGATCCAGGACGTCAAGGACGGTGGTCTCGGCAGTCGAAACCGTCGCCCGCTCATCTCGTTGCTCAAGTCGGCTTCGGCCTGCTTCGATCGTGGCCTGTGCGACTCAGGGGTGCGTCAGCTCCAAGCGTTCATCCGCAAGGTGCAGGCGCAAATCGAGCCGGAGAAGCCGGAATTGGCTCAATACCTTATCGGCAAGGCCCAGGAGGTCCTGGATCACGTCGATTGCGGGCAGCCTTAATCGGCCAACGAGCCCTTTACCTCCGTCGGCAAATTCAGAGCGGCCAGGGTGCAACCCCTGGCCGTTTCTTTTTGACCTGCCCACGGGACATGAACCGGGCACTTCAGGTAGGGCGGGCGCTCCGCCGCCCGCCGCCGAAACGGTGTCGCGAAATGTTTGGGCAGACCCGTTCGGTCACGGGTGAAGTTGTCCGCCCGGCCGGCGCGCTGCGGAGAGCGCGCCCTACCTGACGGTTCATGGGAAGATAAACTTTCGATTCAACCTTTGCTGTTTTCCGCCGATGGACCGGAGGAACTGGACCGTCATGGAATTGAGCAAACAGCCAGGGGAACAGGGGGAGGGAGCCGTCGTCTTCGACCCGGCTGCCAGTCTGGAACAGATCGGCGGCGATGCCGAACTGCTCGAGACGTTGATCTCGGCGCATCTGGACCAGGAGCCACGGTTGTTGCGCGCGCTTGCCGATGCCATCACGCAGCGAGATCCGCTCGCCATTCGCAAGGCCGCGCATGCGCTCGCCTCGTCCGTCAGCGTGCTTTGCGCCCCCCGGGCGCGCAAAGCAGCCAAACATGTCGAAGGGCTCGGCCTTCGGGGTGAACTGGCAGAAATCGAATCTGCCCAGCACCTCGTGCAGGAGGAGTTTCGTCGGCTGCGTGACGCCCTGCAGGCCAATGGGAGATCTCACGCAGCATGACGCAGATCAAAACCACTTCCGGTGCCGGCCGCCGCATTCTGGTCGTCGATGACGATTCCGTCACCCGCCTCTTGATCGAGCATCACCTCAAACGGGTGGGCTATGAAGTGGTCAGTGCGGCCGGGGTTGCCGAGGCCAAGGGGGTGATCGAGGCGAAAGGCGTGGACACCTTGAACGCCGTGGTGACGGATTACCTCATGCCCGACGGCACGGGCCTGGAGTTGATTGAATGGTTGAAGACGGCCGACGAAGCCATCGGCACGATCATCGTCACCAGCCTGGGTGAGCGGGATTTGGTCAAACAAAGCCTGCGCGGTGGCGCCTCCGATTTTCTGGACAAGCCGTTGCAGATCGAATCGTTGTTGCGGGCCGTGGCCAGCGCCGTCGATCATACTGAACGCGGACGGCATTTGAAAAACACCGAGTCCTCCGTCCAGGAGGTCGGCCGCTTCCAGCAGTTCATGCTGGGTACCAGCGCGGAAGGACTCGCGGCGCCGGTCGAGATTTGCTGGCACCCGATGCATCCCGTGGGCGGTGATCTCGTCAATGTGATTCCCCTCGGGCCCCAGCGGTTTTTGCTCCTGGCGGCCGATGTGTCCGGACACGACCTCAAGGCCGGATTCATTTCCGCCTATTTTCAGGGCGTGGTCCGCGGGATGGTCGAGAAGGGCACTCCCATTGAAGAGGTCTTTGCCTACTTCAACCGGTTCCTGCTTACGGAATGGACCCGGGAAAGTGATCGCCGCCTCGGGGCCGAACACGTGGCCGCCTCGATTTCCGCGTGCGCGTTCGTCGTGGACTTTGCGCAGCACCGGCTATCGGTCTTCAACAGTGGCTTTCCGGTGCCGGTGTACGCCGCCGGCAGCGGATCTTGCGAAGCCTGCGGGCAGGAGCCCGGCTTTCCATTGGGCTGGTTCCTCGACAATCCGGCCGACGTGTCCACGCGTGAATTCCCCCAGGGCGGCTCGGTCTACATCTGGACCGATGGCTTGGAGGAACTGGCCGCAAGGCTCGAGGTGAATCCGCTGGCGCTCGCCACCGAGCTGATCACGGCCCGGCGCGAGAACCGGCCGGCCGACTGCCTGGCCCAAGCCAACGACGACATCCTCGTCGTGTGCCTGAATCTGAATGGCCCGTCGGATCAAGGCGAGGCGGGTATTCCCCTGATTTACCAGGAGCTTTCCGCCGGCCAGGATAAGCTGGTCGACGAATTCCAGACGGTTTGGAACAAAAGCCTCCGCCTGGCTTTTCCCAAACTCTCCGAAGATCGGTTGTTCGACATCCTGCTCTGCTCCCGCGAAGCTGTGGTCAATGCGATTCTCTACGGGTGCGACAGCCGCCTGCCCGGCCGCAGCACTTTTGAAGTTTGCTGTGACGCCGCGCGGTCGCTGATCCGGGTCCGGGTCAGCGATCAGGGGCAGGGCCACGATTTCTGCTGGCAGACTCATGTCGAACAGGCAGCCGACGACCTGATTGCCTCCCATCGCGGGCTGGCCTTGATTCACCAGATACCTTCCCGGACCCAGATCGATCGCCGGGGCGCACTGGTCACCATGGACTTTGCGCTCCTCCAACCCTGATGACCTGATCCTTAATCCATCACGCCATGAAACACACCATCGATGCCAACTCGAAGACGCTCACCCTGCAGTTTCCCGGGGATGTGCTCAGCACCAACGCCGACGCTCTCCGCCAGGAGGCCGTTGGAGCACTGGAGTCGTCGACACTCAAGACGGCCAATTGGGAAACGCTGAAGCTCGATCTGACGTCGGCCAAAATGATCGATTCCGTGGGCCTCAACCTGATCGTTTCATTGATCAAAACCGCCAAGACCCGCAGCGCCAAGGTCGTGGGCCTCATCTCCAACTCCAGCGTCCAGCGCGCGCTTATCTTCACGCGGCTCAACACTCAGATGGAAGTGGTGATGGTCTGATCACCTGCCGCCCGGGAACTCGCGGGCCGGCGCGAAACGATCGCCGCGTCCCGCCGCCGGTGTTACGCGCCGAATTTGTCGAACATCTTGGCGTTCGCCTGCATGTAGCGAATCAAATACTTCGCTTCAAAGACGCCCAGCGATCCCATGTTGGCTCCCGTCTCGGTGAAGCGCTCCAGCTTGTCGGATCCGCTGCAGGCCGAGTGCAACAGCACCGGCTGCGGATGCCATGAGTGCCCCTTCATGGCGCACGGCGTCGAGTGATCACCCGTGATGACCAGCACATCCGGCTTCTTCCCGAGCAGGATCGGCAGCGCCGCATCGAAATCTTCGATCGCCTTCTTCTTCGCCGCAAAGTTGCCATCTTCACCCGCCTTGTCCGTGTATTTGTAGTGGATGAAGAAGTAGTCGTATTTGTCGTAATCCACGACGTAACGCTCGCATTGTTCCTTGATCGTCTGGGGTCCCTCGATCTTCTTCATTCCGACCAGCTGGGCCAGGCCCTTGTACATCGGATAAACGGCGAGCGCAGCCGGGCGCATGCCGTAGCGTTCCTCGAACGTGGGAATGGCCGGCTGATGCGCAATGCCACGCATGAGGAAACCATTGGCCGGAGATTGCTTGGCCAGCACCGGCAGAGCAGCCTTGTAAAAGTCGGCCACGAGTTTTGCCGCCTTCTTCTGCTTCGCCGATTTGGCGTTCGTCGGCCGCGACGTCGTGATCGGCAGTCCTTCGCGGTTCGGATCCGTGTCGGTCAACGGGCCTTCCAAGCCTTTGCCACGGAAGATGACGACGAACCGGTGTTCTTTGCCGGCCTTGATGATGACTTCAGTGTCGCCGATCTTCTTAATCTTGCTCGCCAGCAGGGCGCACAGTTTCTCGCAAGTCTCGGTCGGAATCCGGCCGGCGCGGCGATCGGTCACCAGCCCCTTCGGATTCAGGGTGCAAAAGTTGGCGCGGGCACAAACGTCGCCAGCCTTCAATTCCAGCCCGAGCCCGAGGGCTTCGATCACGCCGCGGCCGACTTCGAATTCGAGCGGATCATAGCCGAACAGACCAAGATGGCCGGGACCGCTGCCCGGAGTGATCCCGGGCGCCACCGGAATCATCCGTCCCTGGGCGCAGCCGGCGGTGACCAGCTCGTCGAGGTTGGGCGTAGCAGCCGCTTCCAGCGGGGTCATTTCGTTCTGCGCTGAGGTGGCGATGTCCCCCAGACCGTCGAGGACGACGAGGACCATTTTGGCACCGGTTTTGACCAGCAACTTCGAGTAAAGAGCGTCGAGATTCATGAGTTTGAGCCGTTCGAACCGGACGAACCCGGCCGAAGCGGGGCGCATATTGCGGAGAAGCCCGGAGCAGCGTCAACGGGATAGTGCACGACCCTCGACCACGTGCAGCCTGACACCTGGAATTATAACCGCCGATGAACGCCGATGAACGCAGATGAAGCCTGGTGTGGGTTACCTCATCCGCCCGTGAACAGGTTCCGTCTCGGCGCCTCCCAAAACTTCTTCGCAAACTTCTTCGACCCAACTTACTCGAATCATTACGACGAAATTTCCTCATGAATCTCCCTGAACCTCGAATAGGTCGCAGCAACGGACGAACGCGAACCGCCGTCGCGATCCTCCCTCACCCCAACCCTCTCCCCAAGGAGACCAAGGAGAGGGGGAACTTCAGCGACCGCGCGGTGATGGGATCGGCCGTCGGAAACGTCGTGGCCTTTCGGGGGCCGGATCGACACGCAGGCGGGCGGCGCGACGATCGAGCAACTTGTTAGTCGGTGCGGTCGACCGCGTAACCCCTCTCCGCCGCCCTGCGGGATCGAAACCGGGTGAGGTGGAGCAGTCCGCAGGTTCATGAACTGGTGGGCTGCGGGCTTTCATTCTCATGCGGATCGGGAATTCGTTCCGCGTGATGCCGTTGATTCGCCCCAGCGCCAACGGCGCGCGATCTCTCAGCCCAGCCCAGCGGGCTGGGTTGACGAGTGAATCATGCGTCCAGCGGCCTGTAGGGCCGCGACCAAGGGTTTGGTTGGAGATTCGATCCCATGCGTGGCGCTCAGCAAACTCGATCCGGTGTCGACGCGGGGGGGCGGTGATTCTTGCCACGAATGGGTCGATGCCGAACTGGGGCGAACCGTTACGGAATTGCGTCCCTTCAGGCCGCGGGACGAATGGCTCGATTGTCAACCCAGCCCGTTGGGCTGGGCTGAGAGCTCGCGCGCCGTTGGCGCTGGAGCTGACCCAATACGCCGACAGGACGGCGAGGACTCTTCCGGAGAGAAGGTTCATGGGAAGCCACCCGTTCTTTTTTGACCTGCTCACCAGACATGAACCAGCGGACTGCTCCACCTCACCCGGTTCCGATCTCGCTCGGGCGAGTTCGGAACCTGCCCTCTCCCCCGCAGGGCGGCGGAGAGGGTGCACGCGCGGGGCGGTTCGATTGACAGGTTGCCGAATCTCCGCGTCGCGTGCCTCTGCGTCGATCGTTCGGTTCATGGGATAGCCACATGGCCCGTCAAATCCCAAATCGGAAATTTGAAATCGAAAATGGGAAGCCACCCGTTCCTTTTTGACCTGCTCACGGGTTTATGTCTCGTGAGCAGGCCTAAAAAGAGTGGGTGGCTTCCCATGAACCTCGCCCCGGTTCGTGCTCTTGCTCCTCCCGAAGACAGCCAACGCTTACAGCCTCCACTGGTCGCGGCGGAATTTCCGATAGGCATTGAGCTTGCACCACGCGGTCCGGTCCGGTTGCCGCGATCCTAGATCTCGATCACCGCTTTCCCCAGCACGGTGCGGGCTCGCAAGGCGGCGTAGGCTTCGGGGGTTCGGGCGAGTGGATAGGTCTGATGGATCACCGGCTTGAGTCGGCCGCTCGCGGCCCATTCGAGCGTGGCGTGGAAATCGGCGGAGTTGCGGCTGTAGCTGCCGACCAACCGCTGCTGCTTCACAAACAACGGCCAGAGCGGAATCGGCACATCGCGACCAGCCGTTGCGCCACACGTCACGATGGTTCCTCCCCGGGCCAGGCATTCGAAGGCCTGGCGCAACACCTCGCCGCCCACGTGCTCCACCACGACGTCAGCGCCGCGTTTTCCCGTCAGCCGACGCACCTCGGCGGGCCAGTCCGGACGGTTTGAGTCCACCACATGTTCGGCCCCGAGGCTGAGGCCCAGTGCGCGCTTCGCTTCAGTTGATCCCGTGGCAATGACGCGACCGCCCAGGCCGCGTGCGATCTGGATCGCAGCCGACCCAACGCCGCTTGAGGCGCCGATGACCAGGACCCAATTGCCGGGATGCACTTCGGTGCGGTCCGTCAGCATGTGCATGGCGGTGCTGCCCGCCAAGGTGAGCGCGGCGGCGGTTCGCGCATCGACGCCGGAAGGGAGCCGAACCAGGGCACGGGCGGTGGCCCGCACTTTTTCGGCAAACCCGCCGTCCACCTGGACGCCGAGCATCTGCGGCAGCAGGCACATCGATTCCTCACCACGCTGACAATATTCGCAACGGCCACAGAACAGATTGGATTGCACCGCGACGCGATCGCCCGGCTGCCAATCCTGGATGTTGGAGCCGACGGCGGCCACGCGTCCGGCCATTTCACACCCGGGCGTGCGCGGCAACTGGACGGGCATCGGCAAAGCGCCTTGCTCCAGCCAGAGATCGAGATGGTTCAGCCCGCAGGCTTCAACGGAGACGATGACGTCGTCCGGCCCCGGCTCGGGCTCGGGGACATCGCGGAGTTCAAAACGGCCGGGTGCACCGTGGCTGATGAGCTGAATGGCTTTCATGGGATGCGATGAGGGCCGATTTCGGCGACCCGCGTTGAGACCAAACTTGGCTGGGCGTCGACCTGCGCTACGCGAGCCCGCCTGCGATCCGTCACCGGGCCAGCGCGACGAAGTTTTCCAGTAACCGCAGGCCCACCGTCTGGCTTTTTTCCGGGTGGAACTGCGTGGCGAAGACATTGTCCTTCCAGATCGACGAGGCAAAGGGCAGGCCGTAGCTGGTCCGGGTGGCGACGATGGAGGCATCGTCGGGCTGCGGATAGAAGCTGTGGACGAAGTAAACGTGGCTGCCTTCGGCGATGCCTTGGTAGAGCGGACAATCTGGACGGACGATCTCGAGTCGATTCCAGCCGATCTGCGGGACCTTCAGCCCGGGCTGCTCGGGAAAGCGCACGACTTTGCCACGGAAAACCCCGAGCCCGACGGCGCAGCTGTTGAATTCCTCGCTGCGCTCGAACAACGCCTGATAACCGACGCAGATGCCGAGGAACGGCCGGCCCGACTTGATGAATTCCTTCACCCCTTCGAGCAGTTCCTGGCGCCGCATGGCGTTCAGACAGTCGTCGAAGGCACCGACGCCGGGGAGAACCACGGCGCGCGCGGACTTCATGCCCTCGGGCCTGGTCATGACCTCGACGTTGCCGCCCACCTTGAGCAGGGCCTTTTCGACGCTGCGCAAATTCCCAGAACCGTAGTCGAGCAGGGCGATCATTCCTTCTTCGCCGCCTTTACTTCCAAATAAAGCTCCTTCAACTGCCGCGGCGCGACCGCGCTCGGGCTGTCCGTCATCAGGCACACGCCCTTGGCCGTTTTCGGAAATGCGATGACATCGCGAATGCTCGATGTCCCGCACAGAATCGCGATCAACCGGTCGAAGCCCAGCGCGATGCCGCCGTGGGGCGGCGCGCCATACTTGAACGCTTCCAGCATATAGCCGAAGCGGCTCTTCGTTTCGTCCGGCGGAATCTGCAGGATGTCTTCGAAGATCGTCTTCTGCACGTCCGGCTGGTGAATGCGGATTGAGCCGCCGCCCAGTTCGACGCCGTTGACCACGATGTCGTAATGCTGGCCACGAACCTTCTTCGGGTCGCTCTTCAACAACGGGATGTCATCCGCCACCGGTGCGGTGAACGGATGATGGCTGGAGTACCAGCGGTTCATTTCCTTGTCATAGGCCAGCAGCGGAAACTCCACCACCCAGAGGAAATCAAATCGATCCGCCGGAATGTTCAGCTTGCCTTGAGCTTTGAGGACGTCGGCGCAATAGAGCCGGATTTTGCCGAGGATCTCGCACGCGTTCAGCCACTGGTCCGCCGCAAAGAGGATCAGGTCGCCTTCCTCGATCGCGAGCTTGGTTTTCAACGCGGCCTTTTCCGCCTCGGAGAAGAACTTCACGATCGGCGATTTCCATTCGCCGTTTTCAACTTTGATGAAGGCGAGGCCCTTGGCGCCGAAACTTTTGGCGTATTCGGTCATGGTCTCGATCTGGCCCTGCGTGGCGCAGGCCAGGCCCTTGGCGTTGATCGCCTTGACCACGCCGCCGCTCGCGACGGCTCCGGAGAACACCTTGAAGGTCGAAGCCTTGAAGTCCTCCGTCAGGTCGACCAATTCCATGCCAAACCGAGTGTCGGGCTTGTCGATGCCGTAACGATTGAGGGCTTCCTCGAAGCTGATGCGCTTGAAAGGCGTCGGGATGTCGCGGTTCAACGCGGTCTTCCACACCCGTTTCAAGAGACCCTCGATCAGCGCGTAGATGTCCTCGCGCTCAATGAACGACATCTCGATGTCGACCTGGGTGAACTCGGGCTGACGATCCGCGCGGAGGTCCTCGTCGCGATAGCAACGGGCCAGCTGGAAATAACGTTCGACGCCGCTGACCATCAGGATCTGTTTGAACTGCTGGGGCGACTGCGGCAGGGCGTAAAACGTGCCGGGCTCGCGCCGGTTCGGTACGAGGAATTCGCGTGCGCCCTCGGGCGTGGACTTGAAGAGCGTCGGCGTTTCCACCTCGAGGAAGCCCTGTTCGTCCATGAAACTGCGCGTGGCCACGGCCACCTTCGATCGCAGGCGCAGGTTGCGGATCATCTCCGGCCGGCGCAAATCGAGATAGCGATACTGCAGGCGCAGCTCCTCGTTCACCTTGTTCGCGACTTCCGGATCGTCGACCGGGAAGGGCAACACTTCGGCCTGGTTCAGGATGGTCAGCTCCTTGACCAGCACTTCAACCTGGCCGGTCGCGATCTTGGCGTTGTCGGTTCCCGCCGGTCGGACGCGCACCTTGCCGTTCACTTCGATCACCGATTCGCTGTGCAGCTTGGTGGCCGAGTCAAAGACTTCCTTCGGCAGATCAGCCGGGTCGAACACCGTCTGGGTCCGGCCCTCGCGATCGCGCAGGTCGATGAAAAGAACCCCGCCAAGGTCGCGCCGGGAATGGACCCAGCCGGCTAAGGTGACGGTTTGCCCGGCGTGTTCGGGCCGGAGCTCGTTGCAAGTATGCGTGCGTTTCATTCGTTCAACCCAGGCCGTCCGGGCCCGCCGCGCTTCGCTTCAAACCGAGCAACGGCAGGGCAGGGACCCAGCCAAGGAACGCGGAGTGTGGCCGGGGCCGGCCCGGATTTCAATCCATCAGATGACCCCGGAAACCACCGACGAAACGAGGAACCGCAGATGGACGCGGATGGACGCAGATGGGGGGGCTTCCTCTATTTGAACTCGGGCAAACGTCAAGGATGAGACCCATGCAGGAGGATCAATCGCAGCTTGCAGTGCCCGCACGACGATCGACGATCGAACCGCGTCTGGTCGGCAAAATGACGCGGTACCCAGTCCCTTTATCTGCGTGAATCTGCGGTAGGCAAAGTATTCCAGGGAACGGCTCAAATCATGTGGCAGAACATCGCATCCCGCAGCTTCGGCTCGAACCACGTGCTTTTCGGCGGCATGATCCCTCCGGCATCCGCGATGGCCATCAGGTCCTCGATGCTGGTCGGGAACATGGAGAACGCACAGGCGTAGTCCCCGCTCCCGACGAGCTTCTCCAGTTCGCCCGACCCGCGAATGCCGCCCACAAAATGGATTCGTTTGCTCGTGCGCGGGTCGTCGATGCCCAGGATCGGCGCCAGCACATACTTTTGCAACAGGGTGACGTCGAGGCGTTCGATCGGATCCGACGTCGCCGCGAATTGGGGACGAAAGGTGAGCGTCCGCCAGCGGCCTTCCAGAAACAGACCCAGCTCGTGGCGTTTGCCGGGCTTTGGACAAGGCTGATCTCCGATCACAAACACAGCGTCCAGCTTCTGCAACAACGCGGCCGGGCTGTGCCCGTTCAGATCCTTGAGCACCCGGTTGTAGGGCAGGATCTGCATCTGGTTGTGCGGAAAGATGACGGTGAGAAAGGTCGCGCTCTGCCCGGCGCCCTTTCGGCTCTGATACACGCGTCCCGCCGCCGCGCTGCGATGATGCCCGTCCGCAATGTAGAGCGCGGGGATGCGCGCGAACTCCGTCTCCAGGAACGACTGCGCCGCCGCATCCGAAACGCTCCACGCCGAATGCCGGACGCCGTCCTTGCCCGTGAAATCGATTTCGGGGGGCACGGCGGTTTGGCGCGCCACGAGCGCGTCAATGGCCGGCACCGCGCGATAGGTCAGGAAGACAGGGCCGGTCTGGGAGTTAAGTGTCTCGATGTGACGCACGCGATCGTCCTCCTTGTCGATGCGGGTGAGCTCGTGCTTTTTGATGATGCCCTTCAGGTATTCCTCGCAGCTGGCCGCGGCGACGAGCCCGATCTGCTGATGGGCGCCCATGACCTGGCGGTAAAGATAGAAGCGCGGCGCCGGGTCCTGGCGCAGCACGCCATCGGCGATCAGCTTCTGAAAATTCTCGCGACCCTTGGCATAGACAGCCGGAGAATAGAGATCCGTGCCGGGCGCCAGGTCGATCTCAGGCTTGCTCACGTGAAGGAAGCTGAGCGGGTTGCCGGCGGCCATGTCGCGGGCTTCCTCGGAGGACATGACATCGTAGGGCAGCTCGCAGACGCGGGCGGCCAGTTCGGGCTTGGGTCGGAGTGCGGCAAAGGGTTTGATCGTCGCCATAAAATGAGGCGCGAAGGTAGGGAAGGAACCGCCGAAGCGCACGATCAAAATGGGCTCCGAACATCCCGCCCCTTTCCGGCGTCAGAGGTTTCCATGGCTGCGCCCGGTTCAAGTATGACAAACCATCTTTTCCGTTTGCTCGGGGCGTTCTTTCCATCCGCCTGTGGTTCAATGGGCGCTGTCCTCGGCCTGACCGCCCTGGTGGGGCCGGTGTTCGCCGCTGAAACCGCACCCGCCGCACCCAAGGCCGACGCCAAGCCCGCCGATGAAACGGATCGATTTTTCGCCCGCGAGGATCTGCCGGTCATCGAAGTCGAAATTCCGCCCGCAGGCGTGGAGATCCTGCGGGCCTATGAGTTTCGGCGGGATGGCAATCGGGAGACCCGGACGAATGTGGCGGCGACCATCCGGGAGGAAGGCCGGGTTTGGACCAATGTGGCCGTCCACCTGAAGGGCAGTCTGGGAAGTTTTCGTGAGCTCGACGATCGGCCGGCGTTGACTCTGGGGTTCGACAAGTGGGTGGATGGCCAGGAGTTTCACGGGCTGAAGAAGGTCTCGCTCAACAACTCGGTTCAGGACTGGAGCTACGCTTCCGAGCTGGTTTGTCGTGACGTCTTCCGTCGGGCGGGATTGCCGAGCCCACGGGGCAACCATGCCCGGGTGGTGCTGAACGGGCGCGATCTGGGCCTGTACTTGGTGTTGGAAGGCTGGAACAAGCAGTTCCTGCGGCGGCATTTTCGCGACCCGCGCGGGACGCTGTGGGATTGCGGGACCGCCCGCGACATCGACAAGGACCTGGATACGCTGGGCGATGACGACGAGGATCGCTCCCGACTCGACGCGTTGGTCGACGCCTGTGCCGAACCGAATCTCAACCGGCGCCTGGCTCGCATGGGCGCATTGCTTGATTTGGACCGGTTCTTCACCCTGGTGGTCACCGAGGTGATGCTGATGCATTGGGACGGCTACGCGATGAACCGGAATAACTACCGGGTCTTCCACGATCGATCGATCGATCGCCTCGTGTTCCTGCCGCAGGGCATGGATCAGATGTTCGGTCAGTTCCGCAACTGGCGGCCGACCAGCAGCATCAAGCCCATGATGAAGGGCCTGGTGGCCCGGGCGGTGATGCAGGTGCCAGCGGGGCGTCGGCAATACGTGCAAACGATGGAACGGATGCTGAACCAGATCTACGATGTGCCGGCGATGACCAGCCGGGTGGACGCCATCACGGCCAAATTGCAACGAGTGTTGGCGCAGGACCTGGGCACCCGGGCTCGACAGATGACCGCCGCCAACAGTCTTAAGGATCGCATCGTTCGCCGTGCCGCCAGCGTCCGCGAACAGCTGGCGGTCGAATCCACGCCGCTGCAGTTCGGACCAAAGAACGAGGTCCCATTGACGGAGTGGAAGAGTTCCTACGAATCCGGCAGCCCGTCGTTCGGGCGGCAGGCGACGCCGGAGGTCACGCTGGAAATCACTGCGCCGGATCGACTGTCGCATGGCTCGTGGCGAGCGGAGGTCTTTCTCGACGAAGGCGAGTATCAGTTGGTCGGCCGGCTGAAACTGGTCGGGGCGGCGTTCAGTCCTGGCCTGGGCGCGACCAACCAGGGGGCGTCGATCCGGATCTCCGGCGATCGCAACGCGCAGATGATCCGCGACGCGACCGAGTGGAAGACCGTGGCCTACGACTTCAAGGTCGTGGGCCAGGAGGATTTGGTTCTGGTCTGCGAGTTCCGCGCCTTGAAAGGCACGGCCGCTTTCGATGCCGACTCGCTGAAGCTCATCCGCAAACCGCGAAAGCCGGACGGGAATTGATGAATTGATAAGTCGACTGGGCGGCTTGGCACCAAGGCGCTCCATCGGCCTCAGCTCATGCCTGAGGCGTCCTGCTTGAACGGGTTGCGTTCCGGCGCTTCGTGATGGGGAACGGCGCTGATTAAGCCGCGCAGGATCCAATTGAAGGCCGGGACCCGGTGACGCATCCAGACACTCATCGGTTCCGGTTGCGCGCCCAGCGCCGCCTTCGGTTCCAGCGCGGTCCTTCCCAGTGACAAGCGTCGACACTTCCAGTCAATCGCGTCGCCAATGGTGGCGTGCAGGAGCCGAAGATAAATGGGCAGCCCCGCCGCCGCGGCGGCCCGATCGAACCCGATGTAATACGCCACCGCCGTGTCGCCATCGCGCAGGCTCGTCACGAATCCCAGCAGGTCGTCGCCGCGTCGGACCGCATGGCAGCGAAATCCGTCGCCCAGCGCCTGGGCCAGTTCGGGCAGGAAGGATTCCTCGAGCGAGACCAGCCGGACGGCGGCGTTGCCTTGCACGGCCTTGTAAAGCTCGTGCAACCGCTTGGCGTGTGGGTCGAGATCAGTCAATCGCTCGATCGTGCAACCCGCAGCGCCGAGCTTCTTGATCTGATCGCGGGCATTGCGGCGATACTTCGCGTCCAGCGCAGCCAGATAGTCGTCGTAATTCCGCCAGTCCGGGTGCACCGACAAAACCATGTTGGGCTCGGTGACCAGCGGGCGGTAGCTGAACCGATGCAGCGCATCGAGCCCAGTCTGGCCCGCGGTGACGTCCTTCACCATGACGAAATTCGTCTGACCCGTGAGCCGGTCCGCGCGGCGAATCCGGTAGAGCGCCTCGGCGATCCCTGGCCAAAGCGCCGCCGGATCTTCGCCCGGGGCGAACGCGACGCCATGGAATCCCCACGAAAGGAGATTTCCCGCCACGAGGAGGCGTTCGCGCAGTTTCGCCGTGGCGACGGCGGCGGCGGGCTTCAACGCCCGACGAAGCAACCCGCCCGACGGCGGGCGCTGAGCGTTGGGATCGCGCCGGAGATTTTCGCCGGCCACCGTCACGATCTGGGCGGCCAGGGCGGCCACGGGTTGATCCTGGCGGAAGAGCAGGGCGTAGCGGGGTTCGACGTTTTCCGGGCCGTGCTGCTCCATCACCCGGAGGGTGTCCCGCTGAAGAAATATCGTACTGCCGCCGGTCACCGCATCCCAGCGCACCGGGTCGAGATAGTCGACGCGGTCGGCGAAGACGAAGCCAAAACCGCTGGGTTGCTTGCGGTGCTCGCGACGGTCGCGAAGCGTGCGGAGGGACGACGCGAGCTTGCGCAGTGGATTGGATGGTTTCGCCGTAGATGCCATGGCTTTGGTTTGAGGTTGCCTTCATTGCCGAGGCTCATGGCCTCTGGGAGTGCCGGCATCCTGCCCGCAAGTCTTCCGTCATGCAATCCACTGATTTGCCGGCGTGCCAGCGTGCTGGAAAAACCATGGGACCCGTGGGCGGGGAGATCAACGTTCAGGTTTTACTCCGAAATGATGCAGGACATTGCGCACGACGGCGGCCCATTTTGGATCCGCGTGCAGCGCCCAGCCCGAGCCGATCGCGCCGGCGTTGAACACGCGTCCGCCATCCGGACGTTCCCAATAGATCATCTCGCCGCCCTGATCGATCTTCGGTTTGATCACGCGGAAAAAATAATCCATCGCCTGACCGCCCTCCTTCCACGGCAGCACGCCGTTGGCGATGCGGGTGATGCCGGGCGGGTCGGTCGGAACCACGCCGCCTTCTGGAGACGGTTCCACCTGCAGGGCGGCGAAGGTCGAGGGGCGGATGTCGACCTCGTGGCCGTTTGCCATCGGGAATTTGCCTTCGCCGGCCCAGCCGAATTTGTCGCCGTTCTTCAGCCCACTCTTCTCCGGCGTGTTGAAAAGAAAGTGCGCGTCGCTCTCGACCACGTAGGGCCCGAAATTTTTCGGGTTCGACTGGTTGTTCCAGCCGATGATGTCGAGGGCGATGACGCGGTAGCCAGGCATGCCGCACTCGCGGGCCGGGCCGCCGCGCAGACCGTCCTGACTGTGCCAGGCTTCGCCCCGGCGCGACTTGGGGACTTGATCCCCGGGCGAGTCGACCTTGCGACATTCCATGATGGTGCAGTCTTCGTTGAAGCTCACGCGCCAGCCCAGGGTGTTGCCACTCAGCACAAGCAGGTTCCCGCCGTTCCGCAGGTAGCTTTCCGCGGAGCGATACATCGGCAGCGACCAATACTCGTTGTGCCCGACGATCATCACCGTCTTGTAGCCGCGGAGCTGGCCGGGCTCGCGATGCCAGTCGACGTCGCTGATGAGATCGTAGGCGTAACCTTGTTCCTCCAACCACGCTTGCGGAAATCGATCGGCCCGCATCAGGTGGCTGTAATCAGTCGCGCCGCCGTAGCGAACGTAAGGTCCGGCCGCTGGCCAAGGCATGCGCAGGCCAATTTGATAGGTGCCCTGGCCGGCGGCGTGCGCGCGATAAAGACAATACGATGGCAGGCCGCGATCCGGCCCGTAGCCGCCCGTGCCCCACACCTGTTTCAATTCCGGCGGCGTGAGCGCGAACGGTGTGCCGTTATAGGCCCGCCACGTGTTTGTGGCGCATACAAACAGGATCGGCGCCTTGCGCCGGCGCGCCGCCCGGCGCACCAAAAACGTGCAGTGATACAGTCGCTCCTTGCCGTCGAAGTTGAACTTCATCCGGGCTACATAAATCCCCGAGCGCGCCTCCGTAGGCACCCGCCAGCGATGAGTGACCGCCCAACGGCAGTCGTAAAGATCGTCCGACGCAAAGCGCAGGCCATGGCCGCGCTCAGCGTCTTTGCGGGGATCGTAATGACCGAAACGGTCGACGGCAGCCTTGAACGCGGGGCCGCCGATCATCCACGTGGCGTGATTGATGATTCGGCCATGACGGCCGTCACCGCCAGCGTCGGCGACTCGGTCGCCCTTTTCCTCAAGGAGCGGCCAACACCCGAGCACGCCTCGACCTTCGGCGACGACCAGGCCTTTTGCCGCGAAACGCTCGCGAATCTCCACCTCGCTCAAGGCCCGGCTGTAGACCGCCGGCATGGCAATGTCGCCGTCGAGCAGATGCTGCACGACCCCAGCCTGGGCCATGGCACCGAGCCGCAATGGATGTGGACCGGGCTTCAGCGTTCCGACGAAATCCCACGCGCCGACCTCGTCGCCATTCACGAACACCCGTTTGCGCCGGCCATCCCAGGTGGCCACCAGATGATTCCACTTGTTGCGTGTGACGACGCCGGCTTTGGTCCGATGCACGACCGCTTCGTCCGGGGATACGCCGTCGCCGAGGTAAAAGCCCACGTAACCGTCCTTGCCCAGACCGAGCGCAAAGCCTTCGTAGGAATCCTTGTCTTCCTGGCTGACGACGCCCTGCAGCTTGGACAGATCCCAGGGACGCACCCAACATTCTATCGTGAAGGCGGTCAGAGAACGGCGCAGCCCTTTGGCGATGTGCACATAGGAGCCGGGATGAATAGGCTGCGGGACGGCAGGCTGGGGGCCCAGATCGGCGAGCACGGTGTCGCCGGCCGGGTCATCAACCATCGGGCCCAGGCGGCAAAGGGAGAGCGTGTAGGCGACAGTCGAGCTGACGCAGAGCTCAAGCGTGTCGCCGGCAGCGATGCTGTGTTCCATCGGGTAGGCATGAACGCCCGGCACTTCAAGCGGACGATGGGGCGGAATGGCCGCGGCCATCGATACCTTCGACGCTGCGCGGGCGGACTGAGGAAACGGGAGAGGTGAGAGCCCTGCCATGCTGAGGCCGAGGCTGGTGCGCCGGATGAATTCGCGACGAGTGGACTTGGACATGGTGTTCGTGGTGGACTGGATGGTTCGCCGCCGCACCCCACGTCGCAAGACGAAATTTTTGGTCAAAGGACAGGTCATTAGTTGTACCGGGGACGAAGGGATTTGTGGATGGGGTGTTCAAGGCGGAGCGGAAGCGGTGTGGGCCGAAGCGGAAGGATGGAGGGCGCCGGATGCGCGGGGTTGATTCGAAGGAGCTGTCTGTGCTGAGAGATTTGCGGGTGCGCGTGGTGGAATGATCGGTGCGGGCTGGCGACGCCGCAAGAGAACGTTCTCTGGACAAAACGAAGCCTCCCTCCACCCCCGGATGGGGTGAAGGGAGGCGATGGTCGACCTCCGGTGGCGTTGCTCCGAACGCCTTTGGCTTACGGGCGCACGCTGCGGTAGAAGCGGCGCGGCGCGCTCGGAGTGGAATCGATGACTTGAACGGAGCCGGACGCGTCGGTGGTGCCGGTGGTCAGGGGTTGCCAGCCGACGTTCCTCGCGTCGGCGTTCCATTCAATGTTCAGGGTTTCGTTCGGCTCGCCCTTGAACGAGACGGCGAACCCTTGGGGAACCTTGCCCGCCTGCGTGACTTTCGGCTGCTGCACTTCGTAAGCGCCGATGTCGATTCGGCCGTTGCCGATCCGGTCGAAACCGAAGCCACGTTGATCGTAGAGCAACCCGATCGCGTCGAGCACGCCGGGCGGCAGCGCCACGGCGTCGGGAGAGACCGGTGCGTTGGTGACGTCGGTGTTCGCCGGGACGGACCAGGTGCGGGTCCAGCCTTGGCTGGCCGGGTCCGGCGCGATGGCCGGATTGCCCTGATACCCGGCGGAGTATTCCGACACCGTGCCTTGACCCGTGATGGCGAACTGAACGCGGTGGAAGTTCATTCCGCCGCGACCGCCGTTGGCACCCGCGCCAAAGAGCGCCTGGCCGTTGTAATCGGAATTGGGCGCCAGGCCCGTCCAGGTGTAGACCGGCGTTCCATCCAGCAGGTAAGTCGCGGTCCGCGTGGCCGGGGAGTAGATCAGCTCGTGCTGGTGATAGGCGCTGCTGCCCTCGCCGGGTCCGGTGAGGTTGGTGGCAACACCGCTGAAGGTACCGCCGGCGCCATAGAAGCGGGCGGTGAGCCGGCCGGAGGCATCGAGATCCCAGCCCACGATGAACCGGCGATCGCCATGGCCGTAGGTCATGAACTGGGCCGGACCGGAGCCGCCGGAGCCCTGGATCTGGCGGCTGATCACCGTGAAGTGCCAACCGCTGTTGGTGGCGGCGATCTTCTGGGCGGCGGAGAGCGTGTTGCTGAAGTTCAGAGAGCCGGCAACGCCCGAGGCATCGGTGATCTGCCACGCATTCGGGAGATAGCCGGGTCCCGCGTCGATCGCCGGGCTGCCGCGAACCAGTGCATGGGTGCGCGTGGGCCCGCCATTGTAGGCGAGGTTCGTGTTCAAAACCGAGCTGAGGGGGAGGCTCGCGCCCGTGGGCGGCCCGATGAGGCAGGCGCGGGCGGAGTCAACGCCGCCCCAGTTGACGTTGTCTTCGGTGCCCGTTCGCACGCTGAAGTTGCCCATGATGATGCTGTTGGCCAGGTGCTCGGTCCCGCGCGCCGCCAGACCGCCGGCGAGCCCGTTGGTGGAGATCGCACGGTTGCCGGTGAGCGTGCTGCCGGTCAGCGTTAGAATTCCTTCCTCGTTCCAGATCGCTCCGCCGCCGTTGAACGTTCCCGCATTGCCGCTGAACGTGGAGTTCTCCACGTGCAGCCGCGCCGTGCCGAAGGCGCCGGCATTGAAGATGCCGCCGCCGTCGCCCGCATTGCCGCTAAACGTGCTGCTGCGCACCGTCAAGCTCGCCCAGCCCGACTGGCCCCAGTTGTGAATGCCGCCGCCCGACGAGGCGCTGTTGTCTGACAACGTGCAGCGATCGATCGTCAAGGAACCGTTGTCGTTCATGATTCCGCCCCCGATCCGGAAGGCTCCCAACGCGCCACCACCCATTCCATTGCCGTTGGCGATGGTGAGATCGGCAATCGTGACCACATGCGGGACGGCATTGCTCGCCACCCGGATCACACGGCTCAGACCATTCCCGCTGAGGCGCAGCTTGTCCGCGCCCGGACCGCTAATGGTCAGGTGCTTGTCGATGACCAGTTCCCCGCTGGTCAGCCCGATCGTCCGCCCGTTAAGGTCCGGGGCGAAGTCGATGGTTCCGTCCGCGCTGATATCGGCGATGGCCTGTCGCAATGAGCCCGGTCCAGCGTCGTTGGTGTTCGCGACCGTGATCTGCAAGGTCGCGATGCCGAATGATTGCGAAGCTGCGAACGGTCCGCCGGCAAACGCGCTGTCGATCGCTTGCACGCTCCAGAAATACTGCGGCGCCGGCGGCAGATTCGTGAAGGTGTAGGTCAGCGGGCCGGCGGCGGCGCCGTTGACGGCGCCCAAGCGCACGACCCGGCGGAAGCCGTCGGGGACGCTCGCGTTCGGCGAGGCTGCGTCCACGGCGTTGGCGCTGGTGCCCAACACGAGGTTGTAGCTGAGGCCCGCGCTGGGCGTTTGCGCGTCCGTCGCCGGATTCCAACGCAAGGTCACGCTGGAGCCGCCGTGAACTTGCGAGGCAAGCGCGGTGGGCGCGGACGGGGCGGTGTTGATGGCCGGGGAATTGTTCTTCCACAAACCAGTCGTCAGACCGGACAGGAACAAGTCCAGGCGCCCGTCGTTGTTATAGTCAGCCCAGGCCACCTCGCCGAACCGCGCCCCGGGCAGGGTTTGGTCGGTGACTTTGGCGAAGGTTGTGCCGGTGTTCCGCCAGATCTGCGCGAGGTCCGCGCCGGCCCCGCCGCCCGTGATCAAGATGTCGAGGCGCCCGTCATTGTCATAGTCACCCCACGCCGCCCCGCCCTGGTACACTTGCGGCAAACCGACAGGAGTGGTGTTGACGAATCCGCTGCCGGTATTCCGCCAGACTTGGGAGACGGGTGTCGTTCCAGTGAAACCGGTCAGCAGGAAGTCGAGACGTCCGTCGTTGTCGTAGTCGCCCCACGTCACCACGCCGCCGTAAACACCCGGCAGGCCGGGGATGGAAACCTGGACAAACCCGCTGCCGGTGTTCCGCCAGAGTTGCGACTCAGCGCTGTCGGTGTCGACGGCGCCGGTGATGAGGAAGTCCGGACGCCCATCGTTGTTGTAATCCCCCCACGCCACCGAGTTGAGTGAGCCGTCCAGGAGGCCGGGAATGGGAACCTGGACGAAACCGGCGCCGGTGTTCCGCCAAAGTTGGGCCATGTTCGTGGAACCGGCGCTCGAGGACCCGGTGTTGCCGGTGATCAGGAAGTCCTGGCGCCCGTCGCAGTCATAGTCGGCCCAGGCCACGGCGCCATAGAGCACGGCCGGTAGACCGGGGATGGGCACCTGGACGAAGCCGGTTCCGGTGTTGCGCCAGAGCTGCGAGATGTTCTCGCTTCCGGCATTGCCCATGATCAGGAAGTCGAGACGTCCGTCGTTGTCGTAGTCACTCCAGGCGACCGATCCCTGCGAAACGCCCGCCAGGCCCGGGATCGGCACGAGGCTGAAACCGGCGCCCGTGTTGCGCCAGAGTTGCGACAACTTCTGCAGTCCAGTGTCACCCGTGAGGAACAAGTCGAGGCGACCGTCGTTGTCGTAGTCGGCCCAAGTGACGGAGCTGTCGGAGACACCCTGGAGTCCGGCGATGGGAACCGGGTCGAAGGAGGGCGAGGCCTGAAGTTCATACGCTCCGATGTCTACCGCGCTGCCGACCAGCCGCGGGAATCCGGGTCCGCGCTGATCGAAAGGCAATCCCGCGATCGCAGCATTGGTGCCGGCGTTGAGGGCCGGGCTGCCCGGGAGCAGCGCATGGGTCAGGGTCGGTCCGCCGTTATTGGCCAGCAGCCCGAGTTTCAGGTCGGCGACTTGCGTCGCGAATCCGGCGGCCGAGCTGTCGTCGGCCAGATTGGAGCCTTCATTCGCGACGATTCCGCCGCTGGTCGCACCGTAGACGCTGCTCGTGGAGTTCCTGGCCAGGAGGACATGGCTGAACACTTGCAGGCCGAAGGTGTGGTGGAAGGCGCCGCCGGCGGGGCCGGCCGCCGCGTTGTCCTTGAAGGTGGAGTGCCGGACATAGACCGCGGATTGGTTATTGTAGATCCCCCCGCCTTGCGTCGCGACGTTGCCGCTCAGTGTGCAATTCGTCATCGTGAGGATGCCGTCCCATGAATTGTAGATGCCCGCGCCGGCCCCGGCTTGGTTGCCGCTCAGCGTGCAGCTGCTGAGGACGGTTTGCGCGCGAACGATGGTCAGGCCACCGCCCGTCCCGGCGGTGTTTCCGTGCAATGTGGTCCGGTTGATGATCAGGGCCAGCCCGGTTTCCGTGATGCTGCGATAGATGTGGATTCCACCCCCGTCGTCATCCGCGTGGTTCCCTTCAAAACGACAATCGTCCACGGTCAAGGTGACGGGAAGATCGCTGCCGACCGGAGCATAGTATCCGGAGTAGATGGCGCCGCCGGCCGTGGCGGAATTGCCCGTGAAGGTGCAGTTGCTGACGCGCAGAAAATTGTCCTGGCTGAAGATGGCGCCGCCGCTGCCGGTGGGACTCGGTCCACCCACCGCGCCGGTCACGCGGCCGTTGGCGATGGTCAGGCCGGCGATGGACGCGTTGACACCCGCGTTGATGAAGAACACGCGGCTGCTGCCATTTCCGCTGATGGTCAGGTTCGCGGCTCCCAACCCGACCACGTTCACGTTCCGGTCGATCACCAATTGCCCGCTGGTCAGGCCGATCGTTCCCCCGCTCAGCGCGGGCGCGAAGGTGATGGTTCCGTCCGGGCTCACGTTCGTCAGCGCGTGTCGCAGCGAGCCGGGGCCATTATCCCCGATGGTGGTCACGATCAGGTTCGGAACCGTCCCGTAGCCCTGCAGGGCAAAGTCGAACGGGTTTTCGTCCGCATCATTGCTGGCGAGGCTTAAGGTCGCCGTGCGCAAGCCCCCGGCGCTCGGGTTGAACGTCACTTGAAAGGTCGTCGTCTCCGCCCCGCCCAACACCAACGCCTCCGGCTGGGTGACGATGAAGTCCGCCGCGTGCGGCCCGCTGACCGTGACGGGCGTCGGGCCCGGCAGGTTCAGAAGCGCATTCCCAATGTTCCGGATGGTGAAGGTCCGCGTGACGGTTCCGCCGACCACGTTCGTGACGCCAAAGTCGGTGCCCTCCGCCACACTCGGCGTGGTATCGCCGTCGGTAATGGACGTCACATTGCGCAAGACGGTGATTTCGGGCGCGGTAAAGCCGGCGAAGGCCACCTGCTGCTCGACCAAACCGGAGCTGCCGGCGCCGTCGGCGGTGCGGGCCCGAGCGCGAACCCTTCCGCTGGTCGGCAGGGCCAAGCCGGTGAGTTGCCAGCCGCCGCTGATGCGCGTGCCGACGCCGAGCGGTGTCCAGGTGGCGCCGCCGTTGATGGAAAGGTCGAAGCTGACCTGGGTGGTTTCCGGGGCGGCGCCGCCGCGCAACCATTGGACGCGCGACGTGCTCGGCACGGTGAGGGCCTGGGTGGCTGGTCCGTTGAGCAGCCGCGCGATGTGGTTGCGCGGTACGGTGTTCACTGCAGTGAAATCGCCTCCGATGATAACTCGGCCGTCGGCTTGGAGCGCCGTGCTTCTGATCCTATCGTTTGCATTCGGATTGAAAGCCAAATCGACCGAGCCGTCGGGATTGAGCCGAGCGATGTTGTTGCGCGCTACTCCGCCCAGGGCGGTGAAGTCTCCACCAATGACAATCCCTCCGTCGGCCTGCACGGAAATGCTCGAGACGGTCGCGACGACGCCAGGATTGAAGCTGGAATCCAGGGTGCCATCGCCATTGAGGCGCGCGATGCCGTTGCGGGGCAGACCACCGACGGTGGTAAAGGCACCGGCAATGAGGATCTTCCCGTCCGCCTGTATCGCCGCGGTGATAACACTCCCATTCGCGTTGGGATTGAAGGCAGCGTCCAACGTTCCGTCGGCGTTGAGCCGCGCTACCCAGTTGCGCGGTACTCCGCCCACGGTCGTAAAGCCTCCTCCAATGACTACCTTGCCGTCCGACTGCACCGCCGCGGTGATAACACTCCCATTCGCGTTGGGATTGAAATCGACATCCAGGGTTCCTTCGGGCATGAGCCGCGCAATATGATTGCGCGTCGCGCCATCAACAGTGCTGAAATTGCCGCCGACAATGATGCGACCGTCCGCCTGAAGCGAAAGGCAGGCAACCGAGTTTCCCACGTCCAGATCGAATCCGAGGTCCAGACTCCCGTCGGCGTTGAGACGTGCGATCCTGTTGCGCGTAATCTCACCCACCCTGAAGAAATTTCCGCCAAAGACGATCTTGCCATCGGGTTGTACCAACAAGGGGCCAACGGTATTCGGTCCCCCAACAGTAGAGAAACTGGCGTCGCGGGTCCCGTCGGCATTGAGCCTGTGGATTCCATACGAACTTATTCCGCCTGCGGTCTGAATGGTGTCGACGAGAATCCGCCCGTCAGGCAATGCCACCGCACTGGAGACGACGTTCAGATCGGGGATAAAAAAGCTCGGGTCCAGATCATTGTTGCCCGTCCCCGCTATGGCGAAATTGTAAGGATTTTCGTCGGGATCGTCGTTGGGGATGCTCACGATCGCGGTGCGAAGACCAGAGGCGCTCGGATTAAACTTGATCCAAAAAAAGGCGGCGCCAGCGATCCCGGGCGCCACGGGAGACTGCGGCTGAATGGTCACGGAGAAGTCTCCGGCATTGGCACCGCCAATGGTCACTCTCGGGTTTCCAGTCAAATTGAGTGGTGCGTTGCCGAGATTGTATACATCGAAGATCCGCTCCACCTGTCCGCCATCAACGGCTACACCGGTTCCGAAGTCCGTGCCATCGGTCGGATTGGGCGTCGTATCACCGTCGGCAATTAGGTTGGCAAAGCCATAAACGGCGATATCGGGAGAGGGCAAGCCGCTGAAGCTGGCTTGCTGCTCGACGAGGCCTGAGCTGCCATTGAATTGGCCGCCGGCCGTGCGAGCACGGGCCCGGATGGAGCCACTGGCGGGCAGGCCCAGGCCGGTCAATTCCCAGCCCCCGCTGATGCGCGTGCCGGCGCCGAGCGCGGTCCAGTTCGCTCCGGCGTCGGTCGAAAGCTCGAACGTCACCTGGGTGGTCTCCGGGGTTGTGCCACCGCGCAGCCATTGGACTCGGGAGGCGGAGGGCACGGTGAGGGATTGGGTGGCGGGGCTGTTGGCCAACAAGGCCAGTCGATTGCGCGTCGCTCCGCCGACGGTGGTGAAATTGCCCGCGATGAGAATCTGACCGTTGGGCAGGAGCGTCACGACATCGACGCGAAGATTTGGATTGGGATTGAAGCCGGCATCGAGCGTGCCGTTGGCATTGAGGCGTGCGAGCCGGTTGCGGGTTATCCCGCCCACCGTGGTGAAATCGCCGCCGATGATGATTCGTCCGTCCGCCTGGAGCACCATGCATTTCACCTCGGCATCCACGTTGGGATTGAAGGTGGCATCGAGTGTGCCGTCGGCGTTGAGCCGGGCGATCCGGTTGCGCGGCGTTCCGGAGGCGTTGTTTCCGGCCACGCTGGTGAACGTGCCCGCGATGAGGATGCGTCCGTCCGCTTGCGCGGCGACGGCTTGAATCCGGCCGTTTGCATTGGGACGAAACGTGGTGTCCAGCGTGCCGTCGAAGTTCACCCGGGCGATGCGATCAAACTGGAAGTCTCCTCCGACGACGATGCGTCCATCCTCTTGCAGCGCCATCGAGTAAACACCCAAGGTGAAGAACGGCACGATACTCGGATCGAATGAGCCATCCGCGTTGACGCGGGCGAAGTTGTCGCGATCGACCCCACCGACTCTGGAAAAACTTCCGCCGATCACAATCCGTCCGTCGGACTGCGGCGCAGAGCTGTAAACCAGGCCATCGACGTTTGGATTGAAAGCTGCATCGAGGGAACCATTGGCGTTGAGCCGGGCCAAACCGCGGCGGGCAACCCCGTTGATGTTGTTGAAGATTCCGCCGATGAGCACTCGCCCGTCCGACTGCACGGTGGTGCTGGAGACCTGCACGTCCGCACTGGGATTGAAACCAGCGTCCGCCGTGCCGTCGGCGTTGAGTCGGGCTATCCGGGCACGCGCGGCTCCGCCCACCGTGGTGAAGGTACCTCCGATGACAACCTTCCCATCGGGCTGCACCGCTGAGCCGGCAACGCCTCCGTTTGGATTTGGATTAAAGGTCGTGATCAGGTCGCCATCGGCGGCGCGGGCGCCAGGGGGGAAAGGTGCCGCTTGAAGGAGCGCAAACAGGATCAGGAGGAAGACAAAGGGCGAGAATGGATGCGGTTTCATGAGGGGAACGGGAGTTGATTGGGTTGAGCGGGATTTCATGCTTCACCCACCCAGTGCGGATTCCCGTGGCCAATCACGCCAGCGAAGGTGGAGTAATTTTGAGCGTCACTCTGATACCCGCCTCGGAATCCTTAACCCTAAACGGAGCAGTTGAGCGTGCCGAAGATGCGCAAAGGCCTGAGCGAGAAAGCCGCGATGCACGACGAGGCGTATCCGAGAAGGTGATACGTCGAGGAGAGCAGAGCGGCTTTCCCGCCCGGACCTTGCGCAGATTCTGGCGCGGGCAACTGCTCCGTTTAGGTTAACCGCAGATGCACGCGGATGAACGCAGATGGAAACAGGGCGATCCTCGATCGTGTCGATCGCTTACCGGTGTGCGGCCGGCTCCAGCCCGACGCGCAGGCCGGGAAGCGACTGGCCCGTTGCATCAAGGATTCGGATTGAACCGCGCCAGAATTCGGCCTGGTTCACAATCTTGAACACGAGCGTGTTGGTTCCCGCAGGCAGATGCACTCCGGCGACCTCTTCTTCGTCCAGGACATAACTCCGTTTTGGATTGGAGCGGTGGAGGGTCCGCCCGTTGAGGTAGACCTTGCACTCGTCGTCGCTGGCGATGCGCAGGACCACGCCCGACTGCGGCGAGTCCGTCGCGAGATAGCAGACGGCGTAGGCCACGCTGTTAGGCGACGCCGTTTGGCCGACGAAGGCATTGAAATCGAGCAGCGGAACGTTTTGTTCCATCAAATCCCAGGAGAGGTCCCGGCTGGGGAGATGGACGCGTTCACGGGCGCGCGGTTGGAGGTTAGCCTCATTGGACAGCTGTTCCTGAGCGAGGGCTGTCGAGGGATCGAGGGCGGCAATTCGGATGGGCGCGAGCACGAGCCAGCGGGTGATGAGGCCGGGCGGAAGCGGGGAAGAGAGCGAGGTTGGTCCCGTTGCCAAAGACGGGAGGGGCGTCGGAGCGTGCAATCGGTTGGAACCGCTGAGTTGCTCTTGTTGCCAGGTCGCCACCTGCTCGGGCAAGGCCGCCGTCCAGACGCGGGCGGTGCCGTCCACACTGCCCGTCACCAAACGCTGGCCATCTGGCGAAAAGGCAACCGACGAGATGGCGCCTTTGTGTCCGGACAGGGTGAGCAGTTCCTGACCGGTGGCGGCGTCCCAGACCTTGGCGGCGAAGTCCTGACTGCCGGTTACGATCCGTTTGCCATCGGGCGAATAGCCTGCGGCGAAAACTCCGTGGGTATGCCCGTTGAGGGTGTGCTGCAACCCGCCATTGCTGGCCTGCCAGACTCGGGCCGTCTTGTCCTCGCTCGCCGCGAGTATCCGTCTGCCATCGGGCGAGAAGGTCACGGCCCGAACCCGGTGCGGCGTGTCGATGAGAGTGAAGATCTCGGCGCCGGTGTGGGCATCCCAAACTTTGGCTCCGGTGAGATAGCTGCTCACGATGCGGGCGCCGTCGGGTGAAAAACGGGCGGAGAACGTTTGGCCGGACACGGGTGGCAGCGAAAGCAATTCGCGTCCATCGTCCGCAGCCCACACCTTGATCTTTCCTTCGCTGCCGGCGGTGATCAATCGCCGTCCGTCCGTTGAGAACGCGATCGAGTTTACTCCGACGTGTCCGGCGAAGTTGAACCGCCGGCGCCCTTCGTTGGCCAGCCAGACGTCAACGCTTCCGTCACCGTGACCCGCGGCGAGTCGTTGTCCGTCGGGAGAAAAGGCGAGCGAACGAACCTCGGCGTCCGCACTCGGCAGGGTCAGCAGCAACTTGCCGGTTGTTGCCGACCAGACCTTGACTCGGTCCCCCGTTCCACCCGTGGCGATCCGCTCGCTGTCCGGTGCGACGGCCAGGGCGAACACGCTCCCGCCGTGTTCCAGCGACAGCGGCGTGGACGGGCTGGCGGCGTCCCAAATCTTGGCGGTGGCGTCGGCGCTCGCGGAGAGAATTTGTCGCCCGCTTTTTGAGTAGACCGCCGTGTAGATGTCCCCGCCGTGCCCTTTCAGCTGGTTTAGTTCCCGCCCGTTTTCCGCGTCCCAGATGCGAATCGTCTGGTCGCCGCTCGTCGTGACGATCCGGCGGCCGTCGGGCGAGAACGCGGCGGAAAAGACATTGGCGTTGTGACCCACCAGGGTTGTTCTGAGATGGCCGCGTTCGGTGTCCCAGATCTTCGCCGTCTGGTCCTGGCTGGCCGTGACGACGTGGCGGCCGTCCGGCGAAAACGCGGCGGTGCGGACGTTGCCCGCGTGGCCGGTCAGGCGAAGCAGTTCCCGGCCGTCGTCGGCGTTCCAGATCCGCGCGGAGTCGTCGTCACCGGCGGTGACCACGAGGCGGCCGTCGGGAGAAGCGGCGGCGGAGAACACCCAGTTGGAATGGCCGCGCAGCTCGAGCAATTGCCGGCCTGTGTCCGCGTCCCAGATTCGGGCCGTGCCATCCTGGCTGGCCGTGACGATGCGCCGGCCGTCCGGGAAGTATTCCGCCGTGCGAATGGCCGTCCGATGGCCCAGCAGTCGGAGGAGCTCCACGCCTTCGGTCGCATCCCAGACGCGCGCGACGTAGTCCTTGCTTCCGGTCACAATCCGGGTGCCATCGGGCGAAAAGGAGGCGGATCGCACCCAGTCGTTGTGGCCGGGGAGCGTGAGGAGTTCCCGGCCGGTCGAGGCCTCCAGGACTTTGGCTGTTCCGTCGTCACTGGTCGTGACGATCCGGAGGCCATCCGGCGAGAAGCTCGCGGACCAAACCCGGGTGGCGTGGGCGCGGAACGTTCTTTGATCCAGATGCACCTGCCGCTGCCAGTAATACCATTCGAAGCCGCGATCACGTGAGGCGGTGGTCTCGTCGAGCAACTGACGAATTCGATTCAGGTTATTGGCGTCCCACGCCTGGCGGATCAGGTTCAGGTTGGCCACGTAGAGCAAACCTTGGGCGGCCTTTTCGCTGGCTTCAGCGCGCTTCCGTTCGGTTTCTTCCATGCGCAGGGCGGCCTGGGCCGCCTGCCGCTGGGTGGCCTCGGCCCGACGTGCGGCCTCGGCCGCGTCGCGGGACTGCCTGGCCTGCACCGTCTGCCAAGTGCTGACACCGGTGCCACCAGCGAGTGCGAACGTCACCACGATGCCCGCGATCATGGCTAGTTTATGCCGTTGCCACGTTTTTTGCAGGGTATAGACCAAGCTGGGCGGGCGCGCGAGGACGGGTTCATTGGCCAGATGCCGTTGAAGATCCAGCGCCAGCTCGTTTGCGGTTTCGTAGCGGCGCGTTCGATCTTTCTCGAGGCACTTGAGCACGATCCAGTCGAGATCGCCGCGGAGCTGATGGGTGAGCTTGAGGGGCTCGGTCCGCCGGTGTTTCGCTGTTGCGGTCTGGTCCTCTGCGGACAGCGTTTTGAGTCGGGTCGACGGCTTGAGCGGTTCCTTTTGTCGAATGAGTTGGCGCAGGGCATCCAAGCCGCCTTTGGACATCTCCGTCGGATCAAACGGCGTCCGGCCCACGAGGAGTTCGTAGAGCAACACGCCGAGCGAATAGATGTCGCTGCGGGTGTCGATGTCCAGCCCGCCGGAGCCGACCTGTTCGGGGCTGATGTAGGCCGGCGTGCCGATGAAATGGCTGAACTGGGTGAAGAGCGTTTTGTCGGTCAGTTCCTGGTTGGTGGCCTTGGCGATGCCGAAATCGATCACCTTGGGGACGGGCACGCCGTCGCGCAGGGTGACGAGGATGTTCGAGGGTTTTTTGATGTCGCGGTGAATGATGCCCTTTTGATGGGCGTGTTGGATGGCCTGGCAAACCTTGATGAACAGGTCGAGGCGTTCGCGGGTGGGCAGCTGGTTTTGGTCGCAGTAGTCGGTGATGCGCACGCCGCGCACGAGCTCCATGACGAAGTAGGGGCGGCCGGGGGCGATGGCCGAGGGTGGCTGGTCGATGGGCGAGTGGGGCGCGGTGGTGCCGGCGTCGAGGATCTTGGCGATGTTCGGGTGATCCATCAGGGCCAGGGCCTGGCGCTCGGCTTCGAAGCGGGCGACGACCTGTTTGCTGTCCATGCCCAGCTTGATGATCTTGAGCGCGACGCGGCGTTTGACCGGCTCGCGTTGTTCGGCCATCCAGACTTCACCGAAGCCGCCTTCGCCGAGCTTTTCCAGCAGCTTGTAACGGCCGATCATCGGACTGGCGGTATCCGTGGAAGGCGAGGCGGAGTGCAGCGAATCGGCTGGGCGCGGGACGAGAGCTGCGGCCGCCGGGCCCTTCATGAAAGCGTCCTGTTGGAAGTGGTCGGCGAGCAGTTCTTCGATCCGGGCTCGTTGCACGGGGTTGGTGCCGCAGGCGCCGTCGAGAAAAGCGGCGCGCTCCGCCGGGCTGGCCTTGTCCAGTGCCTCGAAGAAGATCTCCTTTTCCGAACGCCGTCCTGACGCACCGTTTTCGCTCATATCATGCCTGGTTTGTCCCGGGCGAGGCGTGCTTCATGGGTGAAAAAAAACAGGCGGCGCCACTCGTGGGTGGAACATGGTTTTGAGGCACGCCTCTAGGGTTCGGGTTCGTCATTGGCGGCGGGCTCGGATTGGGTTTCGGCGGTGCGCAACGCGGCCTCCTCGCGCCGGAGCGCGGCTGCTTCGGAATGGCGAAGCGCGCGCTCGTAGCAGGTGGCGAGATTTTCGATCGACGCGAGAAGCGCGGGGCGGTCTTGGGGGAAGTGTTGTCGTTTGAGGCGCAAGGCTTCCGACTCCAGCGCGACGGCTTCTTCGATCCGACCGGAGGCTTGCAACGCTGTCGCCAAGACCGTCAGGGCGGTGAGGGTCCCCTCGCTATGGGCGCCCAGAACCTGACGGTGGAGGTCCAAGCTGGATCGGGCCATGTGGATGGAGTCATCGACGCGGCCCTTTCGGCGATAGATCATCGCCAGAGTATTCATCGCGCCCAGGGTTTCACGATGCTCGGGCCCCAGCGCCTGGCGGTTCAAGCGGAGCAGTTCCTCGCCCAGAGCGAGGCCGGCGTCAAGGCGGCCGAATTTGGCGTAGGTTCGGACCAGTCCGTGCATGGACAAGTGCAGGCTTTGGGTGCCCGGGGTCCGGTTCTTGCGGAGAAAGGAGAGGACGTTTTCGTAGAGCTCGAGGGCGGCGTTGGTGCGCTGATTCAGCGCATAGGCGTGGGCCAGGGTGTTCATCGCCCGAAGCGTGTCGCGATGTTCCGGTCCGAGCGCCTGGCGTCGGAGCGTCAGGAGTTCCTCGGCGAGCTTCAAGCCTTGCTCCTTCCGGCCGAGCTTCAGGTAGGCGGCCACCTTGTGTCCGAGGACGGCGAGGGTTTTCTGGTGGAGCGGGCCGTTGGCCTTCTGACGGAGCGGCAGGAGGTCGTCGCACAATTGGAGAGCGCGTTCGCCGCTCCCGTATCGGCAGTGAGCCACGGCGACGTCGGCCATCGCCTCCAGGGTGTCGGAATGCAGTTGTCCCTTCGAACGGAGCAAGCCCTGCCAGTAGCGTTCGCGCAAGAGCACGGCGTCGGCCGTCCGGCCGACGTAGCCGTAACAGCGCGCCAGCCGGCGGATCGCGCGCAGCGTGTTCGGGTGATCTTCGCCTCCGTTGACCAGATGATAGTCTCGAGCTTTTTCCAGCAGGGAAATCGCCTCCAGATCGAGGCCGAGGGCCTCGTAGGTCGTGCCCAGTGTATAGAAGAGCCGCGCCCGGTGATCCGCTCGCATGGAGCGATCTCGCTCCAGTTTTTTGACCGCCCGCTCCAAGACATCGACCACGGTCACGCCGCGTCCCTTGCCCTTGGGATCCGGGCTTTCGAACAATTGGGTCAGAAAGTTGGCCGTCGCCTCAGCCTCGAGGCGCGCCTGATCCTTGGCGTCCCGTTCTGCCGCCAGTTCGATCACCCGTTTTTGGCTGAGCGCTTCCGCGCGGGTGGCCCGGATTGCCTGCCAGGTGCTGGCCGCCGCCGCCACCACGAGGAATGCGGCAAAAACCGTTCCGACGGCGAACGCGGTCCGGTGACGTCGCCAGAGCTTTTGCATCTGGTAGGCCGGACTCGGGGGGCGGGCGAGGACGGGTTCGTCGGCCAGATGATGTCGGATATCGGACGCGAGACCGATGGCCGTTTCGTAGCGGCGCGTCCGGTCTTTCTCCAGACACTTCATCACAATCCAATCGAGGTCGCCCTGCAGCAGTTGGGTGAGTCTGATGGGCTCGGTCTTGCGACGTTGCGCGGTGGCGGTCTGATCGGCGACCGACAATGTTTTGAGCCGCGTGGAGGGTTTAACGGGCTCCTTTTCCCGGACCATCAGGCGGAGCGCATCCAAGCCGCCTTTGGACATCTCCGTTGGATCAAACGGCGTCCGGCCCACGAGGAGTTCGTAGAGCAACACGCCGAGCGAATAGATGTCGCTGCGGGTGTCGATGTCCAGCCCGCCGGAGCCGACCTGTTCGGGGCTGATGTAGGCTGGCGTGCCGATGAAATGGCTGAACTGGGTGAAGAGCGTTTTGTCGGTCAGTTCCTGGTTGGTGGCCTTGGCGATGCCGAAATCGATCACCTTGGGGACGGGCACGCCGTCGCGCAGGGTGACGAGGATGTTCGAGGGTTTGATGTCGCGGTGAATGATGCCCTTTTGATGGGCGTGTTGGATGGCCTGGCAAACCTTGATGAACAGGTCGAGGCGTTCGCGGGTGGGCAGCTGGTTTTGGTCGCAGTAGTCGGTGATGCGCACGCCGCGCACGAGCTCCATGACGAAGTAGGGGCGGCCGGGGGCGATGGCCGAGGGTGGCTGGTCGATGGGCGAGTGGGGCGCGGTGGTGCCGGCGTCGAGGATCTTGGCGATGTTCGGGTGATCCATCAGGGCCAGGGCCTGGCGCTCGGCTTCGAAGCGGGCGACGACCTGTTTGCTGTCCATGCCCAGCTTGATGATCTTGAGCGCGACGCGGCGTTTGACCGGCTCGCGTTGTTCGGCCATCCAGACTTCACCGAAGCCGCCTTCGCCGAGCTTTTCCAGCAGCTTGTAACGGCCGATCATCGAAGCCTGCGTCTCGCCGGGTTCGATGCTGCGGCCGAAAGGCTCGGACAGATCGGGGTTGGGCCGGGTGGCGGCGGGCCCTTTCATGAACGTGTCCGGCTGGAAGTGGTCGGCGAGCAGTCCTTCGATCCGGGCCCGTTGCGCAGCGTTGGTGCCGCAGGCGCCGTCGAGAAAGGCGGCGCGTTCGGCCGGGCTGGCCTTGTCCAGTGCCTCGAAGAAGATTTCCTTCTCCGAACGCCGTCCTGACGTTGCTGGCTCGCTCATAGCATGACCGAATTATCCATCAGTGGCGTAATGCGCCGGAAAATCGCGCCAAGAAAGTAGACGAATTTTTCCGGGCTGACCGGGCTGGTGCAATTTCTTCTCGATTGAGCTGGGATATTCGCGGCCGTGAGCCTGGCGTGGGTCAGCTTCTCTTTATCTCCGCCAGAGAGGGCTCCCGGGCCGGGTCAGGGCTGGCTTTTGCGAATGTCGTTTTTCAGCCAGGCGCGAGCGAAGCTCCAATGTCGATCAGCGCTGCGCGGCGAAATGTTCAACGCCTCGGCAATTTCCGGAACCGTCATGCCGACGAAATAGCGCAGCTTGACCACTTCCGCCGCGGTGGAGTCTTCCGAGGCCAGGCGGTCGAGCGCTTCATGCACGGCGAGGATTTCGTCCGAGGGCGCGGTCATTTCGATCTCCGACTCGTGCAGCTCCTCGACGTTTCGGCCGGGGCCGCGTTTCAAGGCGGATTTCTCGCGGGCCTTGTCGATGAGGATGCGGCGCATGGCTTCAGACGCCGCGCCGAAGAAATGGGCGCGACCGTGCCATTGCCCGGGATCGGGGCCAGCGAGCTTCAACCAGGCTTCGTGGACGAGGGCCGTTGCTTGCAAGGTCTGCCCGGGGGGCTCCTTGGCGAGGCGAAACGCGGCGAGTTGGCGCAGTTCGGAATAGACCAATGGCAGCAATTGCTCGGCGGCACGGTGCTCGCCTGTTTCCGCCGCTTTGAGCAGCTGTACGACATTGGACATGAGCCGGAGCATGACGGAGACGTCCGTCGACGGCAAGATCCGGCACGACACAAACGGGTCCAGGGAGCGACCGGTCCAGGGAGCGCCGGCGTCTCGCCGGCAGCAGTGCGGGGAAGCCTTCATGAGTTCCGCACTTGTGCCCTCCCACCGGCCATGAACCTTTCCCCCTTGCTCTTAATCCTGCTCTTGCTCTTGCTCTCTTCGGGAGGAGCAAGAGCACGATTAAGAGCAAGAGCGAGAAACGAAGGTCCATGGGAAGCCACCCGTTCCTTTTAGACCTGCGCATCAGGTAGGGCGGGCGCTCCGCCGCCCGCCGCCGAAACAGTTTCGCGAGATGTTTACGCAGACCCGATCGGTCACGGGTGAAGTTGTTCGCCCGGCCGGCCGGCGCGCTGCGGAGAGCGCGCCCTACCTGACGGTTCATGGGGAGCTGCTTGTTCCTTTTGGACCTGCCCACGGGCCATGAGCCGTGGGCGGTCTCCAAATACGATCCGAGTGCCGGAATGGCCACGAAGAGGCACAAAGGGCACAAAAGCCGAGTTTTCATTTTGTGCCCTTTGTGCCTTTTCGCGGCTAATCCCCCTCATCGACCGGGCACATCAGGTAGGGCGGGCGCTCCGCCGCCCGCCGCCGAAACAGTTTTGCGAGATGTTTACGCAGACCCGATCGGTCACGGGTGAAGTTGTTCGCCCGGCCGGCGCGCTGCGGAGAGCGCGCCCTACCTGTTGGTTCATGGGAAGCGCCTTGTTCCTTTTAGACCTGCTTGCGTCATTGTGTTGAGTCCGGGGTGGACGTCGCCCACGGCGTTTGACGGGGGAAGGACATGCGGAGGGGCGGCAAGGATGCCGCCAGGACCGGCACGCAGGATGCGTGCGTTACGAGACCGAAGAGAGGTCGGGGCAAGCTCTAGCGAACGCCGTTGGGTTTTCCCTGGTTCAAGGCCACGCCACGGTCTTTGGCGCTGAGCTCGATGTAGTCTTGGAGGATGCGTTTGGTTTCTTCGAGCGTGATATCCGGGGCCTGCACGTCGACTTCCGCCTCGTCGTCATCGGGATCGCTCTTGGTTGAATCGGTCTTGGCGGGCTCCGCCTGCGCTACTTCGGTGGAGGTGGCCGGGTCGGCTTTGGCGTTTTCCTTGGTGATGATGATGGGCTTGTTGGTGCTGACCGAGGCGGACTTCGGCGTGTTGGTGCGGACCGTGGGTTCGGGCAGACCGGGCTGCCGGGCCAGCTTGAGAGTGATGTCGTAGGTTTTCCAGGGCGCCTCGGGACGTGCGGCTAATTCCTTTTTGCGCGCCTTGGCGCGATCGTCGGTTTCCTTCTTTTCCTTCAGGCGCACGGCTTCATTCAGCGACACGCTCTTCTCGGCTTTCGCCTTTTTGTAGCGCGCTTCCTCCTGGCGGACGAAGGCGAAGTCGGGGTCCGTGGCGATGCGGCTGTCTGAGCGGCGCTTGAGTTCGGCCACGTAGGGACGGACGCGATTCACTTTTTCGAACTTCGCCGGCGCGATGGTGTCGTACTCGAGCGGATTTTCGAGGGACGACTCGCCGACTTCGAGGTGGTTGTTGACCGAGGGCAGGATGACGTCGGGCGTGACGCCGTCGAGTTGGGTGGAGGCGCCGCTGGCGCGGTAGAATTTGCGAATCGTGTATTTGAGCGCGCCGGGTTCGGTGGCGGGCGCGAGGCCGGCCTGACGCATGATGGGGCGCAGCTGCAGCAGCGATTGGACGGTGCCTTTGCCGTGGGTTGAGGAGTCGCCCACGATCAAGGCCCGCCCATAATCCTGGAGTGCGCCGGCGAGAATCTCAGAGGCCGAGGCGCTGAAGCGACTGGTCAGGACGACCAGCGGGCCGTCGTACCAGACGGCCTCGTCCTGATCGGAATCGACCATGACACGGCCGTCGGGGTCTTTGACCTGGACGACGGGGCCTTCCTTGATGAAGAGGCCGGTTAGATTGATGGCTTCCTCGAGTGACCCGCCGCCGTTGCGACGCAGGTCGAGGATGAGGCCGGTGACTTTTTCCTGGGTGAGCTTGCGGATGAGGAGAGCGACGTCGGTGGTGGTGCTTTTCTGTTCGCCGCCGGCGCCGCGCTGGCCTTCGAGCTCGAAGCTGGAATAGAACGAGGGCAAATCGATCACGCCGAGGCGCTGGGTGACGGGACGGCCTTCAGGGTCTTTCACCGCGGGCAGCTCGATGATTCGGGCTTTGGCTGCCTGTTCCTCGAGTTTGATCTCGTCGCGCACCAGGCTGATCACCTTCCGGCTCGAAGGATCGGTGGCGTCGGCGGGAATGATGGTCAGACGGACTTCGGTGGACTTGGGACCGCGAATCAGCTCGACCACCTTGTTCAGCTTCATGTCGACCACGTCGACGGGGGGCTGGTTGCTTTGGGCGACGGCGACGATGCGGTCGTTGGGTTTGAGTTTTTTGCTGCGTTCGGCTGGGCCTTCGGGCTGGAGGCTGCGGATCTTGCAGTAGCCGTCTTCGGACTGGAGCACGGCACCGATGCCGAACAGCGACAGTTTCATGCCGATGTTGAAATTCTCCATCTCGCTCTTGCCCATGTAATCGGAGTGCGGGTCGTAGCAATGCGCCAGCGCGGTCAGGTAGATCTGGAGGACGTCATCGTTGTCGTATTCGTTGATCGTGCGGAGGATTCGGGTGTAGCGCCGGGTCAGGTTCTTGAGGATGTCGGCGGGCTTTTCCTTGTTCAGCTTTTCCTGGAGATACTCGTAGCGAAGACGTTCGCGCCACAGCTTGCGGGCTTCGGCGAGGTTGGCGGGGCGGGGTAGATGCTTGCGATCGAGCACGAAGCGGTCGTCGCCATTGAATTCGAACTGTTCGTTGGCGAGGGCCTTCTGGACATATTCGAACTGTTGTTCCAGGTGTTCGCGGAAGCGGGTGAAGATTTCGCGGGCCGGCGTGGCGTCACCGCGCCGCAGCGACAGGTCGTCCAGGCGGTTTCGGTATTTTTCGAATTCCTCGAGGTCTTCTTGGGTGAAGTAGATCCGAACGTTGTCGAGGGAGTCGAGGTAGCGGTCGAAGAACTTGGAAGAGAGCTGGTCGTTGAACTTGAGCCGGAGGTAGTGCTGGCTCTGGAGGATTTCGGAGACGACCTTCACGATGTTCGCGTCGGTCGGGCCTTCGATCAGCCTGGTGGCGTTGGTGTGTCGCTGGCTGACGAGCGCGGAATCGAGCTCGATGGCGGCTCCGAACAGATGTGGCGTGAAGGCCGGGCAGATTCCCAGTTGAAGACCGAGGATTAAGGCGAACAGTCTCATGCGGTTTGAATTGGAAAGTGCCGCGTTCTATTGGATGAGAACAGCACAAAATTGTGCGGGTAGTCTGGCACATCGTCCGGAAAGGGCAATCCCCGGGTCCGGGCTGGCGCGGCAAGCCTTCGCCGCACAAGGCAAGGGAGCCATCGGCAGAATGGGTTCGCGCCTGTAGCTTCGAGGCTTACGCCGCGTCGTCGCCGCGGGCGAAGTGAGGCCCTCGCTCCGGCGGAATGCCCGCCGCGGGAGCAAGGGCTCGCAAGCAGGCGGGCGAGGTCAGATGCTGCGTCGCAGGCCTGTCCTGGACGCCGGACGTTGCGGGGCCTCCGTTTAAGACCCGACCTGCGATGGCCGATGTTCCTGATACCTTCGCGCAGGTTCGGTCGCGACTGCGGCCCCTCCTTCAGCGATGGCCAAAATTGTGTATGACAGGTGATTGGCGAGTGCTGAAGTTTCATCGGCTGCGAGAATTGGAGTTTCCCTCTCTGCGGGAATCTGCTATCTCCACCGCTGTGAGCCATGCGGAACACGATGCGGACAACGACGAGAAGCCCCGCGGGCTGCGTCCGTGGGAGTCTGTGCGTGCCTCCAAGGTCCAGCGGGCCCGCGAGCTATTGAAAGATCCGGGATACCCGTCGAAGAAAGTTCTCGAAGGGGTGGCCGATGTTCTGGCGGAAGGGCTCACCGTCAAGCGTCAGGGCCGTCCGGCTCCCGAGCGGCCCAACGATTGAGGCTCGGGCTCGGTTCCGGGGTCGGAACACGACGCTGTTTCCTGTTCCGCAGTTGGAACGTCCTCGCCGGCCTCTATCCGCAAACCTCGATTCTGCGCCCCAAAACGACGGTTTTTGAGCTGGCATCCCCGCTGCTAAAGAGTTCGCAACGGATGCGACGCGAGTGCGCCGTTTCCTTTTCAGTGCGCCGAAGGAACGAATGCGCAGAAATGAAAAACTACAGCTGATCGCGTTTACATGAAAAATCATCGTTGTCTGCAAATTCTCACGCTTGGTGCGAGCCTGTGCATGGATCCGTCCGGGCTTGTCGTAGCCAGTGACTCGTCGGTCATCCGCATGTCGCTGGAGAACACGGGGCGGGATACGAACGCCGCCGGGACCTATCTTTCCGTGCTCAAGGGCCGGAGCTCGGTCTTGAACATCCGGGCCACGGGCCTGACCCCGGGCGCGACCTATGGCCTCGAAGTGGGGGGCAACGTCGAGGCGACGACCGTGGCCGATGCCAAGGGGCGTTGCTCGCTGACGCTTTCCGCCAAGCCTCGCAAGAATGGAGCCGTCTTGGACTTTGATCCGCGCGGACAACTCGTCGCTCTCAGCGACGGTGTGGGCAGCGTGCTGCAGGGCATGGTCTCGGCGTCGGGAGAACCGTCCGGCGTGGTGATGGAGGAACGCGCCCGCTTGACGACCCTCTCGGGCACGGGAGAGGCGGACGCGCGCTATCGGGTGTTGAAAGACGGACGGCGTTCGTTTTCGGTCAAGCTGGAGCGGGTGACCGGCACGAACTGGCAGCTGTATGTCGACGGGATCTGGCGCGGGGAGCTTCCGCTGACCGGCCGCCAGACGACCGTCTATTATGAGACTGCGCCGTTGCCGCCCGGACGGCGTCTGCTGGATTTCGATCCGCGCGGGCAGATCATCGACATCGCCCAGGGCACGAACCTGGTTTTCTCGGGCCGACTGGCGGCTCGTGCTGAAGGTGTCAATTCCGCCACGCCTTCCTTGACCCAATCCTTTGTGCCGTCCACCGGAGCGGATGCGGACGGCACGGCCCGCGCGCGCTTGCGGGTGGAATCGGATGCCCGGCGGAAATTCTCCATCGAGCTTGAGGACGTTCCGGTGGGGGCTTACGAGCTGCTGGTCAACGACGTGGTGCAGGGAACCATCAACGTCGCAACCTCCACCTCGGGCACCGAGGGGGAGCTGGAGTTTTCCAGCCGTGAGGACAATGGCGACGAGCTGCCGCTGAACTTTAATCCGGCGACGAGCATGTTTGTCGTGCGGCGCGATGGTGTGATTTACTTTCAGGGAACGCTGTCGGGCAGTGTGGTTTCGGGCGGGAGCAACGGTGGCGCGAACACCAACGCGTTCGCTCCGGACTCTCTGGCGGGCCTGACCTTGAACCTCGATGACCAGCCCGGTGGCGATTTGATGGAATTCACGACCTCGACCACCGGCGTGGATCTGGGCACTGATCCGGATCCATTCACGTATGTCTATACGAAGCTGGCGGCGAATCAGGCGCGGGTTGAAGTGCGGGATGGTTCCAAGCTCGACGCTTATGTTTTCACCTTTGCCACCCTTTCTTCCGGAAGCTGGACCCGGGACGAGTATCGCGATGGGCTCCTGAAGGATCGTGATACCGGCCGGTTTACGGTGGCGGTTGGCACCAACACGGGGGGCACGGGCACCAATACCTCCGGCGGCGGAGTGCTGGTGAGCCCGACGCGCATCGACCTGCCCCTGTTCAACGCCGGGATTGTCTCCGGCCGGGCCGAGGCACGGTTCAAGCGCGACGATCGCGGCCGGCGGAACTTCGAGGTGCAACTTGAGAATGTGCCGGTCGGCAACTATCTGCTCTGGGTGAACGGCGCTTCCGTTGGGACCATTACCGTCACCGCTGTGACCGGGGGGACTCACGGCGAGATCGAGTTTGAAGACGACGATGACTCGGGACATCCGGCGCTGACGTTTAATCCGCTGGGCCAGATGATCACGGTGACGCAGGACAGCGTCACCCTCTTTCAACGGGTGTTTCCGACCGGGAACTGAGTTGCTTTTACGGGGCGGGGCTGGCGTCGACCGATGACGGGCCCCGCCCTTTTGGTTTTGGTTCGTTCGAACTAGAATCCTGCCTCGTGACAGCGCTTGCGAACAATTCAGGCTTGAGCCGGAGGCGAATGGGTCAGTGCCGGGCGCTGATCGCGTTGGTGACTCTGCTGGGTGCAGTGCTGATGCCGGGCGCGGCGGGCGCGGCGACGCTGCGGGATGACTTTGCGCAGCGGGAAATGCTGGCGGCTCCCAGCGGCCAGGTGACGGGCAGCACGGTGGGAGCGAGCCGCGAGTTGCTGGAGCCGCTTCACGCGAACAAGCCCGGCGGCGCTTCGGTGTGGATTTCGTGGGTGGCGCCGACGAATGGCATCGTGACTTTCCGCACGGCGGGCAGCGGCTTCGACACCTTGCTGGCGGCGTATTTCTTCAAACCCTCGGATCCGCAAACCCTGGACAAGCTGGAGGAGGCCGTTTCGAACGACGACGATCCGGCGGCGGCTCCGACCAGTTTGGTTCAGTTTGCCGCCCGTGCCGGCCAGCGCTTTGAGATTGCTGTTGACGGGTATCGCGGCGCGGCGGGTTCGGTGGTGTTGAGTTGGGAGTTCATCGATCTCGCCACCGAGCCGCCCATCGTGGTTGGCCTGCCGTCCGACCATGCCTTGCGTTTGGGCGATCCGCTCACCCTGAGCGCTTCGTTCGAGGTGTCGCCAGAGGCCCGTCTGCAATGGCGTTTCAACGATGAATCGTTCGGCGCGGAAGGCCCGACCCTCTTCATTCCCAGCCTGCAGTCAACCAATGTCGGGCGTTACTCGCTGCGCATCCGGGTCGGCGATGTTCGTTTCGAAACCAGGGCCGTGGAGATTCAGGTGAACTCGGAAGGGGCAACCAACGCGCTCGCCCGCGACAAGGTGTTCGATTCGATCGAATCGCGATTGTCTGACGATGACCCGCCAGCACGTGGACGAGGTGGCGGTGGTGGCAGCGGCGGTGGTTCAGGTGGGCTGGGGTTGGCGGCGGCGGGGCCGCTGGCGGGAGGACTGGTTACCCGCGGCTACGATGGAACCCAAATCTTCAACACCACCTATGCCACGCCCGACCCGAACGAACCGCGGCACTGCGGAGTGACGGGCGGCGCCTCCTACTGGTTCGACTACACTGCGCCTGCCACCGGCACGTTGATCGTGGATACGCTGGGCAGCGGCTTCGACACCGTTTTGGCCGGCTATGGATTGCAATTGCCGGTGACCGGCTACGAGTCGCTGGTGGCGTTGACTTGTGACAATGACACCCTGGCGCCCCAGGGGGCGGATCGCATCAGTCTGCCGGTGACGGCTGGCCTGCAATATTTGATTGCCGTGGATGGTGTGAACGGCGCGCGTGGTCTGGCCCGGCTCAACTATCATCTGCTGACCTCGACCAACGCGGGCCCGGCCTCGTTCACCAATGTCGCGGGCATCTACAACGCGGTGTTCATTCATCCCGTCGAAATGGCCGCGGAATCGACGGGTTGGCTGGCGGTCAATGTCCGGTCGAGCGGTGCGTTCAGTGGCGTCCTGCGTCAGGCCGATCGGCGGATGGGTTTTTCGGGCCGGTTCGATCCCGACGGCCGCACGCGCCTGCAGGTTCCCCGCGCCGGGTCGAACCGGCTGGCGCTGGAGCTGATCCTTGATTCGACGGTGGGCAACGCGTTGACGGGTCGCTTGGCCGGGCTGGCTTGGACGGTGGAGGCAACCGCGTCGCGCGCGGGCGACTTGGTTCGCGACGGCGCACTGGCCCAGTTGATCGGACGCTACACGTTGCTGGTTCCAGGCGCGCTGGAGCCGGGGGCGGGTCCGCTGGGCGATGGGGCGGCCACCGTTGCGCTGCACAAATCCGGCATGATCGCCGTGGCGGGCGCCCTGGCGGATGGCACCAAGTTCAGCCAGAAAGTGCCCGTATCGCGGGCGGGCGGCTGGCCGCTGTTTGCCGCGCTGAATCGAGGCCGCAGCTTGGTGGCCGGGGAACTCCAGCTTCATCCGGATCCTGACCCCGGAGATGACATTGCGGGCTCGGTCCACTGGCTGCGCCAAGCTGGTGCTCCGCCGCAAGTCCTAACGAACGGGTTTCATCTGATCTCGGCGGCGGCGGGCTCAACCTTTGTCCATCCAGGCGCGGGCCGGGTGCTGGATGTGGATTCAGCAGCAGTGACCTTGATCGATGATACGGGTGTCGGCGTCGTCACCAACGTGGTTCATTTTGGCTCCGGCGGTCGGACGACCAACCAAGGCCCCGCGCGCCTGACCCTTTCCGTGTTGCCTTCGACCGGGTGGCTACGAGGTTCGATCGCCCTGTCTGGCTCCCTCCGGCCGGTGGCGATGAGCGGCGTTGTCCTGCAACGCCAGCGTCTGGGCGGCGGATTCTTCGTCCGATCCAACGCCGTGGGCCGGGTACAGCTCGAGCCTCGGCCCTAGGGCGTCGGTAGAGGTCTAGGCATAGGGCGGGCGTTTGTTCCGACGCCGGAACGCGCTGTTCCGCCAGCGGAACAGTGCGGCATTGGCTTGCCCTTGGTCCGCGGGAACCTCAGCGACCGCGCGGTGGCGCGCGTGGGCGGGGCAACGGCGATACCCGTCTGCGAGCAGATGCAGGATCGTGACAAGAGTCGACGAGCATCCGAACCGAGACGTGGCTCGCCCGCACGAACCGGCCTCGATCGTTCCTCCCTCTCCTATGGCTCCCGTGGGGAGCGCGGACCTCCGGTCCGCAGCGGGTGAAATCGGCGGCGTCCGAACGAACCATCAGGCGTCGTCTCCGGCTCGCGCCGCTGCGGGCAAAAAGCCCGCGGTCCGTCCGAGCACTCAGCGGTTCATGTCTGGTGGGCAGGTCAAAAAGAACGGGCGCTTCCCATGGACCGACAGCTGGCTGGCACGAACCTTGCATGCGGTGGAGGAGATCCTGATCCGACGGAATGGGTGCCAGGATTTTTGGGCGGAGAAATGGACGTTGTTCCGCGCTTGCCGTGGTGATTTGCCTTGGGCCGTGGGGAATGGGGATGCGGTTCGGCGATTCCGGGCGCAGCCGGCAAAAGATGTCGGCGTGGCAATTTAGGAACCAGCTGAAGGAAAGGATGCTTGCGCTGGCTTCCACGCCGTCCGTTCCCGTCGCGGAACGGGCGGCGACTCCCTGTTTGGGTCGGACGCCAGGAGACGAACTCCTTGCGATTCGGGCCGGGTGACGCAGTATAGAAGCCGTATCATGATCCATTTGGTCAAAGCATGCCGCCGTTTGCCGCGCTTCCGCGTGGGCCGGATGTTTTGTGCGATAGCGTTGGGCGTGGTGGTCTGGGGTCAGGGCGCCGGGCTGGTCTTGGCCCAGTCGTTGCAGGATAACTTTGCTGACCGTGAGGTGCTGATCGACGATGCAGGCCGGTTGAACGGGGACAACTCCGCGGCCACACTGGAGGCCGGCGAGCCGCGGCATGGGGGAAAGACGGGCGGTCATTCGATGTGGATTTCTTGGATCGCGCCCACGAATGGCGTCGTGCGTTTTAAAACGCAGGGCAGCGATTTCGACACCTTGCTTTCGGCTTACTACCTGCCCACCACCAACGATACGAATCTGGATCAGCTCGTGGAATTATCGCGGGCGGATGATTCCGAGGGGCTCGAGGACGAGAGTGAAGTGAAGTTTGGCGTTCAAGTGGGCCTGCGCTACGAGATCGCGGTCGATGGCTATTTTGGGGCTTCCGGCCAACTGCGGCTCACCTGGGATTTTGAGCCCACCCGGCGGGCGCCGCCTGTCATCCTCAGTTCGCCGGGCGATCGGTCCGTCAACCTCGGCGATCCCGTAACCCTGACAGTCGTGTTAACCAACGAAGCCAACGGTGACTACCGCTGGTATCGTGACGGGGTTGGCCTGCCGGTGTTCGAGCCGATCCTGCAAATTCCGGCCGTGGAGGAAGGCGACGTGGGCCGATACCAGCTGCGGGTCAGCATTGATGGCCCGGATTACTACTCGGTTCCGGCGGAGATTCAGATCAATTCGGATGGCGCCGCCACTGCCCTGGCGCGAGACAAGATCCTCGACGCGATCAATTCCTCGTTACATCCCGAGGACGGAGGTGGTGGCGGAGGTTTCTTTGGCTTTCAGCTGGCGGGAGCGGGCACCGTGACTCGCGGCTACGCCGGGACACAGATCTTCAACACCACGTATGCGACGCCTGATCCGCGCGAGCCGGCTCACTGCGGGCTGAATGGGGGCGCGACATTTTGGTATGCCTACAAACCGCCGGCCGATGGGACGCTTACGCTCGACACCATCGGCAGCGGCTTTGACACCTTCCTCGCGGTTTACACCTATGACCCGCCACTGAGCGGCTATGGTGGTCTGATCTCGATTGTCTGCGACAACGACAGTGCTGGAACCAATGGTGCCGCGCGGCTCGAGCTGGCGGCCCCGAAGACGCGGCAGTTTCTGGTGGTGGTGGATGGCATCGATGGCGCGCGCGGCCTCGCCCGGCTGAATTATCGCCTCGACACCAACCGTCCTCCGGTTCCGCCCACGTTGCTGGAAGCGCCGTTGCCGCAGGCCGTGACCATGGGATCCAGCGCCGTCCTGCAGCCCGTGGTCGCGGGCAGCGGGCCGCTGCATTTTCTCTGGCGGAAGGGAACCGAAATTCTCGCTGGCTTAACCAACGCCGCCCTCGTCTTTAGCAATGTGGCGCCGTCCCACTCCGGTGAATACATCGCCACGGTGTCCAGCCATGTGGGGTCGGCTCTCGACGTGCGCCTGCCGTTGCGCGTTTTGGTTCCGCCGCAGCTCCAGTTCCTTCCCCAACTGACCGGCCCGCCTGTTCTCTGCTTCTCCAACGTCGTGGGCCAGCGCTACGTGCTGGAGGTGACCGAATCCCTCGATCTGCCGTGGCAACCGCTGACGAACAGCTACGTCAGCGACGAACCCATTACCTTCATCACCAACTCCACTGACTCCGTGACAGGCTTTTTCCGGCTGAGGGTCGAGTAGAGTAGTGGGCCAAACACCGCCTTGGGGCGGGTCTCCGGATGAACGAAGCGATCCCTGAATCTTGCCCTGCGCCTGACGCTGGGCCCGTCGGCGTCGGGGGCGGCGTCGGGGGCGGGGGCGGGCCGGAAGCGGCGTGGTCTGCCCGGTTTCTGGCTCCCTTCGTGGATTGGAGTCCGGACCGCCTGCTGCACCATTTCCGTTCCCGCCGGTCGGTCCAGTGGTTTGCTGTTCGCGATCCTGAGCAGGCGTCCGACGCCAAGATTGACGGCGTGATCGACCATCGATTTGAGTTCAACCACGAGCGGCACCGGCTTCCGCCGGGCTTCGACTGGAAGGTGAACCCGAGCCAGGATCGGGAGTGGCTGATCCTTCTGCACAAGTTTTATTTCGCCGTCGGCCTGGGCGAGCGCCATCGACAGACCGGCGACCCGCGTTGTCTCGCCCGATGGGTCGAACTGACGGACGCCTGGATCGACTCGGTCCCGCTGGATTTCCTGCCGAACGACGTGGCTGGGCGCCGGGTCCAGAATTGGATTTACGCCTACCGCCATTTTATCCAGACGCCGCTTGAGTCCGGATTTTCAGCCCAGTTCCATCTCAAGTTCCTCGCTTCGCTCCACGATCAAGTCGTGCATCTTTCCCGGCATCTCACGCCGGCGCGCAATCATCGTACGATCGAGCTGTCGGCCATCTTTCTCGCCGCTGTCGTGTTTCCTGAATTCACTGGCGCGGCCGAGTGGCTGGAACTGGCCCGCACTGAGCTCCTGAACAATCTGCGACGCGACCTGTTGCCGGACGGCGTGCACTGTGAGCAGTCCACCGACTATCATCATCTCGTGCTGAAGAACTACCTGAACGTTCGTGTCCTGGCCGAGCTCAACCGGATTGCGATGCCGGCGGAGCTGGATGGGCTGCTGGAGCGGGCACTCGACTTTGCGGCGCATGTGCATCGACCGGATGGACGGATCCCCGCGCTGAGCGACGGGGATGTTCGGAGTTTTCTGGACCTGCTTCGGCAGGGGGCGGATCTTTTTGGCCGGGACGATTGGCGCTACGTGGCCACCCGGGGGCGACAGGGTCATCCGCCGGGGCAGCGGTCGCGCGCTTTTCCCGACGGAGGATACACCGTGCTGCGCAGTGGCTGGGGCGAGCGTGGCGAGCCGATGGAAGACGAACGCTACCTGATCTTTGACTGCGGGCCGCTGGGTGAGGGAAATCACGGGCATCTCGATTTGCTCAGTTTTGAACTGGCCGGCTATGGTCACGCGCTGATTGTCGATCCCGGTCGTTATACCTATCACGAGCCGGCTCCGGAGAGTGGCGAGACCAACTGGCGCGCGTATTTCCGCGGCACGGCGGCCCACAACACCGTCCAGATCGATCAGCTAAACCAGGCGCGGTATGAGTTTGTCAAACGTCGGTTCAAAATCACCGGCCCGCCACCCGGCCACGAGTTGCGCGCTTTTCAAACCTCCGACCAATTCGACTTCGTGCATGGAATTGCGCGCGGCCACGAATATCCGGTGGTTCATGAGCGCCGGATTCTGTTTGCGCACCCCGATTACTGGCTCATCTCGGACGCGTTGTTCGCCGCCGAGCCGCATCGCTACGACCTGCGGTTTCATTTGTCGGATCAAGCCGCCGGCCGGACCGCGCTTGAGGTTTCCCCTTCGACCCGGCAAATCCTTGCGCCTCATCTGGTGATCGCCCAGCCCACGATTCCTGGCGATGAATTCGTCTGGGAAGACGGTTACGTCTCCCCGAGCTACGGGGTGAAGTATCCTGCGCCGGTCGCCCGTCTGAGTCGCCGAGCGGCGACGACCCAGTTTCACACGGTGCTGTTTCCTTACCGAGAAGATCGGCCGGAGATTGAGCTCGAATGCCTGCCCTTGGAATGCCCGGGCGGACAGGTTCCGTCGGGCGCCTTTGCGCTGGCCGTAACCGTGACCACTCCGCAGGCGCGGTGGCGCGACCTTCTCCTATTCGCTCCGGAAGGCGGGCAGCGGGAATGCCGGGTCGAAGAGCTCGGCCTCACATTGCATTCGGGGCCCAGCTTGCTGCGTCAGCACGAGACTCGCCCCTGCACAGAGCCGACCAACGGAGGTGCGTGTTGAAGACGGTGTTCTTTCGTGATGACGATTTGGGCTGGGAACACCCCAGGTTCCGGCGTTTGCTCGATTTGTTCATGGAGGTCGGGTGCAAACTCAATGCCGAGGCCATTCCGTTGGTGGTAGGCGCGGTCTGTCGTCCGGGAGATTTCGCGGCGGCCCGGCGGCACCTGGAAGTGCATGCCCATGGCTATCGGCATGCGAATCATCGGCTGACGGGCAAAAAGGCCGAGTTCGGCGCCGGCCGCCGTCCCGACGTGGTGCAGCGCGAGTTGGCTGAGGCCGGCTGTCGCGCGTCGGAGCTGTTTGGAGATCTCTATTTTCCTGCCTTCACTCCCCCGTGGAATCGCATCGATGACACCTTCATTCCGCTGCTGGCCGCGGTCGGCTTCAAGGTCCTGTCCCGGGATGGCCCAGCCCGGGCCTCGACGACGCTGGTCGAATTGAATGTCGGCCTGGACCTGCACACCGATCGCAAACATCCTGGCCGTGGGGTCGATGACTGGCTGCAAGCCGTGGAGCGAAGCGACGCGAGCTGCCTGGGCATCATGCTGCATCATGGCTGCATGGAAGAGGCGGACTTCGGACGCCTGGGGGATTTGCTGCGGGAACTGAACGGGCGCGGCGTGCGCTCGCTTTTCTTCAGCGAGCTTTACGGCGCGGAAACGGTCGGGCGAAATTGCGGCTCAGGCATGAAACCGTCGGGTTCGCCATGACATGAAGAAGGTCGCGTTCATCCTCAAGGGCTACCCGCGCGTCAGCGAAACATTTATTGCGCAGGAAATTTACCAGCTCGAACAGCGTGGCTTTCAGATCGAGATCTTGAGCCTGCGGCAGGCGCGCGAGCCGGAACGTCAACCCATCGTCGGGCGGATTCGTGCGCCGGTGACATATCTGCCCGAGTACATCTGGCCGCAGATAGGGTCGGTTTTGTGGGAGAATTCGAAATGCCTGGCGAAACATCCGTGCGGCTACTTGCGCGCCTTTGCCGCCACCGTTCGGCAGGTGCTTCGCCAGCGCACCGTTCGTCCTGCGCGCCGCTTTTTCCAGGCGGGCTGGGCTGCCGGACGCTGCCGCATCGGTGCGCCGGGAGGCGTCGGGCATCTCCACGCGCACTTTGCCCACACGCCGACTGAGGTCGCCTTCCACCTTTCGCTCATCACCGGCCTGCCTTACAGCATCTCGGCGCACGCGAAGGATATCTACACCATCACGCCCCGCGAACTGGTCGAGCGGATCAATTCGGCGGCCTTGCTCATGACGTGCACGGAGTTCAACTGGCGGTTCCTGCGCGCGCTGCCGGGCATTCAAGCCGAGAAGATCCACCGGGTTTACCACGGGATCGATCTTCGGACTTTCAAACGCTCGCGGCCTTTGCCGGAAGGCCCGCTGTTTGCCGCAGGCTTGCGAGGGTTCGTCAGTGTCGGGAGGCTGGTGGAGAAGAAAGGCTTCGACGTGGTGCTGCGGGCGTTGGCTGTCCTCAAGTCTCGCGGCGAGCAGTTCACTTACGACATCTATGGCGCTGGCGAATTGGAACAGCCGCTGGCTGACCTGGTAAAGCAGCTGAATTTGCAGGCCGAAGTCCGGTTTCATCGCACCGCCACACATCCCCAGATCATCCAACGATTGAACGAGGGGGGAATTTATCTCGGGGGGTTCAAGATTACCGCCGACGGCGATCGCGACGGCATTCCCAACACCGTAGCTGAAGCCATGGCCATGGAGATGCCGGTGTTGGTCAGCAATGTCTCCGGTGTCCCCGAATTGGTTGAGCATGGCTTGAGCGGACACCTCGTGCCGCCGAATGATGTGAACGCGTTGGTGACCGCCCTGGCGCAGATGCTTGCCAACCCGGCCTATTGCCGGGCGCTCGCGGTCCGGGCCCGGGTGCGGGTCCAGGAAGTTTTTAACTGCGACGGTTGCATCGAAGCCTGTGCGCGGTTGCTGCAGCCGTTGGTGAGCGGAAAAAAATGACGAGCCATCCATCCAGCCGCGGCATGTCTTCCCGTCCACCCGCCATCCTGTTTTATTGCCAGCACCTCCTGGGCGTCGGCCACCTGACGCGCAGCCTGGCCCTTTGCCGCGCCCTTTGCGAACGCTTCGAAGTCGTGCTGGCCCAGGGCGGACCTGACATCGGCCGAACCGTGGAACATCCCCGGTTTCGCCGCCTTCAGCTGACGCCGCTCTTGATGCGGGAGGAGACCAATGAGTTGTATGATCCCCTGGGGCAGCGTTCGCCGGTTGACATCCTCGCCGAACGTAAAATGCAACTGGATGCGCTCGTCCAGGCGCACGATTTTGCGGTGGTGCTGATCGAGCTGTTTCCGTTCGGGCGGAAGAAGTTTGCCGGCGAGATTCTTCACCTCCTCGATGCGGTCCGGTCCCGCCGGCCACGCTGCGTCACGGCCTGTTCACTCCGGGATATTCTGGTGGAGAAACGCGACGGGTTGGAACGTGAACGACGGATGGCCGCGGTGGTCAATGAACGCTTCGACCTGGTGTTGGTGCACTCCGATCCCGGGCTGATCCGGCTCGAGGAAACGTTTTCCCAAACCGCCGCGATCGCCGAACGGCTGCGCTACACGGGCTTTGTTACAGAGCAGGCTGGAGTGCCGTCCGATCGGGACGGCTCGGAACGGCGTCCCGAGGTGTTGGTCAGTCTCGGTGGCGGATTGGTTGGGACGGAACTGGCGCTGGCGGTCCTGCGCGTGGCTCCATGTTTTCCGCATCTGCTCTTTCGGTTCCTCCTCGGACCCTACGCGGCCCGGGAGCTGTCTGACGCCCTGCGGAACGCTGCGACAAATCCTCGGGCCGGACGGGTGCAAGCGGAGGGTTTCCGGCCGGATTTCCAGCACGAACTGGGACAGGTGGCGTTGTCCATCAGTTTGGCGGGCTACAACACGGTGATGAACCTGTTGAGCGCGCGCGCGCCTGCGCTGGTGCTGCCGCATGACGCGAATCGGGAACAGGGGTTGCGGGCTGGTCGGTTGGCCGAACGCGGCCTGCTCCGGGTCCTTGGACGGGGCGACCTCGAGCCCGCAGCGTTGCGCGTGGCGATCGAGCGGGCGTTGCAATTCAAGCCGTCTGAACGGCCCGTGGATTTGAATGGCGCGGAGTCCACCGCGCGGATTCTTGCGGCCGCCCTGGAATCGTCCCGAGACGCGATTTGACGTCGGCCGGCGCAGCTGAGCGGGCGTTGCCGCATCGCATATCGGATGTTCCCACCGGCTCCGTGTGACGTGATTTGTCCGTTGTCCCCGGGCGCTGGCTCACTATCATTGGAGCGGAAGCCGATCCCTTCGGTTTGGCCGTGAAGCCATGACGCGAGCTATGAAAACATTCAACAAAGTCTTCTCCGTGCTAATCCTAACAAAATTGCTGGGGCACGCCGAAGAGCCGACGAATACCGTCTACTTCGTGTTCGGAGAGCCGGCACCGCTGAGGCGCGCGGGTTTCGTGCTTCCACTGACCCGCAGCAACGACATCGCCCATGTCAGAGCATGGATGAAGGATTTGCAGCATCCTCCTGGCGGGAGAAGTATCCCGCTCTTTCGCATCGCCGCAGGGGCGGATGGAATCAATCGTAACTACCTGGTTCTCGGTGCTCCTCTCTGGTCGTGGCACGTCGTCGAGTTCGTGGACTTTAACGCCGGCATTGTTGGCACTTTGGGGATATCGGCCGATTATGTTGAGCAGAATCTTGACGAATGGTTGCAGCTGTTTCACGGCTACACCGCGTTTTTTCAAGAGCCCTTGTATGAGTTGTCGCCGAGATCCAATCCGGTCGTCAGTGCGCACGTGAACACGAACGGTCTTAACCTGGAGTGGACTCCGGTCAACGGGCACTATCTGTATTCCATTGAACAGACTGGCTCAGCCAGTTTGACCAACTGGATTCCTGCGCCTGACTTTGGTGCGCCGCGCAGTGTGACGAATTGGACGGTTCATGGGTTCCTAACGAACAAATCCCGATTTTTTCGGGTTAAGGCGGAATTGCGGAACCCGGAGCCATAGTCAGTCGGTAATTCCGTTTCGAAAACAGAATTGCCGCCCGGTGGCCATCGAAACCAGCTGCTCGTGGCCGCGCCTTCCGTCAGGGGATAGGCGTTGAGCGCGTTCGTGTGCTCCACCTGGACGCGGTTGGCGGAGCTGAAGAATCGGAGAGCGTTGCCCGGACCGCCCGCCGCATGGGCCGAATTCAGAAGAGTGGTCAATGACAGCCACCACCATAACAACCGGCCTGAGTCATGTTTCATAGGCGTCCCGCACTTTGACCGGAAAACCACCACCCATACCACTGATTCACCCGTCGGGAAATTTTGGGACGCAAGGGCCAACGCCTGTCCGCCCGAGGACTCGATCTCGGCGCAGAGAAATGCTCCGGCGTGGGCGGTCAGTTCCGAGCGACGCCCACGCGGCCGAAGCGCGTCGCCGCGCCGGTGCCGTCGATGACGGTGACTCGTTCCCAGGTGTCGTCGATGGACTCGACCATCGCTCCGGTCAGGTCCAGCGCTGTCCACGTCGACAGATCTGAGCTGATCTGCAGCACGTAGGTGAGGCCGGGATTGGTGGCGGCCTTGCGCCGGACGAACTGGAAGACGAGATGCCGCTGGGCGTTGACCTGGATGGAAGGCAGGCCGGCGGTGCCGCCCGGTGGCAGGACCATGCGGTTGCTGACCGAAAGGTCGCCGGGGTTGGGCGCGAGATTGAACGCGTATTTGAGGAGATTGATGACGCCATCGCCCGACGGGTTCTGGAGGTCCTGCGAGCCGTCGGTGGGCAGCCCGTGCAAGGCGCGCCAGTCTTGGAGAGGCGCCTGCACGATGTAACTGGCCGATGCTTCGGAGGAAGTGAGCCAGCCGGTGCCGGTGACGATGGCGCGCACGGTGGCGTTGGAACTAAGCGTGAAGGGGCCGGTGTAGAGGTCGCCGTGAGTGTCGGTGGGCGTGCTGCCGTCGATGGTGTAGCGAATCGCCGCGCCGCCGGCGGTGGTGGAGATGGAGACGTGCACACTGCCAACATAGGTGCCACTGGCTGGGGTGATGACCGGGGGTGGTGCGATCGTGGGGATTTGTTCGAAGGCGCCGAGGTCTGGGGCTGAGCCAAAGGAGCGAGCGAGCCCGCGCTGGTCGGTGTTGAGGCCGGCCATAAGTGTGCCTGCATTGATCGCCGGGCTGCCCGGCAGCAGGGCCATTGTCAGAGTGGAGCCGCCGTTGTTGGCCAATGGGGCGACTTGGGGATTGAGCGGCGAGGCGGTGGTGCCGACGAGGTCGCCGTTGACACCGTGGCTGAAGCCCAGCGCGCTGTCGCCGTTGCCGAGGAGGTTGTGACCGAGCGAGGTGAAAGCGCCATTGTTGTTGTCTGTGTAACTGAACGCATCCGGGCCAACGGGGGCGGAGTTTTGGGCGATGACGTTGTTCACGAGGAACAGCTGGTTACCGACGCGGCCCACGCGCTCAATGCCGCCGCCGGTGAAGTTGGCGGTGTTGCTCACGATGGTGCAGTGCGCCAGCGTCATGACATTGCCGTAGTGAGTGATCGCCGCGCCGTTGTCGGCGGTATTGGAGGTGAACGTGCAGTTGGTGACGCCCAGCGCCGTGCCGTAGTTGACGATCCCGCCGGCGTTGCCCTGGGCGTGGTTGTTGTAAAACGTCGAGGCGAGGATGGCGCCGGTTCCGGAGTCTGCCCCGATGCTGGCGCCGAAGCCGCCTGCGTTGGCTTGATTGCCGGTGAACGTGCAACCTTGGACGAGCAATGAACTGCCGCGGTGATACAGCGCGGCGCCATCACCGCGGGCGGAACCGCCGGCAACGTGCCCGGTGAAGACACAGTCGATCACGGTGAGCGCGCCCTCGTTCAGGACGCCCGCGCCATAGCCTTCGGGGTAGATGCCGTTGTCCACGCGACCGTCGGCAATGGTGAGACCAGAGAGCGTGGCACTCGCGCCGGGCGGCACGCGGAGGACGCGTCGAGCGTTATTCCCGCTGACGGTGACTTGGCCGGCTCCGGGACCGCTGACCGTGACGGGGCCGTTCAAGGAGAGCGAGTCTGCCAGCGTAAGCACGACAGGGCCGCCGGCAGTCAGGGCCGGGGCGAAAGTAACGGTTTGAGGTGCGCCAGTGCTTGCGGCGTAGGCCAGGGCCTCGCGCAAGCTGGTGCCGGTGCCCAGGCGTGGATCGCTGGTTCCATTGTCCTCATCGAGCGAGGTGGTGACGACGAGCGACCCGGGGACGAGTTGCCAGTTGGAGCCAAAGCCTGCGCTGGAGCCGATGCGTTCGAAGAACTGCCCGCTGCTATTGCGAGTCAGGACTGTGCCACCGGCGACGGAGAAGAGCTGGGATCCGGCGCCGTCCGAATAGGTGGGCGTGCCGATGGCGTCCCAACGGTAGAGGTAGAGATCGCTTCCGGTGCCGTCCGGCCCGAGGAACCAGGTGGCGCCGTCGCCGGCGAACACCGAGGAGAGCTGCTGCCAGCCGGTCCCGGCGCCGCTGGTTGAACCGGGTCGGCTGAAGACGAGACCGCTCGCCGTCCGGACGAGCACGGTGCCGTCGTTGGCCTGGCCAATAAAGCGGGCCGCTCCATCCACGACGGAGGGAATCTGACCCTGGACTTCGCGGTAAATGTGCAGGTCATTGCCGATGGCATCTGGGCCGACGTACCAAAGGGCACCGCCGGCCAGCACGATGGTTAGGCCGTTGTCGAACGGGCTCTGCTCAACCGCGCCAAGATCCACCGCGCCAAACTGGGGGCGCAACGTTCCACGCTGGTCTTTCACGGGTGCTCCGGTGGATGTGCCTGCGTTGACCGCCGGGCTGCCGGGCAGGAGTGCCATCGTCAGAGTCAAACCGCCGTTGTTGGCCAATGGGGCGACTTGGGGATTGAGCGGCGAGGCGGTGGTGCCGACGAGGTCACCGTTGACACCGTGGCTGAAGCCCAGCGCGCTGTCGCCGCTGCCGAGGAGGTTGTGACCGAGCGAGGTGAAAGCGCCGTTGTTGTTGTCCGTGTAGCTGAACGCATCCGGGCCGACCGAAGCGGTGTTTTGGGCGATGATGTTGTTCACGAGAAACAGCTCATTGCCGACGCGGCCCACGCGCTCGATGCCGCCGCCGGTGAAGTTGGCGGTGTTGCTCACGATGGTGCAGTGGGCCAGCGTCATGACATTGCCGTAGTGAGTGATCGCCGCGCCGTTGTCGGCGGTATTGGAGGTGAACGTGCAGTTGGTGACGCCCAGCGCCGTGCCGTAGTTGACGATCCCGCCGGCGTTGCCCTGGGCGTGGTTGTTGTA
>JBGARF010000047.1:0-48045 GCA_044230345.1 Limisphaerales bacterium
ATCGAACCAGCGCGCACACGAGGGACCAGAACCTGGGGTTCCGGCGTCCGTAGCCCAAAACCTAGGTAAAAGATGGCCGGTAAAAGATAGACCAATCCCGATTCGGCCCGGACGGAACTGCCATCATGATCAATGCCGGCCACCTGTTTATGAGCTTGATGCACCCCTGCGGTCTCCAGACTGCGTCATTCAATCCGCTTGCCCGGATCGGACTCCTCCCGGCACAGTGCGCGCACCGCATGGCCGAAATCACCGCGCGCATTTCCGACGCCGAGGCACGCTTTGAGCGTCGCCGACAACAAGCAGGCTTCATTCTCGCGCCACTTATTTTCATCACGCTCTGGCTGATCGAGATTCCCGGCCTGAACCCGTCCGCCCATCGGCTGCTGGCGGTCATCGGAGCAGTGGTCGCCCTCTGGCTCAGCGAGGCCATTCCCATGACGGTGACCGCGTTGCTCGGCCCCGCCCTGTGCGTGGTCGTGCAAATCGCGCCGGCGAAGGAAGTGTTCCGAGGGTTCGGCGATCCCATCCTGTTTCTTTACCTGGGCGGATTCTTCCTCGCGGAAGCGATGCTCCATCACGGGCTCAACCGGCGGATTGCCTTTCGCATCCTCAGCCTGCCCGGTGTCGGCCAGAAGCCAGCGGCTTTGCTGGCGGCGTTCGGCTGCATCACCGCCTTTCTTTCCATGTGGGTTTCGAACACGGCCACGACGGCCATGATGTTTCCCATCGCCATCGCGATCCTGACCGAGATGGCCCGGCTGCAATCGCAGCGCTCCGGCCGCGAGGTTCATTTCACTCAACTGCCGTTCGGCGCCGGGCTGATGTTGACCGCCGCGTTTGCTTCCTCGATCGGCGGCATCGCCACCCCCATCGGCACCCCACCAAATCTCGTCGGGCTTGGCTTCATTCGAACCAAACTGAATGTGGACATCCCATTTTTTAGCTGGGTGGCTTTCGCGCTGCCGATTGCGATTGTCCTCGTGATCTTCCTGGTCACTTACCTCGCGCGAGTCTGCCCGGTCGATCCCGGCTTGATGTCCGGCAGCGCGCGTTGGATTGAGGACGAACGCCGCCGCCTTGGCCCTTTAAAACGGGGCGAGATCAATACGCTGATCGCGTTCGGGCTCACGGTCGGGCTCTGGCTGTTGCCCGGCGCCGTGGCGGTTTTCGCCGGCCCGGAAAGCGCAGCCTACAAGTGGCTGAATGCACGCTTGCCCGAGGCCGTCGTGGGCATTCTCGGCGCCAGTCTGCTCTTCGCCCTGCCCGTGCGCTGGGGCGCCCAGGAGTTCACGCTGTCGTGGCGCGAAGCGCGTCGCGTCGATTGGGGCACCCTGCTGCTGTTCGGCGGCGGCCTCGCGCTGGGCGACCTGATGTTCTCCACCGGCCTGGCCCAGTGGACCGGCGAAGGCCTCGCCCGCACGCTGCAAACTCACAGCACCGTCGGACTGGTCATGTTGTTCGCCGGAGTCGCCATGCTGGTCACGGAAACCACGTCCAATCTCGCGTCGGCCACCATGATCGTGCCCGTCGCCATCGCGGTCGCCCAGGCCGCCGGCGTCAACCCCGTCCAACCCGCCATCGCCGCCTGCCTCGCCGCGTCCATGGCGTTCATGCTGCCTGTCTCAACTCCGCCCAACGCCATCGTCTACGGCTCCGGCTGCATTCCACTCTGGAAAATGATCCGCCACGGAGTGGTCTTGAATCTGGTGTCGTTCGTCGTCATCGTCGCTTCCGTCCTGTGGCTGTTGCCGCTGGTGACAAGCCAATAGTAGGAGAGCCGGAGCATGAGCACGAACAAGCGCAATGACGGGAGAAGCCGGTTCGCCGGGCGACTCCGGCACGTCCTCCCGTGGCTCGCATCACTGGCCGCGCTGGCGCCAGCAATGTCCGCCCAGCCCGCGTTCAACGAGTCGACCCGCCTGGCCGAAGATTTTCTCGCCCATCGCGAAGCCCGGCCCATCGCGTCGCCCGGCTCGCTCGTCGACGCGCATTGGTTTCAACAGAGCTTTCTCAAACGGCTCGAGCCAACCCTCGGCAAACCGGTCGGCTACAAGGTCGGCCTCGTTTCGCGCGAGGCGCAGGAACGGTTCAAAATCAAATCCCCGGTTCGCGGCGTTCTCTTGGAACAGATGCTCCTGCCCAACCGAGCGGGCGCTCCGCCAGGCTTCGCCGTCCGCCCCATGTTCGAGGCCGACCTGATCGTCGTGGTCAAGGACAAGGAGATCAACGACGCGGAATCGCTTTTCGATGTGGCCGAACATTTGAAGGAGGTGGTCGCGTTCATCGAATTGCCCGACAACTTTCTTCCCACCAACCGGCCCATCGACGGCGCCACGCTGATGGCCGGCAACGTCGGCGCCCGCCTCGGGGTTCTCGGCCAGCGCCTGCCCGTCGAGCCCAACCAACGCTTCATCGAAAGCCTCGCCTCGCTGACGGCCGTAATCACCGACGAAAGCGGGAACGAACTCGGACGCGGCCAGGGCAAGGCCATCCTGGATCAACCGCTCAACGCCGTGCTTTGGCTAGTGGAGGAAATGCAGCGCACCGGCGAGAAGCTCAAGCCCGGTGATTTGATCAGCCTCGGCACGATCAAGACCATCCCCTATCCCGCCGGAAAAACCGTCACCGTCCGCTACCTCGGCTTGCCCCGCGGCGTGATTCAAGTCTCCGCGACGCTGCCGTGAGGCGGGAACAGGCGACGGCGGCGCCCGGCTTGTCGCGCCGAAGCGCAGCGAAGGCGGAGGGAGAGGGTTGTGAGGGCGGATCCGCTGATACACCTCCCTCCAACCTTCACGCCTCTTTGCTCATGGGGCATTGCAAATGGTTCGGAGCCAGGCGCGGCGAAACAGCTTGGCTCCACGCCGTCACTTGGCCGGCATCTCTTTCCGCACCAGGCGCAGCGATTCCAAGTCGAACCAAACCTCTCCCTTCGCGGCACGCAGTTCGCAGACCAGCTCGGGCTCGCCGAGTTCGCCCGTCACGGTGAGCTCATGCGACACCGTCTGCCAGTCGAGGTCGCCCACTGCCTGGTTGGTCCGCGGATCCTGGGAAACCCGGATGCCCGCGCCGGATCCGCGCGCCACGGACTCGTTGGGCAGGCGAACGACGCCGGCCGTTTTCAGGCGCGCCTCGAAGACATACTGGCCGCGCGGTATCTGCACCGCGCTCCGCCAAGACGCCACACAGCGCCCCTCCGCGCCCGCGGCAATGTGCAGGCACCGTCGTCCTCCTTCAGTGACTTCGTTCATCTCTCCCGTGTGCTTCAGATCGAAAGGACTCCACCGGGTCAGGCGGGCGACGCCATCGGCATCGAACACTACGGCCTCGGGCACAGGCGCCGCCGCCTTGGTCTGCACCCACTTGACGCGGGCGATTACCTTGGACCGCACGTCTTTCACGCCGTCGTCCCACGCGCGCACCCGCCCCTCACCCAGTTCCGTCACCGCCGGCCGCAGCCGCGCGCACAAGCGCTCAATGTGATTGGTCAATCGCTCCAGCGTAAACAGGTTGGTCGCCAGCGTGTGCACTCGCGCCCGATATCGGGTCCGACCTTCTGCCGTCTGCAGGACCGAGCGCGCCACCAAACCTTCCAGTTGTCCTTCGGGCGGAAGCAACGGTCGCGAGGCCGACCAGAACATCTGATCCATCCCGTGCGGAATGAACACGCAACGACCCGACTCCGGATCGTGGTAAACCCGATAGTTGTTTTTCTTCAGCGCATAGCCGTCCCAATGCTCGGTCAAAATTTCCAACGCCACGAAACTCAAAAACCGATCGACATCCAGCACGGGATCCAGCCGCGTCAGGCGCTGGGAAAAGTCCGGGTCGCGCGCCGCCCGGGCCACGGCTCGCAGATCCCGATAGTTCTCCACATCGCCTTCACCTGGATTCCGATGTAGCGGCTCGTTGATCTCGCGCAGGAAACCGCCGTCGTAGAGATTGCCCCGCGGGTTTTGGAAATGCCGCTTCAGGAAGGTTCGATCGTAGCCTTCCTTCAACACATACACGCCAAGATCGCGGCCGTTCAGCCAGACCCGCGCATGCGACGTCCGCGCAGTCGGCACCCCCGCCGCCAAAAACAGGTCGCTGCACAGCGCCTCCGTCAGCAACGACCCATCCTGCACTGAGTTGTTCAGGTGGAGCTTGTCCATCCCATGAAACTTCTGATCGTCCTTGAACTTGTCGAAATTAAGCGTCAGCGCCGGATTATCGTCGACCCCGCGCGAACTGCCCGCCGCGCCCTTGACGTGAATACCCACGTCTTCGTAGACGCGTTCTCCCTCCCGAACGGTGGCCCGCACATACCCGCGCGGATTCTGCCGCAGCTGGTTCAGATTCGTTTTCGCGATCTCGATCCGGAGGCGAGGGATCTCTCCGCTTTCGAAGAACACGTCGGACTTGTCCCTCTTTCGCTCGAAGGGCGCCGCGGCGAGGAGCACCTGGGAGATCAGTAGGCAAAGAACGATGCGTCCAACTGCCGCTCCAATGAAGCGCGACCAATCAACGCACAGGCGCAAAGGCGCAAAGACGCGATGAAACCAGCGGCAGCGCGGCGAAAAACGCGTCCGCAACGGGTGGAATCGGCGGCGCGCGAACGAACCCATCTGGCATCGCCTCCGGCACGCGCCGCTGCGGGCTGCAAGCCCGCGCTCCGCCCAAACGCTGACCGGTTCATGTCTCGTGAGCAGGTCAAAAAGGAACGGGTGGCTTCCCATGAACCGGAGGATCGACCAGAAGGAACGCGACGCGGAGATTCGGCAACCTGTCAATCGAACCACCCGGCGCGTCCACCCTCTCCGCCGCCCTGCGGGGGAGAGGGATCGTCCTGACTCGCGTCCCAGCGAGTCGGGACAGGGTGAGGTGGAGCAGCCCGCAGGTTCATGTCTCGTGAGCAGGTTTGAAAGGAACGGTTGGCTTCCCATGTTCACTCCAGTAATCGCTTCCGATGTTCGAGACAAAAGGCGATGAACTTCTCCTCGTTCACGAACCGGCACACGGGCTTCGGCAGACAATCGTAAACGGCCCCAAAAGTTTTGCGCATGAAATCGTCGTCGCGCACGCCTGCCCGCACTGCCTCCAGCGCCCGGGTGTTGGCATCGCCTGCTTTGGCCAAGGCCTTCGACATCGCCGTGCGAATCTGCGGCAGGAAACCTTCCAGCAGCGACTGGGTTGATTTGGAAACCGCGGACGGCGCGTCTCCTGCCAACGAACGTAGACGACCGGCTACCACGCCGGCCGCATTCGACACAGCCCCTACGCCCGCCGCCGCAGCCGACCCCGCAGCGTTCGTCGCGGCCGAAAGGGACTGTCGCGTCTGTTCGAGCCACGAACCCGATCGGCTTGGGGCCGGTTCAGGAGAAGCTTTCGCGAGTTCCGCACTCGGGCCAACTGGCCCTACCGGGGACTGCTCCACCTCACCCGGTTCCAACCTCGCTCGGGCGAGTTCGGAACCTGCCCTCTCCCCCGCAGGGCGGCGGAGAGGGTAACGCGGAGGACGGCCTACGCTGTCGGCTGCCGAATTTCCGCGTCGCGTGCCTTCTCGGCTATCCTCCGGTTCATGGAGATCCGGTCGATTCACCGATGGAACTTCCCCCAGCAACTCCGCCATCGCTCGCCAGGCGGGATCCCCCTCGCGCCGAAACCGGTCATCGCGATGGAAAAATCCGATGCGCAGAAGTTCCGCAGCCTCGCCTTCCGGCAAGGTGCCGAGGATCAGATCCCCGCGAACGACTTCAATCTCTGCTTTCATTGCACCGAGTCCCGCTGCGATACGACCGACCCACTCGAACGCATCCAAACACCGGCGAGCCGGCGCGAAGGCGACACCGACGTTGCCGCTGCCGTTTCTCTCTCTCCCCGAGGGAGAGCGCTGGGGTGAGGGCGAATCGGCCAACTCATTCACCACCCAATTCCCGAACGATCTGCCACTCACACATCCTGCCAATGCCGCTCAGAGCTTCCGCAGCTTGGGCCCTTTCGGCGTGTCCTCGATGGCCCAGCCCTTGGCCTTCAACTCATCCCGGACGGCGTCCGATTTTTTGAAATCCTTTGCTTTGCGCGCAGCCTGTCGCGCCTCGAGCAGCGCGAGGATCTCGGCCGGGGCTTCTTCTCCACGTTTGCGACCGAGCCCCAGCACGCCGTCCACCTTCTGCCAAGCCGCCAAAGCTGACGCCGCCGCCGCGGAACTCAGCCGGTTCGCCGCGAGCAACCGGTTCATTTCCTTGACCCAATCGAACAGCACCGCCCATCCGGCGGAGACGTTCAAGTCTTCGTCCATCGCCTCGGTAAACCGGCCGACCAGATCAAAAGCACCTTCGTCTGCCTGCCCGGCGGTGGCCGGCGCAGCTGGGCCCGCCGCCAGTTCGTCGAGTTTGCCCAGGCACTCGTCCAGACGCCCGATCGCCGTCCGGGCGCCATCCAACCCGCCTTGGGTGAAGTTGAACGTCTCGCGGTAGTGGGAGGAAATCAGCACCTGCCGCACTTCGCGTCCGGTGAAACCGCGCGCGATCAGATCGCGCAGGGTGAAGAAATTCCCCAGCGACTTGCTCATCTTCTTGCCTTCCACGAGCAGGTGCGCGGCGTGCATCCAATATTTCACGAAGCGCTCGCCCGGCTTCTGCAGCGCCGCGCCCTCGCTCTGGGCAATCTCATCTTCGTGATGCGGAAAGGCCAGGTCTTCACCACCCAGATGCAGGTCAAAGCTCGGCCCCAGAATCTTCATGCTCATGGCCGAACATTCGATGTGCCAGCCCGGCCGCCCCTCTCCCCACGGGCTCGGCCAGAAGACCTCGCCATCGTCGGGCACCCGCGCCTTCCAAAGCGCGAAATCCGCCAGCGAATCCTTGGTGTATTCGTCGCTCGCCACTCGTTCACCCACGCGCATCTCGTCGAAATTCAGTTTCACCAACTGCCCGTAGTGACAGCCGCAGCCGCGGTATTTCTCGATGCTGAAATAGACGGAACCATCCGGCGCCCGATAGGCCACGCCCCGTTTCATGAGGGCGTCGATCAGGGTGATCATCTCCGGGATGTGCTCGGTGGCCCGGGGCAGATGATGCGGCGACAGGCAGTTCAACGTCTGCAAATCCTCCAGGAACGCCTGTTCAAATTTCGAGACGTAGGCGCGCAACGTCATGCCCGTCTCGCGCACGCGCCGGATGATTTTGTCTTCCACATCCGTGATGTTCATCACGTGCACGACCTCGTAGCCGCGAAACTCGAGGTAACGTCGGACGAGATCGGAGAAGACAAAGGTCCGGAAGTTGCCGATGTGCCCGTAGTCGTAAATGGTCGGGCCGCAGCAATACATGCTGAGCCGCCGGCCGGTCGGGTCCAGCGGCACCAGGTCTTCGAGGTTTCGGGAAAGGGTATTGAAAATCTTCACGCCCATATGGCCAATGCGGTCGCCAGCCTACTGGCGACCCGGTGAAAGAAAAGGTGAAATTAGTTCTTCCAGCGCCCGCGCGCCGACCCTACATTGCCGGCTTTGCAAATCGGTGACGAAACCAACGTTGAACGCTGAATTTTGAACTATGGCTGCTGATAACTCCCCGGCAAAACAAGTCGACGCTCCACCCCTGAAGCCGCTCGCGCTCAAGTCCCGCCTCGCGGCCACGCCCGCCGCCGGCCCGAAGTTCTCCGTCACCGTCAAGAACGCCGCCGGCCAATCCGTCACGTTGGCCGACCCGCGCGCCACCCGCGCGCTGGTCGCGCTGATGAACGTCCATGCCGTCAACGGCGGCGCCGCGTGTCATTGGGGCGGCCCCGCCGCCTTCGCCGAGGTCATGTCCGCGATCCACGGCCTTATGTTCAACACCCAGGGCCGCCCTTGGTACGACGCTTACAATTTCGTCAACGACGCCGGCCACACCGAGAACGGCATCTACGCCTTGCGCGCGATGTATGGCTTCGACGGCATGACCCTCGACACGCTCAAGGGCTTCCGCAGCATCGACAGCAAGTTCACCGGCCACGGCGAATCCCATCTCAACCCCCAGGGCGTGCTCATCAGCAACGGCCCGCTCGGCTCCAGTCTCCCGCCCGCGCAAGGCCTGGCCATCGGCGATAAACTCGCCGGACGCGACCGCGTCACGATCTGCACCGTGTCCGACGGCGCCGCCATGGAAGGCGAGGCCAAGGAATCCTTCGCCGCCATCCCCGGACTCGCCGCCCGCGGACGACTCAACCCGTTCGTGATGATCATTTCCGACAACGACACCAAGCTCTCGGGACGCATCTCAAAGGACTCGTTCTCGATGCAGCCCACGTTTGCGGCGCTGGCGCCCCTCGGCTGGAACGTGATCAAGGTCGAGCAAGGCCACGATCTGCAAGCGGTCTATCTCGCCGTCGAGAATGCCATCGCCACCGCCAAGGCTGACCCCAAGGTCCCCGTCTGCATCTGGCTGAAAACGATCAAGGGCAAGGGCATCAAGTCCACCGAGGAAAACTCGGCCGGCGGCCACGGATTCCCGCTCGCCAATGGCGAGAAGATCGGTGACTGGATGACCGAAATTTACGCCGGGTCCAGCGTGCCGGCGGAATTCGCTTCCTGGGCTCAGACGCTCCGGGCTGAGTGGGAAAAGAAGGATGCCGCCAGCAAGGCCAAGGCGGCCGCCGCGGCCGCGGCCCCAGCTGCCGCGCCGGCGATGAAGAAGGACAAGATTCAAGCCGGCCTCGCCAAGGCCGCCGTGCGCGCCGCGCAGGAAGGTCTGCCCGTCTATTCCGTCTCTTCTGACGTTCAGGGTTCAACCGGCATCAGCGGCTTCCAAAAGAGTTTGCCCGACCGTTTCATCGAAGTGGGCATCGCCGAAGCCAACATGATCAGTGTCGGCGCCGGCCTCGCCAAGTGCGGCTACATCCCGATCGTCGACACGTTCGGCCAGTTCGGCATCACCAAGGGCAACCTGCCTCTGACCATGGCCGCGCTCTCCCAGGCGCCGGTGATCGCGATGTTCTCCCATGTCGGCTTCCAGGACGCTGCCGACGGCGCCAGCCATCAGGCCACCACTTACTTCGCCGCCGTCAGCGCGTTGCCCCATACGGTCGTCATCTGCCCGTCGTGCCCCGACGAAGCCGAAGCGCTCATGTATGAAGCCATCCAGCGCTACGCCGCGGATCGTGCCGCCGGCAAGGACGGCGAGTCGACCCTGTTCTTCGTCGGACGCGAAAACTATCCGATGTCCTGGATCCCTGGCGCGACGTATCCCTGGGGTAAAGCTCAGGTGCTGCGCGAAGGCAAGGACGTGGTGCTGATTGGCACCGGCCCGCTGCTGATCAAGGCGATCGAAGCCGGCAAGAAACTGGCCGAGATCGGCATCCAGGCCACGGTGATCAACAACCCGTTCATCAACCGCGTCGACCTCGAAACGATTGGCGGCGCCGTGCGCGCCTGCGGACGATTGGTCACGATCGAAGATCATCAGATCGTCGGCGGCATGGGCGCCCAGGTCTCGCACGCGCTCAGCCAGGCCGGGATCCCGCACACGGCCTCCACGCTCGGCATCCCGGGCGAGTTCGGCCAAAGCGCTTACCTTGCCGAACAACTCTATCAACATCACGGCCTCACCGCCGACAAGATGGTCGCTGCCGCCAAAGCACTGATGGGCTAGGTAGGCGCGGCGGCGCCGAGTTGCGAGTGGTGAGTTATCACGCCGCTGGCTGCTGATTTTGAACCGCGGAGGACGCGGAGGACGCGGAGGATTTGAAAGCCGAGTCTCTCGTGGGCCAAGCTCGACCGAGGCCGGTCTTTCTCCGCGCTCTCCGCGGTTTTTACCGGGCTTCGACCACGCCCACCGCAACTCGCGGCTGCAACTTGTGACTTGAGCCCCATCGCACAAGATCATTTACTCCCGGCAGTTCTGTAACTCACTCACTGACCCATTCACTCATTCGCCAACTCACTGACTCTCCCATGAAGCCTTTTTGGTCCGGCGTTTTTCCCGCCATCACCACGCAGATGAACCTGGACGGCTCGATCGATCTCGACGCCACCGCTCGCCATGCCGAGGTCCTCATTCAATCCGGCGTCCGCGGTTTGATCTTTCTCGGGTCACTCGGCGAGAACCAGGCGATGACAGCTCAGGAAAAGCGCCTCGTCATCGAGGCGATGATTGAAGCCGTCAACGGTCGTGTGCCCGTTCTCAGCGGCGTGGCCGAGACGAGCACAGGCGAGGCCATCCGGTACGTCCAGGACGTGGAGAAACTCGGCGCTGACGGCGTCATGCTGATGCCGGCGATGCTCTACAAGGCGGATGTGGAGGAAAACCTTTCTCACTTCCGGACCGTGGCGCGCAGCACGGGGCTGCCGATCATGATCTATAACAATCCGATCAGCTACGCCAACGACATCACCCCGGAACTGTTCGCCAAGCTGGCCGTGCAGAAAAACTTCGTGGCGCTCAAGGAAAGCTCCGGCGACGTCCGGCGCATCACGGATCTGCACAACACGGTGGGCAATCGCTACGCGATTTTCACCGGGGTCGACAACCTCGCGCTCGAGGCCAGCATTCTTGGCATCGACGGCTGGGTGGCCGGCACCGGCATCGCCTTTCCGTACGAGAACCAATATTTCTGGGAGCTCACGCGTGCCGGGCGCTGGGACGAAGCCCGCACGATCTACCGCTGGTTCACTCCGTTGCTCCACCTCGACGTGCACACCAAGTTCGTCCAATACATCAAGCTGGCGAACCAGGAGACGGGCCTCGGCAAGGAATGGGTGCGCGCCCCGCGCCAGCCGCTCAAGGGCGAGGAACGCAAACGAATCCTGAAGATCATCCACGACGGCATCGACCGTCGCCCCAAGCTCCCGAAGTCCTGGAAGCCCGGCAAGCTGCGGTAGGATTCATGAAGCTCGGCCTCCGCTCGCGATCGGCACCAGGCCGCATGCCTTCCCGCGGTGGACTCAGCGGACCGCGGTCTTGCAGCCGGCAGCGGATCGAGGCGGGGTCGCGGCTTGAAGGTTCACGCGCACCCTGCCGATTCCCCACCGCCTTGGGCTTTGGGCTCATCGGCGTCCTGCTGGTGTTAATGTCCCCGCTCCTCAACGCTGCCCCGATCCACCTTGAGCGGCTCACGCACCAAAATCCCGGGCTGATCGTCGACCTCGGCGTTGGGCTTTGGGCCTGGCCCATGCCGTTGGATTGGGACGGCGATGGCGATCTGGACCTGCTCGTCGCCTGTCCCGACAAGCCTTACAACGGGGTTTACTTTTTCGAGAACGCGGCAGGACGAGGCGTAAAATTCCCCGTGTTCAAACCTGCCCGACGCCTCGGCCCTGCGGCGCCCGACATGACGCTGTCGACGATCAGCTCTCAGCCCCGTCTGATGGCTGGACGCCACGAGCTAACGGGGTTTCGCGATGGAGATTGGACCACGCGTCGTTCGTGGTTTGATCAGCCGGCCGCCGTTCCGATTAAACATTCACGCGATCACTTCTGGCGTTGGGTCGACTTCGACGGCGATGGCGCACACGACCTGATCGCCGGGCACGGGGACTGGTCGGCGTTCGGCTGGTTCGACCAGAACGAGTGGTGGAAGGGCTATAATCGCGCTGGAACTTGGACTGGAGCGCCGCTGCACGCGCGTCTGCTTTGGTTGCGCAACGAAGGCACTGACTCGGCGCCACAACTCAGCGCGCCGCGGCCCATCCTGGCCCAAGGCCAGCCGGTCGACGTCGCCGGGCGCCCCGGGCAGATGTTTGCGGACTTCGATGGCGACGGCGATCTGGACCTGCTCTGTGGCGAGTTCCTCGACGGGTTCACTTACTTTCAAAACATCGGCTCCCGCACCGCTCCCGTTTACAACGCTGGCCGACGCCTCGCCCACCGCGGCCGGCCCATTACGGTCGAACTCGAGATGCCCGTGCCCCATGCAATCGACTGGGATGGTGACAGCGACGTTGACGTGATCGTCGGCGACGAGGATGGCCGCGTGGCGTTGATGGAAAACACAGGTCAGGTCGACGATGGGATGCCGCAGTTTCTTCCCCCCCGATACATCCAGCAGGAAGCAGCCGAGGTGAAATTCGGCGCGTTGGTCACGCCTTGCGGCTTCGATTGGGACGGCGACGGCGACCTGGATTTCATCGCGGGCAACACCGCGGGCTACATCGGTTTCATCGAGAATCTCAGCGGCTCGGGCGTTGCTCGTCCGAAGTTCGCGGCCCCGCGAAAACTGGAGGCCGGCGGGGCGGTCATCCGAATCATGGCCGGGACCAATGGATCCATCCAGGGCCCCATCGAAGCCAAGTGGGGTTACACCACCCAGACCGTGGCGGACTGGGATGGAGACGGCCTCCCTGATATCATCGCGAATTCCATCTGGGGCCGGGTGGTTTGGTATCGCAACGTTGGCACTCGACGACAGCCCCGCCTCGCTGCGGCGCAGCCCATGGAAGTGGCCTGGACCGGCCCGGCGCCCAAGCCTGCCTGGAACTGGTGGGAACCCCGTGGGCGGGAGCTCGTCACTCAATGGCGTACCACGCCCGTCGCCGTGGACTGGAACCGGGACGGCCTCGTCGATCTCGTCATGCTCGACCACGAGGGCTTTCTCGCCTTTTGGGAAAGGACTAAACGCGACGGCCGGCTCGAACTTCAACCGCCTCGCCGTGTGCTTTGCGATGAAGCGGGCGCGCCTCTCCGACTGAACGCGGGCGCCGGCGGAAAAAGCGGACGCCGCAAGCTTTGCGTCGTCGACTGGGACGGCGACGGCCGACTCGACCTGCTCGTAAATTCCAAGAATGCGGATTTCCTCCGGCAGACGGCACACACCAACGGCCAATGGCGGTTCAAGAATGAAGGACCGATCGCCGCCGACAACATTGAGGCGCACGACGTCAGCCCGACCACGGTCGATTGGAACGCTGATGGCATCCCGGACTTCGTCGGTGGCGGCGAGGATGGGCACCTATATTTTTTGGCCAACCCGCGTACGAAGGAGGCCCGCCCGTGAATCCGGAACCTGGCGCTCAATCCCATCCCCGCGGGCTTTACACCCTCTTCTTCACCGAGATGTGGGAACGGCTCAGCTATTACGGCATGCGCGCCCTGCTGATGCTGTTCATGGTCGACCAGGTGCAGAAAGGCGGGCTCGGGCTCGACGACAAAACGGCGTCTGCGATCTACGGCCTCTACACGGCGGGAGTCTACCTGGCCGCGCTGCCCGGCGGTTGGATTGCCGATCGATTGCTTGGGGCGCAACGGGCCGTGTGGGCGGGCGGCACGCTCATCGCGCTGGGACATTTCACACTCGCCTTTCCCCGGGGAGAAACTTTTTTTCTCGGGCTGATCTTGATCGTGACCGGCACCGGATTGCTCAAGCCGAACATCAGCGCGCTCGTTGGCCAGCTGTATCCGGAAGGCGGCGCGCGACGCGATGCCGGCTTCACCATCTTCTACATGGGCATCAACCTCGGCGCGTTCATCGGGCCGCTCATCTGCAGCGGGCTCGGGGAGAAGGTTAACTGGCACTACGGTTTCGCCGCGGCGGGCCTCGGCATGGTGGCCGGCCTGATCCAGTTCGGGGCCACCCGACCTTGGCTCAACGGCGCCGGCAGCCCTCCCGCCGTTCAACCCACCGCCCGTCGGGATTGGACCATCGTCGTGGGAGCCGCCAGCGCGCTCGCCTTGGTCGTCGCGCTCGCCCTGGCTGGAGTGCTCGTTATCAATCCGATCGGGCTGGCCCGCGGCGCCGCCGTGGTCATCGCCAGCCTCGCCGTCCTCTACTTCATCGGCGTCTACGCGTTGGGAAATCTCAACGCCATCGAGGCGCGTCGCGTGGCGGTCATCGGGATTCTGTTTGTCGCCTCCGCCCTGTTCTGGGCCGGCTATGAACAAGCCGGCTCGTCCCTCAACTTGTTCGCCGAGCGCTACACGGCCCGGTCCATCGATGCGATCGGCCTGAGCCTCCCGGCCGGCTGGTTTCAGGCGGTCCCGCCCTTCTTTGTCATCACCTTCGCGCCCATCGTCGCCGCGCTGTGGGTCACGCTCGCCCGGCGCGGCTTGGCTCCGTCGTTGCCCGCCAAGTTCGGCTGGGGCCTCGTCCTGCTCGCGCTGGGATTTGTCGTCGTCGCTGCCGGAGCCCAACGCGCCCTGCACGCCGGCACGGTCTGGCCCACCTGGCTCATCGTGACTTACCTGCTCCACGTCTGGGGCGAACTGTTCGTCAGCCCCGTCGGGCTCAGCTCGGTCACCAAGCTGTCCCCGCCCCGGCTCGTCGGCCAAATGATGGGCGTATGGTTTCTGGCCACTTCGCTCGGCAACTTGTTGGCCGGGCTGTTTGCCGGCCAGGTCAGCGGCGATCAGGCGGCCGCCATGCCCGGCAGCTTCCTGCACGTTGCGCTCTTCGCCAGCGCCGTTGGCTTCGTGCTTCTCCTTTGCGCAAAACCCATCCGCCGGCTGATGGCCGGCGTCGAATAAAGTTATGAACCCGAGTCCAACCGCTTCGCGATCCGCCATCCTGTCACTCGGCGCAGCCATTCTCTCCCTTTGCGCCAGCTCCGCCGCTCCCACGCCGCTTGTTCCCCAGCCCACGCCCGTCCCCCCTGCCCTGCGCGCCGAGTTCAAGCTCGACGCCTTCTACCAGAAGTTTGTCTCGGCCCATGGTCTCCCCGTGGTCGGTTCCAGCAACGTCACCGACTTCGCCCTGCGCGAAGCCGCCTGGATCGTCGAACAAATGCTCACCAGCCGCCCGGAAATCCTGACGGCGATGGCCAGCAACAAGACCCGCCTCGCCGTCATGGCGCACAACGAATACACCACCGACATCCCCGAGCATCGCCACCTGAAGTCACGCGTGTTCTGGGATCGCCGCGCCCGCGGTCTCGGCGCCACGCCCGACGCGCCCGCGGTCAGCTGCGCGGAGGAGAATCTCCTCTGCTACCCGCGCGATCCCTACTCCACGGAAAACATCTGCATCCACGAATTCGCCCACGCCATTCACGAGATGGGCATGAGTACGATCGATCCCACGTTCGACCGCCGCCTGAACGAAGCCCACCGTTCCGCAACGAACCGCAATCTCTGGAAGGGCACCTACGCCTACACCAACCCGTCCGAATACTGGGCCGAAGGCGTTCAATCGTGGTTCGACAACAATCGCGAGAACGATGCGCTGCACAATCACGTCAATACCCGGATCGAACTTAAGGAGTATGATCCCGCGCTGGCCGGTCTTTGCCGGGAAGTTTTTGGCGAAGGATCCTGGCGCTACTACAAGCCCATGGATCGACCCGCCTCCGAACGAGCGCACCTCGCCGGCTTCAACCCCGCTCAATCGCCGACCTTCCGCTGGCGACGCGAACCCGTCCCCGAACGGCCCCGCGTGCTCATCCAAACCGCGATCGGCGACATCGAGGTCGAACTCAACCGCACCGCCGCGCCCATCACCGTCACGAATTTTCTCCACTATGTGCACGAAGGGCTCTATTCCGATGGCGAGTTCCATCGAACGGTCACGCTGCAGAATCAACCGGCCAGCCCGGTCAAAATCGAGGTCATTCAAGCCGCGGCCAACACCGCCAAGAAAAACGAATTCCTCCCGGCCATTCCGATCGAACGAACGCGGGACACCGGGCTGAAACATATCGACGGCACGCTCTCGATGGCACGCGACGTTCCGGACAGCGCGCAGGACGAAGTATTCATCTGCATCGGCCCGCAGCCGGAGCTCGACTTCGGCGGCAAAAGAAACCCGGACGGCCAGGGCTTCGCCGCCTTCGGCCAGGTGACCAAGGGCATGGACGTGGTCCGCAACATCCAGCAGTCGCGCGCCGACGGGCAAACGTTGAAGCCCGCTATCCGCATTCAAAGAGCGGTGCGGCTGAACTGAACCCCATCGACTCGCTTGAGCTACATCATGGTCGACGTGGAAGCGGACGGCCCGATCCCGGGGGACTACTCCATGATTTGCTTTGGGGCTGTCGTGGTGCGCGGGGATTTGAGCGAGAACTTCTACGGCCAGTTGCGACCCATCTCCGAGCAATGGGTGCCCGATGCTCTGGCCGTTTCCGGCTTTACCCGCGAACAGACGCTGGCCTTTCCCGAACCAACGGACGCGATGAGGCGGTTTGCCACCTGGGTGTCGGCGCTCTCGAAAGGACGCCCGATCTTTGTGGCCGACAACAACGGGTTCGACTGGCAGTTCATCAACTGGTATTTCCATCACTTCACAGGCACGAATCCGTTTGGCTTTTCCTCCATGAATCTCGGATCGCTTTACAAAGGCGCGGTGCGCGACGCTGATCAAAGTTTCAAGCATCTTCGCAAAACCCGGCACACGCATCATCCGGTCGACGACGCCCGCGGCAATGCCGAGGCGTTGCTGGAGTTCGCTCGCACGTTGGAATTCCGCATGCGGTTTGACTAATTATGAAACGCATCCAGATCATCGACTCCCACACCGGCGGCGAACCCACCCGCATCGTCATCGCCGGCGGACCCGATCTCGGCTCCGGCTCGGTCGCCGAGCAGCTCAAAGTCTTCCGAGATCAGCACGACAGCTTCCGCTCCGCCGTGGTCAATGAACCCCGCGGTTCGGACGTCCTGGTCGGCGCCCTGCTCGTTCCACCCGCCGACAAGTCTTGCGTGGCTGGCGTGATTTTCTTCAACAACGTCGGCCCCCTCCAGATGTGCGGCCACGGCACGATCGGACTCGGCGTCACCCTCGCTCACCTGGGTCGCATCCGCCCCGGCGAACACCGCATCGAAACCTGCGTCGGCGTGGTTACCGCCACGCTCCACGATGACGGCTCCGTCTCGGTCGCCAATGTCCCGAGCCATCGCAAGATCAAGGATGCCACCATCAATGTCCCGGGCGCCGGGCCGATTAAGGGCGACGTCGCCTGGGGCGGCAACTGGTTCTTCCTCGTCAGTGACCACGGCGAGAAGCTCGAGCTGGGCAACGTGGAACGTTTGACCGACCTGTCCTGGCGCATCCGCCAGGCGGTCAATGCGCAGGGCTATCCCGAAGTGGACCACGTCGAGCTGTTCGGCCCGCCCCAGACGCGCGGGGGCCATTCGCGAAATTTCGTGCTTTGTCCCGGCAAGGCTTACGATCGTTCGCCCTGCGGCACCGGCACCAGCGCAAAGCTGGCCTGCCTGGCCGCCGATGGAAAACTCGCCGAAGGCCACGCGTGGATCCAGGAAAGCATTCTTGGCAGCACCTTCACCGGGCGCTACCGCTGGATTGATCGAGCCAAAGGCGAGATCGCACCGGTCATCACGGGCACCGCCTACGTCAACGCCGAAGCCACCCTGCTGCTCGACGACAAAGACCCGTTCTGCCACGGCATTCGATGAAGGCTCGAGTCGACCGCAGATGGACTCAGATGAACGCAGATAAAGGCGTGACTTTTATCCAGCGTGCCAGCCCAAGTGGTTGTCCACGGGTCATCGCAGATCCGAGTTCAATCTCGATCCTCCCCATCTGCGTTCATCGGCGTGAATCTGCGGTTCAACCGCACCCGAATGCACCTCTGTTCCCGTCATTTTTTCGTGTCTTCCTGGTGCTCCGTGGTTAAACCCTCCCCCTCATGTCTGAGCAACGCGTTTTAGTCATTGGCGGCGGCGTCATCGGCTTGTCCACCGCGTATTACTGCGCCCGGCGCGGGCATCGCGTCACGGTGCTGGATCGCAATCCGGAACAGCGCGACGGCTGTTCGTTCGGCAACGCCGGGATGATCGTGCCCAGTCACTTCGTCCCGCTGGCCGCTCCCGGCATGGTGGCGCTTGGGCTCAAATGGATGTGGAACCCGGAGTCCCCGTTTTACATCAAGCCCCGCCTGGACGCGGAACTGCTCGGCTGGGCCTGGAAATTCTGGCGCGCCGCCACGCCGGCCCACGTGCAGCGAAGCGCCCCGCTCATCCGCGACCTGAGCTTTGCCAGCCGCGCCTGCTTCGAGGAACTGGCTGCCCTCCCAAACAATGACTTCGGCCTCGTGCAAAAGGGCCTGGTCATGCTTTGTAAAACCCAGCACTCACTCGACGACGAGGCGAAGTTCGCCGCCCAAGCCAACGCCCTCGGCGTTCCGGCCGAAGTGCTCAACGCCAAAGGCCTCGCCCAGCTCGATCCCGATGTCACCATGGACGTCGCCGGCGGCGTCTATTTCCCCAAGGACTGTCACCTCGCCCCGCAACGGTTCATGGCCGGGCTCAAGCAGCAATGCGATCAGCTCGGGGTGAAGTTTGTCTGGAACGTCGAGGTGGAAAATCTCCGGACCGAACCGCACCGCATCGCCGCGGTCCAGGCCGGCCAGACCGAGTTCACCTTTGATGAACTCGTGCTCTGCGGCGGTTCGTGGTCACCGGTCATCGGCCGTCAGCTCGGGCTCAACATCCCCATGCAAGCAGGCAAAGGCTACAGCCTGACCCTGACCAAGCCCCGCGAATTGCCGCGCGTCTGCTCCATCTTCACCGAAGCCCGCGTCGCCGTGACGCCGATGGGCAGTACGCTGCGTGTCGGCGGCACAATGGAGATCGCAGGCCTCAACGAAGACATCAACCCAGTCCGAGTCCAAGGCATCATCAAGAGTGTGCCCAAGTATTATCCGAAGTTCGCCCCGGACGATTTTTCGGGGATCAAACCGTGGCGCGGTTTGCGTCCCTGTTCCCCGGATGGCCTGCCCTACCTCGGCCGAACGTCGAAGTTCCAGAATCTGTCCCTCGCCACCGGTCACGCCATGATGGGCCTCAGCCTTGGCCCGATCACCGGCAAGCTGATGAGCGAACTGCTCAGCGGCGAAAAACCGTCCCTCGACCTGCGGCTGCTCAACCCCGATCGTTATGCGTAAACAAAGTAAAGCTGGAACCAGGCCGCAGCCGTCGTCTTTCGTTTCGGCGCCCGATCGAATCACCTCGCCGCCGCTGAAGTTCCCCCTCTCCCCGGCTTGTCACGCCGAAGCGCGGCGAAGGCGGAGGGAGAGGGCTGGGGTGAGGGCGAATCCGCTGACACTTCCCGCTCCTTCCGCGAACTTCTCCTCCTCGATTGGGCATTGCTCATTGCTCGTTGCTCGTTGGGCATTGGACATGGTTCGAGGACTGTCGCGGCGGAACGGATTCGCCGTCTTGGTGCTCGCAGCCTTTTTCTTCCCGCTTCCTGCCGCCCTCGCCCAAGGCACGCGCGCCGACTTTGAACGCGCGGCCAACCTGCGCAAGCTGACGGAGAACAAGGTGCTCAATCGCCGGCTCGAGCCCCGCTGGCTGACCAACGATTCGCGCTTCTGGTATCGAAGTGAACTCCCGAACGGCAGCCACCAATTTATCCTCGTCGACCCCGCCAAACCCGAACGCAAACCCGCCTTCGATCATGCGCGCCTCGCGGAAGCGCTCAAGGCGGCTGGAATCAACGACGCCACGCCCGACCGCCTGGCCATCGATGACCTGTCCGTCGATCCGGCTTCGGGCCGCCTAACCATTCGCATCGGCGGCAAGGCGTGGAGTTGCGACCTGCAGACCTACGAGCTTAAGGCGGCGACCAACGCCGTTTCCACCCTCGCCCCCGACCCGAATGCGCGCGCCAGCCGACGCACCGGCGCCGAAACGACGCTTATCTTCGAGAACCGCACCATGGGCGGCGTCGAGCTGTTTTGGGTCGACACCGATGGCAAGGAGCAAGCCTACGGCCGCCTCGGGGCCGGCGAACGCAAGGCGCAACACACTTTTGCGGGGCATGTCTGGCTCGTAAAACTCCGCGACAGCGATCGCGAGCTCGGCCGCTACACCGCCACCGAACTCACCTCCACCGCCGTCATCGGCGAGGAACGACGCGACGACCGCACCGCCCGCCGGCGCGGAACGGGCACCGGTCGCGGGCCCGGCGATGCCGCCGAATCCACCCGGGGCCAGTCTCCCGATGGCAAATGGATCGCCTTCATCCGCGATCACAATGTGTTCGTCCGGAACAAAGCCACCGGGAAAGAATCCGCCCTCAGCTTTGACGGCGGACTCGGTGACGCCTACAGCGACCGCCTCTCCTGGTCCCCCGATTCCAGGCACTTGGTCGGCATCCGCGTCAGCGCTGGCGCCGAGCACAAAGTTTACATGGTCGAGTCCTCGCCGCCGGATCAGATCCAGCCCAAGCTTCAGTCCTACGACTACTACAAGCCCGGCGACAAACTCCCGCACCCGCACCCGGTCCTGTTTGATGTCGCTGCCAACAAAGCCATCTCCATCGACGAATCACTTTTCCCGAACCCGTTCACCGAATCCGGCGGCATGGACCTGCGCTGGGAAAAGGATTCGTCGCGCTTCACTTTTGTCTACAACCAACGCGGTCATCAGGTGCTTCGCGTCATCGCCGTTGACGCTCAATCCGGAGCTGCTCGCGTCCTCGTCGACGAACGCGCCGAAACGTTTGTCCACTATTCCGGCAAGCAATACCTGTCCTGGCTGGATGAAACGAAGGAACTCATCTGGATGTCGGAACGCAGCGGGTGGAATCATCTGTATCTTTACGACGCCACCAGTGGCCAGTTGAAGAACGCCGTCACCAAAGGCGATTGGGTCGTGCGCGGAGTTGATCGCGTCGACGAAAAAGCTCGGCAGGTTTGGTTCCGCGCCAGTGGAATGCGGCCCAACGAAGATCCGTATCACGTGCATTTTTGCCGTGTGAACCTCGACGGCACCGGGCTCGTTGTCCTCACGGACGGCGACGGCAATCACGCGGTCCAATGGGCGCCCGATCGAAAGACATTCATCGACACCTATTCGCGGGTTGACCTCGCGCCAGTGCACGAAATTCGCCGCGCCGACGACGGCAAGCTGTTGCTCGAGTTGGAGCGTGGAAGCCTCGACGATCTGGAGAAGACCGGGTGGCAACGGCCCGAACGTTTCGTGGCCAAGGGCCGCGACGGCAGCACCGACATTTTCGGCATCATCTATCGACCCACGAACTTCGATCCCGCGAAGAAGTACCCTGTCATCGAATACATCTACGCGGGCCCGCATGATTCCCATGTGCCGAAACGCTTCTCGCCGTTGCAAGGTGGATCCGTGCAGGAAATGGCCGAACTCGGCTTTGTCGTCGTGCAAATCGACGGCATGGGCACCAGCAATCGCTCGAAGAAGTTTCATGATGTGTGCTGGCAGAATATTGGCGACGGCGGGTTTCCCGATCGCATCGCCTGGATGAAAGCCGCCGGCGCGAAGTATTCCCACCTCGACCTCAGCAAGGTCGGCATCTACGGCGGCAGCGCCGGTGGGCAGAACTCGACCCGTGCGATGCTGGCCCACGGAGACTTCTATCGTGCGGCCGTATCCGACTGCGGCTGCCACGACAATCGGATGGACAAGATCTGGTGGAACGAACAGTGGATGGGCTGGCCGATCGGCAAGCATTACGAGGAACAGTCGAACGTCACCCAAGCTCACCGGCTGCAAGGCAAGCTCATGCTCGTCGTTGGGGAACTCGACCGCAATGTCGACCCCGCCTCAACGATGCAAGTGGCCAATGCCTTGATCAAAGCCGACAAGGATTTTGATCTCGTGGTGATTCCGGGAGGCGGCCACGGCTCGGCCGAGTCGCCCTACGGCAAACGTCGTCGCGCCGACTTCTTCGTGCGCCACCTGCTCGGCGTTGAACCGCGGGCCAAATAGGAACATTTTCTTCGATTGGTGGAAGCGTTGCCGGAATCGCCTGCCCCATCCGTTCTTCGGCCCTTTATCTGCGTCCATCCGCGTCCATCTGCGGTGGAACCAACGATAACCGTCACCCGGATCGTCCGCCTTCGGATCGTGACCGCCGATGCACGCAGATTTTCGCAGATGAAACGGAGCTGCCGGAATCGTCGCCCCGACGACCGACGACAAAAACACCGAAATCGATCCTTTCCTTTGCTCTTCTCGCGCCTAGAATCCGCGTCTTGATTCCACTGCGGGAAAGTCGGGTAACTAGATGTACTGGTGTTTTACTCTATGAAGAACGGGGTGGTCGGATGGATGACGGCGCTGGTTTTGGCGGCCTTGGCGGGCCACGGTGTTCACGGAGAGGAACCGCCCGCTCCAACCATTTCATGGCTGGGAACCATCGACCAACGCTGGAGCAATCCGCTCAACTGGAACCCGGCACGGGCCCCGCTGAACACGGATCACGTGACGCTGACGGCGACGACCAACGCCACGATTACGCTGGATGTTCCGGCCGAGGTGGCCAGCCTGACCCTTGGTTCGGAGTCGGGAGCAGCCACCGTCCGCCTCGTGCTGGCCACGAACGCCAGCCTGTCGCTTGGCACGTTCAGCGTGGTGCGAGCCCGGGGTGAATTGCTCCTGCCGAACGGCGACAGCCACGCGGTGGAAGGAGCGGGCCTGCTCGAGATCCGGGGGCTGCTGGATTGGACGGGCGGACGCATTCGGGGCGACGTCTCGGTTGCGCCCGGCGGTCGCACGATCCTGCGGGGCGGTTCCTCCATGCGCCTGGCGTCGGGAGATGACAAGGCGGAGGCCGGGTTCACCAATGCTGGCACCGTGGTGTGGCTGGGCGGCGAACGGCTCATCGCCTACAATCGATCGCAGATCGTCAATCGCGGACGCTGGGAACTGGCCGCGGACGGGGTGGCGATTGACTCGAGCGGCGGCACGGGCGGGGCGAATTTTCTCAACCAAGGCACCCTGATCAAGACCGCCGGCGGAGGCACCACTCAGTTCGAGGGCATTGGCTTCGTCAACGAAGCGGCCGTGTCTGCGACAACCGGCGTCATGCGCTTTCTGAACGTTCGGACGGACTGGCTCGCGGGTGGCCAGATCGGGGCGGGCACGGGCAAGGTGCAGGTGATGAATGGGCTGACCGTGATGAACGGGCGCCTCACCCTTAACGGCACCTTCGAGTGGGAAGGCGACAGCCTTCTCGTGGTGGGCACGGGATCGATCGCCGGGCCAGTCCCTCTGGAGTGGTCGGCCGGCCGGATCGGCGGAAACTTTACGGTGGCGACGAACGGCGGGATGAACCTGCGCGGCGGCACCTTCATGCGCATCACCTCCCTCTCCAACCATGCCCCGGCCGTGCTCTACAATTCCGGCGTGGTCACCTGGTTCGGCGGCGAATCCCTCTTCGTTTCGTATGGCAGCCAGATCTTCAACGATGGCGAGTGGCGCCTGGCCGCTGATGGCGTCGCCATGCGTCATGGCGAAGTGGGAAACTGGGCCGGGTTTCACAACCATGGGACCCTGGCGAAGACGGGCGGCACCGGCACGAACAGCTTTCGAAAGGTCAACGTGCGCAACCACGGGCGCGTGCAAGTCGCATCCGGGACGCTCCAACTCGACGACAGTTCTTCCTGGGAGGACGGAGGCGAAGTATCCGGGCCGGGCCGGGTTGTGGTCGGGCTTGGAGTCTGCACCCTCGACGGCACCACCACGCTCAACGGCCCCATGGAATGGGCCGGCCCGTATATCTTTGGCGCCGGCGCCTTCAGCGGACCTGTGCCGCTCCGGTGGCGCACCGGACGAGTCTTTGGGACGCTCACCATCAACCCGGGGGCGCAACTGGAGTTCAGCGGCGAGGATTACCCCTGGCTCTACAGCGAGACACCCGAGAATTTTGCGGTCCTAACCAATCGCGGCACGGTGATCTGGTCAGGCGGCTCCCCATTCTATGCCGGCCACGGCGCGCAGGTTTACAACTACGGACAGTGGCAACTGCGCGGCAGCGGCCAGGCACTTTCCACCATTGGCACGGGCCCTTGGGGAACCTTCAACAACTTCGGAACCCTCCTCAAAACCGGCACCAACCAGTCATCGATTGATTCATTCACGATGAACAACCAGGGGCGGATCAGCTTGACCTCCGGTCGGCTCATTTTTGATGGACCGCCGCAGACTCCCGGAGAATGGCATTTTCCGCTGCGTGGACTGGTGAGCGAATCCGACTACGGGGTGGTCCAGGTGCTGGGCGCGTACGCGCACGCCGCCATGCTGCGCCTCGAGTTGGGGCCGGGCTTCAATCCCGCACACGGCGACGCCTTCGATCTCGTGACGGGCAACAATCTGAGCGGCAGCTTCCCTTCGCTCATCACACCCGCGCTCTCGATCGACGGCGCCTGGACGGTCGACTATGGCGCCAGCCGCGCCCGCCTGCGGGTCACGGACAACTGCCTCGCCGACGGCCTCATCGCCTGGTGGCGCGGGGACGGCAACACCGCCGATCAGACCGGAACCTATCCGGGCGCACTGATCAACGGGGCGAACTTTGCACCGGCCCTCGTGGGGTCCGGCTTCGCGCTCGACGGCGTGAACGACCATGTCACGCTGGGAAACTGGACGCCCGGTCCCCAATGGACCCTGCAAGCCTGGGTCCGCCTGAACTCAATCCAGCCCGGTCGCCGCGCCATCTTTGGGGGCTTGGCGGAGAATCGTGACTGGGCGATCACCTCCCTCGACGGCTATCTTGGACTCTCCTTCCGTCCCCCCGGCGGCATTCCCGCGCGGATCACCGACCCCGCGCCCGCCCGGACCAATACTTGGTATCACCTGGCCGCGACCTGCGACGGAGTCAGCGTCGCCTTTTATCTCAATGGCGCCTTGGTCGGGGCCGCCCCCAGCGAGGCAGGTTACACCCCGGCGCCTGGCCCCCGCATTGGAGCAGCCACCTACAACGGCAGCGCCGAGAATTTTGCCGGGCTCGTGGACGAAGCCACCATTCACAACCGCGCGTTAAATGGCGTCGAGATCGCCGGCACCTACTTGGCTGGAGCCGCCGGACGATGTTCGCAGCTGGGCTTGGGAATCACGAGCTTCGCTCCGCAAGGACGCGTGACCACCAATATCAGCCGCCTCAGTCTCCGTTTCAGCCAGCCGATCCGCACCAACACGTTCACCGTGGCCGACCTCAGCATGGTCGGCCCCAGCGGTTCGATCTCCCGAACGGGTTGGACCATCGCCCCGGCGGAACCGTTCGACGGACGTTCATTTGTCTTGCGAGTCCCCACTCTCTCCGCTGAAGGCGCCTACGCGGTGACGATTGGTCCCGGCATCGACGCGCTCAACGGCTTGCCCATGCCCGCGGCTTACACCGTCCTGTTCAACCTCGACAAGCGCATCCCCGAAGTCATCGCCTTTCGCCCGAGCTCGCCCATCACCAATCCGGCCACCGTCCTCGAAGCCACGTTCTCGGAAGCGATGAGCGGCGCCTCGGCCCAGCCCGGAGACCTCACGATCACCGGGCCAGGCGGAGGCATCTCCAGCAGCGTTACGCAGGTCTCCTCAAATCTCTTCCGTTTCGTTCTGAGTCGTCCCCTGGCCCAGGGCACGCACACGGTTTCGCTGAGGGGAATTTCCGACCTGTCCGGCAACCTGATGTCGAACTACAGCGGCACGCTGGTCGTGCACGATGCCGCGCCCAAAGCGGTCTTGTCCGTCTCCCTGGGCCGCACCCACGTCCTGCGCGGCCAGGCCGGAACGGTCCCGGTCCAGTTGAGTTCCAGCGTCAGCCTAACCAACGTGCGCTTCACCCTGGAACAACCCGTCGCCGGACTCTCCAACCTCACGCTCCAGCCTTTCGCCACCGAACTGGCCTCGTCAACCCTCCTGCCGCAATCGGCCGGTCGATCACAAATCACGTTTACCCTCGCCGCCGGCCAGACGTTGCAAGGTGAAAAAACCCTCGCCTTCCTGCGTTTTACTGCGCCGCCCGTCGGCCAATCGCTCATCGTTCCGCTCGTCATCACCAACTTGGAACTACGCCGCGCCGACGGCGTCCCGTCCATTAATCCTGGCAGCGTCTCCGGGCAGGTCATTCTGCTGGGCGAAGAACCCGTGCTGGAGGCACTGCCCGCGCCCGCCGGCGAACATCAGCTCACGCTCTACGGACGACCGGGCCGCGCTTATGAGCTTCAAACCTTCAACGGGCTCAGCTCCGGGACCAACTTGTGGCAGCCTTATGTCCACGTCCCGATGCTGCAGACCGTCCGCGATCTCGTCTGGCGCTCCGCGTCCACCACCCTTTACCGGGCGATGGAATTCAGTCCGGCCAATCCGCGTCTTGAGATCTCCGGCCTCCAGGAGCCGTTCATGCTCTACGGCCGCAGCGGAGCAACCTATGTTCTCGAGTCCTCGACCAATGTCAGCACGCCTAACGCTTGGCGACTGCTGCAAACGCTGTCGCTGACCAACACCTCTTTTCTCGAGATCCCCAGCCTCGTCCGCACCAACGGCCGAGAGTTCTTCCGCGTCCGAAGCGCACCGTAAGCCGGGCCGACCGGACCTTGCTCGGCGGCTGGTCAAATGGCAGTCCCCCCGGCCGCGCCTCGCCGGGCCGGCGATGGGTTTAAAGCGACAGCGGCGGTGCCCGCCGCCCTCCGTGACGCTCCGCGTGTCCGCGGGCGCCAGGCTGTCGCGCCAGCGTCGTGGAGTACGGGGCGCAGCACCGCTTTGGATGGAGCACGCAAGCGCTGGCGCGGCGCTCAAAATTAAGCCCGGCCCGGCCAAACCCGGTGCATAGCGTCCGCATTCTCGCGGAACGTCAGCCCTGCCTTCACCCGCTTTTGATCACACCCGTGCCCCCAGGGCTGCATCAAGCCCGCTCGGAAAAACAAGCCAGGCACGGTTAAAGCCTATCTTCCCCCCCATCTTTTACCAAAAAAGCGGCATCTTCCGACGGTTGGTAGCGATCGAACCGGCGCGCACACGAAGGACCAGAACTTGGGGTTCCGACGTCCGTGGCCCATGGATTGGGTATTGGGTAAAAGATGGCTGGTAAAAGATAGACATATTGGTCCAGCTACTCGTCGATCACGATTCGGCTCGGACGGAACAGCGATCATCATCAATGCCAGCACCCTGTTTGCGAGCTTGATGCACCTGCCGTGCCCCGGTCCGGCCCCTCCGCCGCGTTGACTTGCGCCCCCGCCCCCTCCATACTGCGGCCATGAATTTTGACATCTCCCACCTGCTCGAGCATTGGGACTTCGCTCCGGGCCAGGTCACGGTGAGGAAATTCGTCGGCAAGGATGGCCAGGAAAAGATTCAGCTGCGCCTCGACTTGGGCCTGCTGCAAATGAACGCCCAGGGACGTCCGGACGGAAAACGTCCATTCGGACATCCCAGCCTGTTCGACTTCTACCTGGCCAAACTTGAGCAGCACCGGTTGAGTCACGATGGCGACGACGAGACGTTTGTCTTGAAGTCCGAGGACGTAAGCCGGCTGCAGATGGAGGCGTTCCAATATCACCATCGCTACGTCTGCCTGCTGCAACTCGAGGACCTTCCGGAGGTGCTGCGCGACACCGATCGAAACCTGAAGGTGTTCCAGTTCGTGGCCGAATATGCCGAGACCGAGGAACTCGCCTGGGCGGTCCTGCAATTCACCCCGCAGGTTCTCATGATCCACACCCGGGCCGTGGCATCACAGTTTCTCGAAACCGAGGAATACGGGCCCGCCCTCAAGGAAATCTCCGAGGGCATCGCCCGCCTCCGTGAATTCTACGAGGCGCACGGTCGCCAGGATCTCATGGCCCAGAGCGCCGAGATCTCCGGCCTCGAACATTGGATGGGTGAAGTCGAACAAAAACGCCCGCTCACGAAACGAGAGCAGCTGGAAAAGGATCTGCACGAGGCCGTTCACCGCGAGGACTACGAAAAAGCCGCGCGCGTCCGCGACGCGCTCCGCAAGCTTCACCCCCGCTCCAGAACGTCCGAAGAAGAAAACGCCAATTGAAGGATAGAAAGGTTCGAAGCGAACACCCGGATTTGTTCGGTCGACAGCCCGCCGCGGAGCGCAACCAACCGATGGTTGGGGGATTTACCTTTGGGACACCGCACTAACTCCACTGGCTAGGTGCGCTGTGCGGTCCGGATGGCGATCGATTCATACACCGCCCGCACCCGATCGACTCCGTGCTTCGCCTCCAACCGCTTCACGATGAAATGGCCCCGGGCCATGGCCTGGAAGTGATCAATGAACAGGACGTTTATCGCCGCTCCGGCCGCCGCCCCCACCACCGGCACCGCCTTGGCCGCAATTTCCTCGGAAATCACCACTCCAAAACGTGCCGCCACCGCCGAGATGAACCGAACCATCGCCGGCGCCGTGTGCTCGATCACACCCCGTTGGCCCAGGTATCGCACCGCTTCCGAAATGGCCTTGGCCATTCCAGCCCGCACCGCCCAGTAGGCGCTTTCGACCGCGTCATCCCGTCGCGACGGACCACCCAACGCGAACACCTCGAGGCAGCCCAACTGCGTCTCGGGTTGCGACAAGTCATGTCCTTCGCTCCGCGCAATCTCAGCGATCGACCGAAGCATCAGGGTCGTGGAAATCGGCAACTCCACCGGCAACGCCGCCAACCCAAAGACCCCTCCGACGCCGCCCGATGCTCCCACCATCCACTTGTGCCAGCGGTCCGACGACACCCGCTGCGATTTTGGCTGCAGCGACGAGATCGCCACGCTCAACGCCGTGTCGAGCGCCTTGTGGGTGGCGCGAACCACCGTTTGTTGCCAACCCGCCGGAAGCATCTTGAGCCCTTCTTCCAGCGGCTTGCCCACCACGCCGGCGATCCGGGCCGATAAACCCGGATTTTCCAACAACTCCTTCGCCCGTCGAAGGTCAGCCACATCCCCCGCCGGCAGGGGGCCGTCTGTCCCCATCAGAGCAGGCGGACCAACTCGCGGCAGATCGGGCGGTTCAGCAGACATGGCCAACGGGTAGCACCAAGACCGTCCAAGGCCCAACAAAAAGGAGGACTGACGAATGACGAATGACGAATGACGAAGGTCGAACGTCGAAGGTCGCGAGCGTTGGTCATTGGTCATTGGTCATTGGTCATTGGTCGGTCCTTCGTCCTTCTCCCCGCCCCAAAATCGTTCCTTGACACCTCCCCGCCTCCCGCGTAAATACAATGTGCATACATTGAATTGATATTGAGATTACACTGCATCGACAAAGTGCTCTAAAACCGCTGACCAAACATGGATTTTGACTGGTCAAACCCGCCGTTCAATCTAAGCAGCTCAATTACCATCCGGGACATTGAGGAATCGTTTGAGGATCCCTTTGCGGTCAAGCTTCTGCCCGACTCCTCCCGATTCTCGACTCAGACCCGGTATTTCAATCTCGGCGTCTCGGCGGGAGGCACCGGAATTTTTTCGGTCTACCGAACGAACGGAAAATCCCTTCGCGTCATCCACGCCCGCACGCTGGAGGCGGAGGAAAAGTTCTTCTACCAGCGAAAGGTGAATCAAGCCGTCGGGTCGACCTGACCACCTGACCCGGACTCGTAACACTCACCACCATGAACATCATTACGACCTGGGATGAAGTTCCGCTCTTCGACAACGAAGAGGGCGAAGCGGCTTACTGGGCAGAGAACCGGCCGGACCTGCGCCTCATGGAAGCGGCGGTCGCCAGCTCGGAGTTGGCGGAGTCGGTCACCATCACCCTCCGCATGGATCCACGGATGCTCGCCCGCATCAAGCGTCTCGCCCGCTCCCGCTACCTCAATTACCAAAGCATGATCAAACAATGGATCAGCGAGCGCATGGAAAATGAAATGCGCGAGCGCGAAGGATCCCTCCGCCAAAGATTATGAACGTGAAGACAGTGCTCAGTCCTCAGTGCTCAGTGCTCCGTCGGCCCGCGCCACCGGCCGTCGCCCAGCGCAATCCCAATCTCAATCCCAATCTCAATCCCAATCTCAATCCCAATCCCAATCGCCACCCGCAACGCGCCACCCGCCACGCCTTCACGCTGATCGAACTGCTCGTCGTGGTGGCCATCATCGGCATTCTGGCCGCGCTGGTGGCCGGGTTGGCCGGCCGGGCGAGCCGTTCAAAAATCCTCAAGCGCGCTGAGGTCGAACGCGACGCTCTCGTCATGGCGATCGAGAATTACAAGTCCAAGCTGGGCTATTATCCGCCGGACAACCCCAACGACACCACGCACACCAACACCGCGCTTTATTACGAGCTCACCGGAACGCGAATCCCCAGTGCCGTCTCCAATGTCTTCGGCGTGCCGGACATTGCCAACATCGGCCTGCGGACGGAAAGCAACGCCAATCCGGAGAAGTTTCTGCCGGGCCTGAACTCCAAACAGTTTTCCGAAGTCAACGGCGCGTATCGGCTCACATTCCCCTACGGCAACGTCCCCTGGCGTTACAACGTCAGCCACAACCCGACCAACAACCCCGGCTCGTTCGATCTCTGGGTCGAGATCGCCATCGGCCCTGAAAAACATGTCATCGGCAACTGGAAGGATTGACCATGAATCGCCGCCAAGAATTTACCGCCGCCCGGTCGATCCCGATTGAGTGGCATCATGACGCCTGGATTCCGAAGATCGACTCAATCGTTCCCACGAACACGGTTGAGATTCGGAAAGCCGAAGCCCAGTCGGCGCGTTGCCCTCGGCGACGCCGCCATTCTCACCGCACCCAGCGAGTCCGGTCCGCCCGCGTTACTTCTCAACACCCATTTTCATTTTCTCATCCCATGAACTCGAACGTCTCCCGCGCCACCGTCACCCTTTCGCCTCGACTGAACTCCCGCCGATATCGGCAGGGCTTCACGCTGATTGAACTGCTGGTCGTCATCGCCATCATTGCCATTCTCGCCGGGCTGATTCTCCCGGCCGTCGCCGGAGCAAAATTGAAGGCGAAGATCGCGCGCGCCAAGGTGGAGATGTCCAACCTCACCGCCTCGATCAAGCAGTATGAGAGCGACTACAACCGGTTTCCCGTATCGAAAAAGGTCGAGGAAACGGCGGCGGGTGCGGATTTCACCTACGGCCCGGCCGGCCTCGGCACCGCCGGCTACGTTCAGGACAACCGCGAGATGATGTTCATTTTGGTCAACGACATCGACAAGGCCCCGGCCAACATCCTCGACAACGGCGGCAAGGGCATCAAAGGCCGCAACCCCAAGAAATCGTCCTACATCGATGCCCGCATGTCGGTCGGCACCGCGCCGGGACTCAGCGCTGACGATCACGTCTATCGCGATCCGTTCGGCAATCCCTACATCATCACGCTCGACATCAACAGCGACGACAAATGTGTCGATGCGACCTACGGCAAACCTGCCGTCGGCGGCAAGGGACTCTCGAAATTGGCGGACGGCAGTTGGGAGCTCAATGCTTCCGTCATGATCTGGTCCATGGGCCCGGATGGTCAGGCGGATCCAAATTCAGCCCACGACAAGGGCCTCAACAAGGATAACATCCTCGGCTGGCAATGAAGCTCGCGAAGGCCATCCTGGTGCGGCGCTCCGGCTTCACCCTGCTCGAACTGCTGGTGGTCATCACGATCATCGGACTGCTCGCAGCCATCACGGTGCCGTCGCTGAAGAGCGCCTCGAAATCCAACGCGCTGGCCGCGGCCAGCCAGCAGCTGATTGACGACGTCGCCTACGCGCGCCGGCTGGCGATCAAGGATCGAACCGTGGTGCTGATGGTTTTCCAACCGGTGGCCGCGGCGGCGGATGAACCCAAATTCACCACGTTGAACACCGGCGAGAAGAACGTCCTGCTGCGCGGCCAGCAAACGGCTTACGCCCTCTACAGTGTTCGTCAGGTTGGCGATCAACCGGGCGATCCGCACCCGCGTTTTCTGCGCGGCTGGCGCTACCTTCCCAACGGCTACTTTTTTCCCACATGGAAGTTCGATGCCACGGGAAATCCGACCACCATCGATGCCGGAAACTCCCGGGAACGCGATGCGAACCTCAAGGTGTATCCGTTCGACTGGACCAAAACCCTCGTGCCCGTCCCCTCCCTCCAGTCGCCTCGACGGGCCACGGTGTCCCTGCCCTATATCGCCTTTGGTCCCACGGGCGGGCTCTACACGAATTCCATCGGGGACGAATTTTTGCCCGCACAAAAGGATGAACACATCCCGATCGCTCGCGGCGCCATCTTCCCGGTGCGCGATGACAACAACGAGAAGGTCCTGCGCTGGGAAGCCGCCGACATCACCGAACGGCCTTTCAACAATTCCATCACCAACTTTCACCTCATCGTGATCGACAAGCTCACCGGGCGCACCCGCGTGGCCAAACCGGAGATCAGCCCATGAGAGTCAGCCACTGCCAGTCCTCAGTCGCCTCGGTTCATCGCAATCTCAGTCACCAGGCCCGGCCGCCATTCTGCCGCACCTCTCCGGCCGGTTTCTCCCAGGCCGGTTTTACCATGGCGGAGATCGCCATCGCCCTGGGGGTGATCGGCTTCGCCCTGATCGCCATCGTCGGCATCCTGCCACGCGGCCTCCAGGTTCAGCGCGACAACCGGGCGGAAACCATCGTGAACCAGGACGGCACGTTCTGGCTCGACGCCATCAAGAGCGGCGCCCGGGGCATGGACGAGCTGGCCACTCTGGTGGATCGAATTGACGTCCACTACAACATCAACAACGGGCTCCCCGAAACCACGGTCACCCACAAGGGATTCCGCAATGGTTGGGAAGTCATCGGACTGTTGACCACGCCCGCCCGCACCAACGCCGAGGTGTTCGCCTCAGTCTGGGCCATTAGCGGCGCCGCGGCCGAGAAGGAACCCGACGCCGCCAACCGCGTGGTCGCGTTCAAATACCGCCTGCGCGTCAACATCGAGCCCGCTCCCGGCAATACCCTGTCGTTCACCGATTCGACCATCCCGCGCGCCGCCGGAGACGGGCCTAACTACCCTCTCACCTCTCTCTATGACATCCGCCTGACACTCGGCTATCCGTTGGTCAAGGAAGACGAGGCCAAGACGCTGCAAGAACAACCGCCGGTCAGGGCCCAAACCGTCCGGACTGCCGCCAGCCGGCGCGTGATCCTCGATGATGTCAGCGGCGTTACCTACACCTTCTTCGCCCAATGAACGCCCGACGCGCCATGGAACGTTTCTCGCGATCCGCCCTCACCCTCCGACTTCGCTGCGCTTCCGCGCGACACGCCGGGTTCTCGCTCATCGAACTGATGGTCGCCGTCTCGATTCTGGCGTTCATGATCGTGGGACTGTTGGCGATGTTCTTTCACGTCCAGCGCGCCTTCCGGGCCGGGGTGACCCAGTCTGACGTAATGGAAGGTGGCCGGGCGTTGCTCTCCTCGCTCACGCGGGAACTGCAGCAAGCCGCCGCCACCTCGATCGCTTACACCACGAACGTTCTCATCCAGCCCAGCCCCGGAACCGGCAATTGGGGCGAGGCCTCCAGCCAGAACCTCGACAGCGGCTCGTTCCGGACGAATTTCCTGCAGGACCTGGCTTTTTTGACGGAGGACAATGGCGAGTGGAAAGGCATCGCCTACCGCTTCGACAACCGAAACGGGGTCGGCTCGCTCCTTCGCCTGGAGATGTCCCTGCCCTACGAGAGCAATCCGTTCATCGCCACCAACAGTCTCGCTCAGTTCAGCGACGACTTTTTCAAATCCACGCTGGTCAACAACACGAATTTCCGTCCTGTCCTCGACGGCATCGTGCACTTTTTTGTCACCGCATACGAAACGAACGGCTACCTCCATTCGGCTGCCTGGCTGCCGAACGCCCCCTACGGTTACGCGTTCACCAATCACACCAGCACGGCCGCCGAAGACATGCTGGCCCGGGGTGCGAGCTTCACCAACTCGGTCCTGCCCGCCTACCTTGAGATTGAACTCGGCGTGCTGGAGTCGGCCGCGGCGGAGAAGTTCCGCGCCAACAACGACGTCAACGCGGCCACCGGCCAGAACTACCTCAAACGACAGATCGGTCGAACCCATCTGTTCCGGCAGCGGATCCCCATCCGCCCCTCGTCCACGAGGGTTTCCGACGCGAACTAGCCTCCCCTTTTCCCGACGACCAACATGAAGTTGCTGTCCCATCCTCCAAGAAATTTCACCGCTCAACCAACGGGCGCAAAACGGGAGCGCCGGTTTTCAACCCGAAGCGCTCACCAACTGCCGCCCAGGGCCGGACTCGACGATCAGCCTGTTTCGCTCGTCACCGCTGCGGGCGGCAAGCCCGCGCTCCGGGGCGTCGCGCTCGTGGTCACGCTCATTCTGCTGGCCATCATCACCACGCTGGCCATCGCGTTCATCGCCCTCACCCACCGCGAAACATCCGCCGTCGCCGCCACCAGCAGCACGACCGACGCGGAACTCGCCGCCGAAGCCGCGCTCGAGCGGGCCAAGGCCGAAATTCTGGCGCCCTTCGTCCGGGACAACCGGGGCACCAACGGGAAAACGATCCTCGGACCGGAGATGATGGTGTCCGTCGCCGTCGATCAGGATCGGATCAAGGCTTACGGCGCCTACGTTGATCCCAGCCCGCCGGTCTACGTCAACACCAACATCTCAGGCGGAAGCGGGCCACTGGACGACCGCCACTTTCTCGATCTCAACCGGAACCGTTACTTCGATGAAACGGGCCTGGTGCCCATCACCGTCAATGCCAAGGGTGGCGACGGGCGTTATGCTCGAGCGTTCCCGGAATCAGATGGCTGGAACGCCACCAACTTCGTCGCGGGCGATCCTCAGTGGATCGGCGTGCTCGCCAACCCACTGCGCTGGCATACCAACAACAACCAATACATCTCCCGCTTCGCTTACCTCGTGCTTCCCGCCGGACGTTCGTTGGATCTCAATGCGATTCACAATCAGGCGATCGACCTCGACATGCGGGCCGGCGGCTTCAACGGATATTATCGCAACCAGGGCGTCGGCGGATGGGAACTGAATCTGGCCGGCTTCCTGACCGACCTGAACACAAACGAATGGCCCGCGCCCACCTATCTCTATGACCCGTTCAACGCGGTGGCCACCGGCATCGCGAACGGACCCGCCTTCAACGACGCGAGGGAGATCCTCCGCTACCGCTACACTCCGGCCAACGTCCAGGATTTGCTGAACCCACCCGTTTCGCCGAATCGCTATCTCGACTACGCTTCCTCCAATTTTCCGCCCATTGGGGTCTTCGCCGGGGATCCGGTCCCGTCCACACTGTTGACCGATGACAACATCGACGAGTATTCCGACAGCAGGCTGATTCGAACCAGCTTCGCTCCACTGTCGGAATTCGACGATCCGAACAAGGACAATCCGGACCTGCCGTGGCCGGGTGCTCGCAACAAACGCAATCTCCGGTCGATCCATGACCTCTGGGATCCGGCCAAGTTTCCAGATGCAAACGGCATCCGGCGCCGGCTGAGCGACTCGTCGAGTCGGGGCAATTCCTATGATCGCTACACTTACTACCGTGTGCTCGGCCAGCTGGGCACCGATTCCGTCACCGAGGATGAGGACAAGATCAACCTGAACTACGTCAACGTCCGCTCGTGGTCCAACCCGGGATTCCGCCTGGAGGCCGCCGACATGGTTTCCTGGACCAATTCCACCGCGAATTTCAAGGCGCAGATGGGCCGAACCGGGCCGGACCTCTTCTTCCTGAGCGTGGCGCGCAAGTTGTTCATGCAAGAACCGGCTCTGCGCGGCCTGGTCACGAACGGCACTTCGCTGCCGGCCACTCCATTGCGCATCCCGATCCTGACCAACGGCAGCCGGCTGGTCATTCAACGCACCAACAACGTGCTCGAGACCAATGTGCTTTACTCCGGGCGCATCCATCAGATTCTGCAGCAGGCGGCGAATATCTATGACGCCATCCGCGGCGTGGAACCGGGCGAAAGACCGCCCTATTTTCCGACCATTTTCCGACCCAAGTTCCGGACCGAAGGCAACGACGTCTTCGTGGTGGATTACGAACGCCTGACGGGTGCGCCCGCCGACGTGATGTTCAACGCCGCGCGTCCGTGGCGGGACTTGGAGATGGGCGAGCGTCCCACCGGCTCGGATGATCTGGTTTACAACGTGCCGATGATCATCGGCGCGAGGCAGGGCTTTCCGAATTTCAACGAGATGCAGTCGCGCACAACCCTGCGCGCGATTCGCCGGTTGACGGTGGAAAAACCGGCGAACACTTCCTATCCGAACACCCTTGGCAGCATGCGAGTGACCGAGCGGCTGAACTTTGAATTGGAAAATCAGTTCGCCGTCGAGGCGTGGCATTCCTACCACTCCAATCGCTACCAACGCCCGCTCAGCCTCTACATTTCCAACCGGGTCGTGGTCATGCTCCGCTCTAACAACAACGTCGTGTCGACCTTGATCACCGGCACCAACTACTTTCCAGCGCCTTATCCCAACATCCCCAGCAACACTTATATTCCGGCGGCGGCGTTTCCCCTGCCGAGTTACTCGAAGCAGCTTTTCGCGTGGACGAACTACGGAACGGCGGACGCCGGTGGCTTTACCAATGATCTGGCCGTCACGGTCCGAAATCAATTGCGGTACTTTCTGGTCGATAACGCCGCTCCGGGCGGGCCTCGCTTGGTCGATGCGGTGACGATGAGTGCCACGAACGATTTCTTCGACCTGGCGCGGAACCTCGCCGAACCCGGCACGTCGGGCAGCGCCGCGCTCCAATCCCTCTGGAGCCGCGGGAACCCGCGAGACCGCCCTTGGAATTCAGGCGTGGACAATCAGATATCAATCTCGACGCAGTCTACTCTCACCGACAACAACACGTGGAAGAATTACGGCGACATCGACCCGGGCATCTACGGGAGCAAGGAGGCCGCGATCATAAACTTCTCCCGCCTAATGCGCACCAACGATGACGTTGCCCGGGTATTGGACGTTCCATTTGTCGCGGTCCGCTACGTCACCCAAAACAACTACTGGGAGGCGAGCGATCCTCTCGTGCACTACACGTCCGAAGATCTGTGGCGCGGAAGCACCACGTACCCTGAGCTGAATTCGGCCCGCACGGAGTTCGGCCGCGGCATCGGCGAGCCGAACAAATCCACCGTCGCGTGGCCGTCCCATGCCACCAATCGGGACAAGGTTCCAAGCCTACGCGATCCCGGCGTCCGGACATCCGATCTTTGGGGGTTCCCCACGAATCGACTTCCAACCATTGGCTGGATCGGACGGGTTCATCGGGGAACACCATGGCAATCCGTCTACTTGAAGTCCGAGCCGGCGAGCCTGCCCGAGTTCCAGACCATCGTCGGCGGCTTTCCCTCCGGCGAGGATGCATCCTTGCGGAAGCGCGTGGGCACCGTACGACGCTCCCTCTCCGCCGCGCGCGCCATGCACCCCAGTGTCGATGCTCGTTTGCTGGATGTCTTCACCACCAGCGTCCACCCCAATGCCACCCGGGGCCGGCTTTCCATCAACCAAACGAATCTCGCTGCGTGGTCCGCGGTGTTCTCCGGCGTGGACCTGCGACTTGCGAAGCGGTCCATCGGCGGCGGGGGCAACCTTTGGCAACCGACCAACTACATCGCGGAACCCGCCGCGCTGGATACCAATCTCACCGTGGTGGTAAACGCGATAAATCGGGAGCGTTCCGCCCGCCAACGCGATTTCCATCGCGTGTCTGAATTGCTGTCGGTCCCGGAACTGACCTCCGCGTCGCCATATCTCCGCGATGACAAATTCCCGACCGAGAATCCCACCGGCCACGACCGCATCACGGACGCCGATTACGAACGCATTCCGGAGCAGATTTTCTCCCTGCTGAAAGTGGGCGAGCCCCGTTTCGTGATTTATTCCTGGGGTCAGTCGCTGAAGCCGGCGGAATTTGGCGTCAATGCGCAGGCGACCGGCGTCTTCCCGCGTGGCCCGTCGGTGGAAACCGCCGGCGACCTCCGCGGCCTGGTCCGCAATTATCAGATCACGGGCGAGATGGCCACCCGCGCCGTGGTCCGCATTGGCTTTGATCGGCTGTCGAATGACCCCAACAGCCCGCTCTACGACGAGTTTGACTACAGCCGGCCGCACGCGGTGGTGGAAAGCTTTAACATCGTGCCTCCCCAGTAGGGAGGCGGAGTGTCGTGAACTGGGAGGAACCACAACCGGACGACAGGAAGCAGGCGTCGCGCGCAATGGCGCCAAGGCGCACTGGCACGTTCGCGCGGCCCTCCGGGCCAGCGTCAGCCAGACCGGGCACCTCAATTTTGCCTGCATCGCGCTTCGACATTCGGGCGATACCTTCGGTGATCGTCGCTCCGTGCTTCGTCCCCGCGAGCGCCCAGCGACCATGGGTCTGCGCCGCGGTGTGAGTGGACCTGGAGCCGAAAACGCCCTATTTTCAGGCTGGTTGTGCCAGTCGTAATTCGGTAATTCTTGTGATTTAATACGCTATGCATCTCCGAACGAGAACTTGGTTCCTGATCAGCATGCTCTGCTTTGTCGGGGCCGCGATCTTCTGGCAAATCGCCGAACGCAAGACCGCCCGGGATCAGGCTGACCGCGCGGCCCAACGGGCTGCCGCCGCGAACGCTGCCGGCTCACCCTCCTCTGCCCCGTCGGCCAGCACCAATCTCACGGGAGCCGCCGGCACCGGCCCCGCTGCAAACGCGACCACGCCTTCCGCCCCTGGCATCACGACCAATGCCGCCGTTGCGTCGACCAATGTTCTCATCCGACATCGCCTGGCCAACACCCCGAAAGCAGTCGGCGAATTGAGCCGTGCTGACAGCGGACTCATCCTGCGCAACGCGCTGATCGATTCCTCCATCCCGGTCAACCTGCCCATCCCGGCGCATCTCCGCGCTTCCGGCGATCCCGGCAGCTATGTCGTGCAGGCGGACGGCCCCCTGACCGACGGCTTCCGCGCGCTCCTCACCCAGGCTGGCGCGAGCATCGTCGCCTACGTGCCAAACAATGCTTACCTCGTGACCGCCACCGCGGACGCCGCCCGGCAGCTATCCGCCGTGCCACGCACTCGTCTCGTCCTTCCATGGGAACCGTATTTCAAGCTCGAACCCAGCCTGCTCGCCCTCGCCATTGATCAAGCTCCGCTTCCCACCGCCGCCCGCCTGAACCTGCTCGCGTTCCCGGGCCAGCAGGACGCCGTGCGCCAATCGCTCGGAGCCATGGAGGCCGTCATCCTGAGCGAGGAACGGTCGCCGTTCGGCCTGCAATTCAGGATCGCGCCTCCAGCCGACTCGCTCGTGCGTCTCGCTCAATTGCCCGGCGTCCAGGTCATCGAGCCCAGCCTCCCGCGCAAGACGGCCAATGACCTCGGGCGCGTCCGCCTGCAAATCGCCACCAATACCGTCACCCTCAGCAACTACAGCGACCTCACTGGTGACGGCGTCTTGGTCAATGTGAACGACACCGGCGTGGATGCGAGCCACGTCGACCTGACCGGCCGCGTAACCGGAGATTTACCGGGCACCGAAACCGATCTGGACGGGCACGGCACTCATGTGGCGGGGATCATCGCCAGCAGCGGGGAGAACGGACCGCAAGGCGCGAATGTGCCTGGCTCGATCACGAACGCCAATTACCGCGGCATGGCGCCAAAGGCCCGGATCTTTGCGGCACCGATTAATTTGCTCTTTGGGCCGGCGTCCACCGACGAGTATCTGCAGGAAACGCCGGCGCGCACGAACGCGTTTATCTCCAACAACAGCTGGGGCTATCGCGGCTCCGCCGCCTACACGATAAACTCCGCCAGCTGGGACGCCGCCGTGCGCGATGCCCTGCCCGAGATCACCGGTTCCCAGCCGCTCATCGCCGTGTTCGCCGCCGGCAATTCCGGCAGCGCAGGCATTGACGCCCCCGCCACGGCCAAAAACGTGATCACCGTGGGAGCAATCGAGAACCTCCGCAACATCACCAATGGCGTGACCATCGCCGGCGAAACGAACCAGCCCTGGATCGAGATTTCAGACTCGAACGATCAGGTCACGAGCTTTTCCAGCAAGGGCAACGTGAACCCGGGCGTGGAAAGCGACGCCGGACGGTTCAAGCCGGACGTCGTCGCCCCAGGCTCGTTCGTCGTGTCAACGCGGGCCAAGGGCTGGAAACCGGATGCCGGGGGCCAGTCCCAGATCGCGGAGTCGATCGATTTCGTCCGCATCCGCGCCCACTCCACGAACCAATACTCCACGTTTGTCCCCGAGACCGGCATCCAATTGATCGTCACGACCACCACCAACGAAAATTCCGGTACCGCGACGCTTCCCCGCCTCCCCATCCACATACGCGCTGGCTCCGAGCCAACCGAGGCCGACTATGCTGGCGACAATAACGCCACCGCCGATACCACCATCTCGGTCCCGGACACGTGGTTTTTCTCCGTCGGTAATCCGGGTGATACCGACGTCTTCCTGCATGTTCGGTTCGTGGTGGTCCTGCAAAACGACATCGGCGATCAGCAGGCCGTGCTGGAAGCGTTAAACGACCCGCTGGGACCCAACTACCGCTTCGAGACCGGCACCAGCCAGGCCGCACCGCATGTCTCGGGTCTCATCGCCCTGATGCAGGAGTTCTACGGCAAGCGGCATCAATTGACCAACAGCCCCGCCCTCATGAAGGCACTCCTCATCAACGGCGCCCGCACGGTCAGTTCCGACTATGACTTCAATGTCACCAACGCCTTCACCGGCCAGGGCTGGGGCTTGCCCAGTCTCGTCAATTCCATACCCGTGGACGGCAACGCCTCCGTGGCCACGGCCGAATTCACCAGCCCGACGCTCATCTTTCAGGACCAACTCCCTTCGCGAGCGCTGGTCACCGGGCAAAGCATCACCCGCAATATCACGGTCGACGTCCCGGAACAACCGTTGCGCATCACTCTCGTTTGGACGGATCCCCCTGGCAATCCCGCCGTCGGCATCAAGCTGGTCAATGACCTCGACCTGATCGTCACCAATCTGGTCACCGGCGAAGTTTTCGCCGGCAACGCCTTCGGCCCAGCCATCTTTTCCACTTCGATCCTGACCGACGCCACCAACGCTCCGAACGCCGGCATTCCCTTCGACAACGTCAACAATGTCGAAAACGTCTATCTCGACGGCACGTTTGATGTCCCGCTGGCCGGACGTTACTCCGTCACGGTGGCTGCCCGTCGGGTCAACGTGAACGCGGTGACCGCGCATACCAACGGCATCGCCCAGGATTTCGCCCTGGTGATTTCCAGCGGCGAGCCGCGCGCCACCGCTGGCTTCCAATTGGAAGCATCAGGGGAAGCCTTTGACCCAAATCCGCTCGTGTCCATCGTCACCAATGGCGTCCCCCTCCTCAACCAGCGCGTGGGAGCCAACACGCCGCTGCTCGTCTCGACGAACGGCGTGACCAATCAGTGGCATTTCTTCGTCGTCACCAACACGCTGCCGCCGTCCGACCCGCTCTTCGGCACGCCCGGCGCCTCCACCAATATCGCGTTCGCCACCTTCTTCGCCCCCAACCTGAGCCGACCGCGCTTCTTCGACGCCGACATCGACTTGTATGTCTCCGACAATCCCGCTCTGACGAACCTCGACGAGATCGCGCTCAGGGACTCCCTCAAGTCCCGCAAGCGATCCGGCTCGGAATCGATCGTCATCGCGAATGCGCCGGACGGCCAGATGTACTACGTCGGTGTGAAGTCCGAGGACCAGCAGTCGGCCAATTTTGGGTTTTTCGCCATTTCCAGCAGCGCGCCGTTCAGTAGCTCGGACACCAATGGCAACCAGTATCTCGAAGCTTTCAACTACGAAATCCCGGATGGCTCCCCCAGCGAACCTCAAGCGGCACTCGTCTTCGCTTTTTGCCAGGAGGAGATCATCATCCAAAACGTCGTGGTCACCAATGTCATCACGCACGAGTATGGCGGCGACCTGGTCGGCAGCTTGCAGCACGAGCGCTTCTTCTCCGTTCTCAATGCCAATCGCGATTTCACCAACACCGTGGAGTTTATCTACGACGACAGCGATTCAGGGGACATTCCAGAGGCCGGCACCACGGACACTCCCGGGACCCTGCGCAATTTCGTCGGCGAGGAAGGCCTCGGCTCTTGGATTTTGACCATGGTCGACAGCGCTCCGCTTTACACGGGCAGGGTAGACCGTCTTTCCATCAAACTTGAACCCCGCAGCCCCGACCTCACCAACGGCGTCGGCATCGTCCGAACCATCCAGCCCGGCCGCTTCTTCTACACGGTGGTCGATGTCCCGGCCGACGCCACGAACATGTCGGTCTGCGTGTCGCCCCAGGAAGGGCCGCTCGAGGTCTACATCGGGCGCGAGTATTTCCCCGACCGCGACAACTACGACATGTTTGGCGCCGTGGCGCCCCCGGGCTCCTGCGTTAATCTCGGCTTGCGCGATTCGCCTCCGCTCTCCGCTGGCCGCTATCACATTGGCATCTTCAACCCCAACGCCACGCCGGTCACCGCGAACATCAAGGTTTTCATCGAACGCGACCTGATCGGACGCAATGCCATCGGCTATCGTTCGCCTGCTTCCTCCGGCATCTTCGACGATGCGGTCACCAACTCGATCATCCATGTGAACCGCGATTCGCTCATCGCCAATCTCGAAGTGGGCGTGCGCATCGAGCACGAGCGCGTCTCGGATCTGGCCCTTCACCTCGTCAGCCCCAAAGGCACCCGCGTCCTGCTGGCCGAGAATCGCGGCGGCCCGATCGCGGCCGATTACGGCTTTGGCAATCTCCAGACCAACGCGCTGCCGTCCACGGATTCCGGCGATGCCAACGCCAGCACGAACGTGATTGCGACCTCCGGATACGAAGGAACGCTGCAGGTGGACTATGATTTCTTCGGCGTGCCCGACCGGGTCACGATCTACTACGAAGGCGGACTGCTTTACGATTCCGGATTGATCAGCGGCGCGGGCACCATCACGGTCGACTACGGCCCGGGCTTCTCCACGAACGTGACGGTCATCATGAACGAAGGCGGCAATCCGAACAGCCAGACGCGCTGGGTCTACACCGCGACGGTCTACACCGGGTTCATCTACGCGACGTTCACGGAGGACACGGAAAAAGCGAAGCTGCCGATCAAGTTCGTCTCACCGCCGTTCACGAACTTCAATTACTGGGCGACCAACACCATCACCAATGCCACGATCCTCGTGGATGGATTCGAGGACGGACGGGTGAACGTGGTGCCGTATTTCCCCCTGTCATTCGTCAGCGGCTGGCAGGTCGACAGCACGGTCCAGACCTTGGGCGTCGAGGTTACGAATACCGTGCCCTGGCACATTGGGCCTGACACCGGACGCCGGTTCCTGGAACTGAACAACGACGTGATCTCCGGCGCGATCCACACGAACCTGACGACCCGGCCGGGCGCGACCTATCGGGTGAGCTTTGCCTACGCGCAAGGGGCGGACAACATCTACGAGGCCTCCGCCCAGGCGACCATGGGCACATTGTATCGGCCCATCCAATTCCTGCTTCCGCTCAACCCGCCGTTGAGCCCGACCGGCGGCTGGTCCCATGCCTCCTTTGATTTTACGGCGAGTGAAACGACCACCCGCCTGGCTTTTGCCGGCGCCAGCAGCGGATACTCCGACAACTCCGGGGTGCTGCTGGACACCGTTCGCGTCGACGAGATCGTGGACCAGATCAAGCAAGGCATCTATTTCCTGCCGGAGGAAAGCCTGGCCCCGTTCCGCGGTGAGAACGCCTTGGGCGACTGGCGTCTCGAGTTATGGGACAGCCGGGCGGGCGGCGTCTCCACCAATGCCACGTTGCTCGGGTGGCGGCTCAACCTGAACTTCGTCAACACCAACCCGCCGGCGGTGACGCTGACCAATGGCGTTGCCTATTGCGGCGCGTTGCAGAGCAATGGCATTGCCTACTTCCGGGTCGAAGTGCCGGTCACGGCCGCCGCGGCCACGAACGTGATCTTCAGCGGCAACAACGCGAATCTCGACCTGGTCTTCAGCCAGGTGGGCTTGCCGTTTCCACAGGAGCCGCCGGACACCTTCTTCCTCACGCGCTCAACGGGCGCCACCAACGTGCTCGACCTCGAAGGCTGGACGACCTTCGGTCCGAACGGCCTGGCCGACGGCGACCGCACCCCGACCTTGCTGCCAGGCCGGCGCTATTATCTCGCCGTCCGCAACCGCTCCGCGGACACGAACGCGTTCTGTCTCCAGGTCGACTTCGACGAATCGACCCCGAACCTGACCGACGTCGTTCGTTTGACCAATTCTATCTGCCGGCAGGTCTCCACTGATGGCAGTCAAATCGATTACTACTCGTTCGATGTCAGCCCCAACGCGCTCGGTGTCCAGTTCCTCGTGACCAACGTTGCGGGCGCCGACGTAGATCTCTTCGTCCGTCGGGGATTGCCCCTGCCCAATCGGCAGCGGTTCACGGCCCTCAGCACCAACGCGACGGCTGCCGAGGGTGAGGCCATCTCGCTCTACGACTTCGCCGCCAACCGCCTTCCCGGTCGCTGGTACCTCGCCGTGGTGCACGACGCCGCCTCGCCGGCCGCCTATCAAATTTGCGCCCAGCAATTCACGGCGGACATCTCCGGCCTGTTCACCAACCTCGTTTGCAGCGTCCTTCAAACCGGACAGGTGTCCTACTACAGCGTCGAGATCGAGGAGAGCGCCTTCCAGGCCGACTTTCTAACGACGAATGCCACGGGCAATGTGGATCTTTACATCTCCACCGGAGCCATGCTGCCCCTGTTCGCCGCGCCGACCAACGCACTGCACGCGTCCGTGAACGCGCCGTCCGGCAATGAGCTGATCCAGATCACTCCTGACCTGCTGCCTTCGCCGCTCACGCCCGGCCGCTGGTTCCTCGCCGTGGTCAACCGGGAGTCCTTCGAGGTCACCAATTGCGTGCAGGTCGTTCAATACACCACCAACCTCCCTTACCTCACGCTGACCAATGGCATCGCTTATGGCGACGCCAACACCGTTGCCAACCCGGCCGGGTTCTACAAGTTCACCGTCGCCACCAACGCGCTGCAGGTCGTGTTCGAGACTTTCGGCGCGAGCGACGACGTGGATCTGTTCATCCGCCGGCCGTTCCCGTTGCCCTTCCCCGACGAGACGTTCCACACCTACGCCAGCACCAACGGCGGGGCCACGAACGAATACATTGGACTGCTGCCGGATCAGATCTCCAGCCCGCTGCCGGCCGTGCCTGGCACCTGGTATATCGCCGTCCGCCCGAAGAACCCGGCCGCCATGCCGATCTCCTTCCAGGTCCGCGCCACGCAGATTCTCAGCAATGAGGTCATCGCCCTGGCCAACGGTATTGCCTCGTGCCCGACGAACCTTCCGGCCATCGACACGAACCATCTGCACACTGGCGTGCAGTTTTTCTCGTTTGATGTCCCGCCCAATTCCATCCAGGCCACTTTCGAAACGTTTGGGGCCAGCGCCAATGTTGACCTGTTCGTGCAATATGGGCGACCGATCACGAATTATTCGCTGCTCAAGAGCTTCGCTGCCTACCCCTACGCGCGCACGAACGCCGGCACGGCGGACGAGTTCCTCTGCCTGACGACCAGTTCGGCGCCGGTGCCGCTCACCAACGGCCTCTGGTATCTCGCGGTGGTCAATCGGGACCCGACCAATGCCAGCTATTGTGTCCGCGCCTCGGTGATCTCCAGCACCAACCTGCTGGACCTGGCCAACGACGAGGCCCAGTGCGGCCAGCTCGATGTGACCAACGGCGGCCCCATCGTCGGCGTCAATTACTACGCGTTCAACGTCAGCAGCAATGCGATCCTGGCAACGTTCGAAACGTTCAATGCCATCGCGCCCGGCGAGCCGCCCTACGCCGCCGACGTCGATCTCTATCTCTCACGCGAACTGTGCCTGACCAACTTTGCCCGGTTCAACGCGGCGCTCACCAACTATCCCTACGCCGCCACGAACCTCGGACCGGCCGCGGAATTTCTCTGCCTGACCACCAACAGCGCGCCGGTTCCGCTCTCCGGCGGCACCTGGTATGTCACGGTCGTCAATCGCTCGCCCAATCCGGTCAATTACTGCCTCGCCGCCCGTCAGGTGCTCGCGACGAACCTGATCGATTTGGCCGCGGGCACGCCGGACTGCGCCACGGTTCAAACCGGTGGCAGCGACACCAGCCCGCGCATCAACTACTACCGCGTCAATGTCAGCGCTGGCGCCGTGGCTGCCGGCTTCTCCACCTTCAACGCCAATGGCGATGTCGACGTGTTCGTGGCCCGCGACCTCTGTTTCACCAATCTGTCCGAGCCCGGCCTGACCGAGCTGGCCGGCTATCCATACCAAAGCGCCCATGCCGGGCGCGCCGCCGAATGCGTGGGCGTCTCGACCAATTCCACGCCGGTCGCCCTCACCAGCGGGGAATGGTTTGTCGCCGTGGTCAATCGCGCTTCATCCAACGTGAATTACTGCATCGGGTTCAACGAGATCATGGATGCCGAACTCGTCCCCCTGACCGCCGGAGGCGCCTGCACCCAGGTTCCCGTGCTGAATGGAGCCGGCAACATCGGGGTGATCTACCATCCCATCACGGTCGCTTCCAACGCGCTGCAGCTGACCGTCGAGACGTACAGCGCCAACGGCAACATTGACGTTTACCTGCAGCGCGGCCCCTGCTTCCCGAACGCCACCACCTTCACCGCTGGCGCCAGCAATGCGCCCTTCGCCAGCACGCTCGCCGGCACCAACAACGAGTTCGTCTGTGTCAGCACCCGGCCCGATCCCATCGCACTCGAACCAGGCGACTGGTATGTGGCCGTGGTCAACCGCGAAGCCACCCCGGTCGACTACTGCCTCCGCACAACGCAATTGCTCGACACTGGGGTCAAGCCCGTGACGAACGGCGTGCAAAGCGTCGAAGGCCCGCTCGCCGCCGGCAACGTCGCCTACTATCGCTATCGGGTTTCCTCCAACGCGGTCCGGGTGAACTTCGAAACCATCGGCACCGACGCGAACGTGGATCTTTATGTTGAGAGCGGTTTCTGTCCGACGGAGTTCAGCGGCTTCAGCTACGCCAGCACCAACGCCGGTTTGGCTGATGAACTGGTTTCAGTTTCCATCGCCTCCCGGCCCGTGGCGCTCACGCCCGGCGACTGGTATATCGCCGTGCGCAACAACGACGCGGTCGACGCCAACTACATCCTCCTCGTGACCGAGATTCTGCCGGGTCCGATCACCCGCCTCACCAATGGCGTTCCCTACACCAACACCGTGGCCAGCGTCGACAACGTCACGGCGCTGCCGGTCGATTACTACCGGTTCACTGTCTCGAGTATCGCCGCCCGGGTGCAGTTCGAAATTCTGGCGACAACAGGCGACGTCCAGCTCTATGTCCGACGCGGTCTGCCCATCCCGGCGCCCTACAACTACGATTACCTCAGCGACAACGGCGGGACCGGCTCCGAATTGATCAGCGTGACCGCGGCCAGCCCGGTGGCCCTCGCGCCTGGCAATTGGTACCTTGCCGTCGTCAATCCGACCGCCGCACCTGTGAATTACAAGGTCCAGGCCACGGAATATGTCAGCCCCGGCACCGGCGTTCGAACCTCCACCATCACGCTGACCAACGACGAATTCTGCCTGACCTGGCGCGGGACACTGCCCGGCGTCAATTACTACGTCCAAGGCAAGACTGACCTCGATGCCACCAACTGGATTGCGGTCTCGACCACCCTGCGGGCCACCACCAACTCGCTCACCTGGTGCGTGACGCTGCCGTCCGCCTATCACTTCTTCCAGCTGGCGGAAGGCCTTTCGCCTCTGTCGGTCGACCCGCCGATGTCCGCCATCGGCACCACGTTTGGGACCAACCTGGTCTCGCTCCAATGGACCGCTGATCCCTCGCTCCGGTTCGGGGTGGAATGGACCCAGTTTATTGCTCCAGCGCTCTGGCAGCCATTCCCGTCCCCGATCGTGTCCACGAACGGCACCTTCACCTTCACCGACGACGGCTCTCAAACCGGCGGATTCGATCCGAGCCGATATTATCGCATTCAGCTCCTGCCCTAACCACCGAGTTGGGGCCAATGCGAATGCCTTTCGGATATTCCGACGCGAAGGGAAAAGGCGAAGACGTGTTTGCGATTCGCCCTCACCCCGGCCCTCTCCCCCTGGGAGCCTGGGAGAGGGAGGAACGATCGCCGCCTGCCTAACCGTCGACGCCCGGCTCGATCTGACTGCGCGCCGCCCTTCGTTGTGAGGGTCAGGGTAGAGGCCGAAACGGAAACGCTAGCCCGACTTAGCGGATTAGAGGGGTACGAACCGCGGAAATGCCTGCAAATCAGGCGAGGCATCAGCTAGGTCTTCACTACAACGAGGTCGTCGGTGTTGGCGTTTGGGCCTGGATTCTGGGAGGCGGCTGGGCCGGC
>JBGARF010000021.1:0-200481 GCA_044230345.1 Limisphaerales bacterium
CAAGGAGAGGGGAACGTCAGCGACCGCGCGTTGAGGGGATCGGCCGTCGGCAACGTCGTGGCATTTCGGGGGCCGGATCGATACGCAGGCCCGCGACGCGGAGATCCGGAAACCTATCAATCGAACGGCCCGCCGCGCACACCCTCTCCGCCGCCCTGCGGGGGAGAGGGCAGGTTCCGAACTCGCCCGAGCGAGATCGGAACCGGGTGAGGTGGAGCAGTCCGCAGGTTCATGCCTCGTGACCAGGTCTACAAAGAACGGGCGGCTTCCCATGCACCTCGAATCGGTCGCAGCAACGGACGAACGCGAACCGCCGTCGCGATCCTCCCTCACCCCAAGGAGAGGGGAAACGTCAGCGACCGCGCGGTGGTGGGATCGGCCGTCGACAACGTCGTGGCATTTAGGGGGCCGGATCGACACGCAGGCACGCGACGCGGAGATCCGGAAACCTATCAATCGAACGGCCCGCCGCGCACACCCTCTCCGCTGCCCTGCGGGGGAGAGGGCAGGTTCCGAACTCGCCCGAGCGAGATCGGAACCGGGTGAGGTGGCGCAGTCCGCAGGTTCATGTCCGGTGAGCAGGTCTAAAAGAACGGGCGGCTTCCCATGAACCTCGAATCGGTCGCAGCGCCGGACGAACGCGAACCGCCGTCGCGATCCTCCCTCACCCCAACCCTCTCCCCAAGGAGAGGGGGAACGTCAGCGACCGCGCGGTGATGGGATCGGCCGTCGACAACGTCGTTGCGTTTAGGGGGCCGGATCGACACGCAGGCACGCGACGCGGAGAGTCGGGATCGTGGTAATCGAACGGCCCGCCGCGCACACCCTCTCCGCCGCCCTGCGGGGGAGAGGGCAGGTTCCGAACTCGCCCGAGCGAGATCGGAACCGGGTGAGGTGGAGCAGTCCGCGGGTTCATACCTGGCGACCAGGTCAAACAGAACGGGCGAACCTCGCGTCTTACGCGAACTTGTTCTTCCGATACGCCCCCATCGCAGGCGCGTCCGGATTCACCTCGGGACCAAAATATCGCAGCGTCACCAACGGTTCGGTCTCGCTCGTGTTCTCAAACGTCACGCCGCCCTTGGCGCCGTCTTCCGTGCAGAAATATTCGTCCTCGGTCAGCTCGTGGAACCGGATCAGCTTCGGACTGTTCAACGGCTGTCCATTGATCGTTCCCTTGCCCTGGACGCAGATCAATCCATAGGCGCCCGTGTCGCGGATGGTGCAGGTCACGCCGGGATCCACGGTCAACTCCTTCGCCGTGAACAGCTGTTCACCGTCGATTTTGCCGTAAACAATCCAGCGATCGACAAAACCGTCCCGCCGCGTGTCGGCCACCGGCACCGGCTCCAAATAGTGATGATCCTTGAACTTCGGATCCACGTTCTTCTCCCAGTCGAGCTGTTCAACGATGAAATCCAGATCCTTGTGCTTGCTCTTCGGCATGTCCTTCACCAGGAGGCTCCACGGCACATAGCGCCCCTCCACCATGCTTTGATACATGCCAAACACGTCGCTGCCCCACTGCGGCTCATAGGTGCACAAACTCCCCGGCGCATGCAGGACGCACGGATCAATCAGCCATCCCGTGCCCGGCTTCAAGCGGTACGCCTTCGAGAGATCGAGAATCCCGTTGTCACCCTTGTTCCAATCCTCAAGGCATTTGCGCACCTGCGCCTTGGTCGTGCCCGGTTCCAGACCCATGAATGTATACGGGAAATTGTTCCCCACGTTGTTGTGCTGCGGCGGAAAATAATAACTTTCCGGCTTCCCTTCCTGCCCTACCAGCCGCGCCTGCTTCGCCGACTGATGCATGTGATGAGGAATCGGCCCCATGTTGTCGAAAAACTTCGAGTAAACCGGCCAGCGCTGATACTTCGACCAGATCCTTTTCCCCACCAACGTGGCTCCGCAATCCGCCACCGCCTGCCGCAACGTAAACCGCTCCTTCCCCACCACGCAGTAGCTCAACCCCTCGTCCGGCACCCGCCCCTCGTTCGCCGCTTCCGTCGTCGACGCAAACCAGCGTTCATCAATGCCACCCCGGTTCGCACCGTAGGCATAGGTGTCGTCCGGATGCAGCTTCAGCCGCAATCCCGGCTGCAAAAAGGACCGCGGCACCCAGGCGGGCGCCAACCGCAGCAACCCGCCCGTCCGGGAGAGTTCCGCTTCAACCTTGGCCCGCGTGTTCTTGGAGATCGTCTTGAGCTGTCTGACAGAGTTCATCGTGTGCAATCAATCGTTGTGACGTTAACACGTCCGCCCGCAAGACCCGCACCGCACTGGCTGCCGGCCAGGTGTTCCGGGAAAACGTGAGCGTAGTTTAGGGGCCCGCCCATCAACGCAGCAAGCGGGAAGTCGACACGGCAGGTCAGCCCCGCGCGTCCGCACACGACAACGCGCAGCCACGCCAGACACACCAACGCGCAGCCGCACGACAGCCCGATGGCGCCGCCGAGCGATCCAGCGGGTTCACCGCAACCGATCGCCCCCACGGGATCCTCCAACCGCCTCAAGCAACCCAAGGCGCAGTCCCACTTCAACCGTCCCTCCCCGTTCAGCCAGGTTCCATCCAGGCCCGACGGCAATATCAACTGTATCCCCGTCACTTAATTGGACCTGATGTGCAAAGCGTGCTGAAAGTCCCGGAGTCAGCAAACGGCCAAAGAATTCCCGATCATTGTGCAGCAGGCGAAACTCAGCGCCGGATATTGAAGAACCTTCGGCGATTTCGGTTCCGATCGCTTCGAGTTGATAGGTCCCGGCTCCACCGATTGGCACTGTGAACCGCGCAACACAAAAGCGCTCCTCGTCTTCCACCGTTCCCGGTGTCGCCATGACGACTCCGAGTCTGGTCTCGCGAGCTCCATCCAATGCTTTTCCAATGCTCGCACCGCCGCGATCAGACGCTCGCCAGGATGCAAAGCGCCGTCCTCGCTCCGTAACCTCCCTGGCGCTGGTTAGCAAAGTCATTGGCCCAATCAGGCTGCCTTTCCATGCAAGCCGCCATGGCCCCGTAGGGTTCGACGCCGCATTGAAGTCCCCCGCCAAGTCATACCACTTTGTTATAGGGCGGCGAATTTCAGTCCCTTCGAGCAGCGTGATTCTCAATCCATCAAGCAGCGGTCCGGCCAAGCCTCCGCCACGGCTGGAAAGGCGCAACAACGCGGCGTCTCCGGCCGCTTGAAACGTCATGTAGTTTGTCCGCCATGCGGGCCTTACCGCATCCGTCGAAGCGGCAACGAAAAATCGATTCGAGACTCCACCCACGGCTACGCACAATTCGGTCGCGGTTTTCCGGACTTCGGGATTCAGTGCAGCAACGAACGAGATCTCGTACCAACGTCCGCGCGATAGGCCCGAGATTATTTGTGAGATACTACTTCCGATACTATCCCGCAGCCCGACACAACGGGTTCCATTACCAGCCACCGGCCCGCCTGACATATAGTCGATGACGCCCGATTCGATCTTCCATCCAGGAAGAGTCGTTTGATTGGGAGCGATCAGGTTCGCCCGCGGACCCGGATCAATGCCAACCTCAAAACTTCCGTTGACCAGAACAGCCAATTCAGACAAAGGCGGCGGCGAGGCGCTATCCGTATAGCACACCTGCATGCAATCGCCCCCATGGTCGCCCACTGTCCCCATCGTGGACTCCGCCCCCAAACTGAACACACGCCCCACTCGACTGCTGCGGCCGGCATCAACAAAGGTGATGGGGCCGGCGACGTGATTGCAAATGTCGACGAGTAGATTGCCGTTTCGAGGATCGAAGGTGAACGGAGTTTGAAGTACAACAACAATGTCAAAGTCCTTGGGTCCCTTGGGCGGCCCCAGGAATGCGCTTCCAAGATCAACTGGCCCATCGAAGACCACGGTCTCATCAAGACCCGAATTACGCGCGAACACCCGTTCCAACGATCTCGGCTGTTTAGCGGTCGTCGACAGCTTCAACTGCAGTCGCTCCAACCGACCGTCAAACGCCCGGCCGTGTACCGCACTCGGCCGCCAGCGCAACTCACGAACAACGATCGGGTGCGGAGGAAACTGATCCGACATGTAAACCTCCTGCAACCGGATCGCGTCCCGAAGAACGGAAGAACCACCACCGCCCTCGTGAAACGTGAGCGACTGAGGCACTGTCAGGCGGTTGGTTTCGCTGCTTTGCACAGGCCAGCCGACCGTCAGGCTAACTGCCAGCGCGAAGTGCTTAAACCCGTTCACGGATTGTTCTCCCCTTCCGTAGGCAACGCATTTGAGATTACTCCCGGACCGACCGCCCCAAATGCGGCTCTTGGTCCGAGAGTTTACGAAGCAAACAATCGATCACGGTTTGCGTAGCCGGAAGTACACTTGAGACCCCGTACGTGGCAAAGTGACAATCTTCTGTCCGGCAATCTCGATCGGGACTACCGCCACATTGGACCAAGGGCGCCCAGTGGGCGCCTCAGACGCCTGCAACTCATATCCGGCTTCAGACGCTGACCAGAAGATGACGACACTATCACTCGAACGCGTGATGCTTACCGCCGGTCCGACCGCCAATGGCGGCCCCAAAACAATTTCCCCAGCAGCAAAGCTACTCGAAACAACACCCGCCGAAGCGCTGACCGCCTCGCGCATCACGGGCGCATCCCCAAACATCACGGTGGTTGTTCCTGAGACCGCCGGCGCCGCGGTCATCGCCACGAGCAAAATATCGTGACTTCCCGCCGGAATTCGACTTCCCGTGGGCAAAGCGAAAGCAATGCCCACCCGCCCTGCGGAAGCCTGATTGGTATTAACGTTCAGCGTGGCCGATCCAATCGGCGTGAGCTTGGTCACGCCCACCAAGCGTAATTTCGCGGAGTCGTAGACTAAACTGAACCCGAGTGCATTCTCGGTCCCGCTGGCCAACACCTGCACGGGGATGTTCACGGTGTTACCTGGCAGGACATTCGTGGGCGGGACTCGAACGATGCAATCGCTGTTGCCTCCTCCGGCACCACCCGCCCCTGAAGGCGCCACTGACGGCTCACTCGGCCCGCCAATACCGGTAATGGGATCCAAGCCGGTGGAATAGCGACCTGCCTGGACCCAGTCAGCTACCGAGATAACTCCATTCCCCCGGCTCTCGCGCGGCGCGCAGTCAACGCGCTGAAATTCTCCGGGGCCAACCACGTCCAAAGCGGCAGCAAACCGGCCAGCCTGGACCCAATCAATTACCGTCAAAGCCTGGTCCCCGGTGGAGCGCGGCGCGATGTCGGCTTCCAGAGCGACGGAAACCACGGACACACTGCCCGTGCCGTATGACGCGGGAATCGACTGGGCACTCGCAGTCGCCACCTGCCGAAGCGTGGGGCTGTCCAGAAACCGAACCGGCGTCGTCACCGGCTGGAGCACCGTGGCCACGTCGAAATTCGCTCGCAGTATTTCTCGTGCGCCGCGCGGAAAAGCCGCGCCCGCCGGCAAAGCAACCGAAACCCCCACGCGACCTGAGCCAGCCTGACTCGAGTTGACGAGAATTGAAGCGTCCGGAGGGAGGTCTGCTCCGGCTTGCACTCCGGCCAACGCAAGGAGAGCGGAATCAAAGCCCAAAGTGAAACTCACGGCGTTCTCCGTCCCCAAAGCTCGCAAGTTTACCGGGAGCGATGCCACCCCACCAGTCACGGTTTCCACGGTTCCGGCCTGGACCGCAGTCGGTGAAACCGAGATTGAACCTGCCGCGAAGACAGCGGCCAGGGATCCCGCGGACGCATCCGACAATTGGCGCAGCACCGGGTCATCGCCGAACTGAATCGGCAGGCGCTGAACGCTCGGAACCCCAGCGGCCGCGAACGTCACCGTGGCTACCGTTTGTGTCCCGGCTGCAAACGTCCCGCCGGCAGGCAATCCCACGGTCAAACCAACCCGCCCGCCGGTCAATCCGCTGTCGTTGACCAGCAAAGTCCCGCCGCTGGCACCTGCACCCAATTCGGCTGAGACGAAAGTCAATCGCACCGCATCATAATTAAGGCTGAACGCCACCGCGTTCTCGTTTCCGTTGGCTACGAGCTTAACCGGGACCTGCACGGGGCCCAAAGCCAATGTGTCCACGCTGCCCACCTGAACCAGCGCCGGCGGATAGCTCACAGTCAGTGCAGCAATCGAGCTGGTTACGGATCCGAAGGAATTGGTAATCACCGCTCGATACGCGCCGGAGTCGGCAAAGCCGACGTTATTCAGGCTAAGAGTGCGATTCGTCTCTCCAGCCAAGGCACCGTCGCCATGGTACCATTGATAGGTCAAGGGAAGGCCGCCGACGGCATCCAAGGAAAAGCTGACATCCTGCCCAAGAATTGCAGCAACACTCGCGGGCTGTGACTGAATCACCGGCACTGTGAGCGGCACCAGGGAACTGGCCACAAGCTTGAAGTCATCAAACCAAACCTGGGCGTCACTGCCGGAACTCCGCAACTGTATGCGCAGCGTCTTTCCAATCATCAGCCCCTCTTCAGGCGAGCTATAGTTCAGTTCGAAGGGCGCGAAACTCGCATCAGGCGGAGCGGCCGGGACTGCCTCCGCCAACACTTGCCCACCGGCAATCAAGCTCACCGTCAACGTACCGAACGGGATGCCTAGGCGGTGTCCTATCCGGAGCCTGAGCGAGTAGCGCGTCCGCTGCCTAACCACAGCAGACAAGTCCTGATAAATGGTCGCCCCGGTGTTAAGGCCGCCGATGTTCAAACCATCAATTACGGTTGAGGCCCCGTTTCCGTCCGAAGTTCCCAAAAACCAATCGTTGCGTGGATTGGCGACGGAAAACGCAGCACCGGATCCAACCCAACCCGGGATATTGTTGACCACGTACTGACCATCCGCCACCACCGGAGATTCAAAGCTAGAATTGGCAATCTCGATATTAATTTCAGGCAGAGTTGAGTTGAAGACCAGGTTTGCCACCGCGCTCGTCACTGACCCAAACGAGTTCGCAACCACCACGCGATAAGCACCTGCGTCGGCAAGGACGACACCTGGAAGGGTTAGCGTCCGATTGGTACCCCCAGGCAAAAGTTCGCTGCCGAAATACCACTGGTAGTTCAGCGGCAGTGCTCCAGCCGCTTCGACGGAAAAGCTGACGGCCTGGCCAAGGACCGCTGCGACACTGAGGGGCTGCGACTGAATGACCGGGAGGGTCAGCGGCACCAGCGGACTGGCGACCAGTCTGATGTCATCAAACCAGGGCTGCGCGTCACCGCCGGCACTACGCAATTGGATCCGCAACGTTTGCCCGACGGCCGAGCCAGTTTCGGGAGAGTCGTAACGCAGCTGGAAAGGAAGAAAGTATCCGTCAAGGGGCGCCGTGGGAGTTCCTTCTGCCAAGACCTGACCTCCGGCGATCAAACTCACCGTCAGGGTTCCAAACGGAACTCCTACCCGGTGTCCAGCCAACAGACTCAAGGTATAACGCGTGCCCGGGCGAACCGTGGCGCCCAAGTCCTGAAATATTGTGGCTCCTGTGTTAAGGCCGCCGACATTCAGCCCGTCAATGGCGCCGGTATTCCCGCCCCCGTCGGTCGTTCCCACGAACCAGTCGTTGCGCGGGTTGGCTACAGGACTCCATTGGCCGGCCCCAACCCAGCCCGGCATATTGTTGACCACATACTGGCCATCACCAATCGCGGGTTCCTCAAAACTATGATTCGCAATCGCAAGGTTGGTCTCGGGTGGAGTTGAATTGACGAGCAAGTTGGCGACAGAGCTCGTGACCGACCCAAAAGAATTGTTAACCACAACTTGGTAGGCTCCTGCGTCGCCCAGCCCGACACTCGTAAGGCTCAAGACTCGATTGGTTCCTTCTGCCATGGGAACATCGCCGAAGAACCACTGATAACTCAACGGAAGCGCTCCAACGACCTCGACGGAAAAGCTGACGTTTTGGCCAACGACGGCAGCCACACTCAGGGGTTGGGCCTGAATCGACGGCAGCGTTGGTGGCGCTAACGGGCTGGCTGCGAGCTCAAAATTGTCGAACCATGCCTGGGCATCGGTGCCGAAGCTCCGAAGCTGGATCCGCAATGGCTGCCCCACGATCGGGCCGTTTTCGGGTGCATCATACTGCAGTTGGAACGGGACAAAATAGCCATCAAGAGGTGCATTGGGAACGCCTTCAGCCAGCACCTGCCCTCCAGCCATTAAACTTACGGTCAAGGTTCCAAACGGAACACCAATCCGGTGCCCGACCAGCAGGCTCAATGTATAGCGCATGCCGGGTCTGACCACGGCAGCCAAGTCCTGATAAATCTTCGCTCCAGTGTTTAGACCGCCGACGTTGAGACCATTAATTGGACTAGGGATGCCTGTTCCGCCCGTGGTGCCTACAAACCAATCACTGCGCGGATTGGCGACCGGATACCATGACCCACTTCCGACCCACCCGGGCATGTTATTGACGATGTATTGACCATCTGCGATGGCGGGCTCCTCGAAGCTATGATTGGCGATCGCAATATTGGATTCGGTCGGGGCGGAATTAACGAGCAAGACCGCAACCGCACTCGTGATTGTTCCGAATGAATTGTTTACCACCACTTGATAGGCTCCGGCATCGCTGAAGTTGACACTTGAAAAGCCGAGGGCGCGATTGGTCCCACCCGCCAGTGCAACCCCGCCGAAATACCATTGATACTGCAACGGAGGAGTACCGGACGCTCTCACGGCCAATTCAAGTGCTTGGCCAACCACCGCTACACGATCTGCAGGGCCCGAAACAATCCGTGGGGGAGCGTCGCCTTTCTCAATGGAAAACTCGTCGTCGACCACGCCGGTCTCCCGCAAAAATTTCACGTCGAGTTTGGTCGCGTCGACGTCGATGACGAGTGAGCCCAATCGATTTAACGACAAAAACATTGCTGGATGATTGTGGGATCCGCCACTGGTCTGACCGGCGCTTCCCGCCACCACGTAAACAGCGCCAGCTTGGGAACCGCCCGATGACTTTCTATAGGTTCCAGTCCCGTTCGCTCGCCCATTACCCGGATCCAAGACCATGGATGGCTCCAACGTGCCAGAGTTGCCGTAGTGATTATTCAGGAAATAGGATCGTTCGTAGCTATGGCTGTGTCCGCCGAGGACGAGGTCGACTCCGTATGACTCCAGGATAGGCAGGGCATTTTGGCGCATCAGGACGAGGTTCGACTCGAAATCCGAATCGTGGGAGCCCTTGCTGTAGGGCGGGCTGTGCCAGAAGGCGATGGTCCACGGCTGGCTGTTTGCCCCCAAATCTTCCTCCAGCCAGGTGAGCATGGGACCGGAGGGCGACTTGTCAGACAACTCCGAGTCGAGGCAAACGAAGTGAATGTTCGCGTAATCGAACGAGTAGTAGCGCTCGGTGCCGGACGGCACGCCGCCCGCCCGCCCATCCTGGGGCAGTGAGAAAATTGATGTATAGGCCAGGTTGCCACCGGCGTCCGGGGCGTAGGTCTCGTGGTTCCCGATCGTTGACCAAACCGGCGTGTTACGGAGCAGCTCAGGGAAGACCCCGAACACAGCCGCTTGATACTCTTCGTCCGTGCCCGAGAAGTAGGCATTGTCGCCCAGCATCAACCACACGTCGGTCCGACGGTTGCCCGCGAACTGTTGGTAAGCGGACTTCACCGCCGCCGGGGCCGTGCTGCCAAAGCTGGCGGTGCCGGCGTCGCCAATGGCCCAGATGCGGACGGGACGCGCGGCGGCCGGGGAGGTCACGAACGAATAGTCGGCGCCGCCAGCCAGCGTCGCGGCTCCGGAAACGATGGAGTAAAAATAGCGGGTATCCGGCGCCAAACCGGAGACGGTCACCGCATGGTCCGTTTTCGGGGCAGGATCGGCCACTTCGGTGCCTTGCTGATTTTGCTCCAGACCGACGCGCACCGTGCTGGGAGTCGGGACGTCGGTGCGCCAGCGCACGATGATGCTGTTGGTGGTGGCGTTTTGGAGGTAGGGGCCGCGGACGACGGTTTGGCTGAACCCCGCGCAGGCCAGCGCCAAATACATGGCGGTCGAGATCCAGACTCGAGACGTTGATGAAATCGGTGACGTGATTGTGTTCATGCCTGCTCTCCTTGTGTTCATTTAATACACCTTCAGGAACGCCCGCATACTCCGTCTGGCTCTCCACTGGGTCAAGCTCCCATTTCGATTGTTTGACGAGAAAGCCGCGCTGAGCATGGGCGAACTACGGCCGCGGACCATCGCGGAAATACGGTCCGCAGCAAGGCATCACCAGCACTGCAGGCGTCAACCGACCATCCACCAAGGCAATCGGGCCAAGATCGGGAGAGTCCCCGGTGTCGCCGTTTCAAGCTTGCGCGATCGCTTGAGCCTTCACTCGCGCCGCCTGCTCCTGGATCGCGTCACGCTCGGGCTTTGACAGTCGATCCAGATTTTTCAATTGCATGGTCATCCGCTGGTTTTTGCGCAGCAGCGTTTCGTGGCGCAGCAAAAAGTCCCAATACAACGTCGTGAAGGGGCAGGCCTTGGCTCCCACGCGCTGGGCCGGATCGAACGGGCAGCCCGCGCAATAGTTGCTCATGCGCTGGAGGTATTTGCCGGTGGCCACATACGGCTTGCTCGCCATGATGCCTCCATCGCCGAACTGCGACATGCCGAGTGTGTTGGGCAATTCGACCCATTCCACCGCGTCCACATACACGGCCAGATACCATTCGTGCACGGCCTGCGGCCGCACGCCCAGCAGCAGCGTGAACAATCCCGTCACCATCAGTCGCTGGATATGATGGGCATAGCCGAGGGCGAGCGTTTGGCCGATGACGGCGCGCAGGCAGCGCATCTCCGTGTCCCCGGTCCAGAAAAACTTCGGCAAAGGTGCGGTGGCGTTGAGCGCGTTCAAGTCGATGTAGCCGGGCATGAAATGCCAGTAGACGCCGCGCACGTACTCGCGCCAGCCGAGGATCTGGCGGATGAACCCTTCCGCGCTCGCCAGCGACACGCGGCCGGCACGAAACTCCGATTCCGCCGCCGCGATGACTTCGCGTGGATCGAGCAGCTTAAGATTCATGGCGGCCGAAAGCCTCGAGTGGAACAGATACGCCTGCGCCCGCGGCGGCTCGTGGCCGAACAGGGGGTCCCCTTCTCCGTCCGTCCACATCGCGTCTTGAAACTGACCGAACGGCGGAAGGCGATGCCGGACGAAGTCCTGCAAGGCCGTCTGCGCCTGTTCGGGAGTCACCGGCCAGTCGAAGTGCTGCAAAGAGCCGGGGTGCTGCGGGAACCGTTGCTGCACGAGCGTCAGGACTGCCTCCGTCGTTTTGTCGGGCTTGAAAGCCACCGGCGCGGCGATTGGCCCGGGACCGTTCCGGCCGAAACTCGCGCGATTCTCGGCGTCAAAATTCCAAGCGCCGCCCGCCGGTTGGTCGCCGTCGAGCAAGACGCCGTGCTGGCGCCGCATCTCGCGATAGAAGAATTCCATGCGCAGCTGTTTGCGCCCTTTGGCATGCGCGGCGAATTGCGCGCGCGTGCACAGGAAGTGCCGGTCGACGCGCACCTCCAGTGGCACGCCGGTTTCCCGGGCGACCGCTTCGATGGCCTGGGCCACGCGCCATTCGCCGGGTTCCACGAGGACCAGCCGCAAGGGCTGCAGACGCTGGATGGCCCGCCTGAGTTCAGCGGCCAATGTACCCGCGTTGTCCTCGTCTTGGAGTTGCCGGTAGTGCACGGGCCAGCCGCGGTTGCGGAGTGCGTCCCGAAAATGCCGCATGGCCGAAAGAAAAATGGCGATGCGTGCCTGGTGGGTCCAAACGTGCGTGGATTCCTCGGCGACCTCGGCCATCCAGACGGCATCAAGCTTTGGATCGAACTGATCGAAGGCGCTGGAGCGCTGGTCCAGCTGGTCGCCGAGCACCAGGATGAGATGGCGGACAGAATTCGACTTCGTCATGGGCGACTTGCGGTCCGTCGGGTCCGGCAGGCCGCACTGCAGAACTTCACCTCATCCCAGGCCCGCGCCCACTTCTTCCGCCACGCAAACGGCCGGCCGCAGGCGGCACAAACTTTTTCCGGCAAATGCGTTTTCCGCACGGCGGACTTCCGGCGGCCACCGACCAATGGTCGGGGATCTTGGGTCACAGTTCTGTGCATGAATTTGCCGCCGAGTTGGACCCGCCGACGGCAGAACGCCTTCAAAGGATCTCGTCGGTTTGTGGGAGGCCACCCGTTCTTTTTAGACCTGCTCACCAGACATGAACCTGCGGACTGCTCCACCTCACCCGGTTCCGATCTCGCTCGGGCGAGCTCGGAACCTGCCCTCTCCCCCGCAGGGCGGCGGAGAGGGTGTACGCGCCGGGCCGTTCGATTGACAAGTTGCCGAATCTCCGCGTCGCGTGCCTTCTGGTCGATCCTCAGGTTCATGGGAAGTGCTTCCGCATTCGCCCCAGCGCCAACGGCGCGCGATCTCTCAGCCCAGCCCAGCGGGCTGGGTTCACAAGCGGATCATGCGTCCAGCGGCCTGTAGGGCCGCGACCAAGCGTTTGGTTGGAGATTCGCTCCCTATGCGTAGCGCTCAGCAAACTCGCTCCGGTGTCGACGCGGGGAGCGGCGAAAATTCCTGCCACGAACGGGTCGATGCCGGACCGGGGCGAACCGTCGCCGAATCGCGTCCCTTCAGGCCGCGGGACGAATGGCTCGATCGTCAACCCAGCCCGTTGGGCTGGGCTGAGAGATCGCGCGCCGTTGGCGCTGGAGCCGACCCTATTCGGCGCCAGCACGGCGAGGATCCCTCCGGAGAGCAGGTTCATGGCAAGCCGCCCGTTCCTTTTTGACCTCCTCACCAGACATGAGCCGGACACGTCAGGTAGGGCGGCCGCTCCCGCCTTCGCGCGCAGCGCCGCGGAGAGCGCGCCCTACCTTGTCGGTTCATGGGAAGATCTGCGGCGCAAACTTTGTCGGACCGATTAAGTTGCCGGGCTACCGACGAAGTTTGCGACGAAGTTTTAGGCGGCGCCTTGCCGACCTTGTGGCCCGAACTTGGCTTCGATGATGCCGTGAACTTTGGTGAGGTTATCGGGAACCACGGGCCAGTCGCCCGACAAATCCACTTCTTCAAATTCCTGGCATTGCAAGAGCTTGAGCAGAGCGGTGGCGCAATGGTACTTCGTGAGATAAGGCTGGTCGCTGCGCAGGACCGAGTAGAGCAGCCAACACATTTCGGCGCTCGGCTTTCGCTTGGCCAGCTCATACCAGACGACGTAGTAGTCGCCGGTTGCGTTGCGACGAATCGCGTTCAGCAGTTCGGCATCTGAGAAGCGGGCGAAGCGCCTCGCCTGCGCTTCGGCGGCGTCTTCGTATTGCTGGCGCCAGTCGCTCATCGTGCCTCCGATCGCAGAAGCATCAGGACTTCTGCCAGGCCGTTGGTGTTTGCCACCCCCGGCCCCGCCTTTCGGGCTTCCACTTCCAAATACTCGAGGAAAGGCACTCCGCCGACGCCTCGTTGATCGCGCCAGGGCGCGCCCCGCTGCAGGAGGAGTTTCAGCACTGGCCAGTTGTTCACGGTGGCGGGCAGGACCACGGAACTTTTGCCTTGTTTGTCGCGGAGCTGAACGTTGGCCCCGTGCGCGAGGAGCAGCTGCAGAACCTCGACTTTGATTTCCGCGCCGCCCGCCGTAAAAAACGCCGGCTCGCCCCACTCGGTGTCGGCGTTGGGATTGGCCCCGGCCTCGAGCAGAAGCCGGACGGGCTCCGGACCGGCGGCGCGACTTTCCCCAATCGCCACCTGCAGGGGATGTTCCACCTTGGTGACGTTCGGGTCCGCACCGGCCGTGAGCAGCGCCCGCAACACGTCCAACTGATTGGGTGTCTGGTGGAGCTGGCGCAGGGCCAGGACGAGCACCGTCGCCCCGGACAGGCCCGGCGTGTTCAAGTCCGCTCCCCGCGCCGCCGACTGGACGGCCGCAGCATCATTGCGGGAGATGGCGGCTTCGATGTCCCGCAAGGCCGCTGAACGAAACTGGCTGATGTTACCGGAGGCGTCGCGGTAGCTTTGCAATTTCCACAACGTGGCCAGCGCGCTGCCGCCCACGAAAAGCAAGGGCGATCCCGCGATGACGAGAGCGAGGAGGCGGGTGGCCGGCGCCTGGGCCATCAAGAAAAGCCAGATGGCGCCGAGCAGAATCGCGGCCGGGATGAAGAACGGAATGACCAGTGCCGCGATGGGATTCGTGCGCGACGGACCGGCGGCAGCGAGCCCGAGCAGTCCAAAGACGCCCAGCGCGACAACGTCGACGGTCACCAACAGCCAGAACAGGATCTTTATCATGTGAGCTACAGAGTCGTGGTTCGCAGGCGTTACTCCGTCAGCCAGCGCAGCCAGGTCGGTCCCTGCCACACCGTCGGGCGCCAGTTCCAGCCGGCGTGCGACACCGCCTCCATCAGCGGGGATTTCATCTCCTGGAGATTGAACGTGTAAGCGTAGCTCAGCGCCGGTTTGAAGCGGCCGTTCTCGTCGAGCTGCAGGCCGAACACGCGCTGGTGTTCCCGCTGAAACAGCACGAGGCCGACGCCGGCTTTCCATTCGAAATCGGCGCCACCGCGGCCGACCGACCAATCCACGCTCGCCACGTAGTCCGTCGCCCGCACGGTGGCCGCCTTCTCGTCCAGGACCATGCGGATACGGACGCTCCTGCGCAGACCGCGGGCCCGGGCGAGGTCGAGCCACTTGGCGTCCCCGTATCGCCAGGTGGCAAAGAGTTCATTCGCCTGCGCGCCGCGCTCGATCTGAAAGGGCACACCGAGCGCGTTGATGCTTTCCAGTCGCGCCACCAGATCACCCGCCGCCACCGGCGCGACGCCGGTTCGGGCCGGAAACGTTCCCGCCCACGCCACGCCTTTAAAATAGTACAACACCACCACGAGCCCGTAGGCCGCGAGCGCGACAGCGAAGAACAGCGCTCGGCGCCCTGGGCGGGAAGCGTGCGCCGGTGCCTTGAGCGCACTGCCGGCCTCGCCCGAGTTCGCTGCCGCATCCGCAGCCAGTGGTGCACGTCCGGGTATCTCGAACCCGCCGGCCAGCATGCGCTGCCGAATGACGGCGTCATCCTTGCCCGTCCACACGCCCACCAGGTTCCCGCGGGACAACGCGTAGACCCGGTCCCCGGTGGGACGCGTGACGGCGTAGCCGCGTTGCGAATCACCCTGGCCCGGTAACTGACTCAAGCCGGAGACCCGCAGGTAGTTGACCCACCCCTTCTCCGCGGCCGAAGAACCGTTGAAGCGCGCCAGCAAAACCGTCTCGCCCGTTGGCAGCACCGCGAACTGGGCGAACTCAGCCCCGGCGAACGCTTCGCCGTGAGCGCGGCGAACGTCAACCACCAGCTGCGGATCCACATCCGGCCCAAACAGCGACCTGGCGTCGTCACTCCGCGTCGCCGTCCCATCCTCCGGGCTGCGGGCGGGGGCGACCCCGGTGCCCCCGGTGAGTCGTTCCAACGCCACCGCGTGTGGCCGTTCCGCCCGGGTGATCTGCAACGCTTTGTAGAACTGGCCCAACACCTGGGGCACGACAATCAGGGCAAAGAAACCGGCGAACCAATAGATCGATCGCAAGGAAGCTCCCGAACGAGCCATGATCAAACCGATGACGGTACAGACCAATGCGCCACCCGCGAGCAACCCCAGGCTGATCAGCAAACCGACATTGGCGCGCATCAGATGCAGCATGGCGTGGAGAGCTTGTGCGTTTGAAAGGTTTACTGCCCCGGCCCACCGCCGTCGGCCGGACCATCCGGCGTCTGGACGGGCCTGGGCGATCTATTTCCGAAGCCGATAGAACCTGGTCGCACCGGTGGTGGAGACGTTGACTGTGTGTTCCTGGCCGACGTCGACCACGGGCGTGGCCACATTCTGCCAGTTCGGTGAGGTGAGGCTGGTCGCTGACTGGAGCGTGTAGCCGTTCGCGTAACGGGGCCAGGCGACCTGGGCAGTGGACGAACCCGTCCGGCGGAGATTTAGCAGGACGATCTCATTGGTGCGGAGGAAGGAGAGCGGACCACTGATATAAAAGAGCTCCACCGTCCCGTTCGAGTTCCGCGCGGACATGGTGAAAAAGCCGTCATTGAACTGGCTGAGCACGGGTGCAGCGAGCGGCAAGGCAGCCGAGGGCAACGCGATCTTTTTCTCATCAATCAACCCCAGAGACATGCTCGACTGATTCGGTTCCGCCACCACGTTCGTGCCATTGATCAGCAAGGCGGAAGCCGTTTCCGCATAGTAATAATCCCGACCGAACACGTTGTTTTCGATCCCGATCTGGCCGGAGTTCCCATAGTACACCGTGTTGCTGATCCACTGGCCCGCGAGGTAAACCGCGAACGACAGCCCGGACGTGCTCTCGTAGTGATACTGCGCGTTCACACCGCCGCCGGCGTTGTTTGTCTCGGCGGAGCCGACCGCGGACGGCTCGTAACTGACGCGGCCCACAAAGGGCGTGCCCACCGCCACTCCAGCGGGAGCAGCATTGGACGCATTCACAAATGTTGCGACCACGCCGTTGAACCAATACGTCACTGGAGCAGCCTCGCTGCGTGCCAGACCGGCCACCGCGAGCGCGGCCAGCGCGGAGATTCTTAAGAGTCGAACGATGTTCATGGGAGGATCGGTTGGGGATTGGGTTGGCTGAATCTGAGAACTAACTTTACGCGCGGCCTGCCCGTTCGGAATTTACCTCGGAGGCCGCTGAGGAGTTTCGGCCTGAGCGGGCTGCAATCCAAATTGACGGCTGCTGTGCGTTTGTTTTGCTCACGACCTCAGTGTGCCCGCACCCGCGACTGGGCGGTATCCGCCTTTCGTCGGAGGAGCCCAGGGTCCATCCGCCCTACTCCGGCAACGGCCCCGTCCATCGGGCAGGATCGAGCACCAGCGCCTGCACCGAACGTCGCCGACCCTGGTCGTAGTCGGCGCCGAAGAGAATAAGCCACGGCTCGATTAGCGCGCCACGGCGATGGATCATCATCACTTCCCCGCCCTTGCGCCCCGGTTTGATCGTGGCTTTGATCGGAGACTCGTCCACGTCGACCGCCAATGCTTCAAGCTCGTTCCATTCGGCGGTGCTGATCGAGTGTTGCTCCACGCCGGGTCGCAGGGTGGCACTCAGCGCCAGCAACTGCCGGGCGCGCGGCGTCAACCGGGCAACGGGCAGCGCGAGCTGATCGACCGCGCGATCAAATCGAACCTCGGGAAACTCGAGCGGCTCGCCTTCGGGCCAATACACCTCCAACCCGACGCCGGACAAAGCACCCGCTGGCGGCACGGGCTTCGCCTCGGAGGGCGCTTCCGGGCGCGAAAACGGGTGGTACTCGTGGGCGCGCCAGACGGTGGGCGCGGTGAGATGTCGCGCCACCATGGTGCTGCCGCCGGGCCAGTGATGGGGACTCGTTTGTCGCCAGCCATCCCAGTGATGCTTGGCCGACGCATCCCACAACCGAACCTCCGGCCTTTGCTTCGGCACATGGATCAGATCGACGATCCGCAACGTGGGCCAGAGCGGCAGGTAACCGGCGAGCGGGCCCGGCCCCAAGCCTCCGGGATGAATCTCCCCGCCGAGGGTTTCGACGGCACAGTTCAGGCCGAAGCCCGGGTCGAGTCCGGGGCCGGGCGAGGCGGCAAACCAGCGCTTGAACTCGATCGTGCCGACGCAGCTGCTGATGACGCGCACGGACGCGAGCTGATAACGCGCGTAGCGAGCATCGGGCGCGCGCAGCGCGACGCGAAACCGGACCGACGAGTCGGTGGGGCGAACCTCCTGCCGCACGTTATGGAACTCCTCCCGTTGCACGGTCACCAGGCCTGAGCCGATCCGGAACGGCGAACTGAACAGGTGCCAGCTGCGTCGTTTGATCACGTCGCGTTCGCGGCAGGGCTGATAGACGCACTCGATGCCCACCGGCTCGCCGGGACAGGCGGCGGCGCGCAACGTGAATTGAATCTCACCCGCCGCCAGAGGTTTCCCGATTGGATGAAGGCTGGAGTCGGAGGCCGGCATGGCTTGAAACGAGGTGAGATAGAGAAGGATCAGGACGGACCAATTTCGTGAATGCATGGAGATGGCTGGCCGCTGGGCGACACTGCGCGCATCGCCAGCACCGCGAAGGCGGTCCCCCGGCGGACCCGGGCTTTCAACGATGGCGCTATCGCGTGGTTTGCCATGCCCACGGTCGTAGCACGGAAGTTGCCCGGGATGGAATCCGACCCTGGTAGGACAGATGAGATCCGACGAACGTCGTATGGACGATGGGCAGACGGGCGAACGGGGTTCATGACCCGTGCGCGCGGGATCGGAATTCGTGAGCGCTCGACGAACCTTCCTGGCCTGAGCTTGGTTCAGTGCTGCTTTTCTTCGCTCCCAAACTGTAAACGAAACGGCGCGCAGCCGTGAGGCCGCGCGCCGGGTCTGCCTGTCGAATAGCATTGTTGCCGTTACGGCAGCAAGAAGCGGTAGAAACGCATCGGGAACCGCGTCTGCCCCGGGTCCGTGAAGGTCAGCTCGCCGTTGAAGTTGCCCGTCACGGTGCCGATCGTAATCCAGCTGGCGGTGTTCAAGTTCGTGTTCGCCTGCACCTCGTAGGTCACCCCGGGGGTGCCGTTGCCAGCGATCTGGAACGTGCCGTTAGGCAGGCTCTGAATGCCCGTAAGCGTGCTGGGCGGGATCGCCGTGAGGTCCATCAAGACAATCTCGCGACCATTGGCACCACCGGCATAGGTGATCTGCATCGAACGTCCGGCGCTGGGGAACACGGTGCTCCCTTCGTTCAGCCCCTGAAACTTGCCGTTCGCCGGGGCGAAGGATTTCCAGACCGCGTAGCGATTGCTCACCGCGCCCGCCCCGAAGGCGGTAAAGCTCGCCGCGGCGCTGAGGAACGTCGTGGTGTCGCGCGCCTCGATTTGGTCAAGGTTCACTCCGGGGCTGGTGCCGCCCATTTCGCCAAGGAACAGCGCGCCGCCATCGAGCGCGATGTTGTTGACCGAAAGCCGGCCGTAGCTGGGGACATTGGTGGACGCACCGGGGGCAATTCGCGCACCGACGCCAGTCACCACGACATTACCCAGCGTGCCCGCGCCGCCGAGCGTCGCGAGCTGGCCAGCCGCGCCGGGTTGCACACGAATCGGTCCGGCATAACTTCCGTTCACGAACAGCCCGCCCTGTTGGACCAACATCTGTCCCAGAAACGTGCTCGCTCCCGTCAGGGTGAACGTGCCGTTGCCAACCTTCAGCAGGTTCGCCGCGGCGAGCCCCTCGATGCCGCCGGCAAAGGAAGAGCTGGCGTCGTGGCCGCCCAGCACCACCCGGCCCACGTTGACGACCAACCGCCCCGCGCCAGACAACGCGTCGATCTGGGTGTCGCCTCCATTCTTTTCCAAGAACGCGCCCGCCGACAGATCGACTGAACCGAAGGCACCGCCGGAGATGCCCAGCCCGCCGCCTTGCACCAGAACGCCAGCCCCGCCAAAAAGGTTGGTGCCGAAGAAGCCCTGATTGTTGAGCCCCTGTTTGACAAGGCGAACGCCGCCCGGCGCGCCGGACGCCGTGCCCTCGAAGAGACGGGTCACCGGTGCCCCCTGGATGGTGAGAGTGCCGGTGCCAATGCGGACCGAGCCTTTCCCCATCAACCCGCTGATCGTGGCCGCGTGACCGTTCAAGGCGAACACCGCGTTCGTGCTTCCCGATCCCGCCACAATCGCGGTCTCCGGCGCAAACTGGTTCGAGGCGTCGAGCTGCAATTGAACACCAACCGGGTCGAGGTCGTTCCCAAACAAAGTCGCGTCGCCGCCGAACGCCGGCACTCCCGGCGTCTTGGCCAGCCGGACAACGCCGCGTTCCAGCCAAAGCCCCGTGATGGTGTTCGGCTGGTTGCCTGCGAGAATCAGCTGCCCGGGGCCATCCGCGGTGTGCAGCGGATAATTGCCGGCCAAAGGTCCGTTGATCACGAGCGTGCCGAGGTTGCCCACGTCGAGGACATGATCTCCACGCACGGTCACCGGCCCGGCCCAGGTGTTGGTCGCAAGCACATCTCCCAGCACGGTGAGGCGCGAGCCATGGATCGCGCCGCCAGCCGGCGGCGCCACCTCGAGCGCCTCGCCCGCCACCATCGACCCGTGGGGCATGGACAACGTGAAGCCCGCGGAGTTGGTGAGGAACGTGCCGGCTGCAGCACTGCCCAGAGCCGACGGATGCGCCACGCCCAAATCTCCGCGATCCACCACCACCGGCCCGCTGAAGGTGTTCGAGCCGAACAGGCGGACGTACGCATTGGACATGGCCAAGCCGGCGGCGCCGCCCGTCTCGTCGATGGCGTCGTAGAGAAACAAATACGCGCTGCCGCCGGAAGAAGCGGGCACCGGATTGATCACCCGATGCATCCCCGGGCCCAGCCGAAGTTTGGTCCGCAGGGAGCTGAACGTTTCGGAGAAGGTCTCGTTGGCAAGATCGACATCGCCGAGCAGGCCGAGCGTGCCGCCGCCCACGCGCCCGTTGTGCATCGCGAGATGATGCACGGTCTCTTCGAAGCCCGTCAGCACGGCGTTCGTGACGTTCGCCAGCACGCTGGAATACAGCCGCAGCCGGGCGGCGTCCGGGATTTGCTCGCTGCCCGCCCAGATAACCTTGCCCGGATGCAGCACGGTCAAGTTGCTGACCGCCGGCACGCCATGGGGTTTGTTCAAGACCAGCGTGCCGTCGTTCACCACCGTGTCGCCGGGGAACGAGTTGGTGCTCGCGCCGCTAAGGAAGAGCCGGCCGGGGCCGACCTTCTCGAGGCCGCCAGCGCCCGAGATCCTTGAGTTCAATGCGAGCGTGCCATTCGCCTGCGGCACGTTGACCTGGAGCGCCGCGGAGTACATGTCCATCTCGATCGGGCCATTCCAGAAATTGCTCACCCCGCCAACCACCTCGAGGAACGCATTCGTCGCTTCCGCGAACACCCAGGGATGCAGCGTGTGGCCCGTCACACCGGCGCCGTCGGGCAATTGCAGCACCAGACGGTAGCCCGCGGCCAGGTAGGTCTTGAGCCCGGGCACCCCCAGCGCGTTCGGGTGCTGCACCACCAGGGTTCCCCCCAGGAAATGACCTTTCGAATAGGTGTTCGCGGCCGTCAACCGCAACGTCCCGTCGCCCACCTTGACGCTGCCCGGACCGGAAATGACGCCGTGAATCGCAAGTTCACCCGGCCCATTGTAAGTCAGGTCCGGCGGATAGGTCGCGTTGTAGACCGTGTTTGAGAGCAGGGCAATGGATCCGTACCAGGCATTCGTCCCGCCCTCACTGATGAATCCAACGCCGCGTTCCCACGCGATGATGTTCTCGCCGCTGATGGAGAGCGTCGGATCGGCGAAGCCGATGTAGCCCTGGTAGACGTTGGTCGAGAACACCCCGCCTCCCGGCGCGCCCAAGGCGAAGGTGTTCGACACATAACAAAGCCCGGCCAGCGAGACCGGCCCCGTGAAGGAATTGGAGCGCATCAGAAAAATCGCCCCGCCATCCCACTCCTGCGAGATGCCGCCCACACCCGCGCCGTCGCTGATGTGGCAATCCAGATACAGGCTCGTGCCGTCAGTGCTGATCACCCGCTGCCCGCCGCCGAGCGACAGATTGCCGCGGATAACCGCATCGTGGTTGTAGTTCGTGATGTAGGGTGGCCCGGCAAAAATACGGCCGCGCGTCGTCACCAGCCCCGTGCCGAGATCCACGGTGACATTGCCCAGGTTCAAACCGCCCAGGGTCTCGGAGCGATTCCCGAAATCCACCGCGCCGCCGGTATAGATCGAAAGCACGCCCGCGTTGTCCATCTGTTCGTTGGCGCCGAACACCAGCTGCGCCCCGTTGGTCACGGCCGCGGAACCGATGGCGCGCACGCCCGTGTTCTTGTTCAGCATGAGCCGCCCGGCCGCCACGAACGCGGATCCGGTGTAGGTGTTCGGAGCGGAGCCCGTCAGGAGCAAGGTCCCAGCGCCCAGCTTGCGAATGCCGCCCGCCCCGCCTACCACCCCGCTGCAGGTGAGAGTCGCGCTCCCGGCTGTCGCCCCGAAGCCCGCTTCGCCGGCCACGGTGATGGCCCCGGACAAGGTTGCCGAACCGGTCGACACCAGAATCGCTCCCTGACCCGTGTTGCCCAATCCCGCCAGCGTCAGCGGCTCGTTGGAGCTAAAGCCGGACGGCAGTTCGAGAGTGCCGCCGTCCTCCACGATGGTCGCGCCGGAGACTGCGCCGAGCGCCGAGCTGTGTCCTGCGATGACTCGGCCTTCCTCAATCTGCAGCGTCCCGGTGTAGTTGTTGGCGTCGCCTTTCAAGGACAACGTGCCTCGCCCGATCTTGCGGATCGTCGAGGGCGCGCCGGACTCCACCACGTCCGCTTCCATCTCGTAGACATAGCCGGCGTTCGTGACGCTGATGAATCCGTTGGCGCCGGAGAATTCGATCTGCCCCTGCAAAACCGGCGCCTGGTTCGGCAGCGGGAAGGTCTGCAGCCACGGCACCAGCGTGATCCCGCCGTTGAGCCGCAGCAAACCCGGGCTCGGGCTCAACCCCCAGAACGTCTGCACTGAACCTGCCAACAGCGTCACGCTGTTCACCGTGTTGGTCCAGCCCCGCATCGACACTCCGCCGGCTCGTTGGACCGTGATATCCGCCCCGCTGCCGATTTGTTCGTTTCGCTCCAGACTCAGGAAGGCGAAGTTTTCCACGTTGGTGCCGCCGATGAAAATCGGCCCGGGCGCCGCCGTGGCCCCGCCTGTCTTGCCCAGAATCACCTCGCCGAAGTTCGCGTAGAGACCGCCGGTAAAGGTGTTGGGCGTTGCGCCGCGCAGATACAAATCGCCGTCGCCGAACTTGCCCAACCCGCCCGTCCCCGTCACGGCCCCTGACAGGACCAGCGAATCCCCGGCTCCGACGGAGACGAATGCGACGATGGCCGAGGTCAGGGGTGCCTCGATGACGTTCGAGTTGTTGCACTGAATGTTGATCAGGTTCGGCGCGATGGTGAACGCCGTCGCGCTGCGGAGCACGTAGCCGCCGCCGGAAAAGTTAAAGAGCGAGACCCGCAACGCGCCCACATCATTGGTAACCACGAAACGCGCCGCCCCGGCCGGAAACACCAGCGCATTCGTCTCGGCCAGCGTGGGCACGCCGCCCGACGACCAGTTGCCCGGATTGCTGAAGTAGCCGTTGACTGCGCCGCTCCAGGTGTGGGAGGCGGCGAAGACCGTGGCGAACGGAAGTTGAAGCAAGGCGAGCAGCATCCAGAAGGCGAGCCGGTTCAGAGGTGTTTTCATGAGTTGTGTGATTGAATGATTCGACATGCCGGTGGTCGTAACACGGCCCGTGCGGAACGGAGAATCCGACCCTCGTCGTACATGTACGACCTAGGTGGCATTGACGCCCCCTCGAGCCCCCTCGATCGTGCGGCCGGATGTCGTGCGGAATTGCCGGCCCGAAAGGTTTGGGCCAGAGTGGGCGCGTCTCCGGGTGTCGATTGAGCACATCGCCTCCAACGATGAACAACCCTTCGGCGGGAAACGATCCCGTCGACCGCCGTGCCGCCGTCCAGCAGAGCGCACGGCGGGCGCAACGCGCCGTCACGACCATTCTGCTGCTGGCACTGCTGCTCGGCCTCGCCATGATCGCCGCCAGCTACCGCGTCCATCGAAGCCAGCTGCGCGCGGAACTCGCCGAGGCGGAGGCCCGGGATCGATCCTGGCACGCGTCGCTCGCCCAAGCCCGGGCCGAACGGCTCAGCACCGACGCCGGCCATCGCGCCCGGGCGCTCGCCGCCATCAGCAATGCCACCAGCATCCGTCCCTCCGTCGAACTGCGCGACGAAGCGCTGGCCGCCTTGGCGCTGCGCGATCTGGAGACCGAAGTTTCCTGGGATCTGCGCCCCGGCGCCCTGGGCTTCTACTTCGACCCGGAAATGAAGCACTACATCGTGGGCTACACCCGCGGCGACGTGTCCATGTTTCGACTGGCCGACAATGTTCCCGTCCGAACCTTCCGCGCCGCCGACGCCGGCCTGGGAACGAACGCGAGTTCGTTCGGCGCCATCTTTTCCGCCACCGGCCGGTATGTCGTCGTCCCCTATCAGTCCGGCGAGATTCTCCTCTGGGAACGCGACACGGGACGCCTGGCCCGCGCCTTTGGCCGCCGGGATCAGCCCGACGCCCTGGCGTGGCGGCCCACGTTTACGGGCGACGATCGAATCCTGTGCGCCCGAAGCTCGGCACGGCCCGACACGGTGGTGTTCATCGAACTCGAGTCCGGCCACCGCCGCGAATTGGCCGTGCCCGGGGTGAATGACACCGTCCGCATGAACAACCAAGGCCAGCTGCTGGCTTGGACCGAACGGACAAATCTCTTTCTGCACGACGCGCTCGATGGTTCCCTGCGTCGAGCCGTGAGCTGGCCCGCCAACGTGCTGTCTTTTCGCTGGGACGCACAGGGCCGGCAACTCTCGGTCTGGTGTGGCGATGGCACACTGAACCTGCTGGATCTGGCCAGCGGCCGAATCCGCCAGCTCGGAGGCCGCCTGGTGGGACCCTGGGTCCAACACTTCAGTCCCGACGGCGCCATGCTGGCCAGCTCCGGCTTGGACGGCACCTCCCGGATTTGGAATGTCGAGGAAGCCCGCCTGCTGGCGCAAACCACCGATGCGCGGTCTTTCGTGTGGGCGGAGGACGGCCAGCGCCTGGCATTCGCCATCCCCGGCCGGCGGGTCGGCGTTTGGCGCCTCACTCAACCCAGCGGCTATCGCCACCGCGCCATTCGCTCCGACTCGCATTCAGACATCTGGTATCAGGACATGTCTCCCGATGGACGCTGGATGGTCACGACGCCGACCACCGCCACCTCAGGCTCCGTCATCGAATTGTCGCCCTTGGCCACCGACGCCCCCGACGCCCCTGACGCCCCTTCGCTGCTCATTCCCACGCGCAGCCGGCCGTGGGCCGGCTTTCACCCCACCCAGCCCCAGCTCATTGTGGCCGACGCCGGCGAATGGTTGTCGTATCGCCTGCCGGGCCGGCTCACCGAAGCACCCACGGCCCTCGCACCCGCGGAGAGAATTTCGCTCCCGGAAAATTTCGCGCCCGCAATGTTTACTTTCAGCGCGAACGGCCGGTGGGCGGCCCTCGTCGATGCCCGTCATCGCCTGGCGGTGGTGGCATGGGGAACGTCGAATCGGCTGACGCTCATGGAAGGAACCGCGCCGGTCTTGGGCCAGGCTGGCCCCGGCAGCGTGACCGGGTCGGGTGCCCTGGTGATGAGCCCGGACGGACACTGGATTGCGATGGGCCGAAACAGCGCCGGACGAGCCGCCACGGTTTGGGACGCCACGACCGGAAAGATCGTCCATCAATTCACCGGCGACGCCGGTCATCTCACCTTCAGCCCGGACGGCCGTCGTTTGCTCAGCGTGGGACCGCGGGCCTGGGGCGTGGTCGAGACCGGTTCTTGGAAGCGGCTGTGGACGCACCCGCGCGCGCCGCTCGTCGAGAAGGTCGGGGCGGCGGCTTATTCCGCGGACGGGGCCATGCTCGCCTGCACGCACGCGGTGGATACCATCGAACTGGTCGCACCGGAAACGGGCGAGCATCTGGCCACCATCAGTGGGCCCACCACGATCGAGATCAGCGGTCTTCGCTTCTCCACCGACGGACTGACGCTGGCCGCGGCGGGCCAGGGAGAGATTCATGTCTGGGATCTACGCGCATTGCGCGGTGATCTGGCCAAGCTGGGGCTCGATTGGCCGATGGCGCCGCGCCCCTCCACCGCCACGCCCTGGCGCCAGCGCGCGCCGCTCTTGATGGGCGGAGGCGGCCTCGCGGTCCTCCTGCTGGCCGGTGTCCTCGGCCTGGTCAGCCTGCGTCGGCACGCGAGGTTGACCCGGGAATTTGTGCAAACGACGGAAACAGCGGCGCGCCTGCATGAGTCCGAGCAAGCCGCGCATCTGGCCCTGGAACAGGAAAAGGATTTGAGCCGGCTCAAAAGCCAGTTCGTGACCACCGTTTCCCATGAGTTCCGGACGCCGCTTGGCGTCATCATGTCCTCGGCTGAGAACCTCAAGGACTACCACGATCGGCTCAAGCCGGCGCAGCGTGATGAACACCTGCAGGACATCATCAATGCCACCCGCACCATGTCCGGCCTCATGGAGGAAGTCCTGCTGCTGGGCCGCGTCGAGTCGGGCAAGGTCTCGTTCCGCCCGGCCCCACTTGATCTCCGCCCATTCTGCGAACGGGTGATCGAAGAGGTGCTCACCGCAACCGATCATCGCTGCCCCATCGAGCTGCACCTCGCCTCCAGCGAACGCCCCGCCCGGGGCGACGAAGGTCTGCTTCGCCACATCGTCACCAATCTCCTCAACAATGCCGTGAAGTATTCCCCGGCGGGGCGCCCGGTCGAACTGCGCATCGCTCCGGACGAAGCCTTCGCCGTCCTCACCATTCGCGACGGCGGCATCGGGATTCCACCGGAGGATCTGCCGCATCTGTTCGATCCCTTTCATCGAGGCCGCAATGTCGGGGACATCCCCGGCAGCGGCCTGGGCATGGTCATCGTGAAACGTTGCGTCGGTCTGCACGGCGGCACCATCGAATGCCAGAGCGCCGTGCACGAAGGAACCACCTTCACGGTGCGCCTGCCGCTCTTCACCCGACTTTAGGGCCAGGTCAGGTCAGCGTCCGTTCAGACCGGCACGGCGGATTCGCCGGGTGTCGGTCCCGCCGCGGTCGCCACCAGCGCCGCCCAGGCCGCCCGCGCCTCCGGCGTAAACTCCCGCCCAAGGGTGGTTCCCAGCGACCACAGCAACGCATCCCCCACCGCCGCGCGCCGCCCCTGGGCCGCACTCGCCTGAAACAGCCGTGCGTCGTCGCGCGCAAACCGCGCCTGCAAGGCCCGCGGCTGATCGGCCAGCTCGCTCGCCGCGCGCAGCAGGTCCATCCAATGCCCCGCTTCCGCATCGATGTCGTCGCCCTGGACCAAGGCCCGCATCGACGGATCGAGGGCGAACAGGCGTTGAAAGAACGCCAGCGCGGCGACGTCGGATTTCGGTTCGAGCCAGCCGAACGTCGCCCGGACCAAGGCAACCTGATGAGGCGTCAATTTCATGCTCGCACCGTAGCCGGCGGCCCGCCGGCCCGCCATACGACCAAGGTGGGATTTCCAACCTCAATTGCTCTCTGGTAACGTGCGGACCATGCAAAGCATTCTGCTCATTGAGGACCATGCTTCCATGCGACGCAACGTGGCCCTGGCCCTGGAACTGGAGGGTTTCCGGGTGCACACCGCCGAAAACGGCCGGACCGGCGTCGAGACCGCCAAGGCCGAGCTGCCCGACTTGATCCTCTGCGACGTCATGATGCCTGAACTCGACGGCCACGGCGTTCTGCGGGCCGTGCGCGAGCACAAGGAGACGGCCAACACGCCGTTTATTTTTCTGACGGCGAAAGGCGAGAAACCGGACATCCGCGCCGGGATGAACCTCGGCGCCGACGATTACCTCACCAAGCCGGTGCCCAAAGCCGAACTGCTGGCCGCCATTCGCGCCCGTTTCGATCGCGAAGCGGCCCGGGAACGCGAGCTCGATGAGAAAGTCGCCGAGGCCCGCCGTTTCTCGCCCAATTTCAATTCCCCCGCGCCGCTCGAACGGCAACTCGGCCTGACGCCGCGCGAAGCCGAGGTGCTGCTTTGGGTGGCCCAGGGCAAAACCAACTTCGAGATCGCCACCATCTGCGTCGCCGCCGAGGCCACGATCAAACGTCACCTGACGCATATCTTCGAAAAGCTCGGCGTCGAAGGCCGCAACGCCGCCACCCTCCGCGCGCTCGAAGTGTTGAACAAACCCGTGGCCGGGTGACGCGCTTCAGGCTGCTCCATTGCATTCCTGGCAACCACCGCGGGCGCGGGGCTGGCACTCGATGACCTTGCCCCGCCGATCAAACTCAAAGGTGCAACACTCGTGCAGCATCTCTTTGAGCTGCGCGCGCGCCCGTTGCACCCGCGATTTTGCACCCGACAACGAAATGCCCAGCCGCTCCGCCAACTCCTGCTGGGTGCATCCCTCCAGCTCGGTCAGAACCAGCGCCTCCCGATACGGCTCCGGCAGGCTGTAGATCATCCGCCGAAACGACGCCTTCAGCTCTTCGATCTCCGGATCGCCCTCCACCGTGGCCGCCGGCAGCGTCTCCGGCACCGCCACGGTTTCGCGACGCGTGCGGTAATGATCGATGACCGCATTCCGGGCGATCAGGTAAAGCCAGCCCTGGAGCTTGGCCGGATCCTGCAACTGCCCCAGGCGCTGCTGAATCTTCACGAAAACATCCTGCAAAATGTCCTCGGCGGTCGCCGGGTCCGACACGCGGGCACGAATGAATTGCCCCAGCTTTTCTGCGAACTCCCGCCAGATCTGTTCCAAGGTTGCGTTCATCGGTTTTTTTCCTGCTTCCCCACCTCACGGCTTCACGCCTTCGATACTGACCGACGCCACATAGTCTTCCGCGCGGCGACCGGGGAACCACCCGCCGACAATCTCACGACTCTCCCCCTTGCGCGCTATTCGAATTTCGACGAACCCAGCCTGAAGCAGCATCGCCTTCAGGTCTTCCACCAACGACGCGCCGGCCACGCAACCGGTGTAGAGCTCCCAGTCCTGACGCCATTCAGCGGGAATCGGAGCAAGCGCCACGATGTCTGAGATGGCCAGGCGCCCGCCCGGCTTCAACACGCGGAAGGCCTCGCGGAAAACGCGGGACTTGTCCGGCGAAAGGTTGACCACGCAATTGGAAATGATCACGTCCACGGTGGAGTCGGGCACCGGCAGGCTCTCGATCTCGCCGAGACGGAACTCGACGTTTTCCACGCCGGCCTTGGCCTGGTTGCGTCGCGCTTTGCTGATCATCTCGGGCGTCATGTCCACCCCGATGACCAACCCGCTGGACCCGACCGCGGCGGCGGCCAGAAAAGCGTCGAAGCCCGCACCGCTGCCGAGGTCGAGCACGGTCTCACCTTTTTTCAATGCGGCGATGGCTTGAGGATTGCCACAGCCGAGGCCGAGATTGGCGCCGGCCGGCACGGCCTTGGTTTCATCGGGAGAATAGCCCAACCCGTGGGCGACCGACGCAGCGGTGTCGTCGGGCGCGGGTGCGCCGCCCGAGGTCGGCGCGCAGCACGTGGCCGCGCAGCCACAGCTTTGCCCTTGTTCCGCGATGCGCCCGTAGCGTTCGCGGACGGATGTTTTGATCGCGTCGTTTTGCAGCTCCTGAGTCTTCATATTTGGCTAGAGTGAATTTTTGTTGCCGGCCCGCTTTTGGTCAGGCCCGTTACACCTGTTAAGACGAAAGACTCTCAAAAAGGACGCAAGCGACGGACAAGGAAGGCCTTCACGAGGTGAAAGCCCTGGCGGCCCTCCCGTCGGCCTCCTGCCTCGCGAAGCGGCGTGGAGTGCGGTAGTCCTCTACCGCCTTTCAGCCTGATGCGCGTCACGCGAGTGGCGCAAGGCGATGGAATACACCTTGTTTACGCGCCGCGCCACGAGCGTGGCAAAGGCTTCCTCTGAGCCGCGCTCGACGTATTCCTTCAGCAAACCGCCGTCGTCCAGGTCCAACATCTGCAGATCAATGCCGCTGACCGACGAAAGGCAACGGAATCCGGGAAGGAGAATCAGCAACCATGACGCCCGGGGCTACGTTTGGCTGGCGCGTCGTGCGCCTCCGCTGAGAACTTCCAACGCCCGCACGGCGGCCGCGTTCCGGCTTTCAATGCCGAGCTTCTCGAAGATGTTCTGGAGGTGTTTTTTGACCGTGTTCTCCGCGGCCCCAAGGATTCCCGCGATGTCGGCGTTGCTTTTTCCTTGGGCGACCCACAGCAACACCTCGGCCTCGCGTTCGGTTAAACCGAGATCTTGCAGAGGTGCGGGCGAGCCAAAGTCTGGCTTGAACTCCGCGGGCGGTCGCTGGGTCTCGCGCTTGAGGCGGGCGTCGATGGCGGACAACAACTCACGGGCGGTGGCTGGCTTGGTGAGGTAGTCGTCTGCTCCCAGATCCATGCCCCGGCGGAGATCGGTTCGTTCCCCGCGCGCGGTCAGGAAAATGAACGGGATGGCTGCCGTCCGTCGTTCCGCCCGCAGCGCCGCCAGAACTCCGTGACCATCGAGGCGCGGCATCATCACATCGCAAAGGATGAGATCCGGCTGCTCGCGGGCCGCCAGCTCAAGTCCGGACTTGCCGTCGGAGGCCGTGAGCGCTGTATGCCCTTCCATGCGGAGAATCGTCGCGAGGTTCTTCCGCGTCTGCTCGTCGTCTTCGATGATGAGAAACTTCTTCATGGTTCGGTTGGGTTAAACACTGGCAGGCGCACGGTGAAGGTCGTGCCCTGGCCCTCTTCGCTGGTGAAGTCGATCGTTCCGCCATGCAGTTCCACGCTGCGCTTCACAATCACCAGGCCCAGGCCGGTGCCGGCAATTTCCGAGGTATTGCCGCCACGCTGGAAGGCCTCAAACATCCGCGCCTGATCCGCCGCCGGGATCCCCAAGCCACGATCCTCCACCCGAAGAACGGCATTGTGATCCTCCCGGGTGAGAAACAAACGCACGGGAGCGCCGGGCTGGGAGTACTTGATCGCGTTGGAGAGCAGGTTGGTGAGGATGTGGCGCAGCAGCTTCTCGTCCGCGCGAGCCAATGGCAGCGTGTCATCAAGCGACAGCTCGATGGGGCATCGCCCGGCGGTGGCGGAACGCATCTCGTCGGACAGTCGACGGCAGAGGGCGGCAAGATGCAGGTCATCCGGGCTGAACTGTTGGCGGTGGCTCTCAAAACGCCCCAGCAGAAGCACGTCTTCCATCATCACTGACATTCGCTTCACGGATCCTTGGATGGCGGCAAGGTGTTCACTGCGTTCCGCCGCCTGCAAGCGGTCGAGATAAAGATCGAGAATATCCGCGCTCGAGACGATGACTTCGAGCGGCGTTCGGAATTCGTGAGAGACCATCGACACAAAGCGCGTCTTCAGTTCGCCCAGCTCCTGTTCGCGAGCGAGCGCCGTCATCGTTTCAATCTCCGCCTCCTTCCGGGCCGTGATGTCGAGCCCCACGGTCAGCAGGTGGGGTTCGCCCTCGAGGTCGATCCGTTCGCCCGAGGACAGCACCGTCCGGAGGCGTCCGTCCTTGGTGCGCAACTGGTGTTCCCGATCCCGGACGAAACCGTGGGCTCGAATCAGGTTTACATATTCATCGCGCTGCTGGGGCACGGCATAGATGTTTAGGTCGATCGATCGGCGCCCGATCACCTCCGGCTCGGTGTAACCGGTCGTCTGGTAGAAGGCCTCGTTGGCGGCGAGAAACTTTCCGTCCGCCATGCGGGTGAGCGCCATCATGGCCGGGTTGGCGCGGAATGCCTTGCTGAAGCGCGCCTCCGATTCGCGCAGGCGCGCTTCCGCCCGCTTGCGCTCCACGCCCAGCGCGAGGGAATGGGCGATCGCGTCGAGCGCCTGAATGACATCTTCTCCCAGCAGCCTCCGCGCAAAAATGGCCACCACTCCGAGGACTCGCCCCTCGAGGAGCAGCGGGTAGCCTGCGAAGGCGACCATGCCTTCGCGGCGCGCCCACTCCTTGTCGCTCACGCGGTCGTCACTCGCGACGTCGTTGGAGAGATGAGCGCGTTTTTCCTGGGCAATCAGGCCAATCTTGAACTGTCCAACCGGCACCCGGCTATGGGCCCCATCGAGATGAGTGTAGCAGCCGGCGCTGGCGTGGAGCTCCAGCCGTTGCGCGCCCTCGTTGAGGATCCAAACGCGGGCGAAGGCCGCGTCGAGATGCTGCACCAGGAGCTCGGCGCAACGCTGCAGCATGGGCTGCAGTTCGCTGATCTCGTTGAGCGCGCTGGCCAGCTCCGCGTTGAGCCTCAAGGGCCGCACCCTCGCACTCACCCGCTGCTCCAACGAAGCTTTCTCCGCCCGCAAAGCGCCGTCGCGTTCAGCCACACGTTCCGCCATGGTGTTGAAGGAATCAGCCAGAGCGCCCAGTTCATCGTTCCGCAGCACGCTTGCCCGGGCCCTGATATCGCCGGTGCTCATCTGGCGCGTGGCGCGGGCCAGTTCAGCCAGCGGCGCGGCCACCTGGCGCCGAAGAATCCACGCGAACAATCCCAGCACCAGGGCGAGCGACCCCAAGCCCGACCAAAGAACCCAGCGCGCGGACCGAAACGCATCCGCCCGGAGTTGTTCATACGAGAGGACGCCGACAAAGAGCCACGCCGGGTTCTGCCACTGGACCGCGGCAAAGTGAACGGTGTTGTTCTCCAGCGAACCACCAAACAAATCCTGCTCCTTCGGCACCATCTGGCTGCCTCGATAGATGGCCCGCAAAGCGGGATCGCCAGTCTGGTCCATGGTGAGCGTGCCGTCGCTATCCAGGATACGCGGTTGAATCCGGGGATGCGCGATCAGCCGCCCATCACGTCTCATCAGGAACGTGGTCACGCCCTGCAATCCGGGCCGGGCCGTGCTCGCGAGCAAATCGCTCACCGCAATGTCATGCCCGACAATGCCGATGAATTCCGCGCCGCGCCGGATGGGCAGCGTGACACTGACGTACGGCACTTGCGACACCGGCTCCCGCATGGCCGCGCCCCACACAATCCTGCCCTCGGGATTTCGTTCCGGCGTTGCCTCCTGGAAAAAGGCGGCGGCGCAGGTGTCATAGTCCGCCTTCGCGTCCCATACCCAGTTCGGAATGCGCGCGTCGTAACCAACGTTCACCTGCTGCGGAAAAATGAAGTAGAGGCTGGGGAAATCATCCACCCAGCCCAGGATGAAGTCGTTGAGAATATTCTCCGCGCGAAGCACCCGTGTCTTCAGAGCGAAGGTCATCGGCGCATCGCGGCTGACCCACGTCGACGACCTGCGGCGGGGATCGAAGCCATCGCGGCGCGTGCGCCAGGCACCGTCCGGCGACAACTCGTTGCGACTCTGCCACTGCTTCTCCACATCCGACGTCACCGGCCTCGCGTCCCGATCCAAAAAGAGTTCGCGCACCATTCGCAGGTTCTGTTCCACCCGCTTGAGCTGCGCCTCCTGAACGCGACCTCGCTCCTGCACATAGTCATAGAGGAAACTGATGGCATGATTCTCCGCGCTGCGACGGACGAAATAATAAGCCGCCGCGGTGGCCACGGTAATCACCGCCACCGTCGCCAGGGCAACTTGGAGGAGGATGCGGCGCGTGATGGTCACGGTCGAAGATTACCAAACCCAAACCGCCGGGGAAATACTACCAAGTGATTATGCCGGGGGGTGGCCGCGGCCAATGGGGTTGCCGGCGCGAGCGGACGAAGTCGACGACGGATCGCCGCGGCTATTGCCGGATTCGCCTCGTGCCCGCCGGCTTCTGCTCCCAACGAAGTACGAAAACACCTCGTGCGACGGCCCCCGTAACCCGGAGGCAGCATGGCGGAGTGCGCGTGGAGGCTGCTACACCTGCAGGCGCTATGAAAACAACACCTCGAATTACCAATGTGAAAACGAAATTCTTTCTACTCTTCCTCGTGCTCCTGTCGGGCCGCACGGCTTCAGCCTACCAACACCTCTGGCTTGGGGAAGCCTCCGCCTTGTGGAGCCTGGGTCAAAACTGGACGAATGGCGTCCCAACACCCGGCGAAAATCGTGCGCTGAAGCTCCTGTTTTTGGATGACGGTTCCGACGGAGGCATGATCCGGAGTACAGTCCAGGACATCGCGGGATTGGTCGTCGACTATTTGGAGGTGCGGGGCCCGTTCCATTTCTCCGGCGGCTTCAGGCGCAAACTGAGTTTCAGGGATACCAACGGGGTCTCGTCGCAATCCGTGACACTCTTTCTCCAGGACGGCCCGGTGTTCGCACAGGATTTGGAGCTTGGCCTTACCACATCCATCGCCGTGTCCACCGGGTCCGGCAACGTCCCCAGTGAACCGGGCGCCCGGTTCAACGGTCCGATTACCGGGGAGGGCGGATTGCATCTCACCGGCCGGGGGCGGATTGAATTTGGGGGCGAACGCGCCAATTCCTTCGGGGGCCTGCTGACCGTGGCCGACGGGCAACTGCGTTTGAACAAGGACGGTGCGCCCGCCGTGCCGGGTCTGTTCGTTCTGGGGTTCGGTGCGCCAGGCCCGGTCAACGGATCCATGTTGTGCCTGCAATCGAATCAATTCGCACCGGGCGCCGCCGGCACGATCCTCCGGGACGGCTTGCTCGATCTCGTTGACTCTTCACAGACGATTTCCGGGCTCACTCTCAACGGCGGCCGCGTGACGAGTCATAACGGGGTCCTGACGGTCAATGGCCCGGTCGTGGCCAATCCCTCGCCCACGAACTCCCGCCTCGATGGACTTGTCTTTCTGGGCTTTGTTCCGCGCACTTTTGACGTCGGGGGCGAAACCAAGGAAGAAGGCTTGCGGGTCAACGCCCGACTGAGCGGCGGCCCTGGCGCCACGCTGATCAAGACCGGATCCGGGACCCTCACCCTCACGGGAACCAACGTTTATTCCGGCAGCACCCTGGTGCAGCAAGGCACCTTGCTTGCCACCGGCCCCAGCCCGCTTGGCAACACCAACGGCGGAACGGTGGTCGAGTCAGGTGCGACGCTTCGCCTGGAATTCGCGGATCTCGGCGACGAACCGATCTCGCTTTCGGGTTACGGCGTCAACGGGACGGGTGCTGTCTCCGTCTTCGGCCACGCGACAAGTTCAGGTCCTATCGCGCTCGCAGCGGATACGAGCCTTGGCATCTGGCCTGGGCACGCGTTGCGACTCGATGGCGTGGTTGCAGGGACGAATGATCTCCGTCTGATCAGCGGCACCCTGGCGTTGGGCGGCACAGCGGCCAATACGTTCACGGGAACGATGCGCGTCGATGGTGGCACGCTCGAACTCCGCAAGCACATTTCCATTCTCGGCAGCGACGGAATCAATGTCGTTTCGATTCCGGGCCCCCTCCAGATTGGCGACGGCACCGGCACGGACACCGTCCGTCTCTTTGTTGACGGTGCCATTGCCAGCACGTCGCCGGTGACAACGGCGTTCGGGGGCCAGCTCGACCTCAACGGTCATGATGTCAGCATCGGATCGCTCGCCGGGGCTTTCGGCCAGGTCATCCTCGGCGGCGGTGAACTCACCATCGGTGCCAACGGCGCTTCCACGACATCGGGTGCGGTGATCTCCGGCCCCGGCAGCCTGCGGAAAATCGGTCCAGGCACGCTCACGCTCATCGCCGTCAGCCCCCAGAGTTTCGCGACATCGGTCGAAGGCGGAACCCTCATGGTTCATGGCCGCGTGGGCGACACCTCGGTAAAGCCCGGCGCCATTCTTTCGGGTGAGGGCTTTGTCGGTTCCCTTGCCGTGCAAGGCGGCACGGTGGCTCCGGGCGTCGGCCCCGGGCGATTACACAGCAAGAACGTGGTCTTCAACAGCAACGCAAACGGCTCAGTCCTCCGCGTGGAACTCAATGGCCCACTCGCCGGCCTGCATCACGATCAACTCGACGCCGCCGGCTCCGTGCAGCTGGGCGGTTGCAGCTTGGAAGCCACGCTGGGCTTTCCCGGAACTCCCGCGCAGCAATACGTGATTATCGCCAACGACGGATCTGACCCGGTGGTTGGCACCTTCTCCGGGAAGCCCGAGGCGGCAACGTTCACGATCAGCGGGGCGCAATTCCAAATCACCTACCACGGTGGGGACGGCAACGATGTGGTGCTGACGCAGCTCACGGCCTCAACCCAGGACTTTTCACCTATCTTGCGCCTGGAAAACTTTGCCGCCTCTCAGGTTCGTCTCCTCTGGAGCATCAATGCCGTCGGGTTCCAGCTCGAATCCACCCCGTCGCTGCCGGCCGGCAGCTGGCAGCCGGTGCCCGGCGTGCCCGGCGTCCTCGGCGACAGCTTCTTCCTCGATGTTCCAATGGTCACCAATACGCCGGCGTTCTTCCGCCTTGTTTTGCCGTAAATCCCTTCGGTGTCACTTGGCGGTTCTTCTGGGATGGCGGAATGGTTGGCGGCTCGATGGCCAAGCGCTGGAATGTGGAAGGCTGGCCAATGCTTTATCTGATCGATCATCAGGGAATCATCCGCGCGAAATATTTGCACGGTTCCGCGCTGAAAACCTTGATTGAGCAGTGTGTTCACGAGGCGGAACTGGCGCGATAGACCTGGGTTCAATTCAACTTCTGCAGATCGCATCGACTCATGGCTTGCTCAAGCGGAAAAACCCGCGTCCCGCCGAAGCAGAGTTGGTGACGGTGTAGCGCCCATTCACCACCGTCGGCGGTTGAACGACTGGAACGAACGGGCCGCCAGCGCCGGTGATATTCGTTGACGATTGCAGGTGGAAGCCCGCGGCGCTGGTGGACCAGTGAAGCCGCACCGCGTTCGTTGCCGTGGAGTCCTTCGCGATGTGCAACGTCGGCGGCGGGCACGGCAGGCCGTAAAGCGCGAGTGTGTAGTTTGGGCACGTCACATTCGTGGCTCGGCTGCTGACGAGAACCATGAAGTTGGTTCCGGACGGAACCCGGAAGCTGAAGGGCTGCGTGCCATCGGCACCGGTGTCTCCGAGATAGCTCGAACATGGATCATGCAGGTCGTTCGTGCCGAGATAGGCCACCGCGCCGAGCGCGGTGTTGGTGACGCCAGGGCAGCCGAAGCGTACCTGAGCCGTAACCCACAGCTCATTGGCGGTGCGGTTGGTGAAACTGTGCGTGAGATAAGGGAACGCGATGCGGTCGGTGAAGACATTGGTCTCAGGGCAGCGCTTGGGCGGGAAGGAGAGCGAAGGGCCGCCGATGAAATTCAGCGGGCGGAACAGCCGGGGACTGCTCGCGGTAAACTGGGCACTGACCTCGAAACAGCTCTCGCAGCCGCCTGTTGGATGCTGGCAGGCCGCCGGATCGCCACCGGGGAGATCGACGCGCACGGCGAAGACGCCTTCGCCGGTCACGCCGAGGACGAGTTCAAGTTCCACCGCCTGGCCGCACGACAGCGCGGAGGAAGTGGTGAACTGGAAGGGAGTCACATTCTCGCGTGCGCCGTTCCCGGGCACTGGCGGGTAGTCCGCGCTCGCCACGGTGACGGTGACTCCGGGTGTGACCGCGCGCAGCGCGGCGTTGGTCACCGTGAGCGTCCCAGCCCGGCGATTGCGAAGCGAAAGAAACAGCCGGTTGCATTCATCCGGCTCGACCGTCTGATTTCCATTCCCTTCGGCGAGGCGGTAGCCCGCCAGGGTCAAAGGGAGATTCGTCACCGTCAGCGTAAAGTCGTTGCCATCGCCACCGCGGTAGCTGGCGCGGACCAGGACGTCGCCGAGCTTGCGAGTGTTACTCTCGGGCAGTCCGCTGAACTCACCGTTGATGGGAATGGGAGAGTTGTTCTGGATCAAGGTCAGGACATCGCCGTCGCGAGGTGGATAATTGAACTGAACCGAGAGCCGCGGGTTGACGAGGTTCACCGGGCCGTGAGCGATGAGCCGGTCATTGCCGCCCGTGGGGGCCGGCCCGGCCAAATCAAAGCCCAGCACTCCGCCGCCGCCCAGGGTGAAATGAGAGACCTCGAGATCGCCGGTCTGCCGTTCCGGATGTTCGGCAAAGCTACCGTCGATCTGCACGGTGCTGTCCTGCTCGATCGCCGTGACATCGCCGACCGCGCCGTCGCCGCGCAACTGCGCGCCGGCCTTGACCGTGACCGGCGCGCTGGAGATGCGGCCGTCCACCTTTAGCGTGCCTTCCTGAACCGTTACGGTTCCGCCGTAAAACGGGCTTGGGCCGGAAAGGACGAACGCTGCGGGGCCGCGTTTCTCGAGGGTACCAAATCCGTTTAGAGCGCCTCCGAACTCGCAGAAGTTCGTATTCGCCACCGCTAGCGCGACGGTGGTGCCCAGATCGGGGGCGATGCTCACGCGCCCGTTGCCTTGCAAGGCGCGAACCGTCTCTGCGTTCGCCGCATTGAGCTGCCATTCGGCGCCGTTCTGCACGGTGACGCTGGCGGTTGGGACCAACGCGGTGGGCGCCGAGGCGTGCCCGGTGCGGAGGGTGGAACTTTGGCCCGTGACGATGACATCGCCGGGGATCGCCGGGCCAACGAGCCGCCAGGCTTCGATCGCACCCTGCTCGACGATGGTGCGTCCCTGATACTCGTTAGGCCAGAAGCCCGTGAGATGAAGCGCCTTGTCGCCGCGTTTGATGATGCCGCCGGGGCCGCTCACGATGCCGCTGCAGCAATCGAAGAAGCTCATGAAGCTCAGGTCGCCGCCGGCCGTGTGGATGCCTGCGTTGCGCTGCAGCGTGATCGGACCGCTCCAGATATTTGAGCCGCCGCCGGATTCGAACGCGGCGTAATTGGTGGAGTTCAACGTCAGCGGCTCCTCGGCCACCCAGAGCGGCGCCTGCAACGCCAGCACGCTGTTGCCGTTCACAAACGTGCCACCAGCGGGCGTGCCGAACGCCTGCGCGTGCGACACCAGCACGCGGCCCTCGTTGATCACGAGATCGCCGGAGAACGAGTTGGCCGCGAACAACCGCAGCAAGCCAGGCCCTTCCTTGACCAGGCCGGCGGCGGAAGCGTACTGCGCAATATCGGCCCCCATGGCCAATTCCCCCGGCGTCCGGTTCGGCAGAGGGCCAATGGTGAACCGATGCGCACCGGGCCCCAGGCTGAGGTGTCCATCGATCGACGAGCCGCCTCCGGCGCGGTTGAAATGGACGTTCACGTTCACGCCTTCGCCAAGATAGAGCCTGCCCGTGCTGGTGCGGATTCTGCCGCCGTCGTTGAGGGTCACCTCGCCGCAAGCTTCATCCCACTGGTTCAAGTCCAGCAGACTGTCCCGGTTCACCGTGATGCGGTTCCAGATCTGATCGTGGTCGCCGTGCAGGACTTTGGCGCCGGGCCGCGCCAGGTCGCCGGAGCCGACAATCAGATCGCCCGGCACCGCCTGCAGATAGGCGCTCTTCGCCGGAATGAAAACGCCTTCGTTCACGCGCATCTCGCCGGTGAACGTGTTCGCCGTCGTGCCCTGGAACGCCAGCTGGCCCGGGCCCTCCTTCGTCACGGGACCGACGCCATCGATCGTGCCGTCGATGAACAGGTAGCTGTTCGTGTTCAACGTGCCGAGCGTGGTTGATCCGGCCAGATGCAGTCCGCCGCCAAGGATGACCGGCCCGCGATCCGTGGCGAGCGCGCCGTTGCGCCCCTGAAATCCGCGGCCCTCCAGCGTGATCGGGCCGCGGGGAAACGTCGACATCAGCCACGCCGTGGCGCCGTCGAACACGCGCGGCTCCAGGCCGAGCGAATTATTGTGCCAGGACACCACCTCACCGTTGAGGGCCTGAAAACGTTCCAACTCCAGATTGTTCCCGTTCATGGCCAGAACCCCCGGGCCGACCGTACGCAAGGTCAACGCCTGAAGATCACCAAACAGCGCCAGGGTCAAACCGGCCGGGATGAACAGGTCGTTCGTCGAGCGTGAGAATGAGGTGCGTCCCCAAACGAATGCGGTGTACTCGGCCGGTGCCGAGGGTCGCGGCACCAGGTGCAGCCCGGTGTCCGGACCCGTCTCGCCGATAATCAATTTGCCGGGATGCGGTCCGTCGAACCCGGCATCAACCACTCCCGCCCCCGTGAAGACGAGCGAAGTCGGCGCGACCAAATAGCCGTGCAGATCCCAGAAGCCGCCGTCGCTGATCACCACCCGATTGACCCCGCTGTACTGGAAGTGGCGCATGGTGGCTTGATCCGCGCCGTACCCTTGCAGGACCACTTTGCCGGGGACCGCGGGCTGGTCCAGGGACTTGCCCAACTCGAGCACCGGCGGCCACGAGAAAACATCAGGTTGCACGAGCACGTCGCCCGCAAACGTATTGGTTGTCGTGCCCGAAAGGAGGAGCGTGCCGCCGCGCAAATCGAAGCCGCCTGGCCCCGACACCGTCGTGCGCAGATCCAACCGTCCGAACCTTGGCCCTTCAATTCGCGTTCGTGCGGCGAGGGTCACGGAACCCGTGACCACCGCATCGCCAATCGCCTGAAGCTCGCCCCCTTCCATGATGATCGGCTCCGCGTAGGCGATCGACTTGGGATTGGAAATATCGAGCAGATAATCGCCGAGAATGAGCCGGCCGTTGAGTCCCACGCGCGTGGCCCGCGCCGCAGTGCCGAGTGCTTCACCATGATCCGCGTAAAGCTCGCCGGACTCCACCACAGTTTCGCCTGAGTAAGTGTTCTGATTGCCGAGGATCAGCTTGCCACCCCCGGTTTTCCGCAGACCAGGCGGCGTGGCTCCGCCGGACGGACCCAGGACAAATCCGAGCAACTGCAGCGACGTATCCTCCTCCACATTGAACACGCGGGTTTGCGGACCGAGGTAAATCGGGCAATGGACGGTCGAGTTGTTGAGGTTGGTCACATTGCATTGCAGCTCGAGGATCGCCGGCCCGACAATTCGGCCATCATCCAGCGTGAGGCTCGAAACCGCCGTGCTGTTCTCCAACACCCACGTCGCATTCGGCCCTACCTTCATTGACACGACCGGCGGATACTGGCCACTGCGCACGTCCATCAGCGTCACCTGACCGAGAGCCGTGCCCGCCAGGACGATGTCCGCGGAAATCGCCCGCACGCCGGCGGCTTTGTCGAGCAGCACCGTGCCATCGAAAATCCGCGTAGACTGGCTGTAGGTATTGGCGCCTGCGCCCGAGAGAATCAACTCGTGTTCGCCGTATTTCTCCAGACTGCCGTCGCCCACGATCGCGCCGCTGAGGGTGAGGTTCGTGCCGAGAGTGTAAACGGCGAGAAGACCGTTGTTTGCGAGCGTGACTTGCCCAGAGATCTCGAGTCGTCCTTCGCGGGCCACGCCGAACGTGCCGCCGCCGTGAATGAACTGAACATCGAGGCCCACGATGTTGTATCCGCTGCCATGCGCGGCGGTGATCCCCGCATTCAACAGGACGGGGTTGCCACTCAGGGTATAAGCCCCTGCGGTGCCGTCGAAGACGATCGCGTGGACACGCAGGTCCGTAAGATCGTTTCGGTTGCTCAGATGCGACGCGTTATTGCCGAACTTGAGGGTGTCGCCGTCCTGGGGTGGGCCAGCCGGCGTCCAATTGCCCGGCTCGCTCCACCTGTTGGCAAAAGCATTGCCCGTCCATCGCCGGTCGGCGGCGCGCGCGGAAAAAGTGGCGAAAGCGGCAAGCATCACGCCGAAGAGAATCCAGTTTTTAGCGCCGGTAAATGCGTTCATCACCGAACCATTCGCGTCCACCCGAGAAATCTTTCACGTGGCGTTGATGATTCGATGCGCGACCGCGCGGTGATTCGATCGAGCCTCCGCAACGTCGTGGCGTTTCGGGGGCCGGTAGGGGTGGAGCAGTCCGCCGGTTCGTGTCCCGCGAGCGCGCCTGCTTCAAGGCGCGCGCAGACGGAAATAGCGCTCGGTTTCACCCGGCGGCAACTCCACCCGGAACTGCCCGGCGGACTGAGTGACAGCATTGGTGCTGGGGGTCCACTCGATGGGCACGACCAGACTCGACGCGGTCTCCAAAGTGTAACCCGGCGCGGTCTCCGGCCACGCCAGTTGAACGATGCCGCCGTTTCGCGTGATGGCGAGCGACACGGGCGCCGCGATGAAGAGATTCACCTCGCTCGATACGGTGCTGCCGCCGGAATCGTCGGTGGCGACGGCGGTCAACACATGCGCGCCGGCCGGCGGGTTGTTCCACTGGTATTGATAAGGCGGCGTGGCATCGACGCCGAGCAGTACGCCGTTGCGCCGGAACTGAACATTCGTCACGGCGCCGTAGGGATCGATGGCACTCGCGGTGATGAGCAAACTCGATGGCGCTGGGACCACGGCATGGTTTGCCGGACTGGTCACGGACACGGTCGGAAGCAAATTCCCGGCGCCGAACAATTCCAGATCGAAGCTAAGGTCGGGACTATTGACGGATGCCTGATGGACTTCGACCGCAAGGGTGTTGTTGCCGGGACGCAGCACCGTCAGCGGGACGGAGGCCGGCAGGTTTGCCGTGACCCAGACGGATTCCGCCGCGCCGGCCACATTAATCGAGGCCAGGGTCGTCGCGGTGAGGGGACCAGCGGGAAGGTTGTTGCGGAGGATTTCCGTGCCGTTGAGATAGACCGCCGCGCCGTCGTCTCGGAGCAAGCGCAGCGTGAGCGTGCTTAACGCGGCGTTGTTCACGAAGTTTTGACGGAACCAAGTGGTGATGTGCTTGTCGAGCGGATCGTCGCCGTACCCAACTTCGGTGGCTTCATCCCCTTCGCCGTAGCCCAGCTGAGCGAATCCGGACTTCCAGCCGCGCGTGGGCCGAAAGCCTGGCGTGGTCCAGCTCGCCCCCGGATAAACGCCATTGTCGAGGTAGGACCAGCGCGACCCGACAGGTGTGAGCGTGATGAGGGTGCCCGACGCGGGCGACACCACCAGGCGCACCGGGGCGGACGTGCCACGCAGTCCGCCAGAATCGATGGCCACGGAAGTGAGTTGATGCAGGCCAGGCGGAGGATTGGTCCACGTGAAGGAAAACGGAGTCACCGTGTCCTGACCCAACTTCACTCCGTTGGCGTAGAACTCGACGGTAAACCCGAGCAAAAAGAAAGATTCGTCCTGCACACTCGCCTGAATCAGCACGTTCGTCGGAGCCGTCACGTGGGTGAAGTCGTCCGGCGCAGTGATCGTCGTGGCGGGCAGTTCGTTGCCGTTGTTGATCAGCGCTTTCAACTCGAAATCGAACAGCAGGTCGTCGGCCGGGGTTCCCGGATTGTATTGGTGAATCTCCACCGCGAGAACATTCGTGCCCGCCACCAGCAGCGAGGCGGGCAACTCGTCCACGACGGGGCGACCGAGGATCGTCACCGCCGACAACGCTTCGACATCGTAGGTGATGGGCGGCCTGGGAACATTGCTGAACATCGCCACCCGGCCATTGAGCCAGACCACGGCGCCGTCGTCGCGAGTCAGTTGTGCGCGTAACGCAACGACGCGGGACGGATCGGCGACGTTGAATTTCCGTCGGAAGTAGAAGGTCGTAAACCCGCTGGTTTGCCCGCCGATCGTGGTGTCCTCCGCACCGCCAAACCCAAGCGACCCGAGCCCGCTCGACCAGGCGCTGTCATTGAAATTCAGATTGGTCCAGGCGGTTCCAAGATTCTGCCCGGTGTTGCGATACCGCCAGGAACTGCCGAAGGCAACCAGCGCAGTGTTGGTTGAGGCCCCTTCCGTGGTGAACTGCCAGACGGGGCCGGCGTTGGTCGCCGCGCCGCGCCGCGATCTAAGTTGCCAGTAGTAGTCAAGCCCGCCGCCCAGCAACGGCAACGGGAAGCTCGTGTTGGTCGTGGCGCCGATCAGGTCGCCGCTCGTCGGCGGGTTGTTGGTGCCGAAATACACGTCGAATGTCGTCAAGGCCACTCCCGGCGCCAACAGACTCACGTTGTCGAGATGGACATTGAGATAGCCCAGTCCGTCGACTTCCACAAAAGCAAGGCGCACAGTCTGACCGCGCCACGCCTTGAGGTTGACGACACGATTCGACCAATCGTTGAGCAGGGGCATGCCGTTCGTCGTGGCGAACAACGTGGCGAGCACCGTGTTGTCCTCGGGCTTGCGTAGTTCGACCCGGAATTGCTGGTTGCCCGCGAACATCACCGCGTGATTGCGGATGCGATCGCTCCACGCAAGGGTCACATCCGTCGCTCCGGCTGGGATGACCACGTCCTGGTAAAGGGCGTGCGTGCCATTGCCAAACTGATCGGCGATCGCCGCAAAATTTCCCGCGAACGGCGGCAACGGGCCGTCGGATGAGGCGGGATCGTAGGTCCCATCGTTGATCGTGTATCCCCCTGCCCCGCCCCCATCCAACGTCCAGCCGGCGAGGTCGCCTGACTCGAAGCCGCCGTTGACGATCATCTCACCCTCGACCCGACCCCAGCGCAGATCCGCGGTAACCGGGATGTCGACCGACTCGTGCGGCGGATACGGATCATACGGTTCAGCCGGACCATCGTTGTCCGCGACAAAGACGAAGTTCGTCGCCGGCGTGAAGTTGCCACCGATGGCCCGCAGCCGGACAATGACCGCTCCGTCCACCACCGAATCGTCCTGCACGAACAGCGGCAGGGTCACGTTGGTCTGCCCGGCAGGAATGACGCCGCCAAACAACGGTGTCCGAATTTCGCTCTCGTCGTCGCTAATCACCGCCACCAGGAAGTTGGTCGGCAGTGTGCCCGAGAGACTGACCGTGCACCCGTTGGTCACCGTGCCGAGGCTTTCGTTCAGGAAAAAGGCCGACGTCAGACGCAGTCGCGTATCCTCGTTGTCGATGGTCAGGCCGCCGAACGAAACCGCGCTCGGCCAGTTCGTGACGGAGGCCGTCAGCGTGGCGGACTGCAGTCCGTCGATCCGAATGTCGTCGACCGCCTGAACGGTATAGACCGCGGAAGTCTGGCCCTGCGGGATGAAGACGACCGAAGGCACAGGCAACAATTCATCCGGACGCGAAGACGTCAGCGTCACACCCACCGTGTCTTGAACGGGGGCGCTGACGCGGACGATGCCGTAGCCCAGGAAGCCGCCTTCCTGCGACGCGCTCGGCGAACCCAATGTCAGCGACGCGGATTCGTTGTCATGGACCCAGACCGTGGCGATGTCCGGGTTCAAGCCCGGGGCCGACGCCGTGAGGTAAACAATCTGCGATCCATCCAGGCTCGCGTCGTTCACGACGTTCGCGACGAATTCAGCGCCCCGGCCGAAGGGTGGAATGATCACCGTCGTTTCGGGCAGCGAAAGTTCCGACGTGTCGCTCGATGAGAGGAAAACCGTCAGGCTGTTGGGCCGCGGAGTAGCGATTTGGACCCGTCCGGTGATGGATCCCATGCCTTCGCTCACCTGGGCGGGCAACGTCAGGAAAATGGTCCCGCCGCTGCATGAGGGAGAGACGCTGAGGTTCACGTCGCTGTAATCCGGCGGCATCCCTTCGCCGCTGGACAGCCCGACGAGGCAGCTTCCGCTCCGGCTCTGCAACGTTGCGACACGAATGCGACCGTCAAAGGACAGCTCGGCCTGAACGCTGACGCCGCTGACGTTTTCCCAGGTCACCACCGCGCGGTTGGTGAATTGTTGCCAGGAGACCCGCCCGCCCACAGCGGGATTCAGGTCGCCAAAAAAGGCCGACACGCGCGGCAGCCGAAAGTGGTTGGCGGCGGAAGGCGTGAATTCGGTGTCGCCCTCGCCAAAGGTGATGTAACCGTTGGCTCCGACAAACAGCGAGCCATAGTTCACCCCAAAGAGCGTCACTTGCTTGCCCCCCGTCAAACTGACTTCCTGAAACTCGTCGTCCCCCAGCGTTAGCGTGGTGGCGGCGACAGTGCTCGACGGGAACGCCGCCACATCCTGGATACATCGGTCATACCGCGTTCCGTTGTCTACGGGGGTAAATGTCAGCAGCGTGCCGGCGAGGTCGTTGGTGTCGCTCCCGAGGCCGAACATTTCGGCAAACGGCACCCCCGCGCCGACCACGAATTTGCTGGAGCGTTTAAAAACCGCGCCGCTCGTCTGATTCGAGATGACCACGCTGCGGGTGTACGTTCCGACGGGCAGCGTGGCCGCGGCCGTGGCGTTCACCATAAGCAGCGCGGTCTGCCGCGCGCCAGCCGCCAGCGTGCCGGAATTAACGCTCAGTTCGAGCGGCGTCTCAACGTGAGCGCGCCAGGTGACGCTGCCCGGTCCGGAATTGCTGATGGTATAGACGAGGTTGCTCGAAGTGAACGGCCCGCCCACCGGCCCGGACACGGAGATGCCGCCCGCTGGAAAAACCCGGAGGTTGTCCAGCACGTCGAAGTTCTCCACGACGCCCGACGTGGTGCTGCTCGCCGGCGAGGTCGCGTAGTAACCCATCCCGCGCTTGGCAAACCCGGCCCACAATTCCTTGCGGTGCGCGCCACCGGTCAGCGCCAGCTCGGCTTGAAGTATGCCGTCACGCGCCTGCAGGAAATTCGGATTGGGCGGAGAATACTTCATACCATCGGTCACCAACTGGAGAATGAGTTGATTGCCCGGGTTGAAGCCGAGCTTGGCGATCAGATTGGCGCGGCACTCGAGCAGCGCCATGCACCAAACCTCTCCCTGGTTGTGCACTTCCGAGGCGCTGCCGCCGCCGAATTGAGGCTGAATGGGAATTCCCGGGTGCAGATCTTGTTTCGTGGGATCGATGTCTTTGAAGGTGAGCGGACTCACGTTCATGTCGATTGAGTATGGGTAACGGCGGATGCCGAAATAGTAATTGTCACCCGGACTGGCAAAAACCTTCCCGTAAAAATCAAAATCCTTGAGCACGTACGCACCGACCACATAATTCCCATGCAGATCGTCCGAGGACTGGCTCAATAGCGCGACAGCGTAGAAGTCCGACCAGCCCTCGCCCATCCCCTTCGATTGAGGATTGTTCAATCCCACCCCGCCCCCGACCAATCGCTGGCTCAAGCCATGCACGTACTCATGGATGATAATCTGCGCGTCGAGTGAGCCATCGCGATACGGGGATGGATCGTTGAACAGATACATTTGCAGATCGCACACCTCGCCGTCCGCGTCGGTGTAGGAAAAGTTGGCGTTACGAAATCCTTCGCCGTCCTGGGCCTGCGCCCGCACCGCGTCGCCGCCCACGCCGCCGCGTCCAAAGTTGTTGTTTTGGAAGTTGCCCACGTCTTCGGTGAAGCCGAGCTCGTAAAGTTTGTCATGCATCCAGTTGCACCAGTAGAACACGTTGACCACGGAGGCGGCGCGATGTGTCGCCGGTGAATTCGCCAGGTTGAGCGGGAAATTGAACACCCGGTTCGGCGAGCCTTGAGGACGCGGCAAATCAGGAACGTCATCACCATCGGCATCGCTATGGCCATCGACATTGTTGCCGCGGGTTTCGTTGACTCCGTCATCAATCCAGCCGTTGGGCGACGCCGTGGTGTTCAGCGCGCTCAGCGTCACCAGAGTGCGGGCGACCGTCGGTGGCTGCGCGGTTTCCCCGGGCGCCGCGTAGCTCGGCGTCAGCGGCGTGGGACTCTCGCCCGTGAACACCATGTACGACGCATTGCTCAAGTCCGTGGTCAGGCAGTCACGTTTCCACACCTCACCACTGGCCGCGTCCACCAGCACGCGATAACGCGCCGGATTGCTTTTCGCTTTCAGCATCACCCGCCAGCACAACCGCATTCGGTCCGCGTCCATCGGCAGCCAGACCAGCCGAACCATGGCCTCACCCCGGAGCGCCGTGCCGCTGAACCGTTGCCTGCGTTCAACCCCTGAAGGCTCGTCCAGCGCGGTCACCACCTGATCTTCGCCCGCTTCCGGATCAAGATCGACCACCGCGTTGCGCAACGAGCGTTCGGCGGAAATGGCCGGACCCGCTCCCGCCAAGGCCAAGACATCCGCCGGCGCAGCAGCCCGCGTTTCATCCGGCAGAAACTGGCTGGCCACGTTCATCAGTTCGCCATCCTTCGTCGTGTGCGCGACAAAGACCGCCTCAAACACCTCGACGCCTTCATGTCGCTGTTGCCAGACGACGGTGCGGGTCCCGTTGTGTGCGGTCATGTAATCACGTTTCACCTCCGCGCGTTCCAGCACGGCGGCGTCGTGGCCGAACAGTGCCGCGTGTTCGTTGACGAACGACTTGGCGACGCGATGAGGATCCGCCGCGGCGAAGCCGGCGCCGGCTGCGACAAAGCCCGGTTCCGCGCCGCGCCCGACCCCGTTCGGGCCCGTCAGAAACCCATCCCGGGCACTGACCCACTGGGGGCTGCGCGTGATCTCGTGACGTTCCGTCTCCAGCCCAGGAAGGCGGGAACGCAGCACGTTTTCGGCGTCTACGCGGGCCTTGGGCGCCGCAGCGGGCTGAAACAATGCAGCGGCCCGCAACGGTTCCAAACGCCGGTCGACATTCGGTAATGCGTCAAGTCCGTGTTCATGCGGTGCGGCGAACATCCGTGCCGTCGCGATTGCCATCAGCCCGATCACGCCCGACACGACGGCCATTCTCCGACGGGAAAACGCTGAGATCATAAACATCGTCTACTGAAGGATTGGGAGGCGGGATATTACGCTTCCGTCGCCAACGCTTCCCTCAGGTTTCATGGGTAGAGCTGGCCGGAACGATTCAGTTGGCCAGCAGGCGCCCAACTGAATCGTTCCGGCTAAGCATGGGTATAACTCGCTGAAGTCCTTTCGGCGGAATGGCGCAGAAAGAACCACATTTGTTCCCAAAACGCAACGTTGGCCTGTAATTTCACTCCCTCCCTCCGGGCTCCCCGGGAGGAGACGGCCCGGGTAAGAAAGGGTTCGCATCGACGCACCTCATCCCTTGGCCGGCACCCTGGCTTTGCAATGTCCTCCCCCCCGTTCATTGCGGGCTTCGGTGTCGCACTTCATTCACACCGAAGCCCGCCGTTCCCTGTCCCTTTGATACAGGAATCCGTTCCTTCGTGCCGCCACGCCACGGTCAATGACCGCGGATGGGCCGGAGATAATTGGCGCGGATGTAGTCGGCCAACTCGACCCCCAACGCGCTGCCCACTTCGCACGCGTGCCGGAAATGGATGCCACCCCAGATGCGGGCTTCAGTCACCTGAGCGGCGGCTTCGGAAAAACGCCCGTAGCTCTGCGTAAAGCCCGGCATCAGGGGCGACTTGAGCGTGAACGCATTTTCGTCGCCCATCTCTTTCGCCAGCACGCGCATGATCGCGCTGGTGAGCGTGGAATGGTTCGAGACGTATTCGGGAAAACGCGGCGCCAGGATCAGTGCGTTCCAGTTTGGATCGGCGGTGGTGTTCGGATTGCCGTCCGTTTCCGCCAGTCGGATGGCGTGGTGAGGACGCCAGAGCTGATAGGCGAACTTCGAATCCCAACCAATGATGAGCGCGTCGCACGCGGCCATGCTCAGGAGGGCGAAGAGGCGGGCATTGTCCACCAGGCTTTCGCGGGGCGACACCAGCGAACGCGCCGCGCGCATTTCATCGATGGCTCCCATCGCCTGCCAGAGCCTCGCAATGTTCGATTGCTCGTCCGTGCGCACCGCGCTGTCGATGCGTCCCAGCAATTTCACTTCCTCGAAGTCGGCGGCGTAGCGGGCGGCCAGCAATGCGCCCGGAAGCAACGAACCGTAGGGCGGACCAGGGCGAAAGCTGCCGGGGTTCTCCATCGCAAACGGCGCGAGCACGGCGTTCTGCGGAAAGACGGCCGGCAACGCACCATCGGCGTTCGTGCCAAAGGGCACCGAGCGCCATTGCCCGACGTCGAAGCCGCCGACGAACGGCGGCTGCGGAACGTTCCAACCATCGTTCGCGCGCAGGCTGAGGATCTGGTTTGCGACATACTCGCCCCAGGCACGTCCGCGAGCGATGGACTCTCCCTTACCGGGAATGCGAGAAAGAGAGTCGGCGAGGTGCGCGTCCAAGGCATTGGTCTGCGTCGGATAAAGCGCCCGCAACGTGGTGTAAGCAGCCTGCACCGCGGCCGCCTCCGGACGTGCTCCCCGCGGGGCCGTCGCCGTCACGTGATACGGAGTGAAGCGACGTTCGATGCCGTTCACGGCATCGAAGATCGCCAGATGCATGATGGCCGCACTGCGCGGTTGGGCCGGGACGGGCTGCGCCGTGGCGAAGACAGCTTCGTCCAGATACGCATTCCAATCGAGCACAGCGTCGCCCGGCCGTGGAATCGCCCGGTAGAAGTAATACTCCGCGGTGTAAGGCACGCGCGCCTCAGCTCCGACGAACGTTCCCGCCTCGGCGGGAGCAGTGCCGCCGATGGTGTCGATGCGCTGGACATAGGTCACACGCGAGAACTCACCGTCAGCCGAGGCTGAGGTGGTCCCGAGTAACAGCCACGGGATCGCGCCAGGATGCGGTGTGCAGCCTTGCAAACGCGCGGCCTTCACGAAGCTGCCGTCGTTCGCCTCCCAGGTGGGACCGGCATAGTGAGTGCCGACCTGCTTCTGGTAACAGGCGTCGGCAAACAGCCTGGCCTCGGGCGCAACGAACGCCCAGTTCGTGCCGGTCCAGCGATAGATTTGCACGCCCAAGGCGTACACGTGAGCACTCACGCGCTGGCCGTCCGGGACATTGACCGTGTCGCAGACGGGCGACGGCAGTTCAGGGGCAGAGCGATGTTCCCGGCGATCATCGTCCGCACGAGCTTGGCCAATCAGCCCGGGCAGCGCGAAAGCCACGATCGCCAAGGCGCGGGTGAATCTGTTCCTTAAGAAAAGCAAGGTTGGGGTCATCAGTGTCGGTTTCATAGTTATAGTTTCAATCGTTCCAAACGTGTCCTTCGCTTCAGCGTGAAAAATCTTTCAAACATCCGAGCAGGCGATGCTGCTCAGCGCGGGCCGGGCAGCACGATGAAGTGAAACGCGGAATGAATGTCTTCCGACGCCGCCTTGATCGTGATGGTGAATTCATCTTCAGATTTCTTCACCGCCGGGACTGTGCAGTTCGTCATCCAAACCCAGCCGGATACTTCCGCGCACGTCCAGCGCCTCGAACGGTTGCGCCGTGCCGATGCCAATGCCGAGCGGCGTGGCGGTTAGGGCACGGACTCCACCCGGCCAGGTTAGGTTGGCTTTCGACCCTCAAGGTTTGACCAAACGATAGAAGCGTCGCGCGGCGGACGGGTTGACCGTGATGGACTTGTTCGTGCCATCGTCGTTCGCCGTGGGCGAGGCGTTGATCCAGTTGCTTGAGTTGAAGTCAGAGTTTTCCTGCAGACGGAAGCCCGCCGACGCCGATGGCCACACAATGCGCGTGCTGGTGGCGGAGACGCGCTGGACCGTGAGCGTAGGGCGAAACAGCGGAAGAACCTCGATCAGGCGCGCGGCACTGGGGCTCCCGTTCACCCACACGGTCACCATCGCCCAGCCGGACGGAAAATCGCCGAGCGGCAGCGAGGTGTAGGCGTTGGTCGACCAGTTGGTCGAAAGCAAACTCAGGGTCCGACCGCTCTCGAGCGCGCGCAACTGCACCACGGGGACGTCCGATGCCGATTCCTTCTGGCTGCCAAAGGACGCGCCGGACACCCCGCGCAGACGGACGCCGCTTACCTGAAGTCGATCGCCGGAAGCGAGCGCCGAACTGCACTGGCTGATCTCCGGTTGCGCGGCAGGCAGGGCTCCGTGATCCGCGTGAAACAGCTCCGCGCGATTGGTGGCACCGCCATGGTTAAAACCGCCGGCGATCAGCACCTTCCCATCTGGCAGCAGGGTCGCGGTGTGACTGGCCGTGGCGGTGTCCATCGTGATGGAGAACAGCCAGGTTCGCGTGGCGGGATCGTAGATTTCGCCACTGTCCAGATAGCCTTGTCCAAAGCCGCCCGCCATCAGCACCTGTCCGTCCGGCAGCAAGGTCGCCGAGGCATTCGCGCGGCCCACGGTCATGGGCGTGGTCGAAGTCCAGTCCCCGGTCGCGGGGTCATAAGTCTCCGCGGTCTCCGTTCCCAGAAGGAATGCTCCGGTGACGCCACCCGCCACGAGCACCGTGCCGTTGGGCAGGAGGACGGCGCGATGACCCACGCGATTCGTGGTCATGGGGCCGGTCGCCGTCCACAGGCCGGTGCCCGGATCGAAAATCTCCGCGCTGGCCGTGACCGTAAAATTGTCCGGGCCGCCTCCCGCGACGAGCACCTGGCCGCCGGGCAACAGCGAGGCGGTGTGCCCGCTGCGTCTGGCCAGCATGGGCGCCGCATTGGACCAGCTTCCCGTCGCGGGACGAAACAGCTCAACGCTGTCCAACGCGCCGCCCAGGAGAGTTTCGACGCCACCTGCGACCAGCACCCGGCCGTCCGCCAGCAACGTGGCCGTGTGTCCGTAACGATTCGCCTTCAGCGAACCGGTCTTGGCCCAGCTGTTCGCCGCATGATCGTACAACTCCGCGTCTCCGATGACGCTGAAGCTGCCATCGTAGCCGCCGGCAACCAGCACTTGACCACCGGCCAACAGCGTCGCCGTGTGCGCCGAACGGGCAACGTTCAGGGCTGGCGCGTTCGACCACACGTTGTCCTCGAAGTGAAACAGTTCCGCCGGACCATAGCCCGCCACTAACACGCGGCCATTCGGAAGCAGCGTCGCGGTATGCCCGTTGCGATCCGCCGACATCGGCGTCGTCACGCTCCAGGCCGGGAGTTGCGGAATGTAAATCTCCTGACTCGCCAGGGAGACTCCGTCGCGATCGGTTCCACCGCACAACAGAATCCGGCCGGACATCAACAGCGTGGCCGTCGGACTGAATCGTCTCGTCGCGAGCGAAGGCGCGGGCTGCCAGACTTCGCCCGAAGGCTCGATAAACTCCGCCGTGCCACTGGCGTCAGCGTCTCCGCCCAGCACCAGCACCAAGCCGTTCGGCAACAAGGTCGCCGTATGATAATGGCGACGGGCGGTCAGCAAGCCGGTCACGAGTGTCCAGGAACCGGTCTCGAAATCGTAACGCTCCGCCGTCCGCAGAATGCTCGTGCCGTCCATTCCGCCGACGGCAAGCACCCGCCCGTTGATTTGCAAGGTGGCCGTATGCGCGCGGCGCGCATTGCGCATCGTGCCCGTGAAGTTCCACTGCCCCGTGCTCGGGTCATAGAGCTCCGCGCTGGCCAACGCGTTCTGGTCCGTCCCCTCGCCGCCCGCCACCAGGACTTTGCCGTTCGGCAGCAAGGTGGCGGTGTGACGGGATCGCGGGGTGTTGAGCGCGCCGGTCAACGTCCACTGGCCGGTGACCGGATTGTAGATTTCCGGGCTGTTGCCCAAGCCGCCCGCGACCAACACGCGACCGTCCGGCAGCAACGTGGCCGTGTGCACATTATGGGACGCCCTGGGCTGACCGGTCGATGACCAGGTCCCCGTCGACGGATCGTAAAGCTCCGCGCCAAACACATCGAGCACGAGCACCCGGCCATTGAGCAACAAGGTCGCGCTGTGCAGCCCATGCGGGTTCCGCATCGATCCGGTCGGCGTCCAGCGGCCCGTCGCCGGATCGAACAGCTCGGCTGTGTTGGTGGGGAATCCGACCTGATTAAACGGCGCACCGCGCCCGCCGGCCACCAGCACCTTTCCGTTCGGCAACAACGTGGCGGTATGATCCGAACGTTCCTGGGTCAGGTTCGAAGCGGGGGGCACGACAGTAACATTCGAGCCATAAGCGACGCCGAAGATGTTCGACGCGACGAGGCGATAGTGCACGGGCACGTCCGCGGTCAACCCCGGCAGCACGACCGCGATCAGCACCGAGCGATCGCGCGAACCCACCGGCTGGATCGCCGTGGCTTGACCGTAGTTCGTGGTGGATCCCCACTCGAACCACGCCGTCGTGTTCGTCCCGCCGCAACTCACCTCGCCCCTCAACCGGGCGGAGCGGCTGGTGATGGCGTCCGCCGGAAGCGTGGCGACGGCCGGACCGAGCAGGACGCCGGGCACCCAAGTCTGGCTGCCAATGACCTGTCCCTGAAACGATCCTTTGCCCGCAACGCTGTTGTCCGCGCGGCTCCCTTGCCCTTCCGAGAATCGATAGTAGTAACGCAGCTGCGGCTCGCGCCCGCTCAAGCTCATCGAACGCATCGCCGCAATCTCGGTCCCGGTGAACGCCCGATCCCACACCGCGACCTCATCCATCGCGCCTCGATAGAGCCCGACCCCAACACCGATGCCGAGCACCAGATCTCCATGGTTGCGGACGGCGCCGGGCGCGCCGGTCCAACTACCGGCGGCCCGCAAGGCGCCATCCACCAGGAGTCTTCCCCCGCGTTCATCCACGACAAAGGCGATGTGATGCCAGGCGCCATCCGCGATCCGCCCGCCATGCAAGCCATCCACGCCTCCCACGAAACGATCGTTGGCCGCGTAATACCAGGCGCGAAGCACGCCCTGCGCGAGGAACACCTGCCAGCCGTCGTTCTCATCAACGCTGTTCTTCATGATGAGCCCGGCCAGGCCGTTGGTCATCGTCGTTTTGACCCACGCGGTGACCGTCAACTGGCCGCTCCGAAGATCGCCGTAATCGACCGCGCTGACGACGTCACCCAAGCCATCAAACTGGAGGGCGAACGAATCGAGCCCGGCGCGCGCTGGCGCGGCGGCGAGGAGCATCAGGAAAACGAACAGGATTCTGGAAATGGAGTTCATGGAAACGGTGGTGATGAATTGGGTCTCGTGAAATCTAAGGCTTGAAGAGCCGGTAAAAGCGGCGACCGGCGGCGGCGTTGACACTCACCGAGCGCGTCGTGCCGTTGTCACTGACCGCCTGGGCGACGTTGACCCAGTTGGCCGCCGGAAGATCGGACTTTTCCTGGAGCACAAAGCCGGGCGAAGGCGCAGGCCACGAGACGCGAGCGCTCGTCGCTGATACGCGCGTGATGGTAAGACGCGGCGCTGCCGGCGTCTGCACGGCGAAGATCGACCAGAAGCCGCCGGTCAACGCAAAGCCGCCGTTAGTCATCGTCACACCCGCGTCGGCCTGGCCGATGGTTCCGCTCAAGGAAAACGGCCCGCCGGCGCTCGTGCCGCCACCGCCATCGATGGAGGGCCAGTCGACGGAGAAGTTTTGCGCGTGTGCCGTCGGGGCCGCGAACAGCATGATTCCCATCCCCATCCCGAGCAGCAGGGTGAATAGGGGTAGCTGGCGCGGGAGACCGGCAGGCTCGTCCCGCTTCGGCGACAGTGCGGGCGCCGGTTTGTGGATGGGAGCGAGCGTGACGCAGGCGATGGCTCCATTTTGGGTCAAGCGGGAGGAGACGACGGATCGTTTCATGGCTGAGTGAGAGGGTGAGTTCATGGGTGCGGCCACTGGTCCGGCATCCCAACGTCCCAGTCGTTTCATGGCTATTTCTGGTCGAGTTGGCGGTGACCCGATTCCACCAGACTCCGCAGCTCCGACAGCGATCGTTGGAGGCCTTTGATTTCGCGATCCTGCCGCTGGACCTCGTCGGTCAGCTTGCGGTTCAAGCCCTGAATGGCGGCGAGTGCCACGCCGTCGGCATCGACCGTGGCGATGCTCTTGTCGTCCAGCCCGAGGCCGAACGCGGCATGGAAATCCTGGGCGACGGGACCGAGGTGAGTCGTGGCCGGCGCGTTGGTGTAGTGCCAGCGAGTGATGGGGAGCGCGGCGACTTTTTCCAAAACATCGCGCGGGTCGATGGGCGTAAATCCGGCCTTGGCCCGGCGGTCGCTCAGGCTGACGAACGTGTTGTTCACGAAGAGCCCGTTGCCATCGAGCGACATCAGGCGGAATCCACCGTTGCCCGGGTTGTAGCTGTCATCGGCGTGCGAGCCGCCCTGATACCAGGCGAAGCCGCCGCCGGTGCGGGCGTATTGCACGCCGGCTTGAATACCGATGCCGAAATCGGTGCCCCACAGATTGATCTTCTGCCGGGAATTGTTTGCGAACTGCAGCCCGGTATTGGGGGCAAGTTGCACGCCGCCCCGGGCGCGAATGCAGAACTGATTGTCGCCGGTCGACGCGTGGGTGGAACCAGCGTCATCGGCCCAGACAAAACTTCCGGAATGCAAGGCCTGCGCCCGTTGGCCCGCCGCAAAGCTGTAGAGCCCGCTGGCCACATTGCGGTATCCGCCGGGCACGGTTGCGGTGTAGTTGGATGTGACATTGCCGTAGCCGCCGCCGATCGCCGAATGTTGGCCGAATGCCCAGTTTCGCTCGCCTCCGGCGATTGTCGTATAGCGGGCCCTGGCCAGGTTTTCGTACCCGCCCGCCAATGTCGCCGCATAGCTGCTGTTGGTGTTTCTGTATCCGCCACCCATCGTGGCGAGATAGCCTGAGACAAAGTTATTCTCGCCGCCCATCAAGGTGGCTGAACCGTTCTCGATGATGTTGTAATAGCCCCCGCCCAGGAACGAATAGGTGTCCTTCACGGAGTTATTCCCGCCGCCGCCGATGACCGAGAGATGGGCCAGGTTGGTGTTGTCGTAGCCTCCACCGATGCAGGATCCGCTGCGAGGAATGACGAAATTGTAGGCGGTCACGTCGGCGAGACTCAACGCGGTCACCGCCGTTGAACTGACCATCGCCTGGGGCACCGGCGTGATCGGCTGGCGGGGGGAAAGCGTGACGAAGCCGCCCGTGCCGTTGGTGCGCACCGCGATCTCGATCCAGTGGTTCGTTCCAAAAAAGCTGAGGTCCTGCAGATCCAGCGTCGTGGTGAAGATTCCGTCGACCACCGGCGTGGCGCGATTGGTGACGATGACGCCCGTCTGGCTGCCGCCGTCGCTCGCGTTGAAAGGAATGAAGCGCACATCGTAACTGCCGTTGGCCGGAGTGCCGTTGAGGTTCAGGCGGCCCTGGTAAGTGAAAGCCGTGCCTTGGGCGCGAGCACTGGCGACGGCACCGCTGAGCGCCGCGAGTAAGAGCAAAGTTTTGGTCGATGAAGTTTTCATAGTTCAACGAGTCGTTCGCGGCGTGCATGGAAATCTTTCACACCGCCCCGAGCGATGGGGCGAAGGACGGAGGTTGGGCGCGCTCGGAGTGCGCACCTGACCAGGACACGTCGCAGCAACCGGGGAGGAAGACCATCGTCGCGATCCGCCCTCACCCCATTTCTCTCCCCCGGCTCCCCCGCTCCCCCGGGAGAGGGGGAACTTCAGCGGCGTCGATGTGGAAGGACGATCGTCCGCAGCGTCGCTGCGTGTCGGTGGCGGGTAGCTATGCCTCGGGGCACCAAGCCGGAACGATTCAGTTGGCCAGCAGCCGTTTCCTTGATCTTCTTGCGGAGGCCTTCGTTGTTCGTCGCTTCCTCACGCCTCAGCTTTCGCAAGAATCTGCGGCGCTACCATCCGCCGCCCAAGTGAATCGTTCCGGCTAAGGCCCGGGGTCGGCCCAGTCGAGGCCAAGCTCGCGCAGAAGCGCCCGAGCTTGGACGAGATCCCAGATAATCAGGCGCCGACCATCCGCACTGGCGGCAAGTTTTCGACCATCAGCGCTGACCGCGGCCGGCATGTGCCCGACCGGTAACGGGAGCAGAAGGTCAAACGTCTTGGCGTTGAAGAGACCGGAGTGGCGCGTATCAGACGCGAACCAAAGTCCGCGTTCATCGGGATGAAAAATGGCGCCCTGACTCCCGACGCCCGCCACATTGGTCGTCTCCCGCAACCGCTCCCAGCGGCCGGTCTCAAAAACCTCCAGGCGCCCGCGCGACATCACGACCATCTCGCGACTTGAGGGCGAGAAGGTGAAGCCAGCGGTCCGCACCGAATTGGTCAGGGTAAGGACCGAGGTAAACGCGGGCATTTCGTAAATCTGGAGTCGTGGTGAGTTGGGTGCGAAGACCCCAGCCCAACGTCCGTCGGGCGATTGACCGTTGTTCCCCCGCCATGTCGGCCGCCAGGGCGCATCCTCCGTCTGGAGATCTTCCACGGTGGTCAGTTGCGAGCCGCCGCGCGCGGTCCACAAGACACGGTTGGAGACGACCGACAGCGCGTTGAACCCGGCCGGCCGCGTTATCGGGAGCTTTTCCAGGTCGAGCGCTCGTCCGGGACTCGTCCGCACGCCCCAGCGATGCGGCCCCCCGCCGCTGGCGAAAAGTTCCGTCCCCTCCATGTTCCAAAAGAGTGCCCGGCCACCGTCGCTGCCCAGCGTCACTTGGTCACCTGTCTCCACGTCATAAACCACCAGCGCGTGATCCGCGGACGCCGCCAGCTTCCGTCCGTCGGGCGCAAAGGTTACGTAGCGCAGCTGGGAAGCCGGCACGACCGGCACTTCGCGCACCACTGTCGGGCGCTCAAAATCGAAAAGTTGCACATCGCCCCCGCGCAAGACGGCGAGGGTCGATCCGTTCGCGCTAAAGCGTGCCACATAGGCATCCAGCTCGATGCTGAACGCACGCTGCATGGCGCGGAGATCCCAGCAGATGAGCGCGCGTTCCCAACCGCCCGTCACCAGGTAATCGCCGGTCGGGTCGAACGCGACATTCACCGCCTCGCCCCGGTGCCGCCCCAAAAGGCGCGTTTCACCGGTCTCAGGCGACAGCAGATGCACCGCCCCGCTCAAGTCGGTGACTGCCACCCAGCGTCCCTGCGGGTGCCAGTCAATTCCACCGAGGCTGGAGGCAAAAACATGCGAAGCCAGCGTCTCGAGTTCCCCTGCCGGATGCACGGACACCCCCCAGCCATCGTTTCGGCGGTAGGCCGCCGCGACCAACCGCGCGTCCGGGGAATACTTCAACTGCTCGGGAGTGACCTCCACGTCAATCCGTGCGAGCTCCTCGCCCCGTTCGACGTTCCAGTTGATTAGCTGGTTTCTGCCTACGGCGACGACCAGTTCGGGCTTGTGGGGGTGAAACGACCAACCGTTGAAACGTGCATTGTGAATCAGAAGCGTTCGCCGCGGTTCACCGCGCAGGTCCCACACTTCCAAATCCGAGCCACTTCCCGCAGCGTCGTAGTCGCGTTTCGCCGCGAGAAATCGACCGTCTGCGCTCCAGAACAGCCCCCAGCACATCAGGTTGGTGCTCGCCGGCAATGTTGCCAGCACGGCGAGATTCGAAATGGCCAGCACTTGCACGGGCCCGCGCCCACGGCAAACCGCAATGCGCTCGAAGGACGGGTCCGGATCCTTGCCCGTAAACTCGAGCCCCAGCGGCAGGTCCCGTCTCCATCGTGCGTCGGGCAACGTCAGCGCCGTCAGCGCCTCACGCCGCAGGTCGGCCGTGTTGGTGATCGCGGCGGCGCGACGCACGGCGTCAAGCGCTTTGACGCGCTGTCCGATCTCGCCGCCGCGCACCGTGGCACGCGCCTGCTCCAGCAACGCCGTAAACAGCTGCTGCTGCCCGACGCGCTCCGCCACCTCGGCGCGCTCGCGCAAGGTGCGTTCGTGGGCGGCCCGCGTTTCAGCCTGTTCCTGACGCGATTGCTGGAGCCACATCACGCCCGCCGCGACGGCCAGTCCAACCAGCGTCGCCACGGTGATCCGCCTCGCTTGTCGCAAGCGGCGTTCAATGCCGTTGGCTCTGCGCACGGAGCGACCGGCCAGAATCAGGTTGAGATCCCCGGCGACCTCGGCGGCGTTGGCGTAACGTCGCTCCGGTTCCGGAGCGCAGAGCTGCGTCACGACTTCGTTGAATTCCAGGAACTCCTCCCGATTCGGCCACGCATCGAGATCGCGCGGCAGCTCCGGGAATTCACACCGATCCTTGCCGGTCACCGCTTCGTAGAGCAGCCGGCCCAGCGCGAACAAGTCGGCCTTTACCGTGCCCGGACCCTCCGGGGGGATGAATCCCTCCGTGCCGACAAACGAACGCGCTTCGCTCGTGCTGGTGACGAGCCCAAGATCGGCAAGTTTGGGCCGCCCCTGGACGAAGATCACGTTCGAGGGCTTGACGTCGCGATGCACCAAACCATGCCGGTGGATGTGCCCAAGGGCTCCGGCCAGCTCGACACCTAACGTCACCGCCTCCGCCACGGGCAGACGTCCGCGCGCCTTGAGATCGGACCGAAGTGTGCGGGGAGAGTAATCGCCAATCCCCGGGTCGATGGCGGGATGCGGCCGAGTCGCGGGCGTCTTGTTGAGGATGGTTTTATTGCCGACTGACTCAACCGGAACTCCCTTTGCATCATCCGCCAGTTCCATCACATAGTAGAACGCGCCAACAGAATCATCGCGTCCGACATGCAGCACCTGAACCAGGCCCGAATGGGCGCGGGAAATCGGCTCGAACTGAACGACGCCACGAAACTCACGTTCATAAGGTCGATCGCTGGAAAAGCGATCCCGCGAAACGGCCTTAACCGCACGCCACTGGCCGGTGACGGCGCGCGCCAGCCAGACCTCGCCATAGCTGCCTGCGCCGATGCGCCGGACCAATTCATGGTCGGCCACGCGCGGGGGTGGATGGAGCAACGCGGAGGGATCCTGCTCTCCGGCCGAGCCAAGCTCACCTTCGATCCGCGAGATCAAATCCTTCGAGTCCATGTCGCTCAGGAACGGGGCTGGGATCGTGAATCCAGGCTGCCATGCAATCGTTCGTCATTGATCTGACGCGCCGCCGCCTTTACCGCGTGCGAAATGCGATGCCGGGCCAGATAAACTTGGGCGATGTTCATGCCCAGGGTGGCCGCCACCCGGCCGGCGGGCAAGCCCTGGCGCACGCAGTAGTCAAAGACCTGAAAATGCTTCGGGTTCACCTTCTCCCGCACCCGCGCCACCGCTGCATCGAGCACCGCCTGTTCCCACTCCTGCTCCCAGGCCTCGCCAAACTCACCCGTGGAATCCGCGGCGACCCCACCCGCGGATTCATCATCTTCCGCGAGCGGATCAAACGCCAATTCGCCCTTGGGCGGCTGCCGGTAAACGCGGCGCAGGTGATCCGCCACCCGCCGACGAACAATCCGGAACAACCAGTGCTTGAATGTGCCCTTGGCGCGGTCGTACCGAAACTCGGGCATCTGGCGCGCCACCGCCACCACCGTCTCCTGCACCACATCCTGAGCATCCACCTCGGTCAGACCAGCCCGCCGGGCAACGTTGTAAAGCATTCGCCAGTACAAGTCGAAAAAGGTTCGCCAACTCTCGCGGTCGTCGAGGTCTCGCAGCCGGCTCAGCAGGCTGCGACGTGTTTTCAGGTCGGTTTCAGTGACCGTGCTCATGTCCCTTGCAACGTGGTTCTTTATAAGACGTTCGCATTTCCTCGAAGAATCTTTCAATGCGGCAATCTTCGGCGTTCAACCCCGCTTCAAAATTCCCGCCGACGACGTCTTCGCCGACCGCCCGGAGGGCCGGGCGGGACCTCCTTCCTCCGGCTATGCCGGCGCTACGTTGATCGAAGTTTGTAGCAGGTGAAGGAAAGCGAACCCTCGTGACCATTCGCCGCCACGAAACGATTCAACACATTTCCGGCCAGCGACTTGCAATCTATTTGACCCCGCCGCCCTGAACCGAGAGCGGGCCGCCAGCCGGATTTGCACGGCCTCAACTACACGGCCTCAACCATCCGGCCCACAGCCAGACGTCTCAGAGGCCTGGCGGTGCGAAAGACCTTCCGCGCTGATCGGCCGCGCCTTCACCGAGGCAACATTGAGCTTGCGGCCACCGTCCGCGAAGTGAGCATTGGAACAAACCAAACTCGCATGAAGCCCTTGTTGCCGTTTCTCTCCTGTGCGCTGGGTGCGCTGGCGCCCTCGTGGTCGCAGGCGGCCGTTTGCGAGGGCGAACTGGCATGGCCCGCCTACGCCCCCGCCCCCGCCCCCGGCAGCGGCAGCGGCAGCGGCACCTTGATCGTTTCGCTACAGTCAGGCGACCACCGCTTCGAGGTGCGCACGCCAACACAACCGCTGGGCTTCCGAACTTGGCAGGCGGGGTAAACACTGTCGTCTCGATGATTCACCTGACGAATGCGCTTCGAACGTCGGCCCTGCTGGCACTCCTGGCTGCGCCCTCCGCGGGGGCCACGCCGATGCCCGCCACGGTGCAGGCAACGCTTCGGAACTATTGCTTCGATTGCCATGACGACCAGACCGCCAAGGCGAAGCTGTCGCTCGAATCTCTGGCTCCGGCTTTCAACCAATCCGACTCAGCGAAAGTCTGGACGCGCGTCCATGACAAGCTGGCGAGAGGCGAGATGCCGCCGAAGAACAAACCGCAGCCGAGCCTCGCGCAGAGACAAGAAATCATGCAGTGGCTTCGCACAGACCTCAACGCGTCATCGCTGGACCGGCAACAACGCGACGGCCGGGTGCCACTGCGGCGGCTGAATCGAACGGAGTATGAACAGACGTTGCAGGACCTGTTCGGTGTTCCCGTGACGCTCAAGGAATTGCTGCCGGAGGACACCGCGATTGGCGGGTTCGACAAGGTAAGCGCCGGCCTGCAGATTTCGGCGGCCCACCTGATGCGCTATCAACCGGCGGCGGACAAGGCCATTCGCGCCGCGCTCACGCCGGTTCCGCCCAGACGCACCGAGCGCATCACCGGAAAACAGCGCTGGGAACACTGGTATCCGCAGGACCGCGAGGAGCAACGCCGGAGTTCCGACCTGCACTTGCGCTACTCCGCGCGCCTTGATGGCGAAACGCTCGTGTTTCACCAGCAAACGGAAAGCAACGGTTTCCTCGAAATGGAATTCGGCGCGCCGCCGCACCCTGGCCGTTACCGATTGCGCGCGAAAGTTTCCGCCCGCAACAGCGCGGGAAAGCCGCTGCCTGTCTTGATTTTTCGCCTGGGGATTCCGCGCGAGTTCAATGTGAACAACGCGCGTGTCATCGCCGTGCGCGACGCGCCGCCGGACGAGCCCACCGTCATCGAAGAGGAAATTGTGGTCACGGACGACCCGCACGTTGGCGCCGGCAGGCGCATCGCGCTGAAAGGTTGGTCGCTGGCGATGCAAAAGCATCCCGACGAACTCCGGAAAGACATCGCAGCGGGAAAGGAGCCGGACTTTGGCGGGCCAGGGCTCGCAGTAGACTGGGTGGAAATGGAGGGACCGCTCGATCCGTCGATCGGCTATCCACTGCTCTTTGGCAACCTGCGTCGCAACGAGCAAGGCGACCCGCAATCGAAGGATGCCAAGGCGGACGCCGCCAAGCTCCTCCGCGCGTTTTTGCCGGTCGCGTTCCACCGTCCGGTGGACAACGAAACGGCGGCCCCGTTCATCCAGTTCGCGATGGAACGACTGGACCGCAGCTACGGCTTCGCGGAGGCGATGAAGGCTGCCTATCGCAATGTGCTTTGTTCGCCCCGCTTCCTGATGCTGGTTGAGAAACCGGGGCCCCTCGACGACCACGCGATTGCCTCCCGGCTGTCGTACTTCCTGTGGGGATCGCGCCCCGACGACGCGCTACTCGCCGGGGCCGCCAAGGGGCGTTTGCGCAAGGCCGACGGATTGCGGGCGGAAGTGGAGCGGATGCTCGATGACCCGAAGGCACAACGATTCACGGATGATTTTACTGGCCAGTGGCTCGATCTCCGCAAGCTGCACATGACCAAGCCGGACCTGCGTTACGTCGAGTTCGACGATCTCCTGCTCTGGTCCATGCCGCGCGAGTCCCAGGCATTCTATGATGAAATTCTCAGGCACGACCGGAGCGTGACGGAGTTCGTCTGGAGCGATTGGACCTTCCTCAACCGTCGTCTGGCGCAACACTATGGCATTTCCGGCGTCGATTCGTGGGAGCTGCGCAAGAGGCCGCTGCCGGCCAGCGCCCGCCGCGGCGGCGTGATGACGCACGCTTCCATTTTGAAGGTCACCGCCAACGGGACGACGACCTCCCCCGTTTTGCGCGGCAAGTGGGTGCTCGAAAAAATCATCGGCCGACCGCCCTCGCCGCCGCCTCCCGACCTGCCGGCGCTTGAACCGGATATTCGCGGCGCGACGACGATTCGCCAGCAACTCGACCAGCACCGTCACCTGCCGGCGTGCGCAACCTGCCACGTGAAAATTGACCCGCCCGGCTTTGCCCTCGAGACGTACGATGTCATCGGCGGCTGGCGTGATTGGTATCGAGGCGCCGCCGACGGCAGCGGCGGCAAGGAGCGGGTGGTCCTCGCCAACTATCCGGAAAAGCAGGTCTGGCGCGGCCCTGACGTGGAGAAGGGTTTCACAATGGGCGATGGGCGGGCGTTTGCCGACGTGGATGGCTATCGCAAAATTCTCCTCGAAGATCCTGAGCAGCTCGCGCGCAATCTGGTCGAAAAGTTGATCGCCTACGCGACTGGCGAGGAGATTCAATTTGCCGACCGGGAAGTCGTTGAACAAATCGTGCGCGAGACCAAAAGGAGCAACCATGGGCTTCGCTCGATCATCCACGCAGTGGTGCAAAGCCGCTGTTTCCTGAACAAATGAACTACCTTCATCACCGACTCTCGCGCCGCACCTGCTTGCGCGCCGGCGCTGTTTCCCTCGGACTGCCGCTGCTCAATGCCATGCTGCCGTTGGGCCTGGGCGCTGAGAATCGGGCGGCCGCCTTGATGCCCAAGCGACTGTTGCTCATCGGACGTGTGCTCGGCTGCAATGCCGAATACCTGTTCCCGGAGAAAACCGGCCTCGCCTACGAGGCGACACGTTATCTGAAGCTGATCGACCGGCATCGAGGGCGATTCACCGTCTTCTCGGGAATGTCGCACCTCGGCTACCCGAATTCGCATCACACCGAAAGCGGGCTTTTCAGCGGGGTTACGCCCGACCGGATTCAACGCAGTGACGACATCCGGCCAACCATCTCCCTCGACCAGTTCGTCGCCGAGCGAATAGGTCAGGAAACCCGATTTCCCTGCGTCCTGATGGGACGCGGCAACCAGCCGATGATTTACAATCGCGCGGGTGTTCCGGTGCCATGCGAAACGCGACCGGAAGAGACATTTAAGCGGCTGTTCCTTGATGGCCCGGCGGATGCGGTCGCCCAGGAAATGCGGCGATTGCAGGACGGGCAAAGCATTCTCGATGGACTGCGCGATCAACTCCGCCGCCTCAGCCGCGAAGTCGGCGGCGAGGACAAGGCGCGCCTGGACTTGCTGGCGAGCTCGATCCGAGAGGCAGAGCAGAATCTCAAACAGGAGCAGGCATGGATCGCCCTGCCGAAACCCAAAGTTCCGCGTAGAATCGGGGAATACCTGAACGCCGGATGGTCGAGCAGCCAGAGGATGCGGTACGACCTGGCGTTCCTCGCCTTTCAAACCGACTCCACCCGAGTCGCCGTCGCGCTTGAGGGGGAAGCTGGGCCCGGTGACGCACCGGGCACGCAACTCGGACAGCATGACGCCTCGCATCACGGCCAGGACCCGAAAAAGATCGAGCAGTTCGCGCTCTACGAGGAAGAAGAGACCCGCCATTGGGGCGCTCTGCTTGACCAACTGGCGACGGCGACGGACGGGAATGGCTCGTTACTCGATCACACCATTGTTTTTTGGGGCAGCAACATCGGCAACCCGTCAGCCCACGCGTCGAACAACCTGCCGGTTCTCGTGGCCGGAGGCGGGTTTCGCCACCAGGGGCACGTGGCCTTCGACCGCAAGAACAACCAGCCGCTCTCGAATCTCTACGTGCGCATGCTTCACCAGATGGGAATCGAGGCAAACGGCTTCGGCAGCAGCACCGGTGTGCTGACCGAACTGGCCTGAGGGCATCAAGCCAAAAAGACTGACGCCATATCTCCGCCCCGCGTCCCGGAAAGTATGCGCCTAATGGGGTCGAAATGGATATCTGGCGACCGCTCTGCAGATCGCTCGCGTGCAAGCTAAGACCTGAAGCTGCTCACCAGTCCGAATCAGATGCGGCTGTTTCGGGAGTCGGTGGCGCACCGCTTCGTGAATCCTGGATGATCAGTGGAGCGGGTGAAGGGAATCGAACCCTCGTTTCGAGTAATGTGGTTTTAAGTGGTTGAGTATGGCCTAAATCGTTGGCTTTTGGAGCGGTAGCGCAGTAATCTTACTGCACAAACTGCACTGCGACTATGGCCTCGATTTACCGAAAGAAAAACTCCCCGTTCTGGTTCATCCAGTTCATCGACAGCGACGGAAAGCGTCGCAACAAGTCGTCGGGATTTCGCGCTGACGACGCAAGCCAGACGGCACAGGCGCGCGCGCTCAGGGCGCAGTTGGAGGCCAAGGAACTCAGCCGATCCGGGATCAGCACCGAGGGGCAGTGGGATGCCTGGGTTCCGAAATTTTTTGAACGACATTGCGAGAGTCAACGCACCCTTGAGCGATACATGGACGCGTGGAAGTGGCTGGGGCTTTGGCTGCAAATCAGAAAGTTTCATTCTGCTCGGGACGTGACCTATCGCCATGCGTTGGAGTACATCGACTGGCGAACGACGTATAGGAAAAAGAGCGGCAAAACGGTAGGACGCAACACGGCCATTCTGGAGTTGAAGATTCTCGCGATGCTGATGAATGAAGCAGTCCGACTTGGCCACATTGAGGCAAGTCCTTTGGTCAGCCTGCAACTCAGACGGGACAAAGCGGCGCGAAAGCCAGAGCTGTCCGACGAGGAGATTGTCGCTATTCGCTCGGCGTTGAAGGCTGAACCGGAGTGGATGCAGGTTGCTTTCGAGATCGCGCTTCATACCGGCTGCCGGCTTCGAGAGACACGAATCCCGCTTAACTGCATTGATTTCAACGAAGACAAGATCACGTTCCCTTCCCCCAAGGGCGGCGAGGATCGGGCGTTCTCGGTTCCACTGCCGAGCGCACTGCGCGGTCTGTTTCAGGCCCAAGTGAAGGCAAAGAGGAAATTCACTTTGGAGTTTCCTTTCCAACCGTCGCGTCGCTGGCAGCAGTTCTTCATCAAGATGAAAATGACCCATCTTTGCTTTCATTGTCTGCGCGTCACATTTGTGAACCGACTGCGAAGGGCTGGCGTCCCTCGCGAGGCCGCGATGCGATTGGTGAATCATGCTTCTGAATTGATTCATCAAATTTACCAGCGGGAGACAGTTCAGGACGTTGCAAAGTGGCGGGATGTCTTATCTTTCCCCGGGTGAAAGTCGTTGGCGACTTCGACGCTCCTCGCGCACAGGCGAGGTTGAGGCTCATTTTTTGGGAAGTGAAATCGGGTCTAGGCCAGTGCCAGCAGAACCTGGGCGAGGATGATTTTCAGAATCATCGCCAGTGGATACGTGGCGGCGTAAGCGGTGTTCAGAGGTCCGCTCGGCGCTTTGGTCGCGGAGAATGTCAGGACGGCGGGTTGGGTCTGTAGCGCGGAGACGACTCCGAGCAGTGTTGCCAATTCGCGCTGGCCGAAGAATCGCAGCACGGCAAGCAGTGTCAGGTGGGCCGTCGCGATGACGACGACCGAAACGGCCAGAATAGTCCAGCCGTCCGTTTGCAGGTGTGTCAACAGGCCGTGTCCAGCTTTGACGCCGACCGCAGCGAGGAAAAACAGAATTCCCAAGTGCCGGAGGGTAAGGTTCACCTCCGCCGGGATGCTCCAGATGAATGGCCCGGTCCGTCCTCGCGAGCCAAGGATGAGGGCGACTACCAGAGGCCCGCCTGCCACGCCCAAACGCACGGGCTGGCTCAGGCCGGGAATAGGAATGGGAATCTGGCCGAGAACAAGTCCGAGGATGATGCCGACGGCAAAACTGAAGTAACCGGTTTCGGTGAACACGGTGAGCGAATTGCCGAAGAATTCGCGCACAGCACGTTCCCGGTCCTTGTAGGAAATCACCTGCACCCGGTCGCCGAGTTGCAAGCGTGTGTCGTGCGTCACTGGCAAATCAATGTCGCCGCGCCGCAACCGCGTGACGACCGCGCCGAGCTTCTCCAGGCCCAATTCTCCGACTGGTTTCTCCACTGCTTGCGGTTTCGACACAAAGTAGCGGTGGACATCGAAGCCCTTGAGTTCCTGCTGCAAGCTTGTCGGGCTGACGCGCCCCAATAAAGCGATGGCGGACTTGAGTTGCTCCGGGTTTCCCACGGCAACGACGAAGCTGCCCGGTGAAAGAGTGGTCGCATCCGACACCAATTCGATTCGGCCATCCGGGTTTCGCTGGCGGCTCAACACCACACCGGTTTGCCTCTGCACGATGTCGGCCAGCCAAGGTTGGCCGTCTGGGCCGAGTGCCTCCACGGCGATGGTCAACGCCGTGGGAATGAGAGACACCGGTGTATCAGCGGGTGCATTGGAATGGGTGCGAACTGAAAGAGCCTGCGCGAGCAGAAGAACAAGCACGATGGCGACGGGATACGCCACGCCGTAGCCCACCACGGCGAGACTCGCGTCCGCCGCTGTGCCGCCTCCGTTAATGATGGATTCCGTAACCGCGCCGAGTGCCGGAGTGCTGGTCAACGCACCGCAAAAAACTCCAGTGATAAGTGGCGCGGCTCGGCCACTCCACCGAAGTGCGAGGTAGGCGCAAAGCAACGCCAGCATCAGGCCGGCAAGCACGGACAGGTTTAGCGCCAGTCCATCGCGCTTGAACGATTTGAAGAAGCCGGGTGCGGCCTGCAATCCGATGCAATATACGAACAGGACAAGTCCGAGCGTTTGAACCTCGGCCGGCAACTCCATCCCTGGGGACACCGCGCCACAAGCCAGGCCCACGAACAGGACGCCCGCGACGCCAAGGCGGAAGCCGCCGGGAAACTTGATTTCCCCGACCAAGTATCCCAGCGCAATGATGACGAACAGCCGGACGATGGGCGAGTTGAGCAACCACTCGTGCATAGTATCTTGGGGCAGATACTACCAACTTCAGCGGAGTTCCACTCGCTCCAAATGGTTGGGAATGTGGACGGGCCACTTTAGGGTTTCACGAACCTGATCGCTCAAGCCGTTCAAGCCGTCGTCCTCGCCATGAATCAGGAAGACACGACGCGGTGCTCGGCGGAAACCGGAGAGCCAGCGCAGCAAGTCCTGTCGATCACCGTGAGCAGACAAACCGGAGATGGAGGCAATTTCAGCCCGCACGGGAACGAATTGACCGTGAATCTTCAGTTTCTTGTCGCCGTTCGCCAGGGCGCGCCCGCGAGTTCCGTCGGCCTGGTAGCCGACGAGCAACACAGTGTTGCGCTTGTCCGGGAGCCGATTGGCCAGATGATGGACAACTCGGCCGCCGGTGGCCATGCCGCTGGCCGCGATGATGATGGCCGGAGTCCGAAGTTCATTGATGCGTTTGGATTCTTCGGGGGTGCGGACGAACGAGGTGTCCCGGCAACGCAGCGGGCAGCAATCGTCGTCCGTCATGGTCAGATCGAGTTTCAGATTCTCCTCGCGACCGAATCGGCAGTAGAGAGCCGAGGCGTCCACGGCCATTGGGCTGTCGATGAAGACCGGCAGGCGCGGAATTCGGCCCGCGTCTTCCAATTGCCGGATGTGGTAGAGCATCGTCTGCGTGCGACCGATGGCAAACGCCGGGATGAGCAGCGATCCGCCGCGCCGGACTGTGCGGTTGATAACGTCGGCGAGATCGGTGGAAACGTCACGGTCGGCGTGCAGACGGTTGCCGTAGGTGGATTCGATGAAGATGTAATCCGCCTCGCCGCCCGGAGTCGGTGGGTTCATCACTTCGTCATGGTATCGGCCCAAGTCACCAGAGAACCAAAGACGGGTATCGCCGACGCGGATCTCCAGACTGCCCGCGCCAAGAATGTGGCCGGTGGGGTGATAGCTGAATGTCAGTCCGTCACCGAGTTTGGTCGGCTGTAAGAAACTCACGGGCCGCAACAAACGGAGCGAAGCGCGGGCATCCTGCTCGGTGAACAATGGCAGCGGAGGGTTGTGTTTGGAAAAACTCTTCTTGGCCGCATAGCGTGCGTCTTCCTCTTGGATGTGCCCGCAGTCGGGCAGGAGCAGGCCCAACAATTCTGCGGTCGAAGGTGTGCAGTAAACCTGGCCGCGAAATCCCTCTTTCGCCAGACGCGGCAGGTATCCGGTGTGGTCGATGTGCGCGTGGGTGAGGATAACTCGGTCAATCTGTGCCGCAGGGAATGGGAACGGCTGCCAGTTGCGTTCGCGCAGTTCTTTGAGTCCCTGGAACAAGCCGCAGTCGATCAACGTCGTGCCATCGGCGCTTCGCAATAGAAACTTTGATCCGGTAACGCAACGCGCGGCACCGAGGAATTGAATGGAGATGGAGTTAGTCATGGGTTGAAATTATTTGACGCTCTGTGCTGCTCACGCCGAAAGATTCGGCAGGTTGCCGCGCTACGTCCTCGACAGCCCCCAGAGTTTTCTGCACTTCGATCTGCGCTTCAAACGCGGCCAAGCGAGCCGCCGCCAACCGCGTGTCGGACAGGAGCAACGAAATGGGTGTTTCACCGCCGTGGGTTGGCATCAATCTGCGCTCCCGCTCCCGCATGAACAACTGCGCTTGAAGTGATGCGAGGCGCTCTTGCGCTGATTGATATTGCGCGACGGCTCGATCAACCTCACTCATGTCCGGGTGAATTTTTGATGCCAACCGCCAGAGATCGCTTCGTTCCAGTTCACCACTTGCACCGCGCCCTAAGTCAAAGGTCAACTTAATGTAAAGCAGGGCAGGCACCGGCACTCCCACCGCCTCCGCCAGACGCACGCGGGATTGCATCACGCGCTCCAAAGCTTCCAGGCGGGACATCAATGTTTGGGCGTATTGGGTGTGCATCGCTGACAGTGTTTCCCACGAAAGAGAATCTCGGCCTTTCTGATTTCTGCCGCGATCAATAATCTCCAACTGGACTCTGCTGAGGTCATTCAACAATTCGAGGCGATGTCGGTCTGACAGATGTTGAAGAAGGTTGCTTCGGACGCCCGCCCTCATTTGCCATGCGGCGGCATGGTCACCTTTGGAATGGAAGTATTGTCCAGCCAAAGTCAGCATCTGCACGTCCCACGCCTCTGGCAGCCACGACGGCAAACGCTGTTTAAGAGCCGCCTCAATGAATCGCTTCAAGTCGGGATCGGCCAGCGTGCGCTCCTCAAAGCTCCTCACCGTCTGCACGGAACAATGGAGTTTGGGTCTGTGATGAGCACAGCCGAACAGGAGCACTGTGGCAGTAAGCCACAAACGGACGCGACAAGTTGTGCAGAAGAAGAATCTCATGCTCGTGGCGATCCGATCAAAGCGCCTCCTCCCCCTCCTTCCCCGTGCGAATGTTGACGGCACGCTCGACGTTCACGACGAAAATCCGCCCATCCCCGCGTTCGCCGGTGTAGGAGGTTTCGCGGAGCACGCCGACGAAGCGGTTCACTTCCGCGTCGGCGCAGACCATTTCAACTTTGGCGATGTCGGAGTATTTCTCCGCGTAGTTGCGGAATAACCGCAAACGGTCCTTCTCGCTGTCAGCGAGCGCCCCGATGGCGTCCACCCGCGTCACCGTCAGGTCGCGTGCTCCCTCCTGTTCCAGCCGGCTGACGATGGACGCCAAGCGTTCCGGTCTGACGTAGGCTTTTATCTCTTTCATGTGAAATAGGCTTTGAGGACGTATTCCTGCACCATGCGCTGCGTGTTGAAGTGCGAGGCGTTGAGCGCAATGGCCTGCCGCATGACGCGGACAAACTGGTCGCGCTGTTCGTGAAAGCGCGTCAGAATGGCGTGTTCAAGCTTGTCGTAGAGAGAGGCGGCGTCTCGTTGGGTGCGGTCGGTGGCGTGAATTGTCGAGTCGTGGTCGCCGACGGCCCAGCCGGTCACGTCATCAATGCAGCCTTCGATCCACCAACCGTCGAGCACACTCAGGCTGGGCACGCCGTTGAGGGCGGCTTTCATGCCGCTCGTGCCGGATGCTTCGAGCGGAGGTTGCGGTGTGTTGAGCCAGACATCCACGCCCGCGACCAGCAGCCGCGCGAGTTCCCAACCGTAGTTTTCGAGGAAGACTAGATTCACTTCCGGTTGAAGCGCGTCTCGCGCCCGCACGATTTGTTGGATCAGGTGCTTGCCCGGCTCATCACAGGGATGGGCTTTGCCGGCAAAGGCCAACTGAATTTTGCCGAACCGAGCGGCGAGGCTCTTGAGTCGCGCGGGGTCAGTCAGCAACAGGCTCGCGCGCTTGTATGCCGTGGCTCGCCGGGCGAAGCCAATCGTGAACGTGTCCGCGTCAAATCCGGCATGAGTGCGACGATTTACTTCCTCGACGAGCTGTCTCTTTGCGGCCAGGTGCGCCTGCCAGACTTCATCGGTGGAAATGCGAAGTGCGTTGCGGAGGCTCGAATTGTCCTCGCGCCAACCGGGAATGTGACGGTCGAACAACGCCGCGAACGACGGAGCGGCCCAAGTCGCTAGATGAACGCCGTTGGTGATCGAGTCAATCTGGTAGCGGTGATTGGCATCGCGTGGCGTGAGAATCTGTCGAGAGACTTCGCCGTGTCGTTTGGCGACGCCGTTGACGTAGTGACTGAGGTTGAGCGCGAGGTAGGTCATGTTCAGAACGCCCTCGCAGCAAAAGACCTCCTTCATCGCAAACAGTTCCGGCGGGCCAATCATCCGTTGGACCATCTCCAACGGGAACTGGTCATGTCCGACGGGAACAGGCGTGTGCGTGGTGAAAACACAGTGCCGGCGGACCTGCTCCACGTCGTCGTGGTTGAATACGCGGCGGGCGTGCTTGACGGCCTGCTCCCGCAACAACTCCACGGTCAGCAAGCTGGAGTGGCCCTCATTCATGTGGAAGCGACGGACGGAATCGAACTTGAGCGCACGGAGCATCCGCACTCCGCCCATGCCGAGAACAGCTTCCTGGCAAAGCCGGTAATGCGCGTCCCCGCCGTAGAGCCAATGCGTCAGCGTGCGATCCCACTCGGAGTTGGTCTCCAAATCAGTGTCGAGGAGTATCACTGGAATTTCGTGGCCGCCGGCTCTCTTGACTGAGTATTGCCACGCCTTCAGCTTCACCTCGCGGCCTTCGATGAGAACATTCGCGTGTGCCGTGAGTCCACGGCAGAACTTCTCCACCGGCCAGTCGGCGGGTGATTCAGTCTGCCATCCGCTCGGGTCAAGCTTCTGATTGAAGTAGCCCTTGCGATGCAACAGCGTCACCGCAACCATTGGAACTTTGAGGTCCGCGGCAGAACGAATCGTGTCGCCCGCGAGCATTCCCAAGCCGCCGCTGTAGGTCGGCATCCCCGGTTCCAGGGCGATCTCCATCGAGAAATAGGCGATGATTTCCTGCTGCTGGCTCATGATGTTTGCCTCACAGATTTGCGGGTCGCGGTTTCAGACTCGCCGCAACAGCACTGGTCGGTGCCACACAGACCGCACTCGCCGAGCAATGGGAGATGCTGGCGGACGGCAGGCTTGAGGCCGAAGGGAGTGACGGCTTTCTGCCGGATGTGCTCGATGGCTTCCTCGACCGAGTCCGTCACAAAGATGAGATCGAGATCGGCGGGGCTGATGGTTCCCACGCGCGCCATCTTGTGAAGAAAACCCACCATCTCGCACCAGTAATCGGTGCCCAGGACGACGATGGGAAAGTTCTCAATCTTGCCGGTCTGAATCAGCGTCAGCGCCTCGAACAACTCGTCCACCGTGCCAGCTCCGCCGGGGAACACGACGAAGGCGTAGCTGTATTTCACCAGCAGAGTCTTGCGGACGAAGAAGTAGTGCATCGTCACGCAGCGATCGAGATACGTGTTGGGCTGCTGCTCAAAGGGAAGCTCAATGTTGCAGCCCACCGAGCGACCGCCCACCTCCTTTGCGCCGCGATTGGCGGCTTCCATGATGCCCGGCCCGCCGCCGGTCATCACAGTAAAGCCGAGCCGGCTGAGGGCCGCGCCCATCTTGCGGGCAAGCTGGTAGTTCGGATCATCCTGTTGCGTCCGCGCCGATCCGAATACGGTGACGCACGGTCCGACAAAGTGGAGGACGCGGAACCCACGCAAAAAATCGCGCATCACGCGCAACAACTGAACGAATTCGCTCGTGCGTGAACGCGGCCCTTCGAGCATCCGGCGGTCAGCCCCGCTGCACTCGCAAGCGAGAGCCTTAGCGTTCACCGCCGCCGATTGTTTCGCCTGCTCGGACGGCAGAGGTTTGGTGATTTCGGATTTCATAGGCGATATGGTTCTCCCGCAACTACTTCTTCTCCATGCCGACGGTGGGAGGAGCCTCGCGTTTGGTTGCACAGCAGAACACCGAATCGCTTCCACACGCATCGCAGGTGTGCTTGACCTCTTCCTTCGACTTGAGCCCCGCGCCCGTCACCGTGATGGTGGACTTGCAGCCAGGGCAGTAATGCCGGTGTTCAAGCGGCGTGAAGAACCTCGTCCTTGGCTTGTCAACATTGGCGTAGAGCACCGTTCTGCACTTGGTGCAGGCCATCGCGACGACATCACCCTTCTTGAGGTTCAGTTCATCTCCGGTGTTGGCGACGTGGTGAAGCTGGATGAACTGCCGTTCTTCCGTCACGCGCTGGCCGGACGAAACGCATCCGGTGACAACAAGGGCCAATGTTGCCAACGAAACCACTGCGAGGAGTCGCTGTGGAGATTTGGCCGTTTTCATAGTCATTCCTTTCATTTTGTTGGTTTACCTTCCTTTTCACTTTCGGTTGAAGCGGCCTGGGTGTCATCAGGCTGCGCCTTCTTGTTTTGCGCGACCACTGGCAAGCCCCTCTCCAGTTCGGCCAGTGCGTCGAGCACCTCAGCAACGCTTGCGCGGTCGGGCGCGTTCAGTTCCATGACGCTGTTTTTGATCTCCTCGATGCGCTGCCGAGCCAGCTCAATAGTATTGGCATCTGCGCCGTGTTTGAGGCGCGAGAGCATCACATTGACGCCCTCAACGATGGTCTGGATTTCGGTCACACTGGAATCAAGCTCCAGCGGCTCCAACTTGCCTGCGCCGACGGCGTAGAGATGAAGATAGATTCGCTTCATCGGTTGGAGTAGCGCGCGGTCGAAAACGACCCAGCACAAAATGTAGATGACCACGCCCAAGGCCAGCACATGCCAGAGATGGTGAAGGAACAAGTCCGCCACCGTCATGCCGGGCATTGCGAAGTATTGATAAACCGCGTAGGCCGCCATGCTGGCAGCGATGGCAGCCGCCATCCAGACGGTCACATAAAATGACAGGCTTCGCGTTGTGTTCATGGTCAGCTTGTGTGTTTCGTTTGTTGGCATCAGGTTCCTCATTCGTTGATTCCCCAACCGCGAATTTGATGGCTGTTCGGCAATTTCTCGATAACCGAGGGATTCCCTGTAAGGAACAAAGCGCGGTGGGGGAAGTTGAGAGACTGGCGACAATCGCAGTCGAATCGATGCACGAACAACTCCATGCCCGCCGATTGCGCCGCTTGGATCAGGTAGGCACGCGACGGCGACTTCTCGACCTGGTAGTCACGCGGACAGCGCAGCAGTGCTACAAGTGCGCTATCGGACGCCTGCTGATGTGGCAACCACGCCTCCATCCAGCTTGTGACCCCGTCCGGCAACGCTTCGCAGGCATGTGTGGAGCACCAAATCATGTCTGCGTCCGCAGCGGCGCGCACTGCCGTCTCACGCACACTGGCGGATGTGAGGGCTTCATAGCTCCACCAGGCAGCATCGAGCTTGCAGACGGACGAGCAGTTGCGAGCCACGTTGCAAAGAACGTTCGTGGCCAACATGTAAGCGGAAAGGTCTGAATAGACGCCGACTATTCTGAGCGAAGGTGCCGTCTCGGCGATGTCCGGAGAATCCAAGTGTGATAGAAGGAAGCTCAGGTTCATAAAACGTTACCGGGTGAAGAACGTTTGGCCCTGGCGGTTTTCCTCGTCGCTTGCTTGTCGGCTGACTTGGTCACGACGAGCACTGCGTTTACGCCACGGAGCGGGTTGGGAACGGTTTCTTTGGCCGCCGGATCATCCAGCCATTGCCCGTCCACGACGAAGCGGTACTCGTACCGGCCCGGCGGCAGGACGAGCCTTTTGATCCACTTGCCGTCACCCACACAAATCATGGGTGTGACAGCCGGATGCCAGTCATTGAACGAGCCAGCGATGCACACTTCGTTCGCCCACGGACAAGTGAATTCTAGGCAGACACTGTGGGAACAAGGTGCGTGGCTAGCTGAGTTTACATTCGTTCGTTTGTTCATATCGCTTCCTGTCCGTTACGAGCACCGTCTTCGTCAGCGGCACGCCGAAGCCCGTGCTCGTCCAGCGGCAAATGGGAATGCTCAGTCTCTTCATAATGTATCTTCTGTTTCTTCATACGCCACAGAGCTGCGATTTCCCTTGGCTGTTGATTGGTGGAACCTCTCCATCCATTGCCGTGTCAGTTTGCCGACTTGAGGAACTGAAGAATCTTTCGGTGTTCCTCCGCCGTGAGATTCGCGCGGATGCGCATGTGGTGCATGGCTACGTCCCACTCAGCATCACTGTAAGTCGAGGGAGAGCGGTTGTTGTGACAGCGCACACAGTTCTCGGCCCACAATTGCGCGCCGCCCTTGCCGGATGATTTGGCTTCGGTCCCGGCGGCAAGTTTTGCACCGGTCTGTTCGGTATGCGTGATGGCACAGCCCGCCAGCAGCAGGCCGACCGACGCGAGCAGCGCAGTGACGTTGACGGTGAGTTTTCGAGTTCGTTTCAGTTTCATAGTTCGCTCCCTTCCTTTCAGAATCCCATCGCGGCTTGCAGCAGGATGGCGTTGACGTTTTCTTTTCCTTCGCCAGGCACTCGGCGGTCTCCGAACTGATAGGCGGCTTTGACCACCGTGCTAGGACCGAGCCAGTAGTTCAGACCAAAGGTCCAGCGCTTCTCGTCGAAACCCGTTTCTTCCGGCGCGCCGGACGGATTGTTGATCATGTCCCAACGGCAAACGCCTTCCAGGTTTTGCAGGAACTTGTTGTTCACCTTGGAAGGCCGATACGCCAGTTGGGCATAACCACCGTCGCGGCGGTTGTTGAAGTTCAGCGGGCCAAACCCCAGCGAGCCATCGGGGTCGAACGTCACGTCGTCCACCGCCGACCACACCCATTGCGCCTTCACGTCGATGACGCCCTTGAGAAACTGGGAGTCGCGCACGTAGCCGAGATCCACCGAATGGAGCCACGCATCTGTGCCGCCGCCTTCGCGCACGCGGGCATATTGGACGGAGTAGCCGAGTTCCAATTCTGGAATCGGCAGGAACCCGATACGCGTGCCGACAGCCTTGTTGTTGTTGATGTCGGTGTTGTTGTCGAAGTGGAGCAAACCGGCTTCTTCCGGTTCGTCGTCGCCGGCGTTCAGGCGCGGGCCGTTCGAGACATAGACCGCGTAGTTGAACTTGGTCGGACCAGCGGGAAAGCCGCCGCTGGCTTGCAGGCCGAGTTCGGACGTGGGCGCAATGCCGGTGTGGCCGAAGGGCAGCGGCGCGTCGGGCAACTTGTTAATCCAGCCCGGATGCAACCGCTCGGCGAACGTGCCGAAGGGGGACAAAAACCGCCCGCCTTTGAGCGTCAGGTAGTCATTCACGATGTAGGAGAGATTCGCGTACTCCAGGTCAATCTCCGTTTCGTTTCCTTCTAACTCCAACTCGACCTCGCCTTCGAAGAAGAGCCGGTCGCTCAACTTCCAGAGCAGGATGGGATTGAAGGAGGCGCTGAACGTGGAGTTCTCGCCCTTGCGGTCGGCAAAACCAACATCGGCCCAGCCGGTGATGAGCGGCTTGGTCGTGCCGGGCTGCGCCGTCGTGGCCAGCGATTTGATGGCCTTCAACTCTTTCTCGGTGTCGTTGAGGGCTTGCTCGTTCTCCTTCTGCTGCGTGCCGGTCTGCTCCTCGACGATGCCGAGCTTCTTTTTGATGGCATCGAGTTCCTTTACGACTTTGTCGTATTCCTCGCGGGTGACGTATTCTTCAGTCGGCTTCGCTTCCTGGCCGAACGACGCTCCCGCGAGCGTCAGGCTCAACACGCCGACAGATAAACGCGCGATGCGTGTTGGCCAACTAGGTCTGCGTTTGCTCTTCATGGTGTTTCCTTTTGTTGGTGCTTCACTTGGCTGGTTTGGGTGCAAGGGTCCGCATGTAGTTGATTACGTGCCAGCGGTCGTCCTCGCTGAGAGTCTTCTCGTAGGACGCCATCGGCTTGCGCCCTTCGGTGAGTTTCCAGAACAGCGCGCCGTCGGTTTGATTGAGCGTCTTCGGCAACGTGAGGTCCTCCGGCTTTTTCTCCAGGTCCTTCACGGCCGGCCCGTCTCCCTTGCCTTTGTCACCGTGGCAGGAGGCGCATTCTTTCACCCAAACCGTCTTGCCCTTGGCCAGCGACGCTTCGTTGGTCTCGACCGGATTTTTCTTTTTTGCGGCGCGAGCGGGCGCAACCCATTCGTCCGCGCCTGGCTTGGCGTCCTGAGCCAACGCAGCGCCGAAAACCAGCGCAGTGCCCAAGACGCCGGCGAACAGCAGTGAGGTGGTTGATTTCATGGTTTGCTTCCTTTCTTTATTTGAATGAGTTGAAATACGACATAGGCGTAAGTGCCCCAAGCGGCCCCGAGCAGGAGAAAAATTATGATGAGCAATGTCGCCGGTGCGCGCGGCGACCATAGCGCCCGCGGGAATGGGTTCTTTTCCAGAGGGATGACTTTCCCGCCCTCAATCGGTGCCTGGAAACGAGTGCCCTCGAACGCTTTCGGCCCTTTGATTTCAGCAATGACTTGGAGATAGCCCTGCGCGTCGCCCGGCAAGGCGACAGGGAATGGCACTGCCGCCGTGCCATCGTCGAGCGTGTCTTCAGCGCCGATCGGTAACTCCCCAAAAGTGCGCTTCACCGTGAACGCGACCTTCGCGCCTTCAACCGGTTTGTCATTCGTCTTCACAGTGGCGACGATGACTTTTTTGCCCTCTTCGGTTGAGAGCTTGAGCGTGATGATCGGTTGTAGATGGGAAGCAACAGTATTGGTTGTGGTCGGCTCAGCAGCCAACAACGCTCGGGGCGTGAACGCGGCTGCCGCAATGCCAATCATCAAGATGACACCCACGGTCGATTTCCAACCGCTCGTGTTTTGCGCGACGGACTTCGGCTGCGCTTCCTTTGCAGACCGTTCGCCTGGCGTTGCCTGCATCTCCCAAACCGAAATAACCGGAACGAGCTTCGAGAACGCGACATACATGAGCGCGAAGCACGCGAAGCCGCCGGCAGTGATGGCCCATTCGACCCAGGTGGGGATGTAGCTGAGTTCTTTTTCCGGCGGCAGGTCCATCGGAAGAAAAGTGGAAGAGAGCGTTGGTACCACGATGATGTAACGCTTGAGCCACATGCCGATGTTGACCAGCACAGACGCCGTGACGATGCCCGCCATGTTGCGCGTGCCCGGCAGCACTAGCAGTATAGCGGGCACCAGCAGTCCGACAGCGACCATCAATTGGAACTGCACCGCGTAAGAACCGTGCAGAATTGCTGACACCAATTCGCGCTCGGTTTTCTCGTTGGTATAGGCCGCGCCCATGTATTCGTTGACCATGAAGTAGGCGTAAGCGACGCCGGACGCGAACAGCAGCCACGAGAGTTTCTTGAAATGCTCGACGGTGACGAAGTTCTCCAGGTGATACACCCGCCGCAGAATCGCCATGATGGTGATGACCGCCGCGATGCCCGAATACAACGCGCCCACGACAAAGTCCGGACCGATAATCGTGCTGTGCCAGCCGGGTCGCAGCGTCATTCCGAAAATCCAGGCCGTGACCGTGTGAATCGAAACAGCGACGGGAATGATGGCAATGGACATCACCATCATGATCCGTTCCAGCCGGAGGTGTTGTTCCGGCGTGCCGCGCCAGCCGAGCGCGAGCTTCTCGTAAAGCCGTCGTCGCCACGGCGCGAAGCGCTCGCCTTGGTCACGCAGAATCGCGAAGTCGGGAATCAACGGCAGGTAAAGAAACAGAATGCTGCCAGCGAGATACGTTGAGAGCGAAAACACATCCCACAGAATCGGCGACTGCACACGGCCGTAGATGATTGTGTAAAGAAAACGGTCGGGTCGCCCCATGTCCACGACGATCATGAACGCTGCCACGATGAGCGCGAAGACCGTGATGCCTTCCGCCATCCGCGTGATTGGCTTGCGCCACTCCGCTCCCGTCAGCCGCAGGATGGCTGAAATGAGCGAGCCGGCCATGCTGATGCCGATGAAGAAAACGAAATTGATAATGTAAACGCCCCACGAGAAGTAGTCATTCATTGCTGTGACCGCGAGGCCGTGCCGCAATTGATGAAGGAAGGCTCCGAACGCCACGGCAAACGCGGCTGCCAGCGCGACCACGCCGCAGACACCCCGCCAACTCAACGGGCCAAGTTCCAACAACTCTGTTTCGAGGAGCGACTTCGGCTGGACCGCAGGAACCGCAGGTTCGGACGCGGGCACGTTATTCTCAGTGCGCATGTTTCACCTCTTTCGGGCCGGGATACATGCGCCCCTTGGGCGGCAGATAATAAACCCTCGGCTTGGTGCCGAGTTCTTCCATGAAACGGTAGCCGCCTTTCTCTTCGAGCAGCTTGCTCAAACGCTCCGTCTCGTTTTTCGCGTTGGTTACTGCGTCTTCGTTTTCGTCACCGTAGTAAATGGCACCCATCGGGCAGCTCGTGTTGCAGGGCGGCAGAATTCCTTTCGCGCCAAGGTCGGGACAAAAGTCGCACTTTTCCACCGTGCCGGTTTTGCGCGGGAAGCCCGTCTCTGGCGAGTAAGTATGCATGTCTGCGCCCGGTCCTTCCTTCTCATGCCCCCAATTGAACTGGCGCACCGAATAGGGACAGCCCGCCATGCAGTATCGGCAGCCGATGCAACGCTCATTGTCGATGAGCACGACGCCGTCCTGCCGTTTGAACGTGGCATCCACCGGACAAACCTTCGTGCAGGGTGGGTCATCACATTGAAAGCACGGGCGCGGGAACCAGTACGGCGCGGCGTTCGGCGAGTCCTGCACTTTGAAGACCTTGATCCACGCTTTGCCTTCCGGCGCGCCGTGCATCTTGTTGCACGCGACCGTGCAGGCGCCGCAGCCGTCGCATTTGGCGAGGTCGATGACCATGACCCATTTGCGTCCCGGCACGCCGATGCGCACCGCGGGGTCGTTTGGCGGCAGGTGCGGATGCGGCGGCGCGCTGGTGCCCGCGTCGAGTTCGTTGATGGCCGCGCCGCGCGCCAGCTTGATGAGGTCGAAGCCGAGCGCCGAACCGACTGCTGCCGCGCCGGCGGCGAACAGTCCCTTCCGCAGGAAATCTCGCCGACCGCACGAACAATTGCCGCCGCCACAGCCGTTGGAGCGTTGACCTTCCTCCGTATGACTTGGTCTCGACTGAACTTGTGCCTGCGTTGGGTTCATGCGTCGTGAGTTTGGCAGGTGTTAACGCCACGCCTATTGGCATGACAGAAAGCCGCGCGTACGGATGAAGAGATGTGGCAGCTAAGGATATTGCCTAGGTCGGCGACACGCCGTCGGAAAATGCTGCGGAGGCCTGTGGCACTTCCGCTGGATGCTGTCAGTCTCGCGGTTTCAAGATTTGCTTTATTTGCTTTCATCTATCGTGCTGTATTTGAGTTCGTATGTTTTCTCCGTCGCGGGACGAAGGTTCTCCGTGTGGGCGAGTCCGAACGGAGCAAGAAAAGGAATTTGAATCAGGAGCGCGAAGTCCCGCGCGCCGGGTTCAAATCAGATGAAGAGAAGGCGGAGCGTGGCTGCGGTTGGCCGGGCCTGTACACACTTCAGGCGTGAAGACCCATTCGCCGCGCCAAAGTGGGCGGTCGGAAGTCGTATCGCGTGTGTCCGGGGCGAAGCTGCGCCCGTCCAGGAGAACGCAGAGCAGAGCAAGGGGTTGAAGAATCTGTTTCGGAACGGTGATTGACTTCGCCGATTGAACAACGGCCTTCAGCGTCGAGCAGCATGAGCCTTCCTTACCGTCATGCTTGTGCGAGCCGTGCGAACCGCCTTTGCTCTCAGTGGTGGGATGATGCTCCGCGTCATCCGGTTGGTGAGTGTCGGCATCGTGATCGTGCTGCGTTTCAGATCCGACGGCTGGCACAGCTTGAGTATGCTCGTGGTCGCTGTGCTCGGCAGACGTGTGCTGGTGCGAGCCACAACCGAGCAATGCTTCGAGGCTGCAAACCGAAACGCCGGCCAGCCAAACCACAGCACAACCTACCGCGACAATGCGGAGGGTGAGCGAAGGCTTTGGCTGGCGATTTTTCACGTCTTTAGTGCATCCGATTGCGTCGCGTTGCGTGCTTTTGTTGCGGGCCGCACCCGTTTACTGCTCCGCGTATCTTGCAGAGGATTCGGCATGTGTCGTTTTACTGTTGCGGTGCGTGGAGGCGCATCAATTCGAGCGTCTCGATTCGGCGGACGTACGGGTGGGGACTCTTCTCGAACGTCTCGGTGCAAAGCGGGCAGCAGAGCGCGACCATCCACTCGCCGTGCTTGATGCGGGCGAACCACTTGCCGCCCTTGATCTCTTTTTCGCAAACAGCACACTGAACATAATCGCAGTCGATGTCGCTGGCGTCGTAGTTACTCATACGAGTACCTTTCTCGCTTCGGTCTTTTTATCTTGAGTTTGGGGGTCATAGGTTGGAGTTGAGCGGGCCTGACTTGCTGATCTCCCGGAGTGCTCGATACTCCAGCACTTTCCTCAATTTCGCCACATGTGGCTCAGGGTCATTCGAGAAGGTGTCCATGCAGCCGGGGCAGCACAGGTTGACCATGATCCCCTTGTGATTGACGCGAGCAAAGCCGCCTCCTCCGGTTACGTTCTTGCCGCAGACAACGCAGGTTGGAGTGTCATCTTGATAACCGATGGTGTCTTCGATGCTCATGCAGATTCCTTCGTCTCTACGCGGCTGACCGGATTGTATTCCGAGGAGGACATCTTGAAGCGCCGCGAGCGCCACAGGAAAAATATCGCGGGATAGACCACCAGTTCCATGACAGTGGAAGTGACGACGCCGCCAATCATCGGCGTGGCGATGCGCTTCATCACGTCCGCGCCGGCGCCGTGGCTCCACAGAATCGGCAACAGGCCCGCGATGATGACACAGGCGGTCATGGCCTTCGGACGGACACGCTTGACCGCGCCGTGGTAGATGGCGTCGCGGAGGTCGGTGACGTTTCGCATCTTCCCCTCCTTAGTCCACTGCTCGTAAGCGAGGTCGAGGTAGAGCAGCATTACGACGCCGGTCTCCGCGTCGAGTCCGGCCAATGCGATGATGCCGACCCACACGGCCACGCTCAGGTTGTAGTCGAGCAGGTAGAGAATCCAAAAAGCGCCCACGAGCGAGAACGGCACGGCCAGCATCACGATGGCGGTTTTGATGGCCGAGCGCGTGTTGAGGTAGATGATGAGGACGATGATGAGGAGCGTGAGCGGCACGACAATCATCAGCCGTTGCTTGGCACGGAGCATGTATTCGTATTGGCCGCTCCAGAAAATGTTGTAGCCGCTCGGCAGTTTGACGGTACCTTTGGACACGCCCTCGTTGACCGCCCGCATGGCCATCTGGACGTAGGTGCCGATGTCGATGCCTTTTACGTCCACGTAAATCCAGGCGTTGGGCACAGCGCCTTCGCTCTTGATGCCCATCGGAGCACGGACGGTTTCGATTTTCGCCAACTGGCCGAGCGGGACTTGCGCACCGGTTGGAGCGGGCACGATGATTTCGCGCAACGCTTCGAGGTTCTCTCGGAAATCGCGGCTGTAGCGGAGGTTCACACCGTAGCGTTCCAGGCCCTCGACAGTCGTGGTCAGCGGCATCCCACCGAGCGCAACTTCAAGCACATCCTGAACGTCGCCAACTCTCAGGCCATAGCGCGCAATCTGGTCACGGTCGATTTTGAACTCGATGTAGTTGCCGCCCATCACCCGCTCCGCGAAGACGCTGGTGGTGTTCGGCACCTGGCGCACGACGGCTTCGATTTCGGAAGCGACACGCTCGATTTCCGCCAAGTCGGAACCCGCGACCTTGATTCCGACGGGCGTCTTGATGCCCGTGGCAAGCATGTCGGTGCGCGTCTTGATGGGCATCGTCCAAGCGTTGTTGAGGCCGGGGATCTGGATAGCGGCGTTCATCGCGGTCACCAGTTCATCCGGGGTGCGCCGCCGGTGGGCGATGACTTTGCCCGCGTCGTCCTTGATGTCCACCTTGGGCCATTCCTTTTCGTCCTTGAGCATGATGGTCGTCTCCACCATGTCGAACGGCGCGGGGTCCGTCGCGGTTTCGGCACGGCCAATCTTGCCGAAAACGTGATGCACTTCGGGGAATGTCTTGATGATTTTGTCGGTCTGCTGAATCAACTCACGTGCCTTGGTCGGCGATATACCGGGGAACGTGGTGGGCATGTAGAGCAAGTCGCCTTCGTAGAGCGAGGGCATGAACTCCGAGCCGAGATTTTGGTAAGGGAAAATCTTCCCGACGCTGGCGGAAGCGATTTTCAATTTTCCGTCCGGCAAACGGTTTGTCACCGCCCAGTCCCACGGCATGAACACCCACGCGATGATGAGTGCTGCCGCGATGATGACCTGCCAGCGCCACTTGATGACGAAGTCAATCAGCGGATGGTAGAGCCAAATGAGCAACCGATTGACAGGATTCTTTTCCTCGGCAGGGATTTTGCCGCGAATGAAATAGCCCATCAGAATCGGAGCCAGCGTGATGGAAAGCAACGCTGCCGCCGCCATCGAATAGGTCTTCGTAAAGGCGAGCGGCTTGAACAGGCGTCCCTCCTGCGCCTGCAAAGTGAAGACCGGGATGAACGACACGGAGATGACGAGGAGCGAATAGAACAACGTCGGCCCGACTTCGACCGCGGCGTCGCGGATGATGTCCCAATGCGGCTTTTTCCCCTGGTCGTGTTCGAGATGCTTGTGGGCGTTCTCAATCATGATGATTACCGCGTCCACCATTGCGCCGATGGCGATGGCGATGCCGCCCAGCGACATGATGTTCGAGCTGATGCCCTGGCCATACATAACGGTGAAGGACATCAGCACCGCGATGGGCAGGATGAGAATAGCCACGAGCGCGCTGCGCAGATGCAGCAGGAATGCGATGCAAACGAGCGCGACCACGATGCTTTCCTCAATCAGCTTTTCTTCGAGCGTCTTTACTGCGCGGCCAATGAGCGCCGTGCGGTCGTAGGCGACGGTGTAAGCCACGTCGGCGGGCAAACCCTTCATCGCCTGGTCGAGCCGCTTCTTCACGTCGAGGATGACTTGCCGAGCGTTTGCGCCGTAGCGGACGATGACGACACCGCCCACGGTTTCGCCCTCCCCGTTGAGTTCGGCGATGCCGCGTCGCATGTCGGGGCCGAGTTGAACATTCGCGACTTCGCCCAGCAGAATGGGCACACCGCTGGCTCCGACGCCGAGCGACACTTTCTTCAAGTCCTCGATGTCCTGGATGTAGCCGCGCACGCGCAGAATAAATTCCTTCTCCGCCATCTCGATGGAGCGCCCACCAACTTCCCCGTTGCTCTTCTGCACGGCCATCGCCACGTCGGAGATGGCGAGGTTGTAGGCGCGGAGTTTGGTCGGGTCCACCGTCACCTGATACTGCTTCACGAAACCACCGAGCGACGCGACTTCCGACACGCCCTCGACAGAGGTGAGTTGATATTTGAGATACCAGTCTTGAATCGAGCGCAGTTCGGCGAGGTTGCGGTTCGTCGAGTTGATGGAATACATGAACGCCCAGCCAACGCCCGTCGCGTCCGGCCCAAGCGAAGGCGCCACGCCTTTGGGCAGCCGCGAGGTCAGACCGCTCAGGTATTCGAGCACTCGACTCCGTGCCCAATACGGGTCAGTGCCGTCCTCGAAAATCACATAGACAAACGAGAAGCCGTAGAACGAATAGCCGCGCACGACTTTCGCCTTCGGCACGGACAACATCTTCGTCGTGATGGGATACGTGACCTGGTCCTGAACAATCTGCGGTGCTTGTCCCTGCCATTCGGTGTAGATGATGACCTGCACGTCTGACAGATCGGGAATGGCATCGAGCGGAATGTTGCGAACCGAATACACGCCCACCAGCACCAGAGCAATCGTCGTGAGCAGGACGATGAACTTGTTCCGCAGCGAAAAATCTATGACGCCTTTGAGCATAAAATCGTTTCCGTCCTGGCTTAGTGCTTGTGCTCCTGCTTCGCGGTGCTGGATTCGGACTGCGGTGCCGGCGGTGGTTCCATTACAGGAATGAGAGTCATGCCGCACTTGGGGCACTTGCCGGCCTTGTCCAGCTTCACGTCGCTATGCTCCGGCATCGGACAGGTGTAGTTCAGGACACGTCCGCCGGGTTGCAACTTCGCCAGAGTGTCCGCGGACACTGGCACGAGCGTCATCGCGCATATGGGGCACTTGCCCGGCTGGTCATAGCGGATGGCCAGGTGCTCCGGCATCGGGCAGATGTAAGCGATGGCTTTCGACTCGGCGGGCTTCGCCTCGACTTTGTGGCCGGCATGTTCGGTGGGTTGGCTGGAGTGCGCCGTGTGTTCGTTCGTGCCTTGGGACGCGCTCACGGGCTTGAGCATTTTTTGAATCGCCTCGCGCAACTGGCTTTCCGAATCGAGCATGAACTGCCCGGACATCACGACGCGCTCGCCTTCATTCAATCCGCTCAACACCTGATACAGATTGCTCTCCGAACGCGGGCCGAGGACGACCGTGCGCGGCTCGAACTTGCCGCCGTCGAGTGCGATGAACACCGTGTTCTTCTCGCCACTGCGCAATACCGCCATGTCCGGCACGAGCACCGCCGATGGCTCCAATTCCGCCATCAGCTCGACGGTGGCGAACATGCCGGGCTTGAGAAAGAAACCGGGATTGTGAAACTCCATGCGCACGCGGGCCGTGCGCGTCTTCTCGTCCACGGTGGGATAAACGTAGGTCACGCGCCCGCGAAACTTTCGGTCGGGCATGTATGACAGGCTCATCGTCGCTTCCTGGCCGAGGCGAACGAAGGGCAGGTCTTGCTCATACACCTGCGAAAGCACCCAGACGATCGACAGGTCGGCGAGTCGGTAGAGCTTCATGCCGGCTTCGACCATCTGGCCTTGCACCGCCATCTTTTCGACCACGATGCCGTCTCGTGGCGCACTCACGCGCAGCGTTTTCTTTGGCTGCCGCGTTTTCTCCAACTCGGCGATTTGCTCTTCCGAGACGTCGAAGAATTTAAGCTTTGTGAGCGCACTGGCCTTGAGCGATTCCGCGCCCGCTGAATTAGGAGCTTGATTGAGCGCGAGCACATACTCTGTCTGCGCGCTGACCAATTCGGGCGAATAAATCTCGAAGAGCGGCTCGCCCTGATGCGCCTGCTTGCCGGTCGAGTCCACGTAAAGCTTCTCAATCCACCCACGGAACTTCGTCGTCACATCAGCAAGCGCAGTCTCGTCGAACTCCACCGCGCCGACCGTGCGAATCGTGCGGCGCAACGGGCCTTTGCTGACGGTGCCCGTGCGCAGTCCCATGTTCTGCATCGTCACCGGGTCGATGGAGATGGTTGCGGAGTCGGCAGCCTCGTCATCGAACACCGGCACCATCTCCATGCCCATGCTGTCCTTGCGCGGCGTCTGGCTGATTTCGCCGAGCATCATGGTGGACTTGTAGTATTTGATTTTGCGTTCGCTGCCCGCACCAGCAGCAGCGGGCGCGTTCGTTGAAGTCCCAACAGCAGCGGAAGGCTGCTTGCGAATCGGATTGAGCTTCATCCCGCAGATGGGGCAGTTGCCCGGCTTGTTCTGAATCACCTGCGGGTGCATTCCACAGGTGTAAAGCTGGCCGGAGTGCGCGGCATGGCTGCCGTCATCCCGCTGGCGAACGAAGACCGCCACGGCTCCGGCCACAAGGACTATCACCACCAAAAGGGCGGCGAGTTTGGTGGATTTCGATTTGAAGTTCATATCGCGATGAAGAGTTTCATTTCGATGAAGGCGAAGCCTTCGTCGGTTGATTGAGCACCGGCGCACCGGTCGGAGGCTGGCCGAGAATGAGGAGTGAGAGTTCGGCGAGGGCCAGCTCGCGTTGAGTGCGCGCCTCGACTTCGGCGAGCAAGAAGCCGAGCCAGGTTCGCTGCGCGTCCAGCAGATCAATAAACGTGCTTTGACCGGCCGTGTAGCCGGCCCTCGCCACTTCCAAAGATTGCTGCGCCTTGGGCAACAGCCGTTCCTGCAACAGCGCCAGATTGCGGCTGCTCTCGCGGAACATGAACGACTTCTCGGCGAACTCGACGGCCAGCGCGATTTGTTCGGCTGACAACCGGGCCTGCGCCGCCCGCTGCCCGGCCTGCGCTCCGGCAATCTCCGCCGCAATCTTGTCCCGCCAAATCGGCAGCGTTACGCCAAGCTGCGGCGTGACAAACACCGGCGACGCCTTCGCATCTACCTCCACGCCGACATTGAAGTCCGGCACCCGCGCCTTGTAGGCCAACCGCAGCGAAGCATCGGCGCGACGCACTTCCGCTTCCATTGCCTTCAAGCGCGGATTGCGGGCCAGCGCCGACGCGAACAACTGGTCGGAACTCAAGTCGAGCGGTGTGGACTCGAACTGCGCGGGCACGGGCGGATTGGGCTGCTCCGCCGCCAGACCCAGCGCGGCCCTGAACTGCGCGAGCAACGGACTGCGTGAGTCATCGAGGTTGGCGATTTCGGTCGCGAGACGGTCTTGTTCAATCTGTGCCCGCAACACATCCTGCAACGTCACCTTGCCGACTTCGTTCTGCGTGCGGGCCAGTTTCTCCAAGTCCGTGACGAGGGCGAGCGTCTGCCGATTGACGCTGACTTTGGCGTCGAGGAAATACAGTTGGTAATACGCCTTCTTCAACGCGAAGGCGGTTTGCAGCACAGTGGACTCAAACAGGAAATACCGCGTGTCGCTTTCCGCTGTCGCGACGTTCGCCGCCGCCTTGAGTTTGCCGGGGCCGGGAAAATCCATCATCAGCCCCGGCATCAGCGACATCACCGTATCCGCGATGTCGCTTTGGAAAGTCAGTCGCGGGTCGGGCAGCGAACGCTCCACCGTGATGCGCCGCACCGACGCCGCCCAATCGTAGTAAGCCGCCTCGACCTGCGGCTGGTTGAGCATGGCGAAGTGAAGAAAGTTGCTCAGGCTGGAGTTCGTTTGCAGCGTCGGCAGAACGGGGCGTTGATTGTCTGGCCGGAAAGCCTCACTCACGCTTCCCAAATTCGTCTGAGCTTTTCGTTCGCTTTGAGTGGGAATTCCTTTGCATCCGGCCAAGAAGACAACTGCGAGCACGACGGCTACGATTGCCATTGCGGTTGGCAGAGTTCTCCCTGGGTCGGATGCGCGTGTGAATCTCATGCTCGTTTCGTGTCTTTAGTGAACGACCGGGTAACTCAACTCGACATAAACGTGGTGGGCTGTGCGTACGCCGGAAACGGTGTGGTAATGGACACGCACGGGCCAGGTGAGTTCGAGCTGATCGGGCCTGATGGGAACGCCCTTCTGCCAGAACTTCGTGGTGCTCTCCCAAACGAACGCGAACGGCTCTCCTGGTTTCAAGGGCGTGACGGTGAGGCGATGGTTTTGGAGGTCGATGGACTTGATCGTGCCGTTGAAGGTGAGTCCGTGAACCGGGCCGGGATAATCGCGTGAAGTCTTACAACCCGTCAGAATCAGCACGATCAGAGAGAGGGAAAGTCCAATAACGCAGTTGGCGATTCTGCTTCTGGTGTATTCAGCGTTCATAGGTGCGAAGGCTTTTGTGATGCGGGAACGGATTGCTCATCGTTTCATGAGCAAGGATGCGCCGCCTTTGGCGGAGCCTGTTTGCGGCAAGTCCGAAGTCCAGTTGCCGTGGGTGGTGACGCAGGACACTTGGAGCAATCCAGCGCCGACAATCAAAGCGGTCCAGATGAGGATTCTTGTAAGAGAGAGTTTCATATCGGTGTCTTTTTGAATGGCGGATTCCGCCGTTTCGTTCGGGAGTAGAAATCGAACCGGCGGCTGCGGCGCAGAGTCCCATCAAGAAGATCGCCGTGCCCAACAACCAGACCGCCAGACCAACTCCCACAATCGCGCTCATTGTCCATCAACTCGGCTTGGCGCCGCACCGGCCTGTTGCGCAGCACGTTGCTGTTTCAGTGCGCAGATTCACCGAACGAGGAACCAACTGGCCTACTTCCCGGCGGTAGTAGATTCTGACGGTCTGGCCGGGTTCCAACGCCCCGAGGCAGATGCGGCTCCACCCTTGAGCGAAGCGCGTGGAGTCCTTCCACACAAAGTCCAGCGGTTGATTGCCCTTGTCAGGCGCCAGCGTGATTGTGTGCGCCTCGTAGTTGATGGCTTTGATGACGCCAACGACCAGGTGCTGGCGTGGCGGAAGCGCGCCAGCCTTCGGAGTCGCGGCGAGCAGCACGCCCGCCACGACTGCGATGAGGGCAAGTTGGGTTTTCATACTCAACCTCAGTGGTTCACTTGCCTGGCTCCATCGGCTTGGAGGCTCCGCTCTTGGCCGTGCCGGGTGCTGCTCCGCGTGACAACGCGGGGTATAGCTCGCGCATCCTCGGACTGGACAGGATCGCGGTGTTCCTCTCCGCGAGGGGCGCGATGTTGAACACCGGCACCTCGCTTGGCACCGCTGACCGGGACAGTTCCGGGAATTGCTCCAACATGCGCGGGCTGGCGGCGAGCGCCCGGTTCTTCTTCACCGCGGCAAGCGCGGCATTCTCCGTCGTCTCTTTGCAGCAGGCGTCCGTGCGGGTCACGGGAGCGCGAGTCAGCCAGGGGAAGGCTTCTTTCGCGCGCGGGCTGGCCGCGATGGCGCGATTGTTCGCTGCATCGGCGGGGCTGAACACTTGCCCGGAACCCGTCGAGATGTTCAGAGCCAGTGCTGCGGCACCCACCGCGAGCAGATACAGTGTGTTCTTCGTTTTCATGTTCAGTTCTCGGTTGCGACAGCGAATGAACTCGCCGCCATTGTTCAGTTTTGATTTGTGAATCCGTTAAGCGCAGCACGCCTGTCGCTGTGCGGGAGCATTTCGGGTCGGTGCCCTTCGGTTGGCGGTTGGCGTTGTCCCTGCGGAGCGGGCGGTGGCGACGGGCTTGTGGACTTCGACCACCAACACCGCGTTTGCGGTGCCGAATGAGTTCGGGACGAGTTCGGTCGCCGCCGGGTCGTCCACCCATTGGCCGTCCACGACGAATCGGTATTCGTAGCGACCGGGCGGCAGCGCGAGTTCCTTGGCCCACTTGCCGTCCTCCAGCCGGATCATCGGAGTGACGGTCGGGTGCCAGTCGTTGAATGAGCCGGCGATGCAAACTTCCTGCGCGGTCGAGTGCGTCAGCGCGAGGCAGACGCACCCAGCGCGACCGGCGGCTCCTTTCGCGGCGGCATTGGCTTTGGTTTTCATGGCGATGTTTCGCTTGAAGGTTGCGAGCTGGTTACTTCACAGGAGCGACCTCGAACTTCTTATCCATGCCCTTGGTCGCGGTGCTGCCGCTCTTGCTGGTCGAGCAGCAGGCGAGGCTCTCCGCGCCACAACTGGTGCAGGTGTGGACGGCTGTGCTGGTCTTGGCTTTTCCGTGGCCGGAGACCACCCAGGTGTTCCCGCAGCCTTCGCAACCGTGACGCGATTCCAATTTTGTCAGTGGCACGCCGTTGAGTAGCGCACGCGCGCCACCTTTCGAGTCCGTGTCCCGCACTTGGACCACCTCGTCCTTACACTTGCCGCAAGACATGGGCTTGAAGTCGCTGGGCGCGGATTGTGGCTTGAACTGTGCTCCGCTGACTTCGAGGAGCTTGGTGGCTCCACCCTTGCCGGTAGGAATCTCACTCGCTGAAAGCACTCCAGCGGTGCCAACCAGCAGTGCTGCTGCGAACGTCACCCCGCACAGGCGGGCCAGTGTGTTGATGTGATTGATTTTCATAGTGTGCCTTTCTTCGTTGGTTGTTTTGTTGTTCACGAACGTCTCGCGTTCATCCCTTGCTACGCCGGTCCCTCTGCCGTTCCCTTGAGCTTCCCTTGTCCTAACTTCACCCGATTTTGATGGGGCTCGCTGCCAGCAGAAGAGGGGGAACCGAAGCGGCGGTGGCGGGTTCACTCACCGCTTCGGTGCAAGGCATGGCTTACTTTTTATCCTTCTCCATTCCTTTCGTTGGAGCACTGCCGGGCCTGGTCGCGCAGCAGAAGGCCGAGTCATCGCCACACGCCTTGCAGGAGTGCTTGAGGACCATTTCCTTGCCCTTGCCGTGGCCGGTCACTTCGATGGTCGAGTTGCAGCCGGCGCAGGCGTGCGTGCCGATCAGTTCCTTCGGCTGACCGCCTTCCATGAGGATTTGCGCTCCCTTCACGCCCTGCTTCACCCGCGTGACATACACGGTCTTGCACTTGGCGCAGACCATAGCAAACGTGTCATCCGGTTTGAGCGCGTCCGCTTGCGCCTTGGTCTCGATCTTGTTCAGCATGAGCAGGTGCTCCGCGCCCTTCATGGGCTTCATCTGTTCGGCTGCGTTGATGTTTCCGGGCAGCCAGGCCGCAAGGGCAATCGCCATCGCAATCCCGGTCCCGATGATGTTGTTTTTCACTGCTTTCATTGTTTGTCCTTTGGTTTGGTGTGTTGTTGTTTCTGCCTCGGGCCAACCGGTGTGTTGCCCCGAAAATGAAATGTTGGTTCTTGCTGGCCGTGGACGTTCGTAGATGGATGGCTGTGCGGAGCGACCAGAGCCGACCTCTTGTGAAGTTGGTCCAGCGTGAGCACTTCAATAACCCCGCGTCCGAGACGAAGGACTCCCTCGGCCTCAAGTTCGCGTGTTGATCGGATGGCCGACTCCGTAGTGGTGCCCGCGAGTTCCGCCAGTGTGGCTCGTGTTTCCGGGATGATTCGGCCAAACTTTTCGTGCAGCCGGCAAAGTATGGTGGCAATTCGCACCGGCAATTCCTCCAGCGCCAGTCCGCGCATCGCTACGGATTGGCAAAGTTTAAGGCAGGTGTCTTGCAGCAGGGCGGTTTGCAGGGCCGGATTGCCTTGTAATTCATCCATCAGGATCGTCAGCGGAAATTCCAATGCACGGGTTGGCTTGACGGCGACGGCTGTGGCTGGCTGCACGGGTTGCTCCCGGTAGAAAACGACGCCGAACAATTCTCCCGTCAGCAGAATATCCACCAACAGCACCTGACCCTTCGTGGTGTGACGCACCAGTTTGATCTCTCCATCCGTGATCAGCCAGCCGTTCCGTGCCGTTTCGCCTTCGCGACAAATCGCCGCCGCAGGCGGATATTCCCGCAATCTGCTGGCCGCGAGCAGATGCCGCCAGTTCACCTGCCGGAACTGCGACAGGACGGGATGCTGTCGGAGTCTTTGTTCGACAGCCTCTGACAACCTGCCTTTCTGTTTCAGGTATCTTTTCATCGTTGCGGCTTCCGAACTGCAAACAACAGCGCACTGCCCGCCTTTGCCTCCGAAACCGCAATAGCTCTCTGGTTGGCAGGCACGCGCCAATTTATGGGAGAACTGGTTTCGAGTTTATGATCTCGATCATGCTCTGACAGAATGAGTTTCATGCGGCTGCGTGGAGTGTCTTTGGGATGGAACTCACTCAATTGGCCGCATCCTCCCCGGCCGGCTTATTCATCACGGCATGGAGAGTGGCAATGAGCTTTGCCGGCCCATCTTGTTTGGCCACGAACGCCGACGCTCCCGAGGCGCGAGCCAGCCGCTCCGTGCGTTGCACGTCGAACATCGTAGTGGCGACCACTGGCAACGCCGGAGCGTGGGCGCGGATGGCTTTGATGAAATCCAGCCCGCTGGAGGACTTGAGCTGGATGTCCGTGAGCACGATGTCCGGCTGCACGGACACCACGGCGGCATAGGCGGCCTGTGCATCCTCGGCCTGCCCGCACACCGTCAGGTCCGCCTCGCGCTCAATGGCCTCGATGAGGCTGCGGCGCATCAGCGGATGGTCCTCAACGACGAACACTCGTATCTTCATGCGTCTGATCCCGGCCCGACGAGCGCGCCCGCCGCTGCGCTGGATGCGGCGCGCGTGACCGATGTCCGGTGGAGTTGAAGTTTGTTGGCACTGCACTTTCATTCACGCGGGTTGATTATCGCCGTCAGGAAGGCGCTTGGTATTGGCGGGGAGGTTGTCCGCGTGTAGGGCTGCGAAGACGCGGCGGATAAGGAAATTGCTTATGCCAGCGTCGCGGGCGGTGAACAGCCGCGACGGACGTGGAGAGGAAGTCAGTCGGAGAACGCGACCGCACCGGTGGTGCGGAACTCCATCAAGCGTGCGGTCCGCCCTGCGACCCAACCCAGCGGATAGCAAAGCGGGTGAATTCGGGCGTGGTTTTGAAACCGAGCTTCCCTTTGATGTGTCCCCGATGCACGTCCACGGTCTTCGGGCTGAGATGAAGACGCCCGGCAATCTCATCCGTGCTCCAGCCTTCCCCGAAAAGGCGCATCACTTCGAGTTCACGGTCGGTTAGTCTGGTCTCCGGGTCGGCCTCGGCTTTGCCCGTGCCGCCGACGAGCGAGTCCAACATCTTCGCCGCCATGCGAGGACTGAGTGCAACCTGGCCGCTTAACGCGGTGCGGATGGACGCCGCGAGCCGTTCCGGCCCTTCCTGCTTCATCACGTAGCCGCGACCGCCGGCCCGGAGCACGCGCGCCGCGTAAAGCGATTCGTCCTGCATGGACATGGCCAGCACGGGCATGCCGGAGTGAAGCGCCTGAATATCCTTGATGAGTTCTAATCCGTCTTTGTCGGGTAACGCCATGTCCACGACCACCAAATCGGGCTTCAGTTTTGCAATCGCTTCCATCGCTTCGCGCGCGCTTCCAGCCTCGCCGCAAACTTCCAAGTCCGGCTCGCGGTTCAGCAGATCGGCCTGGCCGCGCCGCATCAGTGGGTGATCGTCCACAAGGAGAATCCTCTTTCGCTTTGGTGCTCCGGATTTGTTGGATTTGCGTTGCATCAGGTCGCGATGGTTCGTTCCAGAACAGCTTTCGGCACGACGCACAGCACTTCGACGCCGCCGGCGGGATGCGGGTGAATCTTCAGCCGCCCGCCTACGAGCCGGGCGCGTTGCTCCATCGTCCGCAGGCCGAGTCCGTGATTCGCTTGTTCCGCAGGAAAGCCAACGCCGTTGTCGCGCACGCGGAGTTCCAGCCCGACGTTCACCCGGCGAAGTTCAAGAACAATGCGCGTGGCCTGGCTGTGCTTGAGCGCATTGTGCGTCGCCTCCTGAGCGATGCGGTAAAGGTGGCTGGCCGCCGCCGGGTTCTGCACCCGCACATTCTTTTCGCCAGCGAATCCGCACTCGACACGGTGATCCGCGTTCACCCGTTCCGCCAGAATTTCCAACGCCTCCACCAAGCCCTCCGGCGTCGGAGACACGGCGTAGAGGTCGTGAGCGAGCCTCCGAGCTTGCGTTAGCGCCGTGCCGAGTTCGGCACAAAGCTGGCCGACGGTTTCTGCTTGGGGAACATTCGCTGACTGCAAATCGCGGTGCAGCCCGTTCATCAGGAACAGCAGCCCGCCGATTTGCTGGCCGAGGCCGTCATGCAGTTCGCGCGCGATGCGCGTGCGCTCTTGTTCACTCGCGTTCGCCACGGCCTGTTCCAGCTCGCGGCGCTCGGAGATGTCGCGAATCAGACCCGTGAACAACCGCCGGTCGCCGAGCCGGACTTCGCTCACGGACAATTCCATCGGAAACACCGTTCCGTCCTTGCGCTGTCCTTCCAGTTTGCGCCCGATGCCAATGATGCGCGCCTCTCCGGTGCGGAGATAGTTCGCGAGGTAATCGTCGTGTTGCTCCTGGTTGGGCGACGGCATGAGCAGGCTGATGTTGCGGCCGACGACTTCGTCCGGCGCGTAGCCAAACATGCGGCACGCCGCCGGATTCACAGACTCCACTAGGCCGCGCTCGTCAATGGTGACTATGCCCTCGACAGCGGTTTCGACGATGGCGCGCATCCGCTGCTCGTTTTCGCGCAATGCCTCCTCGATCCGCTTGCGCTCCGTGATGTCGGCGCGAATGGCGATGTATTGCCGGGGTTTCCCGCTGGCGTCGAGGAAGGGAACAATGGTCGTATCCACCCAATAGAAGCTGCCGTCCTTCGCGCGGTTTTTGATTTCGCCGCGCCACACTCGACCGCTCTCAATGGTCGTCCAAAGGTCGCGTATAAACTCCTTGGGATGATGGCCGGAGTTGATGATGCGATGGTCCTGGCCGAGAAGCTCGGCGCGCGGGTATTTGGAGATCGCGCAGAACTTGTCGTTGACGTAGGTAATTTGCCCGCGCGCGTCCGTGATGGCGACGATGGCGTGCTCGTCGAGGGCTGCCTTCAACTCGGCGAGTTCACTTTCTGGAGTGTTGGGCGCGGCCCGCTTCATAACTTCGTGTTGCGCAGTCGCAGCGCGTTGGCGATGACGGATACGGAACTCAGGCTCATCGCCGCGCCCGCGAGGATGGGACTGAGCAGCGCGCCGAAGAACGGATAGAGCACACCCGCCGCGACCGGAATGCCGAGCGCGTTATAGACGAACGCGAAGAAAAGGTTTTGCCGGATGTTCCGCATCATGGCGCGACCCAGGTGAATGGCGCGCACGAAGCCACGAAGGTCGCCTTTCACCAGAGTCACACCCGCGCTCTCCATCGCGATGTCCGTGCCCGTGCCCATCGCCACGCCTACGTCGGCGGCGGCGAGCGCGGGTGCGTCGTTGATGCCGTCGCCGGCCATGCCCACGGTGTGGCCTGCCGCTTTGAGTGACTTCACCTTCTCATGCTTGTCGTGCGGAGTGACACCGGCCTGGAAGTCGGCAATGCCCAGCTTGCGCGCGACAGTCTCGGCGGTGCGCGGATTGTCGCCGGTGAGCATGATGACGTTGATGCCGAGTTCGCGTAGTTCGGCGAGCGCCTGCGGCGTGGTGGACTTCACCGGGTCAGCGACCGTCAACACTCCCGAAGCCCGGCCATCAATGGCCACGAAGATGGCGGTCGCGCCTTCGGCTTGGTGCGGGGAGGCAATCGTTTCGAGCGCGGCGATGTCCGTGACCCCATTCTCGCGGAGGAAGCCCGGCTTGCCCACCAGCACGCGATGGCCCGCAACCATGCCGGCCACGCCGCCAGCGGTCGTGGATTGGAAGTCCTTGGCAGCTTCGGTGGGAATCTGGCGCTCGCGAGCCGCCACGACAATAGCGTGGGCCAGCGGATGTTCGCTGCCTTGTTCAAGCGACGCGGCGAGACGGAGAAGTTCGACGTCAGAAAATCCGTTCACCGGCAATACCTGCGCGAGCTTGGGTTTCCCTTCGGTGAGCGTGCCGGTTTTGTCCACCGCGAGCGTGTCGAGTTGGGCGAGCTTCTCGATGGCTTCGGCGTTGCGGATGAGCACCCCCATTTGTGCGCCGCGCCCGACGCCGACCATCACGCTCATGGGCGTGGCGAGACCCAGCGCGCACGGACACGCGATGATGAGCACAGCGACGGCGTTGGTGATGGCAAACGCGAGGCGCGGCTCTGGCCCGAAGACGAACCATCCGAGGAACGTGAGCAAGGCAATCGCCAGCACCGCTGGCACGAACCACGCCGCGACCTTGTCCGCCAGCGCCTGAATCGGCGCGCGACTGCGCTGGGCTTGGCCCACCATCTGGACGATGCGCGCCAGGACGGTTTCGCTGCCCACATGCTCGGCCTGCATCACGATGCTTCCGGTAGTGTTCTGTGTGCTGCCCGTTACGCGGTCGCCCGGACTTTTCTCCACCGGCAACGGCTCGCCGGTAATCATGGACTCGTCGATGGAAGTCTTTCCTTCGAGGACAAGACCATCCACGGGAATCTTCTCACCTGGCCGGACGCGCAGGCGCGTTCCAACGCGCACGGAATCGAGTGGAACATCGGATTCCTCCTGGCCTTGAATGACTCGCGCGGTTTTCGGGGCGAGATTCAGCAACGCGCGGATGGCGCTTCCGGTTTTGCTCCGCGCCCGCAGCTCCAACACCTGGCCGAGCAGCACGAGCACGGTGATGACCGCAGCGGCCTCGAAGTAGATGGCGGGCTTGCCCGTGTGACCGGTTGCCGGCGGGAACGCCTGCGGAAACAACATCGCGACGGCGCTGAAGACGTAGGCCGCGCCGACGCCGAGCGCGATGAGCGTGAACATATTCAGACTTCGATTCACGAGCGAACGCCAGCCGCGCACGAAGAACGGCCAGCCCGCCCACAGTACGACCGGCGTGCTCAAAAGGAACTGTCCCCAACGCGACAAGTCGCCGCTCACCCATTCGGCATGACTCCAGGCGGGAACGAGATGCGCCATCGCCACGATGAACACCGGCAGCGTCAGCGCCGTGCTGATCCAGAAGCGCCGCGTCATGTCGCGCAGTTCGGAATCGTCCTCGACGACTTCCGGCGTGATGGTTTTCGCCTCCAACGCCATGCCGCACTTGGGGCAAGTGCCCGGATGGTCCTGCTCGACCTCCGGGTGCATCGGGCAAGTGTAGATGGTCTTGGCCGCCGGCTTCCACGCCGGGTTCAGTTCCAGCGCCATTCCGCATTTCGGACACGCGCCCGGCTTGTCGCTCTCGACACCGGGACACATCGGGCAGAAATACTTCACGGCGGCGGAAGGTGTCACCGACCCGCCGTGGTGATGATGATGCGAATGGTCGTGATGGTCGGCGTGGGCGTGCCCGGCGTGGTCCGCCTTTCCGCCACAGCAGGAATGTTCTCCCGCGCTGCCCTTGTGCTCCGAGTGAGCGTGAGGCTCGTGCTGGTCTTTTCCACCACAGCAATCGTCCGTGCCGGGTTGCGCCTTTGCCTTGCCTCCGCAGCAAGAGCCGCCGCTGCTCTCCTTCGACGGTGCTTGGGCCAGAAACTTCTTCCGGCAATGATCGCTGCAAAAGAAAAACGTCTCGCCCTCGCGCTCGGTGCTCAGGGCCGTCGCTTCATTCACCGTCATGCCGCAGATTGGGTCGGTCTTCATAAGGATGTTCGCTGTTCGCTTCCGAAGCGGTCTTCCGCTTCTTTCACCCTCGCTAACGCAGAACCCGAAATTCTCTTACACTGGAATCGTCTGCCTTGCTTTGCCGACGGCTGCCGGTGGCGATTGCCCGTGCGCTGCGGAATCGTTACTGTCCACGCATGGCAAAGGCCGAAGACGCGCTCATCGAAAACCTGAACGCCTTCGTCGCATTCGCGCGCAAGCGAGTGGGTGACCCCGAACTCGCCGCCGACCTCGTGCAAGACAGTCTGCTCAAGGCACTGAAGTCGTCCGACCAGCCTCGTGACGGCGAAGGCGCGGTGACGTGGTTCTATCGCATCCTGCGCCACTCGATCATTGACCTGTATCGTCGGCGCGATGTCCGCGACCGCGCGCTCGAACGCCTGCGAGCCGAGCTTCCCGAACAGCCCGATGCCGCCGCCGAACGGGCTTTGTGCCAGTGCTTCAAGCGGCTTCTGCCCGGCTTGCCAGATCAATACCGCGACCTGCTCCAGCGCGTGGACCTTGACGGCACTTCCCCCAAGGACGCGGCGACGGCGCTGGGCCTGACGTTGAACAATCTGAACGTCCGGCTGCACCGCGCCCGCCAGCGACTCCGCGAGAAAGTCGAAGCGACGTGTCATGTGTGCAGCAAGCATGGCTGTCTGGATTGTTCGTGCGGTGACGAAACGCTTGGATAGCGATTCACTCGGACCAGACCTGGCAGGCAAGCAGCGCAGGGCCGCGCCAACATCACCGGCGCAGGGCGGTGTAGGCTGTCGATGCGCTGCTGCTTGCGAGATCAGGTTTGCGTCCATGCGTATTGCGGCGGTTTATCTTTCGTTACGGTCGTCCAGCTTGCGCAGGACGTGATGATGGAGCACGCGGAGGTTCTGCATCATGCCGTTGTCCTCGTGTTCGAGGTTGTGACAGTGATGCACGTAGTCGCCCCGGTAATCGCCAAAGCGCACGAGCACGCTCACCGTTTCGCCGGGCGCGACGAGCACGGTGTCCTTCCAGCCGGTGTCCTCGGGCGGGAGCATCTCCATGCCGTGGCGTTCGATCACTTGCATGAGCGCGCCGTGCGGGTGCATTGGGTGCAACTCGTCGGAGAGGTTGCGGTATTCCCAGATTTCAAATTCCCCGAAGGGCACGGTGACATCGGTACGGTTGAGATCGAACAAGGCGCCGTTGATGGGATGAAACATTCCCTCGACGCTCAACTCGAAGACGCGCGTGCGCCGGGCCATTGCCGGGTCATGGGGCTTAAACCGGGCCAGTCGCGCCGGCACCGCGCCGCGTCCGACGGCTTCCCGGTCCACGTAGAAGGTCAGCAGTTCCATCTCCGCGCCTTGGGGCGGCATCTCCATGCCGCCATCCATGTTGGCGGCGATCATCTCGCCGCCGTGCCCGCCCCCCTCGAAGGGATGGCTCATCAGAACGAGGCTGTCGCCGACATTCAGTGAACTGAAATCCACCAGAATTTCCGCGCGCTGGCCGGGTGCGAGCATGATGGTGGCAACCTCGATGGGTGCCGGCAGCAAACCGGCGTCGTTGGCGATGAGATGGAATGGACGATCATCCGGGAATCCGATTCGGAACACGCGCGCGTTCGAGCCATTGAGCAGGCGCAGCCGGTAGAGGCCACGGTCCACCGACAGCCACGGCTCCGGCGTGTTGTTGACGAACACCGTGTTGCCAAGGAAGCCAGTCATGACATCCATTTCCTCGGGCATGTAGTCCAGGCCCATTCCATCCATGATGCGTTTGTCTTGAATGAGCAGCGGCAGATCGTGGTCGCCGTGCGGCAGGCCGAGGTAACGTTCCGACGGATCTTCGACGATGAAGAAGCCCGCGAGGCCGAGATAGACCTGCTTGCCGGTGAGCCGGTCCGTGTGCGCGTGATACCAGTAGGTGCCCGCCTGCTGGCGGATTGGAAAGTTCACGTTGTAGTCCTGCCCTGCGCCCACGGCGTCGCGCGGATTGCCGTCCATGCTGGCAGGCGAGAGGATGCCGTGCCAGTGGAGCACGAGTGGTTCGGCGAGCCGGTTCTCCACATGGGCGTGGAAGCGGTGATGCCGTCGCACGCGAATGGTTGGCGCAGGCACGGTGCCGTTGACGGCGAACAGTTCGGAATGCTGGCCGGGCCAGACTTCGATTTCGGCGGGCGCGACGGTGAGCGTGTTACCCTGCAAATCAGGTGGGAATTGCACGGGATAGCCCGGACGCGCCGCCTGCGCGAAGATCGAGCGGCCGGGCTTTAAGATTGCACCGACGGCCAGCGCGGTGGTGGCCGTGGCGGAGCGCCCCAAGAAGGAGCGGCGACTGATTTGGTTTCTGTTCATACGACTTGGTTTTGGTTTGTTTGGTTATGATTATCGCGATTCGCCCAACTCCTTGCCGGGCGAGTGGCATCGGTTGTCTGAGGCGGTGTGCTCCTGTTCTGCCGAAGGAAAGGGAGAGGCACGCCGCCGGGCCGCCAAGGGTGCGGGGCTGGGGAAAACCCCGCGTGGGGGAGTCACCCGTGCGGCGTGCCAGAAAATGATCGTCATTCTTTCTGATTCTTGGCCTTGGCTTCGATTTTCTACTTGTCGAAGACCATCAAAGAAGGACGACGTGACCCGACGCCGGAGCTCCTCGCGTCGGTCTTTCTCTGCGGAGAATTCGACAACTGGAAAAATCTCTTGAGTCATAGCAGAGGCACGCCGCCGGGCCGCCCGTGAGCAGCGGAGAGGGTAAAGCCCCGCATGGAGAGGTACCCGAGCGGCGTGCCAAGATCGGCGCTTATTTCTTCTTCTTGGCCTCAGCCTCGATCTTCTTAAGGTAGCCTGCCTTGTCCTTGTTGAAGTCTTTCAAACAGGACTTGCAGCAAAGCTTGACCTCCTGGCCCTCGACGACCAGGGAGTGCGGCTTCATCTCGCCCTTGTCGTTGATTTCTTCGCCGGAGACGATGCACGTCTTCAGCGGATACGGCTTGGCCTTGTGGTCGGCGTGCTTGTCGTCGGCGCGGGCGCTCAGGATTCCGGCAGACAGGCCGGTGAGCAGAACCGCAGTGAGGATGTGTTTCGTGAACTTCATACTGTTTGTTCTCGTTGTTGTTGTATATTCGCCATCACCATGACGGCTGAAATTGTTCGTGTGTGCCGCGTCACTTGGGCGCGTTGAGTTTGGAGAGATACTTGGCCGGCTCTTGCTTGAAGTCGGCGAGGCAGTCTTCGCAGCAGAGCTTAATCTCCTGGCCCTGGTGGACGAACGTGTAGGGCTTGCCGTGGTTGAAGCCCTCGTCGGTGACGAGGCATTTGGTCAGCGGATAGGCCTTGGCCTTCGGATAATACTTCTCCACACCGTGCGAGTGTCCGGCGTGCGAGTGGCTCGAATGGTCGTGACCACTGCTGGAGCAGCCGACAAAGCCGAGGGCGGCGGTGACAAGGAGCGCGCCGGCAATAACGAGTGCAGGCGTGGCGAGCGGGGACTTGGTTGCGTTCATGGTTCTGTGCGGTCGTTTTGGTTTGCTGTTTCCGTGGTCGCGGGCGCTGGTGCGGGACTCGACGGGAGTTCGCGTGCTCGCAGCCAGAGGAAAATGACGGGGGTGACAATCAGGATGTGGATCAGGCTGGAAATCATCCCGCCGATGACGGGGGTGGCGAGCGGCTTCATCACTTCCGCTCCCTGGCGGTGACTCCACATAATAGGCAACAGGCTTGCCACGATGGTCGCGACGGTCATAACCTTGGGGCGGAGGCGCAGACGGGCACCGTCTTTCACAGCTTGCACGAGGTCGGCGTAGTTGAAGGCGCTGCCGCGCTCGGCCATGCGCTTCTTCACCATCTCTTCGAGATAGACCACCATGACGACGCCCGTTTGCACCGCCGTTCCGAAGAGCGCGATGTAGCCGACCCACACCGCGCCGTTGAAATTGTAGCCCAACATCTTTTGCAGAAAGACGCCGCCGCTCAGAGCGAACGGCACGGCGAGCATGACGTGCGCGGCTTCGAGCGCACTGTGATAAACCATGTAGAGCATCACGAAAATGATGAGCAGCACGGCGGGGAACACGAGTTGCATGGTCTTCACGAAGCGGCGTTGGTTCTCGTATTCGCCGGTCATCTGGTAGGTCATGTTGCCCCAATCGAGTTTCTTGAGCGCCTGCTCGACCTCGTTGACGAAGCCGCCGAGGTCGCGGTCTTGCACGTTGGCCTGCACGTAGGAGCGAAGGCGTCCGTTCTCGCTGGCGATTTCGTTCGCGCCAACTTCGCGCGTAATTTTGGCAACCATCGCGAGCGGGATGTAAGTGAGCGGCTGACTGTCGCCGCCCGCGCTCATGGTGTTGACGGCGGGGCGAACCCCTCCGGCCATGCCGCCGCCCATTCCACCGCCGCCAGCGGAAGCAGACGCGCCGCCGCCCATCGGGCCGCGCGAGGCGATGAGGATGCGGCCAATCTTTTCGATGTCGTCGCGCTCGCCGCGTTCGAGGCGCACTTGAATGGGGAAGCGTTCGCGGCCTTCGATGGTGACGCTGACGTTCTTGCCGCCGATGGCGACCTCGACTGCATCCAGCACGTCGCGGGCGCTGAGGTTGTAACGGGCGAGCGCCTTCCTATCCACCTTCACGTTGAGGTAGGGCTTGCCCTGCACACGCGAAGGCGACACGCCCGCCGCGCCGGGAATCTGTTTCACGACTTTTTCGACCTCGTAAGCCTTCTCCTGAATCGCACCCAAGTTGTCGCCGTAAATCTTCACACCGACCTGCGCCCGGATGCCGGTGTAGAGCATGAGAATCCGGTTCTCGATGGGTTGAAGGAACGCAGGCACGTAGCCGGGGACGTTCTTCATCTTCTCAGTCAACTCAGCTTTCAACTTCTCGACCGTCATGCCTTCGCGCCATTCGGGATTGCGAAGGACGCGCGGGACTTTGATAAAACCGAGCACGGTGCGGTTGGTTGGAATCCACTCCGGCTTGAGCGTGATGGTCGTCTCCAACATCTCAGTCGGTGCGGGGTCGGTGGGCGTCTCGAAGCGGCCCAGCTTGCCCGCGACCGTTTCGATTTCCGGCACGCTCGCCAGCACCGTGTCCTGCCAGGACATCACGCGCTGGATTTCCTTGAGGCCGGTCTTGGGGTGCAGCACCGGCATGTAGAGCAAGCCGCCTTCGTTGAGCGGCGGCATGAACTCCTTGCCGAAGCCTTGCGCGAGGTCGGCGGTGCGTTCCCAACCCCGGTCGCGCAAATCCTTCACCCACGCACGCGGCAGACCGAACGCCGTCAACAAGGCCGTGGCCAGCAGCAGCACCGCCGCGCTCATCACCGTCTTGCGATGGTTCAACGCCCAGTTCAGCGCCGGGTCGTAAATCTTGAGCAGGAAGCGCATCACGAGGTTGCGGTCTTCGCCGTGGAATGGCCCGCGCACCAGCAGGCTGCACAACACGGGAACGAGCGTGACCGCGAGCAAAGTTGAACCAACCATCGCGAAGGTCTTCGTCCACGCGAGCGGATGGAACAGCTTGCCTTCCTGTCCGGTCAGCGCGAACACCGGCACGAACGCGAGGATGATGATGGCCATTGCAAAGAAGATGGGGCGACCCACCTGCTGGCACGCCGTCAACGTCTCATGCCACGTCTCCGCTGGCGTGAGCCGTCCGCCCTTTTTGTCCTCCGCGCTTTCGCAGTGTCGCAGCACGTTCTCGGTGACGACGATGGCCGCGTCCACCAGCACGCCGATGGCGATGGCGATGCCGGTCAGCGACATGATGTTGCTGGTGATGCCGAACTCCTTCATCAGCAGGAAGGAAATGAGAATGGAAATTGGCAGCGGCAGCGTGACGATGAGAATGCTGCGGAAGTGCCAGAGGAAAATAATGTGGGCGAGCGTGACGAGGATGATTTCCTCGATGAGTGCGTGCTTGAGCGTGTCAATGGTGCGTTCGATGAGCGTGCTGCGGTCGTAGAATGGTTTGATGGAAATGCCCGGCGGCAGGCTCTTGGAGATTTGGGCAATTTTCTCTTTCACGCGCTCAATGACGGCCTTGGCGTTTTCGCCCGTCCGCATGACCACCGTGCCGCCGACCGCCTCGTGTCCGTCAATGTCGAGCGCCCCGCGCCGGAAGTCGCCGCCGATTTGCACGTTGGCGATGTCCTTCACGTAGATGGGTGTGCCCTCCATCGCCTTGATGGGGATGAGTTCGAGGTCTTCGTTGCTTTCGACCAGACCGATGCCGCGCAGCACGAACTCCGCGCCGTTCTCTTCAATCGTCTTGCCGCCGACGTTGAGGTTCGCGTTCTGCACCGCTGTCATCACTTCCATGATGGTGACGTTCGCGGTCCGCATCTTGGTGGCGGAGAGTTCGATTTGATACTGCTTCACGAAGCCGCCGATGCTGGCGACTTCCGCGACGCCCTGCACGCTGGCGAGTTGGTAACGGATGTGCCAGTCCTGCACCGTGCGGAGCTTACCGAGGTCGTAGCCGCCGTCCGGCGCTTTCGTCGGGTCAACGTCGAGGTAGTATTGATAGACCCAGCCGAGCCCGGTGGCGTCCGGGCCGAGCTGGGGCTTCACGCCTTCGGGCATCGTGCCTTGCAGATAGTTGAGCCGTTCGAGGACGCGCGTCCGCGCAAAGTAAGTGTCAATGTTGTCCTCGAAAATGATGGTGAGCAGCGAGAAGCCAAACATGGACGTGGCCCGCACGTCCTTCACCCCCGCGAGTCCCTGCAAGCCGGTCGAGAGTGGATACGTCACTTGGTCTTCAACCTCCTGCGGACTGCGACCCATCCAGTCCGCATAGACGAGCACCTGATTTTCCGTGAGGTCGGGAATCGCGTCCACAGGCGTCTTGAAAACCGCCCGCACGCCAAGCGTGATCAGCAGAAGCGCGCCGCAGAAGACGAGGAAGCGGTTCTTCAAACTCCATTCGATGATGCGTTGAATCATGGGTGCTCCTCGTTGGCCTTTCCTAGTCCGAACAAACGTCGCCAGTTCAGGTGATTGCCGAACTGGATGAGAAATGTTGTGTCCGCCTCGCGCGGGCCGGAAACCGGGGTGGCGACGCCAATACGCATCTGCCAGCCGGAACGGACGTGCCAAAACGCCAGACCGGGAATGAGTGAGACCGAGTGCTCACCTGTGGATTCGCCCTGAAACCCGCGATTGCCGACGACTTCCAGTGTGGGCGAGAAAACCCACCTTTGATTCGGCGACGGAGCAGCCAGGCCGCCCCGTTTAGTGTCGTGGATGAACGAGTAGGCGAGCGCCGCGCCATACTCAAAACCGCTCTCGCGCGGGCCGCTGAGGCTCGTTTCCACACCAAGATTCGCGCCGAGATACCAGTTCCCGCGTGCCAGATCGGCAAAGAGAAACTGTGTTCCCGCCCACTCGCCCTCGCCAAGTCCACGGCTCTGGCTGCCCGTTGGCGCGCGGAAAGCGGTCGCGGTGCTCAAGACAAACGCAGGGCTGTTGTAGAGGGCCAGCTTGAGGGGGCGAAACTCGATGTCACCGATGCCAAACTCGCGCCCGCCATCGTTGGGCGACGGGATGCTGCTTACCGGTATGAACAGCTCGAAACCGTAACGAAAATTCGGTGAGGCGTAAGCCAGTTCAAACTCGCCCTCAAAAGCGCTTCGCTTTTCACCCGTCCCGTCCTTGACTCCACGGGAAGCGAAAAAGTTGAAGCGTTGTTCGTTCTCAATGTGCGCGTGGTGCAGCACGAGCGGGTCAATGATCGCGCCTGAGAAGGGCGCGCCCTCCTCGTGCGCGAACGCAACGGTGCTGCCGCAGGACAGCAGACTTGCAATGATGGCGACACGACTCCTTGAGCCAGTCCTGTTGATGAATTGAAACATAGTTGATTGATTCAGGGCTTCACTTCTGCGCCGCAATCCAGCATCTCCGCGCCGAAGTAGGGATTGCGGATGGAAGGCTGTAACTGCATCCACTCGGCTGTCTTTGGCGCACCCTCAAAAGCGCTCTTCGTCATCGGACAGCGGAAAATTTTCAGCGAGGCGAACTCTTTCTCGCTGCGGCGCAACGCCTGCGCCAGCGCGACGGCGGCGTTGCTGAACGGATGAAATGATTTGCGTGCGGCCTTGAGATCGGCGGCTTTTTCCAAGTGGCCTGCTTCTTCAATGCCTTTCAGCAACGGATGCCACGCCTTGTCCGAGTTCAGGAAGGCGTCCATCAGTGCGGGCATCGCTGCGTGAGCCTTCGCTGCCTCTGCGTTGAAGTCTTCGAGTTTGTCCGCGGCGAGCGACGCGGTGATGGCATCTGCGAGCGCCAGAAAATCCTTCACCGCTTTGCGTTGCGCGTCGGTGAGTGCGGGCAGCGCGGTTGTGGGCGCATTGGTGGTGGCCGGTTCGGCGAACGCGCGGTTCATCTCGGCCTGTCCGTCGATGAGCAGATTGCCGTTCACCACCACTTTGTCTCCGACGCTCAGGCCGGAGGTTACTTCCACGAGCGCGTCACCGCGCCGACCGAGCTGGAGCACGCGACGCGAGTATGCGCCGCCGCCCTGGTCCACGTAGGCTACGGCCTCCGGGCCGGTTTCAATCACCGCCGCGCGAGGAATGGTGAGCGCGTCGGGCAAGTCGAGGCGCACCAGGCCGTCCGCGTAGAGACGATGGAGCAGGAGGCGACGGCCTTCGACCAGTGGGTTTTCCAGTTCCACGCGCACCTTGGTCGAGCGTGTGACCTCGTCGAAGTTCGGGTCAATGAACGTGATGCTGCCGGTGAATGTCTTGCCCGGATGCGACGGCGTGGTGATGTCCACCTTGAGGCCCGGCTTGATCCACGGCAGGTCTTGCTCGTAGGCGCGGAACTGAAACCACATCGTCGAGAAGTCCGCGATCTCAAACAGCCGCTCGCCTTCCTGCACGTATTGCCCCTCATACACGCTCTGCGCGACGACCGTGCCACCGATGGGGGAAAGGATCTGCGAGGTCAACTTGTCGCCGGGCTTCTCCGGCAGAGCCTCGATCTGCGCTGAAGTCAGTCCCATTTGCAACAAGCGCAACGCCGTCGCTGAACGAAGCTCGCCGGTCAACGTACGATACTCGCGTTCGGATTGCAGCAACGTCGGGCTGTAGTACTCCGCGAGCGGCTGGCCCTCCTTCACTTCCGCGCCCATGAAGTTCACGTAGAGCTTCTGCACGCGGCCCGGAATGTAGGCCGAGAGCACGCGATGCCGCGTAGCGTTGTCGTCAATCATGCCCGCGACGGTGAGTGTCTTCGTGAGCGGACGCACCTGCGCTTCGGCGGTCTGGACTTTCACCACCTGAATCATCGTCTGCGTCAGCGGCACGACATCGCCGCCGCCCGCCGCGTCGAAACCGGCGTCACCCTCATACACGGGCGTCAGTTCCATCCCGCAGATGGTGCAGCGGCCTGGCTTGGGCGACTTAATCCACGGGTGCATTGCGCTCTGGTAATAAATCAGCTTGCGCCCGGCGGGCTGGCCGGAGGTCGCGGCGGAACTCGTGCCGCCGTGGTGAAGCTGTCGCGTCGCGAACCATGTCGCCGGAATGGCGACCACGAGCGTCAGAAGAATGGCTGGGAGGGTCTTCATAAAAATGGGTCAGGGTTTGGTCAAAGGCGGAACAATGGAACGGAGCATTTCGAGCGCGGCCCGATGAGCGGCCACGAAGCGGCGTTCCTCCAGGCGCGCGTTCAACAAGCCACGTCGCGCTTCGAGCACTTCAAGGATACTGGCTTTCGAACTTATCCAGGCGATCTGCGTGGACTCGGCGGCTTTCTCCGTGCGAGGGATCACTTCCTTGGAAAACGTGCCGGCCTGGCGGGCGGCGTTCTCCGCTTCGGTGTGGGCGGCGACGGCTTCGCCACGCAACCGCCGCGCGAGCGCCTCGGCCTCCCTTTCAGCGGCGGCCTGTTGTTGGATGGCGCGATCGGTGTTCGCGCGATACACGGATTTGTTGAACCAAGGGAGCGTCATCTTCGCGCCCACGGTCGCCTGCCGGAAATCACCTCCTGAATAGACGCTCGACTCCACGCCGACAGAGAAAATCGGGCTGCGCTCGCGTCGCGCGACTTCGATTTCAGACTTCGCAGCCTCGGCGGTGTTGAGCAGTGCGTGGAGCATTGGATTGACCTGAAAGAGACGATTCAACTCGTCTGCCAACGCGGGCGTGAGCGAAGCTGATTCCGGCAGGCGCAACACGGACCACGCTTCGTCCGCCGCACGGCCCAAGAGAATGTTGAGCTGGCGCATCAAGCGCAGCCGATGCCGCGTGTTGGAATCAATCCTCTGCCGCTCTTGCGCCACTTCGCTCTCGATGCGGAGCGGTTCGGAGGCGTTGGCCATCGGGTCTTTCAGCTTCTCGCGCGCATTGGCGGCCATGCTTTCCAACCAGACGAGTTGATTCGTCTCAATGGCCAGCATCTCGTCCACCAGCGCGAGTTCGATGGCGGACTGCGCTACGAGCGTTTCCAGGGTGAGCGCCGCCGTGCGTGTCTCCGCCTCGAAGATGGCGCGCTCCGCTCCGGCCCTCGCCTTGCGTGCCTCGTAAAGTTTGCGCCGGGGCAGCATCTGCTCGACGCCGAACATGATGTCACCGTCGTCCATCCGCATCTCGCGATCAGCGGCCATGAAGCCCAGACCAGCCATCGGGTCTTCCCAAAGCCGCACCGCACGGACGCCTGACTCGGCAGCGAGCACGCGGGCTTGTGCAGCGGCGACCGACGGATGATTCGTGCGAACCTCGGCGCGCAGCGTGTCGAGAAACGGCGCGTCGAGCAGACGCGGCTCTTGAGCGAAGCCCCTCGGCACGAGCGCGAGGAAGGCAAGCGTCACGAGCGCGGAGAGGGCGCAGCGGACAATCGGGCGATGGCGCATACGTCTCACTTCTTCTCCACGAGTTTCATGCCGCACTTGGGGCAGTTGCCGGGCTTGTCGGAGACGACATCGGAGTGCTCCTTCATCGGGCAGGTGTATTGGTGGGCATGGCCGCTGTGGTCGTCCGATTTGCTGCATCCGGTCACGGCAAACGCCGCGAGCGCAACCGCCAGCGTGAGCAGGCTCGGCAGAATCAGTTTCTTTTTCATGCTTGGTGTTTTTTGGTTGTGGGTTTGTTGAACGTTGAGGTGGCGTGGATTATTTGGCCTAGAACCAGAGCCGCAGGCCGGCGACGAAATGCAGAACGTCCGGGTTGTCGCCCGCCTGGCGAGCGAAGTCTGCCGTTTGCCCCAGCTTCCTTTCCCAGCTCACGCCGATGTAGGGCGCGAATTCCCGACGGATTTCATACCGGAGGCGCAGCCCCAGCTCGACGGAGTTGAATCCCTCACCGACCCCAAATTTGGGAACGTCCTGTGCGGCGATCTCGGTCTCGAAGCGCCCTTGGGCAACGAGGCGCTGGGTAATGCGAAACTCCTTGCTCGCGGTGAGTCGGGCGGAGAAATCGCCGTCTTCGCTGATAAACAACGCTGGAGTCACCTCGAAGCGATACGGGGCAAATCCCTGCACCCCGATGGCGGCGAAGAAGCGGGAAGGATCGTTGCCCGGCTCCCACAATTGATCGTAGCGCAAGCCAATCTGCGCGTCCCAGAACGGGGCGATCAACCGGCTGTAATATCCGTGAATCTCGGCGCGACCTGCGCTGGGGCCTTGCGCGGTTTGTTCGCCCTCGGTTTTGAACCAGAAGCGGTTAATGTCCCCGCCATACCAGCCTTCGGCATCCCAGCGAAACTGGTCGTCACCCTTGCCCAGGCGATATTCAAGCTGGTCCAGCAGCAGGAGACCGAACGGGCCGGCACCCATGCTTTCGAGGTCGTAAGGCAGGTATTCCGCGTCCTTGGGATCAATCGCAGGCTGCGACATCATGCCGTGGTTTGGCATGGCTTCACCGGGCATTGTCATTGAAGAATGGCCCTTGTGAGCGTCGGGTTTGGCCGGGGTGTTGGTTTCGGTCGGATGTTGTTGATGACCCGCCGGCACGGCGTCTTGCCCGTGGGCGGCACTCAGAGTCAAGGCGAGCGAGAGTGTCAGGATTGGCTTCATGATTCGCTGTCGGAGCGGGTTGTTTAAGGATGAGTTCACGCGCCTTTGCCTTCTTTCATCGGCTTGGAAACGGAGACGACGCGAAACATGCCCATCTCCATGTGAAACAGGATGTGGCAGTGAAAGGCCCAGTTGCCCGGAGCATCCACGGTGACATCCGCTGACAACCGTTCGGCGGGTTTCACATTGATGGTGTGCTTGCGCGGGTTGTGCTGCCCGTTGCCATTGTCCAGGACCAGCCACATGCCGTGGAGGTGGACTGGATGGTTCATCATCGTGTCGTTCACAAACGTCAGGCGCACCCGTTCGCCGTGAACGAGCCGGATGGGTTCGGTGCCTCCAGAGAAGCGCTCACCGTCGAAGGACCACATGTAACGCTCCATGTTGCCCGTGAGATGCATCTCGATCTCACGGCGCGGTGGGCGTTGATCCAGGCCTGGTGCGGATGATTTGAGGTCGGTGTAAACAAGCACTTTCCACGAAGCGTCTTCAAGACCGCTGCCCCGCTCATGCAACCGGCTTTGCGAAACCATCGCGACGGTGGTGTTTCCCGGACCGTGAGTGTCCGGGCCATGCTTGTAGGTCTTCGCGGCTCCCTCGCTGCCGTGTTGCATTCCCGTCGTGGCAGCGCCGTGAGCGCCGTGAGATTGAGGTGGGGATGGTGGAGTCATGCCCATTTTGGCATGATCCATATTCGGCATGGCGGCATCGCTCTTGGGCATCGCCTTCATTCCCGTCATTCCTTTCATGGAATCCATGCCCTGCATGCCGTCCATACCAGACATGCCTTTCATGTCGCCCATGTCCATGCCCATGTCCTTCATCGTGAGTGTTGGGCGCTCTCGACGCGGCGGAATGGCTGCGGACAAACCGGCGCGAGGCGCGAGCGTGCCGCGCGCGTAGCCGCTGCGGTCCATGGATTCCGCGAAGATGGTGTAGGCTTGGTCGGCCTTTGGCTCGACGATGACGTCGTAGGTTTCGGCGACGGCGATGCGAAACTCGTCCACCTGGACCGGGGCGACGTTCTGCCCGTCGGCCTGCACCACGGTCAACGGCAGACCGGGAATGCGCACGTCGAAGTAGGTGCCGGCGGCGGCATTGATAAAGCGCAGGCGGACCTTTTCGCCCGGTTTGAACAAGCCCGTCCAGTTGCTGTCCGGGTCCCGGCCGTTCATCAGATAGGTGTAATAGTGGCCGGTTATGTCGGCAAAATCCGTCGGCATCATCCGCATCTTGCTCCACATGAGCCGCTCTTTCATCGTCGGCACAAAGCCGTCCCTCCGGGTGTCGCGAATGAACTCCTGAAGCGTGCGCTGCTGGTAATTTGAGTAGTCCGCCTGCTTTTTGAGTTTGGCGAGCAGGGTGTGCGGATCGTCGAAGGTCCAGTCTGAGAGCATAACCACGTAATCGCGGTCGTAGGCCCACGGTTCGCGCCGGGCCGCTTCGATGATCATCGGTCCGTAAAGTCCAGTCTGCTCCTGTAGTCCGGTGTGGCTGTGATACCAATACGTGCCGTTCTGCGTGACCGGAAAACGGTATTCAAAAGTTTCCCCCGGCTGGATGCCGTCGTAACTGAGACCGGGCACGCCGTCCATTTGGTAGGGGAGGATCACACCATGCCAGTGAATCGAGCTGTCGCCCTTGAGCCGGTTGGTCACGCGGATGACGGCCTCGGTCCCTTCCTGCAATCGGACGAGCGGCCCCGGCACGGTGCCGTTGAGGGTGGTCGCCAGAGCGGACTTTCCTCCAATGACGATCTCAGTCTCGTCAATGACGAGGTCGATTGCTCCCGTGGAATCCGGCTTCAGGACGGGCCTTTCAACTGCGTTCTGCGCGAAGACCGGAAGTAATTGATGGGCGTAGGCGGCCATGCCCAGCGCAGTCGTGGACCTGAGAAACTGCCGGCGATTCAGTGTTTGGCTAGAGTGTTTCATGAGATTGGGTTGGAAACTAACGGCGTTGGGTTGCGTAGCTTTCTTCAAGTTCTGGCTGCCGGACTTCATGGCTTGCCGGGAGAGTGTGAATGATCGGGCATCAACGTGACGGGTGGTGAGCTGTCACGAAATTCAGGATGGCGAATCTGCCCACCCGCCTTGCTGATCCAGCCGCCGCCGCCGAGTGAAGCCGCGCCCGCGACGAGCACGGCGGCGGTCAAGGGCTTCACGGCTCTGGGCCACTTGCGGTGCGCGAGCAGTCCCGCTCCCGCGAGCAAGGCCGTGGCGTAGAAAACATAAATGAACGTCTCGGCCCGTCGCATGTGCTCGCGTGCCCATGCCTGGCCCGCTTCATCGGCCTGCGGACGGATGCGGTTGTAGGCGTTTTGACCGAGGCCCAAGACCGGCCAAGCCGCAGCCGAGCAGACGAGAACAAGCGCGAGAGCGATGACCTGCGCGGGCTTGCTGCGGCTCACGAGTCCCGCGACCAAAACGATGAGGGCCAAGGCCAGACCGACGATGAGCACCGGATGCAGCAGCACATGGAGGTATTCGGGCGGCTGGCCGAGAATCAGGTCGGCGTGCGCGGCCCCTTCCTCGTGCGCCCACAACGGGGCCGCGCCGAGTGAGACGGCGGTGACGACGGCGGACAAAGTTTTCATGGACAAAATTTCTTACGGCGACAAAGGGACAGAATTTTTCCGTGGCAACAGGACACGGAACGTGCGGGGGAATTTGACTCAAGAGCGCACGATGGCGCTGCCCTCGAATCAACTTAGCCGAGGGAGGGTGGAGCGAGGCTGCGGAACGCCGGTCCAAGGCACACCTCGGGCGTGAAGACCCAATCGCGTGTCCGGACTTGGCGGGAGAGGGAGGCTTTCGGCTGCACCTCGGTCGCATCCAGAGCAAGCACGACCGGAGAGAGCAGATAAAGAGTGTGCGCCTGAAAAGCGGTGAGCGCGGGAGCGTCACCTCCGGCCAGCATGGTCTTCAGCGTCGAGCACGCGGCAGTGGGCGACGGAGCGGACGGAGCTGAGTCATCATCGCCATCATGCGAGTTCGCGTGTTGCGGCGAGCCGTGGCAGGAGGGTTGCGCCTTGTCTCCATGTCCACCGCCAAAGTTGCAATGGACGAAGCACATGGCCTGCGCCACGACGAAGACCACGAGCGCGAGCGCCGCGAGGGAGCGAAGCAGCGGACTCAAGGTTGTCTGACGCAAACGCATAATCGAACTTTACTCAAATTGTCCCGCCGGCCGCAACTGACGCTTTGGGCGGTTGCAGGCTACTACGCCGCCCCGCGCCGAACCCCTCAAAGAATCTTCAGAAACTTTCATCAAGGGCTTCAGACGGTTTCCAGGAGGCTCCCCAAGCTGACCCGCAGTTGCTGGCGGGCGCGGTAGATGCGGGTCTCCACGGCTTTTGCCGAGCAACCGAGCACCGCTCCGATTTCCGCGTGTGAGCGCTCCTCGTATTCGGAGAGGATGAGCGGCTGGCGCAATTCCTCGGGCAGCGCGGCGACGGCCTGGCGGATGACTTCGGATCGCTCCTCAGCCTCCGCCCGTTCATGCGGCAGCGGGTCGTTTCCCGGCAGAGATTCGCGGAAGCTGTCGCCGGTGGTGTCGCTCTCCGCATCGAGCGAAACTTGTGGATGCCGCGAACGCCAGCGGTAGCGGTCTTTCACGAGATTGGCCGCGATGGTGTAGAGCCAGGTTGAAAACCTTTGGTCGAGGTCGAATCGCGCCCGGCTCTGATAGACCTTCACGAAGGTCTCTTGGGCAGCGTCCGCCGCGTCATCCTCGTTTTGCAGGCAGCGGACGAGGTAATTGAAAAGCTTCCCGGCGTGACGCTCCATCAAGCTATTCAGCGCGGCCTCGTGCCCTGCCGCGAGGCGGCTCATGTCCTGCACGTCCAGTTCGTCCGGATTGGGCGAGTTCATGCAGGCGCTCAAGGATGCTGGGCGGGTGCGGTCGTGGCTGCGTGATTGTCCGCGCCGTGATCCATTGCCTGTTCGCGGAGGCAGGTGTTGTCCCGTGCCCATGCGAGGTAACGCTTGCCCTGTTCGGGCGGCATGGTGCGACTGACTTCAAAGAAGTGTTTCAGCATCTCGGCCTGACAGGTGGCCCGCATCTGCGCCCTCTCATTCAACAGCTTCTCGATTTCCGGTGTCACTTGCGTGGCGCTGGTGAGCACTTCAGTCAGCTTGTTGTTGAGTTCGTCAATCCGCAGGCACCGCTCCTTGCACTGCGGCAGATAACCGGCGTGAAGCTCGGAGATCCGCTTGAACTCGGCGTCGCCAAGATTGAACTCGTGCTTGAGCCACGCGAGTTCCGGCTGGGGGCTTTGCATCATCGCGCGGGGCTTGGCCGTGCCCATGAGATAGACGCAGCAGTAGGCGACGACCGCGCCCACCACGCCGAGTGCCAGAATTAGCAGGCCGCGCTTCATGGCTGTGGCGTGGTTTGGTAGGGATCAACTGTCTGGGCGTAGCGGGCGCTGAGTTCGCCCGAGACACGGGCCGTTTCCTGCCGTGCCTGGCTCCAACCCACGCTTGCGCCAATGACCAGAAGCACCGCCACGTAAGCCGTGGCGAGCGCGGGCCGGGGGAGCAGGTTCGTGAGCCAGTTCGCGAACACCGTCGCGAGCGAGACGGACGGCACTGGCGCGGTTTCAGCCCGCTCGATGCGCCGCCAGACCTGCTCCTGGAAGCGCGGCGGCAGCGACGCCTCCGGCTTCCACTCCTGCAAAAGCGCGCGGAGCGGAACGTCGTTCTCGTTGGAATTGTCGGTCTTCATAGGCTTCAACTTCGTTGAGCGGCGGACTGGCCGCGGCTCGTTATCCTACCGGATGCAGATTTGCCCGCACGCTCATTTCAGCGGCGCAACTTGGAACTCTTTCGCGCGCAGTTCGCGCAGCGCCGTCTCGTAACGCGGGTCTTTCGGCGACATCGTGGGACGCGGGCCATGCGCGAGGTCAACACTCGGGCCGGTGCTCGGAACCTTGCGCAGACTGTAAGCCAGTTCGCGGCCTTTGGGCGAGCCGGGGCCGACGGAGCGGTCAATCATGTCCGTGGTCGAACCGGGAACCGTCCGCAGGGAGTCGGCAAGCGCCTTTCCCTTGGGGGAATGCAGCGGTTCGGCGGCGGAGGCCGAGTTGACAGCGGTGAGGAGGGCGACGGCGGCGGTGAGGAGGAGTGCGGTCTTCATATTTGACATCTTTCTTCGTTGTGCGGCTCTTGGCCGCTCTGTTCACACATCTTCCTACGCCGTGGCGCGCGGAATCCCTCAAACTTTCGTTCGCATGGTGCCCCTCATCAAAAAGCCCTTGACCCTGGACTTAGGTCCGGGGTGTAGCTTCGGGTCATGAGCCTGAATTCGAAAGGGTTGACCTCCGGCAAGCTCGCCCGCGCCGCCGGAGTGAACCTTGAAACGATCCGCTTCTACGAACGGCGTGGCCTGCTGCCGTCGCCACCGCGATCAGCCGCCGGTTACCGGTATTTTTCCGCCGAGGCGGTCCAACGCGTCCGCTTCATCCGGCGCGCGCAAACGCTGGGGTTCTCGCTCCAGGAAATCGGTGAACTGCTGGCATTGAGCGGCGTCCGCCAAGGTCGTTGCGCCACGGTCCGCGCGCGGGCGCAAAGCAAGATCGTGGAGATCGAGCGAAAGGTGGAGGCGTTGAATGCGATGCGAAAAGCCCTGCAAGAACTGGTCGCTGCCTGCCGGAGCAACGTTCCGATCAAGCATTGTCCCATTCTGCAATCACTCAACTCGGAGGATCCGCCCCATGCCCAAGATTGAACTGATTTACGACCTTGACTGCCCGAACGTCGCCGCGACGCGCGCCACCCTGATGCGAGCCTTCTCCCTCGCCGGTTTGCCAGCGGCCTGGACGGAATGGGAACGCGGCGGCGCGAACGCTCCGGAGCATGTCCGGCAGTTTGGCTCGCCCGCGATCTTGATGGATGGCCGCGACATTGGCGGACGGCCGCCCAACCCGGCCGCCTCTTGCCGGCTCTATCGGAACGCAGACGGCGTGGCTTCGGGCGTGCCTTCCGTGGAACTGATCGTTCAGGCGTTGCAGAAGGTGGCGGGTGAAGCCGAGGCCGAAGAAGAAGCGTGTCCCCCTGCGCCGCGGCGACCGCGTTTGGCCTTGGTGCCACTCGCGCCCGCCGTCCTGTTGGCTTTCGCACCCAAGCTGGCGTGTCCGGCGTGCTGGCCAGCCTATGCCGGACTGCTTTCCGCCGTGGGATTGGGATTCCTCGTCCGGACGGAATATCTCTTGCCACTGACCGTGGCTTTCCTCGTCTTCGCCCTAGCCAGTCTGGCGTATCGCGCCTCCACGCGGCGCGGCTACCGCCCTTTCCTGGCGGGAACTCTGAGCGCCACGGCGCTGGCCCTCGGCAAATTCGCGATGAACTCCGATCCAGTCTTTTATCTCGGACTGGCCGGTTTGATCGGCTCCTCGCTTTGGAACTCGTGGCCACGTCAACCTTCCAAACCTGCTGCCTGTTGCCCCGGCGCTCCCGGCGGGCCGCGGGTCCATCCCGGAGCGTCAGGAAATTGAACTGAACTATGGCAATCAAACGTAAAATCGAAGTCTTCAGCGCCGGTTGCACGGCGTGCGATGAAACCATCACCCTCGTCAATCGCATCGCCTGCGGTTCCTGCGAAGTCGAAGTGCTGGACATGCGCGACCGCGCGGTTGCGGAACGAGCGAAAGGCTACGGCGTGCGGCGGGTTCCCGCCGTCGTCGTAAATGGCCGGCTGGCGGACTGCTGCCAGACCGGAGGCGTCACCGAGACCGGACTGCGCGCCGCCGGCGTGGGAACAACCTGAATCGTCAGGCGGGTGTGCCGGGGACGTTCCCCCGCACACCCGGAATTAACGAGGCGACAATCCGACGAAGATGGTTCCAAATGGCGGCGGGAATTCCGGCGAAACACCCGCCAGTCCGTTATCGGCAGCGTCCCAAGAACAGACGGCCGGCCTTCGCGTCCAAGGTCACGACGCCAAACTGTGCCAGCAAACCATTACCCAGCAGGCCCGACTCGCCCGGGAAAATGGCCTTGTGGTGCAGGCCGGTGGGAACAGTGTCGAGATGTTGGCTTCCGATGCGGAGGCCGGTCAAGGTCTGCGGAATCGAAAGCTCGGCGAGACCGACGGCGAGCTTGCTCGTACATCGTTCGGCGCGCGCCTTGGATGTCACCCACTGGAAAGCAGTCGCGCAGCCGGTATCCACGCGCACCCGTTGGGTCTTGCCGCCGTTCACGCTCACCGACACGCGGAATCCGCATGGGCGCGTCTCCAGCGGAACGGCGTTGGTAGAATCGGCGGCGGGCGAAGCTGCCAGAACACGAAGTCTCTGCGCCGTGTAATCAATCTCCACCACCCGGTCGCGGAAGAAGTCCGCGCCGATCAAACCATCCACCGAACGGCTGCAAGCGCCGGAGAGTTTGCTCAGGTCAAGCGCGAGATACTCGTCCGGCAATTCAAGCTCGCCAGCCTTGGCGGACAACTTCATTGGCCAATGGCCCGTCAAGGTCGTCGCGACAGCCGTGACCTTCACCTTTGGCCCGAGCTTCAAGCCAAGCCGCTTCGCCGTGCTGAGGTTCACCACGCTCGCGCTTGCGCCGGAGTCCACAAGGAAATGCAAAGGCTTTTTGCTCTGCGGCACGGAAACTTCCGCCCACAGCAACCCATCGCGGAACTGGATGGGGAGTTCGGAGACTGAAAAAGCGGCTGTTTCCGCCCGCAACAGGCGGCCAGCGAAGACCAGAATCACACAGAGCCAGGAACGCACGCGTTTTACGACGCAGACGTTATGCCACGATCTGGTTCTGGATGAAAGAGGCCATTTTCAACGAGTTGAACGCGACTCTCCAACCCGACGCTCGTTGAAGCTGCTCACTCTACGACACTTTGGGCAAAAACGGCCATCTCCCGCCGGTTTCTACTCGTCGCAGGTGCAGGCATATTCGGCGCGCTGGCAGCCGCCGCAGGTGTGCGTCTCCAGCTTGAAACGGAAGTTCTGCGGCTTGGCCTCAGCCATCGGCTTGAACTGCACCACGAGATTGTAGCCGTCGCCTTCGGGGAGCTTGGTTTTGCTCACTAGCACATCACCCTTCTTCTCGAACTCGACCGTCGTCTTTCCGCCCTCCGCGTCGGCGATGACGGTCACGGACTGCGCAGCGGCGGGAACGGGCTTCAACGCGGCATCGTAAAACGTGATGGTAGCGGTGTGATCCTTCTCCAGAAAGAACTCGGCCTTCGGCTCGGTCTGTTCGAGGAGGCGTCCGCCTTTGGGATTGTTTTCAACTTTGTTCTCCTGCGCGATGAGGATGTCGCCTCGCGCGTCCCGGACAATTGACCACGAGGAATGCAGGAAGAGAGCCGCAATGATCGCCGCTACGACAAGGTCCGGCCATGGCCTGCCGGTCCATGCGACCAGACCCGCCGCGACCACGACGGCTACGTTCCCAATCGCATCGTTCCGCGAGAATAGCCACACCGCGCGGACGTTTGCGTCGCCCGCGCGGTGCGGGATTAGAACCACAGCGGCGGCCACATTCACAACGAGTGCGAGCGCACCGACAGCGCCCATCACCCCGGCCTCCGGTTCATTCAGGACAAACACGCGATAGATCGTCGTGCCCAGCACGCCAAGCCCAAGCGCAGCCAGAAAAATTCCCTGAATCAGCGCAGATTTGGCGCGCCAGCCGACGCTCCACCCAATCGCGAGCAGCCCCAGCCAAGTGATCAGGCCATCGCCAAGGAAATCGAGCGCGTCGGCCTTCAGCGCCTGCGATTTCCCAACGAAACCCGCGACGATTTCAATCAGGCCATACCCGACGTTGAGCACTACCACGATCCACAGTGCCCGCCGATAGCCGGGCGCGATGTGCGAAAGATCTTTCGCCGCTTCCTCACAAACGCAGCCGTGTTGTTCGTCACTGTTCTTTTGCATAAGCGGCTTCAGCCCGGCCTCTGGCCCTCTGTCGCCTCACTCTTCGCAGGTGCAGGAGTACTCCGCCCGCTTGCATCCGCCGCAGGTGTGCGTTTCCAGCTTGAAACGGAGGTTCTGTGGCTTGGCGTCGGCAGTCTGCCTAATCTGCACCACCACCCCGTAACCGTCCCCTTCCGGCAGCTTGGTTTTGCTCACGAGCACGTCGCCCTTTTTCTCGAACTCAATCGTCTTCTTTGCGCCTTTCGCGTCAGCGATGACAGTCACGGACTGCGCGGCAACCGGAACGGGTTTCAGCGTCGCATCGTAAAACGTGATGGTGACGGTGTGGTCTTTCTCCAGGTAGAACTCGGCCTTCGGCTCGGTCTTTTCGAGGAGGCGTCCGCCCTTTGGTCCGCCCAGGTGTTTCTTGTCGGCGGCTTGGAGTGTGAGCAATCCCGCGCAAATCACGGCGGCCAGTGTGAGGAGTTTGAATGATGTTTTCATGGTTATGGTTCGTTGACTGCCTGTGAGGTTTCTGTGTTTTCCGCCGTGGTCAGTGCCGGGCGGACGTTTCGCTCGATCCACTCGTAGAGCACAGGCAACAAAACGAGGGTGAGGAAAGTCGAGGTGATGATGCCGCCGATGACGACGGTCGCGAGCGGGCGCTGCACCTCCGCGCCAGCCCCCTGCGAAATGGCCATTGGCACGAAGCCGAAGCTGGCCACCAACGCGGTCATCAATTTCGGGCGCAGCCGGGTGAGCGTGCCTTCGACGACGGCCTCGCGCAGACTGCGGCCTTGCTCGCGGAGTTGATTGATGAAGCTGATGAGCATGATGCCATTCAGGACGGCGATGCCGGAGAGCGCGATGAATCCCACGCCCGCGCTGATCGTGAACGGCATTCCGCGCAACCAGAGTGCAATGATGCCTCCAGTCACGGCCAGCGGAACGCAGACAAAAATGAGTGCCGCCTGCCGCAGGCTGCCAAAGCTCAGAAAAATGAGGACGAAGATGAGCGCCAATGCCAAAGGCACGACGATGGCGAGCCGCTGCCGCGCCTCCACAAGATTTCGGAACTGCCCACCGAACTCGAAGTAATAGCCTTCGGGAAACTTCACGCGCTCGCGGATGGCTGTTGTTGCGTCATGGACAAATCCCGCCGTGTCGCGTCCGCGCACGTTGACCAGGATGGCCGCGCGTCGCTGGGCATTCTCACGCGCAATCGTGCCGACTTGCTCAATGGTCTTGATGCTCGCTACCTGTCCCAGCGTAAGCAGGCCGCCATCGTCTGTGCGAAGGGGCAGACCTTTCATGGTGTTCACGTCACTGCGCAGGGACTCGGCCAGTCGCACGACGATGGGGAAGCGGCGGTTGCCATCAATCAAGGTGCCGACCTCCTCCCCTGCCAGCGCAGTCGCCACAACACGATTCACATCATCCGCGTGGACGTTGTAGCGGCGCAGTGCGTCACGGTCGGGCGTGATTTCCAGCATCGGCACGCGACCAATCGCGTCAAACTCGCTTTCCTTCCCGCCGGGCAGGGACTGAAGCACGGCCCTGACTTCGCCGGCGAGCCGCTCCAATTCCTCGAAACTGTCGCCATAGATTTTGCAGACCAGATCCGCCCGAGCACCGGCCATGATCTCGTTGAACCGCATCTGAATCGGCTGGGTAATCAGATAAACCTGGCCCGGCACTTTCTCTGCCAGCGAGCGGCGCATCCTTTCGGCAAGTTGTTCCTTGGTGGGCTGTTTTCCGTCCAGCTTCCTCCATTGCTTCGGCGGATGGAGCAGGACGAATGTATCCGCGACGTTCGGCCCCATCGGGTCCAGCGCAATCTCAGCCGTGCCCATCTTGGAGAACAATTCGCGGATTTCCGGAAACTCGCGGCGCAGAATTTCCTCCGACTTTTTCTGCAAGTCCAACGACGCCTCCAATCCCGCGCTGCTGCTGCGGATGAATTGTAGCGTCAGGTCGCCCTCGTCCAACTGTGGAATGAACTCCGCGCCGAGCCGGGTGAACAGCCACAGCGAGCCGGCGAATGCCAGCACCATTGGCAAGACGACCAGCCAGCGGAAACGCAGGCCGAAATTCAGCAGCGGCGTGTAGAGAGCTTTCGCTCCGCGCACCAGCCAGTTGTCTCCTTCCGTGATGCGTCCGCCGAGAAAGAACGAGCACAGGACCGGCATCAGGGTGAGCGCCAGCACGAGCGCGCCGCCCAGCGCGAGCATCACCACCACCGCCATTGGCTTGAACATCTTTCCCTCGATCCCCTGCAACGAAAGGATGGGCACATAGACGAGCGTGATAATCAGCACGCCGAAGAACATGGGGCGGGCGACTTCCTTGGCGGAGAACAGCACCTCGCGAGCGCGCTCCGCCGCCGTCAATGGACGTCCGAGCTTGTGCTGCCGGTCGGCAAGATGACGCACGATATTCTCCACCATCACCACCGCGCCATCAATGATGAGGCCAAAATCCACCGCGCCCAGGCTCATCAGATTTCCGGACAAACCCAGCCGGGTCATGCCGGTGATGGCGAACAGCATCGAAAGCGGAATCGCCAGCGCGACGATGACCGCCGCGCGCCAGTTGCCCAAAAGCAGGAACAGAATTACCACCACCAGCAGCGCGCCTTCGGACAGATTCCGCTCCACAGTGTGAATGGTGCGGTTGACCAGTTCGGCGCGATCATACAGTGGTCGAACCAAGACCCCCGGCGGGAGCTTGGTCTGAATTTCCGCCAGTTTCTCGCGCACGGCGCCCGCCACTATTCGCGAGTTTTCCCCCGCCAGCATGATGGCCGCGCCAATCAAGGCTTCCTCCCCCTGGTCCGTGCTTGCACCCGTCCGGAACGCGTTGCCGATGCCCACTGCGGCCACGTCGCCGACCAGTAGCGGCTTGGTCCCACCGCCAAACTTCAACGGCGTTCTCGCAATCTCCTCCGTGGTCGCCACGCGGCTGTTCGCGCGAATGACAATTTGTTCCCCGCCAATCTCCACCATTCCACCGCCGGCATTGCGCGTGTTCTGACTGACGCGTTCGGCAAGATCAGAGAGCGCCATGCCCGCGCTCGCCAACCGGGCGGGATCAGGCATGATGACAATCTGTTTGTCGTAACCACCGCTGGTGTTGACCTCCGCCACACCTGGCGTTGCGCGGAGGAGCGGCTTGATCTGGTAATCCTGAATCAGCTTGAGCGCCATCAACTGCTCGCGGTGCGAAGCCGGTTTGTTGGTCGCGGCCGGCGTGAACTCAACCGCGTAGTAGAAGATTTCGCCGAGACCCGTCGCGATGGGTGCGAGCTTGGGGGTCAGACCGGGCGGCAGTTCATCGAGCACGCCCTGCAACCGTTCGGCTACCAGTTGACGCGTGCGATACAGATCCACGCCGTCATGGAAGGTCATCGTCACCTGCGAAAGCCCAAACTTCGACAGTGAGCGTAACTCCACCATGCCCGGAAGCCCGGCCATCTCGCTTTCGAGCGGAAACGTGACGAGCTTCTCGATTTCCTCGGGCGCAAGCGCGGTGGTCGCGGTGTTGATCTGGACTTGCGGGCTGGTGATGTCCGGCACGGCATCAATTGGCAAACGTAACGCCGCCCCGGTCCCGACCAGAACGAGGACTCCAGCGGCCAGCAATATCGCGGCGCGTTGGCGCAGGGCAAATTCCAACAGATGATTCAGCATAATTCAGTGTCCGTCGGCGCACGCCTTGCCGCCTCGTAGGGATTGCAGTTCCGCCATCCAAAGCGCCATTACTGCGTTCACCACGATTTGGTCGCCCGCGTAGAGGCCGTCGGCCACTTCCGCCCATTCGTGGTTGAGCGTACCCAGCTTGACCAGCGCGCGGACGAATCGTTCACCGCTCACCGTATAAACGAAGTCACCCTCCGCCGTGCGCAGCAACGCCGCGCGCGGAACCGTTACCACGCTCTTCTCGCCGTTCAGTGGCACAGTCACGGATACAAACGCGCCCTTGCTCAGACGAGCCTGGCTGTCCGCGATGACGACCAGAACCTCGACCGGGGCATTGCTCTGGCTGAGGCCGCGATTCACGGCTTCGATGCGCGCCGTGAAGGTATCCAAGCCCTCGGCTTTGACTGTGACCGTCTGGCCCTCGCGCATGGACGCTGCTTGAAGCGCACTGATCAAACCGCTCGCGTGCGCTCCTGGTGAGGCCATTGGCTGCAACGAAGCAAACTGTGCCTCGCGTGCGGAGCGATAGACTTGCGCGGAGAATTCCAGTGCCGACACAAGCTGCCGCTCATCCACGTCGGCTACTTTCAAGCCGATGAACTTCGCCGTCTCAGGCGGAACAAGCAGGCCGGATTTCGCGTTGAAAGTGACAACCGCTTCTTCAGGCGTTGCTTCAGCCGCCAGTTTCTCGTTCTGATGGCTGCAACCACACGGCAAAAGCACCAGCAAGACATGGCAGACGGACAGGGTGACGATTTGGTTGGTTTTCATTTCTTTTCCTCGGTCGGGGTGATTTGCGACAGCGGCAACGGCAGGCCGGTCAGCAGTTCGAGTTGCGCCGCCGCTTCGAGCGCCTCTTTTTTCGTGTCGAGCAATCCCTCCACTGCGTCGAGGTATTGTTTTTGCAATTCGACGTAAGTGGCGATCGGCACTGCGCCGAGCCGGTAATGGCGGTCGGCGACTTCGGCGGCTTCCCTGAAATGTTGCACCGAATCGGGCCGCCACTTGGCGATCTCGCGCAGCTTCGTCTCGTAAGTCAGCGCGGCTTCGATGACTTTCCGCTGGATCTCCCGCTCGGTGACATTCAGCGAAACTTCCGCCTGCATCTGCCGCGCGACCGCCGTCTCAATGTTTCCCTTGTTGCGATTCCACAGCGGCAACGGCAGCGAGATGCCGACGCCGAGGATGCGCTGTTCCTCCGATCCCGCCTTTTGCTCCGAGTAACTTGGCCCGACGCTGACGGTTGGAAAGCGCTCGTTCCGGGCGAGGTCCACGCGGAAGCCCTGCTGGGCCAATTCCACGGCGCGCACCCTCAGCTCGAAGTTGTTGGTCCGTGCCAGTGTGATGAGCGCGCTGCGATCTTGAGGCGGTGGACGGAAGGAGAGATTCGCCTGGCTGATGGCCAGGCGCGTGTCGGGCGAGACGCCGCGAAGCAGGTTCAGCTCCAGCAACGCCGATTGCGTGCCCAACGACGCCTCGCTGGCCTTGCGCTGGGCGTTCAACTCCGTCGCTTCGATGACGCGCGTTTCGAGCAGCGGCGTGAGTCCTGCCGGATCGCGCTGCACCAGCACTTCGCGCAGTGCCTTGAACCGCTCGGCTACTTCGGTCGCCGCGGCGGATTTCTCCTGCGCGGCGAACAAGCCGTAAGCCAGCGTCCGCACGCGCCCAGCGAGCGCGATCTTGAATCGCTCGTAACCGAGTTGCGCAAGTTCGATGTCGTGGTTCGCGATGGCCTTGCGCAGGCCGATGCGCCCCGGCCACTCGAACGGCTGCACCACGGACACCGACCACGCGACGCCTTCGGCGCTCAGGCCGCCAAACTTCTGCGCGTTGTGTCCTATGTCGCCACTGAGTTGTGGGTTGGCGAGCAGCCCGGCGGTTTTGCGCCCGACCTTCGCGGCGGTGATTTCCGCGTCGTAGAACTTGAGTTCGGGATTCTTCTCCAGCGCCTCAGCCACGAGCGCATCAAGCGTGTGCGACATGCCGGGCGGGACGTTGGTGGTGGAGGTTGAATCCTGCGCCCACGCGACGGGAGCGGTCAGGATTACGGCGAACGCCGCTACAGCGAATTGGCGAGGCCACGGCAAGGAACTTGTCAGCTTCATAAATTCAAACACGGACACGGCAAACCACGACAGATTGGGACACGAGGGCGCGACGAAACGCCTTGTGGGAACGGGAAAGCCCTCAGCGGAAGCGAGGACTAATTACGAAGCGAGCGAAGGAGCACGGACAGGAAGCGCCGTGCGGGAGAGGAACTGCCATGCAACTGACAGTTCAGGAGGGGAAGAATCGGACAGTTCGGCCGAACCGGGCTTAGGCTGCGGAGGTTCGATGAAAACCAGCGCAAGTAGAGAAAAGATCGATTCCGGAGTGACGACCAGAGGCGCTGGATTGGCCGTCTGGTAATTTCCCGATTCCAAAAGGCAGCAGGTCTTGTCGGTGCAAGGTGCTTTTGGCGAACTCTCAGAGGAATCATCCTCACAGCATTGCTGGAAGAATGGCACTCCGGCCCGTTCCAAGGCGCAGCACATTGATGCCGGCATCCAGACGGCGAGCAACAGCAACACGATGAGCTTCTTCTGCCACAACACGCCGATACAATTACTGTATCGGGGGAGTGAAGGCAAACCAAGAAATTGCTTCATGAGCGTGGTCAGGTAGATGCCTGATGCCGCGCGGTTGTTCGACCCTCCCTATCTTTCCCGGCCCCCTGGCCAAGCGGTTTATCGCAGGGATTCACAAACGCTTGAAGGGAGGCTTGCGCTCCCATTCGATTCAGGAACGGGTGGGTGGGCGCTGCTCAATCGTTCGCCGACTCGGCTACGATTGCAGCGAGGTTGTGATAGTTGACAGTGTGGAGCGACTCCAGAAGGCCGGCGACTCCGGCTGCGCCCCATTGCGCGGGATAGGCAACGCCCTGCCAATCGGCGAAGGCGACCGTCTCGGCCCAATCGGGCGCGTGCTCCCCCTCGTAAGCCTGCCGGTAGAGTGTGGAGGGACAATGGCTCGCGTGCTCGCACCAGCGGACGAACAGGCTGAGCGCGCATGAGGTAATTGAGCCATCGCAAGGTTGCGCGAGTTGATACGGGCGCGGGGAGAATGTGCCGTGCTCAAGCGTGTCGAGCGCCGCGCCGTGGATGGTCGCGCGGCCGTAACGGTGAACCAGATGACGCAATCCTCCTTTGCACTTCACGAAGCCCTCGAAGACGACTTCGTTGTGACCATATTGGCATGGCCAGAAATACAGGTCTTCCGTTTCGGTGCGGTGCGTGAGCAGTCCGTCGAGATTGGACGCCGTGATGACGTGCATCCCGGTCGCCGGTCGGAAGCTGGCGGTCTTCATACGCTCGCCTCCTCGCGTGGATTGTGGCGGAACAAACGCCGCTCGGCAGAGCGTTGCCGACGTTCCGCGAGTCGCGCGGCCTTCTTCGCCTTGCGCCCGCGCAACTGCTCCATGCGGGCTTTATCCGCCTGGCATCGCAGCATCCACCAGAGCACGTCATACAATCGCGCCGTGTGTTTGGTGCGTCGGCCTTGTTCGCGGATCGTGATGAGGTCGCCTTTCTCGAAAGCAACCACGAGTTTGCGGGCGTTGCGGCCGTAACCGTATTCGTCCTGCGTCACGCGACGCACGGTCTTGGTGATCGTCGTCATAGCGTGAAGTCGAGTTGTTGGGTTGTGGCACCCGCCGAGGTCGCTTCGTCGCCGTCGAGTAGTTGGCGCATCTCGGCCTGCGTGCGCGGCATCGTGCCCGAACCGCACTCGGCGAGTTCCTTGAAATGGGTGGAACGTTCGTTCTCCGACTTGGGCGAAAGCCGCTGGTCGAGGAATTCGAGATAGGTGACGCCGTGCGCGAACATCCCGCCATCGGCGTAGAGCACGCGGAACAGCCGCCGCCATTCGTCAACCGTCGGGTCGGATGCCTCGAAGACGACCTTCGGGCCGAGCTTGAACACTTCGCCTTGGTAAGCAGCTTCGCAGCCCTCGTACGAGTAGCGGCGCGGTTCAGGTCCGCGATATTCGTCGGCGGGAATCAGCGGGTAGCAGTCGGCTGCCGCGTGAATCGGGCCGGAGAAATGCCCGCCGCAGTTGGTGAACAGTCGGCCCGCGTGCATGAAGACCTTCACCTTCGGAAAGGTGTCCGCGCAGTAGGCCGCTTGAATGTCGCCCTCGGGCAAGCGCCAGAGGCCGGACGAGAATCGCCGCCAGTCGGTGACGATGCGCTCCGGCAAGGCCGGTGCCTCGGTCGGAACAAGCAATGGAGAGTTCATATCGTGAGAAAAGAAGTGGGCGCTCCCGCCCGCACGCGGGAGCGCCCTTGTGGGTTACTCGGCCAAGGTCAGCATTTCGCCAGCGGCGAGACGCCGAGCGAGTTCCCAAAGCTGCTTGTTGATGCGGATGTTCTGGTCGAGTCCCGTGACAGCGCGGGTGCGCGGCACGCGGCGACCGTTCGCGAGAAAGCGGCCCCGCTCGCGTTGTCCGCCTTGCAGCAAGTTCTCCTGAACACGATTGAAGGTGTGCCACAGGTCGTCGCCCCGGTCCTCGCGACGCCGCGACTCCAACAGCTTGACCGGGGTGATGGGCCACGCGGCTTCGTCCTCGAAGCGAATTGCGAGCGCCGTCCGGGCGAACGCAGTGGCTTCCTCCGTCGTCAGAATGCGGGAACGGAACTTCTCCACGTTGGTCGTGATGGTGGGAACCTGGTCGAGGATGTGGAAGCTCGCCTCGGTGATTTCCTCCGGCGTGAAACCGCTGTGCCGGATGGTGACGCGCTCGAAGGTCGTGTCGGCGACAATCATCCCGTTGCCGCACACGAAACGGAACAGACCGGCGTGCAACTGATACGCGCTGCTGCAGTCGTGCGAATTGACCAGCACGAGTTCCGGGGTGTATTCGCCACGGGCCGGAACCACGTCCGCGCGTTGGAAACGGAGCAGATGCTTTTGGAAACCGCGCCGCTCGTCGAGGCGGACGCGCTGCTCGAACGCAGTGACCGGAATCCAGCCCGCGCTGCGCAAGCCGGAGACAATCTGCGCGGTGGGAACAAACGAGTAACGGTCGCTCACGCCCGGCAACGGAGACGCGGCGAACACCGACGGGGCGAGCCGACGAAGCGCGTCCTCGGACAGACCGGGGCGCTGATGAATGGATGATGGAGCATTGATTTGCGGGAACATACTTGGCCTTTCGTTCATGGTTTTCGTTTTGGTCGCGCAGCGACAGGTGTGCGCGATGAAAACCTAAAAGCGAGGGCCTTGGCGGGGGCGGAAAGCTCAAGGAGGAACGGAAGCGGCGAGCGTGTGTCGAGCCGACCCGTAGTATCCTTGAACTTTCCGACACCGCCATACAATCGCCCTCGGATTTCATCGCTGAGGACGCGACGGCGGACCCGCCGCATAGGCCGTTCAATGAGTTCCCCCCTTTCCGCAAATAGATGAATGCACGAAAGTTGGTCGGCTCTCTCCTGCACCTCGCGCCCCGATGTACGTTCGCTTCGGTTGGGATGTTGGGAGGAAGACGACGCGATTCCGCAGTGGAGCGACCGAGCCAAGCTCCCAACGGAAGCGCCGCGCGACTGCGCGAGTGATTCAGCCGTGACGAGCGCGCGTGGAGGAAGGCAAAGCGGGCCGGAGCGAAGTCAGCGCAGGCCCCGTCGCCGACCGGAACGCGTGCTGGTCACGGCGGTTGCCCCATCAGGAACTTTGAGTTAAACGTCGGTTTGTGAAACGGGTGTCTTTTTATGAGTTGAAGCGGTGCGAAGCGCAAAGTCGGATGGCGGCGGCGCGCAAAGCGCGACGCAATCCGAAGGCTGCGGCAGCATTGCAGCGGCGTGCTTCGCTGGTTGGGGACGGCGCGAAGTGGCGCATCACGAATTTCCTCGAAGTGGCCAGGGCAATGGGCAGACGATGGCGGTAGTCATTGGGATCGCTTCGGTTGGGATGTTGGCGACGGGAGCCGAAGCGATTCCGCAGGAGGGCAGCCGGGGCCGGAGGAAGTAGCGGAGCGACCGAGCCAAGCTCCCAACGGAAGCGCCGCGCGTCTGCGCGAATTGTTCAGCCGTGACGAGCGCGCGTGGAGGAAGGCAAAGCGGGCCGGAGCGAAGTCAGCGCAGGCCCCGTCGCCGACCGGAGCGCGCGTTGGTCACGGCGGGATGGCGTTCGGAGTGGGACCGTCCATTGGAGCTACCGTGCTGGGGAAAGCATTTTCGCTTACCTATCGGATGAAAACAACGGTAGGATTCGTGGCAAAGAATCATGTCTGGGATTTTCCAACAATGGTGCAAGACGCGTACTCAAAAGGTGGGTGGCCATCGGTTGCAGATGTTGACTGAGGAGGATGGACAGCGAACGGCGGTGCTTCCGGCCTTGGACGCCACGGTGAAGGCGCATTACGACGAGCCAACGCGATTGGCTGAAAGGATTCGGCAATGGGGATTCGAGGCGGCGACCCGGACGTTCAACCAACTGCTTCCTCAATTGAAAAAGTCGCAGTCGGGCCAGATGGGGGAGATTCTCCTGACCGAATCGGTGCCGGAACTGGTGCCGCCGTTCATCGTTCCGATCAAACGGCTTCGTTGGCTGGATGGTCGGAACATGGCGATGCGCGGAGAAGATTTGATTGGCGTGGCGCAAACTAACGGCGCGGTGCGGTTTCTAAAGGCGGAATCGAAAAGTAGAATTTCGTTGTCGGCGTCCGTGGTGGACGAGGCCAGGGCAGCCCTGAATCATCACGATGGACGACCGTCGGTTCACTCGATGCTTTTTGTGGCCAATCGGCTGTATGAACTGGGGCAGGACGCACTGGCGCGCATTTTCGATGAATATGCCCATCGTCGGGACTTGAGTGCGGCGCAACTCGTTCACCTCAGTTTCGGTCTTAGCGCGAATGACTCCGCTCAACTCTTCATCAACGATCTGAATCGCTGTGGAAATGAGATTGAACAGCAGGCAATCGGAATTGTGATTCAGGATCACGCAAACTTTATTCGCGGCGTTTACGACCGCTTGAGCAATGCCACGGAATCTTGATGAACTACTCGGCGAGATAAATGCAGCGATCACACCAAGTTTTCGTGGTCGCCTGGTGCAACGAGGACTGGCTCGTGGACTTGTGTGGCGGGCTGGAATTCTGCCCCCAGGCGCGCCGCAGTTTTCACCACGCCTGAGCGGTGAATTGCTCAGTTACGGTTTGGGCTTATTTCAACTCGCGCTTTCTTTGCGAAGTTTGGAGAAGAACCATGCCCTGCTTCCTCGTGCATTCGAGCGAGCGGCGGAAGCGATCGAAGCCGTCGTGCGCGATGGTAACCCAGCATGGCCCGAACGTGGATTTTATACGATGGTAGCCTCATCGGCCTATCATCTGGGTCATTTCTCCGCGCGGGCATTCAGCTTATTTGGTGGAGCCACTCGGGAATTGAATTTAAGTCCAAGCGAGGAAGTTCTGAGGCGCTTGCTGGTGCGCGACATCGCCGGGCTACACGCTGCGCTGGCTGAGTGGGCGCAGGATGGCAGCGGTTTCGATGCTGCGTTGGCTGGCAAGTTGGAACAGGTGTCAGAAGGCGTGGACTTCGATCAATCTTTGCACCTTGCGTTGACCACACTGTTCCATCAGGCGCTGGCACGGTACGATTATGCCATTGAAGTTGGCGATGCTGCCTCGCGGCAGCTTGCGTTGGAGTTTTTGAACGAAGGGGTTTCGGCCGCTGCGGAGTTTCGCCATGTCTCCTTTTACTGGCTTTACAACATCGCGCGTCATTTGTTGGACGATTTGTGGGACAACTGCCTGCATGTCCGATTACCAAGGCCGCTGAATGATCCGCCCGATTCGGAGTGGGATCGACTTCGGCGGTTGTTCATCGCGCTGGTAACGCGCCGGACACCGTCTGAACTGGATTTGTGGCCGTCCCAACTGGAAGCCGTTCAACGTTCTTTGGATGTTCGCGACGATCTGGTGGTGGCTTTGCCAACCAGCGCGGGCAAGACGCGAGTCGCTGAGTTGTGCATCCTGCGGGCGCTTTCCCTTGGCCAACGGATTGTTTTTGTGACGCCTTTGCGGGCGCTATCGGCGCAAACCGAGCGGACTCTGCGGCGTACGTTTGTGCCACTAGGATATTCGGTGTCGTCCCTTTATGGATCAAGCGGTGCCACGGGTGATGATTTGAACTCGCTCAAAAATCGAGACATTGTGGTGAGCACTCCAGAGAAGCTGGACTTCGCATTGCGCAACGACCCCGCGCTCTTGGATGAAGTCGGGCTTGTGGTGTTGGACGAAGGGCACTCCATCGGGACAGGCGAACGCGAAGTGCGTTACGAGGTGCTCGTGCAGCGGCTGCTTCGGCGAAGCGATGCGGCACAGCGTCGGGTTGTTTGCCTGTCGGCCATGCTGCCGCCCGGAGACCAACTCGACGACTTTACAGCCTGGCTTCGTCAGGATGAACCGGGGCAAGCGATCCGCTCTGAATGGCGGCCAACGCGACAGCGATTTGGCGAGATCGTATGGGATGGGTACCAGGGGCGATTGAACTTTCGCGTGGGGAACGACCGGCCGTTTGTGCCTTCCTTCGTGGCCGCCAAAAAGCCAACGAAAGGCAAGCGGAAGAAGTCCTTTCCGCAGGACGGCCAAGAGTTGACGCTCGCCTGTGCATGGCAGTTCGTGGCCCAAGGACAGACGGTCTTGGTCTATTGCCCGCAACGTCGCTCGGTGGAACCTCTCGCCGACGAGGTGCTCAAACTTCACCAGCAGGGATTCCTTCTGTCATTACTGGCGGGCGATCCAGAAGCCCTGGCCGACGCGATCAACATTGGAAGCGAGTGGCTGGGAGCAAATCATCCCGCCGTCGGATGCCTGCGCCTTGGAGTTGCAGTTCATCATGGGCAGTTACCCCGTCCCTTTCTGCGCGCCATTGAAGATCTGCTTCGTAAGCAGATTCTGCGAGTCACCATCGCGTCACCGACATTGGCGCAGGGCTTGAACCTGTCGGCAACAACATTGCTGTTTCACTCCTTGTTCCGCGCGGGGCAGGTCATTCCGGCGGAAGAATTCGCCAACGTGGCGGGCCGGGCCGGACGCGCATTCGTGGATGTTGAAGGACAGGTGCTCTGTGTTGATTTCAAGGCCGACCTGGGTTCGAGATGGAATCGTTTGGTGGAGGCCGCGCGTCACCGGGACTTGCGCAGCGGCCTGCTGCAATTGGTCTTGGGGTTGTGCGGAAAACTGCGTGAGCGAACCAAATTTAGCGCTGCCCAAGTGGTTGACTATGTGACGGGCAACGTCGCGGCTTGGGAGCCACCGGAGAATACCGAGGAGGAGCCAAATCGCGCCCGAGACTGGAATGCTGAGTTGGCGCGGCTGGACGCGGCGCTGCTCTCGCTGGTGCAGCACGACACGCCCATTGAAGAATTAGCCGCAGCGCTGGATAATGCGCTGGCTTCGTCACTCTGGCAGCGCAGTCTTCGGCGGGAAGACAACGAAAGTCAGACGCTGGCGGCGGCGATTCTTCGTGGCCGCGCTGGGTTCATCTGGCGTCAATCCAGTGCGACGCAGCGCCGTGGTTACTACTCGGCTGGCGTCAGCTTTGCGACGGGCCGTCTTCTCGACGCGAGTGCCACCGTTTTGAACCGGCACCTGATGGAGGCGAATGCGGGTTTCACCGAAGGCCGAATTGATGACGCAATCAAATCTGTGTTGGCCTTCGCAGGAATTGCTTTCGCTATCGAACCTTTCACCCCGGAGAATTTGCACGATGGATGGGAGGACATCGCGCGAAACTGGATTTCGGGCAAGAGCATGGCCGACCTCGCGGGAGGCATGGAGGCGGAAACGGTCGCCTTCATTGATAGCGCACTTGCTTACCGACTCGTGTGGGCGCTGGAGTCCGTGCGGGTTCGCACGAACGTTACGGGAGAAATCGTGGAAGATGAATGCGCAGGCAGAGCCGCGCTGGCTGTTGAAACTGGTACGCCAGATTACTGTTCGGCATTGCTCATTCAGTGCGGGGTTCCGTCCCGCCTCGCAGCGATCAAGGCGGTCCGCGATTGCGCGCCCACATTCACAGAAACAAGCGGTATGAGGGCGTGGCTACGATCCAAGGAAGTACTCGAACGTATGCGCGATCCCGCTTGGCCGACGGAAGAAACCGCTTCGCTGTGGCGTGAGTTTTGCGAGACTCAACGCTCTGGTGGTTTCACCCGCTGGGACATCACTCGGTTTCAATCGGCCGTAGATTGGACTCAGTCCGCTCCCAAGCCGGGCACCGTGCTCCGAATTCTTCCCGACAAGATTTCGGTCAAACCTGCGGTGTACTCATTAGATTTGGTCCGGCTGGGAGTCATGGAGAAATTTCCGATCAAGTTTTCCGAAGGAGTGTTTACAGTTCAAGTTGGCACCGACGGCAAAGGCGTCATTGGTGAGTACTTGGGGCCGTAAAAAGGCCGTTTAATGCTGCTCAGTTCCGAGATGTTCCTGCTGCCATTCTTCCCATGTGCTGAAACATTTTTCGCCCCTGGAATTCTTGATCCGTCCCAGCTTGGTATTCAGGATACGCCGCTGGATGTAGGCCACTACGTGAAGGAACTGGGTCTCAGGTATCAAGTCCCACTTGGCACCGAACTCCTTTTTGATGGCCCGGCCAAGTACGATGTATTTGCCGATGCCGGCCTTGGAGGCATCCCACTTCTGAAAATCGTTGTAGCGTTCGATCAAGTGAAGTGTGTAGTTGCGCTTGGCGAGATTGTGTCCAATTGCGCCCTGAGTCGGCAGCGCTGACGGAGCCTTGCGTTTAGTTGTCTTGATTACGACTTGTTGAGCCTGGATGGCTCCTGGACTGGAAACCATCACCTGCGCGTTGTTCGATGCGGTGATCGAAACCTGGTTTGTCGTGTAAAGCTTTTGGGCCATTCTTGCCGCGTCCATTGAAAGTTCAATATCGCCGTTGCGCTCGTGCATCTCCTTCATTTCTTGCAGCAACTCAACCGTGTGAATGTCAGGCCGGTCGTCCACAATGCGGTGGCAAACTTTGCAGAGCAGCAGAAGATTCTCGAACGCGTGCCGTTCCTCTTCGGTCTGTTTGGGATCATAACGAGGCCCGCCCGCGTGTTGGGCTTTGATGTGGCAGATGTCGCCGGTGATGGTGTTGGTCTTCGGGTGAACAATGGGTGTCTCGCACTTCGGATAGGCGCAACGGTTCCGCGAGAGAGCGAATAATCGCTTCACCGTTTTCTCAGTTGGGCCAGCCATGCGCCAATCGTATCGCTCGAAGCCAGGTTGTGGCAATCGGCGTGTTTTCGAGCAACGCGGAACGACGAAGCAAGATTTACCCGATGGACGTGGGGACATTTCAAACTCAGTATGCCAATGATGCGGGAACGCAAACTCCAACCAGACAGCCAAGTGCCAGGGGAGAAAATCGGCAAGTTCCATGAACAGGCGCGAATAATGCGCCGTTTCATGGAGAAACCGTTTCTCGGCTGCCTGTCCGATCTGGATGAATGCCCGCGCAATCCTATTCGCTCACACCTGCTCGCTGAATCATGGCTCAGGCGGATTGCGGATGAATCCGGCCATGTTGTTCAGTTCGTTCTGGCGATTGAAGATGCCGGAAAACGACCGGTCGGCTTCAAGCCGAAGCCGGTTGGTGTTGGCGAAGCGGTTACTTTTCCGGGATTCTGCCAGGAGCACGATAGCGCCTTGTTTTCGTGTCTGGAGAACGAGGCGTTCACGGCGAGCCAGCGGCAACTCGCACTTTTGGCCTATCGCTCTGTCTGTCAGGACATCTGCATCAAGCATCAGATGCTGAAATGCAATCTTCCGGCGGCATTCGCTCTTGAATCCCCGGACTTCTTCGCTGAGAAGGCGACCGGACAGTTCCGACTTTTCTTGGAACTGCTGAAGCGAAAACTGAGGATCGAAGAAATGCTTCGCACGAACCGATTCGCGTTAGAGAGCTACGTCGTGGAGTTCGAGTGCGCTCCGACGTTCATGGCTGCCACAACGTTTCTTCCTTATGTGACGTTCTCGGGCCGAGAATTGGAGCATCCCCGGATGGATTGGGTAACGCTTTCGATTCTGCCAAGTGGCAAAGGCGCATTCGCGGTCTTTACTTGGGACAAGGCCGCCCCGAAAAACGGTTCGCTTTTGCTGAAATCGCTCAATGCGGTGCCGAAGCAATTTGTCACGAGCTGCATCTTCCATCTCGCCCTTGAAGTGTCTGAGAATTTGGTCGTCTCCCCCAAATGGTGGGCTTCGCTGTCCAAGTCTGAGCAGACCCGCGTGCTGGCTCGCTTTGGTCGAAGCCTGCTCGCAGACGTTGCGCCGCCGCCCTACACCATTCGACCCGAATTTAATCCGTCGTTGGATTGGCAACCGACTCGTATGGACTACGTATAGCTGTGTTTTGTCCAGCCAGTTGACTCCTAACTTCGGTCTGCCGGCGGAAGGCGGAAGTGAAGCGGAGGGCGGGGACGCGCGTGTGGTGCGGCTGGCCCGGAGCGGAACGTCGCGCGACGACGGGCAGACGGAAGGCCCGCAGTCAGTTCGGACTTGATGCGGCGCGACGGCCACGCGGTTGGCGCAGCGGAGTCTTCGGAGCGGAGAAAACGGCGTGGTGGTTGCGACCGCTTTCCCTCATGCGCGGTTCGATGGCGATGCGCCCGCGCACAAGCTCATTGACGTGATGCCGGTTGAGGTTCGGCAGGAAGTCGGTGACTTCTGCATCGAGCGCGTAGGCGAGGAAGGGAATGAAACGCGCGGGGACATCGCTTCGGCACGTCTCCCAGTTCGCGAGCATGTCGCGCGTGATGGGGACGTTGAAGGCGTGCAGCGTGGCGGCGAGGACATGCTGGGACTTGCGGCGGTCCTGTCGAAGTTTGCGAAGGCGAAGGCCGATTTGATCGAGTTTGGTGCTCATACGCGGATGCTGGATTGCCGTTTGGGGCGAACGGTCGGTTTGATGGTTTGCTTTTCGGTCGGCGCTTCGGTGGTTTCGTCGGACGGAGACGATTCCACCTGGCTGGGGGCTTGGTTCTTTGTAAGGTCGAGCTTTTCCTCAATCTCACTCTGTCGTCGGGTCAATTCTTGGTAACGCTCCTCGCGGTCGAACGCCGCTCCGACGCGGCCTTCGAGTTCGGTCGCACGCTTTCGCGCGTCTCCAATCGCAGCTTCGAGCTTGCCGGCGCGTTCCTCAAATCCCTGCACCGTGGATTCGAGCGAGCGAATCGTGCCGAGAGCCGTGTCCGTAACCTTGGCGGCGTACGTGTTCTTGCCGCGCACCACCAAGTCGGGGTCGCCGATAAAGCCGACACGGATGAACAAGTCGAAACCCGCGAACCGACCTACGCGTACGTCATCGCCGCTGCGCCCCTTGAGCTTCTCAGCGCGGCGGATGATCAATTCACCGGCAACTCCCCGGTTCGTGACGACTTCACTATCAAGTTCGATGCGGAAGTTGTCACCGGACGTATCCTCGCGAGCGCCGATGTCGAGGCGGAGGTTCGTGAGGCGCGCAGTGGAAGTCTCCGCGTCGTCGCGGGCGTGGCGCAGATTGCTGCGGATGCGGTATTGCTCCTCGGCATGAGCGGAACGCAGGCGCGTGAGCCGCATCAACTCGGCGTCCACCTGGGCCTTCTCGATGACCAGCGGATTGCCGGAAGCTATGGCCTTCACTTCGGCGTACGTGAGTGCGGCGCTGTCAAGGTCTTCAACGCGGCGAATGGTCATGTCGCCGGTCATCACCTGGGCGATGAACTTCGCCTTCGTCTCCAAGGTCTGCCACATGTAGGCGTCGAATGAGCCTTCGGTGACGTATCGAAACACGCTCACGACGGGATTCTTGTTGCCCTGCCGAAGAATGCGTCCCTCGCGCTGTTCCACGTCGGCAGGACGCCACGGCGCGTCGAGATGGTGCAAGGCAATGAGACGCTCCTGCACGTTCGTTCCCGAACCCATCTTCTGCGTGCTGCCGAACAGCACGCGCACCTTACCGGCGCGGACTTCCTTGAACAGCGCGAGCTTGGACGCATCGCTGTCATAGTCCTGGATGAAGGCGATTTCGCTGTCCGGGATACCGCGCGCCTGAAGCTTGTCCGCCATGTCGCGATAAACCGAGAACCCTCGGTCCTTCGGCGTCGAGAGATCGCAGAACACCAGTTGGGCGCAACGCCGATCGGTGGTTTCTGTCCAGATGCGGATGATGTTCTCGACCGCGAGATTCACTTTGCCACTCGGTTCATCCGGGGCTGACGCGCGAACGAGCCGCATGTCCAGCGCGGCCTTGCGGCCCTCGGACGTGATCTTGAGCATGTTGTCGATGCTCGGATCAACGCGAGCGGTGCGAAGGCGCTCGGCGCGGGTAGCAAGGGACTGAACGAACTCCTTCAACTCAGGTGTCGGCGGAGCGTTGCGGATGGTAGGCTTCTCGTTCTCCAACTTCGGACGCGGCAGATTCAGCATGGCCGCCGTCTGCACGTCAGCCGCCTGACGAAACATCTGCATCAGCTCCGGCACGTTGATAAAACGGGCAAAGCGCGTGTTCAACCGATAGCCTGCACCGTCGGGCGAAAGCTCCATCGCCGTCACCGGCTCGCCGAACGTGGCCGCCCACGAATCGAAGTGATGCAGGTTGTGTTTCTGCAACTCGTCCGGCTGAAGATACCGCTGCATGGTGAACATCTCGGCCATGCTGTTCGCGATGGGCGTGCCGGTGGCGAAGACCACTCCACCCCCGCCGTTCACGGACTGGACGTGCCGCACCTTCAGGAACATATCGAAAGCGCGTTCGCTGGCGGTCTGAGGCAAGCCCGCGATGCGCGTCATCTTCGAGACGTAAAACAGATTCTTGAAGTAGTGCGCTTCGTCCACGAACAGGCGGTCCACGCCAAGTTCCTCAAACGTCAGCGTGTTGTCTTTTTTGTGCTCCGCGGCCAATCCTTGCAGCCGCGCTTCGAGGCGCTTCTTCGCCTTCTCCAGTTCCTTCACCAGCCGACGATTACTCGAATCCGCGTGCTGCCGCTTTACCATCTCCAATTCGTGAAGTTGTTCCTCGAAGAACCGCTTTTGCGTGTCTTGGGAGAGCGGAATGCGCTCGAAGCCAGAGTGTGTCACGATGATGGAATCCCAATTCCCTGTCGCGATGCGGCTGAACAGCTTCTTGCGATTCGCCGCCTCGAAGTCCTCCTTGCCGGCGACGAGGATATTCGCGCCCGGATACAGCGTGAGCAGTTCGGCCGAGAACTGACCAAGCATGTGATTCGGGACGGTGAACAAGGGTTTCCTCGCCAGACCAAGCCGCTTCAACTCCATTGCTGACGCGACCATCGTGAATGTCTTGCCCGCGCCGACGACATGGGCGAGCAGCGTGTTCGGCGTTTGCAGGACGCGCCAGACCCCTGCCTTTTGATGCGACTGCAAGGTGATGGCCTGGCTCGCGCCGGGCAACGTCAGATGTTCGCCGTTGAAGGTGCGCAGCCGAGTGTGATTGAACGTGTCGTTGTAGAGGCGGCACAACCGCTCGCGCCGCGAATCATCCGACCAAATCCATTCCTTAAACCGCTCCTTGATGCGCTCCTGTTTCTCGCGGGCCGCCTCGGTCGCCTGCGCGTTGATGACGGGATTCTTTTTCTCGTCGAGGTCATAGACGGTGGGCGTCTTGAGGTTCAGAGCGTCCTCGATGAGGTCGAGCGCGGTGCAACGATCCGTGCCCCAATCGGTGGTGTTGGCCGTCGCACCTTTCACTTCCCAATCCCCTTTCACATACCAAGTGCCGAGCGCGTGAACGTGGCCCACCTCGACGCCCGACGACACCTTGAGTAACTCGTGAACGAACCGTTTCACGTCGTCCTGCGGCAGCCAGGAGGCTCCAAGACGGACATCAATCTCCGTCGCATTCAGGTCGGCGGGCTGAACCGACTTCAACGCCTCGACGTTCACCGCGAACGCGGAGTCGTTTACGGCAGCGGCGTCCGCGACGACGAGTTTCTCGCGCACGTTGCCGGAGAGATACTGGTCGTCGGTTTCCCACTGATTGGTCTGCGGGTTGAGAAAAGCGAGTCCCTTCAAGTCGTTCAGAAATTCGTCAGCGGGTTTGCCAAGCAGTCCGGCCATGTGGTCGAGATCTACGCGACCGCGCTCGTTCAAGGTGACGAGCAGCGCCTCTTTCGCGTTGGCGGCCGTTTCAATCGGTTGCCGTTGCTGAATGGTTCGTTCGCGGAAGATGGATGCCTTGGTGGCGCGTTTGGTTTCGTCGTTGTAGTGCTCCAACGAGAGCAGCAACGGCAAATCAGGGTCGCCGTCGAAGGCGCGCTGATTGGCGCGTGTGTTGATCGGGCCGAATCGCCCGACGAACCGGTCGTAGGCGAGGTTGAATTGATGCCGAGTTTCGAGAACACGCTCATCACCGCTGCCGTCAAGCTGGGCGCGCAAACATTCACGAACGGCATCGCGCACCGGAATCAGGTTGCGAATCCGCGCCCGCATGTCGGACGGGAGGTCGGAGAGAGGGCGAAGAACGGTATCCTCGCGCATGCACACCATGCCGTCGTACAGACAGTAGGCGTTCGGCTTGATGTAATCAGGCGCAGGAATGGCCTGGTCGAGTGTCGGTTCGGCGACCTGCTGGCTTTGCGATTGGTAGATGTTTTGTGGCAGCCGCTCGACGGCTACTTTCAGAGCATCCGCGAGGTCGCGCCCATCTGGTTCAAGCGTCGGCTCGTTGTCGCGATACATGCGCCCCACGAGCCGCATCTGCCCGAGCATCATTTCCGGATGTGCGGCGAAGTATTCGTTAATCGTGAATGCCTCGCCGAGATCGTTGGAGTAATCATCCGTCTGCTTCCACGACGGGCCGGTGGGCGATTCTCCCGCACGGAGCTTTCGCAACATCACGATGTCCGTGGTGACTTCCGTGCCGGCGTTCTTCTTGAAAGCGTCGTTGGGCAGGCGAATTGCGCCGAGCAATTCGGTCTTCGCCGACAACTGTTCACGTAACGTCGAGTCCAGCTTATCCATCGTGCCGCGCGACGTGATGAACATCACCAGCCCGCCGGGACGCACCTTGTCGAGTGAGGCGGCAAAGAAATAGTCGTGGATGGGAAGTTTGTAATCGTTCCATTTGGGATCGTGAACCGGATAGTCGCCGAAGGGAACATTGGAAATCGCGAGGTCATAATATCCATCGGCTAATTTCGATTGCTCGAACGGTTGCGCCCGAATGTCGGCGTCGGGATAGAGCGCCTTGGCGATGCGCGCGGTGAGCGGATCAATCTCGATGCCGGTGACAGTGGAGCGGCGAAGCATCTCGTCCGGCATCAGACCGATGAAATGGCCGATACCGCACGCTGGCTCAAGCACACGCCCGCCCTGAAAGCCGAAGCGTTCCAGCGCGCTGTACATCGCCCGGATGACCGTGGGCGCGGTGTAGTGGGCGTTGAGGGTCGTGGACCGCGCGAGTTCGTATTCTTCGGGCGAAAGCTCGTTGGAGAGAAGAACACGTTCCTTCCGCCACTCTCGATTGTAGTCGTCGAAGACCTGGGGCATCGCGCCCCATCCGACGTATTTGATCAGTGTGGCCTTTTCCTCGGCGGTGGCGGGACGTTCCTCAGCGTCGAGTGTCCGCTGCATACGGATGGCAGCCAGGTTTTGTTGAAACTTCTGTTTCGGCCCGCCGTCGCCCAACCGGTCGGCTTCGGTTATGCGGTAAGCGTTGGTGTTTTTCGACGGCTCTTCGCGACGGGGAAACTTGTGGCCGACGGCTAAGTCTCTTCGGGCGGGAGCAGGATGTATTTCTCCCTCACCATCTCCCACGCTCGCCGGTGCGCCTGGTCTGCCGTCAACCCCTGCTTCATGAACTCCGTTCGCAGCGTGGCCATTTCGTCTTTCGTCTTTTCCTCCGCTTCGAGCAGCATCAGATGAAGCTGCCCCTTCGCCTCCAGTTCGCGGACCATTTTCGGGCAATGTTCGCGCCAGTGTTTCTCGGCCATTCGGCCGTATTGAGTCAATGGTGTCATAAGTCGGTCTCGCGGTTGAGAACAGGTCAAGCTGCTCGTCCGATTCGTTGGTTTTGCGGCGAACAGCCATAACAGTTTCGTCATTAGGGAGTCGTCGGGCAAGTCAGGCGAGGGTCTTGGAATCCTCGTCGTGGTGGCGTCGGCGGGTGACGATACGGACGGCAAGCGCCAGCGCGCGGCCATTGCCATTCCCATTGAGCTTGGGCCGGGCTGGAAACAACTCTTGCACCTTCACCGCAAACACCTCGCAGAAGAATTCAATCTGCGTATCGGTCACCGGCGAGCGGCGTGTCTCAATGTTCGCCAGTATGTCCCGCGTCATGTAGCAACCGAGAAGCTGAAGTTTTGCGACAAGTTCATCCTGCCTCCAACCGCGCTGGTAGCGCAGTTTAGAAACCATTGGGCCGATGACATTGGCGTCGCGGTGCATCTGCACCTCCGTGGCGTGTCAGCATGTGTTCAGGTCGCAAACAACAGTGAGCGGTCTTGGCACAACATATTGGGATGAACGTCTCCTTCACGGCGTCGGCTACAAGCCGGGCCGGTCACTGAAAGGTGGAGGATCGGTCTCCGGCTCGCGCCGGGGCGCGTTTCCCAACGGGAGAACCACGACCGAGATGTCGCGAACCGGGTTCTTGCGGCGGCGGGCGAAGATCCAAACGATGACGCCGAGGCAGATGAACCCGAACACCACGAACAACTGGTCGCCGTGTTCCTCGATTATTCGATCCAGCAACTTGGTTACGCGCGCCAAGTATTGAACGGGATGTTCCATGATAGGCCCTCAAACTTTTCGGAGAATCCGTTCTGAACGAACCAACGAGAATCAGCAAAATCCGTGCTCGCTGGTCCGCCGAGTTTGAACATGCAACACACTGGACGCCTGCGCAAGCGGCTCTCCGCCGTGAATTTGACGCGGGCACGGCGAGGCGGCAAATGGCCGCCCGCCATGCCGGCGTCAGCACTTCTCCCCGGCCTAGGCCACGTCTTCGCTTCCGACGCGAGGATGTCCGGGCGGACGCCAGATGAGGCGTCGCCCGGAACACCAGAGTCGGGGGAGCGAAGTCGTGGCGAGGTAGGTCGCATCAGACACCGACCGCTTCCTTGGCGGTCTGTTGTTGGTTTTGCGAACGAGCAACGGCCCGTTTCGCCTGGCGGGCAAGCTGGGCGATGACCCCCTCGCGTTGTTCTTCGGGGAGGTCTTTGACCAGTGTTTCGTAGGCGGCCTTGAGAGCCGGCGACTTGTTGATCTGCTTCAAGATGCCTTCCTTCATGCGTTGCTGGCGGTCGAGTTCGCGCACTTCATTTAAGACAAGCGTGCGTTCCAGCCGTTCACGGGGCATCCCCTGGATGTAAGCCCAATACTTGGGGTTCTCTTTGATGTAGGCATCGATCTTGGCATCCACCTCCGGGTTCTGCCGGTAGGTGGGCGGTTCGGACGGGGCGGCATTGCCGCTGGCGCTCGGTGGCGCGGGTGTTTTGGTTCTACTCATATCTTTGTTGCATTCTTTTCATGGTTGCGGTTGCGCGGCATTTGCCGTGTTCACCAGCGGCTCGCAGGAGGCGTGCTGCCTTCCAACGCCGTCTATCGAGCAACTGGCAAAGTGTCTTCATGGTTTGGGCGCATCGGGCGCTTCGAGGGTGGAGGATCGAACCTCATTGGTGATGGGCGTGGGCGGGGCGTTGAGCTTCCGCAATTCCGCTTCGAGTTCGCCGACGCGGCGTTCGGCGCTGAGAATGCGACCGCCCATCCACGCGTGATTCTTGGCGACCACCGTCATGTCCTTGATGACTTTCTGAAGTTCCTCGTAGGAACGCGCGAGTTGCGAGGCTTCACGCATTACCCGTTCGGTTGCCTCCTTCTGCCGGTTCATTTCCGCCGCGAGAGCGTCGCTCGCGGGTGGCGGTGAGAAGGCCGCATCTCGTGGCGGATTCAGCAGAACTGCCCCGGGCGCGCACGGATCGCCAGGCTTCAAGTTCCAACGAGAGTAGGCTTCGACGCGGAAAACCGGATGTTGCTCGTGCATCACGTCGGGATGGTTCGGGTCCACGTAACGGCCGATGTGGTAGGCGCGGATAATTTCCGTGTAGCGCACGGACTCGGCTGGTTCCACGGCGGGCGCGGGCATGGGCCTGATCGTCACCTGGGGTTTGGGGCGCGAGGCGCAAGACGTGACGACGAGCAGCAGAATGAGAGTGAGGTATTTCATGGCTGAGAACCTGGTTTGAGATTGGAAGCGGAAGGTGACGGCGCTGGCGGGACAGAACCAAATGGAGGCAACGGTTCGTTCGGCGAGCTGGCGGCAGTGATTTGCTCCTCGGCAAACGGCTTCGCCGTCCCACCAATGATGGCTTCCGAGCGGTCAATGGTTTGCACGACGTAGAGGTAAAACTGCTTCCCGCTGGCGACTCGGACGTAGAAACCGTCACGCTGAATCGCTTCGAGGATTCGTTGGGAGTAAATCTTGAGAACGTCCTGCGCGCCCTTTAGCGGCGCGTTGTTAAGCGAGCGACTGTCAATCGAGCCGAGGATGGTTGTTTCCTTCTCGGTCAGCGCCGCCGCCGCGCCACTGAGCAACGTCGCGGCGAACAGTTTGATTTCCGCGAGGTCGTCGGTCTTGAGAATCCTCCCACGCAAACCGGCGCTGCCATCGGTGATGCCCCAACCCTCTTGTTCACCGGAGAACTCCCGGTCGAGCGCGACACCCTTGAGGCGAAGTTCTTCGCCGGTCTGCCAAACTAGTGTCCAAGTCCCGCCGCTGGCGATGCGCTCGCGATGCCGGTCGGTCTGTGCCGTGCCATGAACCTCGGTGCCTGCGGGTATCACGAGCCGGCCGGCATGATAGATGTCCTCGGTGATAAGGCCGACGATGGGAGTTTGAATCGAAGCGGAGTCCACCGTGATGACAGTCTGGCATGGGATCAACCGACCGTAGGGCGCGTAGTGCGTGCCGGGCGTTTTGGGTTCGGGCACACCTGCGGTCGCGTCGGCGAACAAGCTGATGGGTGGTGGTGGCGGTGGCGGCTGTGGTGCGGGCTTGGGCGCTTCGGCAACAGTTTTCGGTGGCTCATTCGTCTTCGGTGGCGGCGGTGGCGGTTCGGGTTTTGGTTGTGGCGGACGAAAGAGTTCCATTGGCCGCTCCACCGTTTGAACCGTCTGCGGCTTGTCGTTGGTGCGAATGGGAGACAGAGGCTCGGTGCGAATCGCGTGTGCTCCGCTCTTGTCCCGAATGGCACTGAACAGCATCAGCCCGCCGCCGAAGATAATGACGAACAAGACCAGTTTGCCGGTTTTGGTCTTGAAGAAATTGAGCAGGTCGCGCGGCTTCATGGCTGCTTCTCCTCCGGTCGCGTGGGCACCGGTTCAGCACTTGGCGTCGGCAACGCTGGTGGCGGCGTCAGCCGCGTCACGAACACGCTGAATTCGTTCTTGAGCGAAAGTTCATTGCGCCCGCCGTCCGGTGTTCCGGTGACGGCGAAATAGACCGTGCTCTGCGACATCGGCGGCAACACGCCCGGCGCATCGCTCACGGACTGACGATAGATGCGGTTGCCGACGCGGACGGTGAAGCTCTCCGGGCGATAGCGAATCTCCTGTTCGGACTTGTTTCGCAGCGTGATGTGAAAGACGAGCGAGTCCTCCGGGTTAAATCGGAACACTTCCTCGACGCGGATTTCGTAATCGTTGAAATCGGTGATCTGCGGCTTGTCGGCGAAAGTTCTCGCTTCCGCCTGCGCGACGGCTTCCGGCTGGTGCTGCTTGAGCAGTGGAAACGCTTTCGCCTTGTCGAGCAACGCAAGCAGCCTCGTCGGCGAAACCACCGGAGCCGGCTGCGCTACCTCGGCGGCTGCGCGATCTTCGAGATTCAGTGCCAGCACCGGCGTATCGCTCTCCACCAACTCGAAGACGTAGGTCTTCTTGTTCCAACGGATATTCAGATTCGTCGCTGCCTTTCGCGCGGCTGCGCGCACGGACAGAAATGACGAACCTTTCGTGTGCGCGAGTTGAAACTGGCCGGGCACTTTCGGATCGGCACTGACACCCACGGCGTCAATTGCCGCGATGGGGCCGGGAAAGCTGATGGTGGTCACCCGGTTCGTGGCGACCGGCACGGTGACAACCACGCGCTCGTCGAGCGTAACGCGCTGAACTGCTTCAGGCGGCTCGGCGAGAGCAACCGTCACCGCGAGCAACAGGAGGCTACTTGCTGATTTCATATTTGAAGTCACCGACCGCAGTCGGGAAGCGGCCGTTCATGGCCATGTTGGGATTGCGAATGAGCCGGAGCGTGAGCTTGAAGCCAAACGCCTCGTTGAAGACTTTCTCCTGAAAGATGCCGGTGCGAATCACCTGGCCGGACACGCTGGCGAGCACTTCGTTTTCGCGCGTGGCCAGAATCTCGATCTTGGCGATCTCCGGCTTTTGATGAAGCTGCTTGGCGCGGAACTCAACGGCTTCGCGCGAGCGATGCTCCTGCGCCTTCTCCAACGCCGGTTTCAGAAATACCTGCCGGAGCAGATCGGGATGGTCAAATTCCTTCGGGTTCCGGCTGAGGAACGTCATCGCTGCGAGTTCGGCCTGTTGGGCATGGAGTTCCTTGGCCTCCTGAAATTGCAGTAATGGACTGATGTAGTAGGTCTGCGCCGGGTCGATGATGACCACTCGCTCGCGCTGCTTGAATTGATTGACCAGGTGCAAGCGGTCAATCGCCGCGCCGACGGTTACGGCGACGGCGACGAAAAACCAGAACCACGGGAGACGGTCGCGCTGGGCGAACAATTGTGTTGGATCGAATCGTTTGCGCGGCGCACGGACGCCGGGCGACCCATTGTTGGTCGGCGTCTGCCGTGGGGTGAGTTCGACGGTTTCCATAATCGGTCAGTAGTAATTGCCTCTGCCTTTGGCGATGAGTTCGCGGACAGCTTTGTCGCCGGTGATGTCGTCGCCGGGGCGGCCACGGGCGCTGCGTGGAGGGAGTCCGCTACCCGCAATGATGATGGCGCCCGCGCTGCCTTGGCCGGCGGCGGTTGACAGGGTGCTGAGGACAGCGGCCATGCCTGCCGCCCCGGCGGTCAAGATCGGAAGGCCAGCAGTGGAGGCGACAGCCGCCGCGCCTGCGGTGGTGGCGGCTGTCTGGAAGAAGCTGCCGAACGCACCCGCGATGAGCGGCCCGCCAGCCAGTGCGCCGTAGGTGAGAACTTTTTGAATGACGACCGGCGCAGCGACGGTGCTGAACGCCAGCCAGAAGGCGAGCACGACCGCTCCGAGCGACGCTTGCAGCGAATAGGCCGACGCTGTTGGGTCAACAAACCGGAGCGAAGGGTCCGTCATGAAATCCAGAATTCCCTGCGTGATGATGGCGGCAACCGCCCAGCCGAGCGGCCAGATGAGAACCCCGACGATGTTCAGTAGGTAGCGGCTGCCGATGGAACGCAGCGGCGGAATCGCCATAAAGCCGATGAGCAGGGGTGACAGTGCGTAGCCGGTGTAGAGGATTACCTTCTGGAAGATGTAGGCCCAAAACAGGAGCAATGAAGCAAAGTGGCCGAGCAACCAGAGGATGCCCGAGATGAGCAACTCGACGCTGAACCCCTGGAGGTCGCCGAGGATGTCCCACCATGAGCGGTCATTGCCGGTGTCGCGTTTCACGACGAGCAGTTGGTTGTATTGGTCCTGCACGTTGGCCGGGTCGATGCCAAGTCCGTTGAGGATGGAAGTTTGAAGAAGCTCCTGCGCCTGGTTGCCCCATTGGGGCAACATCACGAGCAATGCCGTGAGCACGAGCAGGCGCACGAGATGGAGGGTGAGCGTCTTGGCCGAGAACCCGTGCAAGACGAAGAGGATCGTCCCGACGATGAAGAGCATGAACGCCACGATGCGCAGCAACTCGTGCAGCTCGGCGCACTTTTGCAGGAACGTGGGGAAGATGCTCTCGAAGGGTGCCATACGTCGGGACGATGAAGGTTAGGGAGTCGGGAACTTCACCGGCGCGTTGAGCAGCCGGAACGTCTTGCCGTATTTGTCCACCGCTTCGGTGAACTCGGCGTGTTGCTGTTCCTTCCTTGCTTCAACCTGCCGCTGCGCGTCCGAGCGATTCGCGATGTCCTGCACCAGCGCGGCGGACGTGGCCTGGCTGATTTCGTAATCGGTGTTGTTCAGCGCAGCGGACAGGCCGATGAGAACGCCTGTGAGCTTCTGCACCTCGGCGTCCGTCTGCGCGGCCTTGAGGGCGTCAGTCGTTTTGGCGATTTCGCTCTTCAGCGCCACACGGCGACTCGCCGCGTCCTTGGACACGTCGAGATAATTGTCGGTGGTCTGCTGAACTGCCGCGATGGGGCGATACGGTTGATCTCGTCGCTGAACCGTCGCGCCGTTGGGCGTGGTGAACTGTTCGTTAACTGCCTGGAACAAACCGGCTCCGGTGTAGGCCATTGCCGTTGCCGCATTCGCGGCCGTTTGGAGGTCAGTCAACGTGTCACCGAGTTCGGTCTTCTTCAGGTCGGCAGTCAGTGCCGCAATGGAAGCGGGCGCGAACTTTGACGGGTCGCCGAACAGGTCAACATAGTGATTGAGCGTCTGGACTTGTTCGGTGAGTTGCTCGATCTGCTCCACCTGATTCTGGATCATCTCAACGAACTTCGCGATCTCCTGCGCGGTGTTGAGGATTGACTGGATGTTGCTCGTGGGATCGAAAACGATCCACTGAGCACGGACCGACGACGCGAGCGTCAGCGTTAGGATTGCAAGTGCGATGGTCTTTCTCATGGTGCTTCCTTTGGTTATTCCTCGATGCGGAGGTATTTGGTGGTTGGTTGGAACGTCACACCGTCAATGCGCTGCTCCGGCAGTTGCACCGGATACAAGCGGACGTTGCTGACGCGATTGCGCTGCCGCTGGAGCGATACGTAGAGCCAGTATTGCTGCTTCACGGCGTCGCTTTTGCCCTTGTCGTAGCCTGCGGCGTAAGCCTTTTGGGTTTCCTTCTTGGCGAGGTAGTGCATTCCCTCGCTCAAGAGCACACCGCCAGCGGCTCCGGCGGCGGTGGCGATGGGGTTTCCATCTGACAACTCGTGGCCGAGATACGCACCGCCGGCACCGAGCACGGTGTCGCCGATCGGGCGGGTCGCGGCGCAGCTTGCGAACAAGCCGACGACGGTCGCGAGCACGGCGATTTGAGTAAGCATGGTGATTTTGATTTTCATAAACGTGAGGTTGTGATTTCCGGCGCCGGTGAAGAACGGCGGTTGGCGTGAATGATAATGCCCTCAACGATGCTAGTGCTGGCCTTCAACTCACGGGCGCGCTTGTCGAAGTGCTCCCCGCTCGATGACGAGCAATAGAGCATCTCGGGTGAGGCGACGTTGTGGACAGTGCCGCAAAGATTACGGGTCGAATCCGTGTGGAGATACGTGAACGGCGAATACTTCTGGCCGGTTTGATGGTCGGGCAGCGGGTAGTTCATGATCGCGTGCTGTGTGACTTCCGGCAGCGCGATGTCGCGGCCCATGTCATCGAGGTCCGCCCGGTCGTTTTGCCGCATGATGTAGAACTGGCGGCTGTTGCCGAACACGGCGGAGCGAATGCGCGACTGCTTGAACCGCGCGTACTGCTGCACGATGGAAATGTTCCAGCAATTGAACTTCCGAAGCTGCGCGTAGGATTCCTGAACGATCTCCTGGCCGCCGGGAATGTCGAGGAAGCGGGCGACTTCCTCGTACACATTCCTTTTCCGTACCGCGCGTGGCAGCGTCATGATGTGTTTGCGGGCGTGATTGGTGATTAGGAATCCAGCGGCGGATTTGAGTTCCTTCGCGCTCTCCGGGATGTAGCCCAACTCGAAGTGGGCGATCTTGCCGGTGAGCGAAAGGTTGCTCGTGCCGTCGAACAGGCAGCCGTAATTGCCATCGCGACACCACGGGAGCAGCAAGGTCGCGATTTCCATGATCTGGTCGCGCTCCGCGCCCATCGGATCGAGCATCATCAATTCTTGCAGCATCCGATGCGTGGGAAACTCCTCCGGCGCGAAGTAGGCGAAAGCGAGGTTGCGGACTTCCTTGCTGGTGCGGGGTTCTTTGAGGAACTTCAGCGCGGCAGCTTCTTCGATTTGACGCTGGTAGTTCTCGGCCTCGTTGGGGTGGCTGGCCTTCCAGTCGCGGAAGTCCGCAAAAGTTTCGAGCGTGGTGGCTCCGGGCGGCATCCGTTCCGCCCGGAACTGCTGCAACGCCATCGCGTGGCGGGCAATCGCGAGATGCTGGTCGTGGCGTTTCTTCTGCCAATCCTGAAATGCATCCTCGTAAAGCAGGTTGATGTATTTGGCGATCTGCGCCTGCCGGAGCATCTGTTTATCCTCCTGGGCGCTCGTACCAATCATGCGCGCGGCCAAAGCGGTCGCGGCCGAGAGATGGTCCGGCGTGAGCGGCAGCCCTTTCGTGTCGAGGTAATTGATCGTCAGGTCGCCGTCGGGATGGATGATGATGGGCCGCGCGTCTTCATCAACCGTCTGCGTGTAGATGCCGTAGCTCAATCCCTCCTCAATGATGACGGTGTAACCGAAGTAGCCCTCGGTCTGCGTGAGCAGATCACAGACGGTGACGGACTTGCCCGCACCCGACATGCCGAGCAATACCGCGTGCTGCGGTGCTTTGTTGTCGTCCGAACCGGAGAACGTCTCGACGCCGATGAGATTGCTGGCTGGTCCTTCGTAAATCGCCTCGGCTGTGGCGAGGTGTCCAGTGAACGTGCTCGTCACCGGCAGCATGTCAGCGAGGTAACGATGCTCGGAGTAGAGCTTCCGATGCTCGTAGCGACCCCAGGTCCAGCCGGGCCAGGTCTGGAAGAACAGATTCTTCGACGTGCTCGGCAGGTTGCTCTCGAAATACTGCGCCGAGTTCATTGAGTTCACGGCGTTCTTGATGGCCCCAGACTTCGCGTTCAGCCCATCGCGGGTCTTGTCCCACACCCGGATGACGAGCATCGCGTTGAACGGGATGGTTTGCCCCTGCATCAGCGCGTGGATTTTCTTTTGCTTCTTCTCCATCACGGTGAGCAACGAAATCTTCTTCTCACTGGCGTAGTCGCCGGCCACGCGGTCGTGCTCCTTTTCTTCCTTGTTGATTTCCTTCGTGACCGGCAGCGGGTCCACGTTGACGGTGATGGTGTAATCGAGGAGGCGCAGATTCGTGAGCCGCTGAATGATTCCCGGATAGGTCGTGCGCGGCCAGCGGGTCAGAACGATGAGCGAGTGATAGTGGCCGTCGAGGAAGAATCCGAAATCCGACTGCCCGTTGCCTTCACTGTGCCAGCAATTCTCCTGCAACGATAGCTCGGGCGAGAAGCCGTCCGCCGCGTCGTACTCAAATCGGTCGTTCAATGAGGGATTCAAGAACCGCTTGTAGTCACGATAGTGGTCGAGGTCCGACATGGGCAGAACGCGTGTGCCGGCCGACGCGAAGATTTCGATGAGCAGCCGGTGGACATGCTCAAACTCGGATTGAAGCTGGTCGAGCAGGACGGAATAGTAGTCGCGCCGGGCGGCGGCGGTTTGAAACGCCTTCGGGGTATTCTCCAACGTGCGGGAGATGTAGAGGATGACGCGCTGGCGCCGGAGCTTGCGCTCCGACATGGCCGACCAGTAGCGGGAGAAGCGTTCGTTACGCGCCCGCTTCGTCCAGACGTTCGTGAACCGCTCCGTCTCCTGCTGGTAGCGCAGCAATTCCCCCTTGTAGTCGGAATCGCAGAAGTACTGAACCTGGAGGCGCTGGTTTTCATTGAGGGACGCGAGCAGGAGACAGAGCTGGTCCTGAAAGGCGTTGAGGTCGGCGACGGGCGAATTCGTGAGGTCAGGTGCCTCGAAGACGAATCCTTTCGACACGTAGCCGCCGCGCCGCAGGTGATTGAAGACGATCAGATCGCGGATGAAGTAACCGTTGGGTGCGCGTTCAGACATGGCTCAGATGCGAATGGGTTTCACGACAACTGTTTCGGGGGACTGGTGCTTGCGGAGCTTCTCGGTCAGGCGTTCGACCTTTTCCAAATCACTTACCAATCGTTGCACCGTGCGGGCCTTTCCGACTTCGTTCGTCGCGATGTACGCCTCGCGCGTGTGGCTCAACGCTCGTTCCATGTGCGCGCGAGCGGTCGGGTCGAGGTCGTGGCGGTGAAGGTTCTCCCGCAGCGCGCTCTCGGCGTCGTTGAGTTGGGCGAGAATCAAGCGGCTCATGGCTTACTTCTCCGCAAGTGGGTGTTTGGCGAACGCCGGTTGCCGCAGTTCAGGGCCGAACCCCTTTCCCGACAGGATGTATTCGAGGCAGTCGCGGTCGTAACCGGGCGGTTTGCCCTGTCGCAGCCCGAAGATGTAGGCCAGACAGAGCAGCACCGGCACGACCGCGAAGCCAAACGAAGTCATCAGCCCCGCCTTGAAACCGACGATGAGCAGGAAGAACAGAATGATGCCTGCGCCAATCCCGCCGACCACCCACCAGAAAAGATTCCCTTCGAGACCCCAAGTGCGGCCTTTGGAGTCGGAGGCGGCATTGGTGTCGGTCAGGCGAAGGTCGGTCTTCATGGTGGATGAATCGGCGGGTGACATTGCGCAGAGGGATGCTCAGAAGTTGCCGACTCCGACAGAGCTGTTCCCGTCGAGGCCGAAGATTTTGAAGAAGGCGAAGATGACGGCCGGGGCGGCAGCGATGATGGCACCGCCGATGATGGACATCTTGCCCTGATCCACGTCACCGCGCCGGATGGCAAACCCGCCCGCGATTACGGCGGCGATGCCGAGGACAAACCCGAACATCATGATCACGGCGAGCGTGTTGCTGATGCCGGTCTTGAGTTCGGTCGAACTGAACGCCTGCGCGAAGAGCGACGGCGTGTTGAGGGCGAGCATCGCCACGACGAGTCCGAAGGTGCGGAGCCGGGCGAGCGTGCGAGGAGTGAACTTGGTTTTGATCTTCATAGGCGTTGATGATGTTGTTTCGTTTCTCGGACCAGCGGGTCTCCGCCAATCACGGACGACAGCTAATCACCAACGCGCCTCGCGAAGATGTATGTGATACACAAAATGCAGGTAAGTCCGTGGTAATGGAAAGGGCATGAACACGGCCTTGGACGCAACGAAACTCACCAAACTCCACGAACTGGACTCGCTCTTGCCGCGCGAAATCCGCGGTCAGTCCCACGCCTTGCCGCGCATCGTCTCCACGCTGAAACGCGGCGAACTTGGCTTGTGCAAACCGGGAAGGCCGCGTGGAAGCTTCCTGCTGCTCGGTCCGACTGGTGTTGGCAAAACGGAAGTGACCGTCGTGTTCACGAACCATCTGTTCGGGCCAGGCCGGTTGTTTCGTTTCGACATGTCGGAGTTTCAGAATCAGGAAGCGCTCGGACTGTTACTCGGCGCGAAGCTGGGCGAACGCGGATTCTTCGGAGCGATTCGCGAGAACTCGAGCGAGGGCACGCTGCTGTTCGATGAAATCGAGAAGGGGCATCCGCGAATCATGGACTTGTTCCTTCAACTGCTCGACGCCGCACGCATCACCATCGCCACGGGCGAGACATTGGACTTCTCCGGCTTCTACATTGTGATGACCACGAACATTGGTTCCGCCGAGTTGATGAGCCTTCAGCATTCCAGCGAAGCGACGCTCGAACGCCACGTCCTCACTCGCGCGCAACAGGCGCTTCGCCCGGAAGTGTTCGCGCGCATTTCAGAGAAGCTCGTGTTTCATCGTCTGAGCTACGAACACCAGTTGGAGATCGCGCAGAAATTCATCGCGCGGGAAGTGGAGTTCCTTACGGGCCGCGGTCACGCTCTGCAACTCGACGGGAGCGTCCTTCCGTTTCTCGTGAGGAAAGGGTTTCACCCGAAACTGGGCGCACGTCCGATGCGTGATGCGGTGGAGAAGCTCGTTGGCGATGCCGTTGCGGAGTGCCTGCTCGCCGGCCGTCAATCAGGCGGCGTGCTGGTGGTGGACGACACGCGCGATTGCCTGGCCGTGCGCTGAACTACTCCATCGAGAGGTAGAGATGTGTTTCGCCGATGTCGCGGTCAGGCTGAACGACGCCGAGCGAACGGCGGCGGAGCGTCGCACACAACCGGCGGATGCAACCGCGCACGGTTCTCGATTTCGGCAGGCGGACGAGCAACCCGTCCGCGTACTCGTTGCCCCGCTTGTCACGGTAGATGCCGGGTACGATCACCTCCGGGGTGCCCGCAGCGTAAAGGGATTCAATGAAGGCGACGGCGCTCCGTTCCGAGCGAAAGCGCCCGAGCGAGCGTCCGCGTTTTGCATCGGCACCGCCGCTGAACCACGAGCGAGCCTCTTTCTGCCCCGGCTTCTCCAAAACGCCCTCAACGAACGTCCGATGGATTCGCCGCGTCGTCGTCTGTGATTTCTTCGGAAGCCGTACCGGCTTCTCCGCGTAGCGTGGAAGCGATTCGTCTTTTGCCGCCGCTTTGGCGTATCGGGCCGACGTTACCTGTCTGCCGTTCAGGTAGAACCGCTCGGAGATGAGTGTCCCGTCACGAAGCCAGATTCGGTTGCGACCGCAGAATCGCCCGCCGACGGTCGAAACCTCTATCTTGAGTTGCCCGTTGTCGTGCCATTCGCGCTGAACGCCGGTCCCCTGGCACATCACAAATTCGCCGAGCAGCTTGCCCGACTCGTCCCATTGCTGGCAGCGACCGTGAAGAAGACCATTCTTGAAGTGTTGCTCGGTGGCGAGGGCGCCATTGGGGTGCCAGGTCCGTGCGACCCCATGCCTGCGACCCCGTGTGACGGGCGACTTCTCGCGAAGTTGACCGTTGCGGAATCGACTTTGCTGGACGGTGGCGCTCACAGGCGTCCGTTACTGCTTAAACCGCCCCCACCTTCCGAAAACAATCCATTACCGATTCGTTGGACGGAGCACAACGCTGAGTTATGCACAAAAAGAAAAGAAGGGGCGCGAACTCAACGCGCACCCACGAGAGGCACCGCGAAGCGCCTTTGAGAGAAGCACGCCAAGCCGCGCCCGATTGGGCGCGTGCTTCGGCGGCTCTCTCGTCCTTCAATGAAAGTTCGCGGTTTTCTCGTGGACCGAGCCGTTGCGACGCGAAATATAGATTGTTTGTTACATCATCACATTGCTGCCACTGGCAGCGATTCAAGACTACTGAATCGGATCGGCGGGGGCAAGTGAGACGGACGGGAGATGCTGCGGTCTGCTCGCCCTTGGTCAGATCGCCCCGTCGCACGCACGCAGGAGCAGTCGGGGCGAGGCTGACGAATGTCGTCGGCGACGCCAAGGAACTTGGTGCCGAGATCGAACTGAAATCGGTCGTGGGGCATTCGGGCGGCACCAAGCAGCCAGTTAAGCGCATACCCCGCACCCATCGCGCCGACAACGGTGGTAAGGTATCCGGCGGCGAGTTCTCGGGGCGGCGTGCCCCCCCAATACTGAGCGCCATCCACACCGCGTAATTCCGCCGCCGCGGCTGCGGTGACGGCAAACTCCCGTTCGGCTTCAGTGGCAGTTTCGTATCGGATTCCGTTCACGCTGATTCTTCCCCGGCACCACGGGCAGGGCAATCCAGGCTGGTAGCACGCAAGCTCCCCGATCTGCTCTTGCAGTTTCCCTCGCTCTGCGCGCATCTGCACCGCGAGATCCAGAACTGGCACAAGGTAATGGTTGGCGATGTCGCCTAGAGCGGCGCGTGCGTAATTCGAGTCAGTGCAACCGAGAATCACATCACAGCGGAGAAGCTCATCCAAAACGGCTTCATCCAGCACGTCCCCAACAAAAGCGGTGACCTTGGTTCTCGGGCTGAGTTCCCGGACAAAACGCGCGGCGAGTCGAATCTTGGATGGAGAGGGACTTGTCGAAAGGTCCGAATGCCTGCTGGCGTGGTTGCGTTGGTGATTTGAGGGCTTGAACTGACCTGGATCAACGAGCACAAGCTCGCCAACCTCGGCACGCGCGAGCGTGTGGATGGCGGGGCTGCCGGTGCCGCTGCATCCGACGACTCCAATAACGCAATCGCGTAGTCGTTGAGGCGTGTGCTCGCCGAGAAGTTCGCTGATCCGTTCCAAAGTTGTTTCAGATTTCCCCGTGTTATCAGTTGTGAGTGCGAGGCCTAAATGGGTTCTCTGCCACGCTTTCACCCGCTGCAACCACTCGCCAACGCAGAAGTTGGCCGTCACAGGCAGCCAGTCTCCTTTATCGAAGATGCGGCCCGTGAACGAGAGTTCACCAACATGGTTGCGTGCGCAGACGAGGCTTGCATAAGGTCGCCCGTCGCCGAACCGTTCAAATTCCTCGGCGAAATATCCGTCCATATCATCGTCCGCCTGACTTGGCGTTGGCGCGCAGTCCTGCGGGTGCGAATGAATGACGCCGACGCCGAGTGTGTCCGATTCCAACCCTGCCAGTGCGCGGCGAATGTACTGGGGCCGGAACTCGACGAGGGGACTGCTTCGGTCAAGGTCGCCCGGCTCAGGGTTCAGTGAATCAACCCAAGTGATGAGGACGCCCCATTGGGTGCGACGATAGCCAAACCGGAAGAAGGTGCCCCATTCACTGTTCGGGTATCGCTTGAACAGCAGACGGAACAGCTTCTCCCGGTCGGCGTCCGTGATTCGCCACAGTGCTTCGCGACCGTTTTGATTCAATCGGATCGGCTTCATCAGACTCGTGCGCGTTGAATCCACGACAGGATTTCGGTGTAGTAGGTATGCAGGCCGTGCCGGTCCTTGTTCCACGGCGGCCCGCCACCTCCGTTGTGGGGGTGGTAGCTTACCAACTGCCAGGTGCGCCCCAGCGCTTGCACGGTCTGGCCTTGCGGCGAGCCTTCCACCCGACCGAGCAAGGGTGAGCCGGACGGAAGAAAAGCGCCGTCCAGCATCACTCCGGGATACGCGGCCGGAATCGCGACCAGTACATCGGATTCCGCAAGATGCGGATACCCCTTGCGCGCAGGCAACCGATGATAGACCACGCAAGGAACGGGCGATTCGACCAACGTGACCTCACCGCCATTTTCTCGGAGACTGGTCAGTTCTTTCTGAACCCTCGGCGGCTCGAATCCGCCAACGACGTTCGTGCGAATGACGCTGAATTCTTCACAACCTTTGATGTCCACGGACTCCGCCAAGCCGACAGGAATCCGCTCGACTCCTTTATGTCGGGTGACTTCCGTCACATCGGGCTGCGGACTGACGAGTGCTGCAATCTCTCGACCGGTCATGCGTTCCTTCACCCCATCCGCTTCGCCGAACGTCTGCTTGTTGACGATGATGTTCAGCCCAACCCCGGTGCGGCGAGTGTAGAACACGGGGCCATCGGTGAACTCCACTGCGTCGTCGAGACCGATGGCAGAGTCGTTGGGAGATTCGTAGTCGCGGAACAATCGGGCGGATGGCGCGAAGCCGAACAGTTCGCGAATGGACCGCCCCGTCTGACGCGAGGCGAGGGTCTGCTCGACCTGGTCGTTCACCACGAATGCGAACTTGGCCGGCACCGGACAGCCATTTGCGGGCTTCACTTCGCATCTTGCCAACGTGTAGAATACGTTGCCTTCGGCGAGGTGGAGTTGAGACTCGTCCTCGAAGGGAACGTCGTTGCTAGAGCCGTGGTCCCGAATCAGCACTGCGTCTCCGCTGACGCCCGCCTGTTGTTTGATGAGCCGCGCGGTGAGTCGCTGTCTGGGCAGTAGAACGAGGGTGTCGTTTACGACTGCCGCCCATTTAGGCGCGGGTTGGCAGGCTCCATGATGTTGTGCCGGAGCATCGCTTCGGCCCGATGTTGAATGAATGAGATGATTGCTCATTGTATTTGTTCTAGTTGTCGCGGCTGCCGGCCAGTTGCCGCACTCGCGGCGGTTGGCCTGTCCGCTCCTCCTCCTTTGGCTGAATTTGCGGCAAGGTTTGGGGCGGAAAATGTGCGCTGAAGTGAAAGATTTTTTCCCAAAAAGACCGAGTTGTGAGCCAAAGACTGGTGAAGGCATGAAGCCGATAAACGCCGAACAAGAATTCTGCGAGGCCAACTGGAAGCTGGTCGGGCTTCGCCTGCTCGCTTTCGCCCGGTATTGGGCCAAAGCCCACTATGGATGGGTGGACGGTCGTCTGTTGCCTACCGGCAAGACGCCGGAAGACGTGGCCTGTGAAGTGTATGCGGCCTATTCGCGCGGCGAGCGAAATTTCAGCAGTGATGCCTCCATGTGGGTGCAATTGAAAAGCTCGGTGAAGAGCGTGCTGTGGAATCTGCACCGACTGAAAGAGGGCAAGGTCACTCGCGCCGAAGAACCGGAGTTCTTCGAGCCAGTGGCGGATGGCAATCCCGGACCAGAAGCGGCCATTCGCAGCGATGAATTCTGCGGCCGTTTTTTTGAACTGCTGTATGCGAACTCGCGGGTGAAGAAAAATAGCGAGTTGAGAAAGTTGGTCGAGGCGCTGGAGGCCGGTGCGCAGACCGTGCCCGAGTTCGCAAAGGAAACCGGCCTTCCCACCGGGCGCATCTACGAATTGCGCCGCCTGTTGAAGGTTGTGGCCGAAGGCGTATTGAACAAAATGAACCGTGAGGAAAACTGTCATGAACAAGCATCACCAAGACGCGGCGTTGCGACTGCATGAGTTTGCGGCGGAAAACCGCGAAGCTACAGAAACTGAACTGCGCGCTGAACTGGAAAGCCAGGGAGTGGACGTGGACGCGTTCCTTGCCCGCTTGGGCAGTGCGGCGGGAATCGAAGCGCAAGCGATCGCCGCGAAGAAGCCTACAGCGGCCGAACGGTTGCGCGCTCTCGCCAGTCAGGCTGGCACCAAGGTTAAGAAGCTACTTGGGGACGTGAATCCCGACGGAGCAGGATTGCCGGTGGCTGCCTATGGCCGGACGGGGCGTCAAGCCAAGCGAACGCGGCCATCAGCGCGCGGCAAACAGGGCGGGCGTTCCGGCAAGTAGAGATCAATCCACCAGCCATGCGAAAGGGCTTTTACAACTCAAACAATGGCCCGACCTGGTCGTGTCACCGCGACCAGCAACTGCAATCCTGCGAGCGGAAGTATTATTTCCAATACTTGGCTGATGCGCGTCTCAACAGCCCGGACCCGTGGTTGCGTGGAGTTGCCCTGCTCAAGAAGCTCAAGAACATCCCCATGTGGCAGGGTGAGTGCGTTCACGCGGTCATCGCCGAGCACCTTGATCAAGTGCGTCGCGGTCAGGCGTCCATGCTTGATCAATTGATCCAATCCCTGCGCCAGCGAATGCAGCGAGATTGGTTTTTCTCCGAGAAGCGGCGGTTCCGTGAGGAGCCGGCTTCGGTCGGAAAATTCGGTGTGGCTCTGTTTGAGCACGAATACGACGAGCTTCCGCCTGAGACGCAGTTGGAACCACTGGTCGAGAAGGCCAGCCGGATGCTCGGTTGCTACCACCGCTGGGCCGCTGGAGAAAGCGGCCTGCTGGAGAAGGTGAAGACGGCTGACAGGATTTGGATTGAGCCTCCCGCATGGGGCGCGGACGCGCCCGGATTTATGGTGGGCAAAGTCCAGGTGATTACCAAAGTGGACTTGGCTCTGCATCGGCGTGGATCGGAGTTCACGATTTATGATTGGAAGACCGGCAAAGCGCCGGCGGCTGCCGCTGAACCGGGTCAGAACGAGATTCAAATCAGCGTCTATATGCTTTGGGCCAACCTCGGGCTGAATCTGCCGCTTGAAGGCGTGACCAGCCGCCTAATTTACCTGGGTGGCGATGAAGCGACTGAACTCCGGTTCGACTTGGACGAGGAACGTGCGGCGGCAACGTTCCGGCTGATCGAAGACAGCGTGAACCTCGCTCAGCAGTGGGAGAGTCATTTCGAGAAGCGTCGGTTGAAGTTGAGCGACCTCGACTACGCGGGTTCCGTCGAGGAGTGCCGCCGATGCAACTTCAAGCGTCTCTGTCGTGCTAACCTTTCACCGGAGATCCAATTATGAGTGAGAAACACCTTGGTGCGACTTTGTTCCCGATTTCGGGCCTGCCCCAGCGGGCTTTCCGCTTGCGGGTGCTCCGCGTACGCGAGGCTATTCCGAAGGACACGCAGACGCCAGTGAGGCTGAACCGTTGGGCCACTCAACTTTGGAAGGAACTCAAGCAGGCGGTCGTTCCGACGGGCCGCTTCGAGTGGGCGGGGTTTCTGACGCCTGACGTGGACTCGTTGACCGTCGGACGAGTGCTGACGGTCCAGGATGTTCCTGACCAGGAGTATTCCATCGAGGTCACGGGTGAAACAATCGAGGTCGCCCCGGCCACAGCGAGCGCCGAAGAACTTCAGTTGGCCGGCGAGATGGTAAAACGCGCCGTCAGCGATGCGTTTGGCCTTCAGTCGGACAAGTATTGGCGCAAGCATTGGAATCTCTATTTCCGGCTGGAACCGGAAAATTGGGAAAACAAGCGAGACAGCGTCTATGCCTATCGAGGATTGAAGTTCGGAGTGGTCTTTCTGAATGGCGGCGCGGCTTGGCTGGCAGCCGACATCTATACGACCTATCGCGGACAGCGCGCGCTCACAAAGTATTCCAACGCGGAGCGGCAGCGGGAACTCCATTACCACCTGAGCGACCGTGTTGAGCCGGATGACCGCGCCCCATTCTTGCGCGACAACGGCAAGGTCAAAATTCCTTGTCGCTTCGTCGGTACCACCGGCCAGACGGTGACGCAGCACACTTTCCTGTTCAACGGCGGTCGGAAGAGTGTTCGCGAGTATTACGAACAGCGTTATGGTGTGCTCGTGCCGGAAAACGACGAAGCGGTCTTCGTGCGCGACCGTGAAGGGGGCGAGTCTTGGGCGGTTCCCGCTTCGCGGCTTTTTCCCTTGTTCACGAATGATTGGGATGAAGTCAGAAACTGCTCGGTCTCGCCCCAGATGTCGCCAGAGGAGCGGGTTAGCGTCATTCGCACGTTTCTGAAGGACTTGGGTGAAGTCCGGTTTGCTGGTAGCCAACTGAAGATCGGGCAGAGCTTCATGGAGGCAACGGATCGTTCCGTCTTCCCGGCGCCAGTTCTTGAATTCGGCGATGGCAAAACGCTTTCTGTGAACCCATCGCTTCCCGTCGAGGAAGCCTACAACCTCTATCGTCAGAACAAGACGAAGATGCTCTATGAGCACGGACCATTTTCCGGGCAAAGTCTGCCGGACCTGGTGCTGCTATATCCGGACAATTTGGAACGAGGCGTCCGCGACAAACTGCGCCTCAGATTGAGTGAAGAAATCAAGGAGCTTTGCGGTGTGACTCCGCGCATTGCCCGCCAGATTTCCTACCCGCTGGGCAAGCAACCCGGTGCTGGCGCGGGGTTACTCGCGGCGGCGGACGAGCTTGTTCGCGACAATGATGGCACGTTCCTGCCTGTCGTACTTTTGGCGGACCCATTGCGGGATCAGGTTTACGACTTGTTGAAGCGCCGACTCAGTTCTCTCGCCTCGCAATGTGTCCGTGAGCGGACGGCTCTGCGCGTGGCGCGCGACGAGCAGGCCGTGGGCGGGAGCCGCTTGCGAAACCTTGCTCTGGGCATTCTCACGGCGGCAGGTCTCCAACCCTGGGTTCTGGCGAAGCCCCTTCATTACGATTTCTACATGGGTGTGGACGTTCTGGCGAATCAAGTCATCTACGTTTTCGTTTGTGGCAAAGGAGGCCGCAACGTGTGGGTGCAAAAGGGAGAACAGCTTCGGCGGCGAGGCTTGACCGAGAAGATTGACCGCGTCCAACTGGCCGACCAGTTCAAGATTGGGGTGCGGGAGGCCAAGCGGCTTGGCGTCCCGTTGAACAGCCTGGTCGTTCACCGCGATGGGCGCTGGTGGTCGAATGAAGACCTCGCCATTACGGAGGCAGTCGCCGAATTGCGGGACGAAGGCACGCTCGCGAAGGATGCTCGGATTGGCGTGGTGGAAGTCCGCAAGAGCCATCTGCCGGTGCGGTTGTTCACGGTCGCCAACGACGGTAGCAGTTCATTGGAGAACCCGATGCCGGGCAGCCATCTCATCCTGAATGAATCCGAAGCCATTCTGACTCCCACCGGTCAACCCGGCCGTTGGGACAGGCAGGGCCGCACAGCGGGAACGCTGTTGCTCCGCGTGGCGCGCAACCCTGAAGCCGGTGCGCTGGACATCCGCCGCATCGCCGAGGATGCGTATGGATTGACCCACCTCAATTGGAATGCTCCCGACATTGAAATCTCGCTGCCCGTCACGATTCGGTGGAGCGACGAGCGGCTTCGCGAAATTGTCACCAACCCAAGCGCGGCTGACGACACCGAGGCCGAGCCGCAGGAGGCGTGCATTGTATGAGTTCATTAGGACAACTCTCCAGCCGTTTGGATCGACATTTGCAATTGGTGGGAGAACTCACCAAGGCGGTTCTCGCGCTTCGCGCCGAACTCGTCGGCAAGCTCGATGTGCTCAAGATTTCGCCTGACGAGGTAGTAAAAGCGCGGACGGTGGTTTTTGAGTTCTTGTCTGGTCTGGTACCAGTGCTTGCTGGTGCTGCGCAAGGTTCAGAAGAACACCGCGTCATCGCTCAGGGCCTGGAGCAAGCCGGCGAAACTCGTGCCGATTGGGCAGAGGATTTCGGCAAGCTCGCCGATCAACTGCGCGTCAATGCCCCGGTGGAAGCAGCGCAATTGGACAGAATTATGCGTGTTGTCGGCTACTTACAAGGTGAGGTGGCCGAGGATGTGCGCCGACTCCGTTCACGCTGATGTAATCCGCATGAGTTCATACCGGGCGCTGAAGTCAAAGGAGATCGAGTTCGCCCTGCTTGGCTTGCAGGAGCGGCTCGCACAATGCCCGCGCCCGAACGGCGAGCACAAGGTCGTGCTGGATCGGCTGGAAGCTTTACTCGCCAAGTTTGCCGGGGAGCTTTTGAGCATCCACCCGATCATTGAGGACACGGCGTTTCGTTCCACGGTGGATTACACCCTCGGCCGTATCAGCGCGTTCCTCTCAGTGGTTGAAACTCAGTTCATTCGTGGTCTGATCAACCCGTCGCCGGAGGAATTGTCCCTGCGCCTGGTGTTTCTCGCTTGCGCAAAACGCCTGGGCCTCGACTGGTTCGAGGACATGGTTGTCCAGAGTTCGGGAAGTCTCGGCATTTACCACAAGCTGTACCAGTCCCTTGGCACTCCCGTGCTTCACGTTCCTCCTGGACTACTGGACAAGTTCTTGTCCCTGCCTGGCGTTTACCATGAATACGGCCACAGCGTTTGGGCGAAATTTCCGGCTGTTCTCGCCGCCATGCGGGATGTGGTTCAAAAGCACTTCGAGGAATTGCGTCGTCGGATTGGACCGACCCAACCTCAACTCCGGGCCGCGCAACTCAAGCGTTTTCAAGACGCAGAGGATTTTTGGAACGACAGGCGTTTGGAGGAATTGTTCTGTGACCTCTTCGCTCAGTACATTTGTGGATGTGCCAACATCATTTCCATGATTGACCTGTCAATGGCCGAGGGTCGTCCGGTCTCGGACATAGCTGACTTGGATTATCCACCGGACGGCGCCCGCGTGCGCGCTTGCGTCATGATGTTGAATGCTGATCAGGCGGACGAAGCATCCATGTATGAACTGCAAGAGGAATGGGAAGATTACGCTCAGCAGTTCAACCATTCGCTTCTTTACCGCGACGCCTGTGCTGAACCCGTATTGCGGCAACTTGGCGATTTGGTGTTCGTTGCGCTCGCCCAGCAAATGCCGGCGCTGCCGAAGTGCGATGAACCTCTGCCTGACGTGCAAGAGGCGTTCACTCCATCGAAGACCGTTCTATTTGAAGACGCGGTGCTACAGGGGTTCGCGGTCCTGGCATGGCGTCGGGACAATTTTGAGTCCTGGTGGAAAGATGTCCGCGTTCGACTCGCCTAGTCCTACCACCACCGACGCAACGTGGAGAACCACGCCGCCGTTTTCCCGTCGGGTTCGAGTGGCAGCAAGGTCACACGGCGGAAGCCGCGTTCGCAGTGGACAAGGACGCACTCGTGGTCGCGAAGGTTGCGGAGTTGGTGGGGTTTCAGTTTGTGTTCCTCGGTCTCGGAGTAGTTCACGTTCCGCTTGCCGGCGCTGAAGCCCCATGATCGTTTCACGACGCGCTTCTTGCCGATGAAATCGGCGGCTTGTATAGCGTCGCCTTCGTCGGCGGCGCGGAAGATGAGGCGATTGCGAAGATTGAGCGTGAGAACTTTCGACTTGTCCGTGCCGAGCGGAGGGATGAGGGAGGTCGTGGATTGCGCAGCGGCGACAATGGTTGCGCCTGCTTCGCGGATCACGTCCACGCAGTTGTAGTCGCTTGTACCGTCCTCGCTTGCGGTCATGAACCGTTGCGCCTCGTCAGCCCACAGGATGAGCAAGTTGTCGCGGGCGCGTTCGGACTTCGCCTTGTCGAAGCGGCGGAGGGCGTGGTTATAGTAGAGCAGTTTCAGGAAGGTATTCACGTAGCGCCGCTCGGTCTGGAACTTCTGCGGCATGGTGGTGAGGATGATGTTGCCCTGGTCAATCGCGGCAAAGTCGAATGAGCTTTCGCCGGTGCAAAACACTTCGGCGATTTCCGGCGTGAGGAAGTATTGGAGGTAATTCCCGATGGTTTCGCGAACGCCGCCAAGTTGTTCGTCGGGCTGGTTGAGGAAGCGATTCAAGAAATGGGCACGGACGGCGGCACGGCGTGGCGTCTCCAGCAGATCCGCGAGGTCTTCGGTCGTTTCCTCAAGCTGGTCGCGGTTCGACAGTAGCTCGAACGCGCCGAGCAGAGTCACAGGGCGCTTCATCTCGTAGAGCAGTTCGAGCGCGTGGGCGATGTGCGTCTGCGCCTGGCTCTTGAAAAAGCCTTTGTCGCCGCCCTGGCCGAGACTCGTCGCGGTGTCCACGACGAACTTGGCGTAGGTCGTGAACGGGATAGTGCGATCACCGGTGAGGTTGTAGCGATGGGCTGGATTCCAGTGCGGGTCAGCGTCGTCCTCGCGGATTTGCAGGTGAATCAAGTCCGACTCGCGCCCGTAGTGGCGGGCCATCGCCGCCAGTGTCTCCCAATAGACGCCTTTCTCGTCAATGCACAGCCCGCCCCAGCACGGCTCGTTCTGGAAGACCTGATGAGCGATCTGGTTGATGCCGGAACTCGTCTTGCCCGAACCCGTATCGCCAGTGATGAGCCAGCCGCGACAGAACTGATTGCGCTTCCAGACCAGGCTGCCCAAGCGCGCGACGATGCGAGACCTTCCGCGCGGGACGAACAGCAGCCAGAGTGCGACTACCGCCAGAAAGGCCGCGCCAGCAACGAGCAGCACTCGTTGGTTTGCGGCCAGGAATTGCAGATCGGGCGGAGGGCTGATTGGACCGAATGGAAGGAGTTTCATAGTCATGCCTTTCCCAGCAGATAACCGGCGAGTCCGCCTGCCAGCGCGGCCAGCCACGCGGCGGTGCGCGTGACCATCGCTTTCGGCCCTCCGCCCGGCTGATGCTTCAGTTGTTCGGCCAGAGCCGAAGCATGTTGTTGAAAGGAGCGCGATGCCTCGATGAGCTTCGTGATGTCGCCTCGGAACTGCTCGAAAGAAGGAAGCTCTCGTCGGCGGATGTCGTCCCAATGCCGCTGGTGGATGCGGAACAAATCAACCAACAGCAAAACCGCGTCGTCCTCCCGCAGCCGGTGGCGCGCGCGCCAATCAGCTACGGCGCGCTCGAATTCGTCCTCGAAGTTGGGAGCATCCATGCGAACCTCACTTCGCGGACATAAGCAGCGGCGCGGCGGAATCCAGTTCCGCATAAAGCCGACGCTGCCACGTCAGCAACCGCTGCCGGTCCAGTAAGCTGAACGCAGGATGCTTCGTCGCGGTGGTGACGGTCACGTTCTCGCGGTTCAGCGCCTCCACCAGCCAGTCTTGCATTCGAGGCATGGTGAGTTCGCGCCCGGCCAGTTCATCCTTGAGCCGTTCGCGCACCTCCGCCGACTCGAACAACGCGAAACTGTCGCTGTGCGCCGCGTTACGGACCACGACATAGCTGCACGCCTTGCCAAGCTGGTCGCTCACGCGTTGCACCTGGTCCACGCTGTCCATCTCGTGATTCACCGGCATGACGAGAGTGAGTGACGCGCCGAGGGCTGAAAGCACAGCCGGCAGGTCCACTTCGGCGAAGTAGTCGAGGAACAGGTCGGTCGAGGCGGCACGGCAATCCACCACCACGAGGTTCGATTTCTCCAGCGCGGCGAAGATGGAGTCGAGTTCCCGGCGGCTGGCGAGGTCGAGGAATCGCGCCTCGGGATGAAACCGCTTCAAGGTCGAGTTCTCGTTGTCGCTGTCGATGGCGACGTGGCCGATGCCCTTGTCCTTGAGGAATTGGACAAAGTTCACAGCGAAGAAGCTCTTCCCGACGCCGCCTTTGCCGTTGATGACGAGATCGAGACGTTTGTTCATGCGGGTTTCGGGTTTAGCATTCGGACCTGGGCAATACGCGGTCCGCGTGTTCGCGCGGCTAATGTCTCCGCGCCGCTGGAATCATTCGTTGTGTCGGAGTCAGCCGACGGCGGCTCGGACGAAGGCAGAGGCGCGTGACCGTTTCCATTGTTCGGCGCGGGCGCGGAAGAACGCTTGCGATTTGGTCGCCGCTTCGGGCGAACGATTTCACCGAGGACTTCATGGCAGAACGCGGCAACGGCGGTCTTGCTGATCGGCAGACAATGCTGCGTCAGCAATTCGGCAATCGCCCGGTAGGAGGCACGCTTCTGCCGAAGCTCGACGATCACATCCCTTGCCGGGGACAGTTCCTGGAACTTCTGTGGTCGGCGCGGCGTGAATTCCGCGACCGCCTGCCGGACGGTGGCTGGGTCAAATGAGGACATACGCGGATGCTCCGGGATCGTGGTGTTGCCGAAATCGTGGACGGAACAAAACGTGTTCGTGTCCGCTGATTGGTCGTGGAGATGCCGGGTCGCCGACCAGTTCGCGAACAATGCCTGCTCGCGGACATTCTGCGGACAGTGCGCGGACATTCCGCTTCTGCGGATCAATCGCGGATGCTCCTGGCCCTTGGATGTGGACTGGCTGCGGACATGGACATTCCGCTGGAAGTGCCGCGGCGATGGACAGTTTGCTGCTCTGCCGAGGTCGTGGATGCGACGCGGACACGTCCAAATCGAGGTCGATTCCGTGGCCGCCGCAATGCGCTCTTGCGCATCCGTTGCGCGGACATTCCGCGCGTGCTCCGCGACTGGTTCGCGGACGCAAAAACCTAACGAAAGTTAGGGGTAGGGCGTGCCCTGTGTTAAACGGTATTCCCATGATGGCGGGTTTGCGTCTGCGGTTGACTGATTTCCTGTGCCCATCGGCGGAGTTCCGCGACGCTTTCCTCGATGCTCGCCAGCCGTTCGACGATGCGGCTCTTGGTCAGGCGAAGATGACGTTCCTGAGAACTTTCCGGTGCGCTCTTGCGAGCCTCATCGCTGTCAGCGGCGTCAATGGATTGGCGCAAGGAATCCAGAACACGGATGGCAGCGGAGATTTCGCGTTGGGTGGGTTGAACCATGACATCCTCCATTCAGACTCGAACACCGCGTGACTTCTTGTGCGCGAGTTCCTGCCGGTGGCCAGGCCGTTGCTGAGGCAGCCATTGCGCGCGGTTCACTTGTTCGCGGCTGACGGGGTGCGCCCACGGTTCGCCAAAGCCGAGTCGCGCGGCGGCTTCTTCGGCAGCGAGTTTTGTGGGTGCTTCAACGACCGTGCGCAACGGATCGCCCACCGTGCGCGCGTATTCCCGGTCGGTGTGATAGATACCCCAGAGCTTGTTGGCTTCGGTCGCGGTCTCGTTCATACCCACAGTCAAACATGAAGCCGTTCTGCGAAGATGTATGTGATACACAAAATGCACGGACAGTCCGGGTAGTGTCCGGGGCGTGGTCACTGCGAAGACGCAATACAGCCTCACCAACGCGAAGGGATACTTCGAGGAGCACCTGTGCGTCGGGGATTACTACGACGAAGGGCAGCGCGTGTCCGGCGAGTGGTTTGGTGTGGGTGCGCAACGGCTGGGATTGTCCGGGAAGGTCCGCGCCGAGGAATTTCTGCGGCTTTGCGAGAACCAACATCCAGGCACTGGCGAGAAGCTGACGCAACGTCACAAGACCACGCGGAGGGATGGTGACGACCTCGCGGCGAACCGGCGCATCTTCTACGACTTCACATTCTCTCCGCCGAAATCGGTTTCGCTGGCGGCCCTGGTCGGCGGTGATGACAGGATTCTGGAGGCCCATGCGCGGGCGGTCCGATCGGCATTGAAGGAGTTCGAGGCGTTTGCTGCGACTCGTGTCCGTGCGAAGAAGTCCGTCAGTGACCGGATGACGGGAAACTTTGTCGCCTCCTTTTTCACGCACGACACGTCCCGCGCGCTCGATCCGCATGTCCACACGCATTGCATCGTTTTTAACGCGACGTTTGATCCGAAGGAGCGACGATGGAAGGCTCTCCAGAATCACGAACTGCTGCGGGCGCGCAAGTTTGCCGAGAATGCCTACTACCACGAACTCGCGCGGGAGCTTCGGACCTTTGGCTACGGCATCCGCAATCGCGCGCGAGGTGATTTCCAAATCGAAGGTGTTTCGGATGAACTCTGCGACCGATTCTCGAAACGACACGCGGAGATTGATGTGGCGTTGGACAGGTTGCTCCGCGAGAAACCGGAACTGGCTCAGGGGAATCTGAAAGACCTTCGCGAGAATCTGGCGTCGGCAGAGCGTGCGCGGAAACAGAAAGACCTGAAGCGGGATGACCTGCGGACCTTGTGGGACGCGCAGTTGACGCGCGAGGAACGGCAAACGCTCGCCGGGCTTCGCCGGCCGGCCGCGCCACGTCCCGCGGACGGCAACCGGGTATCCGTGCGCGAAGCCGTGGAATGGGCGGAGGAACATCTGTTCGACCGTCACTCGGTTGTTCCCGAGTGTCAGGTGTGGCAGGAGGCGCTCGGGCGGGCGCGCGGTGGCGATTTCCCGCTAGCCGAACTCAAGGGGATCACCGAGCGGCGCGGCTACATTCGCGATGAAGCTCGTCCTGGGGAAGTGACATTGCGCGACGTATTGTTACGCGAATGGGAGATCGTCCGCACCGCGAAAGACGGTTTTGGGGAGCGAAGTCCGCTTACTGAGGGCACGATACGAGTCAGTCCAAAGCTGGATGACGATCAGAGAATCGCCCTCGAATCGTTGCTGAGTTCGACGAATCTCGTCTCAGTCTTTCGCGGCGGCGCTGGCACGGGCAAGAGTTTCGTTCTTCACGAACTGGTCACGGAGATTCTCAAGAATGGAAGGAGCACTGTGGTGCTTGCCCCGCAGCGCCAGCAAGTCGTGGACATGGAGAAGGCGGGATTCCCGTCACCTCAAACGGTCAGCAGCTTTTTGAAACGAGGCGAACTCGCCCAAGGCGCGGTCGTGATGGTGGACGAGGCCGGCCAGATTGGCGGTCGCCAGATGCTCCAACTTATGCGGCTCGTGCGCGAGCGGAAGGGACGGCTGATTCTGTCCGGTGATACCCGCCAGCACGGGCCGGTCGAGGCGTCGGATGCACTCGTCGCCATTGAGCGCCATGCTGGCGTGAAGCCGGTCGAGCTGCACCGTATCCGTCGCCAAGATCCAACGCTGGCCTGTGACAACGATGAGCGCGCTCGCATTGAAGGATACCGTGCCGCCGTCGAAGCCGCTGCAAGCGGGGACTTGCCGAAGTCATTCGAGCGATTGGAGGCAATCGGCGCGGTGCTTCCCTGCGGCCTCGGTGAGCAAGCGGACAGGTTGGCGGACGAATTCCTGAGACTGACGACGGGCGGTGCTTCCACCGTCGTCGTGTCGCAGACTTGGAGCGAAGTGCATCGGGTCAACTCAAAGGTGCGGGATGTTTTGAAATCGAAGGGACTGCTCGGCGCGGACGACACGCCCATTCAGATTTTGGACAAGCTGGACCTCACGAACGCGCAGAAGCGCGACGAGCGATTCTATCCGCCGGAAGCTGTGCTCGTCTTCAATCAGAAGGTGCGGGATGCCGAGCCGGGCGCGAAAGGCAAACTCGCTGGTATCCTGAAGTCCGGCTTGCTGATCGAGGTGGGGGGAAAGTTCGTCTCCGTTTCAAACCGGCTGCTGGACCGAATCTCCGTTTGTCTGGAGCGGGAGATTCAGGTTACGTCTGGCGACCGCTTGCATGTGAAAGCCAACCGCAAGCTGGCTTCCGGCCCACGCGTGACGAACGGCGAACTTGTCACAGTGAAATCCGTGAGAACCGATGGCGGAGTCGAGTTGACCGATGGCCGCGTGCTCGACGCGAGTTTCCGTGAGTTTCTGCCTGGCTACGCCGTCACGTCCTACGGCTCGCAAGGCAAGACCGTGGATTACGTCCTGTTCTCCGACTCCACCATCAAGGCCGCGACGAACGCACAGCAATGGTATGTCTCCATCTCGCGCGGTCGTCGCGGCATCCGCATCTTCACGCCGGACAAAGAACAGCTCCGGGAGAACATCCTGCGCTCCGGCCATCGCCCCTTGGCGCTTGAACTGGCCGGCGGGATTCGCCCACGAAGCGCATCGCCGCTCTGGCGGCGGCTTCAGGGACGATTGCTCCGCTTCGGACGCAAGGCGGTCGCGAACCTGCGCCGCGTGAATTTCCTCTGTCCACGAACACCATCAACCACCTCACACCATGAGCATCAAAGCACCCGAATGTTGGGCGAGTGACGCCTCCGCCAAGCTGCTTCGCATCGAAGTTAGGCCGGAGAAATCGCTCCTCCTGAAGTATGACCAATTGATCCACGCCGAGTTTGACAATGCTGACAAGGAGCAGCGGCTTCGCCTGATCTTTGCTACGCACGAAGTTGTTGTCCGAGGTTACGCACTCCGTCGCATCGAAACGGCGCTGCAACGTTTGGAACTTTCCTACCTTGTCGCGGTGCCTGCCAAACTCATCCCAAGCATCAACGAAGGACAACCAGTCATTCGAGAGATACGTGTTTCAGAGACTGCTGACCCAGCGGTCACGAAATAGTCATTTCGTGTATCTGATACATCTATTTGCGGTCGTCTCACGCGATACTGGTTTTCGATTTGGCTGAATCTGACGCCACGATGGCGACAATTGGCCGTGGCAGCGATGTCGCGAGACAAACAACTTCGAGACGTGAAGCTTGAGGAAGTCGTCGAGAAACGGCGGCTCAATCAGGCACTCACCGCCAAGGAATTTGCAGTCTTGGCGGGCATTTCTTACTCCACAGCCCGTGACTGGTTCCACACCCCTGGATTTCCCGCCTTTCGGGGCGTGGTCTTCTGGTCCGATTTCGAGGAATGGCGCAGAGAGGAAAACGGACTGATTACCCCCGCCTCCTCTCGCTCAACCGACCGAGGTGAACCGCAATCGGTCGATACTCCAGCACTTCCTTTCCGCAGGGCTTTACCGAGGCAGGCTGCAAGCATCCTTCAAGACGCTGGCGTTCTGTAGAACTCGCACAGCGATCACTCAACTCAACTTTATGAATCACGATGGGTTGGCTTTTGTGTCGGCGGATTTTACTGCACTTTTACTGCACTACCACGTAAATCCTTTATTATCAGTGGAGCGGGTGAAGGGAATCGAACCCTCGTCTCAGGCTTGGGAACCTTATCGGCTTTTCGTTTAGATATTCAATTTCAAAGGGAAATTCGCACGTTTTTAGACGCTTCTCACGGGAACTTCCCCAAAAAGGGGATAAAAAGGGGAATAATATTCTTGAGCAACGTTCCGCCATTGCTCAGAATAGCCCTACGTAGTTCGTCACGAAGTTTGGAATTAAAAGGAGGCATATGGCTCTCGAATTGAAATCATCATCCCAATGGTGGTATGGCCGCTTCCTCGTCAACGGGTCCCTCCGCAGGGTGAACCTTGGAGTCAAGGTAGACGGTGTCCGGCCCGCATCCATAAAACAGTCTGGCGACGCCGCCTTCGAACGGTCTCGAGGCAAGGCTGAGGCCCGACACGCTGATACCCTCCGGGAAATCCACTCCAAGAAAACTTCCGAGGAACTTGCCCAGCGCGTCCTCGAGATCAAAGTCGGGAACCGTTACGAAACGCTGAAACTGGAGAATGTGGCCGACGCTTGGATGAACCTCGCGCGGAAACGTGTCCCAACGAAAGAGCATCAACTCGCCACCCGAAACCGGCTTCAAAAGTTTATCGACTACATGGCGCGGAATCACCGTGACGTCGCGGACTTGGCATCCGTCCAGTCCACCCATGTTCGGATGTTCCTCAACGAGCAGGAATCGTTGGGAATTAGCGCCCGAACATGGAACCGCCTGCTGAGTCTGTTGAAAGGAGTGTTCCGTGTATTTGAGCCCGGGGCGGACGCATATCGAACTTTTCTGCAACGAACGCCGCAGAGAGTGGAGGAAACGGTCCATAGGCAACCGTTCACCGCCGAAGATCTGTCCATCGTGCTTGAGGCCGCCGAAAGCGACGCCCTGATCCGAAAACTGGCTGTCACGGCAATCTGCACCGCAATGCGCCGTGGAGACTGCGCAATGCTGAAATGGTCGAGCGTCGATCTGAAGTCTGGCTTTGTTACCGTGAAGACTGGAAAAACCGGCGAGCGAGTAGAGATCCCGATCCTGCCCCCGCTCAAAAGTGTTTTCGACTCCATCACGACAAAACGCGAAAACGATTCCTGGGTGTTCCCCGACGCCGCCGACCTGTATGCAAAAAATCCCGCGCAACTCGATCGTCGATTAAAATCCGTCCTGTCGAAGGCCGGTTTCGTGACCGACGCGGTAGCAAAACGGGCGCAGCGACGAAGCGAGCGAAAAATCCGCCCGGAACTGCCTGTCTTGCCGGCCGATGAAGTTGCCCGCCGAGGATTCGAAGCCATTGAGAAAAAGCCCATGAGTTCAGCGCGACGGGAGACGATGCGCGCTGTCTTCCGAAGCTACATGGCTGGCCAAGGCCTACCGTCAGTCGCCCGGCATCTCGAGATTTCGAAAAGCACAGCAAGCTTGCACCTCCGGGAAATCGAACGCGCCATCGGAGCAGCGGTAGTTCGCTGGCAGGAACCGGAAACGCCAAGAATTGTGCGAGGCAGAATCATGGCGGAAAATGGCAGTAGTCCGAGGTTAAAGCGGGGAACCTTGAAAGGTTGGCATTCATTTCGGACGACCTTTTGCACTCTGGCGCTTTCTGCCGGGATGCCGATGGAACTTGTGCAGCGCGTCACCGGACACAAGACCGCCGAGGTGGTCTTGAAACACTACTTCAAACCCGGGCGTGAGCAGTTTCGCGAAGCGATGTTGAAGGCTATGCCAAAGATGCTCACCGAAGGTCATATGACGCCGAAAGAAGAGATGCGGCGGATACTGGAGGCCATGACGGCGGAAAATTGGGCGCCATCAAAATCCAAGCTGCTCGAAGTTCTCCGCCGTGAAAGTTGACTACGGCGCCCCAGCGGTCTCCAAACCGACCAACCCGACGGAAAATCGCAAAACAGACTTTATCGCTTACTTCTACGCACAGGCGGAACGCGCACAGGGCTCTAAAAGAAAAGGCAATGAATTCGCACCCCATCGTTTTGATCGACCCTATTTTTAAATGGCTGGATCGGCTCATCGCCGAACATGGCCTCTACCTTTACATGGCCTCGGTCTTCGTAGCACCGTTGGTCATCGCCTGGATCTTGGCGGGAGGGTTTTGGAGGCAGCGGGCAATTCGCCGTCGACATTTGCCTCCGCCATTGCGGATTCACCCAGTGGCGGAACCGCCGCCCATTCCGGACCCCTGGTCCGATGACGCCGAGAGTCAATCGTTCTCGGCCTAGTCGAGATCCCCCCGGCTGATCTTTGTCACCCCTCTTGAAGCTTACCAAACTAACTAATTGCCTTCCGGTGCAATAAACTGGTGCCTGCCGGCGGACTTCAGAACGGGTTAGGAAGACGAGCCGAGTCCCCCCTGTAGGCCGTATTGTAAGGATCTCCCAGGTATGAAATGGTAAATCGTTGCCACGCGACGAGAATCCGCGCATGAAATCCTAAGAGCAGGCCGGTGGCAGCAAGGGCCAGCTCCAGGAGGAACGGAAGCCGGGAGGGTCTACCGAGCGGACCCGTAGTATCCTGGAACTGGACCTTGCTGCCATATAATCGCCTGCTCGACTTCATGCGCTCGTTGTCCACCACCCCATCCATCACCGCTTCGCATTGCGGGCCATGTCCACTCGCGGCTGGTTTTGCCGATCGGTAGTGACGGAGGTCAGCCACGCATCCAATGATAGGTCGATCCAGGTTCTGTTTGTCGCTCAGATCGCCACGCCTGTGGCCGGTCGGCCGGACGCTTCGGTTGGCGGGTTGGCGACGGGAGACGCAGCGGTTCCGGAGTGGAGCGCCTAGCGGAAGGCAGGAAGCCGCGAAGCGAACGAGCCAACCGGCCAACGGAAGCACGGCGCGACTGCGCCTGCCACCACTCGCAGATTCACTGACGGGACGAGCGCCTGCGAAGCGAGCTGCAGCGGGCCGGAACGAAGTGAGTGCAGGCCCTCAGGCGAGTGCAGCAGGTGTTGGTCCCGTCAGCATTCGCCAACAACCTTGGATGCGATCAGGGCGGCCTTGGCATCCGCCCGTCCGCCTGGCGCGGTTACTCGAAATCGATGCCGAGTTGATTCGATCATCCCGGTTTTGGCGTCGGTCACCACCGACCGGACGATGGAGTGGAGCGGAGGCGAAGGTGGAGCAATGGACGAAACGGAGCCGAAGCGCAACGAAACGGCCGGTCGATGGTGACGGAAGCCGGCCGGTCTACGGCCCTGCCGAATGGCTGCTCGGGACGAGCGCGCGGGTTGCGAAGCGAAGCGAGCGTGGTCGAGAGGGAGAAGGGGCGACCGGCAGCTCGTGAAGCGGAGCAACCCGCGCGTTGGTCACGGCATCCGCTAGATCCGCTGCGAAGCTTTTCGCTCACGGGCGACGCCTTGGGTGGTTTCGCGAAACTCATCGGTCGATTGCTGCATTCCTTCGATTGCTTCGGTCTCCGCCCGGCAGGGCGCCTGATTCTTGGTTAAGTCCAGGTGCTCTTCGATCGCCTGCTGGCGCCTGGCCAATTCCTTGAGCCGATCTTCGTGATCGAACGGCGTCCCGATTCGGGCTTCGAGGTCTTTCGCCCGCTTCTCAACCTCGGCGAGGGTAGACGCCCAAGTCTGGCCACGCTCGTCGAGGCCCTGCACAGTGTTCTCAAGGGAACGAATGGTGCCCAGCGGTGTATCGGTGACTTTGGCCAGATAGGCGTTTTTTCCCCGCACTACGAGATCGGGATCGCCGCCAATATTGTTTCGTAACCACAGATCAAATCCGGCGAATCGTCCGATGCGAGTCTCGTCGGGGTTCGCACCTCGTATTTTATCCGCTCGGCGCAGGATCCATTCGCCGGCAACTCCGCGTTGGGTGATGAACTGGCCGCCAAGTTCGATGCGGAACTTGTCACCCGAAACGTCCTCGCAATGGGCGAGGTCGACTCGCAAATTGGCCAACCGCTCGCCGATGACACCGGCTTCATCGCGGGAATGGCGGAGATTGCGACGGATACGGAACTGCTCTTCGGCGTGCGCCGAACGCAGCCGGGTCAACCGCATCAACTCAGCGTCGACCTGGGCCTTCTCAATGACCAATGGGTTGCCCGACGCAATGGCTTTGACCTCGGCATAGGTCAGCGCCGCGCTGTCCAGATCCTCCACCCGCCGAATCGTCATATCTCCCGTCATGACTTGGGAGATAAACTTGGCCTTGGTTTCCAAGGTCTGCCACATGTAGGCATCGAAAGATCCCTCGGTCACGTAGCGAAACACGCTGACCACGGGGTTCCGGTTCCCTTGCCGGAGAATTCGCCCCTCGCGTTGCTCGACATCGGCCGGCCGCCACGGCGCATCGAGATGATGCAAGGCAATCAGCCGTTCCTGGACATTGGTCCCCGACCCCATTTTCTGCGTGCTGCCGACCAGGACGCGAACCCTGCCCGAGCGCACATCGCGGAAAAGTCCCAGCTTGGCGGCATCGCTGTCGTAGTCCTGGATGAAGGCGATTTCAGAGTCAGGAATGCCTCGGGCCCGCAGCTTATCCGCAAGGTCGCGATAGACGGAGAACCCCTCATCCTTCGGCGTCGACAAATCGCAGAAAACCAGCTGCGCACTCCGACGATCCCGAGTCTGGGTCCAGTTATGGACGATGTTCTCGACCGCCAGGTTGACCTTACCGGCGGGATCATCCGGGGCGCTTGGCTTGATCAGCCGGAGATCGAGCGCGGCCTTCCGTCCTTCGGAAGTGACTTTGAGCATGTTGTCGATGCGGGGGTCCACCCGGCCGGTGCGAAGGCGCTCGGCCCGAGCCGCCAGCGACTCGACGAATTCCTTGAGCGCGGGCGTGGCGGGTGCGTTGCAGATCGTAGGTTTCTCGTTCTCCAGTTTTGGCCGAGGCAGATTCAGCGTGGCGGTCGTCTGCACATCTGCCACCTGGCGGAACATCTGCATCAGTTCCGGCACGTTAATGAACCGGGCAAAACGCGTGTTCACCCGGTAACCAGAGCCATCAGGCGACAATTCCATGGCCGTTACCGGTTCACCGAACGTCGCCGCCCAGGAGTCGAAGTGATGGAGGTGATGCCGCTGAAGTTCCCTGGGCTGAAGAAACCGCTGCATGGTGAACATTTCAGCCATGCTATTGGCAATCGGCGTGCCCGTGGCGAACACCACACCCCCTCCCCCATTGACCGCCTGGATGTGGCGGACTTTGAGGAACATGTCGAATGCCCGTTCACTGGCGGTCTGCGGCAGCCCGGCAATGCGGGTCATCTTGGAAACGTAGAACAGGTTTTTAAAATAGTGCGCCTCATCGACGAACAGCCGATCCACCCCGAGTTCTTCGAAGGTCAACGTGTTGTCCTTCCGCTGCTCAGCTGCGAGACCTTGCAGACGGACTTCCAACCGTTTCTTGGACTTCTCCAGTTCCTTGATTAACCTCGAATTGCCTCCGGTTCCCTGCTCGCGCGTGACCATCTCCAACTCGTGCAGTTGCTCCTCACAAAACCGCCTTTGAGCGGCGGTCGATACCGGGATTCGTTCAAACCCCGAGTGCGTGACAATAACCGCGTCCCAATTCCCCGTAGCGATACGGCTGAACAACGTCCGTCGGTTTGCCGCCTCGAAGTCGTCTTTGCCAGCCACCAGAATGTTCGCGCCCGGATACAGCGCCAACAGTTCGGTCGAAAACTGGCCGAGCATATGATTGGGCACCGCGAACAACGGCTTCTGCGACAAACCCAGCCGCTTCAGTTCCATGGCAGCGGCCACCATGGTAAAGGTTTTCCCGGCCCCAACGACATGAGCCAATAGCGTGTTCGGGGTCTGTAGAATGCGCCAGACTCCCGCCTTTTGATGCGTCTGCAGGGCAATCGACTGGCTGGCGCCCGGCAAGGTCAAATGCTCGCCGCTGAACGTGCGCAGCCGCGTGTGATTGAACAGGTCGTTGTAACGACGGCACAGACGTTCCCGCCGGGCGTCGTCCGACCAAATCCATTCTTTGAACTGTTCCTTGATGCGCTCCTGTTTTTCCCGAGCCGCTTCCGTCGCCTCGGCGTTGACGACCGCCTTTTTGTCGGCACCCAAGTCATGCACGGTCGGCGTCTTTAAGTTCAACGCATCCTCAATCAGCTCCAAGGCCGGACGTCGGTCGGTGCCCCAATCGGTCGTGTTAGCCGTCGTCAGGCGAACGTCCCAATTGCCCTTCACATCCCAAGCGCCCAAGGCAGCGATGTGTCCCACTTGAACCCCACCGGGAACTCCGAGCAGTTCTTGAGTGAACTGTTTCACGTCCTCGACGGGTAACCACGACGCGCCGAGCCGGACGTCGATCTCGGGCGCGGATAGATCAGCCGGTTGGACCGTTCGCAACGCCTCAGCGTTCTCACGGAACCGGGAATCCGCCAACGCAGCAGCTTCGGCGGTGACGAGCTTCTCCCGAACATTGCCCGAGAGATATTCGTCCTCGGTCTCCCACTGATTGGACTGAGGGTTGAGGAAAATAGCGCCCTTGAGGTCCGGGAGAAACTCCGACGCGGGCCGCCCCAATAAACCCGTCATATGCTCCAAGTCCACCCTGCCCCGCTCATTCAGCGAAACCAGCAATGCCTCCTGCGCGGTTTGAACCGTTTGGATGATCGGCCGCGCCTGAATGGTGCGCTCCCGAAAAATGGCCGCCTTGAGCGCCATCTTCGTCTGGGCGTCGTGCTGTTCCAGTGAGAGCAGCAGCGGCAGGTCCGGGTCGCCGTCAAAGGCTCGTTGGTTGGCTCTCCCGCTGACTGGCCCATAGCGCGTGACGAACGGGTCATAGGCCGCGTTGAGCAACTGCCGGGCATCGACGACCTGCTCCTCCGGACTTCCGTCAACCTGCGTCCGAAGGCAGTGCCGCAGCGCATCGCGCACCCGGAGCAGCCCGCGAATCCTACCCAGGGTTTCTGCGGGCAGCCCTTCCAGGGACCGCAATGCGTCGCCGTCCCGAACCCAAACAACCCCTTCGTGGATACAGTAAGCGTTGGGCTTGACCACGTCCGGAGCGGGAATGCCCGGCTCAATCCGGCGACCAGACTCCGGCCTTTGTCCCTTTCGAAGGACATTCCCGGGCAGCCGCGCCACGGCTGCGGCCAACGCGGCAGAGAGTTCGCGTCCGTCGGATTCCAGCGTCGGTTCGCCACCGCGGTACATCCGCCCCGTCAGGCGCATCTGCCCCAACATCATCTCAGGGCGGGCGACAAAGTATTCATTGATCCGAAAAACTTCCCCCAGCTCGTTGCTGTAGTCGTCCGTCCGTTTCCACGACGGCCCGGTCGGAGCTTCCGCTGGCTGCAGCCGCCGCAACATCACGATGTCGGTTGTCACCTCAGTCCCGGCATTCTTTTTGAACGCGTCGTTCGGCAGCCGAATGGCGCCGAGCAATTCAGCCCGGGCCGACAACAGTTCGCGCAACGTCGAATTGACCTTGTCCATCGTTCCGCGTGAAGTGATGAACATCACAATGCCGCCTGGCCGAACCTTCTCGAGACTGGCCGCAAAGAAGTAGTCGTGGATGGGCAATCGGAGTTGGTTCCACCGCGGGTCGTGCACGGGGTAATCCCCGAACGGCACGTTGGAGATGGCGACATCGTAAAAGCCGTCCGCCAGCTTCGCCTTTTCGAACGGCTCGGCTCGAATGTCGGCGTCGGGATAGAGCGCCTGAGCGATGCGGGCGGTCAACGGGTCGATCTCAAGCCCGGTAATGCTCGTTCGGCGGAGCATGGGCTCCGGCATGCAGCCGATAAAATGACCAATCCCACACGCCGGCTCCAGAATCCTACCTCCTTCAAAGCCGAAGCGCTCCAGCGCCGCATACATGGCGCGGACCACCGTCGGCGCGGTGTAGTGCGCGTTGAGCGTGGTCGACCGCGCCCGGTCCCATTCCTCACCTGACAACTCCGCCTGCAGGGCCTGGCGGTCCCGTTGCCAATCCCGATTGTAGGCATCGAAAACCTGCGGGAGCGCACCCCAGCCGGCATATTGAATTAAGGTGGCCTTCTCCCACTCCGTGGCCGGCCGCTGCTCCACCGCGAGCCGGCGCACCAACCGGATAGCCTCCAGGTTGCGTTGGAATCTCGTGCCGCCTTCTCCCAACCGTTCGCCATCGCCGATGCGATAGGCACGAGCGTTTTGGTGCGGTTCAACCTCGGTTACGCCTCGGGTGGCAGCAGGACGTGTTTCGTCCGGACCAATTCCCAGGCTTCCCGATTCGCTTGTTCGGCCGACAGCCCCTGGTCCATCAACTGAGCCCGTAGCGTCGCCATCTCGTCCTTGGTCTTCTCCTCGGCTTCCAGCAGCATGGCGTGCAGTTGCCCCAATGACTCCAACTCCCGCACCATCCGCGGGCAAAACTCCCGCCAATGTTTCTCGGCCATCAGGCCGTATTGAGTCAACGGTGTCATGGGTCGATCTGGGACTGCTGAACAAATCCAACTGCTCCGCGGATTCTGGACGACGAATGGCCATGACAGTTTTGTCTTCCTCCTTCGCTCATGCAAGACGCTTGCTTTGAGATGGCTCTGTCATCTGGTTGATCCTGCCTCGGCTCCGCCGGCCCCCTCTCCCCGCTCCTACCGTACCGCAAATCCGGGCGGCGTGGGGAACGAGGAGAGGCGCATTCCAGAATGAGAACCGCGGACCCCTTGCATCGGCACATGACTCCGTCAGCACTCCACGGTTCTCGGGCATCCGCTCAGCTATCGGGCTCGACCCTACCGATGACGCGGCACAGCCTCGGCGGCAATCCCCGGAAGGCAAGCCGACGGCGGCCGGCAGAGCCCCAGGTTCCCCTGAAACAGATCCTCCACGCCCACACCAAACACCCGGCAGAAGCCGACGATCAAACGGTCGGTTACCGGTGATCGACGGGTTTCGATATTAGCCAGAATATCGCGTGTGATATCGAACCCGCTGATCTGCATCTTGGCGACCAGATCATCTTGTCGCCACCCCCGTTGATACCGGAACTTTGCAATCGTCGATCCTACTATATTTCCTTCACGAACCACTTGAACCTCCTTATGAGTGCCAACATCCTCGCCACGTTGCCAAAGGCAGCGTAACGGGCACGGTTACTTCCTTAGCCCGCGTCCTTGTTGGGCTCACTAACGGTTCCCCTGCAAATCCGACCGTCGCCCGATCCTGACTGCGATCGAACTTCGACCCGATTCCGTCGGAGAGGCCTGGACCAGCGGAGGGTGAATTACCCGCCCGAAATCTCGGACGGGAGTGAGTGACTACGATCGTGACGGGAAGATCTTTCAGAACGCCGCTGGCGCGGCGTTCACCCCAATCCCCCCGTTGACCGACACTCCGGTTCAACCCCCTTTGGGTTCCTATTCCGACACGCCATAGAACGCACGATCCCAATCTGTTTTTCAACTTATTGCTTCAGTTTTAGAAAACTTTTTCTGAAGATTTTTGGTTAGATTTGCCAAAATTTCGGCAATAGGGATTTCCAGATGTGGACCAGCCAGAGGCCAACCCGCCGTCAGGAATTTCGCCGATGTCAGCCACCGAAAATCATCAGAACCATCAAACAGAAACGCCCTGTTGCGGGTTCTGCGATCTCGCCACCGCACGCTTCGCCTGCCGTGCGATCTGCGCCATCACCGTCTCCCGTTGTTCTTCCGGCAGATCTTTCACCAAAGTTTCGTACGCCGCCTTCAACGCCGGCGAGCTGTTGATCTGTTTCAACATGCCCTCTCTCATGCGGTGTTGGCGCTCGACCTCGCGAACCTCGTTGAGAACCAACGTGCGCTCGATTCGTTCTCGCGGCATGCTTTGTACATACGCCCAATACTTTGGGTTCTCCTTAATGTAGGAATCGATCTTGGCATCCACCTCCGGGTTCTGGCGGTAGGTGGGCTGGTCAGAGGGGGCGGCAGATCCGCCGGCGCCCGAAGGCGCAGATGATTTGGGTTTGCTCATGGCATTTCTTGGTTGGGTTGTTGATTTGCGGTAGCGCCGATCGGCGCCACCACATTTGTCATCGCACCACGGTCGGTTTGTTGGACCAAACCGTCGGCAGCGAGAACAAAGGGTCGAGCAATGCCGAAACCTCCGCGGACGGCACGTTGGTCGTCATTCCTGTCACGGGTACCGGCGTTGATAAAGTCGTGCTGAGTTGGCGCAGCTCGGTTTCGAGCTCTTTCACCCGCCGTTCGCTTTCGAGGACCTTGGGTGCCATCCAACCATGGTTCTTGGCGACGACGGACATGTCTTTGATGACCCTTTGCAGCTCGGCATAGGACGCCGCCAGTTGGGACGCTTCGCGCATCACGCGTTCGGTCACTTCTTTTTGACGGTTCAGTTCCGCGACGATGGCGTCACTGGATGGCGCCGGTGAAAAGGCGGCATCAGCGTACGGTCCAACGCCCCCCTGCTCTGCCGCGAGGCCTGGCCGCAAGTTCCAGCGCGCAGACGATTCCACTCGATAAAAGGAATGCTGTTCATGCATCAGGTCCGCGTGCTGCGGATCCACGTACCGACCCACGTGATAGCTCCGGACCACCTCGGCATGACGCACGGGCCCGGTGAGGGTGGCGGCTGGGACGCTCGCGGGGTAGACCGTCACCAACGGCTTGGTTCGCGAAGCGCACGAGGCGCACGCCATCAACATCAGCGATGGAAGGAGGATTTGCGTTTTCATGGATCACTTAGGGGATACTGGCGAACGAACGATTTCTGCACTCGCGGCGGAAGGTCCGGTTGGGCCGTTCGCGCCGATGCCTTCGGCACGCGCCGGATTTCCCGAGGGGCCCGGTGTGGCGACGGCGACCGAGGACGCCAAGGGGCCCTCAGTTTCAGTTTCGTCGGCGAATGGTTTACCATTGCCGCCGATGACAGCCTCGGATCGATCCAGGGTCTGCAGGACATAGAGGTAAAACTGTTTTCCCGACGGGACCCGGACGTAAAAACCATCCCGCTCAATCGTCTCCAGGATCCGCTGGGAGTAGACCTTGAGGATCTCCTGCGCACCCTTCAGCGGAGCGTTGTTCAGCGACCGGCTATCAATCGATCCCAAGAGCGTCATCTCCTTTTCGGTCATGGCGCCGGCGGCTCCGCTCAGCAACGTGGCGGCGAACAGTTTTATTTCGGCCAGATGGTCCGATTTGATCAGACGTCCACGCAGTCCCGCACTCCCATCGGTGATTCCCCATCCTTCCTGATCACTCGAAAACTCCCGATCGAGAACAACGCCCTTGAGCCGCATTTCCTCCCCCGTCTGCCAAACCAGCGTCCAACTTGACCCGCTGGAGATTCGCTCCCGATGACGTTCGGTCCGCGACGTGCCGTGAACCTCGGTGCCAGCCGGAATGACCACTCGTCCCGCGTGATAAACGTCCTCCGTCACCAAACCGATGATCGGTGCCTGGACGACCGTCGAATCGACCGTGATCACAGTCTCGCAAGGGATCAATCGGCCATACGGCGCATAGTCGACGCCCACCACCTTCGGTTCCGGCACATTCGCCTCCCCGTCCGCAACCAGGCTCAGGGACGGCGCCGGTGGAGGAGGCGGCGGTGAGGACGGAGCCTGCACCACCGCCGGCTTTGGCAGATCGGCCAGTGGCTTGGCTCGTTCGACCACCCGAGTCGGCGGGAGCTCAGGCTTCGGCGCCGGCGGCCGGAAGACTTCCATCGGTCGTTGCACCGTTTGCACGGTCTGCGGGGCGTTATTGGTCAACGAAACCGGCAGGGGTTCCGCATGCACCGGTTCATCTCGTCGGCGAAAGACCCCGAAAAGCGTCATGCCGCCGCCGAAGATCGCCACGAACAACACCAGTCGTCCGGTCTTGGTCTTGAAGAAATTGAGGAAACCGCGCGGATTCATGGCTGGGCCTTTCCTTGGGCTTCACCCGGAAGACCCTGGCGAATCCGCGGCTCAACCTTCGGAATCTGCCGTTCCCGCTGGAACAAAACGGTGAACTCATTTTTCAACGACAGCTCGTTTCGCCCGCCATCGGGCGTCCCGGTAATTGCGAACCAGACCGGAGTTTCCGAGCAAGACGGCACAAGGCCGGACGTATCGCTGATGGATTGGTGATACAACCGATTCCCCGCCCGCACGGTCAGATTCGCAGGACTGAAGCGCAGCTCTTGATCCGACTTGTTGGTAACACCTACGTGGAAAACCAGCGTGTCCTCTGGGTCAAAACGGAAGATTTCATAGATGCGGATCTCAAGGTCTCCGAAATCTGTCACCTGCGGTCGATCGCCGAACGTACGCATATCGACCTGAGCCACGGCGGCGGGATGTTGCTGTTTGAGCAGCGGAAACGCCTTGGCTTTGTCGAGCAACGCCAACAAGCGCGTGGGCGAAACCACCGGTGCCCCCGGCAAAATCTCGGCCACCGGCGGACTAGCAAGCTGCAACGCCAGAACAGGTTCATCGCTCTCCACCAACTCGAAGACATAAGTCTTCTTGTTCCAGCGGATATTCAGATTCGTCGCCGCCTTGCGCGATGTCGCGCGCACCGAGAGGAACGATGACCCCTTGGTATGCGCGAGTTGAAACAGGCCCGGCACCTTGGGATCCACACTGACTCCCACTGCGTCGATGGCGGAGATCGGTCCCGGAAAACTGATTGTCGTGACGCGATTCGTCGACACCGGAACTACAACCACCGCCCGTTCATCCAAGATGACCCGCTGAATACGTTCAGTCGGCGCGGCGAAGAGACAGTTCGCACCAAGGACCAGGAAGCAGAGCGACGCAAACCCGTGCCGAACTTGCGAGAGGTGACATCGAAGCACCGGATTTGCTCCATGCCGCCGGTGAGGCACCTTCAGCCGCGCACGTGGAATGATGGCGAATCGCCAAACGGCCCGGCGAAGCCGGCAAGCGGGGCGATGTCGCGATGGTTCCCATCCACAATGATTGTCCTTATCGTGTCGTCTCATATTTGAAATCACCGACCGCGGTTGGAAATCGGCCGTTGGCCGCCAGGTTGGGGTTGCGGAGCAGACGAAGCGTCAATTTGAACCCGGACGCTTCCGTAAACGCCTTCTCCTGGAAGATGCCCGTCCTGATCACCTGCCCGGTGACATTGGCTAGCACCTCGTTCTCACGCGTGGTGAGGATGTCGATCCGCCCAATCTCCGGCTTCTGATGAAGCTGCTTGGCTCGAAACTCGACCGCTTCGCGCGAACGCTGTTCCCGAGCCTTTTCCAGCGCCGCTTTCAGGAAGAGCTGTTGCAGAAGTTCCGGATGATCAAACTCCTTGGGATTCCGGCTCAGAAACGTCACGGCAGCGAGTTCCGCCTGCTGCGCATGCAGATCCTTAGCCTCCTGAAACTGCAGCAACGGACTGAGGTAGTAGGTCTTGGCGGGATCAATGATGACCACCCGTTCCCGTTGCTTGAACTGACCGACCAAATGATACCGATCAATCGCCGCACCGACCGTCACGGCAACTGCCACCATGAACCAGAACCACGGCAGTCGATCGCGCTGGGCAAAGAGTTGCGTCGGGTCGAACCGCTTCTGAGGAAAGCGCGCACCGAACGAGGCACTATTCCCGTTCGTGACCTTGGTTTCCCGCACCGCTTGTTCGCAGTTCGCCATAACGGGACATGGCTTACCACGAAGGCCCTCCGCGGAGTTGTATGTCATACACAAAAGGCGAGGAAGTCCGGAACCTGAACACGAAATGACCGGAAGGATCACAACTCTGCTGCTAAGCCGCTCTAACAGCGATGACGCCATTCGCCAGGATCTGGCTCAAGACGTCAGGTTTTTCTTCGATCTCCGCTGCAAGGCGCGCCAGCGCATCGCGGGCGCGCCGCCGGCGGCTAGCCGGCGTAGAAATAGCCCAATTCGCGGAGCGATGCCCGGCCCGGATGGCCCACCACTACGTGATCAAGAACCTCGATTTTCAGGAGTTGTCCCGCGCGGATGAGATCACGGGTGATCTTGATGTCTGCCTCGGACGGGGCGTGCTCCCCGCTCGGATGGTTGTGCATCAAAACGATCGCGTTGGCGCCAGCCATGATGGCTAGCCTAAAGATTTCCCGCGGATGCACCAACAGGGTATCCTGCGTCCCGATGGTCACGAGCTGATGCCCTTTCACGCGGCGACGAGTGTTGAGCATCAGCACCGTCATGCATTCGCATTCCGGATTGAAATAGGGATGGGTTGCGATGTGCATTCGCCAATACTCCGTCGCCTTGTCCGGCGTATCGCAGAGTTGGAGGGATTCCGGCACGGGACATTCCCGCAAGGCGGTCACTTTGTATTCGTAGGGTGTCGGTGAAAACCGAAAGGGTTTGACCAATTGAGTTCTTGAAACGATCTGGCCCAGAATGGTCGCGCTCTCTGGTTCATTCGAGTGCCCGGATGGAGAAGTTTGCGAGGTGTTCATGGTCTTTTTTTGAGCCCCGCTGGTCGGATTCAGCCTTTCGCCCTTCACCCAGAAAGCCCGCGCTGAGGGGCGGCGCGTGGGAGTAGTCTTCAGAGGGCACCGCGCTGGCCCCCGAAGGAGAAGCGGGCGGGTGGAGGGCGAGAGGCTGAATCCGATACGGGGAGCGGACCTGAAACCTCACTCGGTCCACCGGCAGGTCGCTGAACGGGATCGTGTCATGACCGCCACACCATCGGGCTTCGCTCGACCCGCCAGGAGTGGCTCCTGGACATCGCCTTTCCCATGCGCGAGATGTTCGCCTACGCATGCGAGGCCTAAAGCCGGATTCTGAAATTGGGAAAGACCACGGCGGAGCGGCGTCAACTGCTCTACGAATACGGCCAGCAGCTACCCTCCGCGGAGTATGGTCTGGACCGCGACGAGTTCCTCAACATTCTCCGGGAGGCTGTGGACGCCCGAAACGGTTGGAAGCGAATTCCGGCGCGGTGTTCGCCACGGAATTCTACTCCGTTGGTTTTCGGAACGTAGATAAACGTCGAGGGCGGTCTAGCCGCAGTAAGCATACCTACCTAGACACAATTTTACAAGGCTCGACTAATTCACTTGGTCTTTTGTAAATAACCATGTGTGGAGCAGAACACCGATTCAGATGCATTGTTAAGTGCGTATAGTCCACCCGATGGACATTCTGGCTTTGTGGAGAGTATCGTACTTGACCCAAAAAGATCGGCATCGTTAGCTGTCTCCAAAGGCTCTGGTTTAGAATTGCTTTTCCATTGAGTTTTACTCATTTCTATCGCAGTCATATAAGCAATACACGTATCCCTTTCTCGTTCCGACAGGCTTCTTGGCCGAGGCGCCGCTGTGTCATTTTCTCCTTAGGCAACCGCAGGTGAAGCTTTTGGAGGCGTCGAATTCGGAGCGGCGCTGACTGCCCTAATACCAGTCACATCTGCTGATGTAACCGCTCGGACTATGTCTTCATCAGATTTCGCTCGCGGCGATCTTTCCTCCGCTGGGAGAGGGGGATGCGCCAAAAGTGCTGTCCCAGCCGACTTCTTATGAATCTCGTCGTAGGCAGCGTAAGCTATTGATACAATTCCAATAACCGCAACGATAAACCCGAGCAATATATACTTGTACATGACAAGTTTAAATTGTTGTTCTTGTGTCAACTTACTTAGTTCGTCATAACGGTAGCCAGAATTCCGGGCAAAATCCGGACGCAGGTCTTTCGGGGTAAGCTTAAGCGCCTCTATAAACGTTTTAGACCTAATCCTTCCAATTGAGATGACCGTTGCCCCGCATAATCCCGCGATGTATCCAATAATCGCAAAAGGGTGAGATGCTATTGCAGGTAAGACTTGTTGTAATTCACCGGTTGTCATTTGCCGTTTCTGGCCAAATCTGCATTTTTACTCAAGCACGATGTTTGATCCCCAAGCAGACAATTCATATTGACCAAACAATGAATTCCGTATGCTTCGGACCTGTCACTCCCAATCGAATTGATGCCAACCCTCGGAAACCGGTTGTGTGTGAACCCGTCTGTTCGCGTGAGCCGTCGCGTGAGCGACGAGGGAGGTTTTTGACTGGTAAAGGACACGATGTCCTTTACGATTTCCCAACTGGCTTGCGACGAGTCGAACAACTTGGTCTTGTTCCACAGCAACGGATGGGTTGGCCGCTCACGCGCCATATTCCCGGGACGCCATGTTCCTGGCTATGATGAGTTGCATTGCAATTGAGACAATTACCAATACTCACTAACAATGAGATTTACAAAAGTCGACATAATGCAAATGGACGAGGCCAAGCTTCGACTTACGGTTCTGAAGCCTCTTTTTGAAAAGATGGGTTTCCGAGATGTGTTTCACTACCACGGCGGCAGTGAAGAGAAGGGAAAGGACTTTGTTATGTGGAAACCTGGAGAACTAGAAGAGCGAATAAACTATGCTGTGGTTGTTAAGGCCGGTCGCATTACGGGTAAGGCAAACATGGCCTCGTCAAGCTCAGGTTGCGTTACATTTCAAATTCAACAAGCGCTGGGTTCCACCTTTGTTGACGAAGTGACCGGCGCGGAACAGACGGTGCATATTTGCTGGGTTTTGGCCTCACAAGAAATTAGTAAAGAGGCCGAGCTCGCGATCACTTCAGCGCTGAAAGTATCCGCATTCGAACGTAACGTCCGCTTTGTTAACGGGGATCGCCTATGGGATCTAGTTAAATTCCATTTTCCAGAATCGGAGGCTCTTGACAACTTAAAACGTGCAACTGAAATATTTGAAAACTTGGATAAGGATTGGCGAATTGCCGTTTCGAATACTGGAGGTAAAAATACCTTTGCACTGGAACCCAAGCATAATAAAGCGCAAGCAAAATTGCGTCTTAATCTTCTTTTTCGAGAAGATCCTTCCAGCAGAAAGAAAGCGCAGGAGTTCAAAGACTGGTACGAGAAAGGAACGCCGGTAACGCTCGATGCAAGCCATATTGCAGCAATTGATCTGCCGCCATTCCTTCGCGACTTCATTGGACCGGTTGGACAGATATCACTGCAGCCTCGTGACCTAGGGAAAGCGACACTTATTAATCTCAGTGTAGAAAATTGCGATGGCACGATAATTCAAGGTGGCTGTTTTGAGCTTAAGGCTGAAAGGGCGGGTAGTCGGGAAACCCTGTTTTCCAATCGCCATCAAAACCATCCTTTCACTTTCGAAGTATTGGTAGAACACCAGACTCGGATTGGGCGCACGCAATTCGAATATGATTGTCGGAAAGGAAATGTATTCCAAGTATTCCAAGCGGCAAAGCTAATTGATTCACTTAGCCGACCCGGGCTTTTGATTTTGGAGATTGCGGCTACTGGAATATCTTTTGCCAGACTGCGAACCGAATCAGCGGAGCCAAGACCCAACCCAATCGAACCGCAGATTCTGCAGTTTCTCAATAATTTGGTCACTATTCAGAGGTTGACTAGGAAAGAGTTGCGCTTTACCGAACACACAATTACGTCAAGTCTCATGCGAAGCGTTGCTGGAACCGCCGCATTGTTGGTAACTGGTCGTTATGCAGAAAATGGACTGAAGGTAGAAATTGGCTTGAGCCGCCAAGCTGCTGCAAATGCGCTTCACGAATCGAGAGAAGGTGTTCAAAGTTGGCGTATTGTAGACCCCAATCACAAAGAGGAAATACTCGGTCAAGAAATACCCATTGGCCCAGTACTGATACACATCAAGAATGGGCGAATAAACCCACATTCTTTCGCCGACCTGCGTGAGCGACTCCGGGTTGCTGAATCAACGGAGTTTCTTGGCATTTTCGAGCCAGTAGACGAGAGTGAGGTGGAGCTATTCTCCCTAAATATGCTTACGGTTTGTTCCGACGTTCCGGCCTGGGTTTGTGAGTGGATTCAACAATATCCGCAAGATCTGGCACTTTGGTCGGCGAGCGCGACGGCAATTACTGCGACTCAACGCTAATCTGATTTGAAGACTTTATCGGCTCACAAAGGACTCCGCCCGAGAATGGCCCCAGCTTGCGTCGCGGGGCGGAGTCCTTTGTGAGTAACACCGATATCCCTGCTGCCTGCGGCGGTCCGAAGGATTGTCCTCGGCAGGTTTCCCCGCATTCATGACTCTTGCCGGGGGACTGAGTTCGTGAGTTTGCGAACGGATTTCGCCAGTCAAGTCGAGGCGATAGTCGTTGTGGACCGGGCGGACGAGGATGGCGTCGGCGACGGTCCGTCGCCAATGCCGTCGTGCCATTGCTCGACTCGATACAGGCTGGTGCTTGGTGCTTGCGCAAGCCGCGAAGCGCGGCGGGCAGGCGGGCCAGCGTTTTTCTCGAGCTTTATGCCTCGTGTGCTCTGACAGCTGACAGCGGCTGCCACGGCTAGGAACATCGAACATCGTACAGAGACCTTGGCAATTTTATTGTATCTGCATCTCGGACCGTTTTTGGTAATGGTCCCAGGTAGCGGCATTTCTAAGCCCGTTTCGGTTCAATCAGAAAACAGGCATTTTTAAACGGGCACCAGGCTCTATCGCCCAGGCTAAGGTTTTTTCGGTAAGTTCGTGCTAGTGGAAATCACGTCCACCGGCAATCCGTTCGTGAATAGTGTCGACGTCGATAGATTTTTGATAGGACGCGTCGTATGCAATCCGATTGCCACGCATAGAAGTGCTGCGCCAATCAATCCATAAAAAAGATCGATTTTTCCTGTAGTCCGCAAGCTGAGGCAACTGCAGACTTGGATTGGACTTGCGGCGCTAATCGCGCTGGCTAGCTGAATTTCTGGGAACTTCGCCGCGTTGGCTTTCTCAATTTCTCGGCCATGCCTCACGGAACCAATCAACAGGCGATGATACCAGAACCGGTCCATGAAATAGAAAGCAGTCCAACCTACGATCCCTGCAATTAACAGCGCGGTTGGGAGAGTTGTCTTAAAATTGACAATCTCCACCACATTGTTCTCTTTGAGTGCTACAGCGGTTACACCAATAACCGCAACCAGGAGGGTGACCGCATAATTCCTGATCCGGAGTTCCAAATCGTTAAAATGCTGTTGAACCCCCACTGTCGTTTTCCACATTTCGAGAACACGGTCGGTTCGGTCACCTTTATCCTCATTAAAAGGCACGAATGTGAACATGCTAAGCACTTCCGAAAAGTCGTTTTGCAACGCATACGAGGGCACAACCTCAACTGTCTTTTCCAATTGAACGGTTGATTCTGGCCAGTGACTCACACTTCGGAGCAGCTCATATTCCGGTCGCTGCGTGCCAGCGCCATATTGTGCCCAAATGTCGGTTACGCCTGCATCTTTCGCCATAGCGATGTCTTTCATCAGGCTGTCACCAATATATATTGTCCGGCCAAGTTCCCCACCCACACTTGAGATAATGTCCCGAAGAAGCTTGGGGTTCGGTTTCACTTCGCCCTTCGGGGTATGCTTATGGATTGTTCCTCGTAGGGCATAATGCTCCTCGGGATACTTTCGGATTTGCTCGCGTTTGAAGTCGGCCGGCAACTCGTGATCCTCAGGAGAGTAAATGAAATCCAGCAATAGATCTAGGCCGAGCTTTCGAAGGCGGTAGTTTGTATAAAATGACATCGATTCAGTATAACCAACAATCAAGCACCCTTGAGCCTTCAATGACTTGAGAGTATCAATGACGCCCGGATAAGGGATCAGGTTTGCACGTCGCGCCTGACGGAAGGCGCTAATCGCTGGGGAAAAAACCTGCGGAATCTCATCCTTGGAGTGCAGCTTCAGCAGGCTCGGCAATTCCTGAAGAGCAAATGCGTACTCCGATGTTCCATGCTTCTGGAAAACCGTGCGGAACTCTGCCTTTAGTACGTTTGGATCGATCCCGCTAATCCGATACACCTCATCGAACATGGCGCGAAACGATCCGTGCCAGATACCTAGCCAATCGTACAGGGTGTTGTCCAAGTCTGTGATAATGAGAGACACTTTCTTGTTCATGCTATTAGCTACTTGGTCGATTCATACGCAGAAGCGCGCAAGAGTCAAACCCGCTGGTCCTGCAGTCGTGTCCCAAGCACCGAGTTGATTTTTGATTGAAGTCTCCGTCGGATTCTGAATGACAGCCTTCGCAAAGGCACTTGGCATGCCCCAAACGCGGATTTCCGCGGAGAAACTGAGCTTTCGTGAGCTTTTAGCCGTTGCTTCAAGTCCTGTCGCGGGCACCCTCTTCTCCTGTTTCGGAGCCTCCTGAACTTCCACGGCAAATTGATGCTTTCCGTCTTCAATACCGCCACCTCCAATTGAGTCGTCCACCGGCTGCCACGGCTGGACCGACTCCAACCTCTACATGCGCCGCAAGGGGGCCCAACTGACCTTGTCCACCGAGCATCGCACCGCTCCATCGCAGGATCACATCCCCTTGCAACTGACCCCGGCCGGCCGCCCCTCGCTCACTGCCGTCGCCGCCTCAGCCGCTTGCGATCCGCCCCCGGGATTCGTCGCGCAACTCGTCCGTCGCCTCCTGGCTGACCAAAAGGAACCCATCTCCGTGCAACACCTGCGCCAACTCGCTGGCCTGCCACATCCACCGTCTGTGCCGCCCTGGCCGAACTTTCCGACCAGGGCCCGGTTTGCCACGACAGCCGCGGCTATCAACTCAAACTTCCCTTCGATGACCTACTCGTTTCCCTTTCCCCTCCTATAGGGTCCCGCGGTAACGGAAACGGGAAAGACTGACTTTGCTCCCGCATAGCCCTATCCTTCGCGGCTCACCACGGTTTTAATCGACCAAATCTTGAAATCCAAACCTCCAGAACCTTTAATCCTCTCGCTCCGGGAGGGGTCATTTTGATTCGACCGAGGTTGGGTCAGTTTGAAACAACCGCTGGCACAGAAGTTCATTCGCATCGTTCGCTGCCCCACCGGTTGAGTTGCGGCCCCTTGTTTCCACGCAATGGTCGCCGATCGTCGATCGGCTCCAACCGATGCGAATCTTCCTTCGTCCAGTTCTCGGTTCCTTCGGCTCGCACCAAGCGCTACCTGAAGGAGCACACCGTCAAGGTTATCCTCCACTTGTGCAATCACCTAGTCGGGAGGTTTTTCAACCACAACCGCCAAACTACCATTTACTGACTCCGGTAGATTCGCAGCTGATAGAGAATATGCAATTTGAAAAGAGCTGGCCATTTCGAATGACTCGAACACAACCGCTAGTTTAGCAAAATCGTAGCTGTGCCCGTGCTTTGCGCGTCCCACATGTAACCGCACCTCGTAGCTATTTGTTTTTTTGATGCTCAGTGACGATACGTTGGTAGGAGGATCGGCCCGAGGTACACTGATCTCCGATAAACGCGAGATGCACTTGAAGGGATCCTCAAAAGCCACTTTCCCAAAGATTGCTCTACTAATAGAGGGTGCTTCCGGTGGCTCGGGCGCCGTGGCCGAAGCCAAGTCGTTCAAGTGATGGAGTGATAATCCATCTGGAAAATGAAGATAGATGTCCACGTCATCAGCGGGACAGTTGCCCGAATTCTTGAGGGTGAATTCGAGAGGTAGAGTTAGACCTTCCACCCGCTGATACTCCAGCAGTGACCGCAAGTATTCCTCATACTGACGATAGTAGTCCTCTAAACTAGCATTGTAACGCGACATGACATCTGGCGTCCAAAGTATCGGCGTATCCCCAATCGTCTTACTAAAACTCTTAGCTATCGCTCTGTCGCTGCCCGTTTTCATCGGCAACGTGGTTACCGTGGTAAGCAGCGGGTGTTTTTCTCGTATTCGTTCCATCTCTCGAGCCATTGTAATGCGGTCACCTACAGTTCTGACGGAGAGCGGAAAATGGTAAACCGGTAAACCTCCAATAAAACTTATTTGCAGATCAGGAACCCGCAGTTTGGCAATTGACAACTCTTCCTGGAGTTGCTGAATCTTCTTTTGCTCCGCATCCAACTCATCAGAGATCCTGTCGTCGCTACATGGACGAATAGCTTGAACTCCGTGGGTCCTTGCCTTTACTGTCATCCCCAAGTCATCTGTTACAAGAATGCTCGAGGCAGCCGGATGTCTATCACGCCAAGCCAGGATGGTGGCTATCAGCCAGTCGTCCGCTACGTCTCGACATAGACCGTGTTTCTGAAAATCAATATCCGGTTCTTCACCTAAGAACTCCATCACTACGTCGGCCCTTATTTCTGCGGTGAAACCATTGTTCAGCTTGGCGTACAGAGCATTAATGATGTCTCGTGCACGTTTGCGCAACTTTTGTTGCGGGTTTAACGCCTTTTGCTTGTCTAGCTCACGGATGACCACTGGCGCCAAGACAATCGTCACAGCTGTCGCGTTAGCTAGCCTTAACCAGTTTACTTCTTCGGGCCGCTTAAAGTGCAACAGCACATTCGTATCAATGAAGAGCCAAGTCATCATCAGCGTAAAAGCAATTTCACCGCAAACGCACAGCTCACCATCAGTTGTCAGGCACTCATGGAATTCGGAGCAAACCCAATCTTCAAGGGCAAATCCGTCATTGCGTAATGCACAAACTGCCTTCCAAGTTCAGTTAGTTCGTATAGCTCCTCTTCATCAAATGCAGACGTAATTGGTTTGGGTCCAGATCCCTTCGGCCTACGTTCTGGGGTCTTTGGAATGAAATTTCCATGGTAGTCGACTTCCCTATGTTGACGGATAACACTGCCAGTACTCAAATCTCTGAACAAAAGCTTAAAAAGATCTGCATCAGCGGAGTTTTCAGCAACTCGGGCTTTACCAAGTTCGTGCCACACCTTCCCTCGGGAAATCCCGTGAGCGGAGTGACGATAGATGACGCCAATGACTTTGAAATGGAGCTCGGAATAGATAGAAAGCCAGTCTATGAACAGTCGTACCACATCATCACTCGCCAGAGTGCAAGCAGCGGCGTTGGCAAGGATGTTTCTAATGTAGGTGCGCTTGTCCTCGCTTTCCGCACCGGACCATTCCCGGAACGTCTTTTTGAGCAGGGATTGGTACTCTTTGCTGTCGATCCTTTTGGATACTTTCTCGTCCTGCATGTCCAATCTGGCCATGATTTCGAGAATCGTCCGTTCCTTCTCTTTGATCTCATCCTCCAGCATCTTTATCCACTGGGTAAGGAATTTATTGACCTTGGCCTGTTCATGCTCGGACCATGCACCAGCGGCCGCCGAGATTATGCCTCCCGCCAGCGGTATTGCACCTCCGACGATCTGCATTCCAGCTCTGACGACCTTGGGCATCGCCTTTTCCTGAGGAGGTTCATTGTCACTACGTTCAGATTCCATAGCGAGTATGATACCGAGAACACACATGCCTGCCAACACCGTAAATGCGTCTAAGTCTTAAGTCTCCCCCCACCACCCCTCGGTTCACAGCCGCCCTCTCTTCAATTTGCGATCCATCGTTCAAGGTCGTTTCTCCCCGGCCAGTGCGCAGTCGTAAAGAGACCGCTACGCTTGTGGTGTGTCTTGGGGGTGCTAGGTGCTCGCCCGAATCTTCCGCAACCCGCACCAAAGTTTTGTAGGGCCTTTGCCCGGATGCCTGGGCGTGACAACACCAGGACGATGACGGTGGTCGAAACGGGTTCTGAGGAATTTCGGTTTTAAACATTTCCTCTGCCCGTTCTGCCGACAGTGTCTTGGAGCACCACGGATACGAAATCGGTTTCGGCGCGGCATGGGCAACAACCTAGCCCTCGCGCGGAAAGCACATGCCAAAAATCCGTTCCTCGAACGGCTATGACGCAGCGTAAAGTATGAGGATGCCCACCTCAACGATGACGGGGACGGGCTCTCTGCCGACCGAGAGCTGCGCCAGTGGTTCGAGAAATACAATCACGAGCGGCCCGCACCAAGCACTGGACGACGCGACGCCAGTGCCGCCGATCGGGAGGTCACCGACTCCGACTTAAGAATCACCTTGGCGCTGTTGATTTCAACGCATCCAACCCAAGCCATCGCAGCGTTGGGCGACGAACTTAACCCATTCCGTCACCGTTTTACCTGGGTCTAATCTGCGCCTTCTCTGCGCGATCCGCCCGGCCTAATCAGGAGAAAGCGGACATTATTGCAGGCCCCCTATGTCAGGTGTTATGGATTCCGCCGCTGGGCTGCGACACAGGCGGCCTCCAATAGGCTTCGGGAAGTGGAACCACCAAGGAGCGCGTCACGGAGAAAGCTTGCAACTCACGGGCGGGCGGACAGACTGACTCAATGTTGCGTGGGGTCTATCTCCTACTACTGGCCGTCGACGTCGCGGCAGCGGCAGAGCGCTTCACGACGTTAAAACTGAACGTGGAGGCGTTCGGGAGCATCGTCGGAACAAACGAAGTTATTGTTGGCTCTGGATTCGTTGTCGGGGGTCCTGAACGGGTTATGACGTGCGAGCATGTCGTAGCATCTCAATCCGCGTACAGATTCAACTTCATCAATGCGGCCGGAGCGCACATTCCGCTGACAGTTGAAACTTTGCTCCCTAGATACGATCTCGCGGTTCTACGCCTGAATTTAACGAACGCACTTTCTCCTTTCCCATTCGGAGACATCCGACGGATTCGTCCGGGAGATGACGTTGTCTATATGGGCTGGAATGCGATGGACAACTCTCTGAAGGTATCAAAATCCGTCGTGACGGCAACCGGGGTCGTGCTAAACGATGGAGTGAGCGTAGATTTCTTGGAATTCCAAGGCGAAGGCATACCGGGATATTCGGGCGGGCCAATTCTTAATCACAGAGGCGAAGTCGTTGCGCTTATGAGAGAGGCGTGGACTAAACGGGGGGTCAAAGGTGGACCTGAAGCCCTTGTCAATCGAGGTTTCGCCATCGAGCCGGCGATGCTGGCGAAGGAGATTCATTATCCCATTACGCCAGTTACAAATGGAATTCCGGCCGGGACCAACACGATTTCAATCCGCTTAGATCTTAAATAAATTTACGCAGAGGAAGAATGTTTGAGCATCAGACAGCACGAGGGATATGTCTGATTCTCGAAGCAAATCGCGTTTGAGGCAGCGTGTGGAGTTGAGTTGCGCGTTTTGGAGTGGTGTGGCTCGGAATGGGATCCACTTCACCGCACTCCCGACGGCCTGGTTAGAGCTGAGAGTGGCGGGTTCGCGGGTGGGCGATACGCTTGTCATCACGGGAGATGGAACCTATTCTTCCTCGCCACCTTCCGGATTCTTTTCCTCGTTAATTTCCCAATTCGATTCCTCGCTCGCTAGATTCGGAGCTCGCCGAATTGAAATCCAGAAACCTCCGAAAGCCGACATCGCCGCATGACGCCGTCGCTGCTCCATTCCAAACCGCCGCCGCTCGCGCTGGCCAACAGGTCGATGGCTGCGGGGGTGAAGGCGGTCCGGTCAATGCCCACCTGGCTGAGTTGATGTTGGAGATACGGCTCAACCTGGGTGCGATCCGGCGGCGGCAAGCGTCGGAGGGCGCCGATGCGCGAATAGAGGGCCTGGTGATGTTACATCCGCAGGGTGTCCGGGAGGTAGAGATAGCCCATGAGCACGAGAGCGAAGATGGGTTGGCGCGCCAGATTAAGTCCGAGCAGGAGTCGAACTTCTTCGAGGGCGCCCGGGTAAAAAGCTCTTGCCACGGCTTCTGCGATTTGTATATACCGTTTTCTCGTTACGCATCGTGGTTGGAGGATTCGTTTCATTTCCCCCCCTTCGATTACCACCATGCACAATAAATCAACAAATCGCAGGAGTAGGCTGATATGAAAGCAAACAAATGGACTCTGGGTCTGGCTGCCGTTGGCGTTTTGGGAGGGCCGGTGGCCGTGGCTACGGTGACCCCGTCACGCGGATCGTCGGAATCAATTATCCATGAGGCTATTGCCTTCGCTCAATACGCCCTCTGGATCATCGCCGTGGTGGTGGATGTCGTCGTAGTTCTCCGCCCTGTCCGCAGGCCTTTCATTATCGGCTTGAACGTGCTTCGTGCGTTAAGGATCAGGATAAGCGGTTGAACTCAATCCGTTCAACCACCGTTATCAATCTGCTCACGGCCAACGGCTTACCCGTTGGCCGTTTTCGTCAAATCCTACGCGTGCCCGAGACGGTTTGGTGCGCGGTGGGCGCTTAGGCGGCTGGTTTAGCAGCTAAGTCAACACGTCCGCTCACTGGAACCTTCGCACTTCGCACCAGCAACGGGCTCACCCCCGTCGTTGGTTACGATGGCCCCAGCAAGCAGGACGGGTTCAGCATGAACGTCGTCAAGCTGTCCATTGAGAAGCCGTTGGATGAAGCCCAGTGGGCGGCCGGTCATAAGGTCAACCTCCTGTTCGGCCCCGATGGCTCCGCCTTCGCCACCGGGTACGAAGTCTTTGATTCGGGCTGTCAGTTTGCGGGCAAAACCAGCCAGTAATTTGCGGGTGAAAACCAGCCACCTTTGAGGAGAGGCGTTGTCCTGGGAGTTCCCGACGTGGGAACAGACCGGGGCGATGAATCAACTCAAAGTGAACCGGCAACAATCAATAATCGGGCTTTATCAGCAGGGCTGGTCCAAGCGGCGGATAGCGCGGGAGCTGCAAGTGGACCGGGAGACAGTGCGCAAGTACCTGGCACTGGAGATTTCAAAATCACCCACCCCGCAAATCGGCTCGCCCCCCGATGGGAGTCCAAAACCAGCCACCCCGCAAGCCGGCTCTGAGGCCACGGAAGGTTCAAAATCACCCACCCCGCAAACCGGGTCTGGGGGCGTCAGCGGAACGCCCAGCAGTTGCGAACGATGGCGGGAACCGATTGAGAAAGGGTTGCTGGCTGGTCTGTCGGTGCAACGGATTTATCAGGATCTGGTCACCGAGCACCAGTTCACCGGCAGTTATTTTGCAGTCCGGCGATTCGTCCTGCGCCAGCAGACGGTGGTGGAGTTGCCCTACCGACGAATGGAATGTGCGCCCGGCCAGGAGATGCAGGTGGATTTTGGGCAGGGAGCGTGGGTAGTTTTGGAAAACGGTAAACGCCGCAAGACGCATCTGTTCCGTTGCGTGCTCAGTCACTCCCGCAAGGGCTACAGCGAAGCGGTCTGGCGCCAGACCGCTGAAAGTTTCCTGCGCTGCCTGGAAAACGCTTTCCGGTCCTTCGGAGGTGTTCCCGCCACGGTGGTCATCGACAACTTAAAAGCGGGCGTGATCCAGGCCGACTGGTTTGATCCGCAACTCAACCCCAAGCTCGAGGAGTTTGCCCGCCACTACGGCACGGTGATCTTGCCCACCAAGCCCGCTATGCCGCGGCACAAAGGCAAGGTGGAAGCGGCGGTGAAGTACGCGCAGAACAACGCGGTCAAAGGCCGCCGGTTCGACAGTCTTTCGGCACAAAATGTCTTCTTGAGTCAGTGGGAAAGCACGACAGCCGATACGCGCATTCACGGAACCACGCGCCAGCAAGTGGGCAAATGCTTTGAGACGGTCGAACGACCTGCCCTGCAGCCGCTGCCGGCGGGTTTATTCCCGGTCTTCGAGGAAGCCAAGCGTTGTGTTCACCGCGATGGTTACGTCGAGTTCAAACGCGCCTATTACTCGGTGCCGCCGGAATATGTCGGCCGTGAGGTCTGGGTGCGACAGGAAGCGCGCGTCTTGCGCGTTCACAACACCCGCCGGGAACAAATCGCACTCCATGCGCTGGCCGAACCCGGCCGTTTCATGACCGACAGCGCCCATCTGCACAGCCACAAGCGACACATCATTGAACGAGGCGCCGACTATTTGTTGGATCGCTGCCGGGTTTTGGGCCGCTTCACGGGCACGTGGGCCGAAGCGATGTATCAGGCGCGCGGACCACAAGGGCTTCGCGTCATGCAAGGCCTGCTCCAATTGGCGGAGAAGCATCCAGCCAGTGCCTTGGAAAAGGCGGCGCAAGCCGCCACGCATCATGGCACCTGGCGCTTGCGGGATCTCAAGCGCCTGCTCGAGTTGCCAGCCAACGTGGTGCAAATGGATTTTCTGGAAACTCATCCCCTCATTCGTTCCCTCGACGCCTATCGCATCGAACCAACCCAACCCATCAATCCATCGCCCGAACTATTATGAGCCACATCGAAACCACTCTGCGTCAATTACGCCTCTCCGGTTTAATGCAAACTTTGAGCGTTCGTCTCCAGGAAGCCGCCGCCGGCCGCCTGGGCCACGGCGAGTTCCTCGAGCTCATCCTGCAAGACGAACTCAACGTGCGCCATCAACGCCAGCTGGCGCGCCGAACCAAAGCCGCCGACTTCCGCGCCCTCAAAAGCCTCGAAGACTTCGACTGGCAGTTTAATCCCTCCATCAGCCGTAAACAGATCTTTGAACTGGCGGCCGGCAGTTACCTCAGTTCAGGCAAGGACGTGCTGTTCGTCGGTCCACCCGGCGTCGGCAAAACCCATTTGGCTCAGGCCTTGGGCTACGAAGCCATCAAGCAGGGGAAGGAAGTGCTCTATCGCTCCATTTTCGATCTCGTCCGCGACTTCATGAAAGACGAGGCCTTCAAGCAGCAGGACAAAACGCTGCGCCGCTACCTCAAACCCGACCTGGTCATCATTGATGACATGGGACTCAAGGCGCTGCCCAAGCAGTCGGGTGAGTATTTGCTGGAGGTGGTGATGCGACGCTACGAGAATCGGTCCACCATCATGACCAGCAACCGGCCGTTGGAGGAATGGGGAAAGCTCCTCAACGATGTGCCTACGGCCGGCGCCATCCTCGATCGCTTCCTTCATCACGCCATCACCATTGCCGTGACGGGCCGCAGTTACCGGATAAAAGACAGCCTGCCAACGCCGCCGGCCGGGAAAAACATCAGGAAATCAAACGAACCTTTGGCCGCCGGGGCCGCGAGCTAGGGCTCGCAGCTCGGCCCCGGCTACTTCTAACTCGTAGCGGGGCCGTTCCGATCTTGAATCCAATGACCAACTTGATATGAACACGTCGCCGCTCCTCTGGGTGGGTGGTTTTGACCCGCAAATTGGTGGCTGGTTTTCACCCGCAAAATGACAATTCGGGCAGCAACCCGAATTACCTGCGTTCGTATGGACTCTCCATCGAGCCGACGACCCCCACCGGCGTGCTCGGCATATACCAGAACGCCAAGTGGGCCAGCGCCAGCTTCGGCATCGCCAATACCTTCGGCCTCTCCATCACCCAGAAGGCGGACGCCGGTGGTCTGAACGCCGAATTCAACAAGACCTACACGGGCTCGTTCACGCTGACCGCGCCCGAAGAATGGGGTCCATTGCGGGTTCTGCCTTCGATCTCGGCGGCATCAACAGCCTGAGCTCGACCTCCGCATGTTCGTTCGACCAGACCAGCTGGTACGCCGGCGCGACCTTCAACGCCACCGCCAAGCTGAAGTTCGGTGCGTCATTCGATTACCTCGACACCAGCGGCGAGTTCGGCTCAGATCATTCCTATGCCAATGCGTGGGCCCTCTACTCCACGCCAGGCCACCGAGAAGCTCAACATCCATCTGCGCGGCGAATATGCCACCGCCGACACCGGCCTGTTCGGCGATACACCGGCCAACTTCGTCAACGGCAACAGCAAAGTGTTCGCCCCCACCTCCACTCTTCAGTACGACCTCTGGACGAACGTCCCACCAGGAAGTGCGGGCGTCACATGCCGGGCTTCGCCGCCCGAACGGTATTGGTGTTCACCGCTGCGACAGTTACCATTAACTCACAATCCCCCAGGTGGTTATCCGACACGTTCACCACGGAACAATCCGCAGCTGTACACTAATGCCAGGCGCACTCGCCGTAAGACGGCTCCCCCGGACGGTTACTTTAGATTCGACCCGAGGTGGGTCAGTTTGAATCGTAAGCGTCATTTAGACCGCATCTAGCGGAGGTCGGGGTTGTTCGTGGTAAAACCACGAGCATGAATGAAGAGCTGAAGAAGCAAAGTGTGCGGCGGCGGTTTGGAATGGAGCAACGACGGCAGCTGCTGGAGGCGTTCACCCAACGACAGGAACCAGCGGTGGAGTTTGCGCGGCGGCACGGAGTAGCGACGTCGACGTTGCACCGCTGGGCCAAGGTGGAAAAAGCCGGAGGCACCCGGCGCAAGACGCCGCTGGAGTTTCGTGAGGTCCACGTGACTGGCCCGGCGGCGGGTTCGTGGACGGGAGAAGTGAGCCTGCCCAATGGCGCTACAGTGCGGTGGAACGGAGCGGCGGGCTTGGCCGGAATCGAGGGTCTGCTGGCACAACTGCGCCGGCCATGCTGACGCTGGGTTCGGCCACGCGCATTTTCGTCGCCACGGC
>JBGARF010000022.1:0-199886 GCA_044230345.1 Limisphaerales bacterium
GCCCACCCGCCCGATCGTCAGATTCGCCACCTGAGCGCCAAAGCTGACGGCGTCCACGCGCTGCGTGCGGGCGTTGTAGAGAAAAACCTGGTCGCCGTTTCGATCGAGCGCAAACCCCGCGTGCAGTCCCGGCGTTTGGTTGGTTGCCGCGTCGCACCAGATGACCAGAAATCCGTTCGCCGGCACCGAGCTGCCCGCCGGGAAGACAAATTTGCGCGCGTTGCCGTCATCGCTCAGGCTCCAGCCGTCGAGGCTTACCGTCGCGCCGGAGGTATTGGCGAGTTCCACCCAATCCGGGAAGGTGCCGGAATGGTCCACCGCGGAGAGATTTTCCGCGGCGACTTCGTTCAGGACGACGGCGCCCGCGGGCGCCACGGGATTTGGCTGACCGGGCGATCCACCGGCGGCGCTGGCCTGCCAGTTGGCGGGATCGCTTTGGGCGCCGTTGACGTCGATCAGCTCCAACGAGGCGCCCGAGCCGTCGGCGGCCTCCGGCCACCCGCCCGAGTCCCGATAACTCACCGCGACCACGGTGATACCGGCGGCGTTTTTGAGGGCAATTCGCTCGCCGGAGTTGTTGAGGCTCCCGGCGAAGAAGCCCGCCGCAACCACGCCCGGGTAGCACTGGGCAAACGCGGCCGGGTTGTTGTTGTTCGCCAGGATCAGCCGGGCACCGGCACCGATCGTGGTGTTGTTAGGAAACACGTAAGTGATGCCTTCAAAGGAGTAGCCATCCAACACCAGCGGAATTCCGCCGGTGTTCATCAGCTCGATGTATTCGCAGGAGTCGCCAGCGGGCGGATTGTACATGATTTCGGTGAAACGCAGGGGAACACCCAACTCGGCGACATTGAAGGCGGCCTCGTTCAAGGCGCTCCATGCGCCCGCCTGAAACACGCGCGCCTTCACCTGCATCGTGCTGCCGATGCTGACCGGAGCGCCCGCGTAAGCCCGCGCGTGCGGCGAGACTGCCCCTGACCCGTAGACCCGTGGATCCGATCCGTTGGTCGTGTAATAGATCGTTCCGGCGGGCGCCGACATGGTCAGATTGAACCCGGCGGGCACCCGGCCACCGTGCTGGTTGAACGCCGGTGCGGCGAGCGCCGGATACCAGCCCCGATTCCGAAATTGCGCCAGCAGATTGGTGCTGCGACTGGCGAAACTGAAGGTCGAATGCAGACCAAAGGTCGGGCGATAGCCCATCAGCACGTCACGCTCCTCATAGAACGACGTATTGCGCGTGTGCGGCGTGTTCTCGCGACCCGGGCCAACATCACCCCACCGGGCCGACTCGCAAACAATCGCGGTATCGATGCTCTTCAGCATGGTCATGAAGAGATGCGCCGCCGGATTGCGTTCCGGAAACGCTGCGTTGTACACCGGGTTGGCCGGATCAACGTAGAAGATGCCGCCGTTGAAAAAATGTTTGTGAATGCGGTCGCTGAGCAGAACCCGGAACTCGGCATTGGTCAGCAGCCGGTTGAAGATGGCGGTCGGATTCGTGCCTTCGTTATCGGTCAAGACCGCGAAGTCCGAATCGACAATGGTGTGCTCCGAATCCCAGGCGTGGAAGCGCCATTTGCCGCCCTGCTTCCGGTGCGACGCATACAGATTCTTATGCGCCCAGTCCGTGTTATTGCCCCAGTAATTGACGAGGAGATAGTCGATCAGGTCCGGCGCATCCACGAACTGCAGCGCCTGTTCATATTGCGCGTTGTTGGTCAGACCCGCATTCAGGTAAGTCCACATCGTGGTGTAGGAAGCCGTGCTTCCCGAGATCACGTTCGCGGCCGCCACGGCATCATGCTTGAAAACATCGTAGTCTGCGGGCTCGCCCCCCTGATACGCCGCCTGAAAACTTTCGTCGGGCCGCTCGTGTACCTGGTAAAGGCCCCAGTAGAGGCCGTTCAAATAGAGATGAACGAACCGGCCATGGTGCGAGTGACTGCCCATCGCATTCTGCAGGTTCGCCATGTATTGATCGCGCACATACATCGAGCGCGTCCGCTGCGTGTCGTTGTTGTTGTAGTTCCAGTAATTGTTGTGGCCGCCCGCCAGCATCAACGTGTCGAAGCTATCCACCGGCGAATCCTCAAAGACCTTGTAGTTCAGTTTGGTCGGACCGAACTGTCCCTGGAAAAAAAGGCGCAACCCAAGCTTCAGCGACTTCCACTTGCTTCCGCCCGTGCTCGAGTCGTCGGGACTCGTCTGCCCCTGCATCTCCAACCCGCAATCGATCTGAAACCCGGGCGAGCCGTCCGCCGTAATGAACTCGGCGCTGACCGGCTTGCGCAGAAAAGGCTCACGCCGCACGTAAACGCCCTCAGCTGCTCCAAACAAAAACTTCACGTCGGTCACGATGGAAACGCTCGGAATCGAAACCAACCCCTGCAGCGCCAGCGCTCGCGAATTGTCGACCACATTGGTGATCACTTGCGGATCCATCTCGTAGTCAGCCGGGCTGATGTCGTTGCAGTTGTTGAAGCCAGTGCAAGGCGAATCCCAGATTGCCGGAAATCCCGCCGGGTTCGCCGGCTGAGTCAGGACATGCTCCGGAAAGATATACGTGCGGGTGGTCGCCGACGAGGGCACCAAGCCCGCCTTGAAACCCACCGCCCGGACCGTCACGACACCACGGCTCGGCACGCCCGCAATTTGGATCGGGCCGCTGTACAGATCGTTGGTCAGGGTGGGTACGCTCCCGTCGAGCGTATACCTCACCTCGGCTCCCGGGGTTTCGGTGCTGAGAATCAGGTTGAACGGCAGATTGAAAATGCCGCTTTGCACCGATGCGCGCGGCGCCTGCACAAACCCGGCCGCTGCGCTCGCCTCATTGTTCGCCGCGCGCGGCGTCGTAACCGCGAAGTAGGTGGCCGCACCATTGGCCGCCAACCCATATGAAATGTCCGGACGCTGCTCCGGATAATCGACGAATTCGCTGACCACCCGACGGGGAAAACCCGCATCGAACAAGCCAAGATACCCGCCGCCCAACGTGAGCCGAAAGTTCGTGTGGTTGGTCGTGCCCGCCGCGGCGGTCTTCCGATCCTTCCCGGAAGCGAACACGATCAAAAACTGACCGGGATTCAGAGTGAGATTGGGAAAGGTCCATTTGCCAGGCTCGCTGCGGCTGTCGGTCAACGACCAGCCGGTCAGATTGACCGCCGACGCCCCGCGGTTGCGCAGCTCAATCCAATCTTCCTTCTGCCCGTTTTCGTCTTCGAGGCTGTTGCGGTTCTCCGCCAGAAATTCATTGATCACAATATCGCCTGTCGCCGCCGCCGGATTCAGCGTGTAACTCCAGGCCGCGCCGGGAAAGGGGTTCGCCGCAGCCGACAAGTCTTTGATGCCGTGGCCGGCGATGAAGCTGACGTTGACTGCACCCGGAGCCGGCTGAACAAATCCAAACCGATATCGGTCTGGAGCGATCACGGTCAGGCTCGTCGCCGCCACGCCGTTGATTTGAAAATCCGCGGCGTCGACTCCCGACACGCCTTCCTTGAACACGACATCCACTTCGGTCAACGCGCCGACCACGGCTCCAAAGGCGGGCTCCGACGAACCCACGGTCGGCGCAATACCATCCGACAGGGTGTAAGTCCAAGCCGTCCCCGGCCCCAACGGATCAAAGAGGTTGCCAGCTTGATCGGAAATGACGGCGTCCGTGTCGAAGCTCACCGCCACCACCCCCGGCGCCGGCTGGGAGAACTGAAAACGCACCACCGCGTTCGAAGCGCTGCTCGCGGTGGCCGGCTCGCCGTTAACTTCGAGATCGGCCGCACGCGTGCCCACGACGGGCGAGCTAAAAACGACGGCAATCTCTGACAAACTGCTCACCGTTGATCCCGGCGGGGGAGTGATGCTTTGGATGACCAGCGCGGCACCTCGAATCTCCAAGACATTGAGGAACAAAAACATCGCCATCATGGCGCCAGCAAATGAAGAGAAGGCACGACTCATCGTTGTTACGGGTTGGTTGTTGGACAACCACTTATACACACAATCGTCACAATGGATAGTCTGGATTAAAAAAAGTTCTCCATGAACCGGACGATCGACCGAGAGGTTCGGGACCCGGAGCCGCCCACCGCGTAAACCCTCTCCGCCGCCCCGCGGGGGAGAAGGTGTCCCGTCCCGCACTGCGAGACGGGACGGATGAGGTGGAGCCGTCTGCGGTTCATGGCCCCAATTCGCGTGCGGCATTGCAGGTTGCCACTTCCCATGAACCGCATTTGGAATTTCGAATTGAGAAATGGTTATTGGTGATCGCGGGGAGCCAGCGGATACGGGTCGATTCCCAATAACCAATAATCAATGTCAAATTCCCAATTCAACGAATTGAGTCGATCAGGTTCATGTCTGGTGAGCAGGTCTAAAGAACGGGGGGCTTCCCATGAACCTGCCCTCCGGTTCTTGCTCGTGCTCATAATCCTGCCCTTGCTCCTCCCGAAGAGAGCAAGCGCAAGAGCAGGAGTAAGAGCAAGGGGGGATGCCCAGTTCTCACGAATTGCCCACGGGAGGAGCCTTTTCCGCCCGGCGGCAAGCTCTCCCATAAAAACCGAGCCCGCGCATCGCGAACGACGCGCGGGCTGGCCGCAGGGTCAAATCTCCCGACCACCGTCAGGAGATCCAGACCTGGATCTCAGTTGCTGCGAAAACGTGCCTTGACGGTGACGTCGGTAAATCCAGCCGCCGTTTCCGGGGTCAACAAAAGGTAGTAATCCCCCGCCGTCGGGTTCAGCACTTCGATCACCGAATCATTCGGCTTGCGGGAATCGTCCGCCCCCACCCAGTCGGCCGTGACGCCCGGGAAGATCGACGACGAAAGAATCGGCCCGAAGGCTTTCGCGGAGAGCTGGCTGGCCCCCGTCCCGCCCGCTGCCTCCAACGTCAGCCGGGTTTGTCCGGCCGGAACACTGATGCGGAAGTGCACCGGCGCGGTTCGGGAAAGTTTCACCCCGCGATTGTTTTCCAGCGTTACGAGATCAAACGCAGTCGTGGCCGAACCGAGGAACACGTTCTCGAACCCGGCCGCGCCGTGCAGCGCCGCCACCAATTTGCCCGCCGGTGGCGTCACCACGCGCAGGCTCTCCACGTTGCCAGGTTCCGTTGCCGCGAACGAATAGTTGATCACGGAACCATCCGGCGCGAGTTGCGGATATTGATTCTCGCCCACGTAAACGTCGGCATTCCCGCTGCCAAAACGTTCGCCCGTGGCGAGGTCAACCACGGTCGCCGCATTCGGTACCGCCACGGTGAAATATTGGAGCTGGCCGGCTTCGCTGGAAGTCTCGCGCCGCACCCCACCGGAGATGTCCAAGCCCAGCGGCGGAGTCACGGTGACGTCCTGAATCACGGCCACCAGCGTGAACGGCTCGGCGGGCAGCGGGATGTCCAGGTTCACATCGCGCACGCCGAGGTAATACTCGCCCGGCCCCACCTCGAGCTGGACGTTGAACGAAGGGAAACCAAAGCCGACCCGAACGTCATAGTCGGTGAACGTCGCCAGGCAGTTCCTGGCCAAAAATATCTGCGGGTCCGTACCGCCGGTCAGATCGAACATGATGCGCGACGGGGTGGTGACCCGGATGCCATAAGCGCTCAACGCTGAACGCGACGCCACACCGGTGACGGAGACTCCGCTGGTCAGTTCAGTCGCCGGCAGGCTGAGACCGATCGCCTGCGCTCCGGCCATCGCCACCGATCCAAGGAAGCAGGCAGCGGCGGCCACCGGGAGAATTGGCGAGGACCAACCGGCGCGACGAGGGCGAGGTGACGCGATGCGTGAGGACGGGCAGGGCAACGAGTTCATGCGGATAGACGATCGTGGTTTTGAGTTGAGGTTCGCCCCAGACCGCCTCCGCCACAGCGGGTCAGAACAGCGGTCGCAAGGGTCAACCGGCACCTAGCACCGGTTGTGCCAGCGACAACTTCACGACGTCTGGTGGTCTTTCAGGCCCAAAGCTGGTCCGACTTCGGATCGGCTCGTTCCAGAAGCGGAACGGGCGCGCCGATTTGGAACACGATTGGGGGCAAAGGTACGACGAAGGCAGCGACGACGCGACGTGCGGGAAGGCTCGGCGAAGGGGAAAACGGTTGGAAAAACTCTCCGACGGCCAACCTTGACACCCCCCTGCCCTTTGCTAGTTTCGCCCCTCGTTTTTCTCGAGAGATCCCGAGACATGAAATCAAGCTCACGTTCGGCCGGCCAACACCGGCAGACGCTGGTGCGGGTGCCGCGCTTTCGCATGGCCTCCGCCCGTTCCTCCACCTCCTCTATGGCAAAAGCAAAATCCACGAAATACGTCTACACCTGGGGTAACAAAAAGGCCGATGGCGATGGCTCCATGAAAGCCCTCCTCGGCGGCAAAGGCGCCAATCTTGCGGAGATGACCCGCATTGGCCTGCCGGTGCCTCCCGGATTCACCATCACCACCGAGGTCTGCACCTATTACTACGCCAACAAGCGGACCTACCCGAAGGAGTTGCAAGCCCAGATGGAGGCTGGCGTCGCCAACATGGAGAAGATCATGGGCACGAAGTTCGGCGCCACCTCCGGCATGCCGCTGCTCGTCGCTGTCCGCTCCGGCGCGCGCGATTCCATGCCCGGCATGATGGATACCATCCTCAACCTCGGCCTCAATGATCAGTCCGTCGTCGCCCTCGTCGAAGCCACCGGCAACGCCCGGTTCGCCTGGGATTGCTACCGTCGCTTCATCCAGATGTATGGCGACGTCGTCCTCGGCGTGCAAAAGCGCGAAGGCGAAGATCATGAACCGTTCGAAACGGTGATCCACGAGTACAAGCACGAGAAGTATCACGCGGACATCGAGGACTCGAAGCTCACGCCCGAAGATCAGCAGGAGCTGGTCAAGCGCTTCAAGGCGCTGGTCAAGGAACGTACCGGCAAGGTGTTTCCAAACAGCCCCTGGGACCAATTGCGCGGCGCCGCCGGCGCGGTGTTCGGTTCCTGGATGAACGATCGCGCGATCGTCTACCGCCGCAAATACAACATCCCCACCGAATGGGGAACGGCTGTCAACGTGCAGGCCATGGTGTTCGGCAACACCGGTGAAACCTCCGGGTCCGGCGTCGCGTTCACCCGCAATCCGGCCAACGGCACGAATGAATTCTACGGCGAATTCCTGATCAACGCCCAGGGCGAGGACGTCGTCGCCGGCGTGCGCACCCCCGAGCCCGTGCTCAAGCTCAAGGACGAGATGCCCAAGAGCTACGCCGAGCTGCTCAATGTCCGCAAGATCCTCGAGAAGCATTTCAAGGACGTGCAGGACATCGAGTTCACGATCCAGGAAGGCAAGCTGTTCATGCTCCAGACGCGCAATGGCAAGCGCACCGCCGCCGCCGCGCTCAAGTTCTCCATGGACATGTACAAGGAGAAATTGATCGATGCCGAAACGGCCGTGCTCCGCAATCCGGCCGATCAGCTCGACCAGTTGCTGGCGCCCATCTTCGACTTGAACGAGATCAAGAAGGCCACGGCCATCGCCACCGGGCTTCCCGCCGGTCCCGGCGCCGCCTCCGGCCAGGTTTACCTGAATGCCGATCGCGCCGTCGTCGCCGCCGAGAAGGGCCAGAAGGTTCTGCTCGTCCGCCTCGAGACTTCCCCCGAAGATCTCCGCGGCATGATTGCGGCCGAAGGCATCCTCACCGCCCGCGGCGGCGTCAGCTCGCACGCGGCCCTCGTTGCCCGTCAGATGGGCAAAGTCTGCATCTGCGGCGCCAGCGCGCTGGAGATCGATTACGAGGCCAAGACGGTCAGCGTCGCCGGCCAGACGTTCAAGGAAGGGGATTACCTCTCCATCGACGGCACCGCCGGCACGGTTTACGCCGGTCAGATCAAGACGGCCCCATCCGAGATTATCTCCGGCCTGATCAACGGCGACAAACAGGCCCAGCAGACCGAGAAGTTCAAGGCCTTCAACCAGCTGATGAAGTGGTGCGGACAGTTCACGCGCCTCCACGTCCGCACGAATGCCGACAACCCGGAGCAAACGGCCAACGCCGTTGCCTTCGGCGCCACCGGCATCGGCCTCTGCCGCACGGAGCACATGTTCTTCGAAGGCGATCGCATCGACGCCATGCGCGAGATGATTCTCGCCGACTCGCTGCCCGCCCGCGAGGCCGCCCTGGCCAAGCTTCTCCCGTATCAGCGGGAAGACTTCCTCGGCATCTTCAAGGAACTGAAAGGTTTCCCGGCCACCATCCGGTTCCTCGACCCGCCGTTGCACGAGTTCCTGCCTCACTCGAAGGAGCAGCAGCTGGATCTCTCGCGCAAGCTCGGCATTCCGGTCGAGAAGATCATGAACCGCGTGACCGAACTGCACGAGTTCAACCCCATGCTCGGCTTCCGCGGCTGCCGCCTCGGCATCAAGTACCCTGAGATCACCCGCATGCAGGCGCGCGCCGTCTTCGAGGCCGCCGCCCAATGCATCAAGGAAAAGATCAAGTGCAAGCCCGAGATCATGATCCCGCTCGTCGGGTTCAAGAAGGAGCTCGATCTCCAGGTGGCCGTCGTCCACGAAACCGCCCGCCAGGTGGAGAAGGAAAAGAAGGTCAAGCTGACCTACAGCGTCGGCACGATGATCGAAGTTCCGCGCGGAGCGCTGACGGCGAATGAAATCGCCGAAACCGCCGAGTTCTTCAGCTTCGGCACCAACGACCTCACCCAGACCGCGCTCGGCATGAGCCGCGACGACTCCGGCTCGTTCCTCCCGCCCTATCAGGAGGCCGAGATCATGAAGAAGAATCCGTTCGCGACGATCGACCAGACCGGCGTCGGCCAGCTGATGGAAATCGCCATCACCAAAGGCCGGCAGACCCGTCCGGAAATCAAGCTCGGCATCTGCGGCGAACACGGCGGCGATCCCGACTCGGTGAAGTTCTGTCACCGCGCTGGCCTGACCTACGTCAGCTGCTCGCCGTTCCGCGTCCCGGTGGCCCGCCTGGCCGCCGCGCAGGCCGCGATCGAAGAGAAGCGGAAGGCTGCAGCCGCCAAGAAGAAGTAAGGCCGCGCCCCAAGTCAAACGAATCATCCACGCCCCGGGCGCCGGCCGCAGGCCGGTGACCCGGGGCGATTTCGTTTCGGCAGAGTCGCATGAACCTGCCCCCAGCTCCCGCTGGGAACGCCGGCGCGCGGGCTTCCGAGGTTGCGGTCCGAGCGTCTCGCGGCCTTTCACCAACAACTTCGAGCTGCACCGCCCCAGCGCTCGCCCCGGTTCTTGCTCTTGCTCTTAACTCGCTCTCAAGAAACGCCTCGACCAAACCACCCAGCCAAGCGAATAGTCATCCCACGACTTTGGTCACCGGTTCAGCGCGCTCATCGTTCCAAGCCATGAAAATTCCCGGACTCCGCCACTCCTCCGAAACCGCGGGAGGCGTGGTATTCTTCGGCCGGATGATCGACAAAATCCGCCTCCATGCCGCCGGCCGCCTCCCGTCCGGCTACAACCTGGGAACGGACGACCGGACGTGGTTCGACGCCCGCTGCACACGGTTTCTGGGCGTGACCTACCCAGCGCTGGTCGAACGCGTCCTGCAGGGCGGAACCGACGAAGAATTGCTGACATGGTGCTTCGCTCACGGTCGTCACCCGAGTCCCGAGGACATCGAGATCTGGAACGGATTCGTGTTGAAGTATGGCTGGCGCGACGAAAGCAGCGGCGCCCTCGCCGAATCAAAACACGCCCGCGGCTTCGCCCACCGCGATGACATCCAAACGTGGTTTGATTTTCATCGCGCCGATGAAGCCGAAACCTGAACGCCATGAACGCTGCTCCACCGCCAATTCCAGCTCCAGGTCGCGATCCACGAAAGGTCGACCTCGATCACCTTCGGCTCCTGGTCATCTTCCACTTCATCTTCGCCGGTCTCGCCGTCCTGGGCATTGCCTTTCTGTTCCTGCATTTCACCCTGATGCACACCATCCTCACCAACCCCGGCATCTGGGCCAACCAAAAGGGCGGCGCCCCGCCAGTGGACCTCATCTTCTCCATTGCCCGCTGGTTCTACGCCGGCGCAGGAATTCTGCTGGTCCTGGGCGGCATCGCCAATGCCCTGTCCGCCCAGTTCATCCGCCAGCGGAAACACCGCATCTTCTCGCTCGTCGTCAGCGGCCTGAATTGCCTGCAGCTCCCGATCGGAACCGCTCTTGGCGTCTTTAGCATCCTGGTCCTCACCCGCGATTCCGTCCTCCACCTCTACGACCCCTCACCCGCCTAACCGTCGGTGAACGATCCTCCCGGACCCGACCTCCTACACACATCCTCGGCCCAAACTTGCCCTCTCCATTTTTCCACAAAACACCTCAACCGCCATGTCTTCCCTCTTCGAAGGGCGCGTCCAACACCTGCCTCTACCCCTTTTCACCCAGCCCACCGGCCCGGACGCGCCCGTGCTCAAACGACTCCTCCTGCCCCAGGGCGAGCTCGCCCAGTTTCACGACAGCGACGAAGCCATGCGGTACCTGGCAGTGATCGAGCTGAAGCCCGGCGGCGTGCGGGGCAACCACTATCACCGCCGCAAAAAGGAGTTCATCTACGTCCTTAGCGGCAGCTTCGATCTAACCGTCGTGGAGGCGGAGCTTTCTTCCCAGTCCACGACACTGCTGGTCTCGGCGGGAGAAAGGGTGATCGTCGAGCCCGGGATTGCGCACGCGCTGCGAACGCGCGAGGCCGGGTATGCGATTGAGTATTCGCCGGCCCGATTCGATGCCGCAGATACGATTCGCCACGTCGTGATCTAAGCTGGAACGATTCAGTTGGGCGGCGGACGGCGTCTCGCCTTTCCTCCTCCTTCACCACTGGCGAATTCGATAAAAGCCCGCCGGATCCTCCGGAAGCGGATCATCAAACGCCCTCAACGGCAGTAGCGGTGACACCGGCTCGTACGGCCCGGCCGGGGCGTTCGCGCGAAGGACCTGAAAGACCCGACCACGGCCCTGCCACTCCAAATGCATGGATCCTCCCTCCCGCAGGGCCCTGGTCAATCGCGACCCCTCGCCCTCAGTCTGGGCATCCGTTACCACGTAAAGTGCATCCAGCCCAAAATCCGCGAGGTCTTCGAGCGGTGAAAACGCCGCCAGCAAATCCAGGTTTCGTTCCAGAACAATGCCCTGGCTCGAGAGCAAATCGCCCGCCCCAATGTGACCCAGCAACCGATCCTGAAACCCCTGCTCCACGGAGAACCAAATCTCACCCGTCGGCCACAGATAAAACGCATCCAGGCCAACATCGTCCGTTGATTCCGGCTGGAATCGAGATAGCAGCTGCGCGTTTGACATCAGAACAATCCGACGATTTGAGAGCAAATCGCCCCGGCGGATCACCCGCCCGAGTCGTTCCGAAAAAACATCCGTCGTCGTGGAAAAGAGGATCTCTCCATCGTCCATGACATGAATCGCGTCCAGCCCAAGGTCAGGCACGACGGGCTGAATGCCAAACCCGGCCGTCAACTCCTGGTTCCGCACCACAATTCGACCCCGACTGGACAGCAGGTCGCCGTGCTGCAGTTTGCCAAAGCGGCTGACCGGCTGGTTCTCCGTCAGGGAAAACCAAATCTCGCCGCCCGGTTGAACGTCAATGGCGTCGAGTTGGACCGGGAACGCCGCGGCCGGCAGCCCCAATGCCGCCACAATGTTGGTCACCGACTGAACAATCGCTCCGTCGCTGGAAAGAAGGTCGCCGCCACTTCCTCTCGGCCCACCGGTCGACGACGTAAAGCCCGTCGTCGTTGAAAACCAGACCTCCCGCACCGGGGCAGCAAGCAAATCGAAAACCAGGGAAAGATTCGATCCCGGCGCCACCCGCCGGAGCTCAACCTCGATGAGCGGCATCGCCTTGTCCGTGCGAGGCACCTCCGTGGAGACCAGGACCGGTTCGGCCCCGTCGCGCGAGAGCAACAGCGTCATCTGCTGCTGGATCGCCACTTCACCGCCGGTCGTGTAGATGCCATGGCCAGTCAGGGTCCGGCGCTCAGCGCCCAACGACGTGAACTGCAGATTGGTCACCGCGTACGTCGTGTTCAACGGATTGCTCTCGAGGAAAACCAACTCAAACGTTCCCCGCAGCGGCTGAGCCACGGTGGGCCCGGCACAAGGCACGCATCCCTCCGTCAAGGTGCTCCCACCCATTAGCCGGTACTGCGCCCGGGTAAACTCCTGTCCAGTCCCAACCGCGGGACGCAAGACGAACGGAAGAAGGAGAAGGCAGGCACGAATCAGCTGAGGCACATCCGAACGCAGACCGTACGACTTCGACTTCATGGCCGGGGATTCTAACCGGCTGAGGGCCTTTGTTAACTCCAAATTAGCGCAAAGCCGGGTGTTTCTTGCCGTTCGCGGTACGCGCAAGCCGCCGACCGGCCCAGCCTTTACCGCCCGATGCGCGAACGGGCGTTCTCCAGCACTCTCTTCTCGTCGTCGGTCAGGCTGTGGATGCCGTGCGCGGCGATCTTGTCGAGAATGGGGTCGACTTCGCGGCTGATGAATTCCGTCGGGCCCAACGGCCGGGCCGCCGCACTGCCGGTCTCCTTCCGCGCCGCGCCGCTGCGGCCAACCACCGACGCCGCGACCGGACTGGGCCGCGGTAGGCGCACCGGACGTCGACTGCGACGTTCCCGCCAAGCCGCCACCCAGCGTTCCCAAGGCGGATGGATATAGTCGTGATGCCAACCCAGTTTGATCCAGGCCACGCCCGCCAAAAGGCCTCCAAGGTGGGCGGCGTGCGCAACGCCACCGCCGGGTGCAGGCACCAGCGTGGAAAAAAGGGAATAGGCAATCAGCGCATAGAGCAACACGATCGCCCGAATCGGGATCAAACCGTAAAGGTGAAGCTCCTGATTCCGGGAGAGCAATGCAAAGATGGCCAGCAGCCCTGAAACCCCGGCGGAGGCCCCTACCGTGGCAAATCCGAAATGGCCCGGCGCCACGATCATCAACGCTCCTTGGAACAACCCCCCGACCACTCCGCAGCCAAGCAACGCCACCACAAACCGTGTCCGACCCAGCAGATTCTCACAGAACCGACCCAGCCACCAAAACGCGATCAAATTGAACAGCAGGTGAATCACCCCTCCATGCAGAAATTGAAAGGTGATCAGTTGCCACAGGTAACCCTTGAGCAGTCCAGAACGTGTCAGTGCCAGCCACTGCTCCGCCGTGGTGTGCAGATAGGTCTGGTCGATCGCCTGCAGCGCATAGACGACCACCATCGCGATGGTCAATATCGCGGTCAGCGTTAGCGGCGGCCGATACTCGCCCGCCCTCATATAGTCCCGATCTCCAAGCATTCCTGGCTGGAACCTAAGCAGTTCCCACCCGTGTTTTCAACGGGTGAGTTGTTCACCCACCCTTCGGCACCCATTTTCACCCCAAAAGCCCGGGGTCGGGCGCTACGCAGACCATCGGCAATCTCAGGCGATTGTTTGAGGAAAATCAATGGGCTGGGGCCCGGCTCACTCGCGTTTCAAACGGAAAAAGACATCCGAACCTGGGGAGACGACGTTGGTGTAGGGATTGGACATGTTGGTGACCTCCAACCAAGGACCGAAGGGGTGGCTGCCGGAACCGAGACTGAGATTGGTTGTGCTTTCCAAGGCAAAACCCGGACCCGCCCACCAAAACACGTGCTCCGTCATGAGACCAAAAAGCCGCACGGCCGCCGACACCACCCTTGGCCCCGTCAAATCGCCAGCCGAGGAGGGGGCGAGCGACACCACAGCTGGCTCACTCCAGCGGGCTCCATGGTAGTTCGAAGCAACGACCTGATAGGTCCCGGTCGCATTCGTCTGGATATTGGCGAGGGGCAAGGTCCGATTGGTCGCCGCGGAAATCGCCGCACTATCTTTGAACCACTGATATCGAACGGGGCCTCCCTCAACCTCGACCCCCATCGTATGGCTCCCGCCTGCGGGAACCTTGGCGCCCGCAGGCTGACGGAGAAAGGCAATCGGCTCGGCCACCTCGGCCCGCAGTTTCATTCCCCAAACAATGTCACTGCTACCCACGGTCTCCTGATGCACTTCCACGGCCAAGACGTTTTCTCCAGGAACCAGCGCCGCCAGCGGGAGATCAACCTTGTCGCTGGCTCCTTCATAGGGCGGGGACGATCCACCCGCGGCCCCAATCGTGAAGCTCTGATGAGAGCGATATTCTGGAATTCTTCATACTCTTTAGCGCAATGATCTACCTTCTTGATAAACTGCCAAGCCGCCCCTGTCGATGCGGCAGTCGGATCGGATCACAACTCCGTCGCCCACCCGACTCTCCCGACAACTGCGTTTCACCGACTCGGCCCTGTCACCCCACCAGACAATTCGCCTCAGGCCGGCAGCGGACAATCTCCGCCACACCCGTCCGCCCCAAAGTCAATAGTGCCGTGGAAAGGGCGTCTGTCTCGGTGGTCGAAGGCAAGGACACCGCCGCCAACACGGCGTCACCCGCCGGTTGCCCCGTCCGCGGATCGATGACGTGCCCATATCGCTTATCGGCGGTTTGAAATGACTTGCCCCACACCGCCGAAACCGACAACGCCATGTCTCGCAATGAATAGGTTGGAAGGTCCGCCACCGCTTCAGGAACCAAGAGGTAGGGCGCGCTCTCCGACGCGCGCCGACCCTGGAACGGCACTGTTTCGGCGGCGGGCAGCGGAGCGCCCGCCCTACCTGACGTGCCTGGTTCTTGACCGCAATTCGCGTGGAACGGTGCAGGTTTCAGCTCCCCATGAACCTCCCCTCCCCGGAGGTTGGTTTCGATCCCGCATTGCGGGATCGGAGCCGGGTGAGGTCGAGCCGTTCGCGTTCGCGGTTCATGGCTCCCCGGCCCCCGCTCCAATTCGGCGCTATCCTCCGGTCCGCGGACGGCCACCTTCCACGCGGGAGCTTCGGGCGGATGTCCAATCGCATAAATCGAGCTCGTGCCCCCATGGATCAAGGCACTTTCCACCCCGGCTTCCCGGAGAAGATCCACCGCCATATCGATGGCGTAGCCTTTGCCGATGGCCCCCAAATCCAGCATCATCCCCGGACGGCCAAACCGGACCGTAAACTCCCCGGGGTCCAGCTCGACAAATTGCCATCCCACCCGCGCGCGAGCTTCGGCCAGTTCATCCGCATTCGGCACCCGGCCCGAGTCCGCCATGAACCCCCAACACCGCATGAGCGGGCCGATGGTCACATCAAAGGCGCCCCCAGTCTCACGGGCGAGTTCAAGGGCCTGTTGAATCAGGCGGAAGACCGGCACCGAGACGCGCACGGGCATGTCCGCCGCCAACGCATTGACGTTCGCGATTTCGCTGCTGGGGCGATAGAGGCTCAGGACCCCCTCCAACCGTTCGATCTCGTCCAAGGCGGCCTCCCCCGCCGCCCGCAGCGCGACTGGATTCGCACCGTGCAGCACCAACTCGAACCGCGTGGCCATCGCGTGGCGCGCCAGAGTGACAGGTTCCATCGACATCGACGCTAGGCTTGCCCGGATGACGGCAAAACGGAAGCCTGCCGTTTTTCGGTGGACCCCGCAGGGATTCTGCCGATACCTCGTCAGGCCGTCGTTGGCCAAAACTGTTGCCGGAGCGGGATCGCTGCGGCATTCTCGATTCCAGTGACGTGGTTGGACATCAAAACCTTGGGCCGCCTCGGCCGCCAGAGCCGGATGGGTCGTCTGGCGGAAGGGAGTCCACTGGTCACCGCTCTCGTGCTGTCCTTGATGATTCATCTGGCGCTGCTCGGAGCCTGGAAGGTTGGCGATAATCTCGGCTGGTGGAAGCACTCGCCGGAATGGCTGAACACCTGGACTCGTTGGCTGGCCCGAACCCATTTCGCGATCTTCCCCAAACTCGTTGAAGCAAGACTCCAGCCTCCGCCGCCGGTTGCGCCGAACATTCCCGTGACCTTTGTCGAAGTCGACCCAGAGACGGCGACGCCCGAGGCTCCCCAAAACGCCCGCTACTACAGTTCGCTCAACGCCAAAGCATCGAATCCCAACGCCACGGTTGAAAAGGAAGTTCCAAAAATCGAGAGCTCTCAGGACAAAGTCCCGCGGGTGATGGAGAAGGAGAAAGAAAAGGAAGAACCCAAGCCATTCCCGCTCCAGCCGACCGCCCCCACTCAACCCAAGCCAGAGGAAGCCGCCAATGCCGAGGTCAAGCCGGGCGACATGGCCATGCGCAAGCCCAGCGAAGGTGAACTGGCCACGGACACGGTCAGCAACCGCCCCAAGGATCGACCGCGCACGCTGGCCGCGGCCCGCGCCGCCAAGGGGCTCCTGTCGGGCGAACCCATTAAATCAGACGGCGGCGTCCGCAACCGCGGCAAGCTCGCCTTCGACACCAAATCGACGCCGTTCGGTGAGTATGACCGCCTGCTCATTGCAGCCATCGAACAAACCTGGCACCAGCTCCTGGAAGACCATCGCGGCAATCAACGCTCGGGCCGCGTGGTGGTCACCTTCAAACTCAATTCCGACGGCCGCATCACGGAACTGCGCGTAACCGATAACGATGCGGGTGAAGTCTATGGCCTGATTTGTCAGCGGGCCATCCTTGACCCGGCGCCCTTTAAAAAGTGGCCGCCGGACATGCTGAGAACCATCGGCGCGCACACCCGCGAACTCAGGTTTACTTTTTACTACAACTGAAGGCCGGCCCGCCGGCCGACGTCACTCGAACGCAAAATGGAACTCCTCATCATCATCGCCCTGGTGCTCACCTCGATCACCACTGTCACGTTCATCGTCGAGCGCGGGCTCGCCTTGCGAGAACAAAAAGCCATCCCCGGGCCCGTCGTCGATGCGGTGGTCAATTATACCACCTCCGCCCGCGACCTCGGCGTGCTCAAAGCCGTCTGCACGCAAAACCCTTCGCCCCTTTCCAAGCTCCTGCTGTTCGCCTGCGACCACCTCGACCTGCCCAAAACCGAAAACAGCGCCCTGATCGAAACCCGCGCCCGCTACGAAATCAGCAAGCTCGAGCGCGGCCTGGTCGTGCTCGAAATCATCGTCGGCGTCGCTCCGCTCCTCGGCCTGGTCGGCACCATCTTCGGCCTCATCATTCTCTTCGCCAACGTCGACGTCAGCGCCGGCAGCGGCAGCCGCCAGTTCGCCACCGGCATCAGCACCGCACTCAACGCCACCCTCCTTGGCTTGCTCATCGCCATCCCCGCGCTCATCGCCTGGAGCTACTTCTCCCGCCGCGTCGAAACGTTCGCCGTCCGCATGGAGGCGCTCAGTGACGAGTTTCTCCGCAAGCACTACCGCTCCACCCCGGAACACGCCGGCGCCACCGCCACGGGACGTGACGTCAACGTTGAGAAACGTCACTGAACCATCTCATCCCCTCCCGCCATGCGCTTCACCGCCCGCAAACGCCGCCGCCCACCAGCCGTCATCATCGTTTCGCTGATCGATGTCCTCCTGGTCGTGCTCATCTTTCTGATGGTCACCACCACGGCCAAAAAACAGGAGCCCGCACTTCAACTGAATCTCCCGCAGTCGAAGGAAGCCAAACAAGGCGCCACCGAAGCCAAACCCTTCGTCATCCTCGTCACGACCAACTTCCCCCATTTCTACTTGGGCAACCGCGCCGTCACGCTCGACAATCTCCAAAAGGAACTCGAAGCCGCCGCCAAGAAGGATCCCCAGGTCAAGGTCGCCGTCCGCGCCGATCGCCTCGCGCCCTTCGGCGAGATCGTCAAGGTCATCGACATCGCCAAGGCCGCCCAAGTCGGCGGACTAAACTTCGTCACGGAAAAATCAGGGAAATAGGGGCCCAGGCAGAGGGCCAGGTGTCAGGTGTCGGGTGTCAGGTGTCGGGTGTCAGGTGTCGGGTGTCGGGTGTCAGGTGTCAGGTGTCAGGTGTCAGGTGTCGGGTGTCAGGTGTCGGGTGTCGGGTGTCGGGTGTCGGGTGTCGGGTGTCGGGTGTCAGGTGTCAGGTGTCAGGTGTCAGGTCACATGGCACATGTCACATGCCACATGTCACATGCCACATGGCACATGGCACATGGCACTTGGCACTTGGCACTTGGCACTTGGCACATGACCCATGACACAGGGCCCTTGGCCCCTGGCCTTACGGCAACGTTTTCAACCACGCCAGCAGGTCGGCCAATTCCATCGGCGTCGCGCGGGTCAACAGGCCGCCCGGCATGAACGAGACATCACTAGGCTCGCGGCTCGTCACTTCCGCCTGCTCCACCCGGGCGTTCGAACCCACCCCGGTCTGCACCATCAACGCCTCGCCCGATTCAAAGGTCACTCGACCCGTAACCATCTCTCCGTTCCGGAGACGGAACCGTTCCATGCGCCAGGCGGGCGCAATCTCCCGGCTCGGATAAAGGATGGCGTGGAACAGTTCGTTGGTTCCCAAACGGGCGGCCACCCCTTTCAAGTCAGGCCCCAAGGCGCTCGATCCTTCATGACACGCGGCACACCCGCGATTCTGAAACACCGCCGCGCCCCGCCCCGCATCACCCCGATTCCACGGCACGTTCTTCAAGAGCTGATCCCACTTCGCCTGCCCCTCCCGATCATCGGCGTCCACTTGAACCAACGATCCCGGAAAGTGCTGCCCCACCCACGCAAACACATGCTCATGCGCCGCCACCGCATTCAGCACCCCCTCGCGCGGCCCAAATTTCTGCCCCGTCACATGGCTGATCAAGCCCAGCAACCCCGCCCGCACTTCGACCGCCGACGCCTGCAAAACAAACCTTCGCAAGGCGCGCAGCGCCGGCACCAATGATGCCGGATCCCGCGGCAGCCGAGTCAACGCCTCCGCCGACGCCCGCACCACCCGGGCCTCGGGTGAAGCCAGACCCGCGACATAAAAATCCCTCTCCCCCACCAACGGCTGCCCCGACAGCTCCAGGATCACCCGATCCCGGACCACGGGATTGATCAGCTGCCGCCGAAACAATGGGTGCACCTCCGACGCCGGCAACGCGGACAACAGCTCAACCAGCTCCACGGTCCACGGATAACCCACCGTCCGCTGAATGGCCGCGCGAAAGAGCCGGGCGCACGCAACACGGCGAGCCGTGCCCACCAGCGGGGTCAAAACCAGATTGCCTGGCCGCACCAACTCCGGCTGACGCAACAAGGCCAGCGCCAGAGTCGGGTTTCTCTCCACCAACCGCTGCGCGACCTCGGTCAACCGCGCATTCCAGTTTTGCTTCGACCGCAACGCCAGCCCCTGCTGCTTCCGGTCCAGGGCCACCAACGCCAGCGCCACCGCATCAACCGAGTTCGTCGGAAGGCTCGCGCCCAAGCGGGCCAGGGTCGCCAGATAATGAAAATCAGCCGCCGGTTCCGTCCGCGGACCAATCGCCGCCACCACACGCGTCACCAATGCCGGGTGTGCCGCCTGGACCATCGCCAGCGTGCGCGTCAATTCGATGTCCAGATCCGCGGAACCGGACGGAAACAACGGCCCCAACGCCCGCTCGATGCGGCCACTCAAGGCCGGATCCGGCGCGAACGCAGGCTCGTAACCGGTGAACACCTCCGCCGAGGGCTGGGCCAGGTTGTATTCCCCCAGCCCCCGCTGAATCAGGCGCACAGCTTCCAATCGCTCCAGATCACTCCGCCCCGCGGCCAGCGCGCTCAAGGCCCCATCGATCGCCCGGAGATTCACGCCTTCGGGCACACCCCGCTCCAAGGATGCAACGGTCAAGGTCAGTCGCGAAAGCACCGGCAGGCCCGTCATCTGGGTCAGCAGCGCACTCCAGCTCGGCGCCGGCAGCCAGGTCGCCAACAAAGCCGACGCCTGACGCACCCGCCGATCGGCATGATCGAGATTATCCAAAACGGCCTGCTCCAACACCGCCGGCGGCAGGCCAGACGATTGATCCCGCAGCGCCAGCAAGGCCGCCACCCGCACCGAAGCCACGCCGTCCCGCGCCAGTTCGCCCAACAAAAGCGCCGCGTTGGGCCCCGGATGCACCCCCAGCGACCAAGCGAGCCGCGCCCGCACCTCGGGCCGATCCGCCCTGGCCAGACCCAGGGCGATGTTCGGAGCGAGCGCATCCTGCTCGGTCAGCAGCTCGATCGCGCGCAGCCGGCGCGGCACCGAAACCCGCCGATCGCTCGCCGCCAGGGCGAGGGCGTTCGGCCCAAGCCGACGGGCCACGCCTAACCACTGACGACGGGACCATTCCTCCAGCGGCTGCGGCCCATCCAGCACACCCAGCAATTCCGACCCCGCCAGAAACATCCAGTTCGTAGCCACGTTCGCACTGCCGGGCTCCGCCGCGTATTCGATCTTGTAGACCGCCCCGCGCGATCGCCGCCCGCCCGTCGCCACATAAAGCGATCCATCCCAGGCCACGGCGACGTCCGTGGGCGCAAACCCGGTGGTCCCGGCGGATTCAAGAAACACTTCCGGCCGGCTGTCATAGCTGGCGCCATCCGGGGTCAGCGGAGCGAAATGCATGCGGCCAAAGGTCCAGTCCAACGCAAAAATCCCGCCACGATAATGCTCCGGAAACTGCCGGTGCCGGTAGCACACGACGCCCGTTGGCGAACCCCGGCCCAGCGGCGCCAGAATCTCCACGGTGTCCGGCGAATAATCCGGGCGTGCCCAGCTCCGTTTCCAGCCGCCTAACCGCCAGCCATGATGTCCGCCGGGCGCAACATGAAACAGCCGGGTCGGAACATGCCACGGCAACAGCACGTCGGCCTCGGCATCGCTGTCATAGGTGAAGATGTCGCCCTCATCATTGAAGTCGAAGTCGTAGGCATTTCGAAACCCATGCGCCAGCACCCGAAACCCACCCGCCGCCCTCGCGCCCGCCGGCAGATGCAACAACGCCCCGCCTTCAATCCGTGAACCCACCGCCGGCCCCGACAGACCAGGCAGCGGAGATTCATTTCCCACCATCAGATAAAGCCCGCCGTCCGGGCCGCGTCGAATGGCGTGCCCGCCGTGCTCCGCAAAGGGCACGTCGATCAACCGTTCCGCCGGGCCGTCCGCTCGATCGTCCCCATCCGCGTCGCGCACCCGCCAGAGGGCCCCATCCCCGACAAACAACAAATCGTCCCCGTCAAAACACATCCCCATCCCGCCGGTCGTCGTCTCACCAAACTCAATCACGCGATCCGCCACGCCATTGCGATCGACGTCCACCAAGGTCCTGATGTAGCCCCGCCCTGACACCACCACGTCACCGCGCGGATTAATCGCCAGGGAATAGATGTCATCGGCCAGGGACGAGTCCGCAAACTGGCTCACGACAAATCCAGGCGCCACCCGCAAACCAAGACCATTGGCCGGACCCAGACCCGCCCCGGATGCACCGAGCGCAATCAGGAAAATCACCATCAACACCCCGGCACAAGTTCGGGTCGCGCGAAAGCTCTCCTTGAACCTCTCCCCCGGAGCGCGGGCCTTTGGCCCGCAGCGGATGGAATCGGCGGCGCACGAACGAACCCTCAAGCGTCGTCTCCGGCTCGCACCGCTGCGGGCTGAAAGCCCGCGGTCCGTCCAAGCAGTCCGCGGTTCATGGCACGTGGGCAGGTCCGAACGGAACAAGCAGCTTCCCATGAACCTCCCGTCCGGAGGAGCCTTCTCCGCCGCCCTGCGGAGGAGAAGGTGTCCCGCCCAACGGTCGGGACGGATGAGGTGGAGCAGTCGCGGGATCATGGCCCCAATTCGCGTGCAGAATGGCAGGTTGAAACTTCCCATGAACCGGAGGATCGACCAGAAGGTTCGCGGCGCGTCGATCCGGCAACCCGTCAATCGAACGGCGCGGCGCGTAATCCCTCTCCGCCGCCCTGCGGGGGAGAGGGCAGGTTCCGAACTCGCCCGCGCGAGGTCGGAACCGGGTGAGGTGGAGCAGTCCGTTGGTTCATGCCCGGTGAGCAGGTCCAAAGAGAACGGGCAGCTCTCCATGAACCTCCCCTCGTTTCTTGCTCTTGCTCTTAAGCGTGCTCTTGCTCCGCCCGAAGAGAGCAAGAGCAAGAGCAGGATTAAGAGCAAGGGGGAAGATGACGGGTTCATGGGCCTGTGGCCACGAGCGCGGAACTCGTCAGGGTTCTTGATGAGATGGATTCCAGGATTGGTGAAACCTTCCTTTGGTCCTGTCGCTCGCATTGGAGATCTCCTTAGTTCATTCCCCACCGTCTGCCAACCGACTATTTGAGCCGGCGGACAGCCACGATTTCGCTCCAGTCCAAGGCACACGCCCCCAAGGCCGGATCTCGGAACCGCAGCGAACCCGCCTCAAACCTCGGCGCATCAGCATACAGCACCGATTGATCGGGCAGGAGAATCTCAAACTCCGCCGACCGCCGCCGCGCCTCCCGCAACACAACCACGAGAACCTCCTTCGCCGCATCGTATGCCTTGACCCCAAACAGCACGGACCCAATCCGAATCTGGCCGTTCTCGAACGATTTGAACTCGCCGTCGACGAAATCCCCCTTGGCCAGCAGCAAACCGGATCGCCCGGCCGGAATCCGATCCAACATGGCCCGCGAGACCGGCTGACAATAGATCCGCGCGATGTTCATGGTGGAAATCGGATTGCTGCGCAGCCAGCGCCCGGTCCGCAACACCGACTCGTTCGCCCGCTCGACGGGCTGGCCAATGAACGCCCCGTCGGCCAGCACAAAGCCGCGCGGCAAACGACCCGGCCGAACCCCCGCCGCTCCCAGCGCCACCACCGGACTGGCCGGCGTCAAATGCGTGGACGGAATGACATTTTTGGGTGTCGATGGACTGCTCCACATGACCTTCATTGCGGCATTGCCACTGGTGCTGATCCCCTCGACCCGGATCTCATAACGTTCGCCCGCCACCAGCGGCACGCTTTCCCGCACTTCCGTCATGTAGTACTGCTCGCCCGGCATGATCAACGGACGCCCCTCCAGCCACACGCGCATCGCTTCGTCGCCCTGCACATGGATGGTGTAAGTCTCGGTATGATCCACCTTCAGCTGCCCCTGCCATCGCACCGAATACTGGCTGCGCGCAAAGCCCGGCGCCGGATCCCGATCGGTCCAGTTGAACTCGATCTTCGGATCCACCCGGGTGAACGTCTTCCCCGTAAAATCGGCGTTCTGATAATAGGTCGCCAGCAAGCCTTCGTCTCCGAGCAGCTCGGACTCGTGACCCGCCAGTCGGCTCTTCGCATACAACCGGTCGGTCGGCACGATCTGGCGCGGCATTCCCGGGCCCTGCCAGTAAAGTTTGACCGACGCCGGACCCGCGTAGTCTTGAAAAGTTAACCGCAACGGATACCGCTCGCCCGCCCGCAGCAAGACGCCCGGCCCCACTCCTTCCTGGCCCCGCCGCGACGAGGCCATCGGAAACTGCAGTTGATTCGTCCACGTCAAATCAGCGAACTCATCGGCCACCAACGAGAAATGAAACTCGCCGTCGACCGGCGCCTCGACGTCTCCCGACCAAAACACGCTGAATCCGTCTCGTGGCAAGCCCTGCGCCGGCTCGCCCGTGGCCCAGTCAAAGTCCACCCGTTCGTCCAGCCGGACCGTCACGCTGCCCTGATAGTTCGTCCGCCCAAAGTAAAACCCCAGCAAGCCATTGCCTTTTCCGCGAGGAAGCGCATTGGTCGGCGGCGGCAGATCAAAATTCAGGCGCCGCAATTCCGCCAGTGGCACGACATTCGTCCCATCAACGGACACGATGCCGTTGGTCATCGTCACTTCGCCCTGCCAGATCCGGCCCTGCACCGTCTCCACCACCGCCTCCCGCGCGCCGACTCGCAGCGCCGCCACCATCGCCAGCAAACACAACAAAAGAAGCACCCCTCGCCGAGCCCAAGGCCCCATCCGATCGCACCCGGGAGGCGACGTCGATTCGCCCGTTCGACTCCCAACCCGGCCGATGATGTTCCCGCTTCCCATGAACCTGCCCATTTTCGATTTCAGATTTGCGATTTGGCTCTCCCTTTGGATCGGACGATCGACGACGAGGCTCGCGGCGCGGAGACTCGGCCAACTATTAATCGACGGGGCCAGCGCGTAAGCCCTCTCCGCCGCCCTGCGGGGGAGAGGGCAGGTTCCGAACTCGCCCGAGCGAGATCGGAACCGGGCGAGGTGGAGCAGTCCGCCAGTTCATGTCTGGTGAGCAGGTCGAACGGGAACGTGCTGCTTCCCATGAACCTCCCCTCCGGAGGAGCCTTCTCCGCCGCCCTGCGGGGGAGAAGGTGTCCCGCCCACCGGGCGGGACGGATGAGGTGGAGCAGTCGCGGGTTCATGGCCCCAATTCGCGTGCAAAAAGGCAGGTTGAAGCTTCCCATGAACCTCGAATAGGTCGCAGCAACGGACGAGCGCGAACCGCTGTCGCGATCCTCCCTCACCCCAACCCTCTCCCCAAGGAGAGGGGGAACTTCAGCGACCGCGCGGTGATGGGATCGGCCGTCGGCAACGTCGTGGCCTTTCGGGGGCCGGATCGACACGCAGGCGGGCGACGCGGAGATCGAGCAACTGGTTAGTCGATTCGGTCGACCGCGTAACCCTCTCCGCCGCCCTGCGGGGGAGAGGGCAGGTTCCGAACTCGCCCGAGCGAGATCGGAACCGGGTGAGGTGGAGCAGTCCGCCAGTTCATGTCTGGTGAGCAGGTCTAAAAGAAACAGGTGGCTTCCCATGAACCGCCTCATGGTCATCGCTGGTAAAGCGGGATGTAGTGGTACGGCATGGCGAGGATCATGACGTAGACGGCGGTCGAATAGGTTGGCCCCACGCCGCCATGTCCGGCATCAAGCTTCGGCTCCCAGTAACACATGTCGCCCCGCACCTGCGTGACGTTCTTCAGCAAAATGTCCTTTAGCTTGCCATACCATTTCTCCCACACCTCGCCCCCAATCATATACTGCGCCGGTGCCGCATAGAAATTCCCGTAGGTAAACCATTGCTCGCTCCGTGAAAAATTCTTCTCCAGAAAATCGGACCCTCGCTTGACCATCGGATCGTCGTAGAGCCCGCACACCTGCAGGGAGTAAATCGCCGCCGCCGTGCGCGCAAAACCGGGATCGCGCCCCGGCTGATACGCAAACCCGCCGCTCGCCGCATCGTTGCACGCCTTCACATAGGCCACCGCGCGATCAATCGTCGCTTGCGGCACATCAATCCCCCCATTCTTGGCCGCGCGCAGCGCCACCACCTGCAGCACCGTGACCGAAATATCCGCGTCGCTGGGCACCGGCCGATACCGCCAGCCGCCCTCCGGGTTCTGCGCAGAGATGATGAGCTTGATGACCTTGTCGAGCTTGGCCCGCATGGCCGGCAGACGGGTCTGGCCGTAGATCTCCGCCAATGCAATCGACGCCACTCCGTGCGAATACATGTACTGGCCGCTGTTGCGGTTGGCGAACAAACCCTCCGGCCCAATCTGCTCCAGCAAATATTGCGTGCCCGCCGACACCGCCTTGCCGAATTCTCCTTCGCCTGGAAGGTTGCCGGCCGCCATGAACGCCATCAGCGTATAACCCGTCATCGCCACCTGATACCGTTGCTCGTCTCCCGACGAGCCCCAAGCGCCGTTGGGCATTTGTTTCGACACCAGCCATTTCAATCCACCCCGGATGATCGCCTCCGTCTTTTCGTCGACGGTCACCTTGTCCTTGCGTTGCACCGGCTCGCCCTTGCGCGCTTCCAGGCCCGCGGCCGGAACACGATGTGCACTTGAGGAAATTACGACCCAGAGAAAAATCCCCAGACCCGCGCGCCAAAGTTTGTTCACACCAAACCGAAACCCGCGGGCGCAACCAATCGCACCATACGACCAAACAAAACGGCGCGACGTGTCTTCGACCGAACAATTCTCGACGCGACCACTGAAGTTCCCCCTCTCCCCGGGGGAGAGGGTTGGGGTGAGGGCGAACCCGCTCGACGGTTCGCTCCCGACAATTCCCACCGACGTGAGCGGGCGATCTCCTCCCCTCCGCAAGCGCAGCCCCGCTCCCCAATTGGCAGAATTCAGTCGCCTCATTTCCGCTCCGCCTGGTCCGAAAGGTTTTTCAAATACTGCTCCACCAGCGGCCCGAATTCCTGGGGATACTTCTCGGACTGCGACTGCTGAATCGCCGCGCGGTCGCGACTTGGCAATCGGCTGAATGTTCCCGCTCCATTGGCCCCGGCCTTGGCGCCCGAAGATCCACCCGCTCCTTCCCAGTTGCCGTCATTGCCCGTGCCTTGCGGACTCGGCGTGCCTTTGCTCCGGCCTTTGCCCTGCCCTTGCCCCGGGGATTGCCCCTGCCCCTGCCCTTGCGATTGTCCCTGGCCGGGCTTCTGCCCCTGACCCGCCGCGGCCATCTGCGATCCGAGCCCGGCCTGCGCAAGCGCCAGCGCCGCCTGGGCCTGCGCCAACGCCTGCGCCGCTTCCGACGCGCTCATCTGCGCCGGCGTATTCTGGCCGGACGACGCCTGAGCGCTGCCCTGACTGGTGGCCGCACGGGCGCTTTGCAAGGCCGACTGCGCACCGAACGGCATCTGCCCTTTTGACCCCGCCGCCAACGGACCAATCTCGTTCGACGCCTCCTGCAACGCATCGGAGGCCTTCTGCATCGAAGACGCCGAAGCCGCCTGCTGCGCTGCCGACAGGGATTCCGCCGCCTTGCGCACGTCGGCCTGTTGCTTCGAAACCTTGTCAACTGCGCTTTCCTGGCCTTTGGGCTGGGCGCCTGCCATCGCGCTTTCCGCCGCCTTCATTGAATTGATCGCCTGCGGAAGATTGCTTCGCGCCATCTGTTGCGCCGCCTCAGTGGCCGCCTGCTGCGCCGCCAACAGCGGCTTGGAATCCGGTGCATCCTGCCGCATCTCCTGCAACGCTGAGGCAATCTCCTTCTGTTGTTTCTGCAGCGATTCCATCAGTCCCGGCGGGGCCTGTTGCAACTCCGACAACGCCTGGTTCACCAACTCCTGAGCCTTTTGAATGCGTTGCTGCGCCTCGGCCAGCGCGTCCTGAGTCTGGCTCGGCGGCAGGCCCAACATCTGCCGAAGCTCTTCCATCTTTTGTTCCAGCTCGTTCCGCGCCCGATACAAATCCGCCAGCGCCGCCTGTTCACCTACTTGGGCCACCTTGGCCTCGTTCTTGGCCAGAGCCTCCTTCGCCCCGTCCATCTTGCCCTTGGCGGAACCCAAATACTGCGCCGCTTTCGGCGCAGGTTGCTCAGCCTCGACCTGAATTTGCGCCGTGTCGTGCGCCAACCCGCCCTGCTTCGGCACCAGCGCCTGCAACGCCGCGGCGACCGGCGGCTGACGGAACACCTCCCGCGCGGTGGCCGTCTCGACTTTCTGTTGTTCCTCGATGATGACGACCAGCTTTTTCAAAATCTCCTCGAGCTTGGCCAAATCCTTCTCGGCCTGCTCCAGTTTCTCAATGTCCTGGCCCAACTGTTCATCGGCCCGCTTCAACGAATCGATCGCCGCCTGCTGGGCGCCGGCGTTGTTCTGCAGTTGCGCCAGCGAGTTCTGCGACTTCTGCATCTCCGCCGCCGCATCGCCCAGCGCCTCAAAGGCCAGCGGCGACGGCTTGGCCGCCTTGATCTGCAACCGTTGCGCGGCATCCTTGAGGTCGCCCTGCTGCGGCGCCTTCGTTGCCAATTCTTTCTCCGGCGTTTTCTCCGCCTCGCCTTTGAGCGTCTCTTCCTTCCGGGTCAGCTCCCGCACTTCCTCACGCAGTTCGCGCAGCGCGGCCAGCGTGCTCTCCGGCTTGTCCTCACGCGCTTCCGCCCGGGCTAATTGTTCTTCCAGGGCATGCCGCGCCAACTGCATCTGCAGCAAGGCATCATCCTGCTTGGGCACGGCCTGCTCCACGCGTTGCTTCGGCTCTTCATTCGCACCCAAGGCGCTCCGCGCCTCCTGCATGCGGTCCGTGGCCGTTTTCAAATACTCGGAGGCCACCGGCGCAACGCTCTCAATGTCCTTCCGGATCAAATCGGTCTCGTCCACCGACGCCGCCTGGTCCGTCGCCCGCTTGTCCGCCTCATCCCGCTTGCGCGTCGTGGCGGTGTCGGTGCGAACCTTTTTCTGCGTCTCAATCGCCCGCTCCAGTTCAAGGATGGCCTGCTTCAAGGCATCGGTGGCGTCCTGCGACAAAATCAGCAGCCGCGCCATCTCCCGCAGCTGATCGCGCGCGCTCTTCTCATTGCCGATCGCCGACATCAATCGAAGGTTGTCTTCCTTCAGCTCCACTGATGCCGATTCCAATGTCGCCATCAGCCGATGCTCGCGCGCATGCGCCAGCGCGGCTTTGGGACGCTCCGCCGTCGCGCCATCAGTAATCTCGGTGGTCAACCGCTCCAGCTTGCGCAGAATGGCCGAGGTCTCATCCCGCAACGGGTTCTGCTCCGACTGCTGGTATTTCAGGCTGATTTTTTGATTCTCATCAAAGGCGGTGAAACTGGTGCGCCCCTCCGTGGACTTCGCCAGGCCAACGCCGTTCCACATGTTGACGGTCTGACGCGTGGCCAGTTCCTTCAGCCGAATGGACAATTCATACAACGCCTGCTGCCGCTGATACTCCAACACGAGCTGCTGCAGCTGGACGATGATCGACTTCTGCGCCGCATACGCCTCCGTTGCCGTCCGCGTCGCCCCCGCCGCATCGCCGGTCCGCGCCTGCTGCAGAAACTCCACCACGCGCGCCATGTCCTTGTCCGAAAGTTGATCCAGCACGCTCCGAATCGCGCGCAGCACCTTGACGTCCTCCCCCGCAATGCCGTTCCGGTCAAATTCCGCAATAATCAGCTCCAACTGATCACCCACCCGCTTGGTGGTGGCCTTGATCTGCTGCTGCTTCTGCTCCTGTTGCTGCAAGGTATCCGCCGCACCGGCGGTCGAGGCCGGGGCGTCCGCCCCCCGGAGCGAGGTGGCCACCGTCATCAAAGCGGCCAGGAAGAACCCCGCCGCCATTCCACCGGGCCGGCCAAGCTGCGTGCGAAACGTCATGGTCCAGAACTTAACGGCAACCCCGGCCAAAGCAACACATCGGCCTCCCACCCCCACGCAAGGCGCCGCAAACCACGACGCGCGTGAACCGGCGTGTTCCGCACGGCCTGCTGGAATTGGAAGGCTCCCGGCTTTCATGAGCGCTTCTCGTCGGCGTCGATGAAGTCGACAAAGCACCGAATGTCGTCGCGGTGCGCCAGGCCACCTTGTTCCTTGCGCTGCTTCAAGCGCTCTTGCCCCGCGGCGTCGTCCGCCTTGGGATAGTCAAACATTCCGGCGGCGAACGCCTGTCGGTCGGCCTCGCTCCGCCGGACATTCCGTCCCACCCAGTCCGCGACCTGCCCGTCCGTAATTGTTCCCTTCACCACCTCCACGAACCCTTCATGCGTCAATCCCGCCGCCTTCAGCCACGCTCCATCAAACCCCTTGCCAAAATTCGGCTGATAATCGGAATGCAAACGACCCGCCAGATGGAGTCGGATCTTGTCGATGTAACGAGGCAGATGCATCCAGCCGCACATGGTCTCGCGCGGACTTCGGGGATAGATGATGTCGTTCACGGGCCGAGATTGGACCACACCCCCAGCCGAAAGGAAACGAACAATTGGGCTGCCCGCTTTCACCGGTGCAGCTTGAAGTTGTTGGATCGGAGCGCGGGCCTATGGCCCGCAGCGGGTGGAATCGGCCTTGCGCGCTCGAACCTTCGGGCGTCGTCGCCGGCCCAAGCCGCTGCGGGCTGAAAGCCCGCGGTCCGGCCAAGTATGAACTCTTACCAACCATTGTCTCGACAGGGACGAACCACGAAAAGCTTCGCCGCCGGAGCCAGCCAGCGGCTGATGTCCTAACGAACAGGTCCGCCTTGGTCCGGAGTTTCAAACTCCGTCAATGAAAGCCCCACCGCGCTCTGAAACTTTTTCTCAATTCCCTGCAACGCGGTGCGCGCAACGCTTTAGAACCCGGTGAACGAACTCAAAACCAAAACAATGAAAACTCGATTCACTCACTTCATCTCCACTCTCGCTGCCTTGCTCATCTTTATCGCCATCCCGGTCTCCAAGGCCCAAGCGCAGGGAACCGGTTTCACCTACCAAGGCCGTCTCGACCAGGCGGGCGCGCCAGCTCATGGCCAGTTTGACTTCGAATTTCGCGTCTTTGACGCCCTTGTCGACGGAACATCCGTGGCGGGAACCGTCGCCGCGGAGGGCGTCGGCGTCTCCAACGGCCTTTTCACGGTTACGTTGGACTTTGGTCCTGGTGTATTTGACGGCCGGGCGCGTTGGTTGGATGTCTCAGTGCGGGCGAGCGGCAGCGACGCGCCCTTCGCGCACATCGTTCCACGTCATCTGCTCACTCCGGTGCCCTACGCGGTCTATGCGGGCGGCGCCGCGGCGTCGGGTGTGAGGGGGACACTCCCGGCTGGCGCACTCTCCGGCACTTACAGCGGCGCGGTCCGGTTCACCAATGCGGCCAGTGCTTTTGTCGGGCACGGCGGCGGTTTGACCAACTTGAACGCCAGCAGCCTGGTGGGAACGGTGTCCGAAGCCCGGCTTTCGCCCCAAGTAGCGTTGCTGAACCGCACGGTGCAGATGTTCTCGGGACCGACCAACAGCTTTGGCGGAACGGTCGGCGTCGGCAGCACCAACCCGCAGGCCACCCTGCATCTTTACTCGCCAGCCACAACGCTCCGCCTGCAATCGTCCGCCGGCTTTGGTCCGGCCCGGATGGAGTTCTGGAGCGACCCGCAGGGCAGCGCGAACGAATGGCGTCCGGCCTCGATCGTCTCCACCGACAACGGGAACTACATGGGCGGCCTGGCTTTCCTCGTGAACGGCGGCGGCCCGACCAATCGCACGGCCCAAATCGAGGCCATGCGAATCGTGGATGGCAACATCGGCATCGGCACGACCCGGCCGGTCACGCGACTGCATGTGTCCGGAGAAGCCACCATGACGGCCTGCAACATCACCAGCGACCGCAATGCCAAGGAAGCCTTCAAGCCGGTCGACGTTCGCGCGGTGTTGGACAAGGTCGCCCGGATGCCCATCAGCGAGTGGCAATACAAATCGCAAGCGGAAGTGCGACATATCGGGCCCATGGCCCAGGATTTCCACGCTGCGTTCGCCGTCGGTCGCGACGAGAAACACATCACGACTGTCGATGCCGACGGCGTTGCCCTCGCCGCCATCCAGGGCTTGAACGAAAAACTGGAGGAGCGGCTGAGCCAAAAAGATCAAGAGATTGAACTCCTGAAGAAAAACGTCGCCGTCCTGCGGGAGCTGGTGAATCGACTTGCGCCGGCTGACGCCCGTTAATCGGCTGACGCTTCATCCGGACAATCTTCAAATCGACATCGCATGAAAACGAAACCTCGACACTTCCGTCCAGGCCGGCCCGGTCTGATGGTAACGGCCTTGGCATTGTTCACCGCGACCGCGGCGCCGGCCCAACTACCGACCGCGCCTGACTTGTTCGATCGGCCCCCGATGGAAATCGCGGCGGCGTCGCTGGCTGACCCGACCAGCCCGGAGCTGCGGAGCCGCCGCGTGACCGTCAACCGGACGTTGTTTGACGCTTTACCGGCCCGCGGCACGGCCCGCGTGCAGTTGCCGCTGTTCGCCGATCGCGAGTACACGGCTGTCATCCAGAGAGAAGCCAACACAAATCCCCAATACGCCAGCTGGCGCGGGCGGCTGGAAGGTTGGGGCCACAGCCAAGTCAGCGCGGTTTACCGGGACGGCATCCTGTCGATGCACGTCTCGGACGGTGAAGGCGGCGAGTTCGACCTCCGCTCCGCGCCGGGCGGAGGCCATCGGGTGATGGAATCCTGGCCCGGGCTGCAGGGAGTTTGCGCGGCAGGATCTGACCATGGAGCTGGAGAATCGGCGGCCGCAGCGGCGGAACCTGGCTTCGCCGCGGCCTCGACCGGGTCGGCCGTCGTCTCGCCGAGCTATCCTTACACCTACGTGGACATCCTGGTCCTTTACACGCCCAACGCTCGGAATGCGGCTGGGGGGACGTCCGAGATCCACGCCAAGGTTTGGCAGTTCATCAATGATTCAAACTGGCGTTTTAGCCGGAGCGACACGGGAGTGATCTTGCGGGCGGTTGGGATCGACGAGTTTCCGTACGACGACAGCACCCAGGATCTGTCACGGCACCTGGCCAACCTGAGCACGACCGACAATGGGCCGGAGAGCATCATGCAACCAGTGCTGGCGCGAAGGGATGAAGTCGGTGCAGACACCGTGTGCCTGCTCACGCATGGCCGGGCCAACAGCGGGACCACGCTGGGGATTGCCCATCACGGCTGGCCGTGCGTGGTGGAGTGGAGCCAAGACACGGTGGTGTTCACACATGAGGTTGGCCATAACCTGGGATGCCAGCATCAGAAAGGTTCCCCGGGCACTCCGGACGCGGGTTACAACCATGGGTATTCTCACCGCGAACCGTGGGACCTTGGTCTGACCACCGAACACGAAACCCGGGTCAGCATCATGTATAGCTCGTTCTCGCCATCACAGCGGACCGACTATTTTTCCAACCCGAGCATCTCTTTCACCTTTACCGGAAACAGCTGCGGCGGGCTCTGCGCGGACGTAGACCGGCCGATGGGAGACGCAGACTACGCGGACAACGCGCGATACCTGCGTGAAAACCGCGCCACCACGGCGCGCTTAAGCCAGGCAAATTTTTACTTGGACAGCGCCATGGGTCCGGGAGGCAACGCCACTGAGCGGCAACCCGATAACAACGTGGCCCGTGTTTACGACACCTATTTTCCCGCCGCGGAAATCGACCCAACGCTGCCCGCGGTGATTCGGTTGGCACCGGGCAACTACACCTCGGCGGTTCGCATCACTCAAAACAGCCGTCTCGAAAAATGGGGAGGCGGCGCGAAGGCCCGCATTGGTCCCTAGCCAGCGTTTTGGCGAATTCCCTCGTCTCCTGAAAAAAATCCCTGATCAAACCTCATCCCTTCATGAACTCCATCTCCAGACTTGTTTTCGCCTTGCTGCCCGGCCTGGCCGCGCCGTTGAATGCGAGCGTCGCACCGTTCACCCTTCAGTCCTTCACGGTCGACGGCGGCGGCGGCCGCGGCACCGGCGGGACCTATTCGCTCGTCTCAGCCATAGGGCAGCCCGATGCCAGCTCAGAGTTGGCCGCGGCACCCTATGCGGTGACGGGCGGTTTTCTCGCGATTTCCGGACCAATCGTGCCCCCAGCCGAACCTCGACTTCAGGTGCAACCTTGGATGGGAGGGACCCTGCGAATCTCGTGGCCCATCGCAGCCAACAACTTTGTGCTCGAACAAGCCCCGAGCCTGCCCACGACCACCGGCGCCGGAGGTGCCGCAGGCGGCCTCTGGAGCCAAGTCGAAGAATCGCCCCAGACAAGTCCCTCAGAGATCTTCGTCATCGTGCCGGGTGGGACCGGCAAAAGCTTCTATCGGCTGCGTCGTCCGTAACCTGGCAGTCCGCGAGTCACCCGCCGTTTCGGCCGAGGTCCCTCGACCGGGCGGCGGGTGAACCTGTACACGTCACCGAAGGTTCACTGGAACCCATCTCATCAATAGGGAGGGGGCGCGTTGCGAGATTTTTGGCGTCGGCGAGGCGGGAGGAGGGAGAATATTGGCGAGCATCTTTGACCGACGCGCAACGCAGCCGCCGCCGAAAAGATCCGCAACCCTGCGGGTTGGAAGCTGGCACTGTTCAAGGACTGGATGTCCGTCGGAGCTTAAGCGGGTTTAAGCCACAGCTCGTAACACATCGCCAATCTTCTGGTTCTGAAACTCCTGCTGGCGCAACGCAAGCACAACGGCGGCAATCCATCCGATAATCGGGATGATGGCCAGACAAACCACCGCAGCGATGTAGCGCTGCCAGCGACGGTGATACGCCGAGTCCTCGCTCAATAATCGCTTGTGCGCTGCGCGATACACAGCGAACCGTTCGTGCTGCGGGAAACGCTCCAGTCCGGCGGTCTGCGCGTAGGTTGGAATTTTCATAAGCGTGCGATGTGGCCTAGCCGAGATTCTTATGCGACCAGGTGGCGGCGACAAGCGTAGAATTGGCCGTGTACGGGCCACCCAGGGGTGCATCAAGCTCACAAGCAGGGTGCTGGCATTGAGCATGATCGCAGTTGCGTCCGGGCCGAATCGGGATTGACCAGTCGCTGGCCGCGAGGAGGGCGGGGCCTATCTTTTACCCGCCATCTTTTACCTGGGTTTTGGGCCACCGACGCCGGAACCCTAAGTCCTGGCCGTTGGTGTGCGTGCCGGTTCCTTCCAACCGTCGGAAGATGCCGTTTTTGGTAAAAGATGAGGGGGGGGGTAAAAGATAGACTATTGACCGTTCCTGGCTTGTGTTCCCGATCGGGCTTGATGCAGCCCTGCGGGCCACCCGGCCGATCCCGGCTACACTCGACCGCCGCGATCGCCCCGTTCTTCAACTCGACTGTCGTTGGCACGGCGTCCTCGCTTAGCCGGAACGATTCCGTTGGCCAGCAGCTGGACTTCGCCCTACTCGACCCGGACTCGCAAGAACAGGCTCGGCTGAAGGGAGTCCATGAGGGTTGTTTCCACGCCGATGCTTGGCTCGGACTGGATCGCGGTCCAGCTTTCGTCGTCCAGGCTCGGCTTGCCTTCGATCGTGGTGACCGTCCCTGCGCGCGTGGCGAACGCGAAGACCACGCCGGATGCGGTGCGGAAAGCCTGCCATGGCCCCGTCACATTGCCTGCCCGGGGAGTGGGCTGATTGGCCACCAGTGGGCCGCCTTTACCCAACCGGCTGAGCGCCACGTCCCGTGTTTGCGGGCCGTAGCTCACCACGTCGACGGGATACCGCGCTCCGGTGGCCGTCTGGCCGATGAGCTGAATTACGCCACCCATCGGATCCAACTTAAACGGTGCATGCAGCTGGCCCTGATTCGGTTTTTCGTCGGCGAACACAACGAGATGCTCGCCGGGTGCCAGCGTGGACACATTCGTCAGCGCAAGGCGATCGCTGTTCCCAAACAGACGTGGCCCCATGGAGATCGACGCGAGCGAAATGTTTTCGCCCGAGACATTTCGGATCTCCACCCAACCGGGCCGACCGCCGCGTTCATCGGTGAGCCCCGACGAATTATCCGCCACCAACTCGGAGATCTCCAAGGCGGGTGGAGTCGTGCCAACCGCCAACGCGTGCATTTGCGCCCGTCGCCCGGCCGAAACAAATCGCGGGCTGCCCGGCGTGGTTTCGACCTGCCCGGTGATGTCCGTGCACTCAAGGTAAAACTGGATCTCCGCGCCCGCGGGCAAGACCTGATCAAACCGGCCCAGATAAAGCCCGTCGTTGCCCGGGCCGTCCTCGTTGATGCCATCGTCATAGAGGATCACCCGTTTGGTCTCGTTGTCCTGCACGTCGAGCCGGCGCCAAAGCAGGCTGACATTGACCAGCCCGATGTCGTCGCGTGCGACCGCCCGGACCCGAAGCGGCTGACCGGGATTGCGAACTGTTTCGAGGTCCATGCCCGACAACGCAAGCGTCGGGGCGACGGCACCATTGTCCACATTCGGCGACGAGGGGCTGGGGATGTTGTTCACCACGAACCGGCGCGCGCCGTCGGTATACCGTGCATAGGATTGGTCGTCGCCCAAGCCCGGATACGAAACCCGGTCCACTTCCGTCCCGTCGCGATTGCGCAGGATGAGCAATGCGCCCTCGGCCGGCAGGTTGTAGCCCGTGTGATAGACGGATCGGTTGCGATCGGAACAGACCAGGACCAGACGTCCGCCCACGGGCATGATGATCCCGCTCGGGGCGATGTAGTCGTTTGTGGTGACCACGGCGTTCGTGGACAACACGGTCTGGGTTGCGGTCCCTTGAACACTGTTGGTCACCACCACCGTCACCCAATTGGTCCGAACCAACGCCAGCATCCATCCAGCGAGGTTTGCGGGCGCACCGGAGCCGTTAAAGAGCTCCACATAATCCGACGTCCGCCCCGCGTCGCTCACCAAGGGCACGCCGGAATTGGCGGCCAACACCTCGTTGATCACCACGCCCTGCGCTGCGCGTCCCGTCAACAATTCCACCGGCGGCGCATTCGTCGCCCGCCGGCTGCTCAACGCCACCCACAGGACATCCCCCGAGCCCACGAGATCCGCAAAGCCGTCCCCATCCAGATCCCCCGTTCCCAGGTAGCGCGTGACCGGCACCGGCACGGATAACGCCAGCAGATACTGACTGTTGGTCTGCACGTAAACCGTCAGGCAGGAATTCGACGCACACAGGCTCGCAATGTCGCTGTCGCCGTCGCCGTCCAGATCCGCAAAGACAAACACATTGCCGGCCAGACGCGGATCGCGCGGCCCAACGTTGACCGGGCGCCCGACAAAACTCAGGCCCGGACCGCCGAGAAACACGGCGAACCCGCCTGGGTAGCCGAAGAGCAGGTCAGGATCGCGGTCACGATTGACGTCGACCAAGCGCAGGTTGGAATCGAACTGTCCGGCCCCCTGATACTCATGCCGGGTCAGCTCCCTCGTGGTGAAGAGGTCGCCTTTGTTCTCCACAACGACAAACTTCCCGGTCAACGCGCCGCCCGCCAGATCCAGATCGCCATCCTGGTCAAAATCCCCCGCCACCATCGAACGAGGCTCATAGATGAATAGATCCGTCCGCACCCAGCTGAACTGCCCCGTCCCCTCTCCCCGGAAAAAGGTGACGCGACAGTCCAGGTAGCCCGCGGCCAGATCCATTTTCCCGTCGCCATCAAAATCACCCGGGACCAAGGCAAAAAGTCCGTTCCGCTGATTTTCGGGCAGGAGATGAGTTTGTTCGGGACCAAAGGTTCCGTTCCCGAGCCCCAGGCGCACGGTGATCGACCCGGAGAGATTGGCCGAGACCATGTCGGGGTGTCCGTCCCCATTCACGTCCACCGCAATCTGCGCCGCGGGGTTGTTCGCATTGGTAATCGAGTAATAGGTTGGCGCGCCCAGGCGCCCGTTCGCGTCGGTGAAGCGCACACTGAATTCGCTGGTATCGCGATGCAGTTGCATGACGTCTGGCCGGCCGTCCTGGTTAAAGTCCACGACCTCCAGTCCGCTCACGCTGCCGTCCACCGGATAAACGCTGTCGAGGGCGAGGAAACCAACGGGGGTGTCGAGGTTGGTGGCAGTCAGGAACACGCTGATATCCGCGGAATACCGATTCAGCACCGCGAGGTCTGGATAAGAGTCTCCATTGAAATCCGCCACATCCATCTCGCGGGGGAACCGGCCGGTGTAGGTCTCCGTCACCAGACGCAACATGCCGGCATCATTCTTGTAGATCAGCACCTTGTCGTAAGCCTGCGCCACGACCACAACGTCGTTCCAGCCGTCGCGATCGAGGTCGACGATGCGGACATTGCGTGGCGCCCCGGGAATATAGAGTCGTTGCACGGGTTGCGCGCCAAAGCGGCCCGGGACGAAGCTGGCCGGATAGACCTCCAGAAATCCGCCCCGGCTGTAAGCGGTGACGAGGTCGGGCGGTGCGCCAATGCCAGCCGGCGCAAGAATCGTCCCGACATCCAACGCGGTCAAGGCGAGGTTGTCGAGCACGCCTGCGACCTGCAACCGTCCGGCGGCATCGGGCCGCAAGGTCCAGAGCTTTCCGCTTTGGGCATGACTCACGATCGCCTCGTCATTGGTTTCGCCGGGATATCGATACGCCTTCAGATAGTAAGCGGGCTGGGGAAAATCGAAGTCGTCACCCAGCTCGGTTTCGCTGGCGAGATTGGTCAGGCCCGCATGGATCGCGAATTGCCCGGCGCCAAGCCCGCGATATTGCACAACCCCGTTCGTGGTCCCCGCGGCCAGGAGGTCGGGCCGACCGTCGCCATCAAAATCGCCGGTCGCCAGATCGCGCACGCCAAACCAGCCCGGAACGGTGGCCGGCGTCAAAAACTGCCGGGGGGTCCCCTGTCGAAAGAGGTAGATCACGCGCTCGCCCGGAGCAGCGACGGCGATGTCCCGTCGGCCATCGCCAGTAAAATCCGCCACCGCGAGGCCGCGCAAACCGAACGGTCCGGTCGCCGTCCAGACGTTGGTGTAGAAATTGGTAATTTGGCCCACGCAACCATACTGCAAATTGGTCTGGCAAAAAATATTGGTCACCGCGACGGCGCCTTCGATGGGCGGGAGGAACACCACGATGTTGGTGCAACTAAACGAACCATCGATCGCATTGGTCAGGCAAAACCGGTTGGTCACCGCTCTGCCCGGCGGAAGAAAAATATTGGTGTAGCAAGCGACGGTCTCGTTGGTCGGCTGAAAATTGCAGAAGACCTGAACCTCGACATTGGTCACCGAGAACTGCCCGTTGTCCAGCGGCGCACCCATCCAGGCCCGCAAGACCACGGCCGGCCCGAACTCTCCATCGCCGGCACCGTATCGAACGGTAACGCTCCCGTCCTTGTCGCTCGCCACCAAATCCGCGTGACCATCTCCGTCCAGGTCGCTGGCCACGACATCCTTGGGGCCATCGAGAATCTCGCCCTGCGCGTTGGTCAGGGTGATCGCGGGATCGCCCACGGCCAACCGCATTCCGCCCAAGGCCCGCAGGTTCTCGAACAACTGTCCGCTCGCCGGCCCGGCCGAGCCCAGGATGACCGCCAGCATCAGGACCGGGGCCAGCGGAAGGATGCGAAATCGAAACGCTCCAGCCCCGAACCGGAACCGGGTTGAGAAGGCAGATGGATGGGCGCCGGGGGAGGATTTGGTCTGGTCCATAGAATTGCTCAAGTGTTCTCCGAACAAAACGGGCCGGCCAGACCGGATTTTGAATTTTTTTTAGGCTGGTGAAACCCGACGCTCTCCCCAAACTGGCGCCGTCTGTCCGAAGACTCGATCGGTTTCCCGCTCGAAACTCACTGACGCGCGTTCGTTCGGCCTCTGAACCGGTCTGTCCTCGGACCAACCCTTATCGCAATCATGAAAGCCTCAATCCTTTTCCGTCTTGCCCTCGCCACCTCCGCCGCGGCGATGCTCATTCTCCCCACCGCCCGCGCCGGCACGTTCAAACGTATCGCCATCGACGGCTCGTTCGGCGATTGGGCCGGCGTTCCTGTCGCATACACCGATGGCTCCGAAACCACCGCCGGCTCGGACTTCCGTCAGATCTACGTCGCCAACGATGAGCAGTATCTCTATCTCCGTTTCACCCTGCACAGCCCCAATACACCCTTCACGTCGCGCAACAACATTTTCATCGACGCCGACAACAACCCCGGGACGGGCTTTCATCCGCTAGGCCTCGCGTTTGGCTCCGAATTGCTCATTCAAAGCGGGGTGGGTTACCAGGAGAAAAACGGCCTCTTCAACGAAGGGGGGATAAACGGTCTCGACTGGTCGGCGTCGCCCGCGGGCAGCGCGACAGACTTTGAAATTCGCATCGCGCGCGCCGCGACGTTTGCCACCGACGGTCTGCCGGTGTTTTCGTCCGAAGCGATCGCGATCCAGCTGGAGTCCGAGAACACCAGTTTTGTCGCCGTCGATCTGGCACCAGACAACAACGAGCACCTGTCTTACGCGTGGGCTTCCGCACCGGAACCGTTGGTCGGTCGGCGGGAGTTGCTTGCGCTCACCGGATCATCCTGGCGTCTCAACGCTTCAGGTGCCGCTCCCGGGACAGACTGGAGCCTGCCCGGTTACGACGACACGCAGGCCGGCTGGACCTCCGGGGGCGGGCTCTTCGGCTTCAGTGCCAGTCCGGGCGTTTATCCGGCGCCGATTTCGACGCCGTTACCCGCTGGACGCACGACGTGCTACTTCCGCACGCGTTTTGATTGGGCCAACGATCCGGCCGGGGTCGTGCTCGTGGCTTCAAACTATTTGAGTGACGGTGCCGTCGTTTATCTGAACGGCATCGAGGCGAAACGGCTTCGTCTTGCGCCGGGCACAATCCAAATCGACACGCCCGCCACCGGTGGGCCGGCGAACAAAGGCGCCGCCGAGCTGATCGGTTTGCCCGAATCATCCTTGGTGGTCGGAGAGAACATCGTGGCGGTCGAAGTTCACCAAACGGCCGGTGACAATTCGGACTTGGTCTTCGGCCTCTCGCTCACCGCGGCTTCCCAGTTCCCCGTGATCTTTACCGACGCCTCCCAGCCGACCAATCGCACGGTGATTGCGGGTCAAGCCACGTCGTTCACCGCGGAACTCGTCGGTTCTGCTCCCCTCACCTACCAATGGTTCAAGGACGGCGCGCCCCTGGCCGGTGCCACCGGGCGGACGCTGACCATCGATCCGGTCCTGGCCTCCGACGCTGGAGCCTACCAACTCAAGGTCAGCAATCCGCTTTCCACCGACGTCGCCAGCAGAATCGCTACTCTCGCGGTGGCCGGCACGCCGGTGACGATCACCGATGGAACGCAACCAGCGGATCAGTCCGTGGTCGAAGGCAGCTCCGTGACGTTTACTGTCGTCGCCGCGGGCTCCGCTCCGTTGACCTATCAGTGGTTCAAAGGAACGGTGCCCATCCCCGAAGCGACGCAGGCCAGTTACCGCATTCCTTCCGTGCGTTCGTCGGACGCTGGCGACTTCCGGGTGGTCGTGAGCAACCCGCTGCCCTCCTCCGCCACCAGCCGCACCGCTCACCTTACGGTCATCGCCGATCAAACCGGCCCCGCCATCACCCAGGTCAACGCCAACGCGACGCGGGTTGTGCTTACCTTCTCTGAGCCCGTGGACGAAACCTCCGCCGGCAAGCTCGCGAACTATGCGTTGGGCGGTGGCTCCCAAATCAGCGCCGCCGGGCGAAACCCGGCGAACTCAGCGGAGGTGATCCTCACCACCAGCCCGCTGCCGTTTGCCACCCGGCACTGCATCACGGTCAGCAACGTGCGGGACCTTTTCAACAACGCCATCAGCCCGAACACGACCGTGCCCTTCGTTTCCACCATCGCGATTGATGGCTCGTTCGATGACTGGGCGACCGTTCCGCTGGCTTACGACGATGGCCTCGACTCCACCGCGGCCACCGACTATCGGACCATCCACATCACCAACGATGCGAATCACATTTTTGTCCGGGTCAGCCTGCACACCCCGAGTGATCTGGCGATTTTCTATAACAACATTTTTGTCGACGGCGACAACAGCCCCACGGGCTATCGATTCCGAATCGGCTCGGAGATGCTGATCCAAGGCGGTGCGGGCTATCAGCAAAAGAACGGGGGTTTTAATGAAGGAGGGATCGACGGGCTCGACTGGGCCATTCAACCCACCGGGGCCGCGACCGACTTTGAGTTCCGCCTCTCCCGCAACGCCACGTACGCGAGTGATGGCCTGCCGGTGTTTACCAGCTCAACGATCGGGCTCGTGTTTGACGCGGAAAATTCAAGCTTCCAAACCGTCGACACTGCCCCCGATTCCGGCGGGCTGCTTTACACCCTGTTCGACGCGCCTGCAGCGAGCCTCGCAAAGCTTCGCCTCGAGCGCGACGAGCTGGGCGAGCTCAGTGTCGCGTGGTCAGGACCCGGCGTGCTCCAATTCCGTTCATCCCTCACCACAGGCCAATGGCAGACCGTCTGGGATCAACCAGGCCCCTACTTCATCGGGCAACCCGATCGTCCCGGCTTCTACCGCCTCAGCCTGCCCTGCCCTTAGCCGGAACGCCTCGGCCATCGCAAGAATCTGCAGCGCAATCGGCCGCCGCCCAACTGAATCATTCCGGCTTAGCCCCGGCCCTGAAAATATCAGGCGGTGGCTGAAACGCGGACCCGTTGCTCGCAACGCGGCAGCTCCGTCGTGCGGCAATGGCACGCCAAAAACGCACCACCACCCAGCCCAGCCCAGCCCATCGGGCTGGGTTGGCTCCGCCATTCTCCACCCGAATTACCGCATTACCGCATTGCCCGTTCCACGCGCCGCCAGCTGACGTTTGAGCTCGGCGAGCACGGCCGCACTCGCGGGGTCTCCGGCGAGATTCCGCCATTCGCCGGGGTCGGCATTCTGGTCGTAGAGTTCGGCTTTGCCGTCGCTCCATTCAATGTAACGCCAGCGATCGGTGCGCAGGCTGAAGCCAGTCACTCCCGCGCCACGCGTGATATAGGTCAGCGCAAACTCGTGCAGCTTGCCTGCCGGATCGGCCAGGAGGAGCTGGAGGCTCCGGCCCTCCACGGTCGGAGGCACGGGCAGACCGCATAACCCGGCGACGGTGGGATAAAGGTCGAGAAACTCGACCAGACTCCGGCACACGCCAGGCTTCACCCCGGGCGCAACCAGCAGAAACGGCGCGCGACAGGAACGCTCAAAGAGCGTGTTCTTGTTCCACCATCCGCGCTCGCCCAGATGATATCCGTGGTCACCGACAAAGATCACCACGGTCCTCGACCATAACTTCAAGCGATCCATCGCGTCCATGAGCCGGCCCACTTGGGCGTCGGTCTGAGTCACTCCGGCGTAGTAATGCGTGAGAAAATCCATCCGATCCCGATCGTCAAACTTCGCGAAAGCCTCGGCGAACGCGCCGCCGCCAAGCGAATGCTGGCCCAGGGGCGTGGCGTCCGCAGGGTCGCGGTGGAGCGTCAGCGAGCCCGCCGGGAACTGCGCAACGTAACGCTTGTTCACGACAAACGGATCGTGCGGACGATGAAAGCCCGCACCGATGAACCATGGCTGGTTCCCGAGCCGTTCCATCGCGGCAATGGTCTGCCTCGCGGTCTGACCGTCGGACTGATCGTCGTCGCCACCTTCCAGGTCGGCGACTTCGCACCACTTGAGTCGGCCCCCGGTGAGATTTCGGCGGGGGCCCGTATGACCAAGCGTCGTCGGACGAAACATTCTGGCCTCATCCCATGATTTGCCTTCGTCGAGGAAGCGCCCCTCCGTTTCGCCTTCGACGAGACCTGCATGGTAGATTTTTCCGTAGGAAAGGGCTTTGGCACCATGCTGCCGGAAGAGCTGGGGCAGCGTCACAATGTCGGGCATCTTCTCGCGGAAGAACGTGCCGTTGCCGGTCACGCCGTTGCGCTCCGGGCGCGTGCCGGTCAGGAGGGAGACGCGACTGGGATTGCAGACCGGATACTGCACATACGCGCGGTCAAACCGGACGCCACGCGCGGCGAGGCGATCGAGGTGCGGCGTCCTGGCCTGCCCGTCGCCGTAGCAGCCCATCGCCGGCCGCAGGTCATCGGCGATTATCAGCAGGACATTGTATCGAGGCGTAGCGACATCAGCCGCCCATCCGGACAGAACCAGAGCCAGGATGAAACCAAGAGGGAGCGATTTTTTCACAACGATGGTCGTGTCCTTAAGGTTCAACGCGCAATGGCAGGCACCGGTTCCTCGGGCATGGAGGCCGCGGTGGCGCGTCGCTTCATCAGCTCGCGCCAGGTGGTCAACACCATCCCCCGGCGCTGAATCAATTCACGGACGCGCGGATCCGTCAGTGCCTGCAAATCGGCGCGGCGGGACTCGCTCGATCCCGTGATGACGGGAAACTCTTCGGTTGGTCGAGACGCGTGAAACAAGATCTCGGTCACGCCCGGCTTCAGAGCCGCCAGCAGCTCCAGCAGACGTTCCGGCTTCTCCGCTGGTTTCCAGCCGTAGGAGCCCGTGTGCAGGTCATCGAGCACGGGCAGGCCGGCGTTCCAGAGGCGCGGAATCCATCGGCGCAGGTGAGCCATCGATTCGCCGTTCTCGCGCTGCGCGTGTTCGCCCTTGGCGCCAATGGCAAGGATGGGAATTTTCTTCTCCATGCCCACCTTGGCAAAACGCTCGAAGTAATCCGCCCGGGCGAACAGCGTGCCCATGTGCGAGTCCAGATGCGTGATTGGCAGCCCCATCGTTTCGGCCCGATCGATCTGGGCGCGAATCTCGCGCTCGACCTCGTCGGCCGTCGCCTTGACGATCACGCCCGCGACATTGCGCCACAGGCATCCCTCTGGATCGACCAATCCAGGCACCTGGCTTTTGCCGGCGACCGGCCCCCACCGGTACGGAACCCACTCTGAAGTCAGCGTGAGGTGCAATCCGCAGTCGAGGCCCGGCCGTGCCTTGGCGAGGGCGGCAAACTCGGAGACCCACGAGCAGGGCATCATCACCGCGCACGACGTCGCCACCCCCTTCTCGGTGGCTTCAATTGCACCGAGATTCGAGGCGTGCGACATGCCGACATCGTCGACATGGAGGATCACGGCAATCGTGCCCGGAGGCCAGCCGAGGCGTTCCGCGAAGGTTGCCTCCGCCGCGTCCACACGCGGTCCCGCCAGGCCGGAAAGGAGAATGAGACCGAGGTGAAGCATGCGCATAGGGACCCTTGCATCGCAAAGTCGACGAGGAGTGTCGAAACAAAAGTCGCCGCCGGCTCGACCGATTCGGTTGCCAGGTTTAATCCGGCCGATGCGGTGTCAGCGGATCCATGGAGAAAACGCCCGGCCGCAACGGTGCAAAGAAGACGACCGAGAGGCGTCCCTGCTCCGTGGGTTCGGTCGGATTCGGTCGGATTCGGGTTCAGGCTGGGAATTAGCTTGCCGATGAAGAGGTGGAGCCTCTAATTGGCCCCAACCCTTATGGCCGTGCGCAAGAACTCGAAATCGAAGTCAAAGACTGTTGCCAACGGAGCCTCTGTCCACGGCAAAACCTTGGCCCCGGCCCCGGGGCCCGACACCGAATCCGGCCCGAAGGCCACGGTCGCCGGCGAACGCCCGCCGGAACGAAAGTCTCCCTGGGACACGGCGTTCCTCAAACGCCCCGCCATTTTGGACGCGACGGGAACCGCGGTCAAAGCCGACGCCCCACTGCCGGGCCGCGATCGCGGCGGCTACGATGGCGACACGGCCTTCAAGCTTTACCTGCGTGAGATCGGTCAGGTCAAACTGCTGACGCCCCAGGAAGAGATCGAGCTCGCCGCCAAGATCAAGAAGGGGGACAAGAAGGCCCGCGAGCAGATGATCAAGGCCAACCTCCGGCTGGTGGTGAAGATCGCCCACGACTACGAAGGTTTCGGCCTGCCCCTGCTCGACCTCATCTCGGAGGGCAACATCGGCCTGATGAAAGCCGTTGAACGCTTCGATCCCTCCAAGGGTGGCAAGCTTTCCACCTACGGCTCCTGGTGGATCAAGCAATCGATCAAACGCGCACTGGCCAACCAATCGAAGACCATTCGCCTGCCAGTCCACCTCGTCGACAAAATCTCCCGCATGCGCCGCGTCGCCTTGAAACTCCAGGAGGAGTTTGGCCGCGAGCCCACGGACGAGGAATTGGCCGAGGAGATGGGCATGACACCGTCGCGCGTGGCGCAGATGCGCACCGCCGCCATCCGGCCGGCCTCGCTCGACGCCCCCATCGGCGACGACGAATCGAACAATTACTCGGAGATCATTGCGGACGAAAACGCCGACACGCCCTACGAGCAGCTGGAGGATGCCACCATCACCCGGATGCTCCAGGAGATGGTCAAGACCCTCGATCCGCGCGAAGCCACCATTCTGCGCTATCGCTTCGGGCTCGACGGTGGCTCCGAGAAAACGCTGGAGGAAGTCGGTGAAAAATTTGGTGTCACGCGGGAAAGAGTCAGGCAGATTCAAAACATCGCTCTGAACAAGCTTCGACGAATGATTGAGAAGATCGAAGCCAAGCAGAAGTAGATGTGACCATGACCAAAAAGACGCCCGCTGATCTCCGCACCGCCATTCGCAACGTCCCGGACTTCCCCAAGCCGGGCATCCAATTCAAGGACATCACGCCCGTCCTCGCCGATCCGGTCCTCTTTTCGGCCTCCATCGATCTGCTGGTTGATCGGCATCGCCCCGGCGACATCGACACGGTGGTCGGCATCGACGCCCGCGGCTTCATTTTTGCCAGCGCCGCCGCCATCAAGCTCAACGCCGGCTTCGTCCCCGTCCGCAAAAAAGGCAAGCTCCCCTATCAAACCCACGAGCAAAGCTACGATCTCGAATACGGGAGCAACACCATCGCCATTCACGTCGACGCGGTCCGTCCCGGCAGCCGCGTCTTGCTGATCGATGATCTGCTCGCCACAGGCGGCACCGCCGAAGCCGCCGCCTGCCTGCTGCAAAAAGTCGGCGCCACCATCCTCGAGGCCGCCTTTCTAATCGAGTTGCAGGATCTCAACGGCCGCGCCCGGATTCAACATTGCCCCGTGCGATCGCTGGTTGTGTATTAGAACTGGGGCGGTTCATGGGAAGCCACCCGTTCTTTTTTGTCCTGATTCACGGGAAGTGAACCTGATCAACTCAAGTCGTCAAAAATCAACGAAGCCATCTTGAGGTTCACTGGGAGCATTGGGAATTTGACATTGATCCTTGGTCATTGGGAATCGACCCGTGTCAGCAGGGTATCGCCTTGGCCAACGCCCACGCGCGCCACCAGGTGGCCGCTGAGGTACCCCTCTCCGGGCGGCCTGGGTGCCCTAGGGTGGAGGTCAGGAAAAATGCAGGGCAGACCTGCCCTCCCTCTCCAGTAGTCTCCGTTTCCAATCGAGCCCGCCGGAGAATCCGCCAAGCCGGCCGCCGGCCGCGGTTACGCGATGACACGGGACGAGCACCGGAATCGGATTCGCGCCGCACGCCTGGCCCACCGCCCGCACCGCCTTGGGACTTCGGATTTCGGCCGCGATCTCGCCATAGGTCCGGGTTTCGCCCGGCTCAATCCGCAACAACGCCGTCCAGACGTCCCGTTGAAACTCGGTGCGTCCTTCCCAATCGAACGGCGGCAGTCCGACTGGACGCTCGCCCCGCAAGGCCGAGCGCAGCGCCTGCTCGGTCATTCGCTGCCATGTCTGCAGGTCGGCCTCGCCGATCAATTCCAGGTCAACGACCGGTTCTTCGGACGCTGCAGGCACCGAGTGCCGTCCCGGAAAATCGATCGCCACCAGGCCGTGCGCGCTGAAGGAGGCGATGAAGACGCCATCAGGAGTCTCGATGGCTGCCGATCGGATGGAACGTCGTTTCATGCCCAAACTGCCGTTAAATGGCCGATGCCTGGCGAAGCATCAGGCTCGTCTGGCCGATGGCTTGCCGGCCGGAGGCCGGCGTTTCGAGGCAAACTAGTGCCGCCGGAACAACATGACAATCAGGCCCCACAGGAGCAGCAAGAGCAACGCTGCGAAAACGATGAACCGGTTCCGAGCCACGCGTTTCTCGTAACGAAGCGGCTGCAATCCCTGAATGCTGCCCGCCGCCAGGTAATTGACCAGTTTGGGATTGGAAGTCACCGGCCCGCGGAAGTGGCGAATCAATCGTTGCCACAGCGAGGAGAGATCGGATTTTCGTGTCCCCAATTCCTCGGGCTCCGGCGCGGGCAATTCCGCGTCCGCCTTGATCTGCGGCTGGTTGACCTCTTCAAAGATCGGCTCGTGCGACTGCGCTTGGGGATTCACCGTGAGCGGCCGGTGTGGCCGGGTCGTGGACCGCAAACGCGGCGACGATTTCTCCGGCGTGGTGAACTTGGGGATGGCCGACGGAGGGTCGGGACGTAAACTGGGATGGCCCGCCGTCGGTGCAGCGGGGGGCCTCGACGGGGTCGAAGAAGTTGAGGGTGGCGTGGCCGCTCCCTGGTGGCTGAGCTTTTTGATCTCCGCCTGGAGCGCGGCAATCTTGTCGTCCAGATCCTTGGCGCGTTCGGAGACGGGATCGGGCTTCTTCCTGAACAATCCCATGATGATCAGTGCGACGAGCGAAGCAGCATCGTTATCAGGATGGCTGCGCCGACCAGCGCCACCGGCCAGGTCAGCGCCAGCCCCATCTTGCAAAGCTCGGCGTAACTTTTTTCGCGAAGAATATTCTGCGTGAATCCATCCGCGGCCACGGGGGCCACCGGGTCCGGCTGCGGCGCGTCACTGAGCCGGGTGAACTTGAGCCGGGCGGCGTTCCACTCCATCCGCGCATTCTCAATGACCGTCAGCGAGCGGGACAACTCGGCGTTCAGATTTTCCTTGGTCCAATGCTCCTCGTGCACCGATTGCACCTTGATCAGCGCCTCCCGCAGGTCAACCAACGTCTTCGCCATCTGCTCGGCGTCCCGGCGGGAGGCGAACTCGGCCTCTTCCAGCAAACCGATGCCCCGCGTCAGGTGCTGCTCCATCTCCTGGCGGCCCTTGGTGAACTCGGCCTGGCGGCGCCGGGTCTCTTCCAACTCAGCCCGCTCGCGCTCGAGATCGTGCTGCGCCCGCTTCAATTCCGACAGCTTGCTCTGCATGTCGGACACGCGAGATTCGATTTCCTCCCGGGTCGGCGCGCGCCCGGCCACGGTCGTGAAGGGCGACGCCGGCGGCTGACCAGCCGTCACGCCGCTCCGGCGGGCTGCTTGGAAATCGCTGTCCACGAACTCCGCTGGATCGTATTCGGAAGCCATGAGGCGACTCTAGTGAGCGCCCCGGCAGCTGTAAAGCGCCGCGCCAAACCTTTCCTGAGACCGAAAACGGCAAGATTTTCCCAGCGCGATCCCCCCGAAGGATTTTCGAAACTCCGGACGATTTCTGCTTAAGCAGGACCGTGAACGACCATGAAAGCCATCGCCACCATCATCCTGTTTCAAGCCCTCTTTGCCTTTGCCCCGAGGCCAGCCGTCGCCACCGAACCGTGCGCCGTGCCGCCCGTTGGGCTCGTCAACTACTGGCGCGCGGACGAAAATGTGGCGGACTCCGCCGGGAACCTGGACGGATACACCATCGCCCGGCTGGGCTATGGGCCAGGGATCACGGGGTCCGCTTTCGAGTATTTGCCCGCCTTTACTACCTCGCGTCTGACCTTCGGCGGAACGCCGCTCCCGCCCCCGTGGACGTTTTGCGCGTGGATCTGGCGGGACAACAGTCCGGCTCCGTCGGCCAGCCTGCTCCTGGACGAATACACCGCGATCAAGCTCGAACAATTCGGGACCGAACGCGCAATCGGGCTGACCCGGTTTGGCGTCCTCGATTTTTCCTTCGGCGTCACGATCCCGCGCGCGACCTGGACCCACCTCGCCCTGGTGGCCAGCCCGGCCGGCACCAAACTCTACCTTAACGGAGAGTTGCGCATGACCCTGCCCTTTCTCATCGACCTGCCCCGCAAGTTTCTGGGGGGCGCGCAGGGCGATCAACTGACCGGCCGCATTGACGAGCTCATGACCTTCGATCGCGCTCTGACGGCCGACGAAATCCAGTGCGTCAAAAACTTTCCGTTTCAGAGCAACCAGCCATTCGCCCCGAGCGCTCCGGGTCGCGCCCTAAACTTTCTCGCCCCCGGCACCTACGCCCGCGTGCCGAACCTGCCTGCGCTTAACTCGCTGCCGTTCACCGTGGCCGCTTGGCTTCGGACCAGCCAAAGCAACTCGACGGTGTTGAGCAAATTCAATTCCAGCGGACGCGAGCCCGACGGCTGGAAACTTTACCTGAGCGAAGGTCGCCTTCGGGCTGCTTGCTACAGTGGCGCCGGCTCAATTTCGGACAGCCGCGCTCCGCTCGACGCCGGCTTTGTCGCCGATGGCAAATGGCACTATGTCGGATTCACCGTGGACCAATCCGGCGGCCGACTCACGGTCGACGGCAAAATGAATCAACGCAGTTGGACTGGCACACCCGGGGTGGGTGCGGTGGGACGGGAGCTGATCGTTGGTGCGAGTCTCGACGACCTGGCGAACTCCTTTCTCGGCCAGATGGATGAATTATCCATCTGGCGGCGGGCCCTGCCCCTGCGTGAGCTTCAGGTCAACGCCCAGCGCATCCTCGAACAGGGTGAACCTGAACTCGTCGTGTACTGCCGCATGAACGAGGCTTACGGCCGATCCCTGATCAACGACTTCACGGGTAACCTTCTCATCTCCCTGACCGGCCGCGTCGCCTGGACCAGTTCGGACATCTGGCAGAATCGAACGCTCACCGGTCCCGGCCATGCCCTGCGCTTTGACGGTTCCGACGCCCGGGTCACGGTGACCGAGGCCGGCCCCTTCAACGCCTTCCCGCTCACCCTCATGGCCTGGTTCAAAACGGAACAAACCAACGCCTCGGATCTGATCAACAAACTGGTGCCGTCCTCCAACAACGGGTTCCAGCTGTCGCTGGTCGCGGGGCGCCTGCGCGCACGATATTTTCGGCACGACACCTCGGCCGTGGGCGGCAACGAGGCCGGCCTCGACGCCGGCCCGGTGAACGACGGGAGCTGGCACCACGCCGCCTTTGCCGTCGATGCGGCCGGCGGCCGGCTTTACCTCGATGGCGAGCTCAAGGCTACTCAGCCTTGGAATGGCACCCCCGGCGCAACCACCACCACCGCACCGCTGACCTTCGGTCTCGTCTCCGGCTGCCTTGAAAACGTGAGCCTCTGGAATCTCGCCCTCACCCAGGCTCAGATTCAGACCAACCGATTTCGGAGCGAGAACTTCCATTCATCGGGAATCATCGCCGAATTCGGTTTTCAAGAAGGCGAAGGCAGTTCGACGAAAGGCCGGATCCAGGGGCCCGGCGGTTCGGTCGGACAACTGACCGGCGAGATCTCCTGGACGCCTTCCGATGCTCCCATCGGCGCGCCAGTGGTCCCGCCAGTCTTGACCGCATTGCAACCGACCGACGACGGCCGGAGCAGTCTGACGGTGCGCGGATTGCCGGGCTACGGGTATGTGGTTCAGGGCACAACGGACCTGCGGACCTGGACCAACCTTGGTACCGCCCGCGAATCGATCCCCGGGCTCTTCCATTTCAAAGGGCCTGGAGCGGGCACCTCGCCCGCCACTCACTTCCGGGTCGTCCAGCCCTGAACGAATCCGCTTTGCTTTTAATCCAACCCCGTTGTGACCCGTACATCTCGAAGTAGTTGGTTGAAGTTCATACTCGGCCGGACCGCGCGCTTTCAGCGCTGAAAGCCCGCAGCGGCCTGGGCCGGCGAGGACGCTCGAAGGTTCGAACGCACATGGCCGATTCCACCCACTGCGGACCACAGGTCCGCGCTCCGATCCAACAACTTCGAGATGCGCCGGTTGTGACCGGGGTCGGAATCTCCGCTTGTCACGGTTGCCGGGGGGCCGTAACAATTTTGTCCGTGCCATACGTATCGGCCGGGTTCGCCTAGGAACCGGGTCGGTCGCCGTTCCTGGCCGGCCGCATGATTGAATTATTTCAGGTTCCGTGGAGCCCGTACTGCCTCGTGCAGCGGAGGATTCTCGAATACGGGCGCATCCCCCACCAACTCGTCACCGTTCCCCCCGGGGAACGCTCCATCGTCTGGAAATTGACCCGCGAGCGCTATTACCAGGTGCCAATACTTCGCGACGGACGGCAAGTGTTGTTCGAGACCGGCGACAACACGCAGGTCCTCGCCAAATACATCGAGTCCAAGTTTGGCCTCGACCTGTTTCCGGAACGTTGGGAAGGCATCCAATCCCTGCTCTGGCGCTACATCGAAAACGACGTGGAAGGCCTCACGTTCAAGCTGAACGACGCCCACTTCGAGTCCTTTGTCGCCCCGGCCGAGCGCCTGGCCTACCGGCGCCACAAGGAACGCAAGTTCGGGCGCGGCTGCCTTGAGCAATGGCGCGCCGGGCATAAAGCCCTGACCGCCGAATTAAGCGCTCTCCTTGGGCCGTTCGAGCAGATGCTTGGACACCGCCCCTACCTGCTTGATGACCAACCCCGTTTTGTCGACTTCGACCTCTGGGGCATGCTGGCCAACTTTTTGTATTCCGGGCGCTACAAACTCCCGGCCATTCATCCGAAGATTAAAGGGTGGTACGGTCGCATGAGTCACCTGGAATATTCGGTTTCGCCCCGACGTACGAAGTGAAAAACTACATCCTGGACACCAACGTCCTCCTCCACGACCCCAACAGCCTCCTCAACTTCCAAGAGAACAATGTCCTCATTCCCATCGAGGTCATTGAGGAGATGGATCGTTTCAAACGCGAGTCCACTGAGTTGGGCCAGAACGCCCGAACGTTTTCCCGCACGCTCGACGGCCTCCGCACCCAGGGACACCTCAGCGACGGCGTCACCCTGACCAACGGCGGCCGTCTCCGCGTGGTCTTCCAGGAGGCCACCCCCGCTCGGACCAAAAAGCCCACGCCAGCCATCCCCAACGGCCACACCGTCGACAGCCGGATCGTCGCCACCGCTCTCGCCGTCCAACGCGCAGATCCGAAGATCCCCACCATTCTCGTCACCAAGGACATCAACCTCCGCATCAAGGCCGACGCCCTCGGCTTGCAGGCCGAGGATTACGAAACGGATCGGATCAACATCTCGGATCTCTACACCGGCACGTTCGAGCTGACGGTTCCCGCCGACAAGCTGGCCGCCCTCCGCGCCACGGGCGAATTGCCCCTGCCGGCCGGCCGCAAATATTTTCCGAACGAATACTGCACGCTGCAGGATTCCAGCAACGGCAAGAAAGCTCTCCTGACCAAGGTCGATCCCACGGGCACCAAGCTCGTCCCCATCACCGACATCCGGGAAGGCGTCTGGGGCATCAAACCCCGCAATCGCGAACAGCACTACGCGCTCGATGCGCTGCTCGACGACCGCATCAAGCTGGTCACGCTGATGGGCAAAGCGGGCACAGGCAAAACCCTGATCGCACTCGCCGCCGGCCTCAAACGCACCGTCGTCGATCGCGAATATCGCCGCGTCGTCGTGGCCCGCCCCACCGTCAGCATGGGCCGCGAGATCGGATTCCTGCCCGGCACGCTGGAGGAAAAGCTCGGCCCCTGGATGCAACCCATTCACGACGCCCTTGAGCTGCTCGGCGACCTGAACATGGGGCAGGACAACCGTCGCAACGGCGACCTCCTCCGCAACGGCACCGTGGTCGTGGAAGCGCTCAGCTACATCCGCGGCCGCAGCATCGCGCATCAGTTCATGATCATCGACGAGGCCCAGAACCTCACCCCGCTCGAGGTCAAGACCATCGTCACCCGCGTGGGCCACGGCACGAAGATCATCTTCACCGGCGACCCCTACCAGATCGACAACCCGTACGTCGACGGCTCCTCCAACGGGTTCAATTACGTGGTCAGCAAGTTTCGGGATCAAGCCATTGCCGCCCATGTTGAACTCCAGCGCGGCGAACGCTCCGAACTCGCCGAACTCGCGGCGAATATCCTGTAGCGACGTCTCACCTCGGATGCGCCACAGGGTGCGGCGTGCTCTCCCCAGCGCGCCGGCTGTGCGGACCACTCTGCCGTTGTTCGATCAGGAGCGCGCAAACTGTCCGCAACATCGCCCCGGCGGCGGGCGGCGGAGCGCCCGCCCTACCCAGATGCCAAGTCGAGGCCACGATAGGCCAATCCCGGACCAGCGGAAATGGCCGCATCAGTTCCATGCTACGACAACGTTCAACCGACCGTGCGGTTGTCGAGTCTATGAATTCACCATTTGCCCCATTCCGGAGGATTTACTGGGTCACGTCGATGCTTCTGGTCGCGGCATTCAAAGCCGTCGGCGCCCCTTCCGACCACGCCGCTTTTGCTTATCAACTCGTGGAAGGCAGCCACTTGATCGACGATTGCCCGCCCTGCGCGCGACCCACTATTTTGGAACCGATGCGCGGGGGATTCCGCTTGCGGCGGGTCGGGGATGACCCGCTCTTTACCTTCTACGAGCTCGAAGACATCGCTTTTACCGCCGGCAGTGGCGGGCGTCATTACGAAGTGAGGGGCCGAGGATCCTACGCCGTGGGCGGCGAGGTGGCGCTGCGACAGCAGCTGTTTCTCGAACTGGTCATCGACGACGGTTTTAACAAGCAGGCCTGCTATCTCATCAATGACTCGCCCAAAGTCGAACGGCTGTGGCCGATGCTTAAGGTGGCGCTGGTCCAGACCAACGGCAGTTTCACGCAGGTCTATCATCTCGAGCTCAATGTGGCGCCGTTCCGCGAGATCTGGTTTTCCACGGTAAACGGGATGACACCCGGCATCTGGAGTCCGCCGACGAATCACCTCAGCGGCGGCGACTTTCTCTCGTCCGCGGGGCGCGTGGTTAAGTCCAACCACGAGCTAACCCGCTCGCTTAACGTCATGCCAATCGCTCCAGACCTGGGCCTCGATGCGGTGGACGTGCTGCCCGGCGGCGAAATTCTGTTTTCGATCCAAACCGACATTTTCAGCGAGACCCTTGGACCGTTGCATCACGGCGACCTGTTGTTCTCGCGTTCAAGCCAGCCCTTGCGCAACGCCGATCTCCTTGTGCCCGTCACCGGTGGAATTCGTCCGCTCTTCGATGTGGGTCTCGACGCGGTCCAGGCACTCTCCGAGGGTCAGTTCTATTTTTCCGTGTGCACCAACCTGATCATCTTTAATGACCCGTTGCCCATCGTCGTGATTCGTCCGGGCGACCTGTTGTTCACCGACCTGGTGAACGAACAGGGCCGCGTGGCGAAGCGGAACCTGGAGCTGCTGGCCCGATTTCAGCCAGTAGACGCGGTCGCTGACCTTGGCTTGGACGCTTTCTATCTTTGGCCCAGCGGCGAGATCTGGTTCTCGATTGAGCGCGGTTTCCAGGACCGGCAACTGGGCGCAATCCAGGCTGGAGATCTGCTCAGCGACCAAGGCTATGTCGTCTATCGCAACCTCGAATTGGTCGGTGCCTTCCAACCGCTGGAAGACCTCGCTGACTTCGGACTCGACGGTCTCTTTATTGTGACGGACGCCATGCCGCCGCAGCCTTCACCTATCATCACTCATATCCGGCATCGGCAAACCTCTGGGCTCGAACTCGAATGGGAAGGAAAAGGGCGCGTCTGGCAGGTGCAACGCTCGTCCCCGGAGCTCGATGCCTGGGCACCGGCCAGCCCCATCCTGCCTGACCTGGAGTATCGCTTTCCGAACGTCAGCGAGCACCAGGCGTTCTACCGCCTGGTCCAATGGTGACGCCCAAAGCCAGTCTTCGAAATCAGGGTCTGGCCGGAGTGACAACACGGTAGAACCGGTTGTCCGCCGCGCTGGCGGCGCGCGGGTCAGTGATGGACTCCACCCGAGATGTCGTCTTCGCCCCAACATTCGCCAGTGGCGCCCACGGACCGCTGACCTGCGACGCGGACTCGATGGTATAGGTCTTGTTCGGCTCAGCACCAAACGATACCACCGTCGTCGCACCCGCATTGAGCTCCACCCGCAAAAAGCTCGTGTCGCTCTTCGGATTGGTCCCGGCCGTGTACTCCTGGCCATTCGTCAGGCCGTCACCGTCCGTGTCCTCATTTGCATTCCCGCCCGTCGCCGACCCGAAATGCAACGTCTCCCATTCGTCCGGCAAGCCGTCGGCATCGGCATCCGCCAGCGTGATGATGTTGAACGTGGCATTGGCGCCGACTGGAGTCGCCAGGTTGCGGACGATCACCCGGTACTGCTGGCTGCTTCCCACCGGGTTCGTGTTCACAATGGTCAGAAATGCCGCGCGATCGTTGATCGTATTGGTGACCAGCGGCAGCGAACCCCGTCGCCACTCCCACGTGAACGGCAGCGGATTGCCCGTTGCCGAGGCACTGAAACTAACCAGCCCGCCCTGTACCACGGACTGGGTGATCGGCGACTCCACCAGACGCGGAGTCACCAACGGATACAAGTAGCCGGCCGGGCTCACCACCGAGCCAACGCCGTCGGTGACAATCACCCGGTAAAGGCCTTCATTCGCTACCTGGACGTTCGAGACGGTCAACGTTGAGCCTGTTGCCCCGGGGATATTCACGCCGTTGAACTGCCACTGGTAACTCACGGGGGGATTGAACGAAGCGGCCACCACCGAGAACGTAGCGTTGGTGGTGGGCGCCGCCGCCGGATCCGGCTGCACGCGGACCTGCACATCCGCCGGCGGCCGGCTGAAGGTCGCGCTCGACCGAACGACCAGGGTCGCGTTGCTGCTGTCCGTCGAACCCGCCCCATTGTAAACGACGGCTTGATAGGTTCCGGCATCCGCCAATTGCAGACCGGTCAACACCAGCGTGTCGTTGGTTTCACCGTCGAGGTTGGCACCATTGAAACGCCACTGATACCGCAGCGGTCCGGTGCCGGTGGCGGCCATCGCGAAGCTCGTTGTGCCGCCAACCACACCCACTCTGGAAGCCGGGTGCGCGGTCACGACCGGAGGCACGCCGCTGACGCCTTGTGCCCCGGCGGTCGGCACTGCCGCCAGCCAGCTGACGGGATCATTGCCGTAGCTCGAAGGATTGATTCGCTGCAACGACGCCCCTGCCCCGTCCGCCGCCAGCGGCCACGGTTTGCGGTCATTGTAACGCACCGCGTCGACCACATAATAAGGCACCCCGTTGGTGGTGGGCGCATCTGGAGCGAGCAGTTCCAGGCTTTCCCCGCTGTCCTGCAGATTTCCCGCGTATTGGAGGATGCCGATCGACGCCGGCACATTGAACCGGGTCCGAAAATCGGCCGGATTGTCGGCCACCAACAGGATCGTCCCGTTGGGCGCAATGGTCACTCCCGTCGGAAGGTCCAGGCCGATCCCGCCCACCCGCCAGGTGTTGGTCGGATGCGCAGCATCGAACAATGCCACCGACGACGCCGTAAGATTTCGCAGTTCCAGGAACTCGTCGTTCCGGGCGGACGGAGCCGGGTGATAGTGAATCTCCGAGATGACCACCGGGCCCACGCGCGGCCCGGCATTGTTCGCCCCGAGCGTGCGCGCGGTCTCGAGCACAAACTGCTCATCCCCGACGCTGTTGACGTACCGTCCAAAGGTGACGCCATCCGGCGCCCCACCGAAACGAAAGCCATGGCTGTATCCCGTGAGCTGGCCCGCGGCATCCGCAGAGAAGAGGTAAACATCATCACCCAACGAACCGAGGCTGAAGCTCAGCCCGAGCCCGGGCGTGGGATTGAAAGCGCTCTCGTCGAACAACCGAAAGGCGCCAGCGGCGAGCGCCGGTTGCGAAGGCAGGCGGAACTTCCACGGATAAGTCGGATCATCGGAGAGGAACCAGCCGCTGATGTCGACCGGTTCGCCGCCTGCGTTTAACAGCTCCACCGTATCGACTAGCGGCGCGGTCGACGCACTGAGCACCTCGTTGATGACCACGCCTCCCACGGCAGATCCCCCGCCGTCCGCGCCCGGACTGCCCAACATCCCCGCGCTGGAGACATAGCTACCGGAGGCATTCCGCACGAGCGAAAAGCCATACCCGTCCGCGGTCACCGGCCACGGAGCACGGTCGCCATAGGTCACCGAGACGATCTCGCCGGCGGAAAAATGGCTGATCGTCAGCGTCTCTCCGTCATTGTCGAGCTTGCCCGAGTAGACACCATGGACGGTCACACCGGGGTAACGAGTGGACAACGCCGCAGAATTCCGGGCGAGCAAGTAGGTGGCCCCCGGGGCGAGCGTCGTGCCGACCGGGAACGAAAAATTCACGCCCTGGCTGAAGGCCAACCCCGAAAGGTTCAGCGTGAACGGCCCCACATTCTTCAGCTCGACGAACTCAAAATCATCGCCATCGGCCGCGCCGTTGGCGGGCGGATTATACATGATCTCGTTGAAGACCAGATTGGTCCGAAGCTGGCTGAAGAGATCACGCGGTCCGGGACGGAACTCAGCGGGCAACGACCACTGGCTCCAACGGCCGGTGTTATCCTTGTGGCGCACGCGGGCCCGGTAAAGAAGCTCCGGCTGAAGGACCTGGGGCGGCAAGGTGACAAACGCGTTGAACGCCGGCATCTCTTCCGAGGTCCACGCCGAATCCCATTCCAGCCGCAATTGCCGGGCATTGGTCACCACCGTGCCTGCCGCCAGCACTTCCGCCACGCGCCATTGCATCGCCGCGAACGTGCCCGCACCCTGCGGATCCGAAAAGTCGGACGACTGGAAAACAAGCCCATCAATTGGATACCCGTTCGTGCCCACATAGGTGATCGTGGGACGATTCGGGATGGCGACATCGGCCGATTCGGTGTCGAGAATCCCAACCCAGCCTCCGACCGCCACGCTGTTGCGGTCGATCCACCACGCGTTGTTGCCGCCGTTGAACATGAAATTCTTCATGTCTTGCTGGTAGGCCGGCAGCCCGCCCGTAACGCCAGGGCTGGACGGGATGGCCAGGGACGCGTAGCTGGCCGGAGCCGGCGCGTTGGACCAACGCGCATGATCCGCCAGTGCCACCGGCGTGATCGGCGCCGCGTGCGCGTCGATGATGGCGTTGATCTGGTCCGGCTGGAACAGCAGCGCGCGAATCTCGCGCACGGTGTTGCGATATTCCTTTTGCATTTCCGGATTCTGTCCTTGGTCGCCTCCCGTGGCCGACGACGGGAAGATGCCGTTGTAAAGAAGGTCGTCGCCATTGTTCCACGTCGCTCCCCAAGTGTCCGTGCTGTCATACGGCAACTGCATCATGCGCCCAAGGAAACTATTCGACGCTCCGTAGAGCGGCTCGAAGTAATAGGCGCCGTTCTTGTTCGCGCTCGGCCACGTGTCGTAGTGCCGAATGGCCTTGGCGACGGTGAAATATCGATACCAATTCGTGTAGTTGGCGTGGGCATTGAGCCAGTCGGTGCTCTGGAAACCGGTCAGGTTGTTTTCGATGTTGAACAAGTCGGCCCCGTTCGTGGGGGCGAAAGCACCCTGATATCGTTGTTCATCCAAGCTGGCGTCCAGGTTGTCGATCAGCTTGTAAAGATTGCCCTTGGGCAGCCCGTGCGACGTCAGGAAGTTGCCGTCATATTTTTCCTGCGCCCAGTTCAGGCCCCAGAAATCGCCCGAGTATTGATTCACACCCGTCTCGCTCGCTCCGCGGATGACCCGAAAATGAAAGTGCAACGTCCGCGGCGCCGGCACACCCACCTTGTTCCAGAGGAACATGTTGACCACCTCGTTGAGCGCGAATTGCTCACCACCACGGTTGCTCTGGCCTTTGCCCGTGGTCAGCTCCTTCCACTTTGTCGGGAAGGGCTTGCCATATTGATCCTTGGCCAGCAAGGGACGCCCATCGTTGAACTTGTAGCGGATGCTGCGCTTGCCCGTGTGATAGCGTCCGTTCGCTCCGCGCAGACGATAGTGGATGTGGTCGTAGACCTCACCGTCGTAGACCATGGCCCCCTCCCAGTTGAACGCGAAGCGACCCTCGTTCTTTCGGCCACCGATAATCTGCGTCGTCAATTGATCCGCGGAATTAAACCACGCCGTGCACTGATTCAAATCCGCGTCGCGGGTAATCAAGGTGAAGACCGGCAGGGTTTGCAGCGAGGCCGCCGAAAAACCGAGATAGTTCGGCATGCTGTCGTAAACAAAGTAGGCAAAGTTCAGCGACGGATCGTCCTCGAACGGCGCCCGGCGCGCGGCTCCCAGCACATCCGTACACGTGATGCGGTAGCGAATCAGGTTGCGGTGGGCTTGCTGCGGGAGGACCACCGAGTAGACGCCATCGCCGGCCACGGCATCCCCGTTGGCCCCGTCGTCGTGCATCGTAACCGTCGTCCAGTTGGCCGGCAGCTCGAACGCGGGATTGAGGGAGTTGGTCAAGGGCACGTTGTTCAGGTTGTTCAGCTGCGCCGTCGTCAGCGGCAACGTGGCCGGTATATACGCGCCCGGCGCGACCACCTGGTAGGCGAGGGTCACCGAATCCACACCATCGGGATCGGTCACCTTGCAGGTCACGGTCACCTGATTGGTGGAACGGGGGGAGTTCGGCGAATGATCCACCTGCCGGATGTTCGGCGCGGCGTTCAAGGCGAAGACACTGTTGGTTGCCCCAGGCGTGGGCAGTGCGCTGCGCCACGAAGAACCAAGATCGTTGTCCAGGGACGGATGAACGAGCTGAGCGGATGGGCCATTTCCATCCGAAGCGATCGGCCACGGGAATTCGCTCTTATAGTCCACCGCATCGATGAGTGCGCCGTTGGCGTCGCGCAAGGTGACCTGCTCCCCTTCGTTGTTCAGGCCGCCAATCCAAGGACCGAACGCGCTCTTGCCATGGCGCGCGAGGATGGTGGCCGGATGCTCCGCCACAAGGGCGAATGCGCGCGGAGCGAGAAACGTGTTCGGCGGAAAGGAAAAGTCCACCCCACCGCGCACGCGCCAGTTGGAGAGGTCCACGGTCTGGTCGGTGTCGTTGTAAAGCTCGATGAACGATTCCCGGACCGGATTGAACGAGGGATTGTAGTGCAGTTCGTTGATCACCACCGAACGGACCAAGGAAACCACGGCCAGGACCACATCCTGCGTGTAGCTCTGGCTGGTGCTATCCGTCGCCCGCAACCGCAGGCTGAAGGTCGAGCCAGGACCGCCAGCGAAGCTCGCTCCCGCCGTCAGCGCGCTTCCGTTCACCACAAATTTCGCGTTGTCCCCAAAACCCGGCACCAAACCAAACGTATGGCTGTCACCATAAAGATTGTTCAGGTCGATCGCCTGCAGCGTTGCGATGAAGCCTCCCGGGCCGGTCCCCAACGGGATGTTCGTCGAGCTCAACGTAATCCCCGTCGGCGGAAGCGGCGGCGGAACGACATTGATGCTGACGGTTGCCGGGGCGGAATCGAAGGCCCCATCGTTGACGCGGAAGGTGAAGGTGTCGAGGCCGCCAAAGCCGTTGGCGGGTGTGTAGGTGACGTTCGGCGGCGTGCCACCCAGGCTGCCATTGGCGGGTGCCGACACGATCGCGTAAGTCAGGTTGCTGCCCTGCGGATCCGATCCGCTCAAGGTAATCGCAACCGACGTGTTAAAGCTCGTGTTGGTCGAAAAGCTCCGCGCGATCGGCACCCCGGGATCAACGGTCACGGTCGTGATTGCCGTGCGCGTGCCAATCGCATTGGTCGCCGTCAAGGTGTAGGTGGTGGTGGCGGTCGGCGTCAGCACAACGCTGTTGGTGGCGGAAACCGCACCGACGCCCGGTTCGATGACGATCGAGAGAGCGTTGGAGACCGCCCAGGACAGGGTCGTCGTTTGGGCAAGCAACAGCTGGCTTGGATTCGCGGCGAAGGTGTAGACGCGCGGCCCCACCGGAAGCACCGGCGCGTTCAGCCCGGGCTCGGTCACCGCATTGCCCACCGCCGTGCCGTTGTTGTCGCCACCCGCCCGGTCGGTCAAATTCCCCTCAAAATTCCAATATGCCACCAGCCCGGTTTCGTCCCCATTCAGCTCGCGCTGGTAGTTGGCCGCGATATCTCCCGCGGTGCGGGCCACGTTCCAGATTCGAACCTCATCCATGTAACCGTGGAAAAACTCTCCGGCCGGCCGGCTGCCGATGCGGTGATTCGTCGCCGCAACGTTGACTCCGGCCGCCGTGCGCGGGTTGCCAATCGCCACACCGTTCCAATACCAGCGCGTCTGGGTGCCGTTCCAAACGATGGCGAAGTGATGCCATCCGTTCGAGCTCGGTCCCGTCGTGTCGGGCAAAATGTTTTGGGTCAGGTTTTCGTCGTGATCGTTGCCCCAAAAAAAGTGCCGCAGCCCGGACGCTCCGCGGAGCCGAAAGCCATTGGCCTGATTGGCCACGCCTTCATTCCCCCAAAAGGTCATCACTCCGCCATTCTCGCCTCCGGTCGGAATGGTCGTCGGATTGATCCACGCCTCGATCGTGAAACTGGCGCTGCCACTCGGAATGCCCGCGGCAGGAAAAGTCACAAAATCGCCGACGCCATCCAGGCTGAGGACATCGGACCGGGCGGGCGAAATCGCCAGCGCCGACAACAATCCGAGGCTGAGAAATGAGTAGAGTTTTGATTTCATAATCGTGGGTCGCCTGAGTCGCGTTCAGATACCGGCATGAATGGGCCCATTCGTCGTTTCCGCCCTGTTCCAGCGCGCGCCGGTCAGGGAATATGGGTACGTCGTCATGGATTTCGACCGATGTTCTGAGTTCGGCTAAGGCATCAGAATCGCAAGACCCGGGGCGTCGGTCAATTTTTCAATCGTTCCAAAATTGCATGGTCGCATGGGCTCACGTGCATTCATCGGCAGGACATGCCCGAACCTGACTAGAACCCAGCCGTGCTCAAGGTGCCCGCCATCTCCCGCCATCTCCCGCCATCTCCCGCCATCTCCCGCCATCTCCCGCCATCGCCCATCACCCGCCTTTAACCGCGCCCACAGCGGGCCATCCAGAATCTTTGCCCTTGAAATAACCGAACCTCCGGTCCCCTATCGTGAAAACCAACGACTGAAGATGTATCGCTTAAGAACCACAGGAAGGGACTGTTTTCAGCTCAGAACAAAGCACCAGTCGCCGCCGAACAATTGTTGGACCGCTGCACACGCTTTATGAAAACATCACGCAAAGCCGGAACAGGTTTGGCGGTGGTAATTGTCATTATCGCGTGTGTCTTTGGTCCGCGATGGTACACAACACTGAAGGTCAGAAGCGGGGTGCAGGCGCAGTTGTTCCAGGGGATGCCGCACTCGACGAAGATATTCGACCAGCAACGAGAGTTGCAGCGGGTCAGCATTCTGGAATCTCGCTGGTCCGAGGACAGACGCCAGTGCCAGGTGATGTTTCAGCTTCATTACGAGCCAGAGGTGAAGGTAAAGAGCGGATTCACTTTGACCCGCGACGAGTCGGGCACTTACCGGGGCGAATGGAACGACGGCACCGATCGCGTCACCTTCGCGATTCACTGATGCCTCTACTCGCCGGTATTGTTGCCGAATGCGAGCGTGCGGCATATTCGCGACGCGCATGAGCAGGCCATCCGGTTCGCCAAAAAAGTCGCGTCGGGCAATGCCGGCAGATCTCCACGATTGCATTGGGACGCAATTGGCCCGGCATGGCCGCGCTCTCCGTTCGGCCGAATGACGTTCATCGTATGAGCGAGCGCCAAGTAAAAGAGCGATGGGTAAAGGGCGAGTCGGCGTCGAGACTGACGGCAGCACTCGGTCTTCCCACCCGTCCGCACATGCAAGACTGGGAGCATGAGTGCGCCGCCCCCCAACGTCTCGGTGAGTTCCTCGATTTGTATGAGCGCGGTGTCTTGACCGATGACGATCGCTTCGCGTTGATGGCGCTGATCGTGTCTTCGTTCGACGACTGGCTTAGGGATGGCGGCACGGACGACGCGGTTCTCCAAAGGGTTCGGCGGCATCTCGTGGCCGATTGCAGGCTGCACGAGCGCACTATTCATTACTGGTGCCTGCTGGAGGAATCGGATCTCGACAATGTTTTCCACGCTACGCCTTTCATGCGTGAGATATGGAACCAGAGAAGGCGTTGAGGTAAAAGATGGCGGGGTAAAAGATGATTCGCCGTTCGGCCACCAAGATCGCTTTTTCACGCCGTCGGACCGGCGCGGGTGCGCTTTTCGTTGATGGGTCATGTTTCCCGCATCACCTGGAATGTTCGATCCGAGTTCATGCTTAGCGATGCTCGCCACCTCGATTGGAGGATGGGAGTTGTTACTGATCCTTGCGATCCTCCTGATCCTGATCGGAGCCAAGACGCTGCCCAAATTCGGCCGAGGTTTAAGGATGGGAATCTCAGAATTTACGAAGGAGTTGGACCGACAGGCGTACGACTCCGGCAGAAGTGCGGGCGGTATCTGTGGCAAGCCCGCGGCCGAGGCGATAACCCCCACGAACCAAGTCGCTGAACTTTATGATCCTGCCGCGTTTCAGCGGAACAATCCTAAAAATCCTAAACACATGCTCGTTCGGCGACTACTGCAGTTCCTTCGAGGTATGCTTGCATGGTTCAGGACCCGATCTTGAGCGTAAGCCGGCGACCGCGTTGCCCTCTCCCTCGCGCTGCGGGGGGAGCGAGCAGGTTCCGAACTTGCCCGCGCGGGAGATAAGGCATGTTCAGCGTTCATTCGCTAAGAACGCGAAGCTTGGCGGTCTCCTGTGCCGTATTGGGTCGGCACCAGCGCCAACGGCGCGCGATCTCTCAGCCCAGCCCAGCGGGCTGGGTTGGCGATCGAGCCATTCGTCCCGCGGCCTGAAGGGACGCGACTCCGCGACGGATTGCCGCCGTTCGGCATCGACCCATACGTGGCAAGAATTCCGCCGCTCCCTGCCTCGACACCAGAATGGTTTCAAAGCGATAGCGGCGATGCCCGCCGCACTCCATGACGCTCCGCGTGTCTGCGGGCGCCAGGCTGTCGCGCCAGCGTCGTGGAGTGCGGGGCGCAGCACCGCTTTGGATCGAGCGCGCAAGAGCTGGCGCGGCACTCAAGATTAAGCCCGGCCCGGCCAGCCCCGGTGCATAGCGTCCGCACTCTCGCGGAACGTCAGCCCTGCTTTCACCCACTTTTGCTCACCCCCGCCAGCCGTGCATCTCGAAGTTGTTGGTAAGAGTTCATACTTGGCCGGACCGCGGGCTTTCAGCCGGCTTTCAGCCCGCAGCGGCTTGGGCCGGCGACGGCGCTCGAAGGTTCGATCGCGCAAGGCCGATTCCACCCGCTGCGGGCCATAGGCCCGCGCTCCGATCCTACAACTTCAAGATGCCCCCGCCAGACCAGCATCTTTGCCCTTGAAGTAAACGGACCAGCGGTCCCTTATCGAGAAGGTCAAAGGCTGAGAATAAACCGCCCCATTTATGATCACACCAACCTCATCCACATCGGGAGGCTCGCCAGAGCGTGCCGCGATTCTCGCGCTCATCGAGCAATTGCAGGCTTCCGGTTCATGGAAGCCAACGGGCCAATGGCGTGCCTATTTGTGCGCCACCTTGATCGGGGCCTATCTTTTACCACCCATCTTTTACCAAAAACGGCATCTTCCGACGGTTGGTAGCGATCGAACCAACGCGCACACGAGGGACCAGAACCTGGGGTTTCGGCGTCCGTAGTCCAAAACCTAGGTAAAAGATGGTCGGTAAAAGATAGACCAACCCCGATTCGGCCCGGACGGAACTGCCATCATGATCAATGCCAGCAACCTGTTTATGAGCTTGATGCACCCCTGCCGCTCCATCGAATTGCTGCTCGTGTTTTTGTTCGGCACGAGTCACCGTCCGCGATCGCCTCACGTTTACCGCGGGGCTGCCTGACCCATGCAAGTAGTAACAATCATTACTGCGCTCTCCGGACTGTATTTCGGGTTGAACTGGATCATCATCAGACGGTCGACTGCCGTTTTGCGACGGTGGGCCGCGACCCAGGGCTGCGCGTTGGTGCAAACCGAGATCACCTTGGGCGCACCTACAATCGCCGCGGCGCTGAGTCTTTGGAGTGACCATCGCAGGCAACTTGAGCATTCAGTCAAACTAGAGACTCGGGCCGGCGCACGGCGCACCGCACTCGCCCACTGTGGTGGATTTACCAGGGGAGTTTTTTCGATCAACGAAGTCACCGTAACGTGGAATGACGAAACAGCCGCCTGACAATCCGGCAGACGCAGGCGACGGCGCAACCGCCTCCTCGTTCCAGGCCGCGGCCCCAAGGCGCGGCGCGCCCGCACTGCGACTCAGCTTGATGGTTGGGCTGCTGGTTGCGGCGCTGCTTGGCCTTCCGTTGTCGGTCGGCATCTGGCTACCGGACGTTATGGGGGCCCCGGAACGCACGTTAGCCGAACGCCAGACGTCAAGCGGGCAGACGGTTCGTGTCGTGCAGTATTGGAATCATGTCGACTTTTACTCAACCGAGCTGCGCGTGATTTCGCCGAACGGCAGCACCGAAACGCAAACGTTGGATGGGGATGATGGCAAGACCTGGAGCGTGCCGCTGGTTGTAGATGAGGGAAGCAAATCAGCCACCATCACGTTGCGCGGCGGCCGGGTAAAAAGGGTTTATTGGTCGAGATGAAACAAATGAAACCCGGGAGCGCACAACAAGGAGATCGCCACTGAATGGCCAGCGGGAAGAACCCGAAACTGCTTTCGCCAACACGGATTCGACACCGGGTGCGTCGCCCCCGGGCCCGCAGGATGCGGGCGTTACCTGCACACTTGACCCCCGCCTTCAATCGCCCCCGACGACATGGTCCCTGTTGCCCTTGCGCGGGGCCTGAGGCATTCTCTGGCCCATGAGCGATCCGACTCCGTCCGTGTTTTCGAACAGGGCGGAATTATTGGCGGCATTCCAAGGCAGCATCACCCCACCGCGGGTCGGGGCGCTTTACCGAACGGGCCTCGTCCTGGTTGCGATCGGCATGGTGCTGCTGCCGGTCGTTTACGTTGGCATCGTGGCCCTGGCGGTTTGGGGACTGTACCAACACCTGCGGCACGACACCTGGATGTGGACCAACGCTTCGGGCCGCACCGGCACATTCGGACTGATGCTCTATGTCGGATTGCTGCTGATTGGAGTGGTCCTGGTATTCTTTCTGATCAAGCCATTCTTCGCCCGCCGCGTCGCGGTGATGAAACCCGTCACCTTGGATCCGGCCCGGGAACCCGTTCTTTTCGAGTTCGTGCGAAAGATTTGCCAGCTCGTCGGCGCACCGGAACCGGCGCGGATCGATGTTGACGGCCAAGTCAACGCGTCGGCGCGCCTACGAGGTGGCGTCTTCAGCCGGGAATTGGTTTTAACCATCGGCCTGCCCCTTGCGGCGGGACTCGACACCCGGCAGTTCGCCGGCGTGCTCGCCCATGAGTTCGGACATTTCGCCCAGGGTGCTGGCATGCGCCTGACCTATCTCATCCGCCAAATCAATCTGTGGTTCGCGCGGGTCGTGCACGAGCGCGACAAGTGGGATCGCGAGCTGGAGGGCGGCGCCCGCGGAACGGACTATCGCCTGATGTTGGTGTTGCAGGCGGCCAGAGGCTGCGTCTGGCTCACCCGGCGTGTTCTCTGGGGCTTGATGCACGTCGGGCATGCCATCAGCTGCTTCATGCTTCGCCAAATGGAATTTGACGCAGACCAGTATGAGGCGAAGGTAGCCGGCAGCGCGGCGTTCGCCTCAACCGTTGAACGGCTGCAGATCATGAACGCGGCCGTCCAGCTCGCCTACGACGACGTCCGGCACACCTGGGCTTCCGGGCGCCTGCCGAAAAACCTGCTGCACCTGATCGAGCATCAGGCTGGAGCTCTGCTGGCGGAGGTGCATCAAAAGATTTCGCTGGCTGACGCGAACGAGAAAACGCGGTGGTTCGAAACTCATCCCTGCAACGCGGATCGCATTCGCGCCGTGCAGGCGCAGGACGAGCCGGGCGTGTTTCACCTCAGCCAACCAGCAACCCGTTTGTTCTCCGACTTCGCCGAACTCGGCACCATCGTCACCGAACATCTTTACACGGATCATTTCGAAATCGCTTTCACCGAGGGAAACCTGATCCCGGCGAGCGAGATGCTTCGGGAAAGCCAGGAGAAATCCACCGGCGACCGACTAATACGGCAGACGTTTGGAGAGGCCGACATTACACTCCAGGCGCTTTGGTCGCCGACGGCCGCGGAAGAACCTTCGGAGTCGACCGCGGATCGGGCTCGCGCGCTCGAACTTTGGCAGCACTCGCGCGAGGAGATGCAACGGCTGCGGCCGGGGGCGGAGCAATTCGCCCGCGATTGGACTGAGCTTCAGCAGCGCCGCAGCCAACTTGCAGCCGCCTACTGGCTGTCCCGCGCCGGTTTCAAACTCGAACCCAAAGCCTTCGGCCTGTCGAATGAAGCGGCGTCGGCTGGGGAACAGGAGCTGGCCAGCCGCAAGGCCCTGGACCAAATCGAGGCCGAACTCCAATCGCTGCCGGTTCGCCTCGAGCCCTTCGCGAACGCACTTCGCCGCCGTTTCCGTCTGGCGCTGACGCTCAGTGGAGCGCTGCCAACCGAATCCGCCTCCCAGCCGGCCGCCCTGCCGGAATGGCTGCCGCTGGCCCGGCTTCAAGCGGCTTTGGTCGCGCAGACCCATTCGCTGCTCGAACTGGGAACGCTCCGGCCTGCTTTCGCTTTGCTGGCCCAGAACTTCGGCAACCATGCCCATCCGGAAGAGGTTGACCGCGAACTCAACCAGCTCGCCAACGCGCTGGCTGCGGTCGTCGACCGGGTGCGGGAACGCCTCGAAGGTTGCGCGTATCCCTTCCCGGATCCGCGAGGGCCTCTGAATGTTTCCGACTACGCCCGGCCGGCCGAATCTCCGCCGACCAAGTATAACCGCGTCCATCTCGACACCGAAACCATCATGCACCGCCTCTACGCCTTGAACCATCGCTTGGTGGGACGGCTCTTGTCGGTTCTGGAAACCGCCGAGCGTTCCCTGAGTTGAGCCTCCAATCACCGCGGCCATTTTTTACCAAGTCCAAATGCAGCTCCATCTCCACACCATGACTCCAACTTTCCTGCGGGCGCCTTCCCGCCCACGTCGGCGCTGGGCCATTCTCGGGGCGCTGGCCTGCACTTTGAGCCTTGGACTCAGCGCCGTTCCCGCCGCGGATGAATCAAACGCCCTCTTCTCCGGCACGACGATTCCGCGCCTGCGAATTGAGATTCCAGAAGACGGCATGAAGGTCTTGCGCGAATACCGACAAGTCTGGGGTCAGCCGCGTCCGGAGCGAATCGACGTCCGAGCCACCGTCCGCGACGGCGACCAGGTTTATACCAACGTCGCCGTTCACCTGAAAGGCTCCTACACGTTTCTCCCCGTCAACGTGAAGCCGTCGCTCACGTTGAACTTCGACAAATTTGCCGACAAACAGCGCTACCGCGGGCTCGACAAGATTCATCTGAACAACTCTGTCCAGGATCCGAGTTATCTGTGCGAGAAACTGGCCCGCGATTTGTTCAGCCGCGCCGGCGTTCCGGCAGCCCGTGCCGGACATGCCCGGGTCGAGCTGAACGGAAACGACCTGGGCTTCTACGTCCTGGTCGAAGGCTACAACAAACGTTTTCTGAAGCGCCATTTCACGTCCGTGGAAGGAAATCTCTACGACGGCGGATCAGGTGGTGACGTGACGAAGGATCTCGAGGTTGATTCGGGAGATCCTGACCATCGCGAAGACCTGAAGGCACTCGCCGCTGCCACCCGGGAATCCCGGCCGGCCCTTCGCGCCGAGAAGATTTCCCGGCTGGTCGACACGAATCGTTTCATGACGTTTGCCGCCCTTGAGGTGCTGTTGCTTCACTGGGACGGATATTGTCTCGGCCCGAATAACTTTCGCCTTTTCCGCGACGCCAGCGTCAATCGGTTCGTCTTCCTGCCGCACGGCCTCGATCAGATTTTGGGCCGCGGCGCCTCGCTCAGCACCAGTCTGACGCCGAAGTGGGACGGAGTCGTGGCGCGCGGGCTGTTCAAGACTCCTGGAGGACGGCAGCAATACCTCCAACATGCGCGGCAAACCTGGACCAATTACTTTCAGCCCGCCGTCCTGACCGCGCGTCTCGACGAATGGGCCGCCCAACTGCGACGCCCGGGAGCGCTGCTACCGGTGGAGTTGGAACCGTTTGACGTCGCCCTCAATGATCTGAAACGGCGCGTGCAACGTCGGGCCGAACTGGTCCGGCAACAGATCGAGAATCCGCCCGGGCCGGTGACCTTTGACGCCAACGGCGAATTGCCGCTCGCGAACTGGCAACCGACGCGGGCCAATCGATCGGGCATCGTTCATCGCCGCGCGCAAGCGGACGGGCGGGAGATGCTGGAAGTGGGCATCGTCGGCGGCAAATGGGCCGCGGGCTCGTGGCGACAATCGTTGCTGCTGGCTCCGGGGCGATATGAACTCACCGGTCGCGCGCGCACCGTGGGCCTTTCTCCCAATCCCACCAATGGCGTCATCCTCCGGCTTTCCGGCGACCTCGGAGTGGTCGGCATCACCAACTCCACCGAATGGGTGACGCTGCGCCGCGAATTCACGGTGGCCGGCGAAGCCGAAGAGGAGTTGGTCTGTGAATACCGCGGACCCGAAGGCTCCGGCCAGTTCGATCCCCAAAGCCTGAAGCTCCGGCGCATGCCGGCCCGGCTACAGCCCTAGCCCCGGTCCGGTACGCACGGCACGGCACGGCACGGGGCGCACCACCAAACCCATTCGCTCACGGCAAGGCCACGATGCGATAGAAGCGTGCCGTCATTCCGGGGGGAACCGCCTCCGACCAGGTGCTGGTCGCTTCGATCGCGCTGACTTCGGCCACTTCGCTCCAGGCACAGTCACCGTTAAACGGGTCGAACCCGGCTGTCTGTTCGACGCGGTATCGCTGTCCCGCGACGGATTTCCAGCGAGCCGTCACCCGCCCTTGATCGAATTTGAACTGAACGAAACGAAGCGGTTCGGGAACGCCGCCCTTGACCATCGTGAACTGATCCAGAATCTGCCCGGCTTCAGAGAGCATCTGCGCCTCCAAGCGACTTCCGTCAACGTCGACAACCATCGATCCGAGGCGATTAAGGGAGGCGAACATGGCCGGGTGATCCAGGCGCCCTCCGCCGGTCTGACCGGCGCTCCCCGCCACGATGTACACGGCGCCTCCCGGAAGACCGGTGGCGGGGACGCCCTTGCGATAGGCACCTGTGTCCAGCGGACGTCCGCTTCCGGAGTCTTTGCGCATGGATGGCGCCAACGAGGTGGAGATGCCGTAGTGCCCATGGAGAAGGAAGGAACGCTCATAAGAATGGCTATGGCCGCACAAAACCAGATCCACGTCGAACTCCTCGAGAATCCGCACCGCGTTCTGCCGCATCTCGATCAACTCATCTTCCGAATCGGAATCATGCGTGCCCCGGCTGTACGGCGGATGATGCCAGAAGGCGATCAGCCAGTCCTGGGCACTCGCTTCAAGGTCAGCGCGCAGCCAGGTGCACATCGGGCCGTTCGACGAGCGGTCTTCGGTCATGGAGTCGAGCGCGACAAAGTGGATGTTGGCGTAGTCGAACGAATAGTAGTGCCTGGTCCCCGACGGCACCCCTCCGGATTCGCCGTGAATCGGCGGGCTGAAGTTTCGCAGATAGGCAAAGCCCACGCCGTCGTCGTCGCGCGCGTAGGTTTCGTGGTTGCCGATCGTCGTCCACACCACCGTATGCCGAAGCTCGCGCGCGAACACGTCGAAGAGGGCAATCTGATACTCCGCATCCAGGCCGTCAGAGTAAACGTTGTCGCCGAGCATCAGCCAAACATCCGTCGGGCGGCTGCCAGTGTAGGCGCGGTAAGCGTCACGCACCATGCCGGGAAAGGGCAGGCCCAAAGTGGCCGTGCCGGAATCGCCCAGCGCCCAAATCCGCACCGGCCGGGAGGCAGTGGGCGTAAGCACAAAGAAAACTTCCTCGCCCCAGGCCAAGGTCACGTTGGTTGAACCCACCGAGTAATACCATTTCTCCCGCGCCGCCGGATTGGTGACAGTGATCGCCACCTGATGCTCGTTCGTCAGGACCGGCGAAGACACCGTCCACAGCCATTGGCCCGGTGCGGACCCGATCTGAACGCAGCTGTCCATGGGCTCCAGCGTCCGCCAGCGGACGACCACACCGTTCGTCGTGCCCGCCTGCAGATAAGGGCCACGGGACAATGCATTGCTGGCCATGTTCCCCACAGCCGCCGCGTCGGGGAGATTCAAGCCATGCGTCGTCACAGCCAGAGGCAGACCAGGAATTACGAGCAGGAAAAGCAGGGCCAACCACGCCCAGCGCCACCCCAACAATAGCGGAGAGCGCCCGTGCTGGACCGAAACAGAAACCATCGAGCTGAGGGCAATCAGGTCTGGCAGAGGCGGCGCGGTTGGTCCGGCCAACGATGCGGCCACCGAGGACGGCGGCACTCTCACCGCTGGAGTGTTCGCGGGAGCTGCGCCCTGTCCGCGAAGGCCATGTCCGTCGCCGTCGCCGTCGCCGTCGCAGGCAGTTCGAAGTTCGGTCTCAGCCCAACTCATAATCAGGTGGCAAAGTTCGGGAAGAAAAGCTCCCTCCAATTCGTTTATGGCCATCGCAAGCGATAGAAACGCCTTCCTGCAGTCGTGGATGACTCCTGATAGGTGAAGGAGCCGTCCAACCCGGCAACCAGATTGGTGACCACGGACCAGTGCTCCAGGTCGTCCGCCGCCATCAACGTATATGCGGCACCGCGCACTCCGACGAAGGTCAGTTCGATCGAACCGTCACACCGGGCCCGCACGGCCGCCGTCGGCATCGAGGTCGAGGTCGGCCGCAGAAAGGTCGCTTCTACCAGCGCGCTCCACGTGTCGCCCTGCCGGGCGCGCGCCCGAATCGTCGCGCTTTCCATCACCGTCAACGGCCCTTCGTAGCGAAACGCTTCGGGCGAAACTTCCGCCCAAGCCAGACGAGGATCCGCTCCGTTCGTGGTGTAATAAACCGTTCCTGACGGGGCGGACAGCGTCACCAAAAGCGGCACCTCGGAAACCAGTCCACCATCGGGCGCAACAGTGGGCGCTTCGAGCGTGGGGTAAAGCCCGGCCTCACGCAGTTGTTCAAGCACGACGGCGGTGCGATGCGGAAACCACTGGGTCATCAGGCGTTGCTGTTCCGCCGCCCAGTCGTCCCGGGTGAAGGTTTGTGAACCCTGACGTCCCCAACGCGCCGATTCCGCAACCATGGCCTGCTCGATCTCGCGGGCACGTCGAAGCCAGCGTTCGACACATCGTGCCGGCGTCAGCACACCGTTGCCGAAAAAGTGCGAGCGGGCGCGATCGGCCATGAGCAGGCGGAATTCAGCCGATTGCCGCAGTGCGGTGTAAAGAAAGCCCGGCCGTCCTTCGGTCACGTCGGTCCGATTCACCGTTACCGGCCCGCCCTCGTGGCTGAGCGTCAGCTCGGCATCCCAGCTGAAGAATCGGAATGGAACTCCATTGCGGACGTCACCGGCGGCCCGCCAGTTGTGATACGGCCAATCCTCGTTCCCGGCGTAAAAATTCAGCAAGAGGTAATCCGCGAAGGCTGGCAAATCGACATAGCGGGCCAGATTCGTGTAGGCCACCTCATTGGTGATGCCGGCGTAGGCGATCGCATACATTTGAATCCAGGATTCATCGTCGCCATCCACCAACTCCCCGCCGTTGAACGCGTCGTAGCTGGAACGTTCGCCGCCGAAGTAGTGGGCGGCATAGGAGGCGTCGGGTCGCTCCCCGAGATTGTAAACGCCCCAATATAGACCGTTGAGATAAAGGTGAACGTAACTGCCATGGGGCCCGCGTCCGCCCAGCTCGGTTTGAGTATCCGCGCACCATTGATCCCGGAGCATCTGGGCGTGAGCACCGCTCCATACCCAGTGATCATTGAAGGAACCATGCAGCACCAACCCGTCGAATTCCCTGACCGGCGAGCCGGGATAAAGGTCGAACCCGAGTCGCCCGGCTCCATACTCCTGCTTAAAGAGCAGACGAAAATTGTGTTTGCTGGTGGCGAGCGGGTCGCGACTCAGCTCGCCTTGGATACGAACGCCACAGTTGATCTGAACCCCGATCGAACAATCGGGCTGAAAGTACTGGAATGAGCACGGACGCTCCCAGGCTTCACCCTCCTCGATCGGGTTGGAATAGATCCCGTTCGTTCCAAACAGGTGTTCACGATCCATCGCCAAGCTGACCGTCGGGATGGCGCGGAAGTCTGACCGAAGCGAAGCACCCCAGTTCGGATCGCCGACGATGGCCGGGTCCATGGCGTAGCGCGCGGGGCTCTCGCCCCAGTTGGTTGGCCAGCCCGCCCCGGTTTGCTGCAGCACCTGATCCAGAAACAAATAGGTTTGGGCCACCGGCGGCGCCGGCGCGAACCCGGCGCGAACGGCGATCGCGCGCAAAACCACGGTGCTGACGACCTCGACCGGACGCGCATATACCAACCCGTTCGTCGCGCTAGGCTCGCTGCCATTCGTCGTGTAGTAGATCGTCACGCCCGGAGTCGCCGAGGTCAGGGTCACTGAAACCGGACGGTCATACCAGCCGCTCCCCGGGCTGACCCGCATCCTCGACACCACGAAATTGGTGGCGCCGCTGTTGATCGAACCCGGCGTCGCACGGGCCAGGTAATGCACCGCGCTTCCCCCGGCCACGACGCCGTACGACACATCGGGGAACTGCGGAGGAAACTTCGGAGAGAAGTCCCCGGCCACCGTGCGGCCGTCCGCCTCGACCAACGCCAGGTACTCACCTTCGTCCGCGAGCTTGAAGTTGGTGTGCAACGGCGCGCCCGGCACACGACGATTCTTGTCCGATGCCCAAATCAGCAGGAACCCGCCCGGCTCCACCGACACAGCGGGGAATTGCCACTTGCCCAAACGCGTGGCGTCGTCGGTCAAATACCAACCCTCCAGGTTCACTTGTTCTGCGCCCGCATTGAAAACCTCGATCCAATCGGAGTGCGCGCCGTCTTCATCGACGACGCTGGTGTTGTTCTTCGCCATGAACTCGTTCACCCGCAACGAGCCCGATGCCGCGGACACCGGTCCAGCCATCAACAGAGCCCCCAACTGGAGCGTGCCAAGAAGCAACAGTGCCGTCGAACCGCCTGAAGCGGCTCGACCGGCTCGGGAGTCCAAGCAAGGGCCGAGGGCGGTCAAGTCCTCAGGCGGAGCTGGCGCGCGCCTGCGAGAAATCATCACGGTCATGGTATCCTTTCCGTCGGATGCTTGGTTCTTCATCCGACCAAGCGGATGTCCGCCCGTGCTCCCGCCGGCCGTGCCACCACATTGCCTGACTTCAACGACCGTCGAGCACAGTTGAAGCTCGTCCGAGGCCGCCCCTTCCTCCAAACGGCATTTGGCATTTCCACTCCGACCGTTGTGCGCCTTCAGTCTGAGAGCAGACGGGCATTCTCCTCGAGACAGAAGCCGGCGCTTACGGCCTCTTGCCTTCCTTGTACGGCAGCAACGCTCTCCGGATTTCGGCGTAGAGCTCGCCGCTCCAGGCCGGCAATCTTGGCAGCACCGGCGGCAACTCCCGGACCCGAAAATCCACCGGGCAGATGATGATCGACACGTTGGCGACGCCCGCTTTCGCCGCTAGAACGAAAAGCTCTTCGGCGGCTGGATCCCCCATCGCCAGGCAGCCGATCGACGCCGTGGAGCCGTGTATCATGATGTCTGAACCCAGCTCCCGGCGCCCGTCAGCCGCCGCCATGCGTCGGTCGAAGTCGTTCGGGTACCCCACGCGCAAGGCGAGATGAAAGGCGCTGTTCGGGTTCAAGGACTCGATTCGGTACAAGCCCTCGGGAACCTGCCCATCGCCTTCGGCGAGTTTCGGTCCAACGACGCCGCTCGCGCCCAGAATTGGGTATCGCTTGATGAGTCGAAAGGGAGCGTCGACACCCGCGGCGGCACCCCAGACTTCGAGAAACTTTTCCTGCTTGAACGCCAGAAGGGTCAGCCTCGCTGGAGGCCATTCGAGTTTGGCCGCCTGCAGGTCGGCCGCGAGCTTTTGCCGTACCGGCTCCTCAAACTGCTGGAGCCGCTGGGCAATCGTCTTGCGTCCTTTCGCTCGCTGCATCAGTCCAAATGCCACCAACTGCAACGGACGATGAAATACCGCGCCCATCAGCCCTACCAAGACCAGACCAAAAATCCAGGCACGACGGTTCAGGCGCATGACGTTCCATCACGTTTCCGCCGCGCCGGCTCCGTCCGTCCCCTGCTCCACCACGCTGGCCACCTCGCCGGCCTGCAACCGGGTCCGCAAACGTTGCCCGGGGCGCAACGCGCGAGCCTCGCGCACCACGGCGCCCGTCGCGGCATCCAGCGTCACCGAATAGCCCCGGGCCAGGACGCTCTCGGGGGATAACAGCCGCAGGCGTTCCGCCAACCCATTCACCCGGGTGCGCAAATCCCGCAGCCGCCTTTGTGTTTCGCTGGTTAGGCGTTCGTCCAGGGTCGCCAGCCTTTCCCGGCGCTGCTGAAGCAAGGCGGACGGCTTGGCCCGCTGGAGTCTTTGCTGCAGGTGGCTCCAGGTCACGGCGCGCTCGCGCCAGCCTTGCCGCACGCGACGGAACAAAGCCGTCTGCAACTCGTCGAGCCGCTGCATGCGATCCTCGAGCTGACGGCGCGGATGCGCGCGGGCAAAGCGTCGGGTCAGATCGTCCAATTCCTCGCGGGCTTGCGCGAAACGGGCGCGGGTCAGCTGGGCGAGACGTTGTCCGGCGCGCGCCACAAACTGGCGGCTGGCAAAGGCGCCTTCGGTGATCAGCTCCGCCGCCGCGCTGGGCGTGGCCGCCCGCAGGTCGGCGACGAAATCGGAGATCGTGAAGTCGACCTCATGACCCACGGCGGAGACCACCGGCAGGCGCGACTCAAAAATGGCGCGCGCGACCATCTCTTCGTTGAAGGCCCACAGATCCTCCATGCTGCCGCCACCGCGGGTGATCAGGATCAAGTCCAGACCGGCGGCCGGATTCCCGGCCACGACGGACTCATGCCACTCGTTCAGCCGTCGCAAGCCCGCGGCGATCTCGGCGGCGGCGCCCTCGCCTTGCACGCGGCAAGGAACCAGCACGATCTCCAGCCCCGGCTGTCGCCGTTCGATCACATGCAGCACATCGCGGATGGCGGCGCCAGTCGGGGACGTCACCAGGCCGAGGCGCTGCGGGTAACGGGGCAACGGCCGCTTGCGTTCCGGGGCAAACAGCCCTTCGGCTTCCAGCTTTCGCTTCAGCTTCTCGAATGCAATTTGCAGGGCGCCCAGGCCCTGTGGCTCGAGCGACTTAACCATGAGCTGATACTGGCCGCGCGGCTCGTAGACCGTGACCGACCCGTTCACCACCAGCTTTTGGCCATCGGCCAGGAACTCGCGATTCGAGGTGGCGACGCTGCGAAACAAGACGCAGCTCAACTGCGCCGAAGCATCCTTGAGCGTGAAATAGGCGTGCCCGGAGGATTGCAGGCGAAGATTGGTGACTTCACCGGTGACCCAGACTTCGCCCACTTCCTTCTCCAACAGCCGCCGGATGTTCCCGGTCACCTCGGCAATCGTCAGCACGCGGCGGGTGGGCGCCGCGGGGAACAACTCGCCGAACTCCCATTGAGATGATGCCTTGCGCGACATGAAAATGATTGGGGTGCGAAGCGGCTTACAAAGCGAGCGCTTCCGAGACCCGCCGGATGCTTCGGGCCCGCCCGCTGGCGTCATCGACATCGATCAAGGCGCCCTGGAGCAAAATGCGATCGCGGGCGACGTCAAATCGCTGCGGTGTCTGCGTGAGAAACCGTTTGATGACCGGCTCAATCTGCCGCCCCAGCACACTTTCGTGCGGCCCGGTAAATCCAGCGTCGCTCAGATAAGCCGTGCCGCCGGAAAAAACCTGCTCGTCGGCGGTTTGCACATGCGTGTGCGTGCCAATCACCGCGCTGACCTGCCCGTCGAGCATTCGGCCGAGAGCGATCTTTTCGGACGTCGCCTCGGCATGGATATCGAGCAGGATGACCTTGGTTTCTGCGCGCAGCGCGGGGACCAGCGACTGGGCCACGGAGAACGGATTTTCCAGCGGCGCCATGAACACCCGGCCCTGCAGATTCATCACGGCAAAGGGCGGCAGGTTTTTCAGCCGATAGACCTGCGCCCCGCGGCCCGCGACGCCTGACGGATAGTTCGCCGGCCGCAGAAATCGTTCCTCCCCGAGCAGCAGTTCGGTGACATCGCGCTGATCCCAGAGGTGATCCCCGGTCGTGATCACGTCGACACCGGATTCGAACAGCTCTTCCGCAATCCGCGGCGTGATCCCGGATCCGCCGGCTGAATTTTCGCCATTGGCCACCACCACATCCACGGCAGACTGGAGACGAAGCACCGGCACCAGCGTCTTGACCGCGCGCCGGCCTGGTTCGCCTACGATGTCGCCAATGAACAGAATTTTCACGGGCGCCAGATTAGTTCCGCCGGGAGGCGCGGCAAGCCAAGGCTGACAGATTTTCAAAATTTTCGGTTAGATCCGGGTGGTTCAAAGGCAATGTATAGCGTGGGGTCGGTGGGATTCACCCGACGCGACGCCCGACAAACAACGATGGAAGGAGGTTGGTTTATGCAGAATCGGCGCCCGTTGAATTCTTGGTGGTGGACGTGGGTAGCGCTGCTGTTCACGACGCACAGCCCGGCCCCCGGTGCCCCGACCTCCCCGACCAGTGCGCCGGCCCGGCTGCCCGCGGAGTCAACTCGAACGGAGCCGCTCGAACGCGGGCCGCATCATCGGGTGGTTCGCACCGCCGCCGGGGTCTGCACCGAACTGGCCACCGGAATGCACTACCTTGAGCAAGGGCATTGGCGGGAAACGCGGGAGGAATTCGAGATCGTCGACGGCCGGGCCGTCGCCCGCCAGGGGCCGCATCGCGCGTCGCTGGCCGCCAATCTTCGTTCGCCTGGAGCCGTCACGCTGACCAGTCCCGCCGGCGAACGTTTCCGCAGTCACCTTCTCGGGCTGGCATACACTGACGCCGCGTCCGGACGCAGCGTGCTGATTGCCTCCGTCCAGGATTGTCGCGGTGCCATCGTTACGCCGAATCAAGTGGTCTACGAACGAGCTCTGACCGGCGACTGCGAAGCCGACGTCCGGTTTACCTACACCCGCCGAGGATTCGAGCAGGATGTCATTCTGCGGCAAGCCCCGCCGTCGCCCGCGGAATGGGGTCTCGACCCGCAGAGCACGCGCCTTGAGGTGTTCACGGAGTTCATCGAGCTGCCGGCGCATCGCCGCGCGGAGGTTGTCCTTCGTCGCGAGTCCAACCGAGCCCGCGCTGCCCGGATGGCAGAACCCGATCTCCTCGATCAACAACTGGAGTTTCGAGGCCTGTCCTTCGGTCCCGGATTGGCCTTCTCGATCGAATCGCTCCCAACGGCCGGGGCGCGAGCCGGGGCGACGGTGCCCACCGGCAAAAGCCTCGAAACCATCGACGGCCGAACGTTTCTGATCGAGAAAGTCGACTTCAGTTCACTGACGCCATTGCTGACGACGTTGCCGCCCGCCGCGCCCCAAGCCGGACTTCGCGACGATCCGTCATTCAATCGGACCGCCGTCGCGCAGTTGCTACCGCCGCCGATCGAGGGCAGATCGGTGCGCTGGGCCGAACGCCAGTTTGCCCAGGACCTCGCCAGCCGACTGGCTCGCCCCGGACTGGTGCTCGACTACTTGGCCTTCGTCGATTCACTGACCAACTGGTGTTTCCAGAGCGATACGACCTATCTGATCTCAGACTTGGTCGATCTGCACGGGGTCACCACGCTGGAGGGCACCGTGCTCAAGTTCGCGCCTGGCGCCTCACTCCAGATCTGGGGCACCCTCGATTGCCAGACGTCAGCGTATCGCCCCGCCATCTTCACCGCTCGCGATGACCATTCGGTGGGACAAGCTCTGAGCCTCGCGCGCGGTCCGGTTGGGCTCTACGCGGCCCAAGCCATCGCCTTCAAGGGGCCAGCCCGGAAGGAGTCGCTGCATCACCTCGCGGTCCGCCATGCCCAGGTCGCCATCGCTGTCGACCCCCAAATCGAGCTCGCCCTCAGCCACGTTCAATTCACTCGAAGCAGCGTGGGTATCGCGTGGCAATCGGGCGCGAAGGTGAGCTGTCGCAACTTTCTCGGCGTTGATCTGACCGTTGCCTTCCAGAGCCCGGCGGGAGCCGCGCCCCTCATTGGCGAGCACGGCACGCTGCATCGGCTCGAACGGCTGACCACAGGGCCGGCCACGCCAGGCCTCCTGACCAACTGCCTGCTGGTAGCTGTCACCAACTCCTTCGGATTTTCCGGTTCCCCGGTCGCGGTCGTGGCCGGCGAAGGCGGCGTCTTCCAGACCTTTGCTGGCGGCGGCCACTATCTTCCCCCGAACAGCCCCTATCGGAACGCGGGCACGCCTTGGATCGATCCGACCCTGCGGTCGAATCTGCACGAGCTGACGACCCAAGCCCCGCTCGCCCTGACGCGTGATTTGACGCGAAGCACCGAGCTCCGCCGTCGGGTTCGCCTTCACCAAGGCCGGCCCGACCTCGGCTATCACTATGCCCCCATCGACTATTCCTGCTCCGGGCGAAAGCTCGCGGGCGCACGGCTCCACCTGACCGATGGCGTTGCCATCGGCTTCAATCCCACCGAAGGCGCGGCTGGCATGACGCTGGAAGCCGGCGCAGAGCTGGTGGCCAGCGGACATCCGCAGCGGCCCGTCAGGTTGGTGACGCTGTCAGCCCTTCAGGAAAACCCGCCTAACCGACGGCTCGAGTGGAGCCCGGAATTTGTCCGCGTCCAACCGGGACCGGCCGCGGAGGCAAGCGTGCGCTGGCGCTTTGTCGAGAGCAACCTGCCCGGCGGGGTCGGAGTCCATCTGGCCGGCGGATTCGCCGCGCCGAATTCGGCGATTAGCCTTCGCGACTGCCAGCTCGCCGGCGGCCGCCTCAGTGGCGGGTCGATTGGCCTCGCCTTCACCAACTGCATTTTCGATCGGGTCCACCTGGAGGTTGAGTCGTCACGGGACGAGCCTCCACGGCAATTGCACCATAACTTCTTCCGGAGCGGGACGGTCCAGATCGAACTACCCACCAGCACCCAAGTCCTCGCCCGGAACAATTTCTTCGAACGCACGACCCTCCGGGTCAGCGGAAGGTGGGATCACTCCCACAATGCCTACGTCGCCGGCGGTGATCGCTTGCCGCCAGCAAGTCCTTCCGATCGCATCGTCACCGAAGTTCAGTTTCAGCCGGGCCCGCTCGGTCTGTTCTACTATCCGGTTCACGGCGGCGGCACCACCCTGACCGGCTTGATCGACGCCGGCAGCGACACCGCCATCGCGTTGGGGCTGGCCCACCAGACCAGCCGTGCCGACCAGGCTCCGGAGAACGACAGCCGCGTCGACATCGGGTTCCACTACGTCAGCGTCGACGAGCAAAACCAGCCGCTCGATCAGGATGGCGACGGTCGGCCTGATTATCTCGAGGACACCAACGGGAACGGAAGTCGCGACTCGGGGGAATCCGACTGGATCGCCTACGACTCAGCCCACGGACTCTCCGCCCCCCTCGATCTGCAGATCTTCACGCCGTTGCAGTAGCCGCAACGAACAGCTTCGAGCCAAGAGACAACGCCTCACCTTGAGAACATTTGCCCAGACCCGTCATGACCAACGCCTGCCATCACATTTTCACCCTGCCGTTGACGGCGTATGCCCGTCCGCTCCTGTTTCTTTTGCTGGTCCTCGTCAATCCGTCGGCCCGCGCTCAATGCGAAGGCGAAACGGAATGGCAGGAATCCGTGCTCGTCGACCGGTTTCGCTGCGGGCGGCCCGGGTTCCAGACCAATTCGACCTACTACTCGGTTGAAGACGATGAACGCACAATTTGGAAAACCGTCCCCGGCCTGGGTGTGGCGACTTCCAACCGCCGCAGCGTTGTCACTTATAGCAGCGGCGCCTCCAATCGCTGCCAGACCGACCTGATTCAGTGCCACGCCTCCAGCACCAACTCCTGGGATGTCATCATCCCCTTTGACGCCGTCGCCGACCTGCACGCCAACGATGGCGGGCCCTGCGACCGGAGCATCGCGCTGCCAGGCGGATGCGACTGCGGAGGCGGCCAACTCGACGGCGGGCCTCCCACGGACAGCTGCAACCAAACCTCCGCGTGCGGCAACATCTGCCAGACGGCATTCAATCAGCTGCTCATGCTCTGCTGCGATGGTAGCCTCTTTTTCCCGCCCAATGTCGCCACGCAGACCGTCACCGCATCGGAGATGACCGACAGCAGTTCCATCCAGGAGATCACCACGACGTACGAAAACGGGCTTGGCACCCAGCGCGATCGGCGGGATACACAGCTGAGCGACCCCTACACTCTGGCCGAGTTTGGCCGCGACGTTTTGGATGAGGCCGAGGGCAGCTCGTGGTGGGATGGCCGCTTTTTCCTGAACTCGCTGGTGCCGGACAGCGAGAAACAATGCTTGGGCGCATCGCGCCTGCGTTACCGCATCAAGTTCCCATCCCGGCTCGGGGCTCGACACACGGCGCGGTGGAGCTTGATGGTAATTCAGTATAGCCCGGTGCTTACCACCAATGTCGTCTCCGGCTTCTCCTGGTCGGCCATTGGCACCGGACAGACCCTCTATTCGCCGTGGTTTCTTCTCCCGCGTCCGGGGATGTTCGAAATCTCGGACGGTGAAGTCATTGATCTCGAAATCGAATCGCGGTCCGAATGCGCCGACGGAAACTGCGCCGAGCGCGAAGAAACGCCCGGAGACGGTCCGGATCAACTTGGCAGCGCCCACCTCATCGTCTCCCTGGGAGCCGGAACGATCGACCACTCGGCCGGCAGCATCTCGTTGCACGCCGAGTCTCCCGGGCCGGAACTGACCACGCCTGAGTCTTTACTCTTCAATTTGAACCGGGCGGTCGTGCAGGTCCGAACCAACCTCGATCGAACCATTCATCTCGCCGCGCCCATCCTGCTTGCCCGGATCGAGGCGACCAATCGCCATTCGTTTTGGATTCATTGTTCCGCGCGGCACCCCGACGGCACTTACGCCACCAACAACCCGTTCATCAGCCATCTGGTGATCAATCCAGGCGGCGATACCAATGCCCACACCCTGCAACATGTCCGGCTTCGGAACGGAACGTCCATCACCAACGAATTCGTCTGCGAGTCCGCCTCTCCCACCAGCAATTCCTGGCGCTTGATCTCGGGTAACGGGCTGAAAGGCGAACGTCGGAGCCGCGTGAACCGCCCGGACGGAACCCGCCTCGAAAGCTATCGCATCTTTACGCCGGGCACAGGCGAGGAACTGTTCCGGCAGGACGAACTTTACCGCTCTACGGCCCTTGGAGATCGATTGCTCTCCCGGATTATCGATCCGGAGGGCGCTGCCCTCACGATGACAAATTCCTACGACGCCCGCGGACGACTGGTTCTGACCATGCACACCGATGGCACCTGGGAACGGCTCGAATACGACGAGATCGGCTGGCTTCGCCGACGCGTTCGTCCGTTTGCCGATGAGCCGGTGTCGGCGCCGCCAGCCCAGTGCCGGGTCACTTCCTACGACTACAGCCCGGTGGCCGGCGCCCCGGATCTACCAACGATTCGACCGGGCGAACCCCGCACCGTCGTTGAATCCGCCCGCGGCCTGATCCTTAGCAAGCGGATGAATGCCCATCCGGACGCGTTCGTGACCATAACGCAGATCGGGGATAACCCTGGCGCCACCTGGGACGCGGCCTCCGTCGAATCGACGCGACGGGAGTATGATGCCGAGCATCGGCTGACATTTTCCCGCCACGCCAATGGGACCAGCGAGCGGATTCTCCGACAGGCCGAGGGCACGGGCCGGCTTACCATGACGCAAACCTTCGACGATTCGGGCCGGCTTTTTCAAAAGATCGAAGAGCGGGTCGACGCGTTAGGGCGACGCCAGTCCCGCAAGGTGTTCGACGGAGCCACCGGCCTTCTTCTCGAGCAGGAGTTACACGAAGACCCCGATGAGTTCAAACGGCCGACCCGCGTGCGCTTCCTCGATGGCACCAGCATCACCACTTTGAAGGCAGACTGCTGCAGCCCGGCCCGGGTGACCGAACAGGACGGTGTGGTCACCACTCACGTCCGTGATGCCCTGGGCCGGACCATTGCCTCCACCCGACTTGGGCTGACCACCTCGAATGCGTTCGACGCCGCCGGGCGGCTCCTCGCCCAGTTTCGCCTCAGCCCAAGTGGTCGCCCCATCCTGCAGCGGGCCATCGCCTACGATCGAGCCGGACGCATCATCCGCGAAACCAACCCGCTGGGCGGCGTCACGAGCCACGTTTATGAACGCGATTTACTGGGCCGGCGGATCCGGAGAACTTTGCAGCCCGACGGCGGGCAACGGATAGAGGTCCGGCACCTCAGCGGCGACCTGGAGTCAATCACTGGCTCGGCCACCCACCCGACACGTTATCTGCACTCGGTAACCAATGACCACGGACGGCCCCGCCTCAGCCGCACTGAAATCAAACTGGATCGCGACGGGCGCGATACCCCCGAGTGGGAACAGGTCCTGGTGGATCACGCCGGGCGCCACGGCAAGACCCTGTTTCCCGGATCGCCGGTTCCGTTCCGGCAATCGTTCCGCAACGCGAAAGGCCAGCTCTGGAAGGAGCAAGACCCGGATGGAGTGGTCACTCTCTACGGCTACAACGCGATGGGGCAACGGGAGTTCATCTGCCTCGACGCCGATCGAAATGACGTCATCGACGTGGGACTCAATGACCGCATCACCCGCGTCATTCGCGACGTCGCGTCCGCCCACGACACAATTGTCCGACGCACCCAGACGTTCACCTGGAACGCCCCAGGCGATCCTACGCCAAGCTTGACCGAGACCACGGAAACTTCAGTCGATGGGACGAAGCGATGGCGGACGGATGTCTCAGGTTCAACGGTCACGGTTCGAACCAAACCAGCGGATGGAGCTTACACGGTGACCGAAACGGCGCCCGACCGGAGGTTCGAGCTACATTTGTTCCGAAACGGCCAGTTGTTGATCACGGCTCAATACGACTCGAATGGCGTTCAACAAGCCCGGACGACCTTTGCCTACGACTCCTTCGGCCGGCTCGCCAGCCAAACTGATGCGCGCAACGGCACTACCACCTACCAATACAACAATGCTGACCAGACGGTTCGGGTGACTACGCCCGACCCGGGTATCCCCGGAGAAAACCTTCAGCACCAGGTTCACCATTACGACCTCATGGGGCGTCTCACCAATTCAATCCTGGCTGACGGCAGGCAGATCGTGCGCACCTACTCCGCGCGCGGAGATCTACTCCATATGCAAGGCGGAGGAACCCACCCGGTAGCCATGGACTACGACGCCCAAGGCCGCCTGATCCGCATGACCAACTGGAGCGATTTCGAACGGGGCGCGGGAGAACGAGTGACCGTCTGGGACTACGACCCAGGCCGCGGCTGGCTCCGACAAAAGCGTCATGCGGATGGGCGCGGACCAAGCTACGACTACACAGTGGCGGGCCGAATTCTCCAGCGACGATGGGCCCGAGGAATCACAACGACCTATGCCTACAATGCGTTCGGCGAAAACGAAAGCGTTGCTTACGACGACAACCTGACTCCTTCAGTCGCCTACGCGCGGGACAGAAGCGGCCAGATCATCTCGATTACTCAGGGCACCAACACGTGGCAGTTCAGTCATACCGCAGCCGGCCAACTCGCCGCAGAAACCTGGCTGACCAGTCGAGTGGCAGGGTTGCAGGTTACGAACAGTTTTGATCCGCTGGGACGACGAGTCTCAACCCAAGTCCGGCGCGGCGGGTTGGCGCTGTTGGAACACCGCTACTCATACGATCCTGCCGGACGGCTGTCGGTCGCCAGCAGTGGTTCGTCGAGGGCCCGCTACTCCTACATTGCCAACAGCCCGCTCGTTGGCCAGATTGCGTTCGAACATGACGGCGCGCCTCGGATGACCACCACACGGCAACACGACTTGCTCGATCGTTTGGTGTCGGTCTCTTCCCAATCCCAGGGCACGTCGGCCGCGGATATCGATTACACCTCGTCCTCACATCAATTCACCCGCAACGCGGCCAGCCAGATCACCCGCACCACCTCGGGCGACGGAAGCTTCTGGCTGTACGACTACGACGATCTCGGCCAACTCACCGCTGCCCACCGGCATTGGAGCGACCATAGCCCAGTCGCAGGCCAGCAGTTTGAGTATGAGTTCGACTCCATCGGAAACCGCGCGGCCACCCGAGCCGGCGGCAACGCCGACGGGAGCGAGCTTCGATCCGCCCGTTACCTCGCCAACGCCCTCAATCAGATCGTCCAGCGCGAAGTTCCATCCGCGGTCGATGTCCTGGGCGCAGCGCATGCCAATGCCGACGAGGTGATCGTCAACGGCATCGCCGCCCATCGGCATGGAGAATATTTCCAAGCGACCATTCCGGTGGACAACACCTCCGGGCCCGTCTGGCAGCCCATCACCACCCAGGCAAAAAAGAATCGCGACGCGATCACTGAATCCGGTCATATTTTTCAGCCCCCAGCTGCCGAACGGTTTGATTACGACGCCGACGGCAATCTGATTCGGGACGGTCGCTGGAGCTTTGTGTGGGATGCCGAGAACCGGCTGATCGCCGTCGAGGGCCACGATTCGCTTCCGGCCGAAGCCCGCCTGATGCTCCGATTTCAGTATGATCCGCGCGGACGCCGCATCGGTAAAACGGTCAGCCGCTGGACCGGCAGCATGTGGGGTCGGCCCACGCGCGAAGCTTACCTCTACGACGGCTGGAACCTGATCGCCGTGTTGGATGCCGACCGCGGCGAGGTGACCCGCTCGTTCCTCTGGGGTTCGGACCTGTCTGGAACCCACCAGGGCGCCGGAGGTATTGGTGGATTGCTCGCCATCAATGCAGGCGGCACGACTTGGTTTCCCGGCTTTGACGGCAACGGGAACGTCGTGGCTCTGTTCGACGCGGCGACCGGCGCAGTCGCCGCCCGTTACGAGTATGGTCCCTTTGGCGAGTTGGTTCGTCGCAGCGGCCCGGCGGCAGCCGCCAATCCGTTTCGATTCTCAACCAAGTTTCACGACGACGAGACCGGACTGCTTTACTACGGGCACCGCTACTACAGCAGCCAGGTTGGGCGCTGGCTCAGCCGTGATCCGATGGAAGAGCAGGAAGGCGGAAACCTCTACGGCTTCGTGCGGAACAACGCCATCTCGTCAGTTGATCCGCTCGGACTCCAATGCCTGCAGTGGATCCACGGTCAGTTCAGCGTCGAGATTGTGGTCAAGCTGGTGACCGGCTTCCACGCCGGATCCGAAACGAAGATTGAGCTCCGGGACATCGGCGCCAAAATACCCCTCAAAATCGGACTGACGGATTCGGTCGAATGGACGCAGGTTGCAAAAGTCTCCGGCCTCCAACCCGAGGAGCTCAGCGGCTCTCCCCCGGCTGGATGCACGTGGGTCCCGGAATCCATCGTCATTACGAAGGTCACCATCGGGACGCAATCGCCGGCCGGTTGGTTCAGCGAAGATCTCGGCCTCTTCCGCACCAAACGAGGCCGCTGGGAACGCACTCCAGTCACCGTCGAGTGGAAACGGCAACTTGAGTGCCCCTGCCCGTGCGTCACCAACGAGCCACCCGAGTGGGATGTATCCAACTGGACCTGGCCGATCGCTATTCCCAATCAACAAGCCCCCCAACCATGAATTCATCTAGTACCAAAACTTGCCTCGCGCTCATCGCCACGTTGTGCACCTTGGTCTGTTCGTGCCGCAACACTCCAGACTCCACTCTGCTGATTAATTGCGCTCCCCAGCAATTGCCGGACGGCGAGTGGGCAGTCCTCTTGATCGCTCAGGACGTTTACTCCGGCGAAACGCCGGTTCAGCTCAACACGAAATCGCTCAGCGACTCGGCCTCGCTCGCCATGCTCATGGACATCCGACGGCCCGGCAGGGGTGCCGCGCCAAGCCGCGAAACCGTCGTCTACCATATCAAACCTCTGCCCGGAGCCAGCCTGACTCTTGGGCCCCAGCACTTCCTCAACCTCCCGCCCACCTACTCCCTCGTCCCGGTTACCCTCACGTCCCAGGCCACGACAAAGAATCCAGCCGCGCCCGGATCCCCGCATCCCTGAGGACCGCTGGCGCCTTTCTGGGCCGGCCAAGTCTGGAGACCGTGTTTCCGAACACGGCGGCAGATGCTGCCCTGCGCAACGCATTCACCCCAAATCCGGCCGGACTGCAGTTCCTGAAACCCTGAGGTTCACCAGCGGCGGCGGGAAAAAACTTTCTGCTGGCGCGGCGGGTCGGCTCTTGTATCGTGACCCCTCAAATTTTTGGAAAAACCAAACACCATGGAACCGCAAGGCGATATCGCGCTGATTGGTCTGGCCGTGATGGGTCAGAACCTGATTCTTAACATGAACGACCACGGCTACACTGTCGTGGCCTACAATCGAACGGTCGAAAAGGTCGACGAGTTTCTGGCCAAGGAAGCCAAGGGCACCAAGGTCATCGGCGCCCACTCGATCGCGGACATGGTTTCGAAGCTGAAACGCCCCCGCCGTGTGATGATGCTGGTCAAAGCCGGCAAGCCCGTGGACGAATTCATCGAGCAATTGATCCCCCATCTTGAGCCGGGCGATATCATCATCGACGGCGGCAACTCGCTCTTTGATGACACCAATCGCCGGGTGAAATACGTGGAGAGCAAAGGCATCCTTTATATCGGCACCGGCGTCTCCGGCGGCGAAGAAGGCGCTCGGCGCGGGCCGAGCATCATGCCCGGCGGATCGCCAGCCGCCTGGCCCCACGTCAAAGGCATTTTCCAGGCGGTCTCGGCCAAGGTCGACGGCGGTGCGCCCTGCTGCGATTGGGTGGGTGAACAAGGCGCCGGCCACTACGTGAAGATGGTGCACAATGGCATCGAGTACGGCGACATGCAGTTGATCTGCGAGGCCTACAACATCATGAAGAATGGCCTGGGGCTTTCCGCGGACGAGATGCACCAGGTTTTTGCGGAATGGAACAAGGGCGATCTGGACAGCTACCTGATCGAGATCAGCCGCGACATTCTGGGCAAAAAAGACGACGACGGCACGCCACTGGTGGACAAGATTCTCGACACTGCCGGCCAGAAGGGCACGGGCAAATGGACGGTGATCAATTCGCAGGACCTAGGCATCCCCATTACGCTGATGGCCGAGGCGGTTTATTCCCGATGCGTCTCCGCGCTGAAGGACGAGCGGGTTAAGGCTGCCCGCAAGCTCAAGGGCCCGCGTCCCGCACTGGCCAGCATCGCGGCCAATCCCGTGAAGAAAAAAGCGTTCATCGAAGACATCCGCCTCGCGCTCTACGCGTCGAAGATCGTCAGCTATGCTCAGGGCTACATGCTCATGCGGGCCGCAGCCAAGGAATATCGCTGGAACCTGAACTACGGCGGCATCGCCCTCATGTGGCGCGGCGGCTGCATCATTCGCTCCCGCTTCCTCGGCAAGATCAAAGACGCCTTCGATCAGAATCCAAAGCTGTCGAATCTCCTGCTCGACGACTATTTCCGCGGCGAGATCAAGAAGAGCCAGAAATCCTGGCGCAACGTTGTGGCGACGGCGGCCAAGAAAGGAATACCAGTCCCGGCCTTCAGCACCGCGCTGGCGTTCTACGATCAATACCGTGCCGCCGTCCTGCCGGCCAACCTGCTCCAGGCTCAACGCGATTATTTTGGCGCCCACACCTACGAGCGCGTGGACAAGCCGCGGGGCGAGTTTTTCCACACCAACTGGACCGGTCGCGGCGGCACGACGAGCTCCAGCACCTACAACGTTTAGCAGAATCGCGAAGGCGATGGTTCGGTGCGAAACCGAGGCGTTTCGCACCGGACCCAATGCACTGACGCGATGGCTTGCAGGGTCGTCAGGATCACCACGGTTCCCAACAAGCCCCCCCGGGCCACTCGGGCCCGCAGCTACCCAATCGACAGGCGCCTCCGCCAGCCAGCGAGCTGGCGCTTCACCTGCAGCGTTCCAGGCGACCCGGTGAGGTGACGCCGCGCCATGGCCTTGGCGAGGTTGAACGTCTCCAGCACATCTGCCCCGAACTCGGTGCAGATCTCCCGATATTCGGCCACCGTCAACCCGTCAAGCGGCAGGCCGCGCTTTTCCGCCTGTGCCACCACGGCGCCAACGACGTGGTGGGCCTGTCGGAACGGCATCCCCTTCCGCACCAGATAGTCGGCCAGATCGGTGGCCAACAGCTGGGGATCCCGCGCCGCTGCAGCACAGACTTCCTCGCGCACTGAAGTATGATCCAGCATCGCCCCCATGAGGCGCACGCACGCACGCACCGTGTCCGCGGTGTCGAAGATCCGCTCCTTGTCCTCTTGAAGATCCCGATTGTAGGTCATCGGCAATCCCTTCAACAACGTCAGCAGCGCCATCAAGTTGCCAATCACCCGCCCGCTCTTCCCGCGGGTCAGCTCGGCCACGTCCGGATTCTTTTTCTGCGGCATAAGCGACGAACCCGTGGTGTAAGCATCGGCAATACGGATGAAATTAAACTCGGCGCTGGCCCAAAGAATGACGTCCTCTGACAACCGGCTGAGGTGCACCGCGCTGAGCGCGGCGGCGGCGGCAAATTCGACGAGAAAATCGCGATCGGACACGCCGTCCATGGAATTGGCGGAGACGCGGGGGCGCCCCTTCGCATCGACGAAACCCAATTCACGCGCCACAAACTCGCGGTCGAGCGGCAGCGTGGAACCCGCCAGAGCGCCGCTGCCCAGCGGACAAACGTTGGCCCGCTCGCGGCAGTCGCGCAGACGCTCCAAATCCCGGTCGAACATTTCCACGTAAGCGAGACAGTGGTGCGCGAAGTAGACCGGCTGGGCCCGCTGCAGATGAGTGTAGCCAGGGATCAGCACGTCGCCGTGGCGCGTTGCCAACCGGACGAGTGACCGCTGAAGGTCCCGAACCTCGCGCTGAAGCGCATCGAGTTCGTCCCGGACCCAAAGCCGGACGTCGACCGCGACTTGATCGTTGCGCGAACGTCCCGTGTGCAGGCGCGCACCGGCTGGAACGCGCCGGGTAAGTTCGGCTTCGATGTTCATGTGGACATCCTCCAACTCGGATTGCCAGACGAAGGTTCCTGCGGCAATTTCCGCGCCGATCGCTTCCAATCCCCGTTCAATGGCCTTGCGCTCAGCGACGGTCAGCACACCGATCTTTTGCAGCATCGTCGCGTGGGCAATCGACCCACGAATGTCGTGACGCCACAGGCGCCAGTCGAACGATATTGATTCAGAAAACCGGGCCACGTCCGCCGCTGGACCGGAAGCGAACCGTCCCGAGCGGGATACCACCGAACTTTTTTTCATGCGATTCAAGAGGCGGGAATTCTGCAGGCTGAAGGGCGGGAAGTCACGCCCTGAGCCCGCGAGACTTGGAACGAACTGAACTGATCTTCCACCGAGACAGTCTCCCCTCCCTGAATCAAGCCAGTCGCTCGACCCGGCCAATGGGACCGAATAATCAAAAATCTCAGCCCACTATTGACACTGAGACTTAATCTCAATAGAACCTTACCCGTGATGAAGAAATCAAATTACGTAAACACTCGAAAAGTTGTCCGGCACTGCTCTCGCGCACTGGCGGCCGTGCTTCTGGCGGGATCTTGGACCACGACCGTGCACGGCAATGATCGGCTTTTCACTTACAGCTACGAGCCTGAGACCATGCCGCAGGGCGCGCTGGAGTTTGAGCAATGGATCACCCTGCGAACGCAGCGGACCAAAAAGCTTGGGCAGGACAACTACAACCGCTGGGATCTGCGGGAGGAATTGGAATATGGCGTCACCGACAACTACCAGATTGCGTTCTATGTGAACACCGAGGCGGAGAGCTTCCGGAACGGGCTGGGTGAGGACGTATCCGACTTCTCATTCAAGGGCATCTCCCTGGAGAACAAACTGCTCGTCCTGAACCCGGCCGAGAATCCGATCGGCATCGCCTTGTATCTGGAGCCTTCGTTCGCCGGAGACGAAGCGGAGCTCGAACAGAAAGTGATCATCGGCCAGCGTCACGGCAACTGGAAGTGGGCCCTGAACCTCGGGCACGCCACGGAATGGGAGGACAACCTCCACGAGGTCGAAGGCGAATTTGAGGCCACACTTGGACTGGCCCGCACGCTGGGCAGCCGCTGGGCGATCGGCCTCGAGGCGCGCAGCCTCACCAAGATGCCCGACTATTCGGAAGTTGAAACCACCTCGGTTGCGCTCGGACCCGTGCTGAGCTATCGCCAGGAAAAATGGTGGGGCGCGCTCACCATCCTGCCGCAGGTTTGGGGCCGCAACTGGGACCATGAGGACGACGGATACCGCAACCTCGATCTGGCCCATAACGAGCGTGTTGCGGTCCGGCTGCTGCTCGGCTTCGAATTCTAATGAGGCTCGCGCTCCTTTTCCTGGTCGCGTTCGTCGGAAGCGGGCGACTTCCGGCGAACGCGTCAACCCTCGAGAGCAAGGAGCTGGTGTCGGCTCGGAAGCTTGCTCTGCGAAAATGCACGAAATGCCACAAGTTTTACGAGCCGGCCAGTTACCCAAGGGGCGAGTGGGACCAATGGATGGATCGGATGACCAGGAAATCCAAGCTCACCGCCCTGCAGGAAAAACAAATCCGAAGCTATTTGGACACCCTCCGTCCAAAGCCGTGAAGCAGCACGAATCAGGCGCAGCGGCGCGGACATCCCCGTGGGCAGCGAATTCCCCCCCACCCCGAACCACTCAGTTCGATTGCGGACGGTTGCTTCCCCCGAAGTTCCAGCAGAGGACTGCTGGCGAGCTGAATTGTTCCGGCTATGCCACCAGGCGCATTTCCACCACATCGATGATTTGATCGCCCGCGGTAATGGCGCTGATGACAACGGTGGTCTGGCCTTTGCGAAGGCGGCCCTGGGACACCAGCCAGGCGATGGCACTTTCCACGGTTTGCTCCGGACGCTCGTGGTCGAACGGATGAACCATCGGTTCGACGCCTGAGCACAGCGCAAGCGAATCGGCGACTCCGTGATGCTCGCAGATGGCGAGGATCGGTGAATAGCGGGGGCGGAAGGAGGCGGCATGGCGCGCCATATTGCCACGGATGGTAAAGACGATGAGGGCATCCGCCTTGAGTTGATCCGCGAGCACAACCGCACTCTTAACCAGCTTCTGCCGCGGGCTGTTGTATTCCGCGCGTTCGTGAAAGTTGGCGCTGCCGCTCCGTTCGATGCGCCGGGCGATGCGGTCGAAGATCTCGACGCATTTCAGAGGATACTTGCCCACCGTGGTTTCGCCGCTCAGCATGATGGCGTCCGCCTGTTCGAAAACGGCATTGGCAACGTCGGTAATTTCGGCCCGAGTGGGCAAGGGGCTTTCAATCATGCTTTCGAGCATGTGCGTAGCCACGATTACCGGCCGACCGACGTGCAGGCACTGCTTCACAATGCGGCGCTGGATGATGGGCAGCTCTTCCATCGGACACTCGATGCCCAAATCGCCGCGGGCGACCATGATGGCGTCCGCTTCGCGCAGGATTTCTTCGAAGTTTTGCACCGCAAACTGGTCCTCAATTTTGGCGACCACGAGCGGCTTGTGGCTGGAACCGGAGATGACCTTCCGCAATTGCAGGAGATCCTTGGCCTCGCGCACAAACGAAAGCGCGATGAAATCGACGCCCGTTTCCAGGCCGATGGCGATATCGGCCAGGTCTTTTGGAGTCAGCGCCGGCAAACCCACCCGCACGCCTGGAAGATTGATGTGCCGGCGGCTGCCGAGCTTGCCGGGGGTGAGAACCTCGCACTCAACCTTGTTGGCATGCTTCTCCAACACCCGCATGTGAATCTCCCCATTGTCGACCAGCACCACGTCGCCGACGTTGATGTCGTTGACGAAGTTTTCATAATTGACGTCGACTGAGTGCAACTCCTCGCTCGTTTCTCCACGGACGGTGAGGGTGAACTTTTGGCCCGGGGTCAGCTCCAACGCGGCTGGAAGATCGCCGGTCCGGATGGCCGGACCCTGGGTGTCCAAAAGAATCCCGACCGCCTTCCGACGCTGCGACGCGGCACTGCGGATATCTTTGACCACCCGGCGCACCCAGTCGTGAGTGGCGTGAGACATGTTCAGTCGAAAAATATTCACGCCCGCATCAATCATTTGGCCCAGCATGGCAGGTGAATCGGTGGCCGGACCGAGCGTTGCAATGATCTTGGTCTTTCTCGTCATCTCGGGGCGACAGTGGCCTGCAAACCGGCAAATGAGAAGGCAATTGTCGGCAACCGACCAGCCCCCGTGCTGAAGGCCGGCCTTTGTTTGACAACGCCTTTCCGCACGCTAGCCTCCTCCACCATGAAGTACCTTCGCCGTGCCTTTGTTCGAGTCACCTTTTCACTCCCCGCCTGGTCGCTTATTCCGCTCGCCTTGGCCGTGACTTTCCCGGGCCGCACGCAACCCTTTGGCCTAACCAACCGCACCGGCAACAGCACGCTGCGAATGCCCCCTTCCCCACCCGTGCTGGGCTACACCACCGTGAACGCCTTCGGCAATCTGACCTTCCTCGACCCAATGGGAGTCAGAACGCCACCCGGGGAAACCAACCGCACATTTGTGATCGAGCAGAACGGAATCATTTCTGTCATCACCAACCTCGCCAGCCCGACACGATCCGTTTTTCTTGACATCGTCAGCCGGGTGGCCGGAGGCGCCCCCTCGGATGAACGAGGCCTGCTCGGCCTGGCCTTCCACCCGGGCTATTCCACCAATCGCCAGTTTTACGTCTACTACTCGACCACCAGTGTGCCCGGAGGCCAACTGCACCAACGTCTCGCCCGCTTCCAAACGCGCGCCGACAACCCGAACGCAGCGGACCCGACGTCGGAACAACCCATCCTCACGATGCCGGACGACGCGAGCAACCATAACGGCGGCGATGTCCACTTTGGTCCCGACGGCTACCTCTATGTTTCGTTAGGCGACGAGGGCGGCGGCAACGATCAATACAACAACAGCCAGCTCATCGACAAAGACTTCTGGTCCGGCATCATCCGCTTAGACGTGGACAACCGGGAGGAGAACGTCGTGCCAAATCCGCATCCAGCCATCGGGGCCGGCACCTATCGGGTGCCCGCCGACAATCCCTTTGTGGGCGTGACCAATTGGCAGGGGCGCACGCTCAATCCGGCCGCGGTGCGGACTGAGTTTTATGCTGTCGGCCTGCGCAATCCCTGGCGTTTCTCGTTTGATTCCGAAACTGGTCAGCTCTACTGCGGGGACGTGGGCCAGGGTGCGCGCGAGGAGATCGACATCATCGTCAAGGGCGGGAACTATGGATGGGCCTTCCGCGAAGGATTCATTGCCGGGCCAAAAGCCGCCCCAGCCGGAGTGACTGCGCTCAATCCAATCCTCGACTACGGGCGCGGCAACGGCACCAATCAGGGCGCCAGCGTCAGCGGCGGCATTGTCTATCGGGGCCAACGAATTCCTGCCCTCTTTGGCCACTATCTGTTCGCTGACTACGTCAGCGGCAATGTCTGGGCCACCCGTTACACGGGAGCATCACCGAGTCCCTTCTTCCGGCTTTTCGTTGATACGGGAGTCGTCGGTTTCGGGGTGGATCCGTCCAACGGCGACGCGCTGCTTTGCGACGCGAACGACGACACCGTCAAGCGCCTGGTCTACCAGCCCGTTTCGGGCGGGCCCATCCCTCCCACGCTGGCCGACACGGGAGTGTTCAGCGACCTGGCCACGCTCCGACCGGCGCCGGGGTTTGTTGCTTACGACGTCAACTTGCCGTTTTGGTCTGACTTTGCCTCCAAGTCGCGTTGGTTCTACGTGCCAACCAACCGGACTATTGCCTATCGTGCCAGTCAGAATTGGTCATTTCCTACGGGCACCGTCTGGGTCAAACACTTTGAACTGGAGCTAACTAATGGCATACCGGATTCCCGTCGGCGCCTCGAAACCCGCCTGCTCGTGCGTGACAATGCCAGCGGGGTCTACGGGGTGACTTATCGATGGGGAGAGTCGGCCACGAATGCGTCGCTCGTTCCGGAGACGGGTCAGGACGAATCGCTGCTCGTCTACGACGCGGCAGGCGGCATCCTCCGCACCCAAGTCTGGCATTATCCGAGTCAGGCCGAGTGCCTGCGCTGTCACACCGGCCCAACGCAAGGCGGGCTGGCGTTGGGTTTTCACACCGCGCAACTCAACCGGGATTTCGACTACGGTGGAATAACCGACAACCAAATCCGCGCTCTCAACAACGCTGGCTACTTCGGCGCGGTCTCCGGCGCGCCCGAGATCCACACGCTCCGAGCCCTCGCCCGGCCATCCGACGAGGAAACCAGCCTCGAACAGCGGGTCCGATCTTATCTGGCGGTCAACTGCTCTTTCTGCCACGCGCCCGGCGGGTCCGGGCTCGGAACGTTTGACACCCGCCTCTTCACTCCGCTCTCCCAGGCCGGTCTGGTGAACGGTTTGCTGGCCAACAACGGGGGCAATCCAGCCATGCGAACGTTTGTCCCAGGACATCCGGAATCCTCCATGATTGTAAGTCGGATCTCGACGATCGGCAGCAGCCGAATGCCGCCCCTTTCCAGCTCCATCGTCGACGAAGAAGCCGTCAGCCTGTTTCAACGCTGGATTACGAATGACCTGCGATCGTATCTGACCTTTACCCAGTGGCAGACGAATTACTTCGGATCTTCCGCCGCGCCCGAGGCGTCAAGCACGGCGGATCCCGACCTGGATCGCGGCCTAAATCTGCAGGAATACCTTGCGGGCACCGATCCCAAGTCCAGCGAAAGCAATTGGCCGGTCACGGCTGAACGAACCGGGAACCAGATCATCCTCAGTTATCAGCAAATCCCGAACCGGGGCATCGAGTTCCAGTGGTCCACGAACCTCACGGATTCGGCCTGGCAATTCCTCAACGTGCCGGCGAATCGCCCGTTCTTTTCGAGCACGACGGGAGTGACCCGAGTCATCGTGCCTGCCACCAACGACGTCACCCGGTTCTTCCGGGCCAGGATCTACGAACCTTGACCCGCTCTCAGCGTCTGGCCGTTTTGTATTCCGACCACGTCACCCCCAAGATGCGGGGAAGTCCGATCACCGATCCGTAGTAGAGGTAAACCCAAGCCTCCACGGTCGGCTGGATCAGGGGCACGCGCCGGCGTTGAAACCCGACGGAATTGTCGGGTCGCGCCGAGCCGGAACCACACCCTTCGTAATCGTCGAGGATCGCCAGCACGCTCGAATCCCGGATGGCGAACAGTTCCCCCGCCACCCCAACCTGACCGCGGGGCGTTTGCCCGTCCCAGCATAGGCCAGGGTAATCGCCCAAATCGAACAGCTCGCCACGAATCTGGGCAGGCCCAATGTATGCGAGCAAGGCGGCTGCGCCCAAGGCCGAAAGCCCGCCCTCGGCTCGCAGCAGCGAGCCGTAAACTGCGATCAGTTCTTGGGTGGATTTCACCGGCGTCGAGCATAGCCGGAACGATTCAGTTGGGCAGCAGCCGTTTGCTTGATCTTCTTGCGAAAGCCTTCGTTGTTCGTCGCTTACGTGTTTCATCTCGGCCTTCGCAAGAATCTGCGGCGCAACCGTCGGCGCCCTACTGAATCGTTCCGGATTAGGTGTTCAGTGGATGAACACACGAAATGGTGGAGGCGAGGGGAGTTGAACCCCTGTCCCATGACGAATTCACCGGCCGCGACTACATGCTTAGTCCGGGAAGATTTGTCGGCTATGGGATGGCGCCCGAACTCGAGTCCCACTGCTTAGTCCGCATGAAATAGTCTCGGCCGAACCCGCGCGGTCTCCGCGTTCGGCCATGCCTGCAAATGGCGTTCATTCGATGTAGCAGGCGTCCACCGATGAACGTCGCGGTGGTTTAGGCCGCGAGGGCCAACTCTTCGTTAGCTCTTAATGTTTGATGCGAAGATTTACGAGGCCAACGCATCGTCCTCGGCATGCCGCCTCCAGCGTCTCCCTCAGGTCGAAACCAGTACGCCCCCGGAAAGCAACGGGCGCAATATGGCTGGGCAATCAGCCTCGGTCAACAGTCCATATCTCCAAACACAAGCTGGCCACATGCCAGGCCATACCCTAGAGTCGCCCGCGTGTTGCGGGATTTCCTTCAGCAATTGGGCGCGGGCCATGCTCTCACCGACGGGCAGATCGGACGCGCTGTGGCGGCCTTGGTCGCCGACGCCGTGCCGGTCGAAACCAAAGCGGAATTCCTCACCGCCTTGGCCACGAAGGGCGAGTCGGCGGAGGAGATCGCGGGATTTGCGCGGGAACTCCGGGATCGATCCATCTCGCCAACCTTGGCTTCGTCCGTTCGTGCCAGCGAGGTCCTCGATGTTTGTGGCACGGGTGGCGATCGGCTGAACACGTTCAATATTTCAACCACGGTGGCCTTGGTAGCGGCCGCTGCCGGAGTAACGGTCGCCAAACACGGCAACCGCGCGGTCACCTCTCAATCCGGAAGCGCGGATGTCCTCGAAGCACTCGGCATTCGGGTGGACCTTTCGCCCGAGGAAGCAGCCGAGAGTCTCCGTCATCACCACTTCGCTTTTTTCTTTGCCCCCCGATTTCATCCCGCCTTCAAACACATCGCCCCCGCACGCCGCCTCTGCGCAGAACGGGGACAGCGGACCATCTTCAACTTTCTGGGGCCGTTGTTGAATCCTGTTCGTCCATCTTGTCAGCTAATCGGTGTACCTCGTCCAGATCTCTGCGAACGCATGGCGCGGGTGCTCAAAACACTCGGAGTGCGTCGCGGGATGGTCGTCAGCGGCAAGGTGGAGATGCCTAACCCGTCCAGCGACGCGACTGGCCACAGCGCCTATCTCGATGAGATTTCCACCCTGGGCGATACAGCGATCGCCGAGTTTTACCAAGATAGGGGATTTGCCACTTCATCGCTCGAGCGGGATCACTTTCCGTTGCAACGAGCATCGCTCACGGATCTGGCGGGAGGCAGTCGCGAGGCCAATGCACTCATCATCCGCCGGATTCTCGGCGGCGAAGACCGCGGGCCTAAACGGGACGCTGTCCTTCTCAACAGCGGCGCCGCGCTGTTCGTCGCCGGGCGCGTGCGAACGGTGGCCGAAGGGTGGGACGCGGCCGCGCAGATTATCGACGAAGGCCGCGCCCAGGCAAAGCTGGAGGAACTAGTGGCCGCATCACGTGGCAGTTGACTCGGCGCATGTACATCATCAAAGGCGCAGACGAAAAGGAATACGGCCCGGCACCAGCATCCGTGGTCGAGCGATGGATCGCGGAACGGCGCCTTGATGCCCGCTCGCGCATTCGCCGCGACGGCGAGCCCATTTGGCGTCCGCTCAGCGAGTTCCCCGAATTTGCCACAGCCCTGGCCGGCGGACGCCAGAAGGCACCCCCGCCCGGAGGCCCCAGTTCTGCAGTCCCCACGCTCGGAGGCCAAAAACGGACGAGCGGACTGGCCATCGCCACGCTTGTCATCGGCATCCTTGCCCCTTGTACGGCAGGTCTAGCCGGCTTGGCCGGGATTATCACCGGCGTGTTTGCCCTCCGGAAAATCGCCCGGAATCAAGGCCAGTTGAAAGGTCGCGGACTCGCCATCACCGGCCTGGTCCTATCCGTCTTGTTTCTCCTGACCCTCCCCCCGCTCGTGGTCACCGCCATCGTGGCCCAGCAAAGAGCGCAACGCGCCGGCTTGGGGAACTTCGATCCCGCCCAAGAGTGCCTCGACCACGCCCGCCAACTCTCGGAAGCCATCCGACGGCACGCCAACGACAACAACGATCGCTTCCCTCCCGCCGCAACGTGGTGCGATGCGATCCAATCCGGGGTGAATGGACTCAACAGTTTTCAGTGCCCGGCTCGCGGTGATTTGCGGTGTGGGTTCGCCCTCAATTCGGCCGTCGCCGGAAAGACCAAATTTGAGGTGCCGCCAGAGACCGTGCTCCTGTTTGAGGCCAACTCAGGGTGGAACACTGCCGCTGGACAGTCGGCCGCAACCCCTCGTCATAGTGGTCTCGTCACTATCGTGCTCGCCGACGGCACCATTCGACAGGTGCCGCCGGGCGATCTCACCGCGCTCAAGTGGACCCCCTGAATCTGCCGACGATGGGACCCGGCCCAAACGCCCCCGTTGGCAAGAGACCGCCCCTTTGGCTGTGTGCCGCCATCAATCAACTCGCGTTCCCCGGCCTGGGCTCAATCATAGCTGGCCGACGAACAGGTTACCCTCAAGCGCTCATCATGGTAGCGGGGTTTTGTCTCACCGTGGGATATCTGTTGATCTACCTCTCGGCTGTGGTCCGCTACGTCCAGCATTCGGGCTGGTCTGAAGCCGAGTTTCATGCGGCCTATCGTCCCTATCAATGGGCGCTGGGCTTGGGCGTGCCCCTTTGCGGGATTGCCTGGCTATGGTCTGGCGTTACCAGCCTAGGGATGCTCAAGGAAGCACGGAAGAGACCTCCATCAAATTGACCCCGGCCCCCGACTACCTCCGCTGGCGACCGATCAGCACCCCTTGTTCTTGCACGATCCCAGCTTGCGCATCTGCTCACAGCTCCCATTGATTTGCAGGCGCTGGCTTTTGATGCTGAAGCCAAGCTTTTGGGAAATCTCACTTTCGATCTGCTCGATCTTTTCGCTCTCGAACTCCACGATCCGCTCACAGTCGTTGCAGATGAGATGACTGTGGTGCGGGTGGTCAGCATAGTTCGGATCGTAGTACTTCTGATCCCGGCCAAAATCCATTTCTCGCACCAGCCCACTTTCCGTCAGCAATGGCAGCGTGCGATAGACGGTCGCTCGCGACACGGAACGGTCACGTTGTCGCGCCCATTCCAACAACTGATCGGCCGTAAAGTGCTCACGAGTGCTGAACACCGTATCGATAATCGCCTGCCGTGGCGCCGTCATGCGCAGCGCCTTTCCCTGAAGGAATTTCAAAAACTTCTGCTTGGCGGCCATTTTGCCGTCGGTTGGCATGCCGGGACTATATTTTCCAATGCCAGCCAAGTCAACGCGACGGGCGGACACCCAAAAAAAGAGGGCCGGACCAATGGTCCGGCCCTCTGCGATTCAAGCCACCGCCCGAGGCTACTTTTTCAACCGGTAAAAGACCGAGGACGGACTACCGGGTCCGGCCGGCGGCCGGAAGGGCGACGTAGCCCCGACCACATCGGTCCAATTCTGCAGGTCGGTCGACCGTTGGAGGACGGTTCCGGGCTCCGACCACAATACTTCGACCGCCCCGGCGGCTCGGCGCACCTGCACGACGTAACCATTGCCAGCTGGAACGCCGGTGCTGTAAGTGCGGTAGCCGCCATTCGCAGTGTCGTTGAGCAACACTCGAGTGCCATCCCGCTTGACGCTGAACAGCTCGATGTGCGCGGCGACGTTGTAGTCGAAGTACACGGTGCGCAATGCGTAAACACCCGCGGACAGGACAACGAACTTAAAGGTCGTCGTCGACGCGATCTCGGATTCAGCCAGGAGAATCCGTTGGGTGGGATCCTTGATCTGGCCCAACTGGACGCGGAACCCATCATCCGACGTGACGCCCAAGGTCACCTGCCCTACCGGCAGTTCGACGAACGTCACGAATTCGGCCACGATGCCGTCATCGCTGGAAAACGTTCCAGGAATACCCGGCATTTGGTCGTCCGGCGTAAACGAGCCATTCGACTCGCCGCCAACCTGGCTCAGATTGATCACCGTGGGAATCTCAAAGTTGACGAGCAAGCCCTGCTGGACGCCTGCGCCGCTGGCGACCCCAGTAGCACTCGGGTCGGCGAGGTTGTCAGACGACGTCAACGGCTCACCGAACTCATTGACTGCAGTGCCATCGATGATCGCCTCGGCCCGAGCGAGATCCTTCGCTCCGTTACAGAAATCTCCCGAGCAGAAATGATTCTGGAAGATGCGCATGCTGAATCCAGGCTTGCTCGCATTGACGGACAAAGCCTTATCCGTGGCGGGCACGCCCGTGTAGACTGGCGTCACAAAGCTACCGGAATCCGTCACCGTATTGCCCGCCGTATCCTTCACCTCAATGGAGTAGGTGTGATTGCCCGGGGAGAAGGGCGGAGAGGGAACGTAGGTGAAGTCGGTTGCATCCAGCACTTTGGGGCTGGCAGTCAGGTTGACCAAACGTCCGTCAATGCGCAGCTTCGCCGAGGCGGGATTCACAATCGATGGCGCCTTGTCATTCGCACGGAACGAGAAGTTGTCAATTGCCGGAGCAATGGCGGACAGGAAGAACACCGCGCCGCCGCTGCTGGCCGAACCGAGGGTCACCAAAGCGGTTTGTTCCGGGCTCTTGCCGAAGACAATGGAATGGGCACCCAGACCGCCCCATCCCCGCTGACCGGGAGTGAGTTGGTCGCCGTCGTTGATGGCCATGCCGAGACCGAACTGAGTTCCAATGGTCAGCGGCGGAGTCAAGCCGAGGGCGGAGGCCGGCAGCTTGATTTCGTAGGTCGTCTTCTTGTTGAGCCCGTCACGAATCACGACCGCTGTGGTTCCGCCGGGACCCGCCTCGTGCATCACAATGGTGCTTCCCAAGGCGCCCTCGATCCCGCCCAAGGCGTAATTGTAGAGGGCGACCTGCGAAGTGCGGTCGGCATTGGCAATCATCAACTGGACAGAATCGCCGTTCCACGCGCTGTTCGCGGAATTTTCGTGGTATTCATCCGTCACCACGAACCCGAAATACACATTGTTCGCGTCGTAAACGACCTGAACCGCAGACGTCTGATCATCCGGGCCAGTCCACGTTCCGCCCTGATACTCTTCAAACAAGACATAAGTTCCCGTCCCGTTGGCGCCCGTTCCTTTCGGAATGGAAAACTTCGGATCCGCCAGGACCGGCACGCCCGACCATTCAGAAAGGCTGCCGTCAACCGCGATACCGCTGGCGGCCGCCGTGGCCGTATACCGATCCTTGCCGGGCTCAATGTCGTTGTAGCGGGCGAGCGTCATCAACGCCGTTTCCTTGGGCGTCTTGCCGAACACGATCGAGTGCGCTCCCAAACCACCCCAGCCGCGTTGGCCGGGGGTCAATTGATCGCCGTCATTGATGGCCATGCCCAAACCAAACTGGGTTCCTCCGACGAGATCGGTGATTCCCAGGGACGCTTTGGGTAACTTGATTTCGTAAGTGGTCCGCTTGGTCGTGCCGTTACGGGTAACCACCGCTTCAGTTCCTCCGGGGCCAGCCTCGTGCATCACAATGGTGCTTCCCAAGGCACCCTCGATGCCGCCCAAGGCGTAGTTGTAAAGCGCCACCTGCGCCGTACGATCGGCGCTGGCAATCATCAGCTGGATTGAATCACCATTCCAGGCGCTGTTCGCAGCATTTTCGTGATACTCGTCGGTCACGACAAATCCGAAGTAAACATTCTCAGCATCGTAAACGACCTGCACCGCGGAGGTCTGGTCGTCCGGACCGGTCCACGTTCCGCCTTGGTATTCTTCAAACAGCACGTAGGTTCCGGTTCCCGCGGGGCCGGAGCCCTTCGGAATCGAGAACTTCGGATCAGCCAAGACGGGAACGCCGGTCCACTCGCTCAGATCACCGTCGAGAACAATCGGATTAGGCTTACGGACCACGGTGTAAAACTCTTTGCCGGGCTCAATATCATTGGAAGGAGCCGGCTGCGGCGGGGCCAGAGTCATCAAGGCCGTCTCCGAAGGCGTCTTTCCAAATACGATGGAATGCGCACCCAGACCGCCCCAGCCACGTTGGCCGGGAGTCAGTTCATCACCGTCATTGATCGCCATGCCAAGACCAAACCGAACGCCGGATGTGAGTTCGGCCAGGTTCAAAGAAGCTTTGGGTAACTTGATTTCGTAGGTCGTGCGCTTGGTCGTGCTGTTGCGAGTAACCACCGCTTCGGTTCCACCGGGGCCAGCCTCGTGCATGACGATGGTGCTGCCCAGCGCTCCTTCAATGCCGCCGAGCGCGTAGTTGTAAAGCGCCACCTGCGCGGTGCGATCGGCGCTGGCGATCATCAGCTGGATCGAATCTCCATTCCAGGCACTGTTCGCGGCATTTTCATGATACTCGTCCGTCACCACAAAGCCGAAGTAAACATTGTCTGCATCGTAAACAACCTGCACCGCGGAGGTCTGGTCGTCGGGGCCCGTCCACGTTCCGCCCTGGTATTCCTCAAACAGGACGTAGTTACCGGTTCCCGCCGGACCGGAGCCCTTCGGGATTGAAAACTTTGGATCAGCCAAAACCGGCACACTTGACCATTCGTTCAGATTACCATCGAGCACGATCGGCTTGGGCGCGAAGGTCACCGTGTACGTCTCCTTGCCGGGCTCGATGTCATTGGTCGGCGGTGGCGGAGCCGCCAACGTCATCAGCGCCGTTTCGCCGGGCGACTTGCCGAACACGATTGAATGGGCGCCCAACCCGCCCCAACCACGCTGGCCGGGGGTCAATTGATCGCCGTCATTGATCGCCATGCCCAAGCCAAACTGCGTTCCGGCGCCCAATCCGGTTAGGCCGAGAGCAGCCTTCGGAAGCTTGATCTCGTAGGTGGTCCGCTTCGTGGTGGAATTGCGGGTCACGACAGCGGTCGTACCACCAGGACCGGCCTCGTGCATGACGATGGTGGCCCCGAGCGCGCCCTCAACGCCACCCAGCGCGTAGTTGTAAAGCGCGACCTGCGCCGTCCGATCTGCGCTGGCGATCATCAACTGCACCGAGTCGCCATTCCACGCACTATTGGCAGCGTTTTCGTGATACTCGTCGGTCACCACGAATCCGAAATAGACATTGTCCGCATCATAGACAACCTGCACCGCGGAAGTTTGGTCGTCGGGCCCAGTCCATGTCCCGCCTTGATACTCCTCAAACAAAACATAGGTGCCACCGGCACCTGTGCCCTTCGGAGTTGCAAATTTTGGATCGGCAAGGACGGGCACTCCCGCCCACTCCGACAAGTCGCCATCGACCACAATTGGAGCCGGAGCTTTGATGACCGTGTAGAACTCCTTGCCTGGTTCAATATCGTTGGCGCGCACCGATGCTGCGAACAAAGGTAGCGCCGCCAACATCAACGACAGTGGTTTAATTCGCATAGTTGTAGGGCCGGTTGGGGGCTGAATGATTTTGGACGGAAGAAGCGATTAGCAAATCGGGTCACAGATTGTCAAGGGATGAGTGGCGAAATTCCCGAAATTTTTCACGTGACCTGCTTTCGATCGGCTCAGGGTTGCCCGCGTAGAAGCGCACACTCGCGCTCATGCCACCCGCCTAACCTCTCGCCACCCACCTAACGCATTAGGCTCATCGTTCAAGTCAATCCGTCTCATGCGTTGCCAACCCATGTCGACGAACAGAAATTGCCTTGTGCTGTTCCGCCCGGCGCGTCGACACTCGAATTCACACCGACCTGCAATGAAGGAACTCACCACGCGATTGGCGGTCAGCGTCGCCCTGTTGTCCCTGGGGCTTTTCTCCGAGCCTGCGAACGCGGCGATCCGATTCGAAGCTGACGGCTACCACGTGTTTCCCGGCGACGACATCCAACTCGCGTTGGATCAAGCCGCCACCAACAAGGTTGTGAAGGCGGTCAAGGTTCACGCCGGCGAGTATCGCCCCAGTTCCCGACGCCAGGCGATGATCTGGTTCAACAGGGCCCACAACGGCATTCAACTCGAAGCGATCGGGAGCGTCACGCTGACCGCCGCCAACGCGGAACTCTCCCGCCCCACCGACCGCGGTTACCCCGCTGTCGTCAATCACGTCGTCTATTTCGGCGACGCGATTTCATCCAACACGGTGCTGAAAGGATTCCGCCTGACGGGTGCCAACGGATTTCTCACCAAGGAGGGCACGGAACGAATGGAGCCCGCGCGCATTCCCAAAAACCATTTCTTCTATTCCGACGGGGGCGCGATCAAAGTCTTTGGCCGCTCTTATCCTTCGCTGCTAAATCTCGAAATCGTCGACAATTTTTCCAGTCCGTGCGGCGCCGGCCTCTCGGTTCAGCACATGGGCTTTCGCCAGGGGGCCGTCCTGATCGAGAATTGCGTCTTCCGTGACAATCGCGCCCAAGGCACCGGGCCGGCCATCGACCTTCTGGCCGGCAGTTTCGCCCGCATCGTCAACTGCCTCTTTGTCGGCAACGTCTCCAACCTGGGCGAGGATCCCGTGGCGAAGGAGTCGGGTGAAAAGCCGTTCACGAACAACGGGGCGATGACCATCTTTTGGAATTCCAGCGCACTGGTCAAAAACTGCACGTTCACCGGAAATCGCAACGCCGTCGACGATCTCGGCGGAATGAGCGCCTACGCGAACTGCATCTTTGTCAGCAACCGGCTCGAAGCCGGCCTCAAAGGCTTCCCGCGCTATGAACTGGACGTCAACGCCGGCGCCCGGATTGCCGGCTGCCTCATCGACGGCCCCGTGCTCGACGCCAAAAGCGCGGTCTCGCCGACCAACAATGTGCTGAACGCTCCCCCGCCCCGCTTCGATCGCGCCTTCGTCCCCGCAGCCCCAGAGTATCAGCAGGCTGGCTACCGCCCGATCAAGGCAGCTCCGTAATCGTGAGCGAACGATTGATCGAGAGCCCGCTGGTCAACGTTTGTTTTCGCCCGGACGGCCAATTGACTTCCACGCGCTCGATCGACGTGGCCGGGCCCAGACCAAAATAGAGTGGCATGGAACTCTGCGCCAGGTAGCCCGACTTGCCGTCATGCTGACGGACGAAGGTTCTACCGCCCGCTTGGACACGAACAGTCGCGCCCAGGGCGTCCCGGTTGGAGACGGTCCCGACCAACCGGATCTGCAGGAAATGAAGCGTGGTCCGGGCCGACAGATCGCTGACCAACACCTGCGGACGATCGTTCCACTCGTTGGTCACGAGGTCGAGATCACCGTCGTCATCGAGGTCCAGCGCAACCGAAGATCGCGAGCTCAAGGTTCCCATCACGCCGACCACGCCGCTTTTTCCCCGGCAGAGCGGATGGCGCCGATCGTCCCCGGAGCAGTCGAGGCTGAAGAATTCCTTCTCAAATCTTCCGCCCGCACGCGGCTCGATGCCAACCACGAACTCGCTGTCCACAAATCGTTGCCCGCGCTCGTTCAACAGCATCGAGTTGTTCGCATATCGCAGCGGATAGCCCATGCCCGCGGTCACAAAGATGTCCTCGTATCCATCGGCGTTGAAGTCCGCGACGCTCACGCCCCACGGCCAATAGGTCTCCACCCCCAGCTGAGCCGACACCTCGGCGAAACGTCCGCCGCCCAGGTTCTGATAGAACGCATTCCCCAGAACATTGTTCGACGCGCCCTGTTGCGCCGCCGGCGACCACTCCGCCGAACACCACACATCGCTTTTCCGTTTCGCAAAGGCGGGCGTAAACTCCCGGTCGCCAGTCTTGATCTGCGCGGTCGTCATGTCGGAGTGCATGTCGGTCACGAAGAGATCCATCAGGCCGTCGAGATTGTAGTCGAAAAATTTCACCCCCATGGCGCCCCATGGCGTCTTCGGAAAATAGAGCGCCGTCTTATCCACAAACCGTTGCCCATGATCGTTTTCATAAAACCGATCGTCGCCCGACATGCTCAGCACGTACAGGTCCGGGTAGCCGTCCTGGTTCAAATCGCAGAAGGTGGCATCACCACTCCAGCCGCGATGCTCCAGGCCCATCGCGCTGGAAACATCCTCAAACTTCCCGCCGCCGACATTTCGGTAGAGCACACTCTGTTCGCTCCGCGCCGGAAACTGCCATCCTTGAAACGCATCCGAGCGACCGAGGTAAAAGCCGCCCCTCCCCTTCTCGTTGCGCGTATACACGCCAACATTGGCCACCAACAAATCCAGCCGGCCGTCGCGATCGAAGTCGAAAAACGTGGCGCCAGAGGAATGCGCCGCGCGCCCCTTCGCCAGGCCCGATTCCGCGGTCACATCCTGAAATCGGCCGCCGCCCAGATTCCGGAACAGCACGTTTCCCATCCGCACCGTGGTCACGAACAAGTCCGGCCGGCCATCATTGTCCACGTCTGCAAACGATGCTCCGACCCCGATCTTATCCGCCAAGCCGACGCCCGCATTGGTCGTGATGTCTTCGAACCGGCCGCCACCCAGATTCCGCCAAAGCTGGCTGGCTCCGATCTGGTTCACGAAATAAAGGTCCAGCCGCCCATCCCCATCCACGTCGGCCACCGCCAGCCCGTTGCCATGATCGTAATGCACGGCCTTGTAATCGCGGGCGCCGTCGTCGACAGGATGATGCTCGAATTGAATGCCGCTGGCTTCCACCCGATCCACGAAACGGAAGTCATGAAAGGTCTGCCAGTTGGTTGCCGACGCGATCTGGCGCCGGGCATTTTCCGCCAAGGCCCGTTGGGTGCCTTCGGTCTGTCCGTAAGGATTGATCACCTGCTTGTCCGCCGACACGGCGGCCGCGGCGGACAGCACCAGGATCAGACCAAGTCCGGCCGTGGAGCGGTGGTGCAGTCGACGGCAGGCGCAGCCTAGCTTGCCCATACGGTTCAGCGTTTTGACATTCATGGCTGGAGGGGGATCGGGCCGCCGGCGGGCAGCGGCACGGTTGGATCGTCGGCGACGGGCCGGGCGGGTTGTCCGGGTTGGTTAGGCGAAGGCAACGACCGCCCCAAGGCGACGCGAAAACCCACGAAATGAATGCCGTTGGAAGGGGACATCATAAACCGGCTCGACGCGCGGGCGTATTCGACGTCCTGGTTCCAGCCTCCGCCCTTGAACAGCTTGTACTTGCTGGTGGGCGGGCCCACGGGGTCGCTGAGCGGCATCGCTGGATACGGCTCGAACCAGTCCGAGCACCATTCCCAAACGTTCCCGTGCATGTCAAAGAGCCCCCACGCATTCGGGAACTTTTGCCCCACCGGATGAGTGGTCGCCTCACAGTTCTCGGCGGTCCAGGCGTATTGGTCCGCCACTCCGGCATCGTTGCCAAAGGCAAACAGGTTGGTGCTGCCGGCCCGGCAGGCATATTCCCACTCGGCTTCGGACGGCAGCCGATACTCAAATCCCTCCGGCAACCGGCCCGCCTTCCGCTCGCGCGCCGTGACCGCCGCGCAATAATTGCTGGCGTCGATAAAAGTCACCTTCTCCACCGGACGGTTCGAATCCCCCGCAAAATGGCTCGGATTACGTCCAGTCACCGCCGCGAACTCGCCCTGCGTGACCTCGTATTTCCCGATCCAAAAATCGCGCGTGATGGTCACGGGAAATTTGATGCGCTGAAAAGTGCCGGATTTGATGGGCACGAAGTTGGTCATCGGCACCAGTTCCACCCGGGTCGGGCCCGGATCCACCGTCGCCGCCGGCCGGCAACCGCTCACCCCAAAAAACCCCGCGACGAGCGCAAGCATCGCGCCCAACCGCCACCCATGTTTCAACGCCTTCATTCTTTGAGCTCCACCCGCAGGTTCCATTCACCAACCCGTATCGGCACCGTTTGTTCCCGGCCGCCCGGCCAGCGAATCCACAACGCCACAGGCGTTTCGCGCCCGCCCAAAACGTGCACCGGTGCGTCCTGCGACCAATAGCCCGACCCGGCCTGAACCGCCCGGCCCGGCCCCTTGGTCCCGTCTCCGTAAACCAAACGTAGGCACCCGCCCACTCCATCCGGATTCCCGGGAGGGCCCACCAGGGCCACTCGGAACCCGCGCCGAGCTCCGCGGTTTGCGTACAGCTTGGTTTCCGCATTGTTTTGCGCCACCACCAAATCCACGCGCCCGTCGTGATTGAAGTCGGCCAGCGCCGCTCCGCGTTGCTCACCCAACACCCGGATCCCACTGACGGTCGCATCGAGCGCGGCGAAGTTCGCCCGGCCGGTGCCCTTCAGCCAAAGACCCCGGCCAGCGTCATCGCGCGAAAGGTCCGAGTTCGCACCAAAAAAGTTCTGACTGCAAAACAGATCTTCCACGCCATCGCCGTCGACATCGCCAACGCTCAGGCCAAAGACCGGGGCCAACTGAGCCTCCCGCGGCAAGGCCGTCAGCTCGAATCTTCCGCCCCGATTCAGGAACACCGCCGACGCCAGTTGCCTCGCTTCGAGCATGCCCGCCTTGACGTACGCCGGGCCCAGGATTTCTCGAACGGTGGCCCGACCGAAGGCGGCGTGCGTGGTGATTTGGAGCGGAAGCTCTGGTAGCCCGTGCGAGAGCCACGCACGATCCCGAACCGGGTACCAGTTGGTTCCCCCTTGCCAGGCCTCTATCATCTGCACCGTCCCATTGCTTAGCCAATCCCCATGAAACAAGCGCAGCGCGGTTGGCTGGTAAAGTTCATAGAAGGAATTGCGTCCCCAGTTGCCACAAGCCAGATCCATTCGCCCGTCGCCATCAAAATCACCGGCCACCACGCTGGTCCACCAACCGGTCTGGTCGGCCAATCCCCACGCTGAAGTCACCTCCTTAAAAACCCCGCGTTCATTGTGAAAGAGCCGCACCGGTCCCCACTCCAGCGCCAGCGCCAAATCAGGCGCGCCATCTCCGTCCAAATCCGCGAAGGTGGCGCCGCTCACGAGCCCGACCGACCGAAACGGAGCGCTCTGCGCTTCGCCCGGAACCATCGTTCCATTCTGGTTAATCCACACCGCCGAGGAAACGGCTTCGGGATAGCGCCCCGGCTGGAATCGTCCACCCACGAACCAATCCAAATCGCCGTCCCCGTCGATGTCCGCCACGGCCATCGGCCCCGGGCTGGCTGACCCAAAGGGTGTGCGCCGCACCACGGCAAGGTTGGTGGCCGCGTAGGTGACAAGCTCCGATGGCGCTTCGCCAGGCGATTCCTGATTGGACATCGCGACGACAATCTGGCGTCCTCCGCGGCCGTCCGCCCACGCCAACACCGCCCCTTGATCGCCCGTGGCTTCGGTTGCTACTTCGGCCCTCCTAAAACTCGCACCCCGCTGATTGAAGCGAACCGCCATGCGCCCGTTACGGCCCGACGGCAGCATGAGATCCTCCCAGCCATCGCCGTCCAGATCCTGCCACGCCACACCGGGCCCCAACCGGCTCAGCCTCCGCGGCAGCAGGGGTTGGCGCGACCAGTCGTCGAAGGCGACCTCCGCATGGGCATGGCCCAGCAGCGCACTCACGTCGGCAAACAGAGGCTCCGGCACCGCGGGCTGCAAACCAGGCGCCGCCGGGCGGGACGCCGGCGGCTCGCTGATTTCATAAATCCGATTTGCCACCACATTGCTCACCGTGCTGCGACTGCCGTTGCGCCACCGAACTTCCAACCGCATCGGCGCCTGCCCATCAGGGTCGACGGCGAACGTGCGCATGACCTGGTCCCCGGAGAGATAGCGCCCGCCCGAGATCATCTCCTGCCCCTGTCTCATCGCGCCGCCCACCAACTCGACGCGAGCACTGATCCCCTGGATGTTAGGCGGCAGGCCCTGCAAACGAACCGCCACGCGCGCGCCCGGAGCGTCGTTGCGGTACAAAGCCGCCGCCTCGTTCAGATTGTTCACAACCAGATCCAAATCGCCGTCGCCGTCCAGGTCGCCCGTCGCCATGCCAAACGAAACGCCCGGATGATCGAACCTCCACTGGGCTCCAGCCGGCTCGAAGGTTCCGTCGCCACGATTTCGAAACGCCGCGTTGCGCGTGTGCCAGCGCGGTCGGAACTGCATCGAACGCTTCAACTGTGCCTCCGTGTATCTCCGTGGTTCCTTGATCAAGTCCTGGCTGTCCTGATCCATCACGTCGAATTCAAATCCGTTGGTCGCGAGCAGATCCTCGTAACCATCCAAATCCACATCGAGAAAGATCGTGGTCCAAGTCCAGTCCGATGCCGCCAGCCCGGCCATGAACGCGGCCTCGACGAACGACCCGTCCGGCCGGCCAAAAAACAGCGTGTTGCGATTGAACTGGGGCCGTTCTTCCAGGCGCTCCACGTCGAGCGGGTTCGGGCGATCCCGCACGAGTTGTGTCACCCGCTTCGCATGCTCCCGCGCGAGCATGTCCACCACGAAAAGATCCTCGTAGCCATCCCGATCGAAGTCGGCAAAATCCACGCCCATGGACGACCGGCTGGTATGCCGAAATCGCCACGTTTCAATCGCCCGAAAAGTGCCGTTTCCATTGTTGATCCAGATGCGGTCTGGCGAGGTGTTGTCGTTGCACACATATAAATCAGGAACGCCGTCGCGATTGATGTCGCGGAACATCACCGCCAAGCCCCAGTCGCGAAACGGCGGGATCGCCGCCCCTCGTTCGTCCTGATAGACCCCCGGCTCGTTCTCGATCGATTTGAAATGTCCGCCCCCTTCGTTCCGATAAAGGCCATGCACCTCCGGCAACTCCCGCACCTTGCCGTCAGGCAACGCTTCGAACCGCCCCTTCCACTTCGGCGCCCGCGTCGATTCGCCGTTCACCTTCGTGACCTCCCAACGATCCCCTTTCCGCGCCATCGCAAATCGCGTGGTTGGGTCCGACAAAAACATGATGTCGGTAAAGTGGGTGCAATACAGATCCAGGTCACCGTCGCCGTCGATGTCCGCCAGGGCCATCGAGGTGGCCGATGCCGTCCGAGACAAGCCGGAATCGTTGACCTCGGCCCAAGTCCCCTTCCCATCGTTCAAGAAGACTCTCGTCCCCGCGGCAATGCCGTTCACCAACAGATCCAAATCACCATCGCCATCGACATCCGCCAGCACCGCGCCCGTCGAAAACTGACCCGGGCAGGCCGCGTCGCCGATGGACATTTCCTTGAACTGCCATTGTCCCAAATTGCGATACAGCCGGTTAGGGCCCTGTAAATTGCACAGATAAATGTCCGGCTTGCCGTCACCGTCGACGTCGCCAACCGCCACCCCCGCACCGTTGTGGGCCACGGCATTGGTCAGGAATGCATCGCCCGCCAGTTGGTTGGTGAAGTCGACGCCGGTGACCGACGCAGCCACCCGCGTGAATCCAGGCTTCCCGCCCCCGACCAACGTCACCTCCGTGACTGACGTGCGCGCTTCCGCGCCACGCGAAAACGAAGGCGCCGCCAAGGCGACGACAACGACGCGCAAACAAATCGTCCAGAGAAAGGAAGGGCTAAACGCCCGGTGCATCGAACCAGCAAATCAGACGTGCCCGCCTTGTCAATCATCGGGTCAGCACCTCAGGGCCTGCAACCTTCGAAAAGGGCCTGACGCTGGCGCACCCCACCGTCGGTCGCCAACTCAAGCGCGCTTCGGCATCACGCGAGTCCCTCCTTGCGGGATCGAGACCGGGTGAGGCGGAGCAGTCCGCAGGTTCAAGTCGCTGCGTCACTGCCGGGTCAATCGCAGATTCGAAAGCGCAATGCTGTTGAAGGCCAACCCGCATCCGTAACCTTGGACATGCACTCGGACCTCGTCGAAGTCGACACTTCCGGCGAATGAACTCAGCGGGATCACGAACGGCTGTCCGGAGATCAGCAATGCTTCCGGCATCTGATTCACCCCGCTCGCACAATTGTTGTTTGGCCGATTCTCTGCCGCAAAGGTTCGCAGGGCCACCCGGTTGCCCGCTTGATAAAGATCAATCTGCATGGAGGCTACGCTGTAGAAGTCGCCCGGCCCCCGTGCCGTCTGAAACCATCCCGCCAGATTGAACTCACTCGAGTTCAACATCCGACCCAAAGGAAAGGACTTCGTTCTCCGAACGCAGGAGCAGCAGAAAAACGAAGTCGAAATCGAGTCCAACTTAACCCCCGGCCCCCCCCCGGCCGAAACGTCGAGGAAGCTGACCTCAAACGGATTGAGTTCCGGCTGGCAACAGCCGCCGGAACTCTCCCCGCAATCGGTGCCCCAACTCGACACAGGCTGGAGGTCAAAGGGCGCCGGCGCAGGCACCGTGTCCAGTTCGACGATTCGATAAAACCGGGTCGAGGGTTCGGCCGCAACTCGATCCGTAACGCACGTTTTCTCTCCGCCGCTCGCCACCTCCTCCACCAATGGTGTCCATTGATCGGGAGCTAATGACGACGCAAACTCGACTCGATAGGCGACATTCGGACGCGAGGTCCAACAGACTTCCACCGCCGAATAACGGATGGTCGCCGCTGGGGCTCCGCTCACCACCGCCGCCGTCATCACGAATCCGGACGTCAACGCCCGGCAACTACCGCCAGAGAAGACACGAGCGCACCACGAGGCCCCCGCTCGAAGAATGGAGATGCAAACGTTCATAAAGCCATTGGTTCATTTTTATCCTGATGTGGATGATCCGTCTCCCCAGTAACTGCAACTGCGTTGCGCAGCCTGGTTGGGCTCCGATATCAAACATTTTCCAGCGAAAGATCCAATCAAAACAGCTAGCGGAATTATCTAGAGATTCGACCGCGCTGAGACAAACCGTCTGCTGCGCACGAATTACACCCGCCCATTGGGAGATCCGCCATGAATGCCGTCCGTCCCTGCATCGCTTGCCTTTGCCGGACCGATTCAATTGGCCGGCGACCGTTCGCTCGACCTTCTTGCGATGGCTTTCGTTGAGCCGATCAGCTCTTTGGCGTCGCGGATGAATTCCGGGCGGAAGTCCGCAGCCGGCGGATCGCGGACCAGCCGATCGGGAGCAAGAGCATGAGTCCGGCGTAGATGGTGGAAGGTTCGGGCACTACCGCGACATCGCTCCACTTGCCGATTCCAGCCTGGGACACGCCATTGTCGAAGAACACCTGTGCCTGGGCCAAGTCAGAAAGAAAAAACAACGAACGCCCCCCTGCAACCCATTGCTCGTTCAGCAGAAGCTGGCGCTCGCCCGGCAGAGTCAACAACTCGGGAGCACCCGCAATGAAACCACGCGAGTAGTTAACCACGGGTTCTCCGCCAATCCAAAACATCAAGTCCGAGATGGAGTTGTTGCCAGTGTCGTAGAGCAAATGCCCCGCCGCCGTGCGCCCCGTCGGATCGGTTGTCGCGCCCGTAAAATAGAAATCGACCAACGCCGCTTGGGAGGCGGCACCGCCCGAGATTAATGAGATGACAATTGCGGTCATTGCCGCCGCCCTCCGGCTGAGTCCGAGGATTGATGCGAAGTTCATAATGCTGATGAGTGTTAAATCTTGCTGAATCGACAGGCAGCCAAGTGACACCGCCAAACGCCACCGCAACCGGCGCTTGATTGGATCGTTGGCTCAATCCCCAGCCTATTTGGGACTGGTTGGCAACAGGCCGGTTTGAGGTCGTCGAATGATGCGATAGAACGCCTTCTCTGCCGGCGGATCCGAATCCAGCAGCATCGGCGGACCACTCGACGCTGGCACGATTTCCAGTGTGGTCCATTGCACAAAGTCAACCGTTCGCTGCACTTCGAAAATGTCATTGGAGTCGGCAGCCGCCGGGAAAATGCCGGTCAACGGCACTCGCGAAATCAATACGTTGACCAACCCTGAGACGGGCGCCCCGGCGCCGTCCGTAATTCGATAGCGGAACGAATCAAGGCCGACCGGGAATGGAATCCCTGTGAGCGGTTGCCGATATGTGATTTGGCTTCCCGTTACCGTGATTACGCCACCGCGCGCGCTCGCGGTGTCGACGCCGACAAACTGAACCGCCTGTCCGTCCGGATCCGAGTCATTGCGCAACAACGCTGAAATGGGGAACGTCACCGGCTGATTGTTCAAAACGAGCAGCAAGTCGGCCCGGGCGATCGGCGGACGATTGAGGGTGCTGGTCGTGACCGTCACGGTGAAACTTCGGCTCGCCTGGTTCCCTGCGCCGTCCGTGGCCGTGCACTGCACCGTCGTCGTGCCGACCGCAAACAACGTTCCCGGTGCCGGGTTGCACACGACCGCCGCCGTTCCCGGACATTGGTCGGTCGCCGTGACCGCAAACGTTACGACCGCGCCCAAAGCGCTCGTCGCCGGCACGGTTAAATTCGGAGTTGCTCCGAACACCGGCGCGGTTTGGTCTCTCACCGTCACCGTGGCCGTGCAGGTTGCCGTATTTCCGGCCGCGTCGCGGGCGGTCAAGGTCACCGCGGTCACACCCAGCCCTATGATGGCACCGGCCGCGGGACTTTGGGCAATGGTCACAGGCCCGTTGCAGTCCGTAGCCACGACGCTGCCCACCAAGCTCGGAACGTTGCCTTGGCAATTCGCATTGGCCGCGACGATCTGATTTTCAGCACAAGTGGCGATAACCGGCGCCGTCTCGTCCCGCACGGTCACAGTAGCAGTGCAAGTCGCGGTATTGCCCGCCCCGTCCCGCGCGGTCAGGGTCACGGTCGTGACGCCCAATCCCACACTCGTGCCAGGGGTCGGACTTTGCGTAACTGTCACCGGCCCGTTGCAGTCTGTGGCCACGACGCTGCCAATTAAGTTCGGGACTGAGCCTTGGCAACCGGCGCTGGCCGAGATCGTTTGATTCGGGGCGCACGTCGCGATGACCGGCGCCGTTTCATCCGTGACCGTCACGGTTGCGATGCAGGTTGCCGTGTTACCCGCGTTATCCCGGGCCGTCAGAGTCACGGAGTGAGCGCCCAATCCGACCACGGTGCCGGGACCAGGATTTTGGGTGAGGGTAACAGGCAGGCTGCAACTCGACGTCACGACTTGGCCGGTAAGATCGGGAAGCGCCGCTTGGCAGGATGCATCGCCCGCCATGGTTCGATTCGGCGCACACGAAGCAATCGCCAAGCCCGTGCTCGAATCAACCGTAACCGCCGCCGAGCACTGAGTTTCATTTCCGGCCGCATCACGAACGGTAAGCGTTACGGAATGTGTGCCGGGCGTCAGCAAAGCGCCCGGCAACGGTGACTGCACGATCGTCAAAGGCCCGTTGCAATCGCTCGCAACCAATTCCGGCCGCAGATCCGGGAGCGGCGTGTTGCAACCGGCGCCGCCAGGAAGCGTGCGCGCTGGCGGACACGTCGTGATGACGGGCGGCGTCGTGTCAGTCACGGTGAATTGCGCGGTACAACTAATCACGTTGTTCGCCGCGTCCGCGACCACGATGGTGATCGGATGAGTTCCCGTGGCCAGCAATTCGCCGGGCGGCGGAGTTTGCGTGAACGTGAGCGGCCCGTTGCAATCGGTTGCGGTCACCAAACTGCGCAAGTCCGGCGCCGGGGCGTGGCAACTGGCATCACCCGCGGCCGAACGGTTCGGAGCGCACGTTACGATGGTCGGCACTGTTTCGTCGTTTACCGTTACGGCGGTCGTACAGGTCGCGGCATTGCCGGCGGCGTCGCGCACCGTGAATGTGATGGTATTGACACCCAAGCCCAGCGGCGTGCCCGGGGCCGGCGCCTGGGTGACCGACAGCGGCAAATCACAATCCGTCGCTTGAACGACGCCTGTCAAATCGGGCGCGGTCGCGGTGCAGTTCGCTCCAGCGATCAACGTTTGATGCGGCGCGCATTGGGTGATCACTGGCGCGATGGACTCTTGCACGGTCACGGTCGCCTGGCAGGTGGCGGTATTCCCTGCCGCATCTCGAATCGTGAAGGTTACGGTGTGAGCGCCCAACCCCAGCGCCGAACCGCCGGCCGGAGCCTGCGTGATGGTCAGAGGTTCGTTGCAGTCCGTCGCCGTCAGGCTCGCCCGGAAATCTGGCAACGTGGCCGAACAACTGGCATCCCCGGGCAATGTCTGATTCAGCACACATGCCGTGATGACTGGCGCCGTCGTGTCTTGGATCGTCAACGTCGCACTACACGTCTCGGTGTTCCCGGCGGCATCCCGCGCGGTCAAAACAATGATCTGCACGCCCAGGCCGACCGACGCCCCAGGCGCAGGTGCCTGCGTGATCAGGACCGGTCCGTTGCAGTCGGTGGCCACGACTTCGCTGCGCAAGTCAGGCACAATCGCCGCGCAATTCGCACCGGCGGATACGGTGCGATTCGCCGCACACGCGGTAATCACCGGCTTGGTCACGTCCACGACCGTGACCACCGACGAACAGTTTGCCTGGTTTCCACCGGCGTCGCGGACGACGAAGTTAATCGTGTGCGATCCGATCCCGACTAACGTTCCGGCCGGGGGCGTTTGCGTGATGGTCAACGGCAAATTGCAATCGGTGGCTGCGACCTGCGAACGCAGATCCGGCAGGGCAGCCTGACAACTGGCGTTCGCGTTCAGGCTGGTCGGCGGAGCGCATGAAGCGATCACGGGCGCGGTGGTTTCAGTCACCGTCACCGCCACGCCGCAGGTTGACTCATTACCAGCCGCATCCCGCGCCCGAATGGTCACCGCGTGCAGACCCGGCCCGAGCAACGTTCCCGCCACCGGATCTTGAGACAGCGTCACCGCCCCGCTGCAATCGGTCGCCGCCGCCAGCAGGACAAGATTCGGCAGAGGCGCATCGCAACCGCTGGTCGCAGGCACGGTCTGATTGGGCGGACACGTTGTAATCGTTGGCGGAGTAACATCACGAGCCGTCAGCGTCGTCACGCAGGCGGCGGTATTGCCGGCCAAATCACGAACGCTGAAGGTAATCTGCGTCCCGCCCAATCCGACGGTCGTCCCAGCTGCGGGACTCTGGGTGATGGTCGGCGCGACGCCCGAATCATCCGTGGCGTTGACCTGGCCCGTCAGATCCGGCACCAGCGCAGTACACGTAGCATTCGCATCGATGCTCGCGGCCGGCGCACAGGCGACGATGGTGGGTGCCGTGGTGTCCTTCGCGCCGCACAGTTGCAGGCCCCAGGATAACAGCCTCGCCTCGTTGTTCGCCGCCCGATCCGCGATGACGAGTGTCCACGTCCCGCTGGGATTGAGGCCGTTGAACTGATCCAGCAACGCATTGCGCGGGTCCGTGTCCAAGACCGCGAGTGCGTCAGTAGATCGTCCGTCCGGTTGCCACGTCCCTGTCAGCGGGTTCGTGAACGGTTGCAACTGATACAAGTGAACATCGCCCGTCGTTGCTTGATCATCGAGTAGCGCGTCCAAGCCGGCCTCCGAATATCCAGCGGGAGCGGCCGCCGTCTTGCCGACGCGATTCAACAAGAACGACGTGCCCGAACTGTGGGTCAATCGCGCGTGCAGATCGCCGTTCCTGCCACCGGTGACTTTCAAAAGCACATTCACATCGACCAGACTGATGATCGGTGACGCCACGGTTTTCGTGCTGGTGAGCCCGGTGGCATCGTTGTCCGGAATGACCTGGTTCACGGTGAAGCTGAACTCTTCGCAGAAATAGACGGTGACGGTAAACGCGCAGTTCGCCGTGCGGTTTGCCGCATCGCGAGCCGTGCAGTTCACCGCGGTGGTCCCAACCGGGAACACCGATCCGGACGCTGGCGAGCAGGTGACAGTGGGAGCGAGGTCGCAAGGATCGCTGGCCGTCGGCACAAATGTCACGGTCGCGCCGGCCAGGTCGGGAGCTGACGTTACGATGTCCAGCGGACATGTCATGGTAGGCGGTTGGGTGTCGGAGACGTTGAGGGTCGCTGGATTGCTGATGGCGGCGGTCGACGAGTCGGTCACCACCACGTCGTATGTTCCGGCGTCGCTACTCCGCGCGGGCGAGAGCGTAAACGTTGGCCCGTTGGCGCCGGCGATGTTGACCCCATTGTGGCGCCATTGATAAGTGAGGGTGCCACTGCCGGTCGCCGTGACGGAGAAGGTATGATTGTTGCCGCATTCGACGGTTGCGCTGACCGGATGTTGGGTGATGGTCGTCTGCGGCGCTTCGACAGTGACCAGTCGCACCTGGGCCAGTTCGTAGTGGGGTTCGAATTTCAGTCCGGTTCCGAACACGAGCGGCAAGATGGTGGCGAAGGTTCCGTAGTTCGCGACGCTGTTCCCCGCTAACGGAATAACGGTCAGCGAATCGTTGATGCTTGGGCTGTAACCGCCGAGCAAGTCAACCTGCAGAGTGCCGCCCAGCTGGACGATGGTGTTTTGGATGAACAGCTCTGCAATTTGCGCGGACGCCGGTCCGCTGGCACCAATGAGGATGGTGCCGGACGGAAAATTGTTAAATTGCGGACGGGCGCCCGAAAATCCCCAGTCAAGAACGCCATCGACTTGCGGGTGTAACAGTCCGCGATTATTCAGCTGGGAGCCCCCCGTACCGTAAAGCGTGCCGGACCCAAGCCACCGCATCGTGCCGAGGTTGTCGATGGTTCGCCCCCCATCGAACGATTTCCCGAGATTGCCGGTCATCTCCAACGTTCCGCCCACAGCAATCCGGGTGATGCCAGCACCGAACATGGTACCGGTGGACCAAACCGTTCGTTGGCTGATTAGAAAAGTTCCCAGTCCGCCGATCGACCCCGTGAGTTCGACCAATCCGTCGGCGTTGACCGTAGATCCCTCGTTAACGGAGACCGTCGCCAGAAGGGCGTAGGTTCCGGTTCCGTCCCAAGTCGAGTTGCCGTCGAAGGTTTGGATTCCGCCGGCGAACTCCATTCGTGCTCCGGCCAACGCGGTGAACTGGCCGCTGCAAGTAGCGCTGCTATTGAACCGCATCTGACCCGACTCGACCCGCACCGGGCCCCGCTTGAACAGCGCGGTGTTGTCGAAACTGAAAGCGCTCGCCCCCGCCGTTTTGACAATCAGGCCTGAGGCGTTGTTGTTGAAGACGGGAACACCTCCGGAGAAGGCCCAATTGAAAGCGGAGTCCGTCTCAATCCGCAGTTCGCCGTTGTTGGCAAAAGTGGGCGCCGAGTATCCCGCCAGCGTACTGCTGCCCGTCCATCGCACGAGCCCGTTGTTCTCAATGACACGTCCCAAGCCAAAGCTCTTGCCGCCGCCTCCGGCCAACTCGAGCGTGGCGCCGGGCATGATCCGAGTCGTGCCAGCCTCGGACATGTCGCCGCTGTTCCACGTTCCCGTGCCTTGCAGTGCCAGCGTCCCGGTCCCTCGCAAGGTCCCCGCACTCATTCCAAACGTGCCGGCGACCGACGCATTGACGGCCGCGTCGAGTTCAAGTGTGCCACCGGCAATTTGCAGCGCGCCGGGTGAGGTCAAGGTGCCACCACCCGTTAGCCGAAACGTCCCACCGCTGATGCGCGCGGTCCCTCCGGCAAGGACGCGTAGCTCACCGCCGGTATCCGTCTGGGTGCGACCCAACTGCTCCAGCGTCCCGCCGGCGCTGGCGACGAATGCGCCGGTGCTGGTTCCATCGGCATTCATGGCAAGAGTCCCGGCATCGGCTTGAACCGTGCCGTCGTTGTTCAGAAAACAGTTGTCGAATTTGAATTGCCCCACTCCGGCCGTTTTGACAATCAAGCCCGAGGCGTTGTTGTTGAAGACAGGGACACCTCCGGAGAAGGCCCAATTGAATGCGGAGTCCGCCTCAACCCTCACTGTATTGTTGTTGGCGAACGTTGGCGTGGAATACCCCGCCAACGTACCGCTACCCGTCCATCGCACGAGCCCGTCGTTCTCGATGACACGTCCCAAGCCAAAGCTCTTGCCACCGCCTCCGGCCAACTCGAGCGTGGCGCCGGACGCGATCCGAGTCGTGCCGGCCTCAGACATATCGCCACTCGACCAGCCCATCTGTCCGTTGACCAAAAACGTTCCGAGTCCCCGGATAGTTCCCGTGAACTGCACCAATCCATTGGCCGCGACCGCAAATCCGTCGTTGACGGCAACGGTCGCCTGGATCGCATAGGTGCCAGCGCCGTCCCAGCTAGAGTTGCCGTCGAAGGTGTGGGTTCCGCCGGCGAACTCTATTCGCGCTCCGGCCGACGCGGTGAACTGGCCGCTGCAAGTAGCGCCGCTATTGAACCGCATCTGACCCGACTCAACCCGCACCGGGCCCCGCTTGAACAGCGCGGTGTTGTCGAAGCTGAAAGCGCCCGCCCCTGCGGTTTTGGTGACCAGGCCAGAGGCGTTGTTGTTGAAGACAGGAACGCCTCCGGAGAAGGCCCAATTGAAAGCCGAGTCCGTCTCCATTCGCAGCTCGCCGTTGTTGGCAAAAGTCGGCGACGAATATCCCGCCAGTGTACCGATGCCCGTCCATCGCACGAGCCCGTTGTTCTCGATAACACGTCCCAAGCCGAAGCTCTTGCCGCCGCCTCCAACCAACTCGAGCGTGGCGCCCGACATGATCCGAGTCGTGCCGGCCTCGGACATGTCGCCAGCAGTCCAGATCATCGTGCCGGACACCTCCATTTCGCCCACCCCCCGCAATGTGCCGCTTGAAAACTCGAACCGCGTTCCGGCCGTTAGCGTCGCGATTGTGGTCAACGAGATGTTGATGGTGCCACCGTTGAGCCGATGGGTGCCCAGCCCGGAGAAGCTCGTTCCGGAAGCGCAATCAAACGTTCCGCTCGAGAACTCGACTGCCGCACCCGGCACCGCCGTGAACAACCCGGACTCCGTCCCGCCACCGTTCAATCGAATCGTGCCGATTTGAGCTTCCACCGTTCCAGCGTTGTTCACGGATGCGTTCGAGAAGTCAAACACGCCACTTCCGGCTGTCTTACCGAGCACCGCACCGGGGCGGTTATCAATGACCGGACGCCCACCGCTGAAGGCCCAGCTTATCGAAGAGTCATTCTCAATCCGATACTCGCCAAAATTGAGAATCTGGGGAGCACCGCTCCCGGAGAGCCCGCCACTTCCGACATGCCGCATCAACCCGCGATTCTCGATCACTCTCCCGTTATCAAACTGCTTGGTGCCGCTGCCCGAGAGGAGTAGGACCGCTCCTGACTCCACTCGGATCGTGCCGGCCGCGCTCATCGATCCTCCGCTCCATGTCATCTCGCCCGTGATGGAGATTGTGCCCGGTCCGGTGAACGTGCCGCTGGCCAACTCGAAGTGATTACCGATGCCCGGGGTCTGTCCGTCCGCCGCCGTCAACGTACTGCCGACGAGCCGGGTCAAAGCGGTGCCAGAACCGATGAACGTGCTGCCCGTGTTCGCGTTCACGGTCACTCCAAGCACATCGATATTGCCGCTCTGTGCATCGAAAGTTCCGGAATGGTTGAGAGTCAAATTCTGGAACGTAAACGTGCCGGCGCCACCGGATTTCCGGATCGTGCCGGAAGCGAGGTTGTTGACAACGGGAACTCCGCCCGAAAAGCCCCAGTTCAGAGTTGAGTCGGCGGTCAGATCCAAGACGCCACGGTTGTTAATGACCGGCGCGGATGTTCCAGTAAGCGCGCCCGTTCCGTTCCACGCAATCGTTCCCGCGTTGTTGACGACACGGGAACTGTTGAGGCTTTTGCCCGTCGCAGTGTTCAGATTCATCGTCCCCCCGGACGCGATCTCCGTCGTGCCCGGGCCGGACATGGTACCGGACTCCCAGTTCAAGACACCCAAAACTCGGACCAAGCCTGGACCGTCCATGGTTCCCGAAAACGAGCAGACACCCGTGCCGGATATTTCGAGCGTTTGACTGCCGGAACCGCCGCCGACGGTCAAATTGAGAACCGTGCGGGCGTCGGTTATCGCCACGGAATACGAGCCATTCGCCGAAATGATCGCGGAGTCGCCGGCGCCGGGCACTTGGTTTGGAGTCCAATTCAACGGGTCGTTCCAATTACCGCCTGCAGGATTGTTCCACGCCAACACGGCCCCGCGCACGGCCCCCGTCGAAAACAAAACCAGCCCGATCACAAACCCAAGTTTATTCATAGGCACTAGATTTAGAATGCACGACCTCAGCCCGACAAACGCTGCTACGAGAAGCGAGCCGATGGTCCTTCGCCCCGGATTCGAGGCGGGACATCGGTTATCGCGGAGATGCCTTCGTCCAAAGGCGCCACGATTGCTGATGCCGCTTCCTGATTTCGCCTTCGTTTACCGGGAAACCCGTCTCCGATTTCAAAATAAATGAAAAAACTGATCCAGTGACCGCGGGTCCTGGATTTGTGGCCTTACAGCAGGGGAATGAAGACGGACGAATTCCCGCGGAAGTGCGAGCTCCAGTTCGCGACGGGCCAAGGCACCGCGTCGCACGCAATCGCTCGATCGAAGATTCTTCGTGCGTTGCTGCGAGCGAACCTACTGATCGGTTCCGGGATGTCGCTCCGGACGCCTAGCCGGAACGATCCAGTTGGCCAGCAGCCGTTTGCTTGATCTTCTTGCGAACGCCTTCGTTGTTCATCGCTTACGTATTTCATCTCAATACGCTCGCTCCTCACGCTTCTGCCGTCGCAAGAATCTGCAGCGCAACTGTCCGCTGCCCAACTGAATCGTTCCGGCTGCGCCAACGACTGAGGGGAAAACCGTGCCGAGGCTTTCTGAGCGAGGCGTGCCTCTTCTCAGACTCATTCTTGATTGCCGATTCGCGGGTAGATCCGAGGCGCGCCGCGCAAAATCAGCGTTTGCGTTCTCGATACCGGCGAACGACCGACCAGCCCATGGGAATCAGCAAAAGCATTCCGGCGTAGACCGTGGAAGGTTCCGGAACTGGAGCGATGTCACTCCATTTGCCATTCCCCGCAATGCTCCTGCCAAAATCAGCGAACGCTTGGTCCGGATCGAGTCCCAAGAAAAAGAGCGAGCGACTTCCAGCCACCCAAAAATCGGACAAGAAAAGCTGTCGTTCGCCCGGTCGCGAAACAAGCACTGGGACGTTGCCAAACGTGTCTCGAGTATAGCTGACCACCGCTTCGCCTCCGATGCTGAAGGTCAAATCCGAGATCGATTGGTTTAGATCATCATAGATTAAGTGTCCAACCGCTGGTGCCCCACCGGGCAAAGGATCCGTCGTGGCGCCCGTGAAATAGAAGTCCACTAATGCAGCTCGACCAGACGTTCCGCACGCCATCAATGCCGCGACGACAATCAGCATTCTTGTTAGCAAATAACTCCGGTCAGTCTTTTTCATAAAGTTCCTGGAAGGCCTGAACCAACTGGTTCCTCGACCGCAAAACGTTTCACATCGCTGAGCTCTACAGTAAAAGGCGGACTCGATTACAAGATTTCTTCCGACTCTTTAACCTAACTGGAGCAGTCGAGCGTGGCGAAGGTGCGCAAAGGCCTGAGCAAGAAAGGCGCAATGCGCGACGAGGAGTATCCGAACGACGATACGTTAAGGAGGGCAGAGCGGCTTTCCCGCCTGGAGCTTTACAGATTCGGCGGCGGGCAACTGCTCCGTTCAGGTTTTAGGAATCGATTTTAGGTCTACCGGTCACCCCCGTCCGCGCGCCGAAGATGCACCGACCAATTGTCGACGCTCGCCACGCTCCGCCCGATGGCTTCCAGTGCGAGCCCGAATTGAATGGGCGCTCCGTGCGTGGAAAAATCCGGGTGAACGGAGGGGTCAATGGCCCCGTCGCGCAGCAGCGCGAAATCCTCCGCGCGACAGTCATTCCAGCGAAAGCTCTCCCATTCGCGGACTTGGTGGAACGAGAGGGGTTGATTGACCACAAAGTTTTCGCTCCGCTGGCTCACCATGAACCGGGCGATCAGGGTGCCGTTATATTCCACTTCGCTCGTCTTGCCGTCAAAAGCTCCCTCCACGGCCCCAAGCCCGCCTTGCCGGCTGGGAACAAAGGACGCTTGCCGGCATCGCAGGAGATGCCAACGCGCGCTTCCGTTCGTCGCTCCTGGAAGGTGGTTGGTCCAACTGAGGCTGGCGCCCCATTCGCCACCGTTTAAAACCCGCCCGCCTCGGACGAGTCCGCCGGGACGCGGAGGAATCGTATGCCATTCCCAATCTTCCGCGCGAAACACATGATCGGCAAAGTCCGCGGTCCAGGCAGGAGTGACGCGCTGGACCCACATTAAGTAATCGATCTCGACCATTTCCGTCGAACTGCTCGCAACGGCGGGATGCCGGAGCGCGAAACCAATTTCGATGGGCGATCCATTCGTCGAAAAATCGGGATGAGCATTGGTATCGCGCCCCTGGTTGGTGAACTCACAAAAGTCGCGCACGGTCAGATTCGTGAAGGCGTAGTTGCGCGTCAGACCAGCGGAGAATCTCTGGAATGGTGCCGCGAAGACTCGGCCGGCTTGTCCAATCGCAGGCGCCACGCTGGCCCGTCGGCCCACCGGCGACGTGGTCAATTTCCCTCGAACGAAAAAGTCAATGCCCCGCCAGAGACCATCGGTGGGCTGAAACGGGTACGACCGGGGAAGGTGGAAATCCGTCGCTCCACCGAGTGGATTTAGTCGGGTGACAATTTGATACCGCGGCTTCGGCTGTTCCGGTGATTCGACCAGCCGACCCTCGTGCGTGCCGCCCGCTCCCTCCAGCCGTCGAACCAACCGCAAATCGTCGCCGGACGGAGGCAAAATCATTCGCCCAAAGACCGTCAACGAAGCAGCCGAAGCCATCTGCGCTGCGAACATCACCAAACCGAGCGCCCAGAGGACGCGACCCGAGGCTGTCGGGCAAGCCTTTCGCGAGAGTCCGATGCTCACCCTGTTCCACGAATAAGAGGGCTTGCCCACGAATCGACACAAATAAACACGGATGGATGCGGGAGTTTCGTGATGTTGCCCGTCTGAGGCATCCTCGACAACCTGGAGAGAACTCTCGCGTTCAGTTTCGGTCCGATTCATTCGTGCTTACTCGTATTTCTTCGTGGGCCAAAACTCCCTCGCGGAGTAACGCATGATTTGGTGCTCATGGCTGAGGCACGGGGTTCGTGGAGTTGGTGGTGACACGATGGACGGTGACGCGGAAGTTGTCGTAGAACGACTCCGCGTTAAACGGCCTGCGGTCGGCAAAGCGATAGTAGGTGTCGTGGAACACCGTGAACCCAAAGCGCAAAGGCAACCCACGCTCGGAAAAATCCGGATGCGCCGAACCGTCGAACTGCTGAGGTCCAGTGCTCAGCATGAAGTCCTTCGCAGTCAGACCGACCGTTCGTATGGGCTGCCAGCCATCGTTCTGCTTGGCAAACTTGATCGGGTCGCCGTTGGCAACGCGCCGGAATAGTCGTCCCCCCTGAGCGACCACAAAGCTCACGGTCGGGTTGATCGATTCGCCATACGCTTCGCGCGGAAGGGACCCTTCCATCAGAAGGTCAACGCCAGCCAACGCCCCTTGCTGAGCAGGCGCATACACCGCCCGCCGGCTCAAATAATAGCCTTCGATGGCCGCGTTGGTCTGAAGTCTTGTCACCACGTGCAGGCTCGGCGCCGGATGGCCGACGCGACGGGATCGGTTCGCCACCTGCGTCGCGTTGGTGACGGACGGATGAATCCACGTGATCCACTCTCGTTCGGCGAATTCGCCGTCGCCCCACGGGAAATCCGCCGCGGAGAGGGATCGGCCTTCGATGCGCAGGTTATCAATCCGGAAGATGTTCACGTGTCCTTTACCCAGGTCGTGGCTATGGATGGCAAAACCAAACCGGATCGAGGCGCCCGCCGGCGAGAAGTCCGGATGCTCCGCAGCCCGGGGCGTCGTCCCGACCATCCGCTGGAAGTCCGTTGCCGCCAATCTCGGAATGGTCTGGCCCGTCCACCCGCCGAATGTGACCTGAACCCCGGCCATCAACGCGACATAGCGGCGGCCGTCCTGGATCACGAGCGGATAAAAGGTCGGCGTGTCGATGCTGGTGATCGTGAAACCGTAATACTCCCAATTCAGATGAACCAACTCGCCGGCCAAGGCAGGATCGTAGCGCTGCGACGGGATCGAAAAAAATGAAAACCCCTCGCTGTTCGGGCGGAGGCCGGTCACAACCTCCAAACACTCCCCGGGCCAGCCGTTGGTTCGATTCTGGGTCATGCTTGCGATCCCCGGCGTCCCTGTCCAAACGGTGTCAATGTCCCACTCGATCGGGTCAAACTCTCCGTCGGCCATGCTGAACGCCGAAGTCAGGACAGCATCCGCGGGAATGTACTCGGGATTAACCCGCGGTCGGAGCGACAGCCCCAGAGCCACAGCGGCGAGCGACAGGATTAAAAGGCCGGCGATTGCGCCCCCCCGATGACGGCAAGTCCATCGCCACGCACGTTCCAATCTGCTCACGGGCCGGGCCAAAATCGGTTCGCCCGCGGCAAACCGCCTCAGATCCTCCGCCACGTCCCGCGCCGTGCCATAGCGACGCGACGGCTCGTCTTCCATGCACTTGAGGCAAATCGTTTCCAGATCGCGCGGCACTTCCGGCCGCCAGTGGCGCGGACGAACGAGCGTCGCGTCGATCACACGAAGCATCACGGCCTCAAGCGTCTCGCCGTGGCGCGGAGGTTTTCCCGTGATCAGATGGTAGAGCACCGCGCCGAGTCCGAAGACATCCGTGCGCGGTCCAATGGTTCCGCGGTCGGACGAAAATTGTTCCGGAGCGAAATACTGAGGGGAACCAACAATGTGACCGGTATAGGTAATGTCGGCCTGGGCCGTCAGCCGCTTGGCACAGCCGAAGTCCGTGACGCGGGGTTCACCCGTCACGTCGAGCAGAATGTTCGACGGCTTGAGGTCGCGGTGCAGGATACCTTGGTCGTGCGCGTATTGAATCGCTTTCGCCACCTTCTGCACGAGCAGGGCCATGGTGGGAAAATCCGAGTTGAGACCGGGTCCGCACCCCTCCCCTTGCCCGTCACGCAACCACTCCGCGAGGCTTCGCCCTTGCACATATTCCATGGAGAACAGGTGCTGGCCGGAATGCTGGGTGATTTCGTGGATGGCAACGATGTGCGGGTGGCGCAATCGCGCGAGCATCTCGGCTTCCTCGCGAAATCGGACCACCGCTCGTTCATCAGCCGCTGGCCCCGTCAAAATTGTCTTCACCGCCACGATGCGATTCAGGGAAACCTGCCGCGCACGATAGACCACCCCCATGCCACCGCGCCCAATTTCCTCGATCAACTCGTAGTCGCCCAACCGCTGCACGTTCGCCCGTCCGGACACTGGCGTCGGCATCGGCATCGTCGCCACCGGATCGGCGCCTTTTTCAGGACCGAACGACACCCGGATCAGGCAGCGAGGGCACAATCCCTGCCAGCCTTCGCCGGGCAGAGTGTCGCCACATTGAGGACAGGTCCGCGCCATGGCCAAAATCCAGTGCCCCGCTACCAAGCGTTACCGAAAACTCGCGTACCAATTACAAAGTTTCGCACCCGAAATGCAGACGTTTTAAGCGGAACGCGGCACGTCGGCCGTTCGCTCCTGGCTTCGCGCGCGATGATCCAGCGAGGGACGACCGTCGCTCGCCGCCGAGAACTGCGCACCCTCTCCCTGGGGCCCCGGAGGAGAGCGCCGGGGTGCGGGCGCATCGCGTTGACACGACCCGTGTCCCATCACCACCTAGTTCACCGCGGGCAGGCACGCTCCGAAACAACCCATCAACCCTCCATCGAAATTTCGGGAAGTGGGCATCGCTCATTCTGCAATTAACCGTAAATTTCCGAGAGGCATTGGAGTTAACTCGACAGCAAATTGCGCAGATGTCGAAACTCGTCGTCCACGTCGGCCGGGCTGGCGACGGTATTGGCCACCTCTTCCATCACCAATTCACGCAACCGTTGTTTGAGGCGATGGACGGCCACAGCCACGGCGTTGGGCGTGGAATCGATTCGTCGCGCGGCCTGGGCATAGGCCGCCTGATCCCCGGGCGTATCCAAGAACGGCTTCAACGTTTCGTATTGGAGGGATTTGCCGGACGCCGTGAATTCGTTTTGAAGTCGTTCCACCGCCTGCGAGAACAAACGCAACGCCCAAACTCGATCGTAGGCCAAATCCGGCCGCTCCGCGGAAACCGACTCCAATTGTCCTATGTCCCGCCAATCTTCGAACGACACGATGTCGCGACCGCCGCCTCGCTTCTGCGCGCGGGTCTTGGCCCACTCCCGTTCGGTGAAGTGTTTAAACGATGTGCGCAGAAATCCGCGGAATCGACCGCGCTGCGGATCGGCAGCCCGGATATAACCTTTCTCCAGGAAATGTTCGAAGAACGCTTGCGTGAGGTCTTTCGCGCCCGCGTCGGTGTGACCCAAACGACGGGCGTAATGATAAATTGACGGCCAGTAGGACCGACAGAGTCTCTCCAAAGCTTCGTGAGCAGAGGCGCCGGCCGACGCGCCCGCGGCAAGCACCACGCTCCAGTGCGTGCTGGAGGACCAGGACGTTTCGGCTGGGGATCTCGTTGATTGCGATTCGGCGATGCCGGGATAAAACCAGAAACAGCCGACCACCGACAAGGCGATTTACGGCAACCCCATCGCGCGCCCTCACGCACCCAGAATCGTTTCGGCTAGGCCTCCTGCACTCGCCTCGCCGCCAGCAGCTGTCGCACGCGCGTCAACAGTTCCTGGCTGGAGAAAGGCTTGTGCAGAAAGGACTCGCCCTCAGTTCCCTCGCCTCGCACCAAGCCGCTGATGTAGAGCAGCGGCACCCCCGGTAAACGCAGCTGCATTTGCTCGGCAAATTCGTGACCGCTCATCTGCGGCATCACCAGATCCGTCACCACCAGATCAATCGGCCAGGCCGATTTCTCCAGCACCTCGAACGCCTGCGCGCCGGAACTGGCGGTCAAAACTCGATAGCCAAAACCGCCCAAAACGACCTGGCCCATCGCCAGGATCAGCTCCTCGTCGTCGACGAGGAGAATGGTTTCTTCGCCTCGCAAGTCTTCCAGCCGCCCTCCCGTGTCGGCCAGACGCTGGCGGGTGGCAGGGAGATAAATCCGCGTCGACGTCCCCCGCCCCGGCTGGCTGGACACCGCCACCAAGCCGCGGTGGTTGGTGACGATCCCGTACACCCAGGCCAGGCCCAGCCCGCGATGACCATCCTTCGTCGTGAAAAACGGCTCGAAGATGCGCGGGAGCAGCTGCGGGGGAATGCCCGGGCCATCGTCGGAAATCTCAACCCGAACGTAGGAGCCCGGCGGCAGTTCCACCGACTCGTCGTGCAGGGGAACGGTCACCTCGAGATTGGACGATGAAATGCCAATCGCCCCGCGCTCAGCGGTGGCCTCAAGACTGTTCTCGATGATGCGGGCGAAGGCCTGCTGAAGCTTGGGCTCGTCAAACTTGGCGGAGTAAAGTTGGGGATCCAGCTGCAACGACCAAACGATGGTATCGGGTCGGTTTTGCCCCAGGTTTTCGACGACTCGTCGCAGGACCGCGTTGAGATTGGCGGCGGGGCGGATGCCGCCGTCTTTTTCGGGCCGGCCGAACAGGGCGAGCTGGTGCGTGATCTCGGCTCCGCGATGGGCGGCCTTTTCGATTTCGACGAGGACCGGGCGCCAGGGATGATCACGCTCGGCGACGCCGAGCAGAAGGGAACTGTGCGCCATGATGCCGGCCAGCGCGTTGTTAAAGTCGAGCGACACTGTCCGGGCCAGGTGCAGCGCACAGTCGAGCTTCTGTTTGTGAATGAACAGCGTGTCACTCCCCGGGCCGGGCCCGGCGGGCGTCAGGGGCGCCAGGGGCGCCGATGGAGCGGCACCGACGCCCAGTGGCATTGCTCCGCCGATGCCTTCCAATCCCGTGGGTGGAAGGGGATGTTCAGCGATCAGCTGGACCAAGTAACGCCGCTGGGTGTCCCGGACTGGGCTGATGTGAGTGGCATACCAGGCGACCGCACCGCCCCGGACCATGAATCGCATCCGGACAATCGGCAGCGCGGTTCGATCCAGTCGCGCGAGGAATTGTTCCAACGTTTCGTCTGACTCATCCCAAAGGGCCGCCAGCGAAACGGATTCTCCGTCCAGTTTGGGCCCGAACAACGCGATGGCAGCCTGGTTTGCGTGTCGGATGGTTCCCGACGTTTCCATCACGAAGGCCGGCCAGGCCGCATGCTCGAGCAGAAATGTCGAATCCGACTTCATGATCCACCGGGTCCACCGCGAGCCCGGCGCGGGCGCCGACGTTTTGGGTTTGGCGACGGCCGTTTCGTTGGGGAGGACGGCCGCGGGCGCGAAGAACCTGCCTTAATCTTGAGACTGGAGAAGGCCTCCGGCAAAAGCTCGCGCATCTTAAATTCGCGGACGCGAGCAGGCTGGGCGGAGTCGGCCAGCCAGACGACCACCTCGGGTGCGTATTCCGCCAGCAACTGGCGGCAGGCGCCGCATGGAGTTGGCCCCTGTGGATAGCGCGCCACCACGGCGATCGCGCGAAACTCCCGCTCGCCGTCCGTCAGCGCCCGAAACAAGGCGACGCGCTCGGCACAACAGGTGAGGCCATAGCTGGCACTCTCCACGTTCGCCCCGGGGATCACCCGGCCGGCAACCGTCAAGAGAGCCGCACCCACTGGAAACGCCGAATACGGAGCCACGGCGCCGCGACGAGCCCGCAGCGCCGCGCTCACCAGATCGTGTTTGATCCCGTGCGACATAATTACGATGACCTTCGCGGCAGGGAATTCTCCGCGTACATCTGGACGAACCGCTCAATCAAAGCCGTGGCGGAAGTGCCCATCCGACGGCCGGCTGCCAATACATCGGCATGCGAGAGCAAAGGATTACCACGACCCGCCGCCAGATTGGTGATGCCCGACAGCGCGGCAACGGCGAGGCCCAATTGGCGGGCCACGATGACCTCCGGCACCGTGCTCATGCCCACGGCATCCGCGCCCAGCCGGGCAAAGGCACGAATCTCGGCCGGAGTTTCATAGCTCGGCCCGCTCACGGCTAGGTACACACCCGCCCGCAGGGGAATCCTTTCCCTCCGGGCGGACCTCCGTAACAACGCCGACAACCGCTGATCATAGGCGTGGGTCAGATCCACAAACCGCTCGCTCCCCGGTGTGCCTGGTCCGCGCAGCGGGTTCGAGCCGAGCAGATTGATGTGATCCGTCAGCAGCATGAAATCGCCTGGACGAAAGCCACGCCGGATGCCACCCGCGGCATTGGTCAGCACAACATCGCGAACACCCAACGCAGCGAGCATTCGAATTGGCCGGGTCACGACGTCCAGCTCGTGACCTTCGTAGTAATGTGCCCGTCCGCTCAAGACCCAGATGGGCACTCCCCCCAGGCGTCCGACGATCAGACGGCCCGCATGCCCGCCGACCGTCGGGCAAGGGAATCCGGGGATTGTCTCGTAGGAGAACTGGCGCTCCACCGCAACGCGATCGGCCACCGGCTGAAAGCCGCTGCCGAGCACCAACGCGAGCGTTGGCCTGAGGGCCACCTTCCGCCGCACCATCCCTGAGGCCGAACGCGAGTCCCAGTCGCGCGTTCGCCGGGTCCGTTCGCGACTTTTCTCAACCATGCGCTTCATGCGACGCCAGTTTGCGCCGGCATAGGCGCGTGGAAAGCCCGCTGTTCCCGGCCCGAGAATGAAAGACGGCGGGCAGCCGAAGCTGCCCGCCGGTCGCACCGAACAAACCACTTCCTGGAGAACTTCGACTACTGAGCCGCAGTCGGAACCCAGACCACGGCATGCCGCGTTCCATCGGCCTTGGACATGAAGCCGCACACGTTGCCACTCGCATCCACGGACAAGGCCTGCGCGCCAACAAAGCCATCCGGCAGAAAGGCGTTCAGGTCCACCGACTGAAAATCCTGCGACCAAACGATGGCGTGGTTGTAGGCGGGCGTACCGGTCTTGGCCGGGTCGGTCGCGTAGCCGACAATCCAGGATCCGTTCAGGCCGAGCGCGATGCTTTGCGACAAAGCCACGCCAGGCAGGTTGTTCAGCGGGTAAGGATGAATGTTCACCGCGCTGGCCGCAGTGCCCGACCAGACAAAGGCATAATTGAACCGCTGGGTCTTATTGCCCTTCGCCGCCTCGGCCCGAACCCGCACGTCATAGCCGCCATAACCGACCTGCCGCACGCCGTCCGTGGCGTTGGCCACGGAAAGCACGGCGTCTTTGGGATGAAGCACCACCAGCGAACGACTCGAGCCGCGCCAGAGCGCCGCGTTGGCCATCCCTTTGATCACGTATCCCACCTGTGCGCCGCCACCGACGCCATAAGCCATCGCCCCCGTGCCCGCGTCACCCAAATCCACCGGCGTTCCACTGGCCGCATCCCACAGCATGGCATGCGACGGGCCCTGCACGGTTCCGTCACGATCCAGACCGACGGCGTATCCCACAATCTGACTCCCATCCGTCGCGTAGGCCTGACCTCCAAAGTGAGTGAAGGGAATGCCGAGCATCGTGGCGCTGGCGGCCGAACCGCGCCAGAGCATCGGCACCATCAGGTTGGCCGTGCTTCGGCCCACCCCGGCGCCGACCTGCAGGTTCCCGGCGATATCTCCAATCGTGGAGCGACCGATGCTTCCGGTGGTTGGATCATCGAGCAAGGACGGATGCAGATCGATCTCGCCGGACGCATCCCACAGGACCGCGCGGCTTTGCGTTCCAAAAATCGGGCCCGCGGAATGACCCGCCGCCACGCCTCCGGAGATGCCCTCCGCGACGGCGTTGCCGGAGTTGGGAGTGAGGTCGATGACCGTATACGTTTGGGCTTGGGCTGCGCCAGCCACCAGGGCACACAGCCCGGCGGCGACGATGGTTTTTTCCGCGATCTTGTTCATGAGTTGTTTTTCTACTGGTTCAGAGTTGTTTGCTGCCGTGCGCACCACGGCCGGTCCGTGTCGCTTCAGGATCCACCATCCTCTTTAGCAGCCGTAATGCCATGCCCGTGCGGCCGCCCTGCGCCTGAGAGCATCCGGCCTCATTCATTGGCAATTCGCGGCATGCTCGAAAATTGAAAAGGCCCCGTGCCTCACGAATTGAAGTCGGGAACAGGCGAACGACGTTCCGAATTCGGACCGTACAACTCTCCGGTGCTCCGGCCACGGATCAGTTCGAGGCGGGTCGGAACAGGCGCACCGACCGGTGGAAAAGAAAAGCCCCCCGACTTGGGGGGCTCGACGTTGGCTGGGATTGCCTGGAGCGGATTCCGTTCTTTCCCACGCTCGCGGGTTATTTCGCGGCGGCGAACAGGCGGTTGACCTCGGACCAGTTGACCACATTCCAGAATGCCTTGAGGTAGTCGGCGCGCTTGTTCTGGTACTTCAGGTAATACGCATGTTCCCAGACGTCGACTCCGAGGACGGCCTTGCCTTCGCAGCCGGCGATGGCCTTGCCCATGATCGGGTTGTCCTGGTTGGCGGTGGAGGCGATCTCCAACTTGCCGGCGTTGACGATGAGCCAAGCCCAGCCGCTGCCGAAGCGACCGACGCCGGCCGCTTCAAACTTCTCTTTGAAGGCATCGAAGCTGCCGAACGCGGCGGTGATCGCCTGAGCCACGGCGCCGGTGGGCGGCCCGCCCGCCTGAGGCGCCATCAGCTTCCAGAACATCGAATGGTTAAAATGCCCGCCGCCGTTGTTGCGCACCGGCCCCCGGATATTCTCGGGCACCGACCCCAGATCCGCGATCAACGCATCGATTGATTTCGCTTCGAGCGCCGCGTGGCCGGTCAGTGCCTTGTTCAGATTGTCCACATACGCCTTGTGATGGCGTCCGTGGTGAATCTCCATCGTCGCCTTGTCGATGTGCGGTTCGAGCGCGTCGTGGGCATAAGGAAGGGACGGTAGTTCGTGGGCCATAGATTTCGTGTTGATTGAATTTCGTGTCGCTCGCGGACGCCCGGTCATATCTTGGCCGACGTCGCGCCGGGGAAGAGTAGTCAAAGCCCGGGAGAGTGCAAGCGCCCGAAGGGCCTCCTTCGCGGCCGCGAGGTCGTGCAAAGAAACGATTGCGCGCCCGCCCGATGAAATTTTATGCTACGCCATGCTTCAAACCGAGATCGGCCGCACCATGGCGGGTGATGCGCCGGCCCGCCCGGAGCGTTATCTGGAAGCCTATCGCTGGATGTTGCTGGCCCGGACGCTGGACGAAAAATTCGCCAGCCTCTATCGCGCCGGCAAGATCTTTGGCGGTGTCTTCCTTGGCCGCGGCCAGGAAGCCCTCAGTGTGTCCGTCGGGCTGACCTTGCAGCCCACCGACATTTTTGCCCCTCTCATCCGCGATGCCGCCGGCCGGCTTGCCTTCGGCGAAAGCCCGCTGGAAGCGGTCCGGACCTACCTCGGCTCCGCCCAGGGCCCCATGCGCGGGCGCGACGGCAACGTCCACCGCGGACGCCCGAAAGACGGTCTGCTCCCCATGATCAGCCATCTCGGAGCGATGATCGCCGTTGTCAATGGCATGCTCCTGGCCCGTCGCATGAAGGGCATTGCCGGGTCCGTCGGAGCGGCCTGCATCGGGGAAGGCGCCACTTCCACTGGCGCCTGCCACGAGGCGCTCAACCAAGCATCGGTGGAAAAGCTGCCGCTCGTGCTAATCGTGGCGGACAACCAGTATGCCTACTCCACCCCGACGTCGCGCCAGTTCGCGTGCCGGGAGTTGGTCGACCGTGCCACCGGCTACGGGCTCCGCGGCCATGACGTGGACGGCACGGATCTCCAGGCGTGCCTCACCGTCGTCGGTGACGCCATCCGCCGCGCGCGGGAGGGCGACGGCCCGCAGCTGGTCGTGGCCCACCTGCTGCGTCTCTGCGGTCACGGTGAACACGACGATGCCAGCTACGTCGACCCGCGCCTCAAACAATCTGCGCTCGGCCGGGACTGCCTCAAGGTGGCCGAGGAACGCCTGTTGTCCGCCGGCTGGGCGGACCCCGCGACTGTCGACCGTTGGCGCCAGGAGACGGCGCAGCGGGTTGAAGAATCCCTGGCCAAGGTCCAGCGCGAGGCCGGCCCTGATCCGTTCAAAGAAGATTGGTATGCCCTTTCCAGCAAACATCTCCACGAAGGCCACGGAGCGATTTGATCGCGGCGGCGCCGAGGCGCCGGCAGCCATCACTTACCTCGAAGCCATCCGCGCCGCCCAAGCCCGGGCGCTGCGGGAGGACCCGCGGGTTTTCATCTACGGCCAGGACGTCGGCCGTTTTGGCGGCGCCTTCAAAGCGACAAAGAATCTGGCCCAGGAATTTCCCGGGCGGGTGATCGACGCGCCCATCAGCGAAGACGCCATCGTCGGCGCGGCCATCGGCGCGGCCATCGAGGGACTTCGGCCCATCATCGAGATGCAGTTCGCCGATTTCTCCACGGTGGGTTTCAACCAAATCGTCAATCAGGCAGCGACACTTTTCTGGCGAACGAAGGTCCCCTGCCCCGTGACCATCCGGTTGCCGTTCGGCGGCACCGCCGGCTCGGGACCGTTCCACAGCCAGAGTCTCGAGGCCATCTACGCCCACTACCCCGGGCTCATCGTCATGACGCCCGCCACGGTCGAAGATGCGTACAGCCTGCTGCTCGAAGCCGTCGCCCTCGATGATCCCGTCATCTTCTGCGAGCACAAATTTCTGTATTACCATCTGAAGGCGGATTCGCTTCCGACCGAAGCGTTGCCTGCGGGCAAGGCGCGCATCGCCCGCGAGGGCCGGGACATGACCATTGTCACGTACAGCGCCATGCTCCACGAGTCGCTCGCCGTGGCTGAAGAGTTGGCGGCCGAAGGAACGGAGGTGGAAGTGGTCGATCTGCGAACGATCAAGCCGCTCGACACCGACACGGTCATGGCTTCCGTGGCCCGCACAGGCCGGTTGCTGTGCGTCGGCGAAGCCTGGCCTTGGGGCGGCGTCACCGCTGAAGTGGTCGCGCGCGTCGCCATCGAGGGATTCAATCTGCTCGACGCTCCACCCATGCGCCTCAATGCCAAGGACACACCAGTCCCATATCACCCCAATCTTTGGGCTGCGCATCGCCCCACGGCGCGAAGCATCGCCGATGCGGCGCGGAAACTCCTCAGCCTATGAGCGCCTTGATTTTTGACCATTGATTAAAGCCCGGTCGACCTGAAGCACTGTCACCCATGCCTCAAATTCCCATCATCATGCCGCAGCTCGGCGAATCGATCGCCGAGGCCGCCGTGGTCAGCTTTCTCGTTCAGGAAGGCGACACGGTGGAGGCCGATCAGGACGTGATCGAAGTCGAAACGAACAAGGCCACGATGAACGTGACCTCACCCTGTCGCGGACGCGTCGGCAAGTTTCTGGTCAAGCTTCATGAGAGCTATCCGGTCGGCGCCAAACTGGGCCTGATTGAGGCGAGCGTCGCGGACGCCACGCGTCTGGGGCTCGACGACCCGGAGCCGGGCGCAGCCGGAAACGAAGGGCACGGCGCGACCAACGGAGGCAGCAACGAGCACGACCACCCTCATGCTCACCGGCACAACCCGAGCCGGGTCGAGCCGACGGTTCGCGGTCTGCCTGTTCCCGCGCACGCACTCGGAGCCAGCTACATCTCGCCCCGCATGAAGGCCCGGATGCACGAACTCGGCCTGCACGCCGCCGATCTCGCCGGCGTCGCCGGCAGCGGCGCCGCCGGACGGCTGACCATCCAGGACTTCGAAAACTTTCTCGCCAATCTCGAGAAGAACAAGCTGACCGAGGCCTCCAGCATGCGCGTGGCCGTGGCCGATGCCATGCGCCGCAGCTGGACCCGCCCGCTCGCCACGGTGGCCCTCCCGGTCAATCTCGAGGCCATGCTCGCTCACCGCCGCCGTAGCAATCCCAAGCCCGGCCCCGCCCTCTACGCGCTGCGCGCCCTCGCCATCGCGCTCTCGGAAAACAGCGCGCCCGCCGGCCGCCTCGTTGGCCACAATATCGTCCACCCCACTTCCATCGACGTCGGCTTCGCCGTGGAGGCAGAAGACGGCGTGCTCGTCCCCGTCATCCGCCACGCTGACCAACGCCCGCTCAGCGCCCTCGTCGAGCGCTACAACGAGCTGGTCGAGAAAGCCCGCCAACGTCGCCTCCCCGCCGACGCCACGGGCGGTTCCATCGCCACCGTTACCAATTTCGGCACCTTCGGCCTCACCTGGGCCACCCCCATCCCGCTCCCGGAACAAACCATCGTCCTGGGCATGGGCGCCGGCCGGATTGTCCCCAGCTGGGACGCCGCCCGGAACCAATTCGTGCCGGTCACGGAAGCCAATCTCACGCTCAGTTTCGATCATCGGGTCCTCGACGGCGGCGCCGCCGGCCGCCTGCTCGCCCGCATCAACGCCCTGATGCAACAGCCGGACGAGCTGTAGGTCCATCAGGACGTAAGGAGTTGACCCCGCGGCCAATCGTCCGATAGACCCTCAGGGCCTCCGGCCGCGCGTCTGCGTTCGAAGGCTTCTGCAACCCATCGGATTGGATCGGATCGAATCATGCCCTGGCGCTACTCTCTCCGGCTGGCTTACGCCGCCTTGGGCGCGATCTGCCTGGTGCTCGCCGTCATCGGCATTCTGATTCCCATTCTGCCCACGACGCCCTTCGTCCTCCTGGCCGCGTTCTTCTTTTCCCGCAGCAGCCGCCGATTGCACGACTGGATTTTGCGGCAACCCATCCTCGGCCCCATCATCGAAGACTGGCAACGCGATCGCGCGGTCAGCACCAAGGCAAAATGGATGGCGGGAATCATGATCACCGCGAGCATCAGCTTCAGCGTCGTGTTTGCTCCCATGCCGATCTGGCTCACCACCCCACTGGCTCTCACCGGCGTCGCTGTCCTGATCTTTATCGTCTCCCGGCCCACACCCGAACAGGCGGCGCTTCGACGCGGCGAAATTGTCTCCACGGCCGAACCACCCCGGTAGCGCCGGAATTTTCCGAACTACTTCCGCGCGGGCAAAACCTTCAGCCGGATCGGCCGCGACGTCTGCCGTCCCGCCTGCTGTTCGATGAGATGGAAGAGGCGTTCCTGCGGGCGCACCCAGCGCGCAGCATTGAAGAAGATGCGACGTTCATTCTCGTCCTTCGGAATCAGCACGCCGCTCAAACCGATGTCCGCCACGATCACGCCGTGGGGCAGGTTCTCAGCAAAGAAGGTCACAAGATCCTGATGTCCATTGCGCCGAATCTTCAGCCACGCCGGAATCGTCCCACCCGCCTCGATCGTCAGCTCCAGCGGAGCGGCCATCGGCGACGTCGGTGACGTCGCGTCACCTTCGAGCACACCCGAGGTTGAGTCAGTTGGATCACGGTCTGCCTCGACGTGCACGTAAAGCTTCGGGGCCGGGCCCAGTTTGATCTGGCCAAGGCTGCCGGCGTCCCGCGTGACGGTCCGACCATCAACGTTAGCCGACGCCGTAATCCGCGTCAGGGCGGCATTGGTAAGATCGGCCGGCCGCAACTCCGCCGCGGCAAACAGCGTGCCTTTGGCTTCGTCATGACCCGCCTCGATGACCAACGGGGTCGACACGCTGAGGCCCGGGGGCAAGCCGGAGATATCAACGCGAATCTCCCCCTCAAATCCGTCGATGCGCTCAGCCGCAACCGTAAAGCCCTGTCCACTGCCCGGCGCGAGCGTCAGGTTCGTGCCGGAAAGAGAAACCCGATAACCCGGATGTGCCTCGCGAATCACGAGGGCGTAAATCGCGTCTTCGCTCCCAAGGCCCCGGGTGTCGGTCACTCGCACCAGATATTCGCCGTCGGCCGGAGGCTCGAAACTCAAGCGCGAATCTGCGCCCCACTGCCGCCGCCCATCGTCGTCATTCTCGTAAAACAACGTAAAGATCGGCAGCCCGCTCGGCGCAAGCTTTGCATCGAGCGCATGCGGCTCAACAATGAAACCAACCTCGTCGAGCGTATGCCCAACCGCCGTGGTGTCGAAGTAGGCCCGGCGCTTTCCGGCGGACGCATACATCATCATGTCCGAGTCCGGTCCCTGCGGCATGCGGAACAGCCGCATGACATCGCCGTTGAGGTAAAGGTATTCGTTGAGTTCCATCTCCTCGTAGTGATCCAGCCGCATGCCGGTATTGTTGGAGTCGACCCCGCGGAAATTGACCGCCGTGTTGCGCACGGCCTGCAGCTTCAATCGCGGCACCGGCTGGCCGGCGCGATCCCGAAGCTCCACCCGGGTATCCACCGGCGCCCCCAACCGCGCGCCCACCGTTTCCACCATCAACCGCTGGCCACGCCGCGCCTGAAAACGAAACCAGTCCTCGTCGCTCGCCCTCGCCAATCGACCATTCATCGAGCCCGGCCAATTCAACGAATTGGCCTGGGCCGGCCGATCGTTCGGCTCCTGCTCCTGCATCGCGGAGCCGCCCACCGCCAAGACTCTGAATGGTTTGACCCCACGCAATCCCGTTCCACTCACCGCCACCGCGGACTCGACCCCTTCATCGCCGGATCGCACCCGGACGGACTGTAGTGCGGCAGGCAGATGATGTCCGGCAAGCGTTACCACCGATTCGAGATTGGTCGGAACGGTCAATGGATAGACCCCGGTCACCACGGGAAGCTCACCCACCGACAGTCGGTAGAAGTGATTCGATGAAGCAGTGAGCATCTGGTCGCTGACCCGAACCGAATAGACACTGTCCCGAGGTATCCGGTGCGACAGAATTCGATCGCCACCATCGAATCCACCCGCGCTCGCCAGCAAGCCGCCGCTGGCGTCGTGCAGAGTGATCATTCCGTTCTGCAGCTTCGACTCCACCGACTTCGTGGCGAGCTCAAGAATCACCACTTGATTCGAGCGCGCTCCAAAGCGGTAGGCATCGAGCTCAGCGGAGCGTTCCAGCGCGCCCCAGATGGCCACCGGCAAGACCAGGACATTCGTCGCCCGCCGTTCCTCCACGACCCGGAGCGATTCGACGTGAATCTTGATTGGGCCGCTGGTGCCACCCGGTCCCACGACCCGGACTTCATAGGGTCCAGGCAGACCACTCACCACCGCCTCGGCCAGCGCGCGGACCACACCGGAGGTCGCAGAAAGCAAACCCAGGCGCAGCCCCGGTGACGCGACGTTTAAGTTGGTTACCCCGTCGAGATTGCTTCCGAAAAAGCTGACCACAGTCGGCATCCCAGGCCCGATTCCACGCGGCTCCACCCGATTCAAAACCGGCACGGCCGCCGCCCTCGTCCCACCTATCTCGGCCGAAGCATGGGGCTGCTTCGCGGACGATTCGTCTCGCACCACGGCGCCGGTGGCGACGTCATAGATTTCCCAGCTGCCATCCAGGCGGCCGACGACCACCCGCGCACTGTCGCCGAGGAACGATAGGGCCGGCGCGAGATCGGGTTGGCGCTCCAGCGTCCGGCGTTCCGTGAACGACGAAGCGTCCCAAATTTTCACCATCAAATCGTCCGCCGCCGAAACCAACGTGCGTCCATCGCGCGACCAAGCAAGAGCAAGGATGGCGCCTTCATGGGCAAACTTTGAGGTGAGCAACGGGTTGGTCGTTTCCGCCGCAGACTCGCTCACGTCCCAGACCCGGATCCGGTGATCGGCGCCCGCGGCGGCAAGACGGCGGCCATCCGCGCTCCAGACCAGCGTCTGGACTTCCTTCAGCGGCTGGCTCAACGTTTCGACGCGCTTGCCCGAGGAGGTCTGCCAGAGTTTCACCGTGCGATCCGCGCTGGCACTCGCCAGCACCCGGCCGTCAGGTCGAAAGGCCAGTCCAAAGATCGCCGCATTGTGCGCGGAAAGCGTGTGCCGCAACTCGCCGGATTCAACCTTCCAAATCTTCACTTTCTGATCGTATCCACCAGTCGCCAAAATCCCCGCATCAGGCGACAGCGCGAGCGCGTAGAGAGCATCGGTGTGCCCTGGAAACGACCGCAGCAAACGTCCATCGGTGGCATCCCAGATCGTGGCTTCGCCCAAGCGGGCGGGCTCGCCGGCCGCCACCACCAGCCGCCGGCCGTCCTCCGAAAAGGCAAGCGCATTGACCGCTCCGCGGATCGGGCTCAAGCGGCGAATCACCTCGCGCCGTTCCACCGTCACCAATTCAACCTCTCCGGGGCGCCCCAGCGCAAGTTGGCGGAGGCTGCCCGACCAGGCGGCAGCACGAATGGCGCGCGGCGCCGGCACAAACGGCGATACCTTCGGCACGGCGAGTTCGCGGAACGCCGCTGTCCCCTCCACCGAAGGTCCGGGTGCGCCCGCATCAATCCACGTTTTGAGCAGCGCGATCTCGTCCGGCTTCAGCTTCTCGCGCTTGCCCGGGGGCATCACCCTGCGTTTACCGTCGACCAGCAACCCCGCTTCAACCGCGATCACCAACGAGCTGACCGCGCTGCGGCCGGGATGAACCACTGGCCCGGATTTGCCGCCCTTCATGAGCGCTGGATGGGACTCGAGGATCAGCCCGCCCTCCGGCTCCTGGGCTGCGTGACAATCGAGGCACGCGCGGCGCAGGATCGCATCAACCCCGGCGTAATCAGGCGTTGCGCTGACGGCGTCCCGACACGACAGGATTTCCAGGAGAAAACTGACGACGAAGGCACCAAACCATCGGGCCGGGGCGCGATCGGGATACATGCGCCGCAGTAGAGCACGGCCGCAGGGAAAGCCGAAGGAGAAACTTGCCATCGGCCACCCCCAATCGCTACGCTGTCAACCATGTCGCAGCAAGTGATTGACCTGAGCATCAGCGAGCGGATTGACCAGCTTGGCCGGCACGTCCTGGCTGGAGGGCAGATCAACCAGTCGGAAGCGATGGAGCTGTTCGCGCTGGAGGATCGGGCTGACATCATGAGCCTGCTGTCATGGGCGAATCGGATCCGGGAGAAGTTCAAAGGGAACAAGATTCACCTGTGTTCGATCGTCAACGCCAAGGCCGGTGGCTGCTCCGAGAACTGCAGTTTCTGCGCACAGTCGAGCCATCACCAAACCGGCTCGCCCCGCTACGGCTTCGTGGATCCGGAACCCCTGCACGCGGCGGCGGACGAGGCCGATCGCAACGGGGTCACGGCCGTGGGTCTCGTGGCGGCCTGGAAAGGTCTTTCCGAAGGCCCGATCCTGGACGAGGTCTGCGATCGAATTCGTGATTTGAAGGCGCAGGGCAAAGCGCGTCCGGACGCTTCCCTGGGCATCATCAAGAGCCAGTCCGTGGCGGACCGGCTCAAGGCGGCGGGGCTGGAGTGTTACGGGCACAACCTGGAAAGTTCCCGGCGGTTCTTTCCGAACCATTGCAGCACGCACACCTACGAGGATCGGGTGGAGACCATCGGCTACCTCAAGCGGGCCGGGCTGAAAATTTGCTCGGGAGGAATCATCGGGATGGGTGAGACGCGCGAAGACCGTTGCGATCTCGCGTTTTCGCTGCGTGAGTTGGGCGCGAACGTGGTGCCGATCAACATTCTCAATCCGATTCCCGGCACGCCCTTTGCCGGACGGCCGCAGCTGGCGCCGATGGAAATTCTCAAGACGATCGCCTGCTTCCGATTCATCCTGCCGCGGCAGGAGATCATGATCGCGGGCGGGCGCACGGTCAACCTGCGGGACATGCAAAGCCTGGTCTTCATGGCTGGCGCCAGCGCGCTGATGGTGGGCAACTATCTCACCACTCTCAATCAACCGGTTGATCGCGACCTGCAAATGCTGCGCGACCTCGGGCTCGATCCCGATTGGGATCGACACGGATTCAGCGATCAGCTGGAGCCAGTGCCCGAGCCAGCCCCCACGCTTGCACCGGCCGCGCGCCCGGCCAGCGAACCCGCTTTGGTGTGAGCTGTGGCTTGTGGCCGGATCGCCAGAACCAACGCCACTCGGGAACCCGGAGACCGCTCAGCGGCGGCGCCTCGGTCTAAACTCCGGCGCTTACCGCGGCGAGACGATTGACATCGCCGCCGTCCTCCAGGAAATCGCCGCGCTCGCGGCCGCCAGCGGCTGGACGCCGGACCATATCCCGGCCGAAAGCGGCATCGAACTCCCCGTCTGGATCCGACCACGGCCGCAAGGCCGCCGGCGGATTTATCTGTCCGCCGGAATTCACGGCGACGAGCCCGCTGGTCCCCTGGCCGTGCGTGAACTGATGCGGCAAGCGCGCTGGCCGGAGGACTCCGAGATCTGGCTTTGTCCATGTCTGAATCCAACCGGCTTTCCGCTCAATCGCCGTGAAAACGCGCAAGGCTACGATCTGAACCGGCAATACGCGCACCTCGAGGCCATGGAAACCCGAGCGCACGCGGGTTGGCTGCAACGCCAGCCAACGTTCGACGTCTGCCTTTGCCTGCACGAAGACTGGGAAGCTCAGGGATTCTACCTCTACGAACTGAACCCGGACGGCCGCCCGTCCCACGCAGAACGCATCCTGCAAGAAGTGTCGCGCGTCTGCCCGATTGACCTTTCCCCGGAAATCGAAGGGCGCCCAGCGGAACGAGGCCTCATTCGGCCCAGCGTCGATCCGGCCACTCGCCCACACTGGCCGGAAGCTTTCTTCCTGCTCATGCACAAGAGTCGGCACTCCTACACCCTGGAGGCACCTTCAGACTTTCCCATCAACGTTCGCGTCGACGCCCTCACCACTGCCGTCCGCATCGTCCTCGCTGGATAGCCCCCGCCGGCGGACTCTTGCGTAGGCTTTCCTCCGACCCAGCCCGTTCCAACCAATCTTTGTTTTCACCCCGGCGGATTAAAGTTCTACCTCCCTTTTGTCGCTACATCCCTTGACCACACGCGTTGGTGGAAAACCGGACCTCGGCCCGAACCGGCCGCCAACCGAACCGAAATCAAACGGGAAGTAAACCGGCCTGGCGGGTCGGAAGGATGCAGCCCAAGGCCGTACCCAAAAGGGAGTCCGCATGCGGACTGGTCGGGGCCTGCGACCGACAACAGTCATGAAATTAAAACGTAAACTCAACCGGACCAGAAAATCTCTTCTCCCTCTCGCCATCGCGACGGTCGCGTTGCCGGGTCTGGGCCAGAACACGCCCGCACTGAGCGACCACGACGCAGCCGAACCCCAGACGGCGCGCGAAGGCGAACGCGGCGTGGAGGAGGGTTCCTTTGAGGCAAAGAACGATCCGTTGCAGCCGATCAAGGGCGCGCGGACCCCGGCCCCGGCGGCGGAGGCCGAGAAGGCGGAACGCGAGTGGTTTGGGCAAGGCAACGCATGGTGGAACTGGAAGCGTTTCACCGGAGACTGGGGCGGCGCCCGGACGGCGTGGGAGGAAAAGGGCCTGGCCTTCGGGCTCGCTTACACCTTCGATGGGGCCAGCGTGCTCAAGGGTGGTCTGCATCGGCGAAGCGTCGCCGGTGGCTTGCTGGACTTGAACCTCACCCTCGACACCGACGCGGCCTTCGGACTCAAAGGCGGCACCCTGTTTGCGCAGTATTATTTCCGGCACGGGCGATTCGGCAACGATGACGTCGGCAGCGCGCAGGGCTATTCGAACATCGATGAGGCACGCCTCAGCCGCGCGGAAGAGGTCTGGTATGAGCAAAAGCTGCTCAACGATCGGTTGCGGGTGAAAGTCGGCCAGGTCGACGCCAATTCGGAGTTCGATTTTGCCGAGGCCGCCGGCGATTTCATCAACCCCACGGCCGGTTTCAGCCCCACCATCGCCGGCTTCCGCACCTACCCGGACCCCGGCGTCAGCGTCAACGTCTTCATCTATCCCACCGAACAGATCTACCTCGGCGGAGGATACTACGCGGACAACTTCAAACAGCTGTCCGGTGACAGCTTCAAGCATCCGTTTCTCATCGGCGAACTGGGCTTCACCCATGGCGGCCACGGCCGGTTTGCCGCCGGCAGACTCGCCGTCGGCGGCTGGCGCGACACCGCCAGCGTTGACCGGATCGACGGAGGCGAGGAGTCGGGCACCGCCGGGTTCTATCTCGTGGCTGAGCAGATGATCTGGAAGGAAAACCTGGAGGACAAGGACGACGCGCAGGGCATCAGCGTGTTCGGCCAGTATGGGTGGGCGGACGATGAGGTGAGTCCGTTCGCCCAGCACTTCTCCATGGGTGTGTCCGCGGCCGGTCTGCTGGATGGACGCGACGACGACGCCACGGGCTTGCGCCTGAGCTGGGTGGGGCTCAGCCGGGCGTCCGCGTCCGGTTTTGACGCCAATGAGACCAACCTGGAGTTCTTCTACCGCGCCCAGATTACGCCCTGTATCAGCGTTAAACCGGGGCTGCAGTGGTTCCATCACCCGGGCGGGATCAAGGATGCGGACGACACCGTGGTAGGCACCCTGCGCGCCTCGATCGACTTCTGATCCGAGCGAGAGCGCAGATGCCAGGGCGGAGCCCGGCGATCCGCACGTGCTGCGAATGCGCCAACTTGGGCGGCACGAGCGCCATCCCGCAAGCAGGCCTATTCTCCGCCGCCGCCGCCCTTGTCGCCGCCGCCCGCAGGTTCACCGACCTGTTCCATCAGCGTGATCAACGGCAGGAACAGCGCGATCACGATGCTGCCGACGATGACGGCGAGGAACACGATCATGATCGGCTCCAGCAGCGACGTCATTGCCGCCACGGCATTGTCGACCTCTTCATCGAAGTTATCGGCAATCTTCATCAACATCTCGGGCAGCGCGCCGGTTTGTTCACCGACATCGACCATGCTGATGACCATGGGTGGAAACACATTGGAAGCTTCGAGCGGCGCGGTGATCGTTTCACCTTCCTTGACGCTTTCATGCACTGCGGTGACGGCGGACCCGACGATGACATTGCCGGACGTCTCCTTCACGATGGTGAGCGCCTGAAGAATGGGGACGCCGGAGCTGACCAGCGTGCCGAGCGTGCGCGTGAACCGGGAGATGGCGACCTTGCTGATGACCGGGCCGAGCACGGGCATGACCAGCTTCGATTTGTCGAAGAGACGCCGGCCCACGCGGGTTTTGATGAACATGGCAAGGGCCACAAACACAACCACGACCAGGATGATCGTCACCACGAAATGATTGGCGATGGCGTCGCTGATGCTCAGCACGAACTCGGTGAATGCGGGCAGATTCTGACCAGGCAACATGTCCCGGAAGATGTCCTTGAACTTCGGGATGACGAAAACCATGAGGATGGCCAGGATGGCCACGGCCACCGTGATGACGGCCGTCGGGTAAAACATGGCCGCGACGACCTTGCCCTTGATCTTCTGGGCTTTTTCCATGAACTCGGACAGGCGGTTGAGCACGACCTCCAGCACACCGCCAATCTCGCCGGCTTTCACCATGTTGACATAGAGCCGGTTGAACACCTTGGGATGCTGGGAGAGCGCCTCGGAAAATGTGCTGCCTGATTCAATGGCAACCCCGAGTTCGCCAATGATTCGCTTCAGGTTCTGATTTCGTTCCTGCTTTTCCAGCACGCGCAACCCGCGCAGCAAGGGCAAACCGGCATCGACCAGCGTGGCAAGCTGCCGCGTAAAAACGGTGAGGACCTTGACCTTAACGCCGCCCCCCAACCCGGGGATCTTGAAGTTGAGCGACATCCCCTTCTTTTTGGGAGCCACCTTCGCCGCCCCTTTTGCCTTGGCCTCCGGCTTCTCCTTCGCCGCCTCGGTGACCTTGGTCGGAAAGAATCCCATCTCCTTCAGGCGCCCGATGGCCTCGTTCTGGTTGGCAACTTCCAGAACGCCCTTCGTTTCCTTGCCACGGGAATCCATGGCCACGTAGTTGAACTTTGGCATAGGTAAACTGAGTAGGGTCAGATCACTTCAGGTCAAATCAGGTGTATTTCACGACCTCTTCAATCGTCGTGTCGCCGTCAAAAATCGAACGCATGCCGTCTTCACGCAGCGTGACCATGCCGATCTCGACCGCCTTCTGCCGCAGAACCACCGCCGGGGCGCGTTCGTTGATGAGATTGCGAATCGGCTCCGAGATGACCAGCAGCTCGAAGATGCCCTTTCGTCCACGATATCCCGTGTCGTTGCAGTTGGCGCAACCGCGCCCGTAATAGAACACCTTGTCCCCGATGTCATGCGGCGAAAGGTTGAGCATCGACAGCTGGTTCTCCGTCGGCTCGAACGGCGTCCGGCACTTCTTGCACGCGGTCCGCACCAGGCGCTGCGCCAGCACCGCCATCAGCGTGGACGAGATTAGGAACGGCTCCACGCCCATGTCGACGAGACGAGTGACCGCGCCGGGAGCGTCATTCGTGTGGAGCGTGCTCAGCACCAAGTGACCGGTCAGCGAAGACTGGATGGCGATCTGGGCGGTTTCCAAATCGCGCATTTCACCCACCATGATCACATCCGGGTCCTGACGCAAAAACGAGCGCAACGCCTTGCCGAACGTCATGCCCAGCGCGTCGTTAATCGCCACCTGCATGATGCCGTCGATGTCGTATTCGACCGGATCCTCCGCCGTCAGCAGCTTGGTATCGATCGTGTTGACCTTGCGCAGGCAGGAATAGAGCGTGGTGGTCTTGCCCGAGCCAGTGGGGCCGGTGACGATGAAGATGCCGTTCGGCTGGAGGATGGCCTCGTTGATGTATTCAGAGACATAGGTGGGCAACCCCAGCGACTCGAGGTCGAGGTTGACCGCCGAACGATCCAGGACGCGCAACACCACCGATTCGCCGAAGGCGGTGGGCAAAGTCGAAACGCGCAGGTCGATCTGCTTGTTGCCGATCGGAAAATTGATGCGTCCGTCCTGCGGGAGGCGACGCTCGGAGATGTTCAAGTTCGCCATCACCTTGATGCGCGACACCACCGGCAAGGCCAGATGCTTGGGCGGCGGGGTCATCTCATAGAGCGCACCGTCCACGCGATAGCGGATCTTGAATTCATCCTCGAACGGTTCGAAATGAATGTCGGAAGCCCGATCCTGGATGGCCTGAAACACCACCAGATTGACAAAGCGCACAATGGGCACCTCGTTCGCGAGATCGATGCCCGCATTGCCCACCTCCGCCGCGGCCGCTGCCTCCGCCTCACGAGCCAGGTCCGAATCCGCGCCAAGATCCTTCAGCAGATCCCCGACACTCTCGCTGTCCTCGCCGTAATACTTGTTGATGATCTTTTCGATGGCCTTCGGGTCGGCCACCACGATCTGGATCTCCTTCTTGACGACGAAACCGATTTCATCAATGGCCGCCGGGTTCAGCGGATTGCCCATCGCCACGCGGACGCTCGAGCCGTAGTCCTCGATCGGCACGCATTGATACATGCGGGCGGTGGCCGCGGGGATGTTTTGCAGCAGGCTCTCGGTAAACTCGACATTATCGATCGAGGCCACCTCCGTCCCGAGGTGATCCGCCATGATCTGCAGCTGCGTCTCGGTGTCGACAAAGCCGAAGTCCGAAAGGATCTCACCGACGGATTTGCCGGTGCGGGATTGCTCCTGCAGCACCTCCTCCAGCTGGAGATCGTCGAGCATGCCGCGCTCCCGGATGAGCGCCAGCAACGGATCGGAAGAGTAATCCTGCATACGGTTCAGGCTTTGGGCTTATTCTGAGACGCCTGGAGCGCACGGGCCAGCTCAAACTCCTGGAGTTTCGCCTGCACCGTGATCGGATCCTGCGACTTGGTAATGACCTCCTCACGCGAGATCAAACCCTGCGCATACTTGTCCAGCAGGAACCCGTCGAGCGTCACCATGCCGTACTTGGCTCCGGTTTGAATGTCCGAATTGATCCGGAAGGTCTTGTTGTCGCGGATCAGCGCCGATATCGACGGCGTGTTGATCATGATCTCGAACACCGCCACGCGGCCCGGCTTGTCCGAGCGCGGCAACAGCAGCTGCGAGATGACCGCCTGCATGACCGTCGAAAGCTGAATCCGGATCTGCTCCTGCTGGTTGGTCGGGAAGGCGTTGACGATACGATCGATGGTCTTGGCCGCGCCAGTGGTGTGCAGCGTCCCAAAGACCAAGTGACCCGTTTCGGCCGCCGTGATGGCCGCATCGATGGTTTCCAGATCGCGCATTTCGCCGACCAGAATGATGTCCGGGTCCTGGCGCAAGGCGCGGCGCAGTCCCTCGGCGAAGTTCGGCACGTCAACGTGCACCTCGCGCTGGGTGATGACGCCCTTCTTGTGTTTGTGATAATACTCGATCGGGTCTTCGATCGTGATGATGTGGGCATCGTCGCGCTCCTCATTGATGATGTTAATCATCGAGGCAAGCGTGGTGGTCTTGCCCGAACCGGTCGGGCCAGTGACCAACACCAACCCGCGGGGCTTGTAGAGCAACTCCTTCACGGATGGCGGAATGCCAATTTGCTCCAGGGTCAGGAGTTTGCTGGGGATCTGGCGCAAGACCATCCCGAAGTTGCCCTTCTCCTTGAACACGCTGACGCGGAACCGGGCCATTTCTCCGAAGGCAAACCCGAAGTCGGCTCCACCCCGTTCGCGCACGTGCTGAATGTGCTCTTCCGAAGTGATGCTCCGCATCAATTCTTCCGTGTCCTCCGGGCGCAACGGCGGGCCATCCACGCGATGCAACACGCCGTGCAAACGAATAACCGGCGCGGTATTCACGCGCAAATGCAGGTCGGCGGCACCTTCCGTCACCACCAACTGCAAAAGATCGGACATCGAGTAAGACATAACAAAATAATCAGCAAAGAACCCGACAGACCATGACCGGGCCAGCCGGAAAATGTTTCATCTGAGGCTGAAGACGCCCAACGTTCGCCCACGCGGACGCGAGCCAGACCGGGGTTTCAGCCGTTGGAATCCTCCGCAAGCCCAGGATGGGTGAAATTGGCCGCATTCCGCTCCTGTTCCGTCTAGTCCGTGTCACCCACGGTCGAGCGAATAACTTCTTCCGCCGTGGTCAGGCCGGCGAGGACCTTGCGGGCGCCGTCCTCGCGCAGCGTGCGCATGCCCATCTCCCGGGCCTGAATGCGCAGCACGGATGACGGCACCTTTTCATAGATGAGCTTGCGCGCCTCATCGTTGATCACAAACACCTCGAAGATGCCGAAACGTCCCTTGTTCCCCAGCTTGTTGCACTCGGTGCAGCCTTTGCCCTTCATGAAGTTCGCCCCGGGCGAGTTGAGGTCCAACCCCAGTGCCTTGAGTTCAGCTTCGGTCGGCTGGTGCGGCGCGGCGCATTTTCGGCAAATCTTGCGCACCAGGCGCTGAGCCATGAGCGCCCGGGTCGAAGAGGCCACCAAGAACGGCTTCACCCCGATGTCAATCAAGCGGGTCACTGCCCCGGGGGCGTCGTTCGTATGGAGCGTCGAAAAGACCAAATGACCCGTCAGCGACGCATTGATCGCAATGGACGCCGTCTCCAAGTCACGAATTTCACCCAGCATGATCACGTTGGGCGCCTGGCGGAGCATCGAGCGCAGTGCCGCCGCAAAACTCAAGCCAACCGTCTCGTTCACCTGGACCTGATTGATCCCCGCCAGCACATACTCGACAGGATCCTCGACCGTGATGATCTTCCGATCCGGCCGGTTGATGAAATTTAGACAGGAGTAAAGCGTGGTCGTTTTGCCGGAGCCCGTCGGACCCGTCACCAGCAAAATCCCGTCCGGCATCGCAATCAACCGCTCGAAGGTCTGCTGGTCGTCCGTAAAAAAGCCGAGCTCAGCCAACCCCAGCTTCAGGCCTTCCTTGTCCAAAATACGCATCACGATGCTTTCGCCGTGATTTGTAGGAAGGCAGGAGACACGCAAATCGATGATTTTGGCCCCCACCTGAGTCTGAATGCGGCCGTCCTGCGGAATGCGCTTCTCCGCGATGGACATGTTCGACTGAATCTTCAGGCGGCTGATGATCGGTCCTTGCAGCCGTTTCGGGGGAGACTTCTGCTCGTGCAACACCCCGTCGATCCGATAGCGAACCCGGAAGGTCTTCGCCATCGGCTCCAGATGAATATCCGAAGCCCGCATCTTGAAGGCCTCGATGATCAGGCCGTTGACCAGTTTGATGATGGGCGCATCAGCGTCCACCACCGCACCGTCCACCTCCCCCTCCTTCGTTAGCGCCCCGATCTCGACCTCACCCTCGGTGATGTCCTGGATCATCTTGCCGATCTCACTGTCGTCGGCTCCGTAATACTTCTTCAGCGCCGCCTCAATGTCGTCCTCGGTCGCGACCTTCAACTCCAAATCCGACCGCAGCAAATGATGCAGACTGTCGATGGTGTTGAGGTCGGAGGGGTCGCTCAGCGCAATGGCCAGATGATTGCCATGGCGATAGACCGGCACGACCCGGTAGCGCTTGGCGATGTTACGGGGAACGGAGGAGATCAGGTCGTCGTCCAGGCGGATCTCCGAAAGATTGACCATTTCAAAGCCGAAATGGGCCGCCTTGGCCTGGGTCACGGTCGCCGTATTGATCAGCTTGCGCTCGACCATCAGGTCAACCACTCCCATGCCAAGGGATTCAGCCTCAGCACGGTATTGCTCCACGTCGCCATGGGAGATGTATCCCATGTCAACGAGATTCTCTAAGAGATAATCGTCGTTCGCTGCCACAAAGTCTCGGAAGTGCGGCGAATATGATCGGCTCCTCGTTCAAAGTCAACGTACTGGAATGGATTGAATCACAGAAATGCTCGAACTCCGCGCCGGCATTCTGTGCCACCCAAGCCGGCTCCGCATGAACCGGAGGATCGACGAGAAGGTTCGCAGCGCGGAAATTTGGCGATCTATTATTTGAATCACCCGTCGCGCCCTCTGTCAGCCGCCCTGCGGGGGGAGAGGTTGGCCCGCGAAGCGGCACCGGGTGAGGTGGAGCCGTCCGCGGTTCACGGCCATCAGGTTCTGAAGTTCCCACCTTCCGAACCGACGATTGACATTCTTCCGGCGCCGGGACTAAAACCCGTTCGACCCGCTCACTCCAACCGCTGGGTCATGCATGCAAACACTCAGTTGATACTCCCTATGAAAAAAATCGCAGCACTGCTTCTGTGCGCCTGGGCCTCCGCGGCCTCATCAGAGGCTGCCAACATTATCTGGGTAAGCTTCCATCCGGGAGACGACACGCCTTCGTCCGCGGCTGCCGCCGCTGGCTTCACGCGTGCTCCTGACGTGGGTTATACCGAACGACTGCGAGCCGCCGGGCACACGGTCACACGCGTCCTGAGCAGCGACCTTCCGAACGCCACCCAATTGAATGCCGCCGACCTCGTGATTATCTCGCGGTCCGTCCCCAGCGGCCACTACGAACTGGACGCCGAAACCGCCGCTTGGAACGGGATCACGGCTCCCACCCTCATTCTCGGCGGATACGTGATCCGCGATATTCGGCTCGGCTTCACCGCCGGAGGCACCATCCCCGATACCGCAGGTCCCATCGGCTTGAAGGTCAAGGTCCCGGGCCATCCGGTTTTTGACGGCGTGTCCCTGGATGCCCGCGGCCAGATGGTCAACGCCTATGCCAATGTCGCGTCGGTCGGAGCCACCGCGCAACGGGGCATTTCGGTGGTTACTTCCCCCATCGCCACGGGCGGAATTGTTCTGGCCACGGTGGGTACCGCCACCGACCCCGCACTCGGCGGCATGATCATCGGTGAGTGGCTGGCGGGCGACACGCTCGCCACCAGCCCCGCGGATACACTGGGCGGCCACCGCATGGTCCTGCTGACCGGCAGCCGGGAGGTAAATGGAGCTCCCACTTCAGAAATCTCCGGGGTCTACGATCTGACCGACGACGGCACGCGCATCTTTCTCAATGCCGTGAATTACCTGACCGGCAGCCGCATTGCCGTACACACCGTCAACACGGTCAACAACACAAGCCCGGGTGCAGGCGAGACGTCATTGCTCCAGGCACTGAGCTCCCTTCAGGACGGCGACTCCATCCGCTTCAAGATTCCAGGTGCCGGACCGCATTTCATCCAAACCCCCATCGGCGGGTATCCCTTGATTACGGCGAACAGCGTCAACATCGACGGCTACACCCAACCCGGATCGAGCCGAAATACCAACCCCATCCTCGCGGCCAATAACGCCCAGATCAAAATCGTCCTCGATTCCACCGGGGCCGACACCGGCGAAAACCCGCTTAACCCTGGCCGTCCTCTCCGGCGGTCGACGCGGCTCGATTTTCCGAATGACGTCGGCAATACCGGTTACGGCGAAACCGAGAATGCCGTCCTGGGCGTTTATCAGGCAGACAACGTCACCATTAGCGGCCTCTCCATTCTCGGCCGGCGCACGCCCGGAACCGAAACGGATCCCAGCATTTATGGCGTCGCCCTTGTCCGTCAGGCTTTGAATGCCCGAGTGCAAGGCTGCCGGTTTGGTCTCGCGCCCGGCGCGGCCGAGACGCTCGCGGAAGTAAAACCCGTCGCGGCCGCTGTCGCAGCATTTCGTTGGCGAATCGGTGGCGATGTCTACAGCAGCGGAGCCTCGATCGGCACGGACGGCGACGGCGCGACGGACCGCGGCGAGTTCAACGTGATTCTCGGCGGACGCATTTCGCTGGCCCTCGAACTCCCCAACGCTCGCATCTCCGGCAACTTCGTAAACGTCTATCCGTCCGGCAACACGTTCCTGGACCTGGACGCCAACTACCAGCTCTGGCGCGACGTGCTGGAAGCCGCCGGCGAAGATCCCAATGACGTCACGCTCGAGAATTTCGAGAATGGCCGGGCCGCCGACAATACCGTCGTCGGCACGAATGGGGACGGGCTCAGCGATTCCGACGAACGCAACGTGTTCGGCCACATCGTGTATGATCACGCGGGAGAGGTCTACTCTGCCGGCACAAACCTCGTGATCGCCGGCAATTACTTTGGCGTCGGCGTGGATGGAGTGACGCCTGCGCCAGTTTCAACCAACAAAGAACCTGACTTCGTGGAACTTCCCGGCGGCAACGCCAGCATTCGCATCGGATCCAACGGCGACGGAGTCAGCGACGCGCTCGAAGGAAATCTCATCCGCAATTTCACCGGAGCCTCGTTCTGCGTTTCGGGCTCGGCGGTTCCCATCGCCGCCCGCGGAAACGTTTTCGTCAATAATCACTTCGCGGCCATTCCGTTTGCCGAAGGCGCCAACGGACGGACTTACTCGGCCTATTATGCCGCTTATGTGACGGATGCGTCCGCGAACATCCCGCCGGTCGCCCAGAAGCTCGAAAACAATCTTCTCAGCGGAGTATTCGCTCCGCCCGGCGGAGCGACTTCCAGCGCGTTCGTCGACGTCTACCTGCTCGACCCGGCGGGACTCGACAGCACCCACCATCTGCCCAATCCGATCCTCCATCCGTCCCGCCTGATCGCCTCGTTCCGCGACAATGGACCGGATGATCTGAACGCCAATCCCGGCGAGTTTTCCTACAACCTCGCCGCGCTGGGCGTGACTCCGTCCACCTACGTGGCGATCGCGGTGACGTACTCGCAGGATGCGGGCGTGAGCGCGGCCGGACGTTCGGTCACAACTCCGGTGTCCAACCCGGTGGCCGTGCAACCCACGGTTCGGATTCGAACGATCCCCGCGACAGAAGGCGGCCAAGCGCAGGTCGAGCTTTGGTGGTTCGGACCGCAAGGCTCGTCCGTCCTGCAGATGAACGACGACCTGAACACGCCTGAAAACTGGTTCGAACCGTTCGGGGAACGTTACGTCCAAGGCCGGATCTCGGTTGTCCTGCCTTTTGAGGAATCCTTCCGAGCGCAGTTCTTCCGGGTAAAGGTCAATCCTTAGCCCTCGGCCACTCGCGACCCATCGAGAACGAGTAGCGAATCGCAAATCAACCGGCGTCGGGTCGCCGGCGATTCCGTCACGCGGGGCGGACCTTCGGGTCCGCCCCATTTTTCTCTGCTGCCTTGTTTTTCGACTTCGTTGTCCAGCCCTGTCCAATTCCTCGACAACAGCGTCCACCTCGGAGCCTCCCCAAACTTCTTCGCTACCTTTGTCCGTCGCCGGCCCCTTTGGCTCGACGGCAAAATGGATTGGCGCTTGCTCAATGTTGCCGCCCAGAGGGCGCGGACGTCCGGTTTGCCGCGGACTGAGTCTGTCGACCTGAAATATCCAGGTTAAGGCTCGGCCCGTGGCTTCCGAAGTAAACTATTGGGAGTCGCCTCTTTGAGCGACGCCCCAGTCATGTCTGCCACGTTGACCAAGAAAACTCCGGCCCATCCCGGACGGATCGCGACCTTCGCGGTCTGGACATTTGCCACCGCCTTGGTGGCGGTTTCCGTCGGCATCGCCGCCTACACGTTCGGCGGCGCGTCGACCCGTCCCAGCCTGTCTGAACTGGAGCGGCTCTTCCCGCTCATCGCCACCGCCGGCTGTCTGTTGATGGTTTTCGCTCTCTTCTGTTTCCTGACCTGGCGGTTGCTGCGGCATGCCAAACTATTGCGCGCCGAAAACGCCGACCTGGGCCGGCTCGCGCTGGTCGCCGCCAAGACCGACCACGCCGCCTTCATCACCAATCCGGAAGGCAACATTCAATGGGTCAACGACGGTTTCACGCGTCTGACCGGGCATACCGCGAACGAAGCCGTGGGCAAACAGCCCGGACCACTCCTGCTCGGCTCGCTTCAAAATCTCAACGTCACGCAAAAGATTCGCGACGGCATTACGCATCGCCGAATTTTCACGGTGGAGATGTTCTGCTCAAACCGTCGCGGCCAGCGATTCTGGCTCTCGCTCAACCTGACCCCCGTGGTGGATGATGCGGGCATCGTCCAACACTTCATCGGGATCGGGTCGGACATCACCGCCCGTCACAACGCCGAGGAGGAAGTCGCCCGAGTGGGCAAGCGCAGCGAGCTCCTGCTCAACGCCGCGGCCGACGGCATCCTCGGCTTCGACCTCCAGGGAATGATCAGCTTCGTCAACACGGCGACGACCCGGATGACGGGATTTGACGCCGATGATCTGATTGGCAAACCGCTCAGCACGGTGCTCAGACAATTGCGGGTCGGACGCGGAAACTCGCTGCAGGACGAATTGTTCGCCGGCGCCGCGTTCATCGACGGCTCCGTGCAAAGCGGTGATACCGACGAGTTTCGTCGGAAGGACGGCGGCTCATTCCCGGTCGAGTACACCAGCACCCCCGTCTACGAAGGCACCAATCTGATTGGGTCCGTAGTGGTATTCCGTGACGTCACCGCCCGCGCGCAAGCGGAGGCGCTGCGCACGCGGCAGCTGCGCCAGGCGGCGCTCCGCGCCGACGTCGCTTTCGCCCTCGCCAGCGGTGATGCGCTGCGGCTGTTTCTCGGCCGGGCGATGCTCGCGCTGGTCAAACACCTCGAGGGCGCCTTCGCCCGCATCTGGACCCTCAATTCCGCCGACAAGATGCTCGAACTCCAGGCCAGTGCCGGCATCTATTCCCACATCAACGGCCAGCACGGCCGCATCCCGGTGGGCACGCTCAAAGTCGGCAAGATCGCGCTCGCCCGCACGCCCCAGATCAGCACCAACCTCCTGGCGGATCCCGATATCCTCGACAAGGAATGGGTCGCACGCGAGCGCATGACGGCGTTCATCGGCTTCCCGCTTTTTCTCGAAGGCAGACTCATCGGCGTGATGGCACTCTACTCGCGCCAGCATCTGCCCAGCGACGCCATGGAACTCTTCGGTGCCGTCGCCGACAGCATCGCGCAGGGTATCGTTCGCAAACTGGCCGAGGAATCCGGCGTCCGCCAGGCGGCGGTGCTCGACCACGCCAACGACGCCGTGGTGGTGATTGGGCTCGACGATCGCATCCTCTCCTGGAACGCCGCCGCGGATCGACTCTACGACTGGAGAGGCGTGCGACAATCGGGCCGCCTCGCCACGGAAGCGCTCGCTCTGGACCCATCGACCTATGCCCGAGCCAAGGCCCTAACCCTCCAGCAGGGCGCGTGGCGCGATGAGTTCTCCCAGGTGCAGCGGCCCGACGGACAGCTGATTCCAGTCGATGCCCGCTGGTCCATCGACAACAACGAAGCGGGCGCGCCCCAGTCCATTGTCGTGGTTCAAGTCGACACGAGCGCCCAGCGCGCACTCGAACAACAGTTGCTGCGCAGCCAACGGGGTGAGGTCATTGGCCGGCTCGCCCCAGGACTTGCCCACCAGCTCACCGACGCGCTTTCGCCCATTCTGGTCTCGACGCAAACCCTGCAGGCAAAGGTGTCGGATCCGGCCGCAATCGAAACGCTGGCACGACTGGAGGCCAAGGCCCGCCACGGACTCGAGCTGGCCCGACAAGTCCTTGGCTTGGGCCAGAACGCCGCCGAGCCCGCCCGGCACCTTTCGCCCGCCACCTTGCTGGACAGTGTTGCGCGCCTGATCGACCAGACGTTTCCAAAGAACATCCAAATCAGAGCCGAAGCGCAGGAGGATCCCTGGTTCATCCAGGCGGACGCCGTCCTGATCCAGCAGGCGCTGCTCAACTTCGCCCAACTGGCGGGCAACGAAATGCCGGATGGCGGCGCGCTCACCCTCACCGCGCGCAACGCCTATCTGCAGGAAGGATCACCCGAGCTGCCCGACTCCGCCGAAACTGGTTGCTACGCCTGCTTCCTGCTCGAACACACCGGGCCCGGCCTGCCCGAAGAAATTCTCGCCACCCTCACCGGCCCGACCGCGCCCACGGCGGATTTGCCCGGAGCCACGGAAGCCGCCCTCGAATCGGTCCGTGCCTTGCGAAGCGCTTTGCACATCGTCCGGTCACACCGCGGCTTCGTGCAGGTCGGCGGCGCCCTCCCCGGCTCTCTTCTCGCGGTTTACCTCCCGGCGGAGGAACCCGCCGGCGGCGTTTCCGCCGCTCCGGAGCCGCCGTCGCTCCCGGCCGGCAACGGGGAACTTATTCTGGTCGTCGACGACGAAGAATCACTCCTTTCCATCACCAAGGAAGCGCTGGAATCCTTCGGCTATCGCGCGATCACGGCCCGCGACGGCACCGAGGCCATCGCCACCTACTCCGCGCGTCGCAGCGAAATCCGCGTGGTCATCACGGACATGTTGATGCCCGAAATGGATGGCCCTTCGACCATCAAGGTCCTGCGCAAGATCGATCCCGGAGTGCCCATCATCGCCTCCAGCGGCATGCTGGAACCAGCCAAAGTCCGGGAGCTCACCGGGCTCGACGACCTCGCCTTCCTGGAAAAGCCGTACACGGCAGATACACTCCGCCGCTGCGTTAGCAGCCAGTTGATGAGTTAGTGGGTTAGTGAGTGAGTGAACGCGCAACCACCTCACTCACTCACTCACTCACTCACTCACTCACTCACGTAGACGTTTTTAACCTCGGTGTAGCCTTCCATCGCCGCCATGCCGAGATCGCGGCCCAAACCGCTCTGCTTGAATCCGCCGAATGGTGCTTCCACATGCACGGACGAATGGCTGTTGACGCTCAGCACGCCGCTTTCCACCCGGCGCGCCACCCTCAGCGCCCGCTTCAAATCGTTCGTCCAAACCGAGCCGCTCAGCCCGTAGGGAGAATCGTTCACCTCATCCAGCATCGCCTCCTCCGAGGAAAAGGGCCGGATGCACACCACCGGGCCGAAAACCTCCTCGCGCCAGAGCCGATCGCCCGGCTCAACGTCCAACACCACGGCGGGCGTCAGGTAAAAACCCGTTCCCCCGTTTACGGCCGGACGTTCACCGCCCGTGATCACCCGTCGCCCCATCCGACGCGCTTCAGCGATGAATTCCTCCACCGAGGCCCGCTGGCCCGACGACACCATCGGACCAAGCTGTGTCGTGTCCTTCGCCGGATCGTCCACCACCAGCTTTCGCGTGGCGGCCAGAAATCCGTCGACGAACTGCTCAAACACTGACTTTTCCACGAAGACCCGGCTGCGAGCGCAACAGTCCTGGCCCGTGTTGGCAAAAACGCTCATGGGCGAGCCGGCGGCCGCGGCGTCCACGTCGGCATCGGCAAAGACGATGTTGGGCGACTTGCCGCCGAGTTCGAGTGAAACCCGCTTTAGATCCCGGGCGGCCAACGTCATGAGATGCGACCCAACGCTGGTGCTGCCCGTGAACGAAATCTTGCGCACGCGCGGATGCGTGGCGAGAGCGTCGCCCACCGCGCTCCCCTGCCCCGGAACCACCTGCAGCACTCCCGACGGCAGGCCCGCCTCCACGGCCAGTTCGCCCAGCCGCAACGCCGTCAGCACGGAAAGGCTGGCCGGCTTCAGCACCACGGTATTCCCGGCCGCCAGGGCGGGCGCCGCTTTCCAACAGGCAATCGGAAATGGGAAGTTCCAAGGCACGATCGCCGCCACCACTCCCATCGATTGTCGCAACGTGAAGTCAAAACCGCCGCGCGCCACCGGAATGGTCTGCCCGAACAGCCGGCTGATCGCTCCGGCGTAGTACTCAAACACCCGGGCGCCCAGGCCGATCTCGTCCCGCGCATCCGCGATCGGTTTGCCCATGTTCCGGCTTTCGAGCTGGGCCAGCTCCTCCTGATGCTCGCGCAATATCCGCGCGACGCGGAACAGGACCTCCGCCCTTTTTCCCGGCGCCAGATCGCGCCAGCCTCCCACCCAAGCCCGGTGCGCCCCTTCCACCGCCTGATTCAGCTCGGGCAACCCCGCCGCACGCACCTCGCACAACGTCGCTTCGGTCGCCGGGTTGACTTGAGCGACGCAACCCGCGCCGCTCGGGCTCCGATATTCGCCGTCGATGAATGGACGGTCCGGATAATGAATGGGGGAAGACATGGTCAGAAACGGACGAGGTTAAACGTAAAGCGCCGCCTTCAGCTCCAACACCAGCACGCTGACGATCGGATGACGCTTGTTTGGATCGCGCTCGAGGCACTTCAGAATGGTTTTCTCCAAAGCGGCAGGCAGCTCCGGATTCAGCTCGCGCGGGGTGACAAGGTTTCCGGCAAGCTGCTTGCGCAGGATCTCATCCGGCGAGTCGCCCTCAAACGGCTTCCGGCCGGTCAACAACTCGTAGGCCGCGACCCCATAGGCGAAGATGTCCACCCGATGGTCATACGCTTCGCGTTGCAACTGCTCCGGCGCCATGTAGGCCGGCGTGCCGGGGTTTTTCGAAAACTTTTTCGGCTCTTTCGGAATCGGCTGGGCCAAATCGAAGTCCACCAGACGCACCGCCGCATTTCGCGTCACCAGCACATTCTCCGGCTTGAAGTCCAGATGCATGAACCCGCTGTCATGGACATGCTCCAATGCCACCGCCATGTCGATCAGGATGTTGCCGATGTGCTCCGACAACATCGGATCATTCCGCGCGAAAAGCTGCTTCAGGTTCGAGCTCTCCACATACTCCATCAGGCAGTAGAGCGTCCCGCTGATTTTGCCGTGCTCGATATAGCCAATCACATATTCGTGATTGTGAATCTTGGACAAGATTTCGCAGCCGCGCACAAACCGGCGCCGGGCCACAAAGTTGAACTTCAGGGTGTCGTGCAGCTTCCGCAGGGCATACGGCTTGTGTTCCGCATCGGTCGCCAGCCAGATGTCCGCCATCCCGCCGCTGTTGATCAACTCCTGCAGATAAAAACGCCCAAAGGCACCCGGCTTGGGCGCCGGACGCTCGTCGGACGATGTTTCGTCAAAGGACATGTTTGACCGTGACGGCGTCCCGTATACCCCGCCCACCCCGGTCGGCCAAGATCTATATCGACCGCCAATCCCCCCCGATCCCCCGAGGAAAGTTTGAACATTCTTTCAACGCACCTTCGTCAGATTGGCCAGTGGGCACTGACACCTGTGAAACAACCTCCGTTCAACCTCTCGATTTGCGGCAAGCACCAGGTCAATCGCTACTTTGACGCGGGAGTGACGCATCTTCTGTCGATCGAAGATCCCGGCACGCACAAGTCGACCCCGGTCTGGTTCAGCGGCCCACACGTGCAACTGCACCTGCACGACCTGGACACCGCGCACGACGCCACCACCCTGAACAGCGTCCTTCCGACCAAGGAGCATGTCCGCGAAATCCTGCGCATCGGCGCAGAATGTCTCGATGCGGCCACCAAGTCGGAAGGAGCAAACGGGGTGCATCTCCTGGTGCACTGCTACGCTGGGATCAGCCGTTCGACAGCCGCCGCCTACGCCATCGCCACTCAGGCCATGGGCGTCGAGCACGCCGCCGAGGCGCTGGCTTTCGTCCTGCGCACGCGACCGGAAGCCTATCCCAACCAACTCATGGTCCGGCACGCCGATCGGCTGTTGGGAGGTGAAGGAAAGTTGATCGCCGCGCTCCAGCCGCTGCGCGAACAATTCAGCCAGGCTGTCGAGGACTGGATCGCCCGCTCCCCGCACGCACGCAGCGGCCCGGACTGACCCCGAACGCATCAGTCCGCGGTCTCCACCGTGGCAATATCCCTTACTCCGCGCGGATCCGATAGAAACGGTTGAGGCCGGCGGAGTTGGTGTCGCTCAAGGTGAGAATCCCGCCACTGCCAGCCGTGGTCCCCAACGCCTGCCATGCGCCCGCTCCGAGCAGAGTTTTGAACTCCAGCGTGTATTGCCGGCCCAACGCCGAGCCAAACTGAATGGCCACACCGGCCGGCGAACGGACAATGCCCGTGATCGTCGGCGCCTGCAAAGGCCCGGGAACTACTCGGATGTTGTTGAGGACTGTATTGTCGTTCGGACGAGGATCCAACGCCACGCCATCGAGCCGGGCCACCGCCCGGGCTTCGCCAATCGCAACGCCGCGCGTGGTCACACTCACCGTGGCCACAGCGCCCACCGGCATGAGTCCAAAATCGCAAGCGACGGTGCCCTCCAGATTGACACAGGCTCCGACCGAGGTGCTGGACGACACGATGCTCAAACCCGGGGTGACGATCATACTCATGACCACCGTCGTCACGGACGGTCCGGCGTTCGAGATCCCGTACTGCGTCACCACCGTCTGCCCCACGCCCACGTCCGTGTCTGGGCTGGGGGAAACGAGGATCAAATCGGAGATCGCCGTCACGGTGGTGACAAAATTCGCCACGTCGTTGGTGGGATTGGTGTCGAGCAGTGGCGTCGAGACCCGGGCGCGATTGGTGAAGGTCCCGCCGTTGGCGGGCACGAGATCGAAAATGGCCGTCGCGCGTGCGCCCGACGCCAAGTCGCCAAAGTCGCAATGGATGACCCCGTCGGCCTGGGCGCATCCGCCCTGACTGGCCACCGCCGCGACAAACCGGAATCCGGGAGGCAACTCATAGCGGAGAGTCGTGGCCGCCTGCGCCGGGCCGGCGTTCGTCACCGCCACCTCGTAGAGGGCGGAACGGCCGGCCGGGATCGGAGACGGCGGGCCGGTCGCCGACAACCGCAAATCCGCCACCGGATCCGCCAGTTCAAAGGTCAACGACCATCCGTCGGTGATATAGCCCTGATTCTCCGGACTGTCGTCCATCAAATATAGGGACCAGGTCCCATTGGCGATCGTCCCCTTAAACACGGAAAGGTTCGTCAGGTAGGGCTCCGGCGGAGCCGGCGACGCCAGGTTGTCACTCAGCCGATCGAAGTTTGTCGGCCGATAGATGCCCGAGAGGATCGGCGGATCATTGTTCGGCAGCGAGTTGGTGGAATCGTCGTCGAAGGTCAGCGTCAGATCCGTAAAGGCGTTGTCCAACCCGCAGTCCGACATGAGAAAAACCCGTTCGCCATGCGGTCCCACCAACAAGATATCCAGATCATCCGGCCATTCATGACTCAGGTTGTGCAGCGTCACCATCACCTTGTCGACGCGCGACGTCTGGCCGGAGACTTGAATCTGAAGGGGATAAATATCGAACGGACCTTCCTCCAGTTCAGGGCCCAGGGCCGCATCCGGATTAACCCATTCCTGCACGGCGATGCCCGTGACCAGAACCTCATTCGTGTTGTTGCCCGGGATCGGATCCAACTCGTTCGCTCCGACTCCAACCCGAATCGGATTGGCGCCGGCACCCGTATGAACCGTCAGCAAAACCGACGCGACGCCATTGGAGGGCAGGTCGCCGAATTGACAGTGCAAAACACCGCTGACCAGGTTGCACGCGCCCGCGCTGGGGGCAGACGACACCAAGGTCGAACGGGTTGAGAGTGAAGCGGACAACGCGACGCCGGTGGCCAGCACCGGACCCGCATTGGTCACACCCACCGTCACCGTGATCTCGTCCCCTGCTGGGACCCGCAGGGCAGATGGCACCAGCCCCAAATGCAAGTCCGCCTGGGCCCGGGCGTCAAAGGCGCCCCCGCAGCAAACACCCAGGGCCATCGCCGCCGAGAACAGGGTTGAACGAAAATTTTGAACCGGCCGTTCAGCCTTCAACAAATCATTTCGATGCACGTCACACACTCCTTCTTTGATTGAGTGGACCACTACGGAGAAGTAATCCGGTAGAAACGCCGATCAGGTCCACGCGCTGCCGGATGATTGAAAATAAAGATCCCAGACCCAACCGGCGTTTCGAGCGCCGGCCCGAGATTGGTCCACGTGATCAGATTCGTCGACGTGTCCACGAAGTAGCCCTGAAACGGGTTGCCGGTAAAGGTCAGGCGATTGTTGCCCGAAATCAGGACCTCGAGCGGATTGAGGCTCGGGCCGCTGGTCGACCAGACAAAGGTGTTGGTCGCACCGATGGTCCGTCCGCTCTGATTGGTTCCGACCATTCGATACTGGTAGGTGGTGTTAGGCAGAAAGCCGGTCAGAACAGCGTTGGTTTCAACCGGAATAATTCCAGGGAACAACAGTCGTATCTGCGAGGTCCGGTTGAAGGCCGTGGTGCCCCACTCAAACCAGAATCGGGACTGCAACCCGTTCGGATTTATGATTCCGCCCAGCGTCACGTTCGTGGAGGAAATACTCATCGGCGGCAGGGTCGTCACCGACGGCGCCGTGGGCACGGCCACACTCAACTGGACCGTGGTCTCACCCACGACCAGCTCCGGCGATTCGTCGAAGATCGCGATGTAATAAGTGGTCCCGCCGCTGAGCGTACGCAGGATGCTCCCGCGCGCTTCGCCCGCATCGCTGCACACCAACTCGGTCAGGTTCCCGCAACTGCCGCTGTAAAGAACCATCACCGTGTCGAAAATCGTCGTGGCCGTATCAATACCCGTGGAGAAAATATACGTCCCGCTCGTGGCCGGCGTGAATTTATACCAAACACTCCGGTAACCGGTGACACACGACGGGCCGCCTGCTTCCGAGCCGGCCAGAATGGTCTCGCACAAGGACGATTTCTGAGGATAACCACGGTTGGCCGCGATCACTTCCGCGGTCGCACACGTATCATTGGCCGGCAGCGCCGGCCGATCGACCCGCAGCTGCAGGGAAAGATTGCTGGTGTTGGTGTCCGCGCCGCTCACCCAGACCACCACATAGTAGTGAGTGCCCTGATTCAGCGGCGCGAGCAACCCGGCCAACGTATTGCCTGCACCCGAGTCGTCGTTGCAGGCAATCTGGTTCGTCACCGTCCCGCACCCCGGATCCGCAAACACCGACAGAATGGTGTCAAAGGCAGTCGTGGCGGTATCCGACCCGGTGGAGAAAGAGTAGAGTCCGGATTCCGTCGGGGTGATCTGGTACCACACGCCGCGCACCGCGCCGCCGATGCAACTCGGCAGAGGATCGCCGGCCAGGGTCGCCTCATGCATGTTGGTCAGCAACGGCGTTAGATACGGAAAGGAAGTCGTCGGAATGACGACCGCACCGGCACATGTGTCGTTGGCAGGAGGAGCAGCATGCCCCGATCGCGGCGCCAGAAACCCCAACGCCAGGAGCACGCTCCATCCCATGACGCACGCCGTCCGCCGGATCGAATTAAACGTTTGCATCTGATTCATCTGATTCATTTCAGTTTCGCCGACACCCACACCGCTCGACCGCATCCGCCTGCCCGGTCGAAAATCAATCCAAACCGCGACACTTCTAAGTCTTACCTTCGGCACTCCGCCGCCGCGGCTTTACCTTCATCGACCACAAAATCCAAAACCAACCAAGGCACAACCATTTGCCCTCAAGCGTTTTAGAGCAAATAAGCCTCCCGACCAACACGTGAATGCAGGTTTGCTCGAAGAGCTCTTGAAGGCGGCTCGTGGCGACTCGTTCTAATACGGCTCAAATCAAGTCAGACGGCTTAGGACACATCCACCGTCTTTCGGTCAGGGAACTGGTGCTGTTCACTACCAGACGTAACGAGGTTTGGCAATTTGGTTTTTCTCCGCGCCGCCGAGGCGCCCCAGAAAGTTTCGATGCGCCGCGCTGGGCCTGACTCCTTCCTCGCTCCCAGCCAACCACGACCGGGCTTGGGCCCGGAAAATTTGAGTCGATTCCGGACGGAGGCTGTTGGATAAACCCCCTCGGATGCCCGCGCGCAACGCTCTACTGCCCGACCAATCCCGACCACGCACCCGTGTCGCCCGCCGAATCCTGGCGATGTCACTGGTGGTTTTCACCCTGCTCGGCGGCGGGCGCGTCTGGTCCCAGACCCCCGGCACCACGGAAAGCCGGGCCTTTCAGCGGGCGATGGATGCATTCACCGACGGCTACTTCGAGCGGGCCGAGAAAAGCTTCGAGCAGTTCGTCACCAACTTTCCCAACTCCACTCTGCTGGCCGAAGCGAGCCTGCTCCAGGCCCAGTCCGCCTTGAACCTATCCAACACCACTCGAGCCATCACCGTGATCAACGCGGCGCTGCCCAGGGCCGGCCTGCTTCAGGATCAATACCGTTACTGCCTCGGCAACGCCTACCTCGAGAGCGGCAATTACCCGGCCGCGGCCGAAACGTTTGCGGCGATCCCGCGCACGATGACCAACTCCAGTCTCCTGCTCGAAGCCGCCCATGGCGAAGCTCAGGCCCGGTTCCGACTCGGCGACTATCCGGCGGTGGTCGATTTGCTGCGCCAACCCGATGGCCCCTTCCAGCGTTCGCTGCGCACCCGGGCTACCGACAAGTTCGCCATCCGGGGCCGGATGCTCCTGGCGGAAACGCTTTTTCGGTTGAAACAGTTCGGCCCGGCCACGGAGTCAATCCGGTCACTGCCCGACAATTTGTTGCTCCCGGAGATTCGCTGGGAGAAGCAGTATCTCTTGTGCCGTCTGTTGCTCGCCGAAAATCGGCCGGCCGACGCCCTCGCCGCCTCGACCAATCTGCAGGTCCTGGCCACCGCCACAGCCAGTCGAACCTCCGTCGCTGACTCCTATTTTTTTCAGGCCAATCTGCTCCGTCAGCTGGGGCGTTTTGAGGAAGCCGCCACCGTCCACACCAACAATCTGGCTGACGCTGCCCCGCCGGAACTCCGGCGCCTCGCGCTGCTCAACATCATCGAGCTCAAGCTGGCTCAGGACAAAACCGGCGAGGCCGCGTCCATGCTCGAAGCCTTCCTGACCCGGCATCCCGAGGATACCGCCGCAGGCCTGATCACGCTGATGCGCGGCGAGCTGGAACTGAAGCTGCATCTCACCACACCCGTCACGAACGCGCCGACGACCGGGCCCGCTCCCGCTGGAGAAACGCCTGCAGCCGCGCCGTCCCCGAGCCATTTGACCAGTGCGCTCGGTCATTTCGAATCGCTCCTGGCCACCAACACAACCGGTCTGCTGCGAGGCAAAGCGCTCTTGAACAAGGGCTGGTGTCACTGGTTGGACGGGCGCATCCAGGACAGCGCCGCCGCGTTCGCCGCCGCCATTCAGGCTCTGCCCTTTTCCGAGGACCAGGCCATCGCGCGCTTCAAGCTCGCCGACGCCGCCTATGCCCAGCAGGACTACACCAATGCGCTGGCCCACTACCGTACGCTGACCAACGATTACTCCCAGTTCCCCGCGGTGCGCACCGCCCTTTTCGATCACGCCCTCTCGCAAACGCTCCGCGCCTGCGTGGCCATCGGTGACGAAGCCGGCGCCTCGCACACGCTGCGCGCCCTGCTGGAATCTTTCCCCGACAGCCCCCGCGCCGACCGAGGTCTATTCCTCGTCGGACGCGAGCTGCTCAAAGGCGGCCAACCTCGTCAGGCGCGTGACCGCTTCGAGGAATTTGCCCGCCGTTTTCCCCGCAGCCCGCTCCGCCCGGAAGTCGAGCTGGCCATGGCCCGCACTTACGCGGAGGAAGACCAATGGCCCGAAGCCCTCGCCCGCTACGAACGCTGGCTGACCGAACACACTAACCACACTCTCCGTGCCCAGGCCGCGTACGATCGCGCCCAGACCTTCTCGCTCGCCGGCCAGAAAACCAACGCCTACGCTCACTTCACCAATTTCGTCGTCGAGTTTCAGTCCGATCGCCAGCTCGCACCCCGCGCCCAGTATTGGGTCGCCGAGTATCAGCTCGGCCTGGACCAATTCCGCGAGGCCATCGGCAGCTTCCAGAAAATCCTCGAGAATACCAACTGGCCAACCACCAACATCACCTACCAGGCCCGGTTCATGGCCGGCTTGTCCGCGTTCAAAGCCCAACTCTGGAAAGACGCCGCTGGGGAAAAAGGTCACTTCACCACGCTGATCGCCGACGAAAACTGCCCGCCGGACATCGCTGCCCGCGCCTGGTTCGCCTACGGCGACACCCTGATCAATTGGGACCTGCCCCAGGCCCGCCCCATCGACAAATTCAAGCAGGCCAAGGAAGCTTTCAGCCGCATTCCCCTCTTCTACACGAACAGCCCCATCGTCGCTGCCGCCTGGGGACGCGTCGGCGACTGTTATCTGCAGATGGCCAGCCAGGATCCCAAGCTCTACGCCGAAGCCACCAACGCCTACCTTCAGTCGATGACCAATGCCACCAGCGAAATCAGCGTCCGCAGCCAGGCCGAATGCGGCCTCGCCAAGGCGCTCGAACTCTACGGCGCCACGCTCACGCCCGCCGAGAACGCCGGCTTCCGCAAGGCCGCCTTCGATCACTACTACAACGTCGTCATCGGGGAAAATCTCCGCGACGGCGAGTTCCCTGATCCGTTCTGGCTCGAACGCGCCGGCTACGAGGCCGTGCGCATCGCCGAAAATCAAAAGCAGTGGACGATCGCCATCGCCATCTACCAACGATTGCACAAGGTCCTTCCCCCCATCCGCCCCCGACTCGAAGAACGCATCCGCCGCGTCCAGGAGGACAGCCGCCGCGACGTGCGATGAAGTCCAACCAGCCAATGAGCCAGAGAACGAGCAACTCCGTGAGAGACCGCTTCACCCGCCGCAACGTTTCAGTCCGGGAAATCGCGCCCAGAAAGCTCGCCGTCGCCTGGCTCGCGCTGGCGATCCCGGTCGTCCTGACGGCGGCCGAGGCCCCGCTGCCCGCCTTCGTGCAAATCGACGCCGGGGAATTTGAACGGACGCAGATCCCCGTTTCATTTCCTTTACCGCACCGCGCCAACGGATCGACGACGGTCCCCGCTCTCGCCCTCGCTCGCGTGCGCGCCGGAAAAATCACCCAAACTTTTCCCGTCCAACGCGCGGCCGACGGTCAGGCCAGCGTGACCATCGACCACCTCGCTCCCGGCAGCCACGAGGAATTCCGTCTCATCACCAACACACCCCCCGCGCACCAAAATTCAGCCGGCCTGACCGCCCAACGGCAGGGCAGCCAGCTGTTTTTCACCCGTGCCCCCGGCGGCACGAACCCGGCCTCCACCGAATCCCGGACGCAACCCCTCTTCGCGTATCAGGCCGAGCCGGGCGAATTGCCCCGCGCCGACATCAAGAACGCCTTCCGCCGGGGCGGCTATATTCACCCGATCTACACCGCCGGTGGCGCGCTGGTGACGGATGATTTTCCGCCTAACCACGTTCATCACCACGGCATCTGGGGGGCCTGGACTCACACGGAGTTCCAGGGGCGCAAACCCGATTTCTGGAACATGGGCGACGGCAAAGGTCGTGTGGAGTTTGTGGCGCTGGACGAATCCTGGGATGGCCCCGTGCTGGCCGGCTTTCGCGCCCGGCACCGCTTCGTCGACCTGACGGCGCAGCCGCCGATCGTGGCGCTGCACGAGACCTGGACGGTGACGGTCTACGCGTCGCCGGCGGATGCCCAGGGCACCTGGTATTTTGATCTGACCTCGGAGCAGCGCTGCGCCACCGCGAGCCCGCTGGCTCTCCCGGAGTATCGCTACGGCGGCATCGGCCTGCGGGGAAACCGAGCCTGGAACGGCTCAACCAATGCCCAGTTCCTCACCGCCAACGGCGAATCGGACCGGGTGAAGGGTCACGCCACCCGCGCCCGCTGGTGCGACCTGAATGGAATCGTGGGCGAGCGTCGCGCCGGCCTCGCCGTGCTCGGGCACCCGTCGAATTTCCGCTTCCCCGAGCCCATGCGCATCCACCCGGACGAACCGTTTTTCAACTTCGCCCCGCAACAGGCCGGCGACATGGCACTCAAGCCCGGCGAGGTTTATGTCTCACGCTACCGCTTCGTCGTCCACGACGGCGCCCCCAATCCCGCCACCCTCGATCGCCTCTGGCACGACTTTGCGTCCCCACCCAAGGTCACCCTCGTCCCCGCCGCGCCATGAACGTTTCATCCGCCCCTTGTTCTTGATCCTGCTCGGAGAACGGTGAAGTTCTCCGCATTGCCGGCGCGCTGCGGAGAGCGCGCCCTACCTGACGGTTCATGGGGAGCGCCCTCGCTCAGATCTTCGGCAGTTGCCAGGGATCGCGACGCGGCCGATCCAGCAGCGCGTTCGCCGCGTCGTTGCCAACAAAGCGCTCGGCCTTCGGATCCCAGGTCAGTTTGCGGCCAAGTTTGATCGCGAGGTTGGCCAGGTGGCAGACCGTCGACACCCGGTGCCCGATCTCCACCGGGAAATAAGGATCCTTCCGGCTGCGCACACACTTCAGGAAGTCGTCGTGTTCTCCCTTGGGGTTGGTGTAAAGATGGACTTCGTTCGGGCCGATCTTGGATTCAAGGATGGCGGGAGAACTGGCCTGGACCGGCGCGCGCCAGCCAACGTTGCCGACCCAGCCCTTGGTCCCGATGAACTTGAGGCTGGGCTCACCCGGCTTGCAGGTCATCACCACGCCATTCGCATAGCGGAAGCTCAGATCGTAGTCCTTCACCGTGTTGTAAAGGCCGCCTTCCCAGTGGGTGCCCGTGCCTTCAATTTCGATCGGGCCGCTGAGTTCCGTGTCGTTCGCCCATTGGGCGGTATCGAACAGGTGCGTGCCCCAATCGCAGATGATCCCGCCCGAGTAATCCCAAATCCAACGAAAGTTGAAATGCACCCGATCCGGCGTGTAGGGCGCGAACGGAGCCGGGCCTAACCACATCTCGTAGTCCAGCCGGGCCGGCACCGGCTGCGGCTCAGGGTTGCCCGGGCCCGTCGGCTGCCGGGGCAGGATCACTTCAATCCGCTGCAACTGACCGATGCGACCATTCCGGACAAGCTCCGCCATCCGATGATACTCAGGCACCGCCCGATCCTCGGTGCTGGTTTGAAAAACCTTCCGATGCCTGCGCACCGCCGCCGACAACACCCGCCCTTCATGAATGGTCAGGGTCGGCTTCTCGCACTGCACATCCTTGCCCGCCTGGATCGCGTAAAGGCTGATCAACGTGTGCCAATGATCCGGCGTCGAGATCATGACGGCGTCGACATCCTTTCGCGCCAGCACCTCCCGAAAATCCTTCGTCGTTGCGCATTCCTCCGTGCCGTAGTGTTCATTGACCGTTTCACGGGCCCGCATCAGGTGGCTTTGATCCACGTCGCAAACCGCGATGACACGAGCGTCCTTGTGCTGCAGGTACGGCTTAAGATTCCAGCCCACGCCGTGACTGCCGGTCCCGATGAAGCCGACGTTGATACGGCTGTTCGCTGCCGTGGCCCCCTGCGCGCCCAGCACCGAGGCAGGCACGAACTGCGGCGCCACCCCAGCCACCAGCAAACCGGCGATCCCCTGATGAACGAAGGCCCGACGCGAGACCCGGGATGAATGGTCGGAACGGTTGCCTGGTGCGTTGGGTTTCATGCCGCGAGAATCCCAGCAGTCGCGCCCGGTTTCACGACAAATTTGAAGCCCGGCACCATTCGTCATTCGTCATTCGTCATTCGTCATTCGTCATTCGTCATTCGTCATTCGTCATTCGTCATTCGGTTCCCGGGTCCCCCTTTTTTGTCCATTTGCACGCAATTTTAGACCTACCCCTCAACAAGCCCGCCAATCCGCAGTTTTTGCCGGTTCGGGCTTCGGCCGCGGGATTGACTCCGACGAGTGGTCGTGGGCAGGTTCAGCCGCGGTTTGGCTCGCCGATACCATGGTAGGGCCAGACGATGGAAACCCTGATTCGTTTGCCGGCATGACGACCACCACTCAACCGCCCGCACCAACGGCGCCCCGTCCCCGCGGCACCGCCGCCATCTTTTCTCCCCACGCCATCGCCGTCATCGGCGCCACCGAAGCCCCGGGATCCGTGGGTCGGGCGGTGATGGAAAACCTCGCCTCGTTCCCAGGCGCAGTTTACCCGATCAACCCCAAGCGCCCCACCGTGCTGGGACGTCCCGCGTTCAAATCCATCGCGGCCTCTCCCGGTCCGGTCGATGTGGCCGTCATCGTCACTCCCGCCAATACCGTCCCCGGCGTGGTGCGCGAATGTGCCGATGCCGGCGTCCCGAGCGCCGTGATTATCTCAGCCGGGTTCAAGGAGTGCGGCGCCTCGGGCGTGGACCTCGAACGACAGGTCATGGAGGAAGCGCGTCGGGGACGCATGCGCGTGATCGGACCGAATTGCCTGGGGGTCATGATGCCGCATGCCCATCTGAACGCGACCTTCGCCGCGGACATGGCGCGGCCGGGCAACGTCGCCTTCATCAGCCAGAGCGGCGCGCTCTGCACGGCGATCCTCGACTGGAGCTTCCGCGAAAATGTCGGGTTCAGCGCCTTCGTGTCGATCGGCTCGATGCTCGACGTGGGCTGGGGCGATCTCATCTATCACTTCGGTGACGATCCGCACACGAAGAGCATCGTGTGCTACATGGAATCGGTGGGCGACGCCCGCCGCTTCCTTTCCGCGGCGCGCGAGGTGGCCCTGACGAAGCCGATCATCGTGATCAAGGTCGGCCGCAGCGAGGCGGCGGCGAAGGCGGCCGCTTCGCACACCGGCTCGCTGACCGGCAGCGACGAGGTGCTCGACGCGGCGTTTCGGCGCGTGGGCGTGCTGCGGGTCGACACCATCAGCCAGCTGTTCAACATGGCCGAAGTGCTGTCGAAACAGCCGCGCCCGCGCGGGCCGCGTCTCGCCATTTTGACCAACGCAGGCGGGCCGGGCGCCCTCAGCACCGACATGCTCGTGGCCGGAGGAGGCCAGCTGGCCGAGCTCTCCCCAAGCACCCGGGCTGAACTCGATGCCCTGCTCCCGGCGCCCTGGAGTCACGGGAATCCCGTGGACATTCTCGGCGACGCCGACGCGGATCGTTACGCGCGTGCCGTGGAGATCGTGAGTCGGGATCCGGGCAACGACGGTCTCCTGGTCATCCTGACCCCGCAGAAAATGACCGAGAGCACCGCCACCGCGGACCGGCTGAAAGCGTTTGCCCAAGTTGACGGAAAACCGCTTCTGGCCAGCTGGATGGGCGGGCCGGAGGTCCAGGTGGGCGAGGAGCTGCTCAACGAGGCGCGAATCCCGACGTTTCCCTATCCTGACAGCGCGGCGCGCGCCTTCACCCTGATGTGGCGCTACAGCGAAAATTTGCGGGCGATCTACGAAACGACTGACCCGACGGCGGGCGACGCCAACCCCGGAGACAGCTCGGCCAGTCGGGCTTCCGCCGCCGCCTTGCTGACCTCCGTCCGCCAGGCCCGGCGGACAATTCTGACCGAGTTCGAATCGAAGCAGCTCCTTTCCGCGCACGGAATTCCCACCGTCGAAACGCGCATCGCTCGCACCGAGGACGAAGCCGTCCGCCACGCCGAGGAGCTCGGCCTGCCCGTGGTTCTGAAGCTGTATTCGGAAACAATCACGCACAAGACCGACGTGGGCGGCGTGCAGCTCAACATCCGCACCGTCGGCGGGGTGCGCCAATCCTGGCAATCGATCGAAAACGCGGTCAGCGCGAAGGCCGGGCGCGAACATTTTCTGGGCTGCACCGTGCAACGGATGATCCCGCTGGACGGCTACGAACTGATTCTGGGCAGCAGCGTCGATCCCCAATTCGGCCCGGTGCTGTTATTCGGCAGCGGCGGACAATTGGTGGAGGTGTTCAAGGACCGCGCGCTGGGACTGCCCCCGCTAACGGCCACTCTCGCGCGGCGGATGATGGAGCAGACAAAAATCTACACCGCGCTCAAAGGCGTGCGCGGCCGCGCACCGGTCGATCTGCCGGCGCTGGAGCGCCTGCTCGTGCGCTTCAGTCAACTCGTCGTCGAACATCCGGAGATCGCCGAGATCGACATCAACCCGCTTCTCGCCTCCGCCGACCGCCTCATCGCGCTCGACGCCCGCGTGGTGCTCCATCCCGCCTCCCTTCCGGCCACCGCCCTGCCCCGCCCCGCCATCCGCCCCTACCCCAGCCAATACATCACGCGCTGGAAAACCCGCGACGGCATCAGCGTCACCATCCGGCCCATCCGCCCGGAGGACGAACCGCTGCTCGTCCGTTTCCACGCCACCGTCAGCGAGCGCAGCGTTTACTACCGCTACTTCACGCCGCTGCGGCTCGAGCAACGCATCGCCCACGAACGGCTCAGCCGACTGTGCTTCATCGACTACGATCGGGAAATGGCGCTGGTGGCCGAGGAAACCAACGCCCAAACCGGCGAACGCACGATTCTCGGTGTGGCGCGCCTCGAAAAACTGCACGAAACCAACGACGCCGAATTCGGCATCATCATCAGCGACGCCTGGCAGCGTCGCGGCCTGGGCACGCACCTCTTGCAGATGCTCGTGCAGGTGGGACGCGATGAGGGCCTCAGCCGAATCGTCGCCGCCATCCTGCCGGACAATCACGACATGCAACAACTCGCCCGCAAGTGCGGGTTCAGCCTTCGCCACGTGCCCGGCGCCAGCGAATGGACCGCTGAGCTGAAGCTGGGGTCGTAGCCGGAACACTCGCCTCTCGCCTCTCGCCTCTCGCCACGCGCCACTCAGATCGCGAATCGCAAATCTAAAATACTCTCGGCCGGATCAGCACCCGGCCGCTAGCGTTGGTCTGCAAGAAGAAGCCGAGCCCAAAGTCGCCATTCTGAAAAACCGCGCCCTTGAACAGCAGCGGGCGACTCGTGCCCGGATCGGCCATGCCTCCGCGGAAAAGGCCGCTCGATCGGCTGACCGTTAACATCAGCCGGTTGGTGCCCCCGTCGGTGAACCGATCGTCAACGGCGCGCAGGACCAGGTTGGTGACCGGCACCAGAAGGTTTCCTTCACTCAGCACGACTTCGCCTTGCGCGAAGGAAAACGCTCCGTTGGTGTTGCTGCTCGGCGGAACGAAACGCGAACCCACGGCGCCGAGGACATTGGTGAATCCGACCGGATAGAACGGCGCCACGGACGACGAACGGGCGACCCAATACAAGTCACCACCGAGGTCGCCGGGCACGACTTGGGAACCGAAGGCGACCTCGCCCGACTCAAAGGTCAGCCAGCTCCAGACCGCTCCCCGTCCGCCACGCAACGGCAGGTAGAGCGGCCAGTGGCCACTGCGAGAAACGAACGCCGCCTGACTGATGACGGTGCCGTCCGGCAATGCCCCGCGCAGGCGCACCGAGCCATTTCCGGAAACCGCAACCGCTCCAAATCCGTCGCCTCCCGGCGTCCCCGGCTGGTCATTGGCCGGAAGCAAAAGTGTATACGTGCCCGCAAATGGCGACGGGTTGGTCCGCGCATGATACACAGACCGGTACGCGGCCAATTCCGCGCTCCAGCCTCCACCGAGCACCTGGCCCGTCAAACCATCGATGCCCTCGTGGGACGTGAAGCTCAGGACCAGGCCCAGCGCAGGCTCAAGCCCGGCCGGACGCACCGTGTTGGTCGAGCGCCCATCCAACCCAATCCGGCCGACGAACGTCCGAGTCCGATCCCCCATCCGCAGTCGTCCGCTATACAATCCCTTCGGGTTGGCCCGCAGCGTGAACGAGCCAGCCCGTTCCGCGGCAACTTCGTTCGTGGTGTAAAACAGTCCCGCATAGTTTCCGGCCCGCCGGGTAAACGGGTTCAACACGAAGCTGGCCTGCAAGACGAGGCCCGTCCGATTGAGGACGCTCACCGTTGGCTCGCCCGACGTCGCATCGCCGGTCCATCCGCCAAAAAGCGAATCGTCGCACGGCAGCGCCGTCAGGGTGACCGTGGACCCAGGCTCATGAAAAGTCGTGCCGCCCAGCCCGGACGCGATCGTGCCGCACCCATCCAGCGTGATCCGAAGCGGTGCCAGGCGTCGATAGGCCAGGGCTCGTGTGGCCGAAACGTTGCCAAACGTGTCGATCGACCGGATCTGCACGCTGTTCGTTCCGATGATCAACCCGGAGACCACGACACTCCACGATTCCGCGCCAGACGTGTTCGTCCAGGTCGTCGCACCCAGGCTGTTGGTCAGGCGCCACTGGACGGCCAGCAACCCCGACTCGTCGTAGGCGGTTCCCGCGACCGCGACGACGTCGTTGGTCAACCCGGCCTGCACTGACGGCGCCGAGGTCACCGTAATCGTCGGGCCCTGTTGTTCGCCGAGCGTGGTGTAGTTCAAAACCACGGTGCCGCTGGCGCCATTCACGCCGTCCACCGCGATGTAATAGACGGTGCCGGCCGTGGACAGAAAGTGCAGGCTGCTGGTCACGCCATTGGTCCCGCTGTCGTTGTCGCAGACCAGCGGCGTGAGGCTCGCAAAATCCGAGCCCGCACCGGTGTAAACTGCGAGGACCGTATCAAACGTGCTGCCGTCCGTGTTCAAGGCGAGCACGCCATCGACTTCAGCCTGGAAGGCGAACCATTGCGAGGCGCCGCCCGCCACGCCACAGTGGTTAGGCTCCCCGGGATCCTTCAGCGAGCCCACGGTGCTGAACACCTGCGAGCCCGAATAGCCCCGAATGGGGCCCGACGGACTCACGCCCGGCGGTGACGCGTGAGCGGAGGGCGGAGGGTCGAGCCGGAGGCGCACGCCGCTGAGCAACAGGTCCACAAATTTGTCGGAGATTTCAATCTCCTGCTGGAAGCCCGGATTCAAATCCAGCTGAAGCCGCGCGGATCGGCTGCGCACGGTGCGCGCGCCCGCGCTGACCTGAACCCAGTACTGGCCCACGTCCGGGAGCCCTGCTCCCGCCACATTCCAGGCGTCATTGGTGCCGCCCGTCACCGGCGCTCCGTTGAGATACCACTGATAACTCAAGTCAGATCCGGCCGCCCCCACGCGAAAAACGGAATTGCTGCCCACCACCACCACCCGATCCACCGGTTGATTGGTGATGACCGGAAGAATGTCCGCCGTGGCTTCAAAGGCCCAGCTCAGCAGGAGATGGCCGGACGTCCCCCCTGCCCCGTCGACCGCCACTTGATAGACCCGGTCCGCGAGGACATTGAAGCTCACCTCGGCGTTCAGCAGGCCCGCCGTGTCATCGTCGGAGACCACGGCCGCGAGCGAGTTCACCGCATTGCCTTGATACACGGCCAACCGCGTGTCGAAGTCACTGCCTTGGGTCGAGAAAGAAGCGATGCCGTCCGCCGGCGCGCGCCAGACGAACCACATCGACTTTCCACCCGGCTTCCCGCCGTGCAACGGTTCGCCCGCCTCAATCGTGGCGGCGACGTTGTTGGTCTGCACGCTGCCCGACACCTCCAAATTGCCGACGCTGTTGGTAAAAGTGTCCGTCATCACGAGCGTCACCGGCGACAAAGCCACCGAGACACCGGCGCTGGCTTCCGCAACGCTGAACGCCGTGTCGCCCCCGGTCGCGCTCGAGCGGATGCCCAGATCGTCGATCAGCAAATCCCGGCCGCCACCCGAGTCGGTCACCACCAAGCGCACCTGCAGATCGGCAGCGAGGTACGGCGTGAGATCATATTCCAAAGATCCGTCCCCGGGATTGCGCAACGGGGAGAACGAGTCCAGCACGACAAAGCCGCCGGCGCCGCCGACCTGGAGCTGAATCAGGTCCGAAGAAACCAGGTTGTTGCTGTAGGAGAGTGAAAGGGTGGCCTCTTCGGCGGCGCCAAGGTCGGCGCTCCGACGAAGTTCATTTCCCACCGCGCTGCTGCGAAGTTTCAGCAGTCCGTCCTCGATCCGAATCCGCCCGCTGCCGGGCCCGGCGCCATTGGAATCGGTCTCGACCCAATCCGACCCCCAGTCCACCAGCCCATCATTGTTGCCGTAGCTCGCCACGGAGAATCGATCGAGCACCGAAGAAACCCGCAAATCCGCCGTCCCCCCGGCCCTACCGCTGGTTTGGTTCCAGGCATGGAACGTCAGGCCGTTGGTCACCGTCCCGGTCCAGTTCGTGGCAGGCACGAAACGAACACGGGTGTCACCGTCGGCCGCCAGCAACCGCGCCGCCGCCGGTGTAGGGGTGCCAAAGTCAAACCAACTCACCGCGCCGTTCGTCGTGTATTGCCAGGTCCCGTTGGCGCCCTCCACCGACGTGACCGCGATGCCCTCTCTCGCTCCGCGTTCCGGGTTAATCACGCGGCCAACCAGCAAGTTGGAAACCAGCGTTCCGGAGTTGGTGAACTCGTTCTGCGCGATGGGCGCCAGACTGTTGGCCCCACTCAGAATCGGAGCCGAATTGACGCGCAAGCGCGCCACGGCACTGGTCACCGCACCGAGCGCATTGGTGATCACGACCGAGTAATAACCGGCCGCGCTCGCCGACACCGCAGCCAGCGAATACCCGGGACCAACGGCACCGGCCAGCGGCACACCGTCGCGCATCCATTGATAGCCAAACGGTGCCGTGCCGCCCGGTTCCACCCGAAAGGAAATGTCGACACCCGGATCAACCCGCTGGCTTTGCGGCTGGGTCAAAATGAACGGAGCAGAGCTGTAATCGATCGCCAGCATCGGCGGAGTTGCTCCCTCCCGGCTGCTGTAGGTCACCGTCGACGAGCCGTTATCAGAACTGCCGAGAATCAGACCGTAATTGGTCGCCGTGCCACTCAGCCAATCCTGGACGAGCCGGGTGATGTTCCAGCGATGTTGACCCACCGAACCCGAGCGAAGGGTGGCCACCGCTCTCGCGTCGTAGCTGCCGCCCGCCGTGCTCCAGTCCGTGCCGGTCGTCCGCTGATTCCAGTTCACCACGCCTGAGCTGCCATTGCTCGCGCCCTCCGTCCAGGCCTCCAACACGCGATACAGGTCGAGGTTTATGCTGCCGCCGTTTTCGATGGCCTCCATCGTCAGCGTGGCGTTGCTGACACTCGCCCCGGCCGGCAAGGAACTCAGATCAAACTGCAGCAGCACCCGCTGGCTGCCAATTCCAATTCCGTTGCGATCGACCACCAAGTTGGTTGACGCCCCGTAGTTGAGCGGCGTCGACGGGGTCCGAATGTAGCTGTCCTGAGCGGCCGCAAGCTGCCCGGAAGCCAACACGGTCACGTTGGCCACCGCGCTGGTGACGGACCCAATATGGTTGGTCACGACGACTACATACGCTCCGGCCTGGGCGGCCGTGACGCCACTTTGACTGAGGGTCGCGTTGGTCGCTCCAACCACCGCCTCGCCTTGGAAGAACCACTGGTAGCTCAGCGGCGCCGAACCGCTCGCGCCAGCCGACAAGGTGAGATCGCCACCCGACTTGACCACCTGACTCCCCGGCGGGCTCGATACCGCCGGCCGACCATCGGCGACCGGCCAGGCCAGCGAAAACTCGGAGGTGTCGCCCTGACGCCCCGTGGCGGTGGCCGTAACAAACTGTCCAACCAGATCAGCCGTCGCAAACGTCACGGAAAATTCGCGAGTCCCCGACAGGCCCAATGCGACACTGTTCGTGCCGAGAAGAGTTTGTCCCTGGCCGTAGCCGGAGGGATCCGCCGTCGGGCTGAAAAAGAACTCCAGCTGATAGGTAACCAGGCCCACGCTTTGCAACCGTCCCTGAATGGTGGTGAAGCCGCCTCCAAAAAAAGCGTTGGTGATGACCGGGAAATTCATCAGGTTGTTGGCCCCAAAATCGAGGTCCGTCGAGTCATTGGCCGTAACGCCAGCCGGCCCGAGGTCGATCCCCAGGGCGCCGTTGGCCACGATCGAGTTGCCCCGCACGGCGTTGACGCCGGATGAAATGGCCACGCCCGCCCGACGGTTGAATGCAATCATGTTCCCCTCGCCCGCTTCGACTCCGCCCACGACATTTCGCGACGGTTCTCCGACCAGTGGCGTTTCGCCGTAGTTGGTGAAATTGATCCCATGCATGAAATTGCCGAGATTGAGCGCGCCGGACAGATCGGCACCGATGACATTGCCCTGCACTTGATTGTTGGTCGCGGAAGTGCCGGCGATGCGAAGGCCATCGCGGAGATTGCCGGAGATGACATTGCGCGCGGACGGCGAAACACCGCCCACGACGTTTCCACCTGAATTTTCAAACAGCACGCCGTTGGCGCCGTTGGACACGACGAGGGTGCCGCCGGGATCGGTGCCGATGCGGTTTCCCCAAATGAGGTTCCATCTCGATGTTGCATCTTGAATCTCCAATCCATCGTTGCGATTGCCCGAAATGACATTGCCGGAGCCGGCGTTCGTCCCGCCGATCACATTGCTGCTGGCGCCCTGCGCGATCCAGATCCCGTTCCAAACGTTCTCCAATCGCTGGGTCCCGGTCACATCCGTCCCGATGTAGTTGCCCTGGATCACGTTCCCGCGCGAAGCCGAGCCCAACAGGTCCACGCCATCATCTCCAGAACCCGAAATGAGGTTTCGCTCCGCCGCGGTGGTGCCTCCCACCACGTTGTTGGGTGAGTTGGAAATGGCAAGGTTCGCCCCCTGATTGCCCTGACGAATTGCCCCCGTCCGATCGGTCCCCAGATAATTGCCCGTGATGACGTTGGTCCCGCCCGCCATCAGGAGAATGCCATGGCGCGCAAATCGATTGATGACCAATCCCTTGATCGTGCATCCACCCCCAACCACGATCAGGCCGCTGGCGGCCACCCCGGCACTCGTCCCGTTCAACTCGACGACGGGCGCGTCGACAAAGCCGGGCTGGGTGGTCCCATCGATGACGACGACGTTGCTGATCGCCGCGAAGGCGTTGGTCGGCGCGATGGAAAAAGGCCCGACGCCGGCCAGGTTGAACGCGATGGTGTGAGGGCCCGGACTGCTGTTCACGTCGAGAATGGCCTGACGCAAGGTCCCGGGACCATTGTCGGCAATGTTCGTGACGGTCAGCACCGCAGCCGGAGCGCCGGTCGCAAGAATGATCCCAAGCACCACCAGCCAGCCAGCCACCGCCACGCTCATGCCCCGTCGAACATGAACACGTTGCCCAGGGCCGGGCACGAGCAAACTCTGCCTGCCCCCCGGGCAGAGTATGCCCCCTCGTTCGCTCGACGTCGCGGCCTCCGGGCACGGCACGTGAAAGAGCGATCGGCCATGGGACCCGGGCCGGCGGGAGGAAAGACGTCCGTTTCGTGTCATATAAGCCGAGTTCGGAGTGAATGCTCCGGCGTCAGCAACCAACCCTGAGCAACGTCAGTGCCATTGCCCCTCCTGCGACGAGGCACGCGGGTAGGGCGGGCGCTCCGCCGCCCGCCGCCGAAACGGTTTCGCCAAATGTTTTCGCAGACTCGTTCAGCCGACGGTGAAGTTTTCCGCATTGCGGGCGCGCTACGGAGAGCGCGCCCTACCTGACGGTTCATGGGAAGGTTCAACCTGCCATTCTGCACGCGAATTGGGGCCATGAACCCGCGTCTGCTCCACCTTTTCCGGAAGGGCGGTTCATGGGCAGCGGCAAAACGCGTCTCCAGTTGGCCATCGAGTTGCTAATCATGCTCCGCACACCGGCGGTCCGGGTGCCCGGGCCCTGCTGGCCGGACCGTAACGCGAACAAAATTCGAACCAAAGACTGGCTTGCAAACCAACCGCCCGATTCTTGCGTCGTTTTCCGCCGTCGTTTTGCTTTGCGTTGCCCTGGCTCCCACCCGCCTCCGGGCCCAGACCCAAAGCAGCGTGCTGCCGTCCGTCCTGCTGAGCGTCGAAGGCAAGGTCGAACTCAAGTCAGACCCCGACCCGAAATGGAACGTCGTTCAAGCCAATCAACCTTTGGCCATCGGCGACCGCCTGCGCACCGGCCCCCGCAGCCGTGCGACGCTCCTCCTCTCCGATCAAACCACCCTGCGCCTCAACGAACTCACCCTGCTCGAGATTCGCCCCGGCGCCTCCAATCCCAAACGACCCAGCCTCGACCTCAAGGCTGGCTCCACCTACTTCTTCAATCGCGGCCGCCCCTCGGAAACCGACTTCCGCACCCCGGTCGCCTCCGGCGCCATTCGCGGCACCGAGTTTCATCTGGCGGTCGACGAAGCCACGGGGCGGACGGTCGTGACGTTGCTCGACGGCGACGTCGCGCTGACCAACTCCCAGGGCGACCTCGCTCTGGCCGGCGGCGAACAAGCCACGGTCGAACCCGGTCATCCCCCCGAGAAAACCGCCGTCATCAACGCGCTCCGCATCATCCAATGGTGCCTCTATTACCCCGCCATTCTCGATCCCAAAGATGTCGGATTGACCACGGAAAGTTCGCCCGCTCTGGCCGAGTCGTTGCAGGCCTACCGGCGCGGCGATCCTCTGCAAGCCTTAAGCCGTTACCCGGAGTCACACCAACCCGCCAACGACGCCGAACGGATCTACCACGCCGCCCTGCTGCTGGCCGTCGGCCAGGTGCCCGCCGCCGAAGCGACGCTCCAGACGCTTCAGGCACCCGCCCCACCCGCGCAGGCCATGCGTCGCCTGATCGCCTCCGTCAATACCCAGGAGCCCCTAGCGCAGGCGGAGCGCCCAGCCAATCGCCCGCCCGCCACCGCCACCGAGTGGATGGCCGAATCGTATCATCAGCAGGCCCAGGCCCAAATTGAGCGAGCCTTGGATGCTGCGCGACAGGCGGCCCGGCAGGCGCCCGAATTCGGCTTCGCCGCCGTCCGCGTAGCGGAGCTGGAATTCAGTCTCGGCCGCACTACGGCCGCGTTGCAGGAACTGGACCGCGCGCCTTTGTTCTCCGAACACAACGCCCAGGCGCTCGCCCTCAAAGGCTTTCTCCTCGCCGCCCGCAACCAAACCCACGACGCCCTCGCCGCGTTCAACCAGGCCATCGCCCGCGACGGCGCGCTCGGCAACGCCTGGCTGGGACGAGGCCTTTCCAAAATCCGCCTCGGCCAGCGTCAGGCCGGCCTCGACGATCTCCAGGTGGCCGCCACCGTCGAACCACAAAGGGCTGCCCTGCGCAGTTATCTCGGCAAGGCCTACAGCCACGCCCATGACAATGCCCACGCGGAAAAGGAGCTGAAGCTCGCCCGCCGCCTCGACCCCGCCGATCCGACCGCCTGGCTGTATTCAGCGCTGGTCGCTCAGGAGGAAAATCGAATCAACGACGCCGTGCGCGATCTGGAGCAATCAAAGGAGCGGAACGACCATCGCAGCCTCTATCGTTCGCGCCTGCTGCTCGATCAGGATCGCTCAGTGCGCAGCGCCAATCTCGCTTCGATGTACCGCGACGCCGGTCTCGCCGAGGTCAGCGTCCGCGAAGCGACGCACGCGGTGAACGACGACTACGCCAACTATTCCGCCCACCTTTTCCTCGCCAACAGCTACGACGCCATTCGCGACCCGCGCCAGATCAATCTGCGCTACGAAACTCCCTGGCTCAGCGAGCTGTTGGTGGCCAATCTCCTGGCACCGGTCGGCGCCGTGTCGTTGTCGCAGAACATTTCCCAGCAGGAATACTCCCGATTCTTCGAGGGCAATCGCCTCGGACTCAGTTCGAGCACCGAGTATTTCAGCTCGGGCGCCTGGGTCCAGCGCGGCTCGCAGTTCGGCACGCTCGGCCAAAGCAGCTATGCGTTGGATGTCGACTATCGAACCGACCCGGGCCAGCGGCCCAACAACGATTTCGAACAGCTGACGCTCTCCGGCAAGTTCAAGCAGCAACTGACCCCCGCGGACAGCGTCTACGTCCAGGTCCTCGGCTTGGGCGGCGACTCCGGCGATCTCGCCCAATACTACGACCAGGCCAGCGCCAGCGGCGTGCAGCGCGTCAAGGAAACCCAGGCCGCCAATGTCTTCGTCGGCTATCACCACGAATGGGGCCCCGGCTCGCACACACTCCTCCTCGCCGGCCGGCTCGACGACCAGTTTCGGTTCCGCGGGCGCACCGCCATCAACAATCTCACGCGCAATCCGTCCGGACAGATCACCGGCGGTTTCAGCTCGCTCTACAACGTGGATTACGAAAGCGATTTCGCCGCTTACACCGCCGAGCTGCAACAGATCTGGGAACGCGGCGCCCACACGCTCATCGCCGGCGGCCGCTACCAGAACGGACAGAACGAAACGACCGCCACTACGCCCACCGCTCAGGACCTCCAATCCGACCTGGAACGGGCCAGTGCCTACGCCTACTATCACTGGCAGATCGTCAGCCCGCTGAAGCTGATCGCCGGGGTGAGTTATGATCATCTGGATTTCCCGGAGAACAACGATCTGCCGCCGTTCTCCGCGCGCCAGCGCACCGAGGATCAGCTCTCGCCGAAAGCCGGCTTTTATTATGTGCCCCTGACCAACACGACGCTGCGCGGGATCTATTCGCGCTCGTTAGGCGGCCTGTTCTACGACAGCAGCGTCCGCCTCGAACCAACCCAGATCGGCGGGTTCAACCAGGCGTTCCGCAGCGTCATCCCGGAGTCGGTCGCCGGCCTCGTTCCCGGCTCCGCGTTCGAAACGTTCGGGCTGGCCCTGGACCAAAAACTTTTCCACGGGACCTACATCGGTGTGGCCGTGGAACAGCTGGACTCCGACGCCAAAAGGATGGTCGGCGCCTTCGATCTCCAGTTCCCCGGCCCAGCCATCCCTTCCGGCCTTGACGACCGCATCGAATTCCAGGAGCGCTCCCTGCACATCTCCATCCATCAGTTGATCGGAACATACTGGTCAATCGGCGCGAGCTATCGCCTAACCGACGCCGACTTGAACGAACATTTTCGCGGCCTGACACCGGCCCTGGCCACCGCCATGAATCGAGATTGGTCCGCCACTCTCCACCAGGTCCGCGCCGCCGGAACGCTGAATCTGCCGTGCGGCTTCTTCGCCACCGCCGAAGCCGTCTGGAGCCAGCAATCCAACCACGGCTACTCCCCCGATCAACCCGGCGACGATTTCTGGCAGGGCAACCTCTATGTCGGCTATCGCCTGCTCCAGCGCCGGCTCGACGTCCGCTTGGGATTGCTGAACCTGACCGATGCGAACTACCGGCTGAACCCGCTGACGCTTTACTCGGAGCTCGCGCGCGAACGCACGCTGGCGGCGCGGTTGCAGTTCCACTTCTGAGCCAGGGCCCATGCTGACCCTGGTCAAAGACCTGAAGCTGCAAGGCTGGGGGCGCTGGGCGGGAGCCTGCCTGACCGCCCTCGTGGGGCTTGTCGCCTATCAATTGCCGTGGGGTAACCCGCTCGAGAATCTCAGCTACGATCTGCTGTTCCTCCCGCGCCCGGTGGTAACACCGCCCGAAGCCGCCGTGGTCTTTCTCGACGAGGATTCCCACCGTGAGCTGAATCAAAAGTTCAACCTGCCCTGGGACCGAAGCCTGCACGCGCGCCTGATCGATCGCCTGACGTCCGCCGGCGCGCGGGCCATCGTGTTCGACATCGTCTTCAGCGACCCAGGTCCGGTTCCTGCCGCCGACGATCAACTGGCCGCCGCCATCAAATCCAGCGGGCGGGTGGTGCTGGCCGCCGACGTGGTCCCGACCGCCTACGGAATCGACAGCGTGTCTGCCAAAAGCCTGACGCCTCCGCTGGAACTGTTCACGGCGGTCGCGACCGCCATCGGCTCAGCCGAGATGAGTCCCGACCCGGACCTTGTCCCCCGGCGTCACCTGCCGGGTTCGCCCGACGACCTGGTCCCCAGCCTCAGCTGGGCGGCGGCCGAGCTGGCCAAGGCGCCGGTTACAGCCCGGCCCGACGGGCGTTTCCAACCTCGCTGGGTCAACTTCTACGGCCCCCCCACCACGATCCCCAATCTCAGTTATCACCGCGCGCTAGCGGGCAGCGCGAAGGAGCTGGAGATATTCCGGGACCGGGTGGTCTTTGTCGGGGCCAGGATGCTGACGAAGTTCGCCGGCGAACGGAAAGACGAGTATCGAACACCCTACTCGTCCTGGACACCGCAACAGCCGTTCATGTCCGGGGTGGAGATCCAGGCCACGATGTTTCTCAATCTGGTCCGCGGTGATTGGCTGACTCGACTCTCGCCTTCGACCGAGCGGCTCCTTCTGCTCGCGCTCGGGCTGATGCTCGGCTTCGGGCTGAGCCGGGCAACCTCCGGCTGGGCCGTGACCGCAGCCGTCCTCACCGCCGGAGGTGTCGCGCTGACTGCCTACGGCTTGTTCGATCGGAACCAGCTCTGGGTTCCCTGGACCATCGTAGCTGCCGTCCAAATTCCCCTCGCCCTGACCTGGTCCCTTGCCTTCAATTCGGTCCGGCTCTACTTCGAAAACCGTTTGCTGGGTGTCACGCTGAGCCAACACCTGTCCCCCAGCCGCGTCCGGCAGCTGCTCAAAGCACGCGACTTGCTCCACCCAGGCGCCGAGAAGATCGAGCTCACCATCATGTTCACCGACATCGCCGACTTCAGCACCATCTCGGAATACATGGACTCCGACGAGCTCGCCCGGCTGATGAATGACTACTTCGAAGCCGCCATCGCCTGCGTCCACGAGACCGACGGTTTCCTCGTCAAGCTCATCGGCGATGCGCTCTTTGTTATTTGGAACTCGCCCATCCCGCAGCCGGACCATCGCGCGCGCGCGGTCCGCGCCGGACTCCTCCTCCAGGAACGCCTCATCTCGTTCGCGCGCCGCGGCGATCAAGTCGCCCTCCGCACCCGCATCGGCATCCACACCGGAGTGGCCAACGTCGGCAACTTCGGCAGCACCACCCGCTTCGACTACACCGCCATCGGCGAAAACATCAATCTCGCTTCCCGCATGGAAGGGTTGAACAAACATCTCGGCACCGGGGTGCTGCTCACAGGCGAAACCGCCGGGCCACTCCACGGCGAGATGGACCTTAGGCTGCTCGGCCATTTCCGACTGAAAGGCTTCCACAAGTCCGTCGCCGTCCACGAACTGCTCGGCCCCATCGCCAATGCCAGCGCAACCGAACCCTGGCGCAAGTCCTTCGCCGAAGGCCTCGACCATTTTGAGAAAAAGAACCTGTCCGCCGCCCGCGACGCCTTCACCCGAACGCTCGAGCTGCGCCCCGGCGACGGTCCATCGCTTTTCTACATCGGATTAATGACGGAGATGCTGCCCGAGTTCATGCCCGACAACTGGGTGGGCGAGGTCGAAATCAAGGAGAAGTAAGCGAGGTAATGAGTCAATGAGTTAGCGAGTGTCAGCGAACCCACGGCACTCACTCACTCAGTCGCTAATTCACTCACTCACCAACTAACGCCTGTAGGCGGCAAACAGGCCCTCCATTTCGTCGAGGTAATTCTCGGAGATCGACATGCCGGTCAATCCGGCAAAGCAGTCCAGGCCGACCAACGCGTTCAAGCTGGCATCGAGGGTGTTGATGCTCTGGAGACGCTGACCGAAAGCGGTGTTCACCACGTTGAAGTCCTCGCAATCCGCCACGAGTTGCTGCAGCTCCCAGTCGGGCGCCAGCCCCCGCTTCGCGCGGAAATGCTGAGCCAGCAGATACGTCGAAATCATCCGGAGCACGGCTTCCTCCGCAGTGGCAAACGGCAGATGGGTGGCGACCATCGGGCGAAGCTTGTCGAGGATCGGGCAGCCGCCCGAAGCCATGTGCAGTCCCATCAGGGAGCCTACGACCTCCTGCATGGACACGCGTTTGCAGTAGGTCCGGCTCGGCGTGATTACTTTGACGTCAACTACCTCGTGCGACACCCGGTTCTTGAAGGCTTCCACGACGTCCACCAAACCCACCGCCACCGGGCAGCGGGAGTGGCGAGCCGGATCGAGCGGACAATTTGGACATTGGCGGACGCTCAGGCGGGTCCATTCCGGCAACGGCCCAGCCGGCCGGGAACACAGGGCCAGCGTGTCCGCCTCGAGGCGAACAACGTAACGCTGTTGATCCCCGTTTTGCAGGGACAACCAATATTCAATCGCGATGGGCTCATCCGCCATGCCCCAGAGCTATCGGCCATCCCCGGCAAAACCATTAACCGCAATCCAGCGGTCCCTGATCCAGGGCTCAAGACCGGTGAAACCGCGGAGAACAGAGAACGCGGAGCGCCTCCCAGAACTTCTTCGCAAACTTCGTCGGCAGCTCAACGGACTCGAATTCTTCCGACGAAGTGTACGATGAAGATTGCTTCCCATGAACCGCCCCTCCGGAGCGCGGGCCTGTGGCCCGCAGCGGGTGGAATCGGCGGTCCACGAACGAACCCTCAGGCGTCGTCTCCGGCTCGGGCCGCTGCGGGCTGAAAGCCCGCGGTCCGTCCGAACAGCCCACCGGTTCATGTCTGGGGAGCAGCTCAAAAAAAAACGCGCGGCTTCCCATCAACCTGGATATTTTCGATTTCAGATTTCCGATCTGCGATTTGGGAGCTATCCGATGAACTAAACGACGACACGCAGGCCCGCGACGCGGAGATCCGGAAACCTATTAATCGAACCGGGCCGGCGCGTAACCCTCTCCGCCGCCCTGCGGGGGAGAGGGCAGGTTCCGAACTCGCCCGAGCGAGATCGGAACCGGGTGAGGTGGAACATTCCCCGATTCATGGGCCAGTGGGCACGAGTGCGGAACTCGTGAAAGTTTCCCATGAACCTACCGGTCCACGAGGGGGATTAGCCGCGAAAAGGCACAAAGGGCACAAAACGAAAACGCTGCTTTTGTGCCCTTTGTGCCTTTTGTGCCTTTTGTGCCCTTTGTGCCCTTTGTGCCCTTTGTGCCTTTTGTGCCCTTTGTGCCCTTTGTGCCTTTTCGTGGCCATTCCGGCGCTTGGATCGTATTTGGATACCGTCCACGGTTCATGGCCCGTGAGCAGCTCAAAAAAAACGCGCGGCCTCCCATTAACCTCCCGACACTAACGCCCCATCACCCTTTGAGCGCGGCGCGCAGGAAGGGACGATACAGGTGTGGCTCGAGCAGGAACGAGTCGTGACCCTTTTCGGAATGCACCGTGATCCGGGTGGCGTCGACGCCCGCTTGCTTGAGCAAGGCATAGAGCTCGGCCTGTTCGGACGGATAGAAACAGCAGTCGGAATCGATGGTGAAGATCAGGTAACTCTGTTTACGGCAGTGGGCGAAAAGCGAAACCAGATCCGCCGCCACCGCCTCGCGCACCAGATCGAACCGCTGCCAGGCATCAAGAATCCGAAGGTAGGTGTTGGCATCGAAGCGTTTCACAAACTTCTGCCCCTGATGCAACAGATAGCTCTCGATTGGATTGCGGAGCTGATACCAGGCGAGGGTCTCGTCGCGACGCACCACCTCCGCTCGCGCCCGCTCCTCCAATGCCTGCAATGAAACAAACGTCTTGTGCCCAATCATCCGGGCCAGCGCGAGGCCACGATCCGGCGGTGCGCCATCGTAATACTCGCCGCCCCGGAAGTTCGGGTCGGCTTCGATCGCGCAGATCTGCTCGAAGTTATGAATCCGTTGCAGCGGCGTAATCGCCCCGCCCGTCGCGAGCGGAATCACGGTGCGCACCCGCTCCGGGTAGCGCGTGGCCAGGCTCAACGCCATCAGACCACCAAGCGACGCCCCCACCGCCGCATGGAGGCGCTCAATGCCAAGGGCGTCCAGCAGCGCCAGCTGCGAGTCAACAATGTCCGCGATGGTGAGCTGCGGAAAACGCGGGCCATACGGCCGACCAGTGCGCGGATCTTTCGATCCCGGCCCGGTGGAGCCGTAGCAACCGCCCAGGTAGTTCACGCAAATGACGAAGAAATGCCCGGTATCGATGCCCTTGCCCGGCCCGATGAAATCGTCCCACCAACCCGCGTGACATTCGTCCGTCCAGCGCCCACCAACCCCGGCCACGGCCCGGTTCTCGCCGGCCGCGTGCTGGCTTCCGCTCAAGGCGTGAAATACGATCACAGCGTTGTCCTTGCGGCGGTTCAGCTCGCCGTAGGTTTCATAAGCCAACGTCGCCGGGGCGAGCGCCTCGCCACTTTGCAGAAAGAACGGCTTGGACTCCCGCGCCAGCGTAAAAAACCTGGTCTCCACCCGGCCCACGGAGCCGGTCCGGGGCGCAACCGGCCGCTGTGTTGCTCTCCGCTGTGTTGCTCTCGCTTTCATCGGTTCTTTCACGTTGAGGTTGGGTCGGGTCGGGCGCGCGCTCCACTGCGCGCCGCGAAAACACAACGAAGACAGTCTTCGGCGGCGGGCGACGGAGCGCCCGCCCTAGCTGCCGTGTTCCGCACAAACTGTCTGCGTTTCAGGCTCAGCATGATATATCCAGGCTAACAGAAATCACTTTCGGAAATTCGCCATCGGCATTGTCCACTTCGCGGCAACAGCCAAAGGAGCGCGGTCGCGGCGGATTTTCCGAAAGGCATTAAGGCTAACCGTCGTTTGCAGCGGGCAGGATGCCGGCGCTCCCAGCGACCACGGCGCGCGTCGTGACCCGAAGCCAGGTTACTTGGTCGCCGCAGCCAGGGCTTGATCAAGATCGGCGCGCAGGTCGTCGATGTGCTCCAACCCCACGCTCAACCGCACCAGCTCCGGCGTAATGCCGCCCGCTCGTTGCTGGGTTTCATTAAGCTGCGAGTGGGTCGTCGACGACGGATGAATGGCCAGGCTCTTCGCATCGCCCACGTTGGCCAGATGCGAGAACAGGCGCAGCGCGTCGATGAACTTTCGGCCGGCCTCGCGTCCGCCTTTGATGCCGAACACCACCATCGACCCGCCTTTGCCGCGGAGATATTTCTGGCTCTTGGCGAATTGCGGATCGCCGGGCAACCCCGGGAAGCGCACCCACTCGACCGAGCGATGTCCCTGCAGATGCTTCGCCACGGCCAGGGAGTTCTCACAATGTCGCTCCATGCGCAGCGGGAGGGTTTCGATGCCCTGCAGAAACATCCAGGAATTATCCGGCGCAATGCACGCGCCGAGGTTGCGCAATGGCACGGTGCGCATGCGCAGGATGTAAGCCAGCGGTCGCAACACCTCCGGCAAATCCACGCCCCAGCGCAAACCATGATAGCTGTTGTCCGGCGTCGTGTAGAGCGGATGCCGCCCTGCCGCCCACGCGAACCGTCCGCTGTCCACCACCACGCCCCCAATCCCAGTGCCGTGACCGCCAAACCACTTGGTCAACGAATGCACCACGATGTCCGCGCCGTGATCCAATGGCCGGGTCAAATACGGCGTCGAAAAGGTCGAGTCCACAATCAGCGGCAGGCCCGCGCTTTTCGCCACCGCGCTGACCGCGTCGAGATCGGTCACTTCCAACGCCGGGTTCGACACTGACTCGCAGAAAAGCGCGCGAGTCTTGCCGTCAATCGCCCGCGCAAAACTCTGCGGATCGTTCGAGTCCACGAACTTCACCGTGATGCCCAGCGCCGGCAGGATGTCGTTAAATTGCGTGTAGGTGCCGCCGTAAAGGTTGCGGGCCGAGACGATATTGTCGCCCGCGGACGCGAGGTTGATGATCGAATAAAAAACCGCGCTGGTGCCCGACGCCACGCCCAGCCCACCCATCTCCGGCGCACCTTCCAACAGTGCGACGCGCTTCTCCAGCACGTCGGTCGTCGGGTTCATCAGCCGGGTATAAATGTTACCCAGTTCCTTCAAGGCAAACAGATTGGCCGCGTGCTCCGCATTCTTAAACACAAAGGAGCTGGTGCGATAAATCGGCACCGCCCGGGACAAGGTCGTGGGATCAGGTTGCGTGCCGCCATGGAGACAGAGGGTTTCAAGTTTCATCGGTTTGGTGGGTTGAGAGATTGTGGAGTGCTCAGTGCTCAGTGCTCAGTGCTGCTGAGAAAAATTTGCGGGCTAGGCCTACTTCCGGCCAGCGGACCAAAGCACGCCGCGGGCGACATAGTCCAGGAACACCGGGTCGCGGAAGGTGTCGTCGGAATGCCCGTAGGTGGTGCCAAAGACACGCGCCTTGCCATATTGGTTGGTCCAGATCACCGGGTGTTCAGCGCCATCCTTTTCGCTGCGCGATGTGGCCAACGCCCGCGCATTGGGCCAGAGCTTCTCAATGATATAGAGTTCGTCCATCGGAGTCTTCCAGTCGTCGGGCAGCCCCGCGACGATGGGGTGGTCGGCCACCACCTTCTTTACCGGGTAGCGACTTTGATGATCATGACGCCGGCTGGTGACGCCGAGAAACTCACGCCAATCATCGAACTCGGCCGCCCGATAGGTGTGCATCGCGCAATGGATCACCACGGCCGGCACGCCAGCCTTGTGCACCGACGTGATCTTCCGCACGTAATCGGCCGACTTGGTGTCGGCAAAGCATTCGTTGTGCACGACGACATCATAACCACGCGCCCAGTTGGGCTGGTCATACAGCGGGATCTCCGCCCGGGTTCCGGTGCCGCCCTCGTTCACAATGGTCCACGACGCCGCGGCATGCCGCGCAAACGCGTTGGTCAACGATTCGCTCTGCAGCTTGTAGTTGTGGCAGCAGCCGCCGGTGATGAGGAGGATGCGCAGCGGTGCGGCCTCCGCCGCGACGCCCGCCAGCGAAGGCATCATCGCAGCCAGAACCAAAGCGCCCAGCGCCGGCGTCCGTCGGAAAAGCAGTCGGTGAATCATCGGGCGACGTTAGCGGGGCCACCCCCCGGAGGTCAACGCGTCGGATGCTAACGCCGGATTTCAGGTTGAAAACCCGCGGCCGGCCCCGCACCATCCGTCCCATGTCGAAATCCGTGTTTAAGGGTCCGGTCTACGTGGTGCGCGACAACATCGACACCGACCAGATCATTCCGGCCCAGTATTTAAACCTCGTCCCGACCATCGCGGACGAATACGAGAAGCTTGGCAGCTTTGCTCTTTGCGGCCTGCCGGACTCGCAATACCCGAAACGCTTCGTCGAATCCGGCCAACTGGATTCCGCCTACCCCATCGTCGTCGCCGGCCGCAACTTCGGCTGCGGCAGCTCCCGCGAGCACGCCCCCATCGCCATGGGCTCAGCCAACTGCCGCGTCGTCCTCGCGGAAAGCTTTGCCCGCATCTTCTTCCGCAACTGCGTTTCCACCGGCGAGCTGTATCCTTGCGAACTCACGGCCCGCCTGTGCGACGTCCTCAAGACCGGCGAAGTCGTCACGGTCGACTTGGACCGCTGCACGGTCACGGTGGAAGCCACCGGCCAAGTGCATTCATTCAAACCGCTCGGCGACGTGCGTCCCGTGGTCGACGCCGGCGGCCTGTTCAATTTCGCCCGCAAGAGCGGCATGATCCCCGCCCAGGCGTAAGCGGTCCGGATGCCGCTGAAGTTCGCCCTCTCCTTGGGGAGAGGGTCGGGGTGAGGGAGAATCGCCACGACAGTTCGCGTTCGCCGATTGGGGCGAGGTAATCTGCGGCGAGGCAATCGAATCGCATGCCGAGTTCCCGAAAAACCAGCACCGTCCTCCAGCTACCATGATCTCGCACCTCCGACGCGAATACACCCAGGCGGGCCTGGACGAAAAGGATCTGCGGCCGGATCCCGTCGACCAGTTCCGGCAGTGGTTCAATGATGCCGTCGAGGCGGAAATCACCGAGCCCAACGCCATGGTGCTCGCCACCGTGGGCTCGGACGGACAACCCACCACCCGCATCGTTCTGCTCAAGGGATTCGATGCCCGCGGGTTCAGCTTCTTCACCAACTACGAAAGCCGCAAGGGTCGCGAGCTGGCGGGCAATCCCAAGGCTTCACTGACGTTTCCTTGGGTCGAACTCGAACGTCAGATTAATGTCACCGGCGCCGTCACCCGCCTCCCGCGCGAAGAAGCGGAAGCCTACTTCAAACTGCGCCCACGCGGCAGCCGCCTCGGTGCGTGGGCCTCGCGGCAAAGTGAAGTCGTTCCCAACCGCGCATTCCTCGAGGAAAAGCTCGCGCAGTTCGACCGCCAGTATCCAGGCGACGACATCCCCCTGCCCCCCATTTGGGGCGGCTACGTCCTCGCGCCGGAAACAATTGAATTTTGGCAAGGACGCCCCAGCCGACTCCACGATCGCCTCGTCTACGTCCGACAACCGGACGCAACCTGGAAGATCGAACGCCGCTCGCCGTAGCCACCGCCCGACCTGCCCCATCGCTGGGCGCGCGTCACCCCGATGCCCGGCATTGGGAACCGCCGATGAACGCTGATGAACGCAGATGTTTCGGATCGGTCGTCTTTATCTGCGTTTATCGGCGTGAATCTGCGGTCAAGGATCCTGACGCGGGGAGCAAGCCCACAGCTGCGGCATTGAATGTTCCGCCCGAGCCGCTAGGTTGTCGCGCCAGACCATGAAGCGCACTGCCATCTTCCCATCCTGCAGCTTCGGTGCCGCCGGCATCGCCCTGATCTGCTTCGTCCTGTTCCTCGGACAGCCTGTCGTGGTCGGCGCGTCGGCGGCCGGCCGCATCGCTACGTACGTCGGCACCGGCCAGGCAGGATATTCGGGCGACGGTGGCCCGCGCTCCGCCGCCCAGATCGCCAACCCATACGGCATCGTCGTCGGGCCCGATCGCGCCCTCTATGTCTGCGAGATCGATCATCATGTCATCCGGCGCGTCACACCCGACGGCACCGTGTCGACCGTCGCCGGAAACGGCCAGGCCGGTTACGCGGGGATGGGCGGTCCAGCCACGGCTGCGACGTTGAACGAGCCGTATGAAGTTCGTTTCGATCGAGCCGGAAACATGTGGTTCGTCGACATGAAGAATCACGTGGTTCAGAAGGTCGCCGCGGGCACGGGCCTCCTGACCACCGTGGCCGGCACCGGCCAGCCGGGGTTTGCCGGCGACGGCGGACCCGCCACCGCGGCCCGGTTGAATCAGCCGCACAGCATCCAGCTCGATGCGGACGGAAATGTTTTCATCTGTGACATCGGCAATCACCGTCTGCGACGCGTGGACGCGCGCACGGGGGTGATCACCACCTTCGCCGGGACCGGCGCCAAAGGGCCGACCCCGGACGGCGCGCGGTTTGCCGGGGTCCCGCTCAACGGCCCGCGCGCCATCGATTTTGATCCGCAAGGCAACCTCTGGCTGGCCCTGCGGGAAGGGAACGCCGTCTATCGGCTCGATCTCAAAGCCGGCACAATTCACCACGTGGCCGGCACCGGCAAAAAGGGATTTACCGGCCACGGCGGACCGGCGCGGGAGGCAACGCTGTCCGGCCCGAAGGGACTGAGCATCGGGCGCGACGGCAATGTGTTTCTGGCGGACACCGAGAGTCATTCCATCCGGATGATTGACGTGAAAAAGGGCACGCTGGAACTGGTCGCAGGCACCGGCGAACGCGGCGACGGACCGGACGGTGATCCGTTTCAATGCCGGCTGTCGCGGCCGCACGGCGTCTTTGTCGATCGCGAGGGTGTCGTTTGGATTGGCGATAGCGAAGCGCATCGCGTGCGCCGCGTGACCATGAAGCCGCCGCCCGCGACCAACCTCCGACTTGTGCCGCAGTAGCCCCATGCCCGCCTCCGAACACATCAACAACAAGGTCAGCCAGCTGCCGCACAAGCCGGGCGTTTACCTGATGAAGGATCGCTTCGGCACGGTCATTTACGTGGGCAAAGCCCGGGATTTGCGGAAGCGCGTCAGCCAATACTTTCATCCCTCGCGCCGGCTCGGCTGGGACTTGAAGTTCAACGCGCTCGTGGATGCCATTCATGATTTCGACGTGCACACGGTCCGCAGCGAGCCCGAAGCGCTCCTGCTCGAAGGCAAGCTGATCAAGGAATTCCACCCGCGCTACAACGTCAGCTTCCGCGATGACAAACGGTTCCTCCTGCTCAAGGTCAACCAGCACGACCCGATCCCCCGCTTCACGCTGACCCGGCTGCGCACGGACGACGGCGCCCGTTACTTCGGCCCGTTCCCCCACTCGGGCGCCCTGCGCAACACGCTCTTGCTAATCCGACGACAGTTCAATCTCCGCGGCTGTCGCCCGCTGACGCCGACGGAGGCCGACTACAAACACTGCCTCTACGGCAATCTCAAATGGTGCACCGCGCCCTGCATCGGCAACGTGACCCGGGAGCAATACCTCGAACAGGTGCAGGCTGCCTGTGACTTTCTCGACGGCCAATGCCAGGAGTTCGAACAGCAGCTCGAGCAGGAGATGAAAAAGGCGGCTCTCGCCCAGGACTTCGAAAAGGCCGCGCAGCTGCGCGACGTGCTCTTCGATCTGCGCAAGACCAAGTCCGCCCGCAAGACCGAGAAGTTCGAGCGGATTCCCTACAAGCTCCCCGTTTCGGTCCAGCCCGAGCGCGACAACGCCGAGCTCGCCCGCGTCCTCGGCCTGCCCCGCCCGCCCGTCCGCATCGAAGGGTTCGACATCTCGAACATCAGCGGCACGCTCAAGGTCGCCTCGGTGGTCGCCTTCCGAAACGGCCGGCCCGATCGCGCCAATTATCGGCGCATGAAAATCAAGGGCGTTGAAGGCCAGGATGATTTCGCGTGCATCGCCGAGGCCGTCAAACGCCGGTATTCACGACTGCTCCGCGAAGCCCAGGGCGAAGGCACCGTCGAAGACGAAGGCGATCGCGCCATCGTCGAAGAGCTGCGCACGCTGATCGCCAATCCGCGCGCCGTCGCCGCCGCCAACGCCGCCGCCGCGGCAGCCGAAGCCGCCAAAGCCACCAATACCGAGCCTGCCGCCGCTGGTTCTCCGCCGGCCCCACCGTCCAATCTTCCTGACTTGATCGTCATCGACGGCGGCAAGGGCCAGCTCGGCGCCGCTTGCGAAGAGCTCGCCCGGCTCGGGCTTTCGCGGATCCCCATCATCGGTCTGGCCAAGGAATTCGAGGAGATCCATCGCCCCGGTGAAGCCGAGCCGCTCCGGCTCAGCCACGATGAAAACGCGCTCAAACTCCTCCAGCGCATCCGCGACGAATCACACCGCGTCGCCAACAGCTACAACGCCCAGCTGCGGTTGAAGAAGATTTCCGAGAGCGTGCTCGACGAGTTCCCGGGCATCGGCGACGCCCGCAAGGCGGCTCTGCTCAAAAAATTCGGGAGCGTCCAACGCCTGCGCCTCGCGACGGTGGAACAAATCTCCGAAGTGTCCGGCTTCGGCGGCAAGGCCGCCGCCGAGCTCAAAGCGTTCCTCGATGCCCGCGGCACCGTTCCCTCCCAGGAACCACCCTCCCCATGAACCTCCCCTCCGGAGGAGCCTTCTCCGCCGCCCTGCGGGGGAGAAGGTGTCCCGCCCAACGGGCGGGACGGTTGAGGTGGAGCAGTCGCAGGTTCATGGGCCCGTGGGCACGAGTGCGGAACTCGTGAAAGCTTCCCATGAACCTCCCCTCCGGAGCGCGGGCCTGTGGCGCCTGTGGCCCGCAGCGGGTGGAATCGGCGGCACACGAACGAACCCATCAAGCATCGTCCCCGACTCGAGCCGCTGCGGGCTGAAAGCCCGCGGTCCGTCCGAGCAGTCCGCCGGTTCATGTCTGGTGATGCGAAACTCGTGAACGCTTCCCGAGCGACGATTAACGTCGGCTCACGGGAAACAGGAATTCCAGCGCACGCCAGGCCCGCAGCTTCCAGTAAAACTCGTTGTGCTGGCTGGCCTGCGCCTCGCCCCATTTGTGCCGCGGCAAGCTGGTTTTCTCCAACTCCTCGTCGGTCAACAAGTGCAGGTCGGTATAGTGTCGAATGGTCCGGCCGTCTTTCCAGCCGATGCGCCGCAACTCGTTCACCACGGCGTCCGTGTCGGCCCGGCCATCATCGTCGCCACTGTAGTCGATCGTTCCGCTATCAATGTAAATCCGCACCGGCCGGTTCTTCCCCTGCTCCCGCTGCAGAATCTGTTTCAGAAAATGGCGGCGCTCGATCTGGAATGATCCCGACAAGCAACCCACCCGCCCGAATATTTTCGGATACTCCCACCCGAGCGAGAGGCTGCATATGCCTCCAAGGGACGAGCCCATCACGCCCGTGCTCACCGCGGTTTTCAGCGTGCGATATTCGCGATTCACCCAGGGCCGCAGTTCCTCAATCAAGAACCGCGCATAGGCATCGAACCGAGCGTTCTCAGGACCGCTTTCCGGCTCCGCTCGAACCGATGATCCGGCCCGCGATTTGCCGCCTTTCGAAACGCGCGCCGCCTCCGCGGGGCCCGAGTGCAACCGGCCCCGATACTCCCGATATCGCGAACGACTGTTATCCACCGCAACCATGATGATCTCCCGCATGTGCCCGCGTCGGATCAGCCAGTCGGCCGTTACGTCCAATTCCCAGTTTCCCCAACCGAAACAACAGTCGGGGCCGGCAGAGGAAAAAACGTTCTGCCCATCGTGCAAATACAAAACCGGGAAGCGCCGACGCGGCTCGTGTTCGTAGGATGGCGGAAGGTAGACACGCACCTTGCGGCTCCCGCCAAGGTGCGCGGATTCCATCACCTGTTCCGGCAATAACGTTCCGTGCGTCGTCATATCTGCAGCCCGCTACTCCACATCCCGCGCTCCCGCCACCGCACCCTCACTCCCCCCAACCCAACCGTTCGCCGTCCGGCCGATCGAAACACGATCTACCCCCGCCCCGCCGCAGATCGCAAATCGCAAATCACCTCCCCAGTTGCTCCGGCGTCGCCACGAAGGACGGCTGCAGCCGGGCCGGGCCCGCCTGTTCGAACGCATACGCCAGGGAAATCAGCCGGCCTTCGCTCCACTTCGGACCAAAGAAAGACAGTCCCACCGGCAAGCCGAGCACATGACCACACGGCACGGTGAGGTTCGGCAGTCCCGACACCGCCGCGTAAGTGGAGCTGCCGCCCATCCCGCGATCGCCATGCACATAGTCGGTCACATGCGCCGGGCCGCTGGTCGGCGCCACCACCGCGTCCAACCGCTGCTCCGCCAACGCTGAGCCCAACCGGTCCGCCCACTGACGACACCGCGCCTTCGCCTCCAGATAGGCCGCCTCGTTCAACGAGCCCTTCGCCTGCGCTTCAACCAGGGTTTCTTGTCCGAAATATTTCAGCTCGCGATCGCGGTGGCGTTCGTTGAAGGCGATCAGTTCCTCCAATGAGTGCACGGCGGCCCCTGCGCCCAGCGGCTGCAAATAGGCATTCAATCCCGCCTTAAATTCGTAGAGCATCACTTGGTAGTCCGCGTCGCCCAGCTCCTGCCGCGACGGCAGCGTCACGGCTTCCACCAGCTCCGCTCCCGCGCCCTTCAGCCGCGCCAACGCCTCGGCAAAAACCGGATCCACCCGCCGATGTAATCGGAACAAGGCCCGCGGCACCCCCAATCGCGCACCCGCCAGCGACTTCGCGTCCAGCCAGAGCTCGTAGTCCGTCGCCGCTCCTGCACGTTCCGCCTGAGCGGTGGCCGGATCCCGCGCGTCCACGCCTGCCAACACAGTCAACATCGCCGCCACATCGGCCACCGTTCGCCCCATCGGCCCCGCCGTGTCCTGGCTCGATGAAATCGGGATGATGCCCGACCGACTGACGAGGCCGACGGTCGGTTTCAACCCGACCACACCGCAATAGGAGCTGGGGGAAACGATGGACCCGTTGGTTTCCGTCCCCACCGCCACCGCGCACAAACCCGCCGCCACCGCGGCAGCCGAGCCGGAGCTGGATCCCGACGGATTGCAGGCCAGGCAATACGGATTCCGCGTTTGCCCGCCGCGCCCGCTCCAGCCGCTGATCGAACGGGCGCCACGGAAGTTGGCCCACTCGCTCAGGTTGGTCTTGCCTAACAACACCGCGCCCGCGGCCCGCAGTCGGCCCGCCACGAACGAATCCCGCGGCGCGATCGACTCCGCCAACGCCAGCGACCCGGCGCTCGTGCGCATGCGATCGCCCGTATCGAGGTTGTCCTTGAGCAATACAGGAATCCCGTGCCACGGACCTCGCGGCCCCTGCCGACGCCGCTCGTCATCCAGCGCCCGCGCCATCGCCATCGCGTCAGGATTAACCTCAATCACGGCATTCAGCCGCGGCCCGCGCCGATCGATCTCGTCGATTCGGCGAAGATACGTCGCCGTCACCGCCGCCGCGCTGAGCCGGCCCGACTGAAATCCCGTCCGAAGCTCGCGCACGGACCACTCCGGGCCCGCGCCCCTCAACTTTCGCCCGTCGCTGGTCAAACGGCAGCCGGTCAGGCTGCCAAACGTCAGGCCGACACCGCTCGCGGAGACAACTGAGGTCGCCCCGATCCGGCGCAGAAATTCTCGTCGCTGCATGGCGCGGACAATGGCCGAAGCCCATGCCCTTGGAAAGCACTCACGAGACCCGAACTCGCGAAAGCTTCCCATGAACCTACCGGTCCACGAGGGGGGATTAGCCGCGAAAAGGCACAAAGGGCACAAAACGAAAAATCTGCTTTTGTGCCCTTTGTGCCTCTT
>JBGARF010000023.1:0-183688 GCA_044230345.1 Limisphaerales bacterium
CGGACCGCGGGCCCCGCACTGCGGGGCCCGCAGCGGCGCGAGCCGGAGACGACGCCTGCTGGTGCGTGTCCAAGGCGTTATCTATAGGTTGTCGCAGATTCCAGTCCTCGATTGATCGTTTGAAATCTGCGTCCATCGGCGTGAATCTGCGGTGCAATCGTGTTTTCCGATGCGCTACGTGCGGTTTTGGGGGCGAGCCTGCGGGCTTGCGCTCATCCCCCTCGTAAAGTATTAATCTGGCGCTCAACTAGGCATTCCGATTAAACCTGAAGTATCTCATGGAAGTTTCATTCCCCAGGCTGGCTTTGGGCCGGCGCTTTGTTTCCTGCCGCTGGTCAGGAGTTTTTGTGTTTTGGGTCTGCCTGATGGGCTGGGCGCTGCCGTCGTCGGTGCGAGTGAGTTGGGCGGCTCCGTTTGATTTTACGGGGCCGGTCACGACGGTAAGCGTGACGCCGGGAGCCTCCAGCGTGACACTTGATGCGCTGGACCCGGCGGTGGGGGGACTGGTCTCGCGAGTGGTCGGTTTGAACGGCGGCCCGTCTCCGAGCGATGCCATGGCCGTCGGAGGATTTGCGGCGTGGAGCAGTGGCCCCCGGGTTTACTTCTACGCTTACGATCCATTTCGCCGGGCCTGGATCGGGAGCAATTTTAACTCGGGTACCACCTTCAATCTGCGGAACACCAACGGGATCATCGCCTGGACCAGCGGGACGACGGCCCATTACGCCGCCTACAATTGGACCCAGAGCACCTGGGTAAAGGATTCTGCTTCGATTGGATCCGCGGCCACGTTCTTCGATGTGGTCGACGGTGTCGCTGCGGGCAGCACGAGTGGCGGAGTGTTTTATGGGGCGTTTGATCCGCGCGCGGGGGTTTGGAAGAAAGGCAGTGCCGGGACTGGAATTCCAGGGGACTTCCTCAGCGCGGAAGGGGTGCTCGCCTGGACGGTGGGAAATTTTGTTTATGGGCGCGCCTACGACCCCCGTTCGGGCGGTTGGCGGGACTACAGTGTCAATGCTGGCGGCACGCCGTTCGACTTGCGCAACTCCGGCGGCGTCCTGGCCTGGACCCGCAATCCGTTTGTCGGCTACGCGGTGTTCGATGGACCCCGCGGGAATTGGAACTTTGCGTCGGAGAACGTGGGCTTCGCCTCCGACCTGGTGGTGTCCAATTCCACCGTTTACTGGAAAACCAGCCAGCCGTTCCGACGCGGGTATCGACCGGGACAAGGTTGGGTCGCGAACGTGACCGGGGTCGAAGCCGCCTTTCTGGCGTCGACAAACTCAGCAAGCGCGCCGGTCGCCATCTCGTTCATCGATCTGTCCCTCGGCGGTTCCGCTTGGTCGTGGAATTTCGGCGGTGGCACCGGGACGCCGACTCGCCGGAGCCCGCTCGTCCGCTTCGCCACGCCAGGCCAGTTCTTTGTCACGGAAACCGTGGCTGGCGACGGCGGATTCTCCACGACCAACGCGGTCATCGTCACCGATTTGTCCGCCCCTTTCGGCAGTGTGACCATCAACAACGGCGATCTCGCCACGACCAATCAGAACGTCTCCTTGCAACTGGTCGCCGCCGACAACAGCGGCACGGTGACCTCGATGCGCTTTGCCAATGACACCACCAATACCTGGTCGGACTGGGAGAACTATGGGACGTCCAAAAGCTGGGTGCTTTCGGCCGGCTCCGGTTTGAAGACCGTGTTCGCCCAGTTTCGCGACGGCGGCGGCAATCTGTCGACCAATGCCTTCGACACGATCACCCTCGACAGCGCGCCGGCCCCTCTGCTGACCTTCGTCGACACCAACATTCTGGAAAACGCCGGGACGGTCGTCCTTCGCGCGGTGCTGGATCACCCGGTCAACCGAACGGTTTCGGCGCGGTTTGTGACCGGTGATGGCACGGCGACGGACGGCGAAGATTACACCCGGCAAAGCGGTCTGCTCGTTTTTCCGCCCAATGTCGTGGAGGCCAGCGTCACCATTCCGATTCTCTCGGACGGCGCCGTCGAGCTGGACGAGACGTTCTTTGTCAACTTAAGCAATCCCACCAATGCGGTTCTGGCGGGGCCAGGGGTGGTGACGATCGTGGATGACGACGCGGCCTCGGTTGCATTTGCGAGCGTCAATTTCAATGCGGCGGAGGATGCAGGTTCGGCGAACGTGGCGGTGCGGTTGAATGCGGCCTCGGGCCAGACGGTGTCCGTGCGGGTGTTGGCTCGGCCGGGAAGCGCATCGGATGGCCTGGACTTTGTGGCCACCAATGCACTGCTGGTGTTTTTGCCGGGCCAGACCAATCGGACCTTCAGCGTGCGGATCCTGGAAGATCTGGCGGATGAGTTGACCGAGACGATCTCGCTGTCGCTGACCAACCTGACCAACGGCGTGATCGGGGTGCCAGCCCAAGCCGCCATTTCGATTCTCGACAACGATCAACCGTTCCTGTTTTTCAGTGCCGAGACCGTCAGCGGTTTTGAAGACGAGTTCTCCATTCCGGTCAACGTGTGGCTGAGCAAGCCGTTCAGCCAGCAGGTCTCCGCGAGTTTCACGATCTTCGGTGGCACCGCCACGCCCGGCCTCGATTATACCGTGTTGGGTAGTGTCATCATTCCAGCGGGCAGCACCAACGCCACCATCACGGTCTTTCCCATCAACGACGGAACCCGCGAGGGAGATGAAACGATTCGCCTGCGCCTGACCGATGTGGCCGGGGCGACCCCAAGTCGGACCGAAACCACGGTGACGATTCTGGACGACGACGGCGCGCCGCGCTTCGTCTCGTCGCAGGTGTTGGCGGGCCAATTCCGGGCCGTGATCCGCGGGCGGGCCTCGCAGGTGTTCGAAGTGCAAGCGGCGACCAATCTGAATCTGAATGCCTGGACATCGCTCCGAACCATGACGAACTCGGCGGCCGGGAGCGCGGAATTCAACGCACCGACGTCCGCGTCGCCGCAGTTGTTTCGTTTGATGGTGCCCTGAACCTACAGCAGATAGCTTCGCGCGAGGGTTCGGTAGGCTTCGACCTGTTGTGCGGCCCATTCCGGCGAGTGCCCGAGTTCGGCGGCCATCAGTCGGGCCACGCGGGGGGCGCATTCGATGCTGGCTTTGGCATCCAGGAGCAGGGCGCGCGTGCGCCGGGCCAGGACATCTTCGACCGTCCGAGCCATCTCATGGCGTGCGGCCCAACGCACTTCGGCGGGGGAGTAAGGCAGGTTCTCGTGCAGCCGTTCGGGCGGGTTCGTCCCCAACGCACGCACTGCGGGCGCTTCACATCCGTAGACTTGCCAGTGTTCGCCTGCCGGGGTGCGTTCCTGCCAGCCGTGCAACCGAAGATCTTCCGTGCGACACGGTCGCGAGTCCAAGCCTCCCACCGTGGCGGCCTGAGCCAGCGCGTCCTCGGCCATCTTTCGATAGGTGGTCCATTTGCCACCGACCACGGTGACGAGGCCGGAATTCGAAACCATCACGCTGTGATCGCGGGGAACGGAAGCGGTGCCGCTGGCGTCGGTGGTGCGGACCAGCGGTCGCAGACCCGCGAATGCGCTGAGCACATCGTCGCGGCTGGGGTCCTTGGTCAGGTAACGGGCGGCATGGGTCAGGATAAACTCGACCTCTTCCTCCAGCGGCTTCGGTTCCTCCGAAATCCCGGGCACCGCCGTGTCTGTCGTGCCGACCAACACCCGGTCATGCCAGGGGATGCAAAACAACACCCGGCCGTCGTCGGTTTTCGGAACCATGATCGCGCTGTCTCCCGGCATGAATGCACGGTCCAGCACGAGATGAATCCCCTGGCTGGGCGTGACCACCTCCGATGCCGTCGGTTCGTCCATCCGGCGCACGGCGTCGGTGAAGACGCCCGTGGCATTGATGACCACGCGGGCCGAAACTTCGTGCTCGCGGCCCGACTCGGCGTCGAGAACCACCAGACCGCGGACGAGATCGTTCTTCTTGAGCAACCGGACAACCGGGCAGTAGTTGAGCACCGTTGCGCCATGCTGGACCGCGGTGCGCGCCAGCGTCACGGCCAGGCGCGCGTCATCGAACTGGCCGTCATAATAAATTGTTCCGCCCTTCAACCCTTCGGGCTCGAGCGTGGGCAGGCGCTCGAGGGTCTCTTCACGCGACAAATGCTTTGAAGGTCCCAGCCCCAGCTTGCCGGCCAGCAGGTCGTAGATCTTGAGACCGATGCCGTAGAAAGGCGCATCCCACCAGGTATAGTTCGGGACGATGAACGCCAGATGGCCCACCAGATGCGGCGCATTCTGAGTCAGCAAACCCCGCTCCCGCAGGGCTTCCAGCACGAGACTGACGTTGCCCTGCTGCAGATAGCGGACCCCGCCGTGAATCAACTTGGTGCTCCGGCTCGAGGTGCCCTTCGCGAAGTCCGCGCGTTCCAAAAGCAGGGTGGAATACCCGCGCGTGGCTGCGTCCACCGCAATGCCCAGCCCGGTCGCGCCGCCCCCGACGATGACCACGTCCCAAGCCTCCCGCCGATTCTCCAACGCGCGGATCTGGTCCAGACGATTCATGGCTGTTCCGGGCTCACCCAACCCTTCGAGCGCCCGACGGCCTTCGACCAGCCAGCGATCATCTTGGCGCGTTGGGCTTCAGCCATGACGGGAACGAAGCGTCGATCCGCAGACCAATGCGACGCGATCTCGGCCCGGTCTTTCCATACGCCGGTAGCCAGCCCCGCGAGGTACGCTGCGCCGAGTGCGGTTGTTTCCGAGATCCTCGGCCGAACCGTGGGGACGTTCAACAGATCGCATTGGAACTGCATCAGGGCATTGTTGACCGAGGCGCCACCGTCGACGCGCAGTTCCTTCAACCGCAAACCTGAATCCGATTCCATGGCGTGGACGAGATCGGCCGATTGATAGGCCATGCTCTCCAGAGTGGCGCGCGCCAGATGAGCCGCTGTCGAGCCGCGCGTCAGGCCGACGATCGTGCCGCGCGCGTAGGCGTCCCAGTGCGGGGCACCGAGTCCGGCAAAGGCTGGCACCAAATAAACGCCGCCGTTGTCAGGGACTTGGGCGGCGAGAGTTTCGACCTCGGCGGAAGTCTTGATGAGGCCCAGCCCGTCGCGCAGCCATTGCACGGCGGCGCCGGCGATGAATACGCTGCCTTCCAACGCGTATTCGATCGGCGCACCTCCGCCCAGCCGCCACGCGATCGTGGTCAGGAGATTGTTTTTCGAGGCCACCGGCTTCGTGCCGGTTTGCATCAGCATGAAACACCCGGTGCCGTAAGTGTTCTTAACCATGCCGGGCTCGAGACAGGCCTGGCCAAAGAGTGCAGCCTGTTGATCGCCCGCCAGACCGGCGATCGGGATGCCCGCGAGGCTGTCGATGGCGTGCCCGACCACCTCGCTCGACGCCGCCACCCGGGGAAGAACCTGACGCGGAATGTTCAAGACCCTCAGCAATTCGTCGTCCCAATCCCCCGTCTGCAGGTTGCAAAGCATCGTGCGGGACGCATTGGACGGATCGGTTACGTGAACCTTGCCTCCGGTCAGATTCCAGACCAGCCAGGTGTCGACGGTGCCAAACGCCAGTTCGCCGGCTTCGGCCCGGGCCCGGGCGCCGGGCACCTGATCGAGCAGCCATTGCAGTTTGGTGCCCGAAAAGTAGGCATCGATGACCAAGCCTGTCTTTTCCCTAATCAGCGCTTCGAGGCCGCGTGCGCGCAGTTGGTCGCAAATGGGAGCGGTGCGGCGATCCTGCCAGACGATGGCCGGGGCCACCGGTTCGCCTGTTTTTCGATCCCAGAGCACCGTGGTTTCGCGCTGGTTGGTGATGCCGATGGCCGCGATGTCGGCGGGCCGCAGACGGGCCCGGGCGAGGGCCTCCTGCGCCACGCCGATCTGGGTCGACCAGATCTCCCGGGCGTCGTGTTCGACCCAGCCTGATTGCGGAAAATATTGGGTGAACTCCTTCTGGGCCACCGTGACGATGGCCCCGTGCTCGTCGAAGATGATGGCGCGGGAACTGGTGGTGCCTTGATCCAGAGCGAGAACATGTTTCATAGCAGGTCGGTGGCCGACGTTACCCACAACTGATTTTCAATGTCCAATCTCCAGTGGAACCCTTGATTTCCGCATAAAAATCTTTGACCGCAGATGGGCACCGATCAACGCAGATTAAGACGGGACAATCCTCGATGGCGCTGTCCATCGTGTCCATCGACGGTTGCTGATTTTTCCGAGGGAGCCTGGGAAAGCGCGGTGAGCTGGACCGACAGGTCGGGCCTCGTTAGCCTTGGCGGCATGCATAGAGTGTTTCGGGCTTTGCTGCTCGTGCTTTCAGCAGTGCTCTGGCTTTGGGCCGCCCGTGCCGGAGCCGCGGCCTCGTTTTCCGGCAGTCGTCCGAACATCCTCTACATCCTCTGTGACGATCTGGGATATGGCGACGTCCGGGCGCTTAATTCGAAGAGCCGGATTGCCACGCCGAACCTCGATCGGCTGGCGGCGGGCGGAATGACCTTCACCGACGCGCACTCTTCGTCGTCGGTTTGCACGCCGACCCGTTACGGTCTGCTGACGGGGCGTTACAACTGGCGCAGCCGGCTCAAGCGCGGCGTGCTGGGCGGGCTCAGCCCGCGGCTGATCGAGGATGGCCGACTGACGGTGGCGGAGTTCCTGCGCACCAACGGCTACGTCACCGCGTGCATTGGCAAGTGGCATCTGGGGATGGACTGGGCGCGCACGGGTGCCGTGGCTGAGCTCGAGATCGAGACCCGGCCGCAGGTTTTTCACGTGGACTATGCGCAGCCGATCCGCAACGGGCCGCTCTCGCTCGGATTTGATCATTATTTTGGCATCAGCGCATCGCTCGACATGGTGCCCTACACGTTCATCCGCGATGACCGCGTGACCATCGTTCCGACCGAGGACCGAAAGATCGAAATGATGTTTGGACGGACCAATGGCTTTACCCGGCAGGGGCCCGCGGCGCCCGGTTTTACCGGCTATGAGGTCTTGCCGACGCTGGCCGCAGAGGCGTTGTCATTTATCAGGAATCAAGCGGCCAGGGCGAAGCAAGGGCACCCGTTCTTTCTCTATCTGCCCTTGACGTCGCCGCACACGCCTGTCCTGCCCAATGAGCGTTGGCGTGGGCGCAGTGGGTTGAATCCCTACGCCGACTTTGTGCAGGAAACCGATCATGAGGTTGGGCGCGTGTTGGACGAACTCGAGCGCCAGGGGCTCGCCAACGAGACGCTGGTCGTGTTCGCCAGCGACAACGGTTGTTCGCCGTCGGCTGAGTTCGACCGGTTGGTGGCGATGGGGCATCAGCCCAGCGGCGGATTTCGGGGACACAAGGCCGACATCTTCGAGGGCGGCCATCGCGTGCCCTTTCTCGTTCGCTGGCCAGGGCGGGTGCCGGCCGGCGTGCGTTCGGCGCAATTGATCTGCCTGACCGATCTCATGGCGACCGCGGCGGAATTGTTGGGTGTCCCGTTGCCGCCGAATGCGGGTGAGGACAGCGTCAGCTTTCTTCCGGTGATGCTCGGGCGCGGGCAAGGCGCGCGCCGGGAGGCTGTTGTGCATCATTCCATCGACGGGTCCTTTGCCATACGACAGGGCAATTGGAAACTGGCGCTGACATCGAGCTCGGGCGGTTGGAGTGCGCCTCGCCCGGGGACGCCGGCGGCGGCAAAGTTGCCGGCAGCGCAGCTGTATGACCTGTCCGCCGACCCGGGGGAGACCAACAACCTGCAGGCCCGGCATCCGGAGATCGTCGATCGCCTAACCAAGTTGTTGGAGAAGTACGTGGCGGATGGCCGCAGCACGCCCGGGCCGGTCCAGTCCAACACATGGCCCGTCGAGATTTTGGCTTCGGGAAATTCGGCCTTGTCGGCGAACCGGGATGGGCTTCGGATCCCCGAGGGCATTCGGCGGATGATTCCGTCCCGGAACGATGACACCGGGTTTACGGAGTTATTTGGCGCGAACGCGGCGGACGGCTGGGCTCAATGCGGTCCGGGATCCTTCAGCTTGACGAACGGGGTTGCGACCAGTCATGGCGGGATGGGGCTGTGGTGGTACACGCGGCGGCCGTTCACCAACTTCATCCTGAGGGGTGAATGGCGTTTTGAACAGCGGGAGTCCGACAGCGGCGTGTTCGTGCGGTTTCCGGATCCAGGACAGGATCCCTGGAGCGCGACCCGGCTGGGGCACGAGCTCGAACTGGGGGATGATCCCTCGGGACTCCAGATCACCTGGCGCACAGGCAGCCTCTATCCATTTCAGCCGCCAGCCCGCGTCCCGACCCGTCCGATCGGAGAGTGGAACGACTTCGAGTTTGTGGTCGTCGATCAGCTCTACATCGTGCGGATCAACGGTGAGACGGTTACCGAGTGGACCGACCCGAACGGGCGCAGCTCTTCGGGCTACATCGGTTTGCAGAACTATGCGGAGGGGAAGGGGACGCAGCATCGCCGGCTGCGGATTAGGGAGCTGCGGTGACACTGGCGAGGCGCGCCTCGGACCCGTCCCCATGAACCGGAACCGGAGGATCGAGTTGCTGAGCTTCTTCCACCGGTTGAGTCGAGAAGACTCTCGACGAGTGCGAGCAACGTTGTCGAATTCTTGGCCAATCCGTCGCGACCGCCAAGGCCAACTGCGATCGTGGCAGCCGATAGCGTCCTTCAATTGCCAATTGCCATTTCCAAATTCCCGATTCCAAATACTCCGCAGTATCGGGAATTTGGTATTTAAGATTGGCAATTGGTCATCGAATTGCCCACGTGTCGCCCCAGGCGAGAATTAGGTAGAGCATCGACAAGTTTGCCGACCTGCGGGTTCACGCGGGCCGGCAAGTTCGGCGCGGATATTCCAATCCGGTCCCGTTACCTTTGGAGCCAGCCTAACAAATCTTCGCGGACGGGCGTGATTCCCTTGTAATCAGCCAGGGCGGGCGGCATGGCCTGGAGCGCGTGGCGGAGGCCGTCGCGAGCGACGGCGATGGCAGCCACTGTGGTAAGGGGGATGGATTCGATGCGGATCGCGAACAACACCCCGTTGGATCCGGGCAGGGCGACCAGCGCCTGATGTTCAACGCGCAGCCAGAGGCGGGACGGGTCCGCCCCGCGAGCAAGGCGGGGGAGCTGGCGCCAGGGGTCTTGATTCAATTCCGAGCTGGTGCTCAGGCCCCAGTTGGTGCGGCACCACGCTTCGTCCGGGGTGAGGCGGGTGAGAAAGCGGTTGATGGAACGGCCGAGGTCGGGGTTCAGTCCGGGGACAATGGCGTGGGTCTCGTCGAGCGTGAGCCCGTGTTTGGAGGCGAGACTCCACGAGGATGGAAAACAGACGCAGCCGGCGGCCAGGCGATGGATGGGATCGGCACGGTCGGGGCCTTCCCGTTGCAGCAGAAGAATGTCGGGCTCGAGTTGTCGGCCGACGTGATCGAGACGTTCTGCCGGTGGATGTCCGGTCGGGACCGAGCCGGGTAGGAGCGCGCCCCAGCGTTCGAGGCTGCGGATGAGTTCCTCAATCAAGGGAGCGGACGCGGGCGGGGCCCACAAATGTTGGCCGGAGGCGGTGTTCAGCCAGCGGGCGCGTTCCGCGCGGACTTCGCCGGTGGGATCGAGCGGGCGGAAGTACACGGCCGGAGATTGCCGGTAACCCCGGAGCGTGAAAGCGTGGTTCCCGTCGGGAAAGAGATCTTTCCATGCTAATGCATTTTCGGGGTCTGCCGATAGAGGAGAAGTCAGATATGGCAACACTGTCATTGCAGTCACGAATTGAGCAGATCGACGGGTTCCTTGTCGAGTCGGTGAAGGATGTCTGCTCCACCATGCTGGGTTGGACCGCCACCGAGGCGGCGACCACACCTGGCCAGGACCCGGCGTCGTTCGGGCTTCGGGCGATCAACGGGTGTATTGGATTTGGCGGACGGATGAATGGAAGCATCTTTCTGTCGTGTACGGAGGGGTTGGCGGTGTTGATGGCCAAAACGATCATGGGGGCGGAGTCGCCAACCGCGCATGATCTTTCCGATGTGGTGTCGGAGTTGACCAACATGCTGGCGGGCGGCTGCAAGTCGCGGCTGTGTGATCATGATTGCCCGGTGGTGATGTCGATCCCGAACATCATCCGCGGGCAGGCCATTCGGGCTACGAGCCGGTCGATTGAGTTCATGCTCAAGCGCGAGTTTTCCCTGTCGATAACTAGGGAAGAGCAGCTCCAAGTGATCATTTTGGGAAAATTCGAGTAACGGGAACGGAAGCCAATCATGCACTTCGTTTGCGACTTCACGCAAAAGGCCGTCATGGCGGTCTACCAGACGATGCTCAGCCTGAAGGTCGAGCCGGTGGAACATGCCGAGGGACCGGCCATGCCGCAGGGGCCACTCAAGGGAATGGTCGGATGCGTCAGCTTCGCCGGAAAAATCACCGGGGCCATGTATATGAACTATACGGAGCCGCTGACGCTGGCCTTGACCGAGCGGTTGATTGGTTTTCGTCCAAAGCACTGGGGTGAACCCGAAGTGACGGATTTGATTGGTGAGATCGCGAACATGGTCAGTGGCGACATGAAGCGACGGACAGCTGAGCTTGGGTTCAATGGATTGTTGGCGCCCCCCCTGATTATGCAGGGGGACAGCATCGTGGTGGAACCGAGGGACGCCACCATTCTCGCCTACAACCGGTTCGTGATTCCGGAGCTCAAGGAGGAACTGAACGTCAGGGTGTTCGCCAAACTCGACGCCTGACAGGAAGAGGAAGGTAGCTATGCCCAAAAAAGTTCTCAGCATCGATGATTCCCGCATGGTCCACATGGTGGTGACCAAGACCTTCAAAACGCTCGACGTCGAGGTCATCACCGCCGTCAACGGCCAGGAAGGCATCCAAAAAGCCGAATCCGACAAGCCGGATCTGATCATTCTCGATGCGACCATGCCGGTCATGGACGGCTTGGAAGCGCTGGCGGCATTGAAGGCCAATCCGGCCACCCAGGCCATTCCGGTCATCATGCTCAGTGCCGACGCCGGCAAGGATAACATCGATCGCGCCCGGCAGCTCGGAGCCTTGGATTTCATCTCCAAGCCGTTCACCGGCGATGCCCTGATCAACGGGCTCTCCCCCTACATCACCTTCCAGCCCAAGGCTGCCTGAACACCGCCGGCGGTCGCCGGAGTGGAAATCAGGCGGATGCTCGGTCTGCCCGCCGCGTCGTTCCCCCCTCACGCCTCAGACTTCGCAAGAATCTGCGACGCCACCGGCCGCCGCCCAACGGAATCGTTCCGGCTTAGCTCAGCGCGCGCTGGCGGTCTGTTTGCCCGGAGGCTTGCGATCGGGATAAATGTATCGAAATGACGCGAAGAACATTTCGTTGAAAGTCTGGTCGCCCCAGCCAACGGTCTTGGTCGCATCCGGATTGTTGAGGTTCAGCGTGGAATTGTCCCAGGCGGCTTCGACGATCAATTCGGTTCCCTTGGGCAGGCGTTTGGGTTCCTTCAGTTCATAATTCCGCTGCCAGTCGAAGCGGTAGTTGGGCACATTGAGCAGGACTTCCTCGGTGCCATCCGGGTAATGCGCCGTGTATCGCATCCACTTTCCTCGAAGATGCATGTGGGGGTTCATGGTGTAGAGCAGGGCGTCGCGGTCGAAGCGGCGCGACTTTTTTGCCACGAACTCGGTCGCGCCCGGCGGGATCGAGAACTTGTAGTCGATCAGGACTCCTGAGCGCAGCTCGTGTTGGGGCGGGACCTTCGCGAGAAATAGCCCGAGGCGCGAGCGGTCGGTCTCAGCCTTGCCGGAAGCGGTGTAGTGCAGTTGAAAGACAATCTTTGAGCCCGCGACGAGGCGGATGCCTACGCCGGGCGGCAGGAGATCCGGGCCCATGCCAGGGGCGTAGCCAGTGAGGGATTTGCCATTCTTGTTCCGATCTTCACCGGCCAGGATGGTCGTGGCGATGATGTGATGCAGCACGCGTTTGTTGCCGGGCACGATCTCGGTGGCGCGCAGCCAGACATCCTCGGTGTTGGGCGCGTCGACGGTGACGTAGCGATAGTCGAAGACGCCTTCCGCGGCGACGGATTGTTCCGGGATTTCCACCACGTAGTCAGGCTTGCCCAGCTGCCATTCGGGCACCTCCGGCTGATAGCTGGCCAGCGGATCGGCGCCGCGCCCGCGAGGCGCTCCGGCGTCGATCCATTGCACGAGCGTGCGCGTGGTTTCCGGCGAAAGGGAAAAGTCATTCCCAAACCGGCCGACGTGCGGATCGGCCTGCCAGGGAGGCATTCGACGGGTGACCAGCACTTCGCGCATCATGTCGGTCCAGCCCCGGACCTTTTCGTAGCTCGACATCGCGAAGGGCCCGATGCCACCGCGGGTGTGGCAGCGCACGCAGTTTTCCTTCAGCAGGGGCGCGATGGTTTCGGCGTAGGAAGCAACGGCAGCTTCCCGGAATGTGACGACGCATCCGGGAGCTGACGTCACCTCGGTCTGGATGGGTTTTCCCGCGAGCAACGCGTCAAGGGCTTCCTCGAGGTAGCGGTGTCCCGCCTCGGGCTTTTGGGTTTCATAGCTGAGGCGATCGTCCAAGGCGCCCCGATATCGGATGCGCCATCCATTTGGGTCGATGACGATTGCTTCCGCGGTGCGCGTTACCCCGAGGGACCGGGCGACCACCTGGGTTTCGTCCAAGAGAATGGGGAGGTCGAGGCCGAACTCGGCTGCTTCCCGGGCGACCTCGCTTCGGTTGTCCTGGGAATTGGCGTTGAGCATCCAGACGATCACGCCCCTTTTGGCGTAGGTGTCGCGCAGTCGTTTTAATTCAGGAATCCGTTTGCGGACCAGCGGACAGCCGTTGCCGTGGATGAAGAGGACGATGGCCTTCGTCTTTGGATCCTTCGCGTAGTAGTAGAGGTGTCGAAAAGCGCCCTGGTGATCGAGAAGTGCGAAATCTTTGACCGGTTCCCCGGACTTTGCCGCGGGGGGATTGGGCGGTGTTTCGGCCGGCAGGCGGACGGTCGGGCCCAGGAAGAGGAGTGTCAGCACCAACACGGGCAGTCCAAAGGAGGTCGTGGTCTTCATGCTCCGGGACTCTGACCGGGTTGGACGTCCGAGTTCAAGCTTGCACAAATCTCTCGCCTCTGGTTCCCAGCCAAATTATGAGGTGGACTTAAATGGACTCCATGAATCGTCATTTTGGCCTGAAACACGCAGGCCCTCTCGTTTTTGCGCTGGTTACGCTGGTTGCGCTGCTCGCTGGCTCGATCCGGGCCGCGGAGCCGGGCCGTCCGATGCGCAGTGAATACGAGGTGCTCAGGGCTTTTCCGAGCGGCCGACTGGCGGCGCTTTGTGCGTCGGACAAGCCGGATGCAAAGGGCCTGACCGGCAGTAACCGGGGCAACGGGAGCTGGCTTGAAGCCGGCCCTCAGCGGGGCAGTTGCCGCGCCGTGATTGCCGCGGTGGTGGCGGGCGATCTCGCGGCGGCCGACGATGCCTGGCGCGGGATCGACGTTGCTTTTGCACACCAACGTGCCGATGGCGGTTTCGCCGCGGAGATCCGGCCCAACGGCAAGAGCGCCCGGCCGCTGGGCGCGGCGGTGGAGACGGCCTACTTCTTTCTCCAGGAATTGGGCCGGGCGATCCTGGTCATCCGGCAGTCGCCGCATGAGGCCCACTTTCGCGCGCGTATCGCGGCGCTTGAACCCAGGATCCGCCAGGCGTGCGACTTCATTGATGCCGGCTACGACACGATCATTGCGAACAGCAGCAAGGCGGTAAACCGGATCGTGATCGCCGCCAAGGCGTTCGGGACCTGTGGCCTCGTGCTGAAGGACGAACGGCTCCAAGCCCGCGCCCGCTCGCTGATCGCCCATGCCCTCACGCTTCGCGATGCCGACGGAGTGTTCATCGAACATGGCGGACGGGATTCAAGCTACAACGTCGTCTCGATCTTCTTTGGCCAGGTTCTCGCCCTGCACCTCCCGCTGCCCGAGTTTGAGGCGGCGCTTCCCCAGGCGGTGGCGTGGCAATTGACCAAGATTCTTGAGACCGGCGAAGTGGACGTGACGGGCAATACCCGAACCGGCGTGGGGCGCGAGTTCTCCTACACGGGCGCCCCGAAGAATGTGAACTATGGCGAGGTAATCTTTGCGCTCACCTATTATGGCCTGGTGCATCACGACCCCGCTGCCCTCGCCGCGGCGGATCGGGTTTTTCGTTACTCGCGTCGTGGAACTTCGGCCGGATACCCAGCGGGGTATCTGGGACGGCCGTTTGCGGATGCCTATCATCAGGCGGGAGTGCCGAATATTCCTGGCATCATCCAATGCGCGCTCTACGACCAGGGCGGCGAGGGCGTTGCGTTTCACGACACCGATTCGATCAATAATGGCAGCGGCAAGCTCAACCTAGAGCCGGGGCATCAGCGGGCCCATGCCGGGCAATACCTTTGGTATTTCCGGAAGGACGAGGGCGTGGACCTTTCCTTCGTGAAGGACTGGGCGGATTTAAACCACACGAATTTGGTCAGCCCGCATATCAATCAGCTGTATATCGGCTGGACCGAAGACGGCGAGTGGTGCAACTACACGGTCAACGTCACCCGCCCGGGCACGTATCGGATCCGCGCGCTCTATTCTTTCCAAACCAATGCGGTCGCCTTTGATCTCAACGGACGGCCGGCGGCTGCCGGCCGGTTGCCAGTGCCAACCGCGAATTATCACCAATGGAACCTCGCCCCGATTGGGTCGATTGATTTCCCGGAGATCGGCCGGCAGCTGCTCACCTTCCACTACGGCAAAGGCAACAACTTCGCCTATTTCGAATTTGAGCCGGTCGACTCAGCTACGCCGGCCAAGCCGTGAAACCCGGGCGTCAATCGCAGGCGAGAACAGGCGAGAACAGGCGAGAACAGGCGAGAACAGGCGAGAACAGGCGAGAACAGGCGAGAACAGGCGAGAACAGGCGAGAACAAGGGGAGACGCCGGGCGAGCGGCGCTCAAGTTACAAAGCCGGGAGCGAATTCAAGTCGCAGTGGCTTGGAGCTTCGGCGATTAAAGAGCCATGCAAAAAACCAAACTCGGACGGTGGATGACAGCGCTGCTGGCGATTTGCAGTCTGGCGATGACGACCGCAAGCGCCGCCGAGGCGGAGGTTCGCGATGCCGCGGGCCTGTTCTCGGCTTCCGCAGTGAAACAGGCGAATGAACAGATTCGCGCGATTCGGAAAGAGTTTCGGAAGGATTTGGTGGTCGAGACGTTTTCCGGCGTGCCGGAGGGAAAGACGGCGGAGTATGCGCGCAATCGCGAGGCGTTCTTCACCAGCCTGGTCAACGAACGCGCCACGGCCGCCCGGGTGGACGGCATCTATGTGCTGGTGATGAAGGAACTGCCACCACACCGGTATCGCATTCAGGTGGGCGTTGGACAGGCGACGCGGCAGCGGATGTTTCCGACCGCCGATCGGGACGGGTTGGTGCGAGCCATCCAGGATCGTTTTCGCGAAGACAAATTTGACGAAGGACTGTTGGCAGCGGTGGGTCACGTCGAACGCGCCCTGCGAAGCAACTCGAGAGCGGGGGTCAATCCAGCCGGCCGCCCGTCAACGCCGGCCGTTGCGCCTGCCTCTTCCTCGTTTTCATTCGGATCGCTCCTGGGGCTGGCCGTGCTGGCCGTGGGAGGGCTGATGGTGGTTAGCTTTCTCCTGCGAATGTTTCGGGGCGGCTCGTCGGGAGGCGGATTGACCGGGGCGGGCGCGGCGGGCGGCTTCGGGGGGCGCGGCGGCTTTCTGCCCGGACTGCTGGGAGGCATCGGCGGCGCCCTGGCCGGAAGCTGGCTCTACGATCAGTTTTTTGGCGGCAATGCCCATGCCGCTGATCACCATTCCAGTTCGAGCCCGAGCGAAGGTTCGTTTTCTGATCTCGGCGGAGACTATTCGAGCTCCGGCGGCGACGTGGATTTCGGGGGCGACGGTGGTGGTGGAGATTTTGGCGGTGGCGGCGGGGATGTCTGACCAATCGTCGCCCGCCGCCACGGGCGACGAAACAGTTTTCCAGTGGGCCCGTTCATCCGATTTCTGCGCGACGGCTTACTTGCGATTGGAAGTGAACAACCTGTACCATGGGCCATGCCGAAACCGCTGCTGACATTCGTCGATGAGATCTACGAGGATTTGGAATTGTGGTATCCGCTGCTGCGGTTGCAAGAGGCGGGCTATGGCATGCGGTTGGCCGCGCTGGAATTGCGGACCTATACCGGCAAGCACGGCTATCCGGCGACCAGCGATCTGTTGCTGAAGGATGCCTGCAGCCAGGACTTCAGCGGAGTCTTGATTCCCGGCGGGTTCATGCCCGACAAACTGCGTCGGGAGCCAAAGGTCCTTGCGCTGACGCGGGAATTCTTCGATCAGGGAAAGCTCGTGGCCTTTATCTGTCACGGGGGCTGGATTCCGATTTCCGCCAAGATCCTCCACGGGCGGCGGGTGACTGGTTCGCTTGGCATCAAGGATGATTTGGAAAACGCCGGTGCGATCTGGGTGAATGAACCGGTGGTGGTGGATGGGAATCTGGTTTCCAGCCGAACCCCGCGTGATCTGGCGCCCTTCGGTCTCGCGGTGGTGAATTTCCTGACCGCCAACCCGGCGGCCTGATCGGGGCAGACTCCCTCGGGCCATCGGGTGGTTGGAGGACAAACGAGCTGCTGTCGGCACGCGAAGGACCGGGCGCGACTCCTTGGGGAATGCAGGGGTGCAATTAAATGCGGGTGAGGGGGCAAGGCGTTTAGCTCGCGCCCCCCGCGACTCCCTCGATCATTCGTTGTTTTGACAAAGGGCGGGCGCAGGATAGTCTCCACAATCTCATGATGTATTTGAGAAGTGCCCGCGGTCTGACTGCAACTTGTGCCTCGAAGCTGAAGTCGCTCCTGGATCCCCTTTGTTTTGGCAGGAATCTGCGCGTTTGCCTGACCGCCATCGCCGTCGCCTCCGCTCAGGCCGCCGTTTTGACCACCCGCGTGGGTAACGACACCCTCCGCATGCCCAGTTCCCTGCCGGAGTTCGACTACACGACCGTCAAAGCGTTCGGCGATCTGATTTTCGAAGATCCGCTCGGGGTTAAGACGCCTCCGGGCGAAACGAACCGGCTTTTCATCATCGAACAAGCCGGGATCATTTCGGTCATCACCAACCTCGCTGCGCCCACCCGGACCGTGTTCCTCGACATCAGCAGCCGCGTCCGGGGCGGCTCCACGGATGAGCGCGGACTGCTGGGCATGGCGTTCCACCCCGGGTATGCGTCGAACCGCCAGTTCTACGTTTACTACTCGACCATCAGCGTGAACGGGGACCAACTCTACCAGCGCCTGTCCCGGTTTCGGGCTCGCGCCGGGCAGCCCGACTCCGCCGACCCCACTTCAGAGCAACCCATTCTCACCATGCTGGACGAAGCCGCCAATCATAACGGTGGCGATGTGCATTTTGGTCCGGACGGCTACCTCTACGTCTCCCTTGGCGATGAAGGCGACGGCAATGACACGCTGAACAACAGCCAGGTCATCGGCAAGGATTTCTGGGCCGGAATCATTCGCATCGATGTCGACAATCGCCCGGGCAACCTCGTGCCCCATGCGCATTCGGCGATCGGAGCGGGGACCTACCGGATCCCGGCCGACAATCCGTTCGTTGGCGTCACGGCCTGGCAGGGACAGACTTTGAATCCGTCCAAGGTCCGGACGGAGTTTTACGCCATTGGTCTGCGTAACCCGTGGCGCATGTCGTTTGATCCAGTCACAGGAAGGTTGTATTGCGGCGATGTGGGCCAGGAGGAACGGGAGGAGGTTAATGTCATTGTCAAAGGGGGCAACTATGGCTGGGCTTTTCGGGAAGGTCTGAACGCCGGTCCCAAGGCGGCCCCGGAGGGAGTTATCGCCATCGATCCCATCCTCGAATACACTCACGGTTCCGGACCGGATCAAGGCTACAGCGTGATCGGCGGCATCGTCTACCGCGGCCAGAACATTCCCGCGCTCGGAGGCAAATACATTTTTGCGGACTACATCAGCGGCAATGTTTGGGCGACCCGTTATGCTGCCAATGAGCCTGGTCCATTTTTTCGCCTCACCGTCAACCGGGGCACCACCGGTTTTGGGGTTGATCCGGCCAATGGCGACGTCCTGCTCTGCGATGGGGTCGAGCATACGATCAAGCGACTCGTTTACCAGCGCGTCGCCGGAAGTTCGCCGCCCGCCACGCTGGCCGAGACCGGAGCGTTTAGTGACCCATCCACCCTCGTCCCGGCGCCGGGGTTCGTTCCCTACGATGTGAATCTCCCGTTCTGGTCGGACCAGGCCGCCAAATCGCGTTGGTTCTATGTGCCGACCAATGCCGCCGTCGATTTTCGTGCGGAGCAAGACTGGTCATTCCCTGCCGGGAGCGTCTGGGTTAAGCACTTTGAACTGGAGCTGACCAACGGCGTGCCGGAATCGCGTCGGCGCCTGGAGACGCGTTTGCTGGTGAAAAACAGCGCTGGCGCCTATGGAGTAACCTACCGCTGGGGAACGTCGACGAACAACGCGTCGGTCGTTCATCAGGATGGTTTCGACGAGCAGTTCGTCATCTGGGATCGGTCCGGTGGCGTTCTGCGAACCCAGGTCTGGCACTACCCCTCCTGGTCCGAATGCATGCGGTGCCATGCGGGCAGTGCTCCGGGGGGATCGGCATTGGGCTTCAACACGCCCCAGCTCAATCGTTCGTTTGACTACGCCGGCGTGGCGGAGAACCAGATCCGCGCCTTGCATCAAGCCGGCTATTTCAGCGCCTCCTCCGTGGTGCCGCCCATCCATAGCCTGCGCTCATTGGCCCGGCCCTCGGACGACGATGTCAGCTTGGAGCAAAGGGTGCGTTCTTATCTCTCGGCCAATTGCTCCCACTGTCATGCCCCCGGTGGAGCGGGTCTGGGGTCTTTTGACACACGGCTATTGACGCCACTTTCCCATGCCGGGCTGATTGATGGCCTCTTGTCCAACTCCGGCGGCAACCCGCTCAGTCGCGTGATCGCGCCCGGACAGCCCGAAAACTCGATGATGCTGACGCGCCTCCGGGCCATGGGCGCGGGCCGCATGCCGCCGCTCGGCACGCAGGTCCTCGACGATGAGGCGATACGTTTGTTTGAACGCTGGATTGTGGAGGATCTGCCGGCCTACCAAACTTTCCCCCAGTGGCAGGCATTCCATTTTGGTTCCGCCTTGATTGAGGCCTCCAGCGGGGCGGATCCGGATCTGGACGGCGGCGTCAATTGGCAGGAGTACCTGGCGGGCACCGACCCGGTGTCGGCTGACAGCAACTGGCGACTGGATGTCGCACAAGAGGGGGGCTCCGTCGTGCTCAGTTACCGGCAGGTGCCCAATCGGGGCATTGAACTGCAGTGGTCGAGCGACCCCACCGGTTCCTCGTGGCAGTTTCTCGACCAGCCCTTCAACCGGCCGTTTTTCGCAGCCACCAACGGGATCACGCGGGTGACTCTTCCGGCGTTCGGCGATCGCACCCGCTTCTTTCGCGCGCGCATCTACGAACCCTGATGCGTCCAGCGCCTGAGGCGGTGCCTTGAACGAAGGGTGGATGCCGCCGTGATTGCGGGGATGTGGGTTCCAAGAGGGCCGGTTTTGGGGGCCTGCGTTTCCAACCTTGGCTATTCGCCCAGGGCAACGAGATGGCCCTCGGTTCGGACGTAAATCCGTTTTCCAATGAGGGCGGGAGTGGTCACCACCGGCTCTCCCAAATCGTGTTGATCGATCAGCTGGAACCTATCGCCGGCTTTCACCACAGAAAGCACACCTCGATTGGACGCGAGGTAAAGGTGTCCGCGCGCGGCCACCGGCGAGGCGCTGTATTGCCCGGCGCTGCCGAGGCGTTCGCTATAAATGATTCTTCCGGCAAGGGCATCAACGGCGGTGAGGATGCCGCCATTGCGGACCAGATAGATGCGATCCTCGTGGAACAGAGGAGAAGGAATTTCCGGGATCCCCTGGTGCAGTTGCCAGACAACATGACTGGAGGTGACATCGCCCGAGCCGCCGGGGCGGATCGCCATCAGCCGGGGCTTTCCGCGATCGAAGCTCATGCTGGCGACGAACTCCTCCCGGGTCCAAAATCCGTCCTTGTTCTTGTCCGTTGACGCAAAGATCCCAGCTTGTTGCTCGCGACGTTTGACCGCATCACTGGCCAGCGGACGCCCGAAGCCTGGATGTCCCACCGGCAGTTCGGGTCGAAAGGGGAAGGTGAAGTGTTCCGTCATCTCGGCGCGTTCGATCCTGCCGTCATGGTTGGTATCAAAGGAGAGCATGGCCTCCCAGAATGGCTGGGGGTCGGGTTGTTCGTCAGCAACTCCGCCGAGCATCGCCGCCGAGACGTAAACGCGGCCGGTTCCGGCCACGGGCTGGGCGATCGTCTCGCGGGAAAATCCGGTGGCGAACCATTTTTCCGAACCGGTTTTCGGATCGTAGCCACAGACGCGGCCGCTGCCCAACACGACCAGGTCTTCGCCGCCTTCGTGCTGCCAAATGATGGGAGTGGACCATCCGCTCCGCAAAAAGGGCCGGGACGTTTCCCAAACCAAACTTCCGGTGGCCCGGTTCAGCGCGATGACGCGCGAGCGGCTCAGCTTGCTGTCCGGCAGATTGGCGTCGTCGTCCAGCACCAGAATCAAGTTGTCCCCGTGACCAATGGGAGACGTGGTCAGGCCGTAGAGGCTCTTGGGCGTGGCGATGGGCTTGCGCCATTGTTCGTGTCCCGCGTGGTTGTAGCACAGCAAGCCGTAGGAACCGAAGTAGACGTGGACCCGCTCGTCGTCGACCCACGGCGTGGGCGCAGCTGGACTGTTTGCGGCATGGACGGTTTCGAGGGGAACTTCGGGCGCCTCCCGGCGCCAGGCCAACGTGCCGGACGCAGCCTCGAAGGCGAACGTCGCCAGCCGCCCACCGTCGAGCGCGGTCAGAAAGATCCGGCCCCGGGAGAACACGGGCGACGAGGTTCCGGGGGGCACGGCCGTTTTCCAGATGAGGCTGTTGGTTTTGATTTGGATCGGCGGGTGCGCAGCGGGCGCGACGCCTGACCCGTGAGGGCCGCGAAACTGGTTCCATTGGTCGGAATCGTGGCCCGCCGGGGTCGCGGCGATTCCACAGAGCGCCTGGATATAGACGGCGATGGTCCAAGTCGCGATGCTCAGGCTGCGATCAATCATGACGTGATTTCATCGGTTTTGCCGCATTTGTGGGCGGGCGTCGACCAAACAAACCGGGGGTGGACGGTGCCTGGGGAACAGCTCGTCGGGCGGTTGGTTCATGCGGCGGCGCCAAATTCCGCTCGCAACGGCCCGGGAAGTTCGGGTGTTCCGCCTGGCTGTGAGCAGACGTAGGCGGCCACTTTGCTCGCGCGTTCATGAACCAGATCGAGCGGCCAGTTGGCCAGCAAGCCAAGGGCAAGCGCCGCGGTGAAAGAGTCGCCGGCGCCGATGGTGTCCGCGACGCGGGTGGCGATGCCCGGATGTTCGGACCAGCGGCCTTCGGAGAAGAGAAGGCTGCCGCGACCTCCGCGGGTGTAGGCGACCGTGTGCAGCGAAAAGCGACGTGCGAGCTCGGCGACCTGTGCCCGCTCGTCGGAAGGGAGCTGGAACATCGCGGCCAGACGAGGGAGCTCCGTTTCGTTCACCTTGAGAACGTTGGCCAGGGCGAGGGAGTCGGCAATGAGTTGCGGCGAATGAAATTCCTGGCGCAGGTTCACGTCGAGAATCCGCAACGAGTCGGCCCGCATGCTCCGGACCAGCGTCTGAATGGTTTGGCGCGAGGTTTCGCTGCGCTGCGCCAGGGTGCCGAAACACACCGCGTGGGCCGTCTCGACCGCCTCGCGTCCGGCGCGTTCGCCCCGGATGAAGTCCCAGGCGACGTTCTGGTGGATCGTGTATTGCGGTTGTCCGTCCGTTCCGAGTTTCACGCTGACCGTGCCGGTGGGTGCAACTGAATCAATCTCCACGCCATGGGTCGGCACCCGGAGTTGTTGGAGGCGTTCGATGAGCTGGCGCCCGTCGTCGTCACGGCCCACCCGTGATACCACGGGCGCCACGGCGCCGAGCGCACCGGCGTGATAGGCGAAGTTGGCTGGAGCACCGCCCAGCAGTCGTCCGTCCGGCAGGAGATCCCAGAGCAGCTCCCCGAGCCCAACCACGCTGCAGCTCACGGGCGTCCTCCGTGCATCGCCGCAGCGGCGTCGGTTGTGGCTGGCCAGAACAAGAGCGGCAGAAAAAGCCGTGATGTGCTCATGGCGTCAGCCTAGGGCCGCATCGGGATTGTTGGAATGACAGAGTTGTGCCTGGCCTGATACAACCGCTCAGACCGTCTTTCCGTGCGCATGACTAAAAACCGGCTTGAAGCATTCAGCGATGGCGTCATTGCCATCGTCATCACAATCATGGTGCTGGAGTTGAAGGTGCCGCACGGCGACAGTTTTGCCGCGCTCAAGCCGCTGCTGCCCGTGTTCCTCAGCTACGTGTTGAGCTTTCTTTACGTGGGCATTTACTGGAACAACCACCATCACCTGCTTCATTCCACGCGGCAGGTGAGCGGCGGCATCCTCTGGGCGAACCTGCATTTGCTCTTCTGGCTTTCGCTCTTTCCGTTTGCGACCGGGTGGATGGGGGAAAATCATTTCACTCCGCTGCCAACCGCCGTCTATGGGGCGATCTTGTTACTGGCTGCCGTCGCCTATTACCTCCTTCAGCTCGCCATCGTGGGGCGGCACGGCCCGGACTCCCTGCTGGCCAAGGCGCTCGGTCGGGATTGGAAGGGCAAGCTGTCGCTGGTGATCTATCTGATCGCGATTCCCCTCGCTTTCGTCAGCCCTTGGCTGGCTGACGCGCTGTATGTGCTGGTGGCGTTGTGGTGGCTCATTCCCGACCGTCGCATCGAACGTGAATTGGGCCGGTCCGAGGAGGCTCCTCCCCCAGCAGGGGAAAACTAATTGGAACACGGGGCGGGTCTCGTCGAGCCGCGAGGCGGACGAGAGCAAACCGAGATCGCCCTGAAAGGACGCCTCCCGGCGAGACGCCGTCGAAATCGCCCGCGTTGGTGGACGGTCAAGGCGGCGCCGATGCCGGGCCGATCTTCCAGAACATCCCCGGTCTGGGGCAATCCACGGTGACGCCATCGGAAAAGGTCACGGTTCTGCTTCCCGCTTGGGCATGGTAAACGACGTAGGTTCGTTGGCCTTCGCGGGTGAAGGCGGCCGACGTCGGCAGGTTGGCGGTCACGGAACGGTCCAGGTGCCCGAGTGTTTGCAGATTGCTGATCCAATACAGGAGATTCGCCTTGCTGTTGCCAGCTTCAGGGATGAGCCGATCCGCCAGCGATTGATATTGGCGCGAGGCGTCTTCGGGGTCGTCGAGCGCGCGGTACATCAGGATGAGATCGGCGGCGCTCCGCCACTGCTTTCCGCCAACTTCGCGGACCAGCGCGTCGTAGTTTCGCCGGACGTATCCGGGATATCGTCCCAGGTAGAGCGAAGCGCCGGTGAACGGGAGCCAGTTGATCATGTGAATGTCCTCGGGCTTCGGCGAGAACCACGTTTCGTTCACGCTCTTCCCGCCCCACACCATGGTCACGACGGACGGCGTGTATTCCTTTGGACGCACGTCGCCCCGGACATCGAACCAGTAGTCCTCGATGGCGGCCAGTTCCGTGGTGAAAAGCCACGCGCCCAAATCTCGAAGGTGGCGGTTGCCCGTGGCTTCGCCCCAGAGCGTCAGGCCAGCCCAGGCGTTCATGGCTTCACTGGATGATTCCTCGTTGTTGCCGTCAAAAAATTTTCCCGTGCCGGAAGCCCAGGAATGTCCTGCATACGGATCAAACACGCGCAGGAATGGGAATCTCGGATCGTTGCGGTCCGCGCCGGCCATGTCGCTGGCCAACAGCTCCACCATCGGTCCCCATGCCCGCGCCCAATTCGGATCGGCCATGGCCAACGCCGCCGCCGCCTGCACAAAATAGCCGTAGTGAAAGGCGTGATCGCTCAGGTCGACGTCGCTGCCGTAACTGGCCTGGCAACCGATCAGGGTCCCCCAATTTGTGTCGTGGTAAAAAAGCTCCTGGCGCTTCAGTTGTCCGTTTTGGTCAGTCGCGCTCAACCAGGTTTCCAATCGTCGACGAAGTTGTTCTTGAACCTCCCGCGCAACGGGATCGTTGGCGGTCTGTCGTGCGAGGTGCATCAACGTCGCCAGGCGGCCCAGGTTCTTGCCGTCCCAGTAAGTGTCGGTCGCGACCTTGGGCTTTTGTGTCGCGGCTTCGGCGATCAAGGATCGAACGGCAGCCGCGTCCGCAGAATTGACATTGGGGAGCACAGGAATAATGCCGGGAAATTTCATCCGCGTGATGAATCGGTTTCCCGCGCCCAGCTTCATGAGCCCGCGCACCGAGGCGTAGCTCAGGCCGGACAAGCTTGCGTCGGAGTGCCGCCACTGATGCGGGTAAAGGGCGAAGAGCGTGCCGGCCTCAGCGCCTTCCATCGGTTTGGTCGTCAGCTCGAACCGGGTGGCGATCGTGGCGTCCTGGGGGTCGTAGCTCCAGGCGACTCTCGTGTCCGTGACATGCGCGTAGGCATGCCGTCGAAACAGTTCCAACGTACCAGGCTTGTTGTCCGGCAGTGCCGCCAGGGAAAAATAGGGTTTGCCGCCGGACTGGTTCGTCCAGTTCAGCGAATTCAGCCCGGCCCAGTGGCTGCCACTCGGTCCAAACAGACCATAGTGCTGCTGCCCGATCGTGACGCCGAGCACTGCAGAATCGTTGGTCCCAAACCAGATCCTGGGCGCTCGCCCGAATTTGATGACCGGCTCGCCGCCCTGATAGGTCGCATAGACAAACGGAGATCCATGGCCGAACGAGGCCTTGATTTCATTGCGGCCGGCGTTGAACGCGGTCGAGACAAACCAGTCACTGAAGCCGGCCACGCGAGCGTCGGGAAAGGAGTTGGTCTGCGCATGCGCCAGCACGAGGTCAGCGGTTTCGCCAGCCGGCATGACCCCGAAAAGCCCGATCTTGTTTGCCGTGATCTTCGCCGGATGCCACACCCGCAGGCCGTCCGGCTGGGCTTTTAACACCAGCGGATGGGCATACATCGGCTCGGAAAACGGAAGCCAAGCCAGGGAACTCCACCAATCCGAGGTCGGCATCGGCCCGTGGAGTTCTGCGGTCCGATAGATTTTCGACTGGGGACTTCGGGCGCCCGCTGGCACGCGCGTGCTGAACGACCCCGCCCCCATCCGCACGATGGCCGAATCGGTCTGGGCACCCGCATCAATCAACGGGACCGTCGCGAGGAGGAGAAGGATCAGCAATCGATTCATTGGCGGTCGGAGTCTTTCGTCGCCGGTCGAGCCCGTCAATGACGGGTTCGTCGTGTTCGGAATCCTGGGAGCGCCGGCGTCTCGCCGGCCGATGAAAGCTGAGCAAGCGGAAATGCCGGGGGGCGATTAAAGACGGGTGATTGAACGAACCGTCTCACCCCTCACCCGGCCCACTCCCAGTTGAGGGGGCTGAGGGGAGAGGGCGTCGCGTCGGGCGTTCGTCGGCCAGCGGATGCACGGGTGGCGCGAGCTCCACGTCTTGAACCTCCACCCGCATTCAACCACACCCGAAATGCCGGAAAGGTGGGACATCGCGCTTGGCATCGGACGTCCGGTGCGTAAACTCGCCGTCCATGACCCCGCCGCAACCACCATTGTCGATGAAAGGCCCGCGCGGACTGGCCTTGGCCGTGCTCTCCATCGTTGGATTGAGTCGCGCGAGCGTGTTCGATTCGATCGCTCATGACTGGCCTGAGTTCCGCGGACCAACCGGCCAGGGACATTCGCCGGCCAAGGATGTCCCGCTGCGTTGGAGTGCGACGGAAAATGTCGCGTGGAAGATTCCGATTCCGGGCAGCGGTTGGTCGTCGCCCGTGCTGGTCGGCGGCCGGCTTTATCTCACCACTGCGAAGACCAAGGAGGGGGTCAAAGGATTGGAATTGTGCGTCCTGTGCCTCGACGCCAGGGATGGCAAGGAGCTGTGGCAGACGACGGTCTTTACGCCCGAAGACGGGGCCGGCCTGCATCGGAAGAATGGGTATGCGAGTCCTACTCCCGTGGTGCAGGAGGGACGCCTTTACGTTCACTTTGGACATTTGGGCACGGCGTGTCTGGATCTGGCCGGCAAGGTGGAGTGGCGACAGGACTCAATCAAATACCCGTCCGTGCACGGCAACGGCGGGTCGCCAGTCATCGCTGGCGATCATTTGATCTTCAGTTGTGACGGCTTTACCAACCCCGTCGTGGTCGCGCTGAATCGACACACCGGCGAAGTGAAATGGAAGACGCCGCGCCCGAATGAAGCGGTGCCGAAGAAATTCTCGTTCAGCACTCCGTTGCTCATCACGAACGCGGGTCGCGCGGAGCTCATCAGCCCCGGCGCGGGCGGAACGTATGCCTACGATCCGGCCACGGGTCAGGCGCTGTGGCGGGTGAGCACGGGCAACGGATTTTCCGTCGTGCCGCGGCCGGTGTTTGCGCACGGCTTGCTGTTTGTGAACACGGACTACGATTTTCCAAAACTGTTCGCGATCCGGCCGGGCGGCGAAGGCGACGTCACGGCAACGCATCTGGCGTGGCAAACCGGCCGCGGCGCGCCGAGCACGCCGTCTGCCCTGGTCGCCGGCTCCGAACTTTATTTCGTGTCCGATGCTGGAGTTGCGACCTGCGCCGATGCAAAGACGGGTCAGGTGCATTGGAATGAACGGCTGGGCGGCGGCTTTTCGGCGTCGCCGGTGTTCGCCGACTGCCGGGTCTATTTCCAGAACGAAGAAGGAGTGGGCTACGTGCTGAAGGCCGGTCCGGCGTTCGAACTGCTCGCCAAGAACGAGCTGGGCGAACGGACTCTGGCCAGCTACGCGGTGGACGACGGCACGCTGTTCATTCGGAGCGCAGAACATCTGTTTCGGATCGGGAAGAGATGAAGGGAGTCGGCGCTTTTGGCGCACGGGTCGGGCAGATTCAGCAATCGTTTCGTGGAGCTGTGGCTCACGGAAGGCCTTCCGGTCTTGCTCTCGGCCCGCAGCTTCAGCCAGATTCACCGACGTTCATGCAATCCAGCGAGCAACAGGCCGGCGGATCCCCGTTGAAAATGGCAACGTCCGGCGCGCTCGAGATTTTTTCATCGATCACCCTCGCTGCCGTGCTGGCCATCATCGGGTGTTCCGAGGCAGGCGCGGAGCCAGTCGTTCCCGGCCTCCGCTCCGCTTCGATCGATCCGGAGCTGAAGGGGTTGGTCCTGATTGAGGAGTTGAATTGTGCGGCGTGTCACGTGGGTGACGCGGCCTTGGCTGCTCGATCCAAGAAGGCGCCGCGGCTCTCGGACGTCGGTTCGCGAGCGAACCCGCGTTATCTCGAGGCGTTCCTTCGTGACCCCCTCGGAGTCAAACCTGGCACCACCATGCCGGACGTCCTGATGGCCGCGGGCGCCGAGGGCGAGGAGAAGGCACGAGTCGCCAAGGCGCTGACCCATTATCTGCTGGCGCTGAAGACGAATGACTTCGCCTTGCAGCCGCCCGATGCCGTGGCGGCGCAGCACGGCCGACGGCTGTTTCGGGCGCGGGGTTGTGTGCAATGTCATTCGCCTCGCGACGAGGCGGGCGTCGAGTTGTGGCCGAAGACGTCTGTGCCGCTGGGGGCGCTGGAAAAGAAATACAGCTTCAAGAGTCTGGTCGAGTTTCTGCGCCAACCGCACGCCAGCCGGCCTTCGGGACGGATGCCGGATCTGCGATTAAGTGGCCAGGACCTTGAGCGCATTGCGCATTTCCTGTTGAAGGACACGCGAGTGCCCGGCGCGCTGGCTTACACCCTGTATCGAGGTCAGGTCTGGGAAGGACTTGAGAGCGAGAACGTGAAGGCCGAGCGGGCGGGGCACGTGGCGGATTTTTCCACGGAAGGCTTGGGCAAGCTTTCGCATCACACGGCCATCAAATACGAAGGCTGGATGCAAATCACGAATGCCGGGAGCTATACGTTTTTCCTGACCATGAACGGCGGGTCGCTGGTCGTGGACGGGAAAACAGTGGTTCAGCTCGAGCCCAGTGACCAGCGCGGAGTGAAACAACTCAAGGGCGCGTCGGAACTCGCGTCGGGCTGGCATTCGCTTCAGTTAGTCTATTTTCAGACCGGTCGTTCGCCGAAATTCGCCTGCGAAATGGAAGGCCCAAAGTTTGCGCGGGCGCCCATCCCCTCGTCGATGCTGTCACTCTCCGATCAGCCGATCCCGGCCTTCGAACCCGTCAAAATCGACGTTGAGCTCGCGGCTCGCGGGCGGGATTACTTCGGGCAGTTCGGTTGCGCCAACTGCCACGACGACCTCAAAGTTCCGGCCAAAGCGTTCACCGCGTTCCCGAAGCTCGCCTCGAATCGAGGCTGTCTGAGCGAGGCGTCCGGGACGTGGCCGCGATTCGATTTGACGGCGGAACAGCGCGGATGGATGGCCAGCGCCTTGCCGCGTGCGGAACAGCCGAAGCTCGATGTCGTGCAGGAGATCAACAAGACACTCGTCACGTTCAACTGCATCGCTTGTCACGAGCGCTCCGGGCTTGGCGGGATCGCGCCTGAACGCAACGCGCTCTTTACTGGCGCCCAGCCGGCGATGGGCGATCAGGGGCGCCTGCCGCCGCCGCTGACCGGCGTCGGCGCGAAGCTCAGGCCGGAATGGATGAACGAGGTGATGCTCCGGGGAAAACGGCAGCGTCATTACCTTGATGCCTCCATGCCGCAATTTGGCGAAGCGAACGTGGGACCTTTGGTGGAACTGTTCGGGCGGGCTGATACCCTGGAAACAGCGACGATGCCCAAGGTGGTTAACATTCAGGAAGCCAAGACGGCCGGGCACGAAATGGTCGGGACCGGCGGGCTGAGTTGCATCGTTTGCCACGAGTTCAATGGCCAGAAGTCGGGCGAGGTGGGCGCGGTCGACCTCGCCCGTGCCCCCGAGCGGCTCAAAAAGAACTGGTTCCATCTCTATCTACGACAGCCTTCGCGTTTTCACGCCAATGTGATCATGCCCAGCTACTGGCCGGACGGTCAGTCGGTTCGTCCTACCGTTCTCGGCGGCGATGCTGGGCGGCAGATCGAGGCCATCTGGACGTATCTCGAAGATGGCGTGCGCGCCAGAAAACCCGTCGGATTGTCGCGCGAGTCGAACGAATTGCGGGTTGGCGATGTGACGGAGATCTGCCGCGGCCAGAGCCCGGTTGGCTATCGCGGAATTGGCGTGGGCTATCCTGAGCGCATCAATCTGGCGTTCGATGCGGGCGAGATGGCGTTGCGTCAACTTTGGAAAGGCGAGTTCGCCAGCGTGGACCTGGGTCATTTTCGTCCACGTGGCACCGATCTGATTACCTTCCCGCCGGGCATTCCGTTTCACCGATTGCCGTCGCTCGACGACACCTGGCCTTACAAGGGGAAAGCCAACCACGCGTTCCCGCAGGATCACGGGTATCAGTTTCGCGGCTACCATCTCGATGCGGCACGGAGGCCAACGCTGCTTTACCGCTATGGTGACATTGCCGTGGAAGATTACTTTGAGGACGCGCGCAGTCCGCAAGGCAAGGCCTACTTCAAGCGAACCCTTCGTTTCGAAGCGCCGGCTGGCCAGGCGCCGTTTTATTTCCGCGCGGCCGCCGGCAAGATGATGGTGGCCCACTCCGATCGCGAGTTCGCCGTGGAGAAACTCCGCCTGCGTATCACCAGCGAGCACAAAGGAATTGCTCGCGATGGCGAGAATGGCGACGTGTTGATACCCCTGACCCTGCGCCCGGGGCGATCCACGCTCACCTTGGAATACGAATGGTAACGGATTTGGAACGTGACTCTGACATCGATGCGAACCAAGTGGTCTTAATCACGCGGCATTCAATGTATTACATGGCATTCAGTGTCAACGAAACGGGTACGCTGGGTAAGTGCCTCACGTGTCTGTCACCCTCAACGCCCGGCGCGGGCTGTTCACTATGCCTGGCATAAAAGCATTCGCCCCGGTCCTTCTTGCGGTGGCGGTCCCGCTGTTTTCGTCTGCCGCCGAGGATCTCGGCGCGATGTGGGGCACGGCGGCGGAAGAAGCGAAGTATTACCCCATCGTGAACATCCCGATTCCAGCCGGTGTGCCCATGCGCCCCGGTGGCCTGGAAGTTTTGCCCGATGGTCGTCTGGCGGTCGGCACGCGCCGGGGCGACGTCTATTTAATCAAGGGTGCGTTCGAAACCCCACCCAAGCCGGAGTACCAACTGTTCGCCAGCGGCCAGGACGAGATCTTCTCGCTCTCATGGAAGGACAACGCGCTGACCGCGACGACCTGGGGTGAGGTGACCCGCATCTCCGATGCGGACGGCGATGGCGTCGCGGACCGCTACGATACGCTGACCAGCGATTGGGGATATGCCGAAGGACACGAGTTCGCTTTTGGATCCAAGCCTGATCCGGAGGGGAACATCTGGGTCGCGCTTGGCCTCAGCGGTTCCTACGAGTCGCACAACCTGTTTCGGGGTTGGGCGGTGAAAGTGACGCCGCAGGGAAAGATGATCCCGGTCTGCAGTGGATTGCGGAGCCCGGGCGGCGTTGGCGCGAACGCAGCGGGGGCCATGTTTGTCATCGAGAGCCAGGGACCTTGGAACGGCTGCTGTTCGCTTAAAAATCTCAAGCCTGGCGCTTTTCTGGGGCATCCGGCCAGCTACAACTGGTATCCCTACGCGGCCGGCCTGAAGGCGCCGGCGGTCGAGCCGAAGAGCGACTCGCGCATGGCGGTGGAGAAACGGCGCGTCAAGGAGTTGGTGCCGCCCGCGGTCAAGTTTCCCTACATCAAAATGGGCCGATCCATTTCCGGCTTTCGCCTCAACCAAACCGGCGGCAAGTTCGGGCCCTTCGACGGACAGTTGTTCCTGGGTGACTACAGCCTCAGCCTCGTCATGCGAGCAACGACTGAGCAAATCAATGGCGTGTGGCAGGGGGCCTGTTATCCGTTTCGCGAAGGATTGGCCACCGGGATCATGAACGTTGAGTTCACGCCCCAAGGACAGCTGATCGCCGGCGGCTTTACAACCAGCAGTCAGTGGCCGGTCCGCGGCACCGAGCCGTTTGCGCTGCAGCGGATCGATTGGAACGGTGTCGTTCCCTTCGAGATTAAGGAGATCAACATCCGCAAGGACGGCTTCCGCATCGCCTTCACCAAGCCCGTGGATCGCCAGATCGCGGCGAGCGCCGACGCGTACGTCATCACGACCTACACCCACATCTATCATGCGGGCTATGGCAGCCCTGAAGTGGATCAGACGGCTCCGCGCGTGATCCGGGCTGTGCCGTCGACGGACGGACTTTCCGTGACGGTGCAACTGGACAATGTGGTGGAAGATCACATCCACGATTTCAATCTCGCGAGGATTAAGAGCCACGACGGCCAGCCGCTGTTGCACACGAAGGCTTACTACACGGTGAATGAAATTCCTAAAGGCTAGCCTGAACGGCTCGCGCTCGGGAACGGTGCGCACTTCGAGCGAGCCGCGAGTCGGTAGCGCCTGGCGACGCAGGTCATCGCGTATCCAGATTAAGACGGGCGTGGCGACCACGATCAGGCTGCGAGCGTTCCTCCCTCTCCTCGGGAGAGAGGGCCGGGGTGAGGGCGAATCGCAAGCGCCTTTTTGCCATTCGCGGTCGCAGCGGAATTACCGGAAACCATTATGAACCCACTCCACGCCGTCTTCGCTTTCGCCGTCTCCTGTGCCCTGTCCCATGGCGCCACCAATGAGCAATGGCTGACCTATCCCGGCGGGAATGGGCCCGGCCAGGGCAAGCGCATCGTGCTCATCGCGGCGGACCAGGAGTATCGCAGTGAAGAGTCCATGCCGATGCTGGCAAAAATTCTCAGCACGCATCACGGCTTCGATTGCACCGTGCTTTTTGCGGTCAATGAACACGGGGAAGTTGATCCGACCATGCCCGTTTATCCCGAGAAGGGTAAGCCGTTCAAAGAACATCACATCCCCGGGCTGGAGCAGCTTGCCTCGGCGGATCTCGTCATCTTCTTCGCCCGCTTGCTCACGTTGCCCATGCCGGAACGAGAGCTCATCGTGAAGTACGTCGATTCTGGTAAACCCATCATCTCCATTCGAACGGGCAATCACGGCTTCCACGCCGCGCTGCCGTACAAGATCAACGGAAAGCAGGTTCGCTGGGGCGAGGATGTGCTGGGCGGCACGTTCATGAATCATCACGGCAACTGGCACGCCGATTCCACGCGCGGCATCATCGTTCCGGAACAAAAGGATCACCCGATCCTCGCCGGCGTGAGCGACATCTGGGGGAACTCGGACGTTTATCGAACCTACAAGGAAGGCGGGAGCCTCCCGGCGGACTGCACAGCTTTTGTCTGGGGTCAGCCCCTCAAGGGCCGGAAACACGACGATCCGCCCAATCCGAAGCTGGAGCCGCTGCCCGTGGCGTGGATCAAACACTGGCCGACGAGCGGCGGTCAAAGAGCGCGGGTTTTCCATTCCACCATGGGCAGCGCCCATGACTTTCAGTCCGCGGGCCTGCGCCGACTTGTCGTCAACGCCGTCTATTGGGGAACGGGCCTGGAAGCTGCCATCAGCCCGACCCGCAGCGTGGAGATCGTGGGCCGATATCAGCCGCTCGAAAGCGGTTTCAACTACAAGGAACTGGGCGTTGTTCCGAAGCCGGTGTCAGCATACCGGTGATACTCGTGTCAGTTCTTTGCGTCGAGTTGCATACGGCCGGGGCGCGCAGCGACGTGTCGTGGCAGATTGCGCATTTAGCCGTCGCCACCTGAGGTCGAGCGAATTGACCTCAGGTGGCACGGGGTGATGCAACGCGCGGGTTAGCGACACTTCGGCGAAAGTTTGCGCCGCGCTTGTTCAATGATCTTATCGGCATCGGCTCTGAGCAGGTAGCCGTCCGCCTCCAAGGCGCGAGCATGTCGCTTTACCTCCCGAAAATGTTGAGCTGGATTTCCAAGATTGCGCGGGAGCGGCACATGTCCGCCGGCAATCATTCGCAAGAGTCCGAGGAAGGAGCCATCGTTGTACGATGGATCGAGTGGGATATACTGGTTTTCGCCCAAGGCAACCTCGGGCAGGCGAAAAGCCGTGGTTTGCACAGGCTGTCCACCGACGAAGCGAACCAGCGCATTTCCATTGGCGTCGCGGACAATCTCCGGGTCGTCGGGACCACCGAGCCAGATGCTCGGCGCCGGGCTGATGCCGTCGACCCATCGTTCACCGGCGACCAGGAGCGCCCGGAAGAAAGGCACCCAATCCGCCGGGTTGGCCTTCTCCGGATCGGGTAGACCAAACTCAGCGACATCGATGTCCCGAATGTGCGAAGCGCCGGCGAATTGGTAAACGCGGTAGTTCGGCTCTTCGTGCCGGGTGAGGTGGGCGCCGAGGGCTATCACGTCGGTCTCCGACTGGAAATCGATCTCCAAACCGGCCCCATCCAAGGGGGCCTTCTCGGTGTCATCGAAGGCCATTTCATTCTCCGCCGGATAGTCGAATCCGTTGCCCGCGCCTCCCACGAGCGAAAAGTCGAACAGACCTCTTCCCATCGTGCTCCGCAGAAGTCCGCGAAGGCGGTAGCCTGAGGCGGAATAACCGAACGCGGCTGTCCGCCGGAGTTCGCCCAGCCGCGAGTGGGCGACCGGATCCGTTCGCAACGCCTTCACAAAGTCCGCGACGATTTCGAATTCGTCGGCGGGCGAGCTGATGAACTCTGAGGAAGTATCGAGCAATCGATCGGACCACGGTCTGGCCGGGTGGCTGATTTCAGATCTTGTTCCAATGCCGACGGGGTTGCACCGCACGGTGGCGTAGGAGAGCCCGCGGCCGAAGAGGAACGCGTCGGTCAAGGTGTAGCGTGCATCCGCTTGTTCTTGTCGCACCGCGGTGGCGATCGTGCTCGGGACGAGCCAATCGAAGAGAAGCGTCCGACACCCGGCGCGCGGGTTCCGTGGCGTGATTATCTGACAGGGCACCCGGTAAGGGCGCCCCTGGGATGAAACACCGTCGAACATCGCTTCATACCGCAGGTATGAGGTTCCGGAGAAGGTTCCGAAAGGTATGGCCACCATCGTGCTGGCGTCGATGTGACCGGTTGCCCGGCATGGGGCTGCTGCGTTCGTAGTGATTGCGACCGCCGCGCTGAGGAGGATTTTGATGATATGGATTTTGTTTTTCATATGTTCCGCTTCACAGCGCGCGATGGCGGGGGAAGATCCCGCCAAAATTTTGCAGAAATTTTCGCTGATCGGCGGGAGGAACGGCGAACAACGACGGTCTTCGCAAGAAGATCAAGCAAACGGCTGCTGGTCAGCTGAATCGTTCCGGCTTAACGGATCCTTGAGGCGGTGATTCAGCGTCCCGCTCCGAAGGCCTGCCAAAATTCCGTCGTGCTCATGGAGGGGCCGGGCAACTTCGGATCGAAGTGATAGGAGAGACGTTGCAGGCTCGGCAGCTTTTTCAGGGCTTCCACGTTTCCTGCCTTTTCGGACACGATCAAGTGCTTGAGGGAAGAAATCCCCAGCAATGGAGTGAGATCACTGACCGGCGTCAGGTCGAAAAAGAGTTCCTTGAGCGGCATTCCTGTGAGCGGGGAGAGATCGCGCACCCGCGTGCCGGCGATGTAGAGGTTTTGCAGATGAAGCCCGCGCAACGGCCCGAGGTCGGAGAGCGGAGATTGATACGCGGACAGGGTGCGCAACGCCGCGCAAGCCGCGATCGGCGAAAAGTCAGTCACATTGAGACGCTCGAGAAACAGGATTTCCAACGAATCGCGCAACGGCGCACGGTTTAGGAATGAGAGGTTGGTCACCGGTGTTTCTTTCAATCGGAGTTCTTGGAGAGGGAGTCCGGCGATGGGCGAGAGATCCGTGACCAGACTTCGTCTCAGTTGCAGTTGCTTGAGCGGAAGGCCGGCGACTGGGGCGAGATTGGTAACCCGAGTGCCGATGAGCGTCAGCGCGCTCAGATTTGCGCCCTGAAAAACGGAGAGATTGTTAAATGCAGCGTCCTCGATGGTCACGGCCAGAGCCCCGTCCTTCCGCCGCTCGGTGGTGAACTTGACCCCGTCGTTGTGCAGGGCGGAGACCCAGGACATTTCGCGATCCCATGCCTTCCAGAATGCCCCGGCCGATTCGATTCCAGTGAGGGGCTGGCCCTGCATCTGTGCGGATTCCGTTGCGATCTGGCGAAGGGCCGGATGCCGGCGAAGCACCGCGATGGCAGCGATCTCCTCCTTGGGCAGGCTCCACACCGTATCGGGAAGCAGCAGGGTTTCCAGCGTCCGCAGTTCCTGGAGCACCTGGTATCCTTTGGCGAGAGCGCACGAGTTGAGGATGAGATGCTGGAGCGGCATTCCCCTCAAAAAGGACAGGTCGGCAACCCGTGTGTATTGAAGGTTTAGTTCTTTGAGCGAGGCCCCGGCGAGCGCGCGGAAATCGGTGGCCGGGATGGCCGTGCAGTCGAGGGACACCAAGGGCAGGCCCGCCAGCCGTTGGACGCTGCTGACCTTCGTGCTTCGAAGATTGAGGGATTGGAGCGGCATCCCCTGCAATGGCGCCAGGTCCACCACTTTTGTGGCCCGGAGGCTGAGCTGTTCCATGGGCAAGCCTTTCAATGGCGAGAGGTCCGACACGCCGGTGTCTGACAGGTCGACGGCTTTCAGCGAGGACATTCTCGCGAGGGGGGCGAGGTTGGTGACTCGGGTCTGGTCGATGTGCAAAATCCTCAGGGGCAGGTTGCGCAGAGCGCTCAGGTCGGTCACCGCAATGCACCCGGACAGATTCAATTTTGCCAGGGGCATTCCTTCCAGCGGCGTGAGGTCGACGATGGTCGTGTTGCTCAAGTCGAGCGCCAGTGTCCCGTCCGCCAGCATCGACAGGCGTTTTCCGATCGGTCTTGCGGGGGCCACTGGCAGGTCCCGGAGTCGTTCGATCCAATAGTCAAGCAGGAGCCTTTTTTCTTCGCCTACCAATCGCCCGATGGTGATCAATTCGGAGGCGGGTCGATTCTCCGCGAGCATGGCCTGGAACAGTTGCAGCAGGCTCTTTCGCGACAGCTTCTTTTGCGAATCCAGTTCGGATTGCAGGTTGGCGCAGAGCGTCTCGTTGGCGCGGGCCCGCTGGTGGCCTGGCTCGAGCCTCAGCGCGGCGCGATACGCGGTCGCGGCCGCGCCGAATTGGAGCTGGCATTCCAGCAAGTCCGCTTTGATCAGGAGATGTTCGATCGCGTCCGGCCGCAGTTTGATGACGTAGTCCAGCTTCTCGATGGCCTCGGCGAACCTTTCCCGGGCCGCGAGGTCCTTCGCCTGCGCCGCGAGAGCCGGTGCCGTGGAGCGCAGTTCTTCGAGCGCGGCCACGGCTTTCGACTCCGCCGCTTTCGCACGCCTTGCTTCGTGATTCGCACGCGCCGACTGCCAGACGCTTGCCATGATGCCAACCACGAGCGAGGCCGCCACGGCTGTACCTGCGGTGAAGGCGAGCTTGTTCCTTTGGATGAAGCGGGCGAGCACGTATGCCGACGTGGGCGGGCGTGCGATGACGGCCTCATTTGCAAGGTGCCGATGGAGATCGTGGGCCAGACTGCTGGCGGTCTCGTAGCGTCGCCGCCGATCCTTCTCCAGGCACTTCATCACGATCCAGTCCAGATCCCCGCCGAGGGTGCCGGGAAGCTTGGCGGCTTCCGTGCGACGGCGTTTTGCCACGGCCCAGAGTTCAGTTCCGCCGAGAGCCTTCACCCGGGCGGAGGGGCGCAGGGGATCGAGCTCCCGAACGATGCGCCGGATTTCGTCCAGGCCAGCCTGTGCCGCGGTCGAGGTGTCGATGGGGGAACACCCCGTCAGCAATTCATAAAGCAGCACGCCGAGGCTGTAGATGTCGCTTCGTGTGTCGATGTCGAGAGCCGTCATTCCGGCCTGTTCTGGGGACATGTACAGTGGCGTGCCCAAGACCTGCTGAAGTTGGGTGACAACGGTCGCCGCGGTGAGGCGACCCTGGGTGGCTTTGGCCACACCGAAATCGATGACCTTGGGCACGGGCCCGCCGTCGCGCAGGGTCACCATGATGTTGGATGGCTTCAGGTCACGATGGATGATGCCCTTTTGATGCGCATGCTGGACGGCGTGGCAAACTTGCATGAACAGGGTCAGGCGTTCGCGTATGGGGAGTTGTTGCGCGTCGCAGTAGTCGGTGATTCTCACCCCCTGCACCAACTCCATTACAAAGAACGGGCGCCCGGACCGGGTCGCCCCGCCATCGTAGACCCGGGCGATGTTGGGATGATCCATCAGCGCGAGAGCTTGTCGTTCCTGTTCGAAGCGGGCGAGCACCTCCTTGGTGTCCATGCCGGGCTTGATCACCTTGAGGGCAACGAGCCGGCGCACGGGTTCTTCCTGCGCCGCCTTCCAAACGACACCAAATCCGCCTTCCCCGATCGGCTCGAGGAGCTGGTAGTGGCCAACTCGATCACCGGGCTGCTCGGAAGATGCGGTGATGCCGGCGGCGATGACGAAGGCCGGAGATTCGAGGAACTGGTCCGGGCGATGATGGGTCAGCAATTCCTCAACCGCCGCCCGCAGCGCGCGATCGCCTCGGCAGGCCGCGTCGAGGAAGGCGGCGCGATCGGCGGGAAGCGGCCTCTCCAGCGCCTCGAGGAAAAGGTCGCGCGGCGTCGGACTTGATGGCTGTGCGTCCGGATGCATGGTTTCCTGAATCAGCGCGCAAAATGGGCGGAAACTCCGCCAGTCTGAATACGAGCGACGCTCAGGGGCTCGGGTTGATGGCACTGCGCAGTCGGGCCCGGGCGAAGGCCCAGAGCCGTTCCGCGGTGCGCAACGGCAGGTCGAGTGCAGTCGCCGCCTCCTGCATACCCATGCCGGCGAAGAAGCGGAGCTTCACCAGATCGGCGGCTGTTTTGTCTTCGGCAGCGAGGGTGTCGAGCGCCTCGTGCACGGCGAGAATCTCCTCATTGGTGGCGGTGATCTCGATGATGGATTCGGAGAGCGGTTCCGGCGCTGCGCCGCCGCCGCGCTTCTCCGAATTCCGGCGCCGTGCCTGTTCAATGAGGATGCGCCGCATGGCTTCGGCGGCGGCCGAAAAAAATTGGGCCCGGCTTTCCCAGGTCTTCTGTTCTCGCGCCAGCCGAAGCCAGGCCTCATGCACGAGGGCGGTGGCCTGGATGGTCATGCCGGGCGCCTCGTGCGCCATCCGGCTCGCCGCCAGGCGACGAAGCTCTCCATAAACCAACGGGAGCAAATCTTCCGCCGTGCTCGGCATCTCGGTTCGCGGGGAACTCGGTTCAGCGGAATTCGAATTCATGGCGGCAGGGCTGCGGTTGGCGCGAACATGGCGCCAGTATGCACACGAAACGACGTCGGGCAATTCAAGGTTGCCAGCTTGACCCGGAACAATTCGGTTGGCGGGCAACGGTTTCAGCGTATCGCTGACACCGCGGGATCGGGCAGACCGGCCGCGGTCACCAGTTCGAGAAAATGCGGATCCTTCCACAGGGATTCCCACTGTGGGCTGACGCGGAGGAAGAGAAGATCCCGCCAGCGCTCCGGCAGCGCCATTTCCAGCCCGGCGATGGCCGAGTTCGTGTTTCCCAAACGCAGTTCGAAGTAGGCGCGCGAACCTGGCGCCATGATGGAACCCAGCCGTTGAAGCTGCAGCCGGCGAAATCCCTTCGGCCCCTCCTGCTGATAGGCGCGTTGATACCCTTCCACATAGTCGGGCGAGCGGTGCAGCGTCGCCGTGTGAAGCTGGGTCACAGTCCAGAACTCTTCGTTGCGCCCGAGCGACTCGAGGATCGACATCAAATACCAGGCATTGAGCGGCGAGGCGCGGTCGTCGTCAAAAAGCCGGCGGTGCTCGGCGACGGATTCCTCGGCCTGGCCCGCGTGCCATAGGGCCGCTGCCAGCAGGCGGCGTTTGCCCGGGGAACCCGGGGCAAGCTTGACGGCCTGCCGCGCGTGATCGACGGCGGGAACGTGCCTGCCTTGCACCGTGAGCAGCGTGGCGAGGTAGGCATGGGCCGCGGCGTGCATGGGGTCAAGCTCGAGTGCGCGGCGCAGATGGCGCTCGGCGGACGGCCAGTCCCAATCGTATTCAAGCGCGCAGCCACCGAGTTCGGCATGGGCGGCCGCGAGTTTCGGATCGATGGCGAGGGCGGCTTCGGCGGCGGCGCGGGCTTTTGGGCGGAGCTTGGCGGGCGGCTGCTGGTTCATGGCCGCGAGAAGATTGTAGGCCGCGGCCATGCCCGCGTGGGCGGCAGCACAATGGGGGTCGTTATTGACCGCTTGCTGGAAATAACCGGTCGCCGCCGTGAGATCGGCCGGGGTTTCCCGTTGCAGACGCGCGTCTCCCCGCAGATACGCCGCCTGAGCGGCGGGCATTTTCGAAACAAGCACGGCTCTGGAACTCGGCCTGAAGATGCCAGACAGCCACAGGCCTGCGCCTAACAGGATGGCCAAGATGAGAGCCAAGGACAGCCGCCGCCGGGTTGAGCGCCATGAATCTGGCTCCCGGCCCTGCTTCAGACGCTCCAGATCCGTCAACATCTCCGCTGCCGAGGCGTAACGCTGGCTTGGGTCGGCCGCGCAGGCGCGGATGATGATCTCGTTCAAAGCCAGAAACTGCTTTCGGTCGGGCCAGGAGGCGAGGTCCGGCGGGAGTTCCGGGAATTCTTTTCGGTCGAGGCCTGTGCTGAGTTCGTAGAGCACCTTGCCCATGCTGTAGAGGTCTGACTGCGGTGAGCCCGCGCCTTCCGGCGGAAGATATCCGTCGGTGCCGAGATGTGTGCGCGTGCTGGCCGAGTCGGTCACGAGGCCGATGTCGGCAAGTTGAGGACGCTGTTCGACGAAGATGATGTTGGCTGGTTTGATGTCGCGGTGGACCAGGCCACGTTGGTGGAGGTGACCGAGGGCATTGGTCAGCGCGATGGCGACCTCGATGCATTCGGCGGTGCAGAGCCGCCCTTTGCGCCGCAGTTCCGTCTTCAAGGTCTTCGGAGTGTAGGTTTCGCCGCTGGAGAAAGAGGACATCTCGCTCTGGGCCTCCTGCGACCTGGCGGTTTGCGCCGCTGGCGGAAGGTCCGTGGCATCGTCGGCCAACTCCATCACGTAATAGAAATAGCCGGCCGGATCGTTGCGGCCGACTTGTAAGATGTCGACGAAGCCGGGATGGGTTCGCGATACGGGCTCGAACTTAAGAATGCCGCTGAACTCGCGTTCGTACGGCCGTTCGCTGTCAAAGGCCCGGCGGAAGACGATCTTCACCGCGCGCCGGGTGCCAAGGACATTGCTCGCGAGCCAGACCTCCCCATAGCTGCCGACACCAATGCGACGGATCAACGTGTGATCCGCAACGGCCGGCGTTGTTTCGGTTTCCGGCATGGGTTCGGGACAGACTATCGGGTGCATGTTCCGGGACCAATCCTATTCGTTGGTGAAGTCCCGGCGTTTGAAAACGAGGAGATGCCGCCGCTGGTTCAGCGACGGCATCGTGCCGATCCGGGTTCGTTGATTATGGTTTGCGCAGGCGGTAGGCACCGTTGGCCTGGTTAACTTCGTTGGTGACGATGAAACGGCCTCCGCTCCGGATCGGCTTCGTGGCGACGCCGGTCCAGGCGGCGGGCTGAAGCGTGGCTGTGCGTTGCAGTTCGTAGCCCGCGGCGTGGTCCGGCCAGTCGAGGCGCATGCGGTTGGTCGTCAGCGCCGTGATGCTCAGCGGCACGGGACACAGCCCCACTCCATCCACGAGGAGGGAGTAACCTTTGCAGCCTTCGCCCGGCCATGATGTGGTCACGGCAATCTGCAGGTTCGTGCCCGGTGGCACGATGAATTGGAAGGTCTGAGACCTTTCGCCCTGGTAGTTCTGACCGCTGGCTCCGAGGAAACCCTGGCATGAGCTGGAGTCGTGGATTTCCCCGGCGAACGCCGCGACGAGAATTCGGTCGGTGTTGTTCGTGCAATCTGTGGTGACGGTCGCGGTGATGCAGGCTGCGGCAGCGAGGTGGTTGGTGTAGTCGTAGCGATCCACACGCCGGTTGCCGATGGCTTCGCTGGTGCAGGGGGTGTTCGAGTAGGCCACGGAAGCCATGGCGCCGATGCTGGGAAACTTCGCGATCAACGGGTCGTCGGTATTCAGCTGTCCTTCGACCAGCCCGGGACAGACCGTGCAGGCGCCGCCACCGTCGGTGCAGGTGGTGGGACTCAGGTAGAGGCTCCAGCACAGGAGTTGCCCGGTATTGAGGTGGGCCTCGTCCCGCACCCGCAACGTCCATTTTCCCGCCACCTGGCCGCCCGCGCGGCCGCGCAGCAGGTTCAGGTTGCCGTCAGGCCGGAAGGTGCCGACGAATGGAGCGACGGCGTTTCCGATGTGCGACACCCCGGCCATGCTGAATCGAGTGCGCCCTCCGTCCGCGCAGCTCGTTCCGTAGTTGGCCCCGGAGCCGGCCCCGCGGGCGAGCGGGATCTCCAAGCCGTCGGGCGCAACGAGCGTGAGTTGCAGGTCCCGGGACAGCGCATGAATGGCGTGCAATTCCACTTCGATCCGGGCCAGCCAGCCGGGGAAGTCGTCCACATTCAGAGTGCTTTCCACGGTGGCGCCGTCGTTGATGGCGTGCGGCAGATCCGTCGCATCGAAGCGCACCGCGACTTCAGGTGAGCCGATGAAGACACTCGGGGCGATCGCGTAGGGAGTGACGCCCGCCATCTGGACCACGAGACGAACGGGAAGATTCGAGCCGCAGAAAAGGCCCGGCGGGGTGGTGATTTGAAAAGTGTTCGTGCCATACGCGCCTTGACCGGGAAGAAGTGCCGGATAGTGCGCCATGGGCTGGTGGATCGTGACGCCTGGAATGTTGCACTGAAGAAACGCCGTGAACGGAGGGAGATTGCTGGAGGTTTCGTTGAAGATCGGGATGCGAAGCTGAGCGCATTCGTTGGGGTCGAGATACGAGTCGCCGTTGCCTCCGGAGATGAGGATGTCGAGGTGGTTCGAACCGCCTCCGACGCTGCTGCTGAGGCCCTGCGACAACACGCGCAACACCACGTCGTTGGTATAGGAGATGTCCCACTGCCAACCGCCTAAACCCGTAAATGAACCCGGAGGTAACCCGACGAACTGCCCGTTCACCGGGTCAGTTCCCTCGTTCATGATGGGGATGATTTCGTCGCCGACTTGCGGCAGATACGGCGCGTAGGGGGCGAGGTCAGCGCTTTCGTCGTCCAGGCGAAGGGTCGGTTGGTTGAGCGTTACGGTGCCGCGGGTGTTGAGGTGCGTGGGCTCGGCCTGGCCCAGGATGCGCGCATGATTGGTGGAACCGGGTTGCATGACGAGGTTGGAACAGGTGAGCGTCGCAGGAACCTCCGTGAAATAACCGGGCCGGACGGTGCCGCCTTGATTCACCGTGAGGTGACCGACGGTGCCATCGCCGGTCAGTGTCGACCCGGACAACACGACGACGGGGCTGTTGGGCTGATGGCCGCGAACCCGCAGGACGCCCTTTTGCACAAGGGTCGTTCCCCGGTAAGTGTTCGGGCCGGTCAGGGCGAGGTCGGCGTCGCCGCGGATCGTGACTCCTCCCGTGCCTGAGATGATGCCGCGCCAGGAGGACTTGCTGCCGGCTCCTTCGACGGCGAGAGTGCCGGAGCCAAGCTCGATCAATCCAGCGGTCGCGTGATGCTCCCACAGCATCGCCACGGTCGAGTTATAACCGTTCAAGTCCAACCGGGCGGTGTCGGGCACCGCGAGGGAAAGGCCGGGGTCAAACTGGCCCGGTCCGAACAGCTCGCAGAGCTCCAGGTCCGGAGTCTCCTCATGGCCAAGGATGGCGAATCCCGACAAGGCAACCGCCCCGCCCGTTTTGCTCAGGCTCAGCGAACCGCTGTCGAGGACGAAGCCGTTGGGGAATGAGTTGTTGCCCGAACCGCTCATGATCAAGCGGCCGGTGCCACGCTTCCAAAACTGGCTCGGTGCGGTGATGGCTCCGCTGAGGGTGAGCACATTGCTGACGCCCGGGACACTGACCGAACCGAACTGCGTCACGCTGACCGGGCCGGACCAGGCGCCCGTGGCGGTGGCCCGGAGGGCTCCCAGATTGGCCACGCCATGGCCGCGGAGTTCGAGCGGTTCGTCGCCGATGCTCAGGGCGTTTGCCGCAAGCAACACGGTGGCTCCATTGCTGACGATCGTGCCGGCAGTGACCGCGCCGAAGGCGAGGTTGTGCCGCGGCTCGACGAAGCCTTCACCCACGGTGAAATTTCCGAGAAAAGTGTTCGCCGCGGTGAGACGAAGCTGGCCGGGGCCGAGTTTCACGATCGAAGCCGCACCGGAAATTTCGCATCCGATGGTGAAGTCCGCCGTCGCGGGCCCATCATTGATCCAGAAGATGTGTTCCTCCAACGGCGCGAGCTGCAGGCGTCCGGGCGCCGCCAGATTGTAGGAAGAATTGCCATCGCTGGTGCTGAACGAGCCGCCGAGGGTCAGGGTGCCGCCCTGGAGCAGCAACTCGCCGCCGAGTAACTCGAGGTCGCCAACCCTGGTGTCATGACCGTTCAGATCAAGGGAGGCGCCGGTGGAGATCGTCACGCGCGAGTCGTGGCCGAGCTGATTGGGGCCGAACACAAAAACGCCGTCGTTGGGGTCGTCTGCGAAGTTGTCGCCCATCCGCAAATCTCCCGGCACGGCAGGGCCGATCTCCTTGGCCAGTTCCAGTCGCCCCTGCCAGTTCAACGAAGTTTCGCCGGTGTAGGTGTTGGGCGAGGCACCGCGCATCACCACGCGGCCGGTGTCCTCCGGCGAGATTAAAACGGATCCGGTGCCCGAGATGACCCCGTCGAGAATCAGCGTGTCGCCGGCGTTGATCGTCTTGAACTCCACCGCGACGAAATCCGGAGCGCCGGGCAGCACAATGTTGCCGCGCCAACGCGCGGTGCCGTCCATGGACGCCAGCGTGCCGTAGGCCCCGTAGCCATGGCTGGAAAGAACGAGCGTTTCGCCGGTGATGGTCATGTTCGTCATCAGGACAATGCCGGCCCCGTTGTATTGACCTTCGGGATAGAGCGCGAACGTGCCGGCCGGTCCATTGCCCAGGGCGTTGGCGTGCCTTGGAAAGAGCACGCTGTTGCTGATGGAGTAAGTGCCGGTGAAGCTGTTTGAGGCGAACAGGTGCAGGGCGCTTGCTCCGCCGACGTTGGCGCCGATCTGCACGAGGTTGCCCGGCCCGGCCAGCTCCACCCAGATGTGGTTGGTCGTGTTGGTGCAGATCAGTTGGTGGTTGCCCGCGGTAAATGAGAGACGTCCGTCGCCCTCAAGAGTGATGGGGCCGGACCCTTGTGAGAGCATCAGATCGCCGCTGAGCGATAGCGTGCCCCCATCGAGGGTCACGTTGCCCGACGAGTGAAGATGTTTCACGGTCTCGCTCTGGCCTTTGAGTTGCAGGAGGTAACCGGGCCCCCGAATGGTGGCTGTATCGGCGATCTGGTTGGATTCCTCCCAGTTGAGAAAGCCGTAACAGAAGATGTTGCCGGGCACCGCCGTGACGCCCGCCGACTTGGCCAGCTTCAAGTTTCCGGAGGCTACGGTGGTCTCTCCGCTGTAGCTGTTCGGCGAGGTGCCGCTCAGGATGAGGGTTCCAGCGGTGCATGTGAGGGAGCCCTGTCCGCTGACGGCCCCTTCGATCTCGACACTGCCGGAGGTCCGCAGGTCGTGACCACCGAGCACCACGTTGCCGAGCAAACGCAGCGATCCGGTCCCCAGCGGTCCGGCGACCTGGCGGCTAGGGGTGGCGCCCGCCAGAACGAGGTCAAGCTCGACCGTCGAGGTGCCGGCATTGATGTTGGCTGCGGACAGGACGAGCTCGGCTGCGTTCTGTAACTCCACGCGATTGCCCCGCAGGGTGTAGCCTGGTGCATTGATTTGAATCGATCGGAAGCCGGTGCCGGCCGCGAAGTTGTTGGTGTTCGCCAGCCGCAGCGCGCCCGCCGGGAATACCAGGTCATCCCCGGGAGACGGCGCGACGGCTTCCACCCAGTTCGCGCTGGTTGACCAAAGGCCATTGGCCGAGCCGTCCCAAGTGCGCGTGGCTGCGCGCGCGGCTTCCGGCCAAACCGTCACCCAGAGAAGCAGGAGCAGGCGGGAAAAGTTGAAACGAGGATGGGCTGGCCAACGTAGCTTGTTCTTCATGCGACCTCTCATCGCCGTCAACCCGGAAATCTTTCATCCCGGATGGACTTTTTTTTCTGGTCCGCGCGGCCGGGTGCGAATGGCGGCGGCGGTCGACCGTAACGAGAGCATGGCCCGCAATGCCCTCATTCTGCGGGCCGGTGGCGACGCATCCTGCGTCGAGGCTGGGCTGGCCAAAGCGGTTTCGTGGAGGATGGGAGGAATGCTGCAGAAGCGGCCCGCAGGATCCGGGCGTTACCGTTGACCGCCGCCGCCGAGTGCACGATTGCCCGGGTGCAATCAAATGCGGGGGAGGGTTCAACGGATTCAAGGCGTTTAGTTCGCGCCCCACGCGCACCCGCTGGCCAACGAACGCCCGACGCGACTCCATCTCCCCTCAACGGGGAGAGGGCCGGGCCTTCGCCGCGCAGGCGGGGTGTGGGGTGAGACGGTCCGTTGAATCACTCGTTTTTAACCACCCCCCGATTGCGCCCCGCACGGACTCGCGAATTGCGGCGGCCAATTCTTTATGAAAGATTTTGCAAGTCTGCGCGATAAGGGCAGACAGAATGGCCCAATCCGACACCAGTCAGAGCGAGTTGCTCCCGACGCGCCAGAGTCTGCTCAGCCGCCTGCGCGACTGGGACGACCAGGAAAGCTGGCGGCATTTTCTAGATCTATATGGGAAGCTCCTGCACGGGATGGCTCGCGAACGCGGCCTGAATGAGCAGGAATCCCAGGAGGTTGTGCAAGAGACTGTGATCGCCGTGGCGAAGAACATGCCAGGGTTTCGCTACCAGCCCGAGCGGTGTTCCTTCAAAAGTTTTCTGCGCCATCTCCTGGAGAAAAAGGTGGCTGATGCCTATCGACGCCGCGCGCGCGCCAGCCGGGATGTGGCCCTGGAAATCGACGATTCATCACGGCTGGAGCTCCAGGATCAACTCGCCACTCCGAAAGAAGAGGCGCCGGATGCCCTCTGGGAGAAGCACTGGCAACAGCACCTGTTTGAGGCCGCCTTGGAACGGGTGAAAGCCAGGACAAGCGCGAAGCACTTCCAGATTTTTCATCGCCTCGTTGTCCTGGGGCACAAGGCTGGCGAAGTTGCGCGCACCCTGAACGTGAACATCGCCCAGGTTTACCTCGCCAAACATCGGGTGGCCGGCCTGATGAAGAAGGAGCTGGCCTCGCTCCGCGCAGAATTGGAACGGGACGTTTAAAGCCGGATAGAGGAAGCCGGTGCTCGGGGATCCCGCGGTTTTCAATTTCTGCAGGCGTCAGTCTTCGCCGGGTTCGTTCGACGATCCTTCACCGAAGCGGGCGTAAATCAGCGCCGCCTCAGTCCGCGTATGAACCCCCAGCTTGGCAAAGGTTCGATCCAGGTAGTTGCGCGCGGTTTTGGTGGTGAGCCCCAGCGCCGCCGCCACTTCCTTGTCGGTCTTTCCTTTCGCCACCTCTGCCAGCACGCGCCGCTCCCGGGCCGGGAGTGCGTCCACCGGATTGCCCCCGCCCAATTCGCTGCGTCGAAGTACGTGCCCTTGGGGGGCGGGGATGGGATCGAAAAAGGTCCTGCCCTTCAAGATCGAGTCAATCGCGTCCACAATCCGTTGGGTGTCGCTTTCTTTCAGCAAATAGCCGTCGGCTCCGGCTTCCATCGAGGCCAGGACCAAATGATTGTCGCCAAACGAAGTCAAAAAGAGCACGCGGGTTTCGGGCAGGGCGGCTTTGATCTGCCGGCACCCCTCGATGCCGTCACCGTCAGGCAGGCGAACATCCATCAGGATCACATCCGGCCTGAGCCGCAGGGCCGTCTCCAGCGCCAGCTTCAGACTGGCGGCCTCCCCAACTATCTCAATGTGTGGCGCCAGGTCCTGAATCCGCTTCAAGCCATCCCGCACGACGGGATGATCGTCGACGAGCAGGAGCCGGATCAGATTCTTGGTATTCATCGGTGAGTAAGGTGAACGGGGTTAACCAAGCTCCAAATCAAAGTTTTTCATCGGGATGCGAACGCCGACGAAAGTGCCGTGGCCGGGAGACGACTTCAGGACGATCGTTCCGCCCACTTCTTGGGCTCGGGCCGCCATGCTCGCCAATCCGAGTCCGGAATGTCCCGGCGCCTTCGAATCAAAGCCGGCTCCGTCGTCTTCAACCTCCAAACAAACATGGCCTTGGGCGGCAAAGAGCTTGACCGCGATGCGCTGGGGCTTGCCGTGACGGAGGCTGTTGCTCAGGGCTTCGCGGACGAAGTTGGCCAGGTGCACCGACTGATGGGCGTCGAGCTGGCTGGCGGCCGCCGGATCGCATTGCACCTCGATCTGAGCGGTCGTGCCGATGCGCCCGCGCTGGACTAGCGCCTGCAGGACTGCGCGGAAGTCCACCCGCTTTCCTTCCGCCGATTCCATCGTGATAAAATGTCGAATCTCGGCGATGACGCCGTCCAACTCGCGCCGCGCTTCGGTCAGTTGTTTTCGTGCCTTGCCGGGTTCGGAATCCAGCTGGTCGGCCGTGTGTCCCAAACCCAGCTGAATCGCGTAGAGCCACTGGATCGTGCCGTCATGCAGGTCGCGGCTGATTTTGCTTCTTTCTTCCTGCGCGGCCCGCAACGCGTCGCGTGCCTCCCGAATCTGTTCGGTGAGACTCTCTTGCTGTGCGGCCGCCCGGGAGGCTACCCCGACCAGGGCGGTGGCCAGCAGGGTGAGTCCCGCGCCCGCCGTCATTGCGACCTTGGCGAGGCGGCGGGGCGACTGCGCTTCGAACAGGGGAGTGGTGTGGAAGAAGATCGAAAACTTTGCGCCGTACATGGGCCAGAGGCGGCGATGAGTCAGATAGGCGGTAAAACCCGGATCCGCGGCGCGCGGAGCCGCCCCCGTCGGATTGAGAAAAGTCTGGTCGGTCTGATTCGTGGACGAGAACAGTTCAATGCCAAGATCCGCTGGGCTCCCATCCCAGACCGACTCGACCAACTGATGGAAATCAACCGGCGCGACAATGACCTCGGTGAGACAATGCCACCGCATTGGGGCGAGCAGCCACGGCTGGGTGAAGCCGGCCGCTTCGAGATCGGCCGTCAAAGCTGCCACCGCCGGTTTATAGATTGGAACCAGGAAGGCCGTGCCCGCGATGGCGTTGTGATTTGCATCGAGCATCACCGTTTGATGCCGGCTCATGCCCAGCCGCGAGTTTGCAACGATCCGGGCAAAACGATTCACCACTCCCGTGATGGAGCCGCTCAGGTCGTAGTTGGTCAGGAACTGCTTCGTGTTCGTCAGGCTGGTCCGCAAGGCAACGTGGCATTCGATGGGATGTGCCTTGGCGAACGAATTGAACCGGGCCCACTCCTCCTTGGTCCAGGTCTTCGGTGATGCTGGAACATCGGGCGGCCACTGGTAATGATATCGGTTGGTGGCCAGCAAAATGCCGTGAATCCAGGGGCAATTGATGGTCAGGCCATTCTCGTAACACCACCGGTCGAAAATCTCGTCGCGCCGTTCCGGCGTCAGCATGAGGTAATCCCGAAGGTTGTGCAGGAGCATCTCGCTCTTTTCGAGACGCGTGTCGAGGTGCGCCGTAATCTCGGCGACCCTCATTTCCATGCGGGATCGATCCAATGCCACCGCCTGCCGGTGCAATTCCCACCCCAGCGACACCGTGATGGCCAATCCGATCACCAGCGTCCACCATGCGGTCTGCCGGCGACGAAACAGGCGGCGGATCAATGGGCGCATCGGGCGGATGTTATGGAACGGGCTCGGGACAGGTCGAAACTATTTCTTGTCCCGGGCAGGAGGCATTTGCCTCCCTAGTCAGTGGTGCGAATTTTGGGCTTAATCATCTTGTTACGGGCCAGACGCCATGGACAATCAAACGTTCGCCTGCGTTCGCCTGCGATTACATCCGAACGAACGTTCCCCACCAACGCAAACTCGACTTGTCATCAACGTGCCGTCATCTGTGAAATCATTCCGTCCATTTTCTCTGGTCCAGGTAATTCTTTTTCTGCTGTTCTTCACCGGCGTGAGTCGGCTTTCGGCAGCCATTCACACATGGGTGGGCGGAGGTGGCCCATGGATCAACCACATGAACTGGTCGCCCCAGTCCGTGCCCGGCGCAGGGGACACGGCTCTGATTCCGGGGACCCATGAGCTAATCATTGGCATTTTCCAAAGCATATCCGTCGGCACGATCGTTGTGGAAAATCCGAATGCCACACTTCGTCTGGTCGGCTCCGGATCCGAGGGCGATGCCCAGTTGACCGTATCACGCGGGTTGATTAACCATGGCGTCATCGAACTGGTCTCGAGCAATGCGAACTACGGTGCGAGCCTGTCGCTGACCAGCGGGGTGTTAACCAATGCGGCGGGCGGCGTTTTGCGCAGCGCGGTTGGTGACGGTGGTCGCCGCACGATCTGGGCCGAGGTCGACAATCGAGGGCGCATCGAAGTGGAACAAGACCTCTTGCTCGATGGTCAGGTCGTTAACGCGGGAACGATTCATCTGCCCGCCGGCAGAACGCTGAGCGCGACGGTGCCCACGGTGTGGACACATCGGCAGGGCGCGATCACCGGTTCGGGCATCCTTTCGCTCGTTTCCCAAAGCACGTTCGTCCTGGACACCGACTTTACTCCCGGAGCATTTGTCTTAAACGCGCTGGGTCTGACGGTTGAAGGTCCCGGCCGCTTGTTGGGGCCGACCGAGGGTGCCTTCCAGATCCGGCAGTGGACGGTCAATACGGAGGTGGTTGTGACCGGTGACCTGCGGATCACGGGCTCAGTGAACTTCAACCGCGCCGTCACCGTGGCACCGGGAAAGGTGATGCGGATTGAAGGAGATCAGGTCGCCGGCGAGGGCCAGTTGACGGTGGCCAGTGGGTTGTTGAATCAGGGCGTCATCGAACTGGACTCGAGCAATGGCAATTACGGGGCGAGCCTGACGCTGACCGGCGGCGTGTTGACCAACGCGGCGGGCGGGACGGTGCGTGCCGTGGCGGGTGACGGTGGTCGTCGCACGATCACGGCGGATGTCGACAATCGAGGGCAACTAATCGTAATGGCGGGCGTGAACGTGGACATCAATGGCGCGCTTCTCAACGCTCCATCCGGGACCCTCGGTGGGGCCGGAACATTCGATCTTGCCCAAGCGACTGTCACCAACGACGGCACAGTAGCGCCTGGCACTTCGCCGGGGATTCTGTCGGTTAGCGGGAATCTCAGCTTCACTGCCAACAGTCTGGTCGATGCCGAGATTGGTGGGCCGGCGCCGGGAATAGAGTACGACCGGCTCAGCGTTTCCGGCAGCATCGGCTTGGGCGGCGCCATTCGAGCCAGGCTGGTTGGTGGATATTTTCCGGTCAAAGACGATGCGTTCACGGTGCTGAGCTATGCTTCTGGCAACGGGACATTTTCCAGGCTCGAGAATCCTTTGCCGGAACGGATCGCTTGGAAGGTCGACTATGGAGCGAACTCCGCCCAACTCGTGGTGCTGAACACGGCGCCGACGCTGGGGGAAATCTCCGGTCAGACCGTGGATGAACAGGCTCTGTTTACGTTGGTGGCGCGCGCCACTGATCGGGATTTGCCGACCCAGGCCATGACCTATTCGCTAGTGGCGGCGCCTGGCGGAATGACCATCGATCCGTCGTCCGGCGAAATCCGTTGGACTCCGACAGAAGCACAAGGTCCCGGCACCTACAATGTCGTGGTTCGCGTCACCGATAGCGGAACTCCGCCGCTCGCCCACGCCACCGGCTTTGCAGTGACGGTTCGGGAACTAAACTCGGCGCCGACGGTTAACGTGCCTTCGTTGCGCCAGGTCCATGCCGGCTCCACAGTATTGGTGACGGCCGCGGGCAGCGATAGCGATATACCGCTTCAGGGTCTGACCTACGCGAAAGTGTCCGGGCCCGATGACGCAACGGTGACCGGGGTGGGGTTGATTTCCTGGACGCCCGGCGAACGTGACGCCAATACGACGAACGCCATTGTCGTCATGGCAACCGACAACGGAGTACCGCCCCTCAGCGCCACCAACCGCCTTGTCGTCTGGGTTCATCCCCGCCCGCGGTTGACGTCGCTTTCGAAAACCGGCAACGCGGCGTTAGCAGAGTGGACAGCCATTCCCGGGACTTCGTATCTCTTGCAATACTCCACCAATTTAGCCGGGAGTCCCTGGCTTGATCTCGCCGGTGAGGTGACCTCGTCCGAGGTTACGGCTGCAAAAGCGGACGAGACGGCGCGCACCAATGCGATTCGCTTCTACCGGATCTTGGTTCGCCCGTAGGTGAACCATTTACTGCACGATCTTCAGCGCCGTGCTTTTGCCCAGGCGTCGGCCATCGCCTGCCCAAGTTCCACCGTTCCCTGGGTGCCGAAATGCACTCGGCCATGAGACAAAGTGGCGGTGGGAACAAGCACCACATTCGATTCTGACTCGGCCATGGTTCGAAGCGAGGCGTTCATCGCGTCCACGTTTCGCCAGATCGCTTTCGGGTGTTGCTCGGCGATAAACCAGGGCAGCGCCGGTTGTTGGAGGTCGAGCCGAATCTGCGTCATGAGATCCTTCATCCAAAGGGCGTACTTCTGTCGATAGGGGCCGAAGTAAGTGTCGTTTTCGCCTGGCGACCAGAAGACCCCTTCGAGCTGGCTTTCGCAACCTTGCCGGGCCAGGTCCTGGATCGCACCGCGAAGGAAGGCGATGAACCTGGGATAGAGATTTCGATGGGCCTCGGGTGAGCCGCGGGGGAACCAGTCCGGGCCTTGCGCCCCGCTGTGCGTAAACTTGACGATGGCGATGCCGTCCTTGGCGTCGACAGACTTTCGCAACTGGGCGCCGAAGCTCAGCTCCGGGCCAAAGTTGCCCAGAAAATCCACCGGCCCCAGCGGCTCCCACGGAGATGACACCTTGACGCCACCGCCGAGGGAGTAGCGGTAGGCGATCTTTTCCTGGTCTTGGACGAGATGCTCGTTTGCTGGGTTGCGCGCGAGTTCGGAGACGAACGAGTCCTCTCCTTCCATGTTGCGTTGGCCGGCGAGAACGAAGAGGCGCACGCGTGACCCTCGGGCGAGGGGAGAGCCAGCCCTAAAATCACGCTTCCTTTCGGCGGGTTTCGAGTTGCTCCCCTTTAGATACGCGTCGGCCAACGCTTCCCCCAGCTGCAGCTGTCCCTGCGTTCCAAAATGATAGTGGGGCTGACCGCTGTTCATCACCTCGAACGCCAGATGTGAAGTGGGCACCCAACGGAGCAGCGGGTCCGCTTTCAAGACTTCGTCCTGTTGGCGTCGAAGAACCGCGAGGTTCTGTCGGTTGTCCATGCCCCAGATGCCTTTTTCGCTGACCTCAGCGATGAACCATTTCAGGTCGGGCGCGTGCAGATCCGTGCGGAGCCGCGCAATCAACCGCTGGAGACCTGCGGCGTAGTTGGTCCCGAGACTGCGGTTCAACATGTCGTTCTCGCCCTGATGCCACATCACGCCCTCCAGTTGGTAACGCAGACCGCGCTTGGCCAGATCCTGCAGCGACTGCTGGATCAGGCTGAGAGTTCGGGGGTAGAGCTTCTGTCCTTTGTCTGGAGCATCCGGATTCCAATCGAAGGCGACGGTGGTGCCGCCGATGGCGGATTTAATGATGGCGAGGGAGGAATTGTCGTGCGCCTTCCATAGCCGGGCGAAGGTCAGCTCCGGACCGAACGCGCGAAGCGGTTGCAACGGACCCCAGCCGCGGAAGGCAACTGGTCCCTCGGCGGCAAGATGCACATAAAGAACGTCAGGCTGTGGAGTTCCGGCGCCCTTGAAGGGTGGAAAGTCGTCGATGCGCTCCGGGTGCGCATCAGCGCCTTCCATGTTCGATTGTCCGGCAAAGATGAACACCTTCACCAGCTTGGTTGCATCCGCCGCCGAGCTCTGTGCAGCGAACAAGAGCGCGGCGCTCGTCACCAGAAGTTGAATCAGGCGGCGAGTGACATCCTGCGGCAGGGGCTTCATATCGCGTCGAGCATCGGTTTCTGCTCAGCGACGACAAGAACTTTGTGCGCGCCGCGTAGACACCGAACGAAACCCTCGCCCACGCTCGCGGGAATCGAATGCCGGGGGGTGATGACGTGCCCCAGCGCTTTACAAGCCTGGGCAGCGAAGGCGGAAGAATTCCGTCCGGTTTGTTCCGTTTGGAACCGGTAACACGATCTGCAGGTCAGGGCCGACGATGCTGCGTTGGGCGTAGCTGGGACGCCAGATGATGGGTGGAACCAGCGACGTTGCCCAGTCGAGGGCATAGTCGGCAGCGTCGGTTGGAAGAGTGAGGACCACATTGGTTCGTCCTGACAGCGCAGGAGTGAGGCGCAGATTTGCGACCGGTGCGCAGACGGCCGACGGACGGAAGGCCAGGCCGAGACCGTCTGAGGGCAATCGGATGAATCCGTTGAACACCGGGGTGTGATTCGTGGTGAACACGAACCGCGTGATGTTCGAGGCCGTCTGGTTGTTGACAAAAAGTTCTCCCCACGGGCTGAAGGCAAGCGTGATCGCCCCATGAAAGTTCGAGTGGGTGATGACGCCATTGAACTGAGGCGTCCCGTCGGGCGCGAACGTGTGGCGAGCGATGAACCAGTTGGTGTATTGCGGTCCATCCAACAATCGGTCGGAGTTGGCGGTGAACATTTCGCCCCACGGGCTGAAGGCCATGCCGTGCGGATTGTTGAACGTCCCCGGCAATAAGCCCAGATCGCGGAAGGTGCCGTTGGGCTCGGCGCGAAACCGGCGCACGTCGTTCAATCCGCCGCAGACGCACTGGCTCACGAAGACTTCACTGCCGTCCGGTTTCGCCACGACCCAACGCACGGCCTGGTTGAGGAAACCCGGACTGGTGATCGACGGAAGTTCCTCCGCTTCTCCGCGCGGCCCAAAATGAAAGCGTCGAACCCGGTTGTTGCCCGGATCGGTGGCCAGCAATTCGTCGCCCCGGAAGGCCAGTCCGTGGGGCGTGACCAGCGCGCCAACGCCGAGGTCGCCATTGTAGCGGCTGACTCCGTAGGGCTTGGCATAGCGGCGGACGAAGCCGGGACGTTCCTCGAAGATGTAGGGATGCTGGCTCGACGTGGAGACGAACATTTCGCCCCATCGGCTGAACGTGATGTCGATGGGGGTCTGCAGTTCGGGATCCCTCTGCGTCTCGACGAGAGTGGCGGAATTAGTCGTCACGGCATAACCCAGAACGCCGTTTCCCAAAGTCACGACGTGAAGATTCGCGGGAGTTGTCACCTGGTCCTCCGTTGCAATCGTGAAGTCGTCAAATCCAAAGCCGTCGGTGGTGTCATCACCGATGCGGCTGAACTCGACTCTGACGAACGGGTTTGTCTTGTCGATAATGCCAAAGAAAAACGTGCTGGCGCTGGCCGTCGGACGGGTGATGGGGACCTCCCAGGTTCTGGTCTCGCCGGACCGCGTCACCACCGCTACCCGCAGTCCGTTTGGTTCGCCAAGATCGGTGCCGGAAAAACCGAAGGCGGCCTGCGGCGTGTCGAAGGTCAAGACAAAGAATCCGGGCGCATTGGCTTGCAGGTAAAGCATGTTGGTTCCGGAGATGGGATAGAGCCCGCCGCCTTCCCACGTGGTCGTTGGATTGGCGACCGTGACCACGGTCCGACTGCCCGCAAGCGTCGCCGTATGGGCGCCGAAGTGAACGACGGTGGGTTCGTTTCCGTCGGCAAAGGTCTCAAAGCTTTCGGCGAGCACCCCGGGCAGCCGGGCGGCGAATGCTGTCGCGGCCTGCAAGCTGTGCACCCGATTTGTTGGCCGGGCGACGTTTTGGGAATTGTTGGGCCAGGCCTCGCCGATACCCCTATCCTCTCCGAAGAAAATGGTCTGCTGCGAGTGTGCGTCCGCCCCCATCAGGAGCGCTGCGATCAAGGCTAGAAGTGTGGCGGTTCTCATAGGTTTTGCTTGCGAGGGAGCGGGCGAAGCCGCTCGGGCCGGGTTGTATCTGGCTGGTGGGCTCCCCACCCGAGGCGTGCCTGCAGAGGTGTGGGCTGCAGGGAAAAGCGCATTGGGTCGGACGCCGAATCGGTCCAGTTCCAGCCCCACGACAGGCCCTTCATCGCGGAGGGCGAGAGCCAGTGCGTGGTTCTCGCGCTTGGTTTGTTCATGCACCCTTTACCGCGCAGACGGGCGACGAACTTTACACGGAGAATTCCGAAATCTTCAGCCGCGTCTGACCCTGGGGGCTCACCTTGGCCAGGAAGTTGTTGTCGGAAGGCGGGCAAATCCTTATCTCCATCCCATGCACCTCGCCCAATCCATCGCCATGAAGGCTTCTCTCCTCGCCACGGCTGCTGCGGTTTCCGCGGCGGATGACGTCAAGCTGCGAACCCTGCATTCCCAGCCGAGCTTCGTGGTGGCCACCAAACAGGTGGAGGTGGCCGTGACCAAACTGGGCGGGCACATGGCGCCAGTGACGTTTTTTCGCGACACAGCGCGGCCGGTGCAGCCGTATCACATCAGCCCGTGGCAGGACGAAAAACCTTCAAAGATGCCAGCGCCCGTCCTGGTGACGTTGCGGGGCGATTTCTTTTGTCTGCCGTTTGGCGGGAACTCCGACGAGGTGGGGGGCGAGAAACATCCGCCCCATGGCGAGATCGTGGGGCAACCATGGAAGCTCGTGGGTTCGCAAAGAGTCGGCGATGTGACCACGGCGACTCTCGTCATTGACACCAAGGTTCGTCGCGGCCGCGTCACCAAGGAGCTATCGCTGGTGGACGGGCAGAACGTCGTTTACACCCGGCACCTCATTGAGGGCTTTGCGGGGCGAGTGCCGCTCGGGCACCACGCCACGCTGGCGATGCCGGAAAAAGAAGGTGCCGTCCGCATCGCCACCAGCGCGTTTCGTTTTGGGATGACCTGCCCTTCGTTGTTCAGCGATCCAAAGCAACGAGAGTATCAAGCGCTGTTGCCGGGGGCCAAGTGGCGCGATTTGGCCAGGGTTCCCGTCGCCTGGAAAGATGCGCCCGATGCGGATTTGTCGCGTTTGCCGGGACGTTTTGGTTATGCGGACCTTATCCAGCTCGCGAACGAGTCGTGGGATAAGACCGGAGGGCCGGCGTGGACGACCGCCACATTCGCCGGGGAGGGATATGTCTGGTTCGCGCTCAAGGATCCTGCTGTGCTCAACAGCACGGTCTTCTGGATGGAGAATCATGGGCGCCACGGCCATCCGTGGAACGGGCGGAACAACTGTCTCGGCCTGGAGGATGTCACGGCGCATTTTGCCGACGGCCTCGCCGCCTCGACGCACGAGAACGCGCTGACCCGGGAAGGGGTGGCGACGACGGTTGCATTGAGCGCCGACCGGCCCACGGCGGTGAATTACATCCAGGGCGTGGCGAAAGTTCCGGGCGGTTTTGACCATGTGCAGACCGTCGAGTTTGCGCCCGGACAGGTGACGTTTATATCGACCACAGGCCTGCGAGTCACTGCGCCGGTGCGGCATGAGTTCCTACGGACGGGAAAGCTGTAGCGCATTTGGACGGCGGTGCATCTCGAAGTTGTTGGATCGGAGCGCGGGCCTATGGCCCGCAGCGGGTGGAATCGGCCTTGCGCGATCGAACCTTCGAGCGTCGTCGCCGGCCCAAGCCGCTGCGGGCTGAAAGCCCGCGGTCCGGTCATGTATGAACTCTTACCAACAACTTCGAGATGCACGGTTTGGACGGGGCGGATTTCTTTTTTCGTTGCAGGTTGGCGCCCTGGCGTCTGGGGGTTTTCTCTGGTTGGACAAAAAGCCCAAATGGCGCCGGGCTGCCCGATCCACGCGTAAGATTGGACAACCGCGGATGGACTCAGATGAACGCGGATAAAGACGGGGCTTTCGTCAAACCCGCGGGTCCGGATCGTTATCTACAGGTTGGCGCAGATCCCAGTCCTGCATCGATGTTCTGAAATCTGCGTCCATCGGCGTGAATCTGCGGTTTACTCGCGTTTTCAGAATTGTTAGGTGTGGTTTTGGGGAGTTGGGGAGCTTCATCAGGCTGGACGGCCATGTTGTTTCCAATCCATAGTCCCCGCATCTCACGATCATGAAAACTTGCTTTTCAGTTCTTCTCGCCGGCGCGCTGCCTCTCCTGACCGGGTGCGGTGACAAATCTTCGAACTCGTCGAGCGCGCCGCCCGCCGCCACCAAAACGCAAGGCACAATTGGTGTGTCATTGCTGACTCTGGATAACCCGTTCTTCAAGGTTATCGGCGACAACATCGCCGGGGAGGGAAAGAAGCGCGGCTACGACGCGATCGTGGTCAGCGGGGACAAAGACGTCGCCAAGCAGGGCAACCAGATCAAGGACTTCATCGTCAAGAAAGTCAGCGCCATCGTGCTGAGCCCGTGCGATTCCAAGGCGATCATTCCGGTGATTCAGGAGGCCAATGCGGCGGGCATTCCGGTCTTCACGGTGGACATTCCCTGCAATGAGCCGGGCGTTAAAATCGTGACCCAGATCGCCACCGACAACTATGGCGGCGGCAGGGAAGCCGGGCGCGCGATGATCGAAGCGCTGGGCGAGGCGGGCGGCAAGATTGCCGTGCTGCACTTTAAGCAAGCGGAGTCGTGTCTGCTGCGGGTGAAAGGATTCCGGGAAGTGATCGATGCCCACAACGCCGGCGGCAAGGCGAAGATCGAAATTGTCACGGAGTTGGAGAGCGGCGGCGCGAAGGACATGGGCTACAAAGCCGCAGAGGACGCCCTGCAGGCGCATACGGATCTGCGCGCGATCTTTGCCATCAATGATCCCGCGGCCCTCGGAGCCCGGGCCGCGCTCGAGAAGGCCGGCAAGACCCAGGTTCTCATCATTGGCTTCGATGGCCAGCCCGAGGGCAAGCAGGCGATCAAGGACGGGAAGATTTACGCCGACCCGATTCAGTTCCCGGACAAGATGGGCGTCCAGATTGTCGACGCGATCGTTCGCCATTCCAAAGGCGAGACGTTGCCGCCGCAGATGCTCATTCCGACCAGTTTGTATCGCAAGGCGGACGGTCTGAAGGATCCGGAACTCAAGTAAATCGGAAGTCTTTCTTCATCGGCGCGTGCATGAAAAAGCGAATTGTCCACGGGAGCGCCGGCATCCTGCCGGCGAATGGTTTTTCCCACCGACTTCGAACTCGCCGGCTGGAAGCCGGCGCTCCCAGGCGTGGTCTCACCTTGATCTCGCATTCGGATTGTTGAACCGCTGACCGACTTATGGGAAAACCAGGCAACTTTCTGCACGAACTCGTCGGCTCCATGTCCCAGGGCGCGGCGGGCAATCCCACGGTGGCGATGATCGAGGCCGCCTTCGCCCATCACCAATTGCACTGGCGCTACGTCAACATGGAGGTCGCACCTGCGGACTTGGGCGTGGCGGTGCGGGGCGCCAAGGCGATGGGCTTTCGCGGATTTAACTGCAGCCTGCCGCATAAAGTGTCGGTGATTCAGCACCTCGACGGCTTGGGCGAATCGGCGTCGGTGATGGGCGCGGTGAACTGCGTCGTCCGCCGGGGCGACCAGTTCATCGGCGAGAACACCGATGGCAAGGGATTCCTAAAGTCGCTCGAGTCCGTGATTGCGCCCCGAGGAAAGTCGGTCGTGCTGTTTGGCGCGGGCGGCGCGGCGCGCGCGATTGCGGTCGAGCTTGGCCTGGCGGGGACCAGTCGAATCACCGTGGTGAATCGATCCGCGGCGCGAGGTGGTGAACTCGTTGGACTCCTGCGGGACAAGCTGAAGCTCTCGGCTGAACTGGTCGTTTGGGAAGGGGACTATGTGGTGCCGGTCGGAACCGACATCGTCATCAACGGCACCTCGATTGGGTTATACGCACCGGAGGCGAGACTTGCCGTCGACCTCAATTCAGTCAAAGCGGGCATGGTGGCGGCCGATGTGGTGTTCAGTCCGGTGCGCACGCGATTCCTGGAGGAGATGTCGGCCCGGGGATGCCGCACGCTGGACGGGCTCGGCATGCTGGTGAATCAGGGTGTCGTGGGCGTGAAATATTGGACCGGGATCGACCCGGATGCCGCGGTGATGCGGAAGGCGTTGGAATCCGCGATGGGCTTATGAGCGATGGCGTGCCGCTGATCGAGATGCGCGGCATCGTAAAGTCTTTTCCCGGGGTTCAGGCCCTGCGGGGGGTGGACCTTCGGCTCCAGAATGGGGAGGTTCTGGCCCTGCTGGGCGAGAACGGCGCTGGCAAGAGCACCCTCATGAAAGTCCTCGGTGGTGCCTATCAAGCTGAAGCGGGAACACTCTCGATCAACGGGGCGGAAGTTTCCTTCCGTTCGCCCCAGGATTCCCGACGCGCGGGCGTGGCGGTGATTTATCAGGAGTTCAACCTCGTTCCGGGCCTGTCCGCGGTGGAGAACATCTTCCTGGGCCAGGAAATGTCCCGCGCCGGATTCATCGCGCGAAAGGACGAGCGCGCCCGTGCGGCGGCACTTTTCCGCCGTTTGGGGGTGGACATTAATCCCGACGTGCCTTGCCGCCGGCTGACCACCGCCCAGCAGCAACTGGTGGAAATCGCCAAGGCGCTGGCTTTTCAGGCGCGCATCATCGTCATGGACGAGCCGAGCGCCGCGCTGACATCGCACGAGGTGACCCGCCTGTTCGACATCATTCGCGATCTCAGGCAGCAAGGCATCGGGATCATCTTTATCACTCATCGGTTGGAAGAGGTTTTTGCCCTGGCCGATCGCGTGACGGTGTTGCGGGATGGAAGAAACGTCGGGGAGCGGCCCATTGCGCGGATCACCCGGAACGAAATGATCGAACTCATGGTTGGCCGCGAGTTGAAGGACGAGTTTCCTGTGCGCACGCCGAGCATTGGCGCGCCCCGCTTGGAGGTGTCTGGTCTGCGACGCGGCCGTCTGGTTCGAGATGTTTCTCTGTCGGTGCGGGCGGGGGAGATTCTGGCGCTGACCGGACTGGTGGGTGCGGGCCGCACCGAAACCGTCCGGCTGATCTTCGGGGCTGATCCGCGAGAGGCGGGCGAGATTCGCCTCGATGGCCGGCCATTGTCCATCGGATCACCCCAGGATGCGATCAAGGCGGGCATCGGTTTGTTGACCGAGGATCGCAAGCTGCAGGGCCTGGTGTTGGCGCATTCGGTCCGGGAAAATTTTGGACTGCCCAACCTGGTCCGGCTTTCGCGACGTGGCTTCGTGCAGCAAGGGCGGGAGCGGGAGGAATTTGGGCGCTATGTAACCCAGCTTAAAATCAAGGTGCCGCACCAGGAACAGCGCGCGGGACATCTATCGGGGGGCAATCAACAGAAAGTGGTGCTGGCCAAATGGCTCGCGCGCCAATGCGACATCCTGATCTTTGACGAGCCGACGCGCGGCATTGATGTCGGTGCCAAGTATGAGATTTATCTTTTGATGAACGAGCTCGCCGCCGCGGGCAAAGCGATTCTGATGATCAGCTCGGACCTGCCCGAGGTGCTGGGCATGGCGGATCGCATTGTGGTCATGCACGAGGGGCGCGTGACCGGGGAGATTCCCGAGGCCCGGCGGGCAACGCAGGAAGAGATAATGCGACTGGCCGTCGCTTGAACTGGCCGAAGCCATGAAGCCATCGATTGCTCGATTCCTCTCCGACTACGGCATGATCGGCGTGCTGCTGCTGCTGTGCGCTTTCTTCAGCGTGGTGACAAACAGCGAGCAGTCGCCGGCGGGAGAGGCGGCAGCGAAACAGGTGTCCGCCGCGCTGATGCCCCAGTTTGGAAAATCCCCGCGGGTGCTGATCGCGGCCAGCGATCAGCCTGGCGACAATGTCTTTGCTGTGAGCCTCGAACGGGATTTGACGGCGTCGGGTGCCCAGGTGTTGGCGGTGGTGAAGGGGGAGCCGAAGGATGCTCGTGAGGCGTTGGTGAAGATTCGAGCCGCGGGAGGCAGGCTGGACGCCATCGCCTGCACGAAAGTAACCGGCGCCTGGTTGGTGTTCGCCGATTTGAAGGCTGACTATCCTGAGCTCGGCGAGCCCCGGCTGGTCATGGCTCGCAGTTATCGGTGGCCGAACTTTCTAAAATCCGAGAATCTGTTGAACATCGCCAATCAGATTGCCGTGATCGCGATCGTCGCGATCGGAATGACGATGGTGATCATCACGGGTGGGATCGATCTTTCCGTGGGCAGTCTGATTGCGTTGTCCGCCGTGCTCGCGGCCGGATTCATCCGGGACTTGGCTGGTGGCGTGAATGCTTCTGCTGGGGGAATGCTGCTGGCTTGCGTCGCCGCGATTGTCCTTTGCGGAATCATTGGAGCCTTTTCCGGCGCGATGATCACGCGCTTTGCCATTCCGCCGTTTATTGTGACTTTGGCCATGATGCTGGTCGGCAGCGGGTCGGCCTACATTCTGGCCAAGGGACAGTCGATTTATCAGATCCCGGACTCGTTCGTGTGGCTGGGACGCGGCGCGGACCTGATGAGACTGCCGAACGCGGTGGTGCTGATGTTGGTTCTCTACGCCCTGGCTCATGTGATGATGTCGCGCATGAAACTGGGCCGGTATCTCTATGCGGTGGGCGGCAATAGCGAAGCCGCACGCCTGTCGGGTGTGCCGGTGAAGCGCGTTCTCCTGTTTGCCTATGTCGCCAGCGGATTGCTGGCCGGATTGGGTGGCGTGATCATGGCGTCGCAGTTGAAGAGTGGTTCGGCCACCTACGGCAATATGTATGAGCTGTATGTCATCGCCGCTGTTGTGGTCGGCGGGACGAGCCTGAGCGGAGGCGAAGGCAAGATGCTGGGCACGCTGACTGGCGCCTTCACCATCGCCGTCATCCAAAACGGCATGAACCTGACCAACGTGGAGAGCTACACGCAGAAGGTGGTGCTGGGGCTGGTCATACTCGGCGCTGTGTTGCTCGACAAGATTCGGCAGGGGCGCTGAGGCGCTGGACGACTAGGTTCGGGCCTCTGGGAGCGACGGCGTCCCGGGACTGTTCTCGGTGTTCGTCAGTTGCATGACGTGGTGCTTTTATTAACCGCAGAGAACGCAAAGAACGCCGAGACGAGGAAGGGAGACCGAAGAGACGTCATCGGATACCTCCGGCCAGGGCGAGCGCTGCGGCCGATCGGGTTAACCGGTTGCCCGCCTGCCGTAAACTCTCTTTGCGTTCCTTGCGTTCTTTGCGGTTAAACCCTCCTTCCTTGGGCGGAGGGCTTCCGCCGCGAGCCCCACGAGCCTTGCCAGAAGCGTCACTCTCTGTTGTGCTGGTCAGCGGTAAAATCCAATCATGCGCGAACACGGCATTTTGCTGTTCATCCGAACCCTTGTGGGCGTCCTGGCCGCTGGGTGCGCTTACGCACCGTGTCTTGGATTGGCGGCGGCTTGGTTGGTCACCAATACCAACGATTCCGGCCCGGGTTCGTTGCGACAAGCTCTCCTCGACGCCAATGCCCGGCTTGGGCCCGATCGGATAGAGTTCTCGATTCCTGGGGCAGGGCCGAAAACAATTACACCGATAACCTTGTTGCCCGAGATCAAGGATCCTTTGGTCCTTGATGGCTACACTCAACCCGGTGCCCGGCCAAATACACTTGAGGTTGGCGATGACGCGGTCCTCTCGATACAACTCCGGCATGCCGGCATCTCCAACCTCACCGGCAGGCTGTCGATCTCGACCAGCAACTCCGTGATTCGCGGATTGGCGCTTCCCGGCGGCCTATTTCAATCACCGCCCGGCATCCCCGGGATCGGAGCGGTCGACCTGCGCGGAGGGCGAAGCAACCGGGTTGAAGGATGTTTCATCGGCCTGGAGCCGGACGGCACAGTCACCTCCGGCGAGCCGCTGCACCTGGCTGGGATCGGAGTGGCGATCCACAGCCATGCGATGGGCCATGTCGTTGGTGGATCCACGCCGGCTGCCCGGAATGTGATGGGCGGTTTGGCTATTGCAATTTCCATCGACGACGCGTCGGACAACTTGGTTCTCGGCAATTATGTGGGCGTGAGCCCCAGCGGAACTCAAGCCCGTCACAACCTCCGAGCGATTTCGCTTCACGGCGTCGCGTCCGCGCGCAATCGCATCGGCGGTCGCGGCCGTTCAGAACGAAATATCCTTTCGGGCAGTGGTGGCGGACTTGCCGGATCCGCCGACGGAGCAATTCTGATCGCAGGAGGGTTCGGCACCGAAATCGAGGGCAATTTCATCGGAACCGATGCCGCTGGCGGCTCGATCATCGCCAATGGAGTTGCGGGAATCTGGATTTCAGGAGGCCGATGGCACCGGATTGGTGGGGACACGCCGGGCGCCGGAAACCTCATTTCCGGCAACACCTATGGGATTGCCTACGTTCCGGAAAATTCGGAGTCGGGTGCCATTGAGATTCTGGGCAATCAAATCGGGACGGATGCCGCTGGAACCCGCGTGCTCGGCAATCGGTCCGACGGGATTTACGCGACGGATGGGTTGCTGCAGTTGGGCGGGCCCGGTGAATGGGACGGGAACGTGATCGCGGGCAACTTGAACGGCATTTGCTTCGATGCCTCCTCTCCGGCCGCCGTTGCGTCCGTCGAAGGAAACTTCATTGGCACGGATCGGTCCGCACAACTCAATCTGGGAAATCGCTTCGATGGCATCACCTTTTTCGGCAGCTATTGGTCGCTTCCGGACTGTATCGTCGGAGGAATCAATCCCGGCTCCGCAAATGTGATTGCGTTCAACCGGAACGCGATCTCCCTGTTCACTTCAGCCATCATCTTGGGTAATCGAATTTCACGAAATACCCGGGCCGGCATCGACGTTGGACTCACCGTCGTCGACTCCAACGACGACGGGGATAGAATGCCGCCCCAGAATCATCCCGAACTGTCCTCCGTGCTGGCGGGTGAGACGGAAACCATCGTGACCGGCCAACTTCGCACCGCCACGAACGCGACCTGCCGCATCGAGTTTTTCGCCAATCAGCAATGCGGCAGCCCCGGTTATGGAGAAGGGGAGGAATTCCTTGGATCCCTCGACGTGGTGACCGGAGCCGATGGACGCGGAACCTTCGAATACCATTATCCCGTGAGGCTCGCGCCGGGGCGAGTGATCACGGCAACAGCGACGCGCCCGGGAGTCGGCACGTCGGAGTTTTCGCGGTGTGCCGCGGTCGTGGCCGCGGATTCCGTAGACCTGAAGGTTTGGATGTCTTCCTCCACGCCGTACTTTCCAGTCGGCCAGGCGTTCACCCTCATCGTAAATGCTTACAACGCCACTGCGACGCGCGCCACCGACGTGGTCATCACCAATGCTTTGCCCCCTGAACTAAGCTTCGTTTCGGTCGAAGCAACCGAGGGTGCTTGCACGATGCGCGACGGGATTGTGACGTGTTTAGTGGGAGAACTCGACCCTGACCAGACGGCGCAGGTGTCCATGACGGTGATCCCAAATGTGTCGGGAGTTGGCACGAACACCGCGGGAGTGGCCGGAGCCCAACTGGAGCGAGACGGGCAGGACAATGTGACGTCTTCCAAACTGAAGCTCGGATTGGCCGATTTAGAACTCAGTGTGTCGGCATCGGTGGAACGCGCGCGGGTGGGGCAGTGGGTGACGAACACGATCGTCTTGACTAATCAAGGGCCTGACTCCTCCCGTCAGGTTAGATTGTCAGTGTCCGCTTATGGGAGTTTGCTTCAGGGGTTCCGACTGGAATGTGACGATTGCCAGGTAAGCAGAGACGTGTCGTCCGGGTTCTGGCTCGACGCTTTCTGGCCCGAGATTGCGCCACGAACCGAGCGCTGCGTCCGCGCTGTCTTCCGTGTGGCTGAGATTGGCCACGTCTATTCCTCGGCGCAGCTGAAAGCGGAGACTCCGGGAAGGCCGCCGCGTTCGCGGGGATTGCTGACACTGCCGGTGGACGCTGGCGCCAGCATCGTTGGTTTTTCTACGAACCTTTGGGTGGTGCGGGAGGACGTGGGCACATTCACCGTGCCGGTGTTTCGCCGGGGCGGCGCCCTTGAGGCGACAACGGTGAGCTTCGTCTGCGAAGGTCTCTTCGGCACAACCAACGCTGGTCTGGTGCCGGTTCAAGGCAGCGTCGAGTTTGCGTCGGGCCAAGCAACGGCCGAGATCGTTCTGTCCGTGGCCAGCGCCGCCAATTCCGAATGCAATGAAGGTTTTGCGCTTCGGTTGGTCGACGCCACCGGTGACACCGTGGTGCCACCCGCCTGGGGGCAACGATTTTGGTCGAATCTCTCGATTGTCCTCATCAATTCAGGAGTGCATCCGGCCGGTCTGGTCAGTCCGCTGGTGCCTTCGGTGTCGGTGCCGGGCCGGCTTGCTGCCGGTTCACGGGAACCCTCCGGCAGCTCTGATGGTTCTAGAATCGCTTTTGTTGGAGACGCACCGGACGTTTTGAACGGCTTCGATTCGATTGCGTCTGCGTATCCCAACGTTTATGTGCGGTCCTGGCCCACGGGAGAGGCCGTGCTGGCCAGCCCGCGCTGGGTCAACGCGACGGTGGGAGCAGGCCATTCTGCGCTGCCCCAAATGAGCGGCGACGGCCGATCCGTTGTGTTTGAAAGCTCGGCGACGGACCTGATCGAGAACGGTCCGGAAGGGGTTCACCTTTATCTTCGCGATTTGGAGGCGGTCACTACACGTTGGCTCAGCGTCGGCGTGATCGGCTCAACAAACTTCGGCAGCTTTCATTCGAGAGTAAACACCAACGGCACGCGGGTGGTCTTCACGGGGCAGCTGGCGGACTCGGGCCAACCTCAAATCCTGGTGCGAGACATTCTTCGTGCCACGACCGAGCTGGTCAGCGCAGCCCGAGACGGATTTTCGGAAGCAAACCGCCCCGTGGAACTGCGGGATGTCAGTTCGGATGGCCGATACGTCGTCTTTACCAGTGCCGCCGATAATCTCGTGCCGTTCGATGCCAATGACCAGATCGACGTTTTCCTCCGCGACGTTGTCGCTCGAACGACGACCTTGGTCAGCGCGGATACCGATGGTTTTGCGGCCGGCGGTAATCTGCTCGACACCGGGGAACGCTGTCTCAGCGACGACGGACACTGGGTGACTTATCAGAATGATTTTCCCGCGTCAGAAGTGGTCCTGCGCGACGTCTGGCGTGGAGTGAGCCATCGGTCGGTTCCCTCGTCTTGGCTGGAGGGGCGTTACCAGCCGTCGTTGACATCAGATGGTCGGTATTGGTGTTACCTCCAAGGTAACAGCGTTCGGGCCTTTCCCACGCGGAGCCTGTTGGTCGTCGAGGATCGGATTGCGGGAACGAGTCAAATGCCGATGGTGACTTGCGAAGGCGGGCTACCCGACGAGAGCGAAGTGTTTCGCTATCGAGTTAGCGCTGACGGCCGATTTGCCTCCATTCTTTATTCGGGAGTTCCGCTCGTGCCGGGAGAATGGGAGGCTCCAACGTGGGTACCGCAGGTTTATCGATGCGATCTGGCGAACAGGATAACGAACCCGGTGTCGCAAAACTCGACGCGGACAGGACTTGCCAACGGCGGGATTTCCATCTTTTCGAATCACGAATGGTGGATGAGTGATGATGGTCGAACGGTGGCGTTCGCGACTTCGGCGGCCGATGTGGTGCCGGGCGACGACAATGGAGTCAACGACGTTTTCGTCTGGCGCGAAGGGTTGCCGCCTCGGCTATCGATTCGTGTTTTGGCCCAGATTATCCGAATCTCCTGGCCACGCGAACCTGAAGGATTCCGACTTGAAACAAGGGCTGGGCTTGGGCCAGACCACGCCTGGACAGAATTCCTCGGTGCAGTTGTCACCGTGCAGGGCACCAATCAGGTTTCATTTCCTCGAGTCGCTGAAGAGGGCCCTCGGTACTTCCGATTGCATCGACCGTAGGCCAGCATGGTTTTGACATCTTCACCGACCGACCGGCCGCGCCTCAATCAATCGCGCCGACCGACCGGGCATGTTGTCGATGGTATAGGTGCCGGAGAATTCACCTAGGCTCTCGCCGGTCCAATAGTCGGTTAGGCGTGAGCGTTTTGATAGCGTGACGGTGCGAGCGACGGGGGCGTCGCTCCAGTTGAACACGGAGATCATATCGCGGCCGGGGAGGCTCGTGAGGCCCACGCTGAAATCGTCGGATTCGAAGCGAGCGCAGACGCCTGAGGGCGGGACGAGTTTCTGCAGCATCTGCGCGCGGCGCGGGGTGATCTTGGTGAGATCATCGCCGCTGAGGAGCATGCCGCCGGTCGCGTAGATCAAGGTGGCGTGGAATTGATATTCGTTGTCTGGGACTTTCCCCGCCGTAGTCGGTCGTCCGCCGGCATCCATCACGTCCTTCGAGCCGCCGTCATGCAACACGACGCAATCGGGGTCGTTCCACCAGAGCCTTCCGTTTTGCCAGCCGCGCAGGAGGTTCTCCCGACCGATGCTGGTGAAGCTGGCCCAGGAGCGTTCGATATCGAGCGAGCTGCGCGAGGCGTGGATCAGGCCGAGCGATGGCCAGATGGGATGGTTGCAGCCCATGATGAGGGCGTGGCCGGCGCCTTTTCGGATGGCTTCCATGCCGCGACGATAGGCTTCGATGCGGGTGGCCTTGGGATCGTAGCGATGTCCACCCGGCAGGGTGGCCCAATACGTGGCGTCGAGTTTGAAATACGTGCAGCCCCAATCCCGACGCAGCGTTCGGAACAAATCCGTGAGCCAGCGCTGTGCGTCCGGATGGGTTCCGTCGAGGGCATACCATGGGCCGAGACGCCATCCGCCAAATCCGACCCGGTCCGATCGAAGCGGCGCCCCGGTGGCATCTTTGACAAACCAATCCCGGTGTTCCTGGAACAACCTGGACTGTTCGCTGGCGATGAACGGGGCCACCCAGAGCGCAGGTTCGAACTTGCGCGCGCGAATCTCCTTTAGCACGCCGCGGAGGTCGCCGCCGAATGCTTTCCCGGATTCCAGCCAATCGCCCATCCACGGTTGATAGCCGTCGTCGATTTGGATGTAGCGCAAGGCCGGCAGGTGTTCGCCAATCCAGCTGAGGTTGTCGGTGATGTTGCGGGCCGTGACGCCGGGGCCGAAACAATACCACGAGCACCAGCCCGTGCGGACTGGGTCATGTCGCAGGCGCGGATGATTCTTGTTTTGCGGCTTGGCCAGGCGTTCGAGCAGGAGGTCACGGGAAGGATCGAGGAAGACGACGAGATCCTCGAGCTCCCAGGACTGACCGGCGGCCAGTTCCAGATCCTCCGTTTCCAACACGGCCTGGAGGCGGTCGCCGTTGAAGTGGAACTTGCCGTTGAACCGGCGGCAGGAGGCGAACCCGATCAACACGCGGTCGGTGCCCGAGGGCGAGAGCAGGAGCAGGCCATAGACAGTGCGGAAGCCGGCCGGCTCAGGGAGACGATAATGGCCGCGATCCGTGTAGGTGCCGACGTCGCGCGGCTTGGCCAGGGTGCCGGCGGTCTGCGAAAGCATCTGAAATCCCTCGCCGTAGATCGGTGTATCGCCGGCGAGCTGATGGCCGAAATCGAAGAGCACGATCTCGCGAATCCGAACCGGGGTTTGCCCGCGGTTGGTGACGCGCACGCGGCAAAGGTCGCCTCGCCAGCGGGGCTCGAGACGGAGAGCGGAGGAATCGCCGCCATCGGTTCGGACCGCACGGGCGCCGGTGTTTTGGCGGATCAGATCGGTCAGCGGGGACGCTGTAGCTGACAGTGTGGCGGCGGAGATGAGGCAGGCGAGAATCAGGCGCGTGACGATGGCGAGATCGCGCAAGCGGAGGGCGGGGGTGAACATGGTTTTACACGAGATGTTTCTTTGGCGTTTCGGGCGTGGCTTTGGGACATCCGCGGCGCTGGTTTGAAGCTAAAAGGCGCTTGTGAATCGCCCTCACCCCAGCCCTCTCCCCCACGGAGAGGGGGAACTTCAGCGGCCGCGCGGTGGAGTGCGTGAGCGTCGACCGCGTCGTCGCAGTCCGGTGTGCAGGTGTGCACGGGCGACGAGGCTCGACGCGCCTTCCAGTCGCGACGGGCGTCGGCGATACGATCGGGCGACGATCGATCCTCCCTCTCCCGGGGGAGAGGGTCGGGGTGAGGGCGGATTGCGACGGCTGCGCGGTGGAGCGAGAGACACTTCGACTAACCATATTTTTGCAAGGCTCCACCAAACGCTTCGATCGCCGTGGGAATCTGGCTGGCTGCGACCATGAGGTTGGTCACGGCGCGAATGGTGTTGGGGCCGGTGGCAAGGACGCGTACGCCGGCGTCGTTAAGATCGCGGACCAACGCGGGCGCGGAGATCGTTTTGAGGTGGACGAGCACGATGTTGGTTTGGACGGAAGCGGGGTCGATCTCCAGACCGGGCAGGGGGCTGAGTCCGGCGGCGAGGGCGTGTGCGTTGGCGTGATCTTCGGCCAGGCGGGTACGGTGATGCTCCAGGGCGTGCAGGGCGCCGGCGGCGATGATGCCGGCCTGCCGCAGGCCGCCGCCGTACATCTTGCGGAAACGGCGAGCCCGCTGGATGAGCTCCCGGGATCCGCACAAGGCCGAGCCGATGGGGGCGCCGAGGCCTTTGGAGAAACACACACTGACCGAGTCGAACGGCGCGGCGTAGTCGCGTTCCGGAATCCCGGTGGCGATGGACGCGTTCCACAGTCGAGCCCCGTCGAGATGAAGTCTCAGTCCGTGTCGACGGGATGTCTCGGCGACCTCACGAATGCTCTCGAGCGGCCAGAGACTGCCCCCGCCCCGGTTGTGGGTGTTCTCCACGCACACGAGTTTGGTTGGGGAAAAATGCTGATCGGACGGACGCAGCGCCGCTTCGAGATCGGCCGCAGTGAACACGCCACGAACACCGGCCAGGCAACGGCACATGAGACCGGCGAGCGCGGCCGGCGCGCCGGATTCGTAGTAGTAGATGTGGGCGTTGCCCTCGACCAGGATTTCGTCGCCGGCTTCCGTCTGGGCCCGCAGCGCCAGCTGGTTGGCCATGGTGCCAGACACCGTGAACAACGCAGCCTCCTTGCCCAGCAATTCCGCCACGCGCGCCTCGAGTTGCGCCACGGTGGGATCGTCGCCGAAGACGTCGTCGCCCACTTCTGCCCGGGCCATGGCGTCGCGCATGGCGGCAGTCGGTTTGGTAATCGTATCGCTGCGCAAATCGATGTTCATGGGCTGGGGCGTCAGGGGGCCAGGGTGAGGCTCAGTTGAACGGTGCCAGTCGCGGCGCCCGTTCCGTTGTTGTTGTAGCCGTCGACGGCGATTTGGTAGGTGACATTTTGAGTCGCGGGGAAGGAGACCCGGCTGAACAGATTGCCGTCGAAGTCGTCGTTGGCGGCGACTTCGTTCAGACTGTTGAGAGCGTTCCCGGTGTAGACGGCCAGCACGGTGTCGAGCGTGAGTCCGGTGGTGCCGATGGTTACCGTTCCGCTGGTCGGCGCCGTCCAGGACCACCAAAGCGATCGGCCGCCGGGGTTCGCGGCGTGGTTTCGCTCGCCGGCCTCCTTGGTGGCACCGGCGTTCGAAGCGGAAACGTTGACCGACGTTCCGCTGAGAAGGGTGCGGCCGGCGAAATCGTCGTTCGCTGGTGACAACACGAGGCGGTAGAACGCGGCGGGTGTCGTCGCTGGCACAATGACGGGATGGGCCGCGCCGCTGGGAGTGTAAGTCCAGGCGGTGGGTGCGAGGCCCGGACTATGTTGCAACACGCCACGGATGCTGGCGGGCCAGTCGATGGTGGCGTTGTTGCCGGAGCGGGTGATGGTCAGGGCATTGGCATTTCGAGTGTAGAGTTCGATGGCCAGATCGTCGATGCCGTGCGTTTCCCAGGCGCCGCCCGTGCGTGCACCGAGGCCGAAGCGCGCGCCGGTCTGGGGCGCGAAGCCGGGGATGGGCAGACGGCTGAAGATGGTTTCGCAGGCGTAGCTCAGATCAAACAAACCGTTGGTCGTCAGGCGGAGTCGCACGTCGAAAAAACCGGCGCCGCGGACCAGAAAGGGAACGGAAACGCTGCGGCGGGCGACGAGGTTCGTGTTCCACCAAACATCAATTGCCGGGGCTTCGGCGCCGCCGTTGTCCCAGGTGTCGAACGCGACGCGCAATCCGGATCCGGCTCCTTCCTCGGCAACGGGGTAGGTTCCGGCCGGCAGGTCGGTCGCCCAATTGAAGCTGAAGCCATCGGCGGGCGGGGAGGAACCTTGCTGCACGCGGGCCCGGAAGGTCGCGGTGAAGCCGGCGATGGTCCGGCCCGGGGCGAGGTCCGGGGTGAGGAACGCGCCGTTCTGGCTGCCGAGGTTCGGATTGAGTTCGAGCACGCCGGTGGGGGCATCAACGTAGGCGTTGCCATAGATCGCCGTGCCGGCGGGCAGGCCGGAATTGAAATTGTAAGTCACGGTCGGCGCGGTGGCGGCGATGACCGTGAGGCTGGCTTCGGCGCTCGTGGCATTGGTGCCGGGCGCGGTGGCGATGACCCGATAGGTTGCGCCGTCGTCGGCCGCGGTCACGGGCGGAGTCGAAAACGTTGCGGTGATGGCCCCGGCGAGGTTGATGAAACTGACGGCGCCGGGCGCGCGGCGTTGCCATTGGTAGCCCGTGGCGCCGGTGGCGGTGACGGAGAATGTGACTGAGCTTCCGGCGCACGCGGCGGTGTTGGTCGGCGATTGGACGATGACCACCGAGGCAGCACCGGGAGTGGCAAAAGTCAGGTCACTGCCATAGACGATGCCGGTGCTGTTGCTGACCGCTGCGCGGAAGTGATAGGTCTGGCCCGCGGCCAGTCCGGCGATGGGGGTGGAGAAGGGAACGGCGCCCGTGCCGTTGCCGACGTTGACCGGGGTGGTGTTCTGGCCATAGCCGGTCGTCGCGCCCCACTGAAAGAAGCCGAAGGCTGCGAGACCATTCGGGTTCGCCGAACCATTGAGCGTGGCTGCAGCGCCCGACACGGAGGTGGCAGCCAGCGTCGTCGCGGTTGGCGTCGGCGGGCTGGTCGACGGTTCGATGACGATCAGCTCGAGCGTGGTGTCGGCTTTGCTGCCGGACACCAGGTAGGTGCTGTTGCTGACGCGGACGGGATCGTCGCGCCGGCCAAGCCGGACCTGGGTGGTGAGATCCGTTTCGGCATTGAGGATTGTTCCATTCGCCGCCACGGTCAGCCCCTTGGTCGCGAGGTAGCGGTCGGCATTCCAGAGTTCCCAGAGCAACAGCAGGCTTCCGTCGGCGCGCGAGGTCATTTTCAGGCGGGACGCGTTTTGCGTCGGGCTGGTGTAGTTGCTAAGCCAGACCACGCCAGCATTGCGCTGCGGGGTCCAGCCGCCGGTGAAGCTGTAGAAGCCGGCGGTTTCGACCAGGCCGCGGGTTACGACCAGATCGTCGCTGACCTCGGATCCGGAGCCGGTGGCCGTCTGAAAGTTTTCGATCACCGTGATGAAGCCGACATTGCGGGGATCATTGAGTCCGTTCCCGACGCGGCTGTTGTCGATCAACCGTCCGCCCGGGCTGCGTTCGCCGACGAAGCTGGCGGCGTAGCCGAGCGAGGTTTGGGCCAATCCGCCGAGTTCCGTGTAAGTCCCGTTGTCGTTGGACCAGCGGTAATAAGTGGTGCCGCCGCCGCTGATCTCCGTGTAGACCGGGTAGGAGGCGCCCGAAGTACTTTGCGGGGTGGTGCCGTGCGCGGTTTTGTAGCTGGAAATGACGCGCGAGTTTTTGGTCGTGCTGTTGAACTTGTGGAGATGGATGCCGCGGGGAAAATTGTCGCCGAGGTCAAGGCCGATGAATTCGTTGTTGGCGTTCGTGGTGAGCACATTTTCCCACGAGTGACTGGAGGTTTGTCCCCAGTTCCGGTCGATGGCGAGGGTGGCGCCGTTGAAGACCACCGCAATGCCGCCCTGATGATTGAGCCCGTCGCCACTTTGGAGCATGGTTCGGCCGATCATGACGGCGACCTTGCCATTCAAGTGTTTCATCGAAGCCACCCGGAAGAATTCGACCAGATTGAGGCCGGCGGCGGAGGCGTCCACCGCCGCAGCGGCAAGCGTGGTCCCGGTGGCGCTGGCTTTGGTTAGCATGACGCTGCGTGGAGAGTTGGGAGCGCCGGAGCCGGGTTGGACGGTGAGAAAATAGACATTGCCGTTGTCGTCACCGGTGGCGCACGCGAGTTTTTGATTGAGCGGGTTGGCCAGGGTAACGGTGGTGGGAGACTTTCGGTCGGCGCCGAACCAAGTCAGCTTGAGCGCGGAATTGAGTTGATCTTGCCACACGGCACCCAGCGCGGAGTTGCCGCTATTGCGCACGACATAGAACCGGCGCGTGTCGCTGTAGGTGTTGTCGAATGCGCCCGGACCCGCCGAGAAATCCGTGGCGGTGTCGAAGGGTGTTCCCGCAACGGTGTATCGATACTTCAAGACATCGCCAAACGGCGTCGACGCGATCTTTGCGCCTTCGACGCCGGGCGCAAGGACGGTGTACGAACTGACCCGGATCGAGCTGGGGGCGAACACATACGTGACGCTGCCGGCGACATCGCTGACCGTGATGGGGGCGCCTGTGGGGACGGGGACGAACGTGTTGGTGTTGGGAATGGCACCGGCAGGGATGTCTGCCACCTTGCTGAAGGCACCGCCGGCGAATGAATAGACGGAGTAATTTTCAATCGTTGGGAAGCGATAGTAGATGGCGTGCTTGGACGCCAGGAACTGGGTGGCCTTGGTCTGCGGTTCGTGAATGCGGTAGGCGGCTAGTGTCACCGCTCCGCCGGTGGCCGTCACCGCGCCACGTTCCACGAGAAAATCCCGGTGATTGAACCGGCCATCGGTGTAGCAGGCGTTCTGGTAGAAAACGGCGGCGAGAGCGAGGTTTTGAATCGTATCGGCGGCGGCCAGCGTGCCGTTGCAGGGCGCGCCCGGAGTGGCGCTGCCTCCGGGCAGAGTCTTCGCTTCGATGACGGAGAAGTTATAGGTGATCAGTTCGGGCGGAGTCTGGGCCTGAAGGGACGAAGCCGCGATGAGAACGAAAGTTGTCAGGCAGCAGAGGGTCGGGGTGCGGCGCCCCGCGGGGGTGGGCCAAGGGCAGGCGGATGGCGGAATCATATCGTTAGGTGATCGTCGAGGCCGACTTGAAGTTCCATCCGTCGAGGGAAATTCCCGACAGGAGAACACTGGCATGAACGGGGCGACCCTAGGTCGTCGCGGGCCGGCAGCACAAGCCAAAGGTTTGTGCTGCTCAAGCTTTGGGGTCGGACATCCGATCGGTCGAATCGTAGAACGGTCGCCCTGCGTTCGGCCTCGTTCGGCCTCGTTCGGCCAGCGGACCGCGCGCGCGTTTTCGTCACGCCGTGGGATAAACCCAGGGTGCACGATAGGGGCGGCTGAGGAGCTTCGACGCTTCGGCGTCGCCGACGATCGCTTCACGGGCGCCGTCCCAGTTGATGCTGCGGCCCATGCGCCAGGAAATCATTCCGAGCAGCGGCAGGACCGAGGCGCGATGGGCCACCTCGATGTTTGCGACCGCCTTGGATTTGGTTTCGATGCTGGCCAGAAAGTCTGCCCAAAGCAGCGTGAGATTGTGGCCGTCGGGTTCCTGCAGCTGGGAGTCCTCGTGGATGACCTTGTCGCGAGAGTTCGATGGATAGAAAGTCCAGCCGTCGCGCCAGCCGATGTGGAGCATGCCTTTGGTGCCATAGTAGTAGGCACCAATCTTGTGCTTCTCGGCGCCGTTCTCGGCAAAGCGACGGTGTTCCCAGATGCAGGTGAACTTTTCGAACTCGTAGACCGCGACCTGATGGTCCGGAGCGTCGGTGGTCTGTTCCTTGGCGTTCACCACGCCGGCGCCGGCGATGGGCCGGCCGGCCGTCGAATAAATCCGGTGCGGATACTTTTCGTCGCTCCACCAGAGGACCTGATCCAGCCAGTGCACGCCCCAGTCACCAAGTTGGCCGTTGCCGTAGTCGAGAAATTGTCGCCAGCCGCCGGGATGAATCCGCGTGTTGAAAGGGCGCACCGGCGCCGGGCCGCACCAGAAGTTCCAATCCAATCCATCGGGTGGCTCGCTGTTCAGGCTGGGCTTCTCCGGCCCGCCCCCACCGTGGGCGAAGAGCCGGACCATGCCGACCTCGCCGACGGCGCCCGATCGGAGGAATTTCATTCCGCTGACATGGTGCGGTCCGATCCGACGATGCAGTCCCACCTGCACGACGCGTCCGCTGGCGCGCGCGGCGTGGAGCATGGCGCGGCTTTCATTGACGGTGTGTCCGGTGGGTTTCTCGACGAAAACATGCGCGCCGGCCTTGAGGGCGGCGATGGTCTGCAAGGCGTGCCAATGATCAGGCGACGCGATGATGACAATCTCGGGCTTCTCTTTCTCGAGCAGTTCGCGGTAGTCGGCGTAGGACTTCGGCTGGTCACCGCTCAGGTCCTTCACCTGGTCCGCGGCGACTTCGAGCTTGTTGGCATCCACGTCCGCCAGCGCCACCACCTTGACCCGTCCGCTGGCCATGGCCTCCTTGAGAATATTCTTTCCCCACCAGCCGCAGCCAATGAGCGCGGTGCGAAGTTTTCGCCCGGGGTCGGCCCCGAGCAAGGGCATCGCATGGAAGGCGAAGCTGACGGCTGCGGTGCTCTTGAGAAAACGGCGTCGCGTGAAATTCATTTGGGTGGTCAGCCTGAATTAGTTTTTGCGTACATCCAACACTGTGACGTCGCCCCGGCCGTTGCGGCAGTAGATCAAACCGTTGGCCAACACCGGCGCTGTCCAACACTTGCCGCCGAGCACTTGCGCGCGGGATGCAGGGTGGAATCCGGCGGGGGTGGCGGGTGCGACGGACAGCTCGCCGGTGCCGCTCAAGGCGATGAGCTTGCCGTCGGCGACGATGACGCCACCGGAGCCGAAGCCGGGCGAAGCCCACTTTTCCTCGCCGGTCGCCAGCTCGAGACATTTCAGGGATGCCTTCTGGGTGGTGTCGCCGTCGGTGCCGTAAAGGTGACCTTGATACAGCACGGCGGCGTTGAGCTGGGTGCGAAGCTTCTTGGTGGTCCACGCAGCCTGCGGTTGGCCGGTGCCAAGTTTGAAGAGCCCGCCGCCTTTGCCGTAGCCCGTGGAGAGGAACATCTGGTCGCCTTCAATGACGGGGTCGCTGGCGTTGACGCCGTACTCGGTGACCCAACGCACGCGCCACGCTTCTTTCCCGTCGCGGGGGTTGACGGCGACGTAGGACGTGCCATTGCCCAGTACGGCCAGCCATTGGCCGTCGCGCTTGATGGGGAGCGGAGTGGAGTAGCCGGCGGGTTTGCCGGCTGACTTCCACAACGTCTTGCCGGTGGCCGCATCCAGAGCGAGGCCCGCGTCGCCCACGTTGAGAATGAGCAGATTCTCATGGAACAACGGTGCGCCGGTGAACCCCCAGTCGGGCACGGGTGCCCCGGTTTCCTTTTGCACCTGGGTGGACCAGACGATTCTTCCGCTTGCCGCCTCGAAGCAAAAGGCGTCGCCCCACTTGCTCAACACGTAGACCCGGTCGCCGGCGACCGTCGGAGTGCCGGTCGTGCCGCCTTCGTAATACTTGTCACCCAACTCCGCGGGGTAGGAGTGTTTCCAGACCACCTTCCCGGTCGTCGCGTCGAAACACCAAACGGTGTCCTGTTCATTGGCATGGCCGAGGGTGAAGGCTCGGCCGTTGGCGATGACGAGGGAGGAGAAACCCAATCCCACTTGCGCCTTCCATGCGACGGCCGGGCCGTTGGCGGGCCATTTGTCCTGCCATCCCTTTTCGGTCGAGACGCCGGTGCGCTGGGGCCCGCGCCACTGGGGCCAATCGTCGGCGCGGGCGACGGCGCCGAGGGACGCGAGAGCCAGGAAAGTGTTGATGAGCCGGCGAAGGGCCGTGGCGCGGTCGAGAGACATGGTTTTCACGTTTAGGCCATGCAGACGGGCTGAGCGTTCGTTTTGTTCGCCCAATTGAGCCGGGGCGGACCCGCCCCCGCAGGGCGGCGGAGAGGGTTTACGCGAAGAGCGCGTTCATTGGGAAAAATCTTCGTCGCAAACTTCGTCGTAAACCTATTCGGAAGGATTCGAATAGGTTGGGCTGCCGACGAAGTTTGTGAAGAAGTTTTGGGAGGAGCCGAGGTGGGCGTGAACTGCCAGCTTGTGCAAGGGCAAGGGCTCCTGCGGAGGGCGGTTCAAGGGAAGCCACCCGTTCCTTTCTGACCTGCTTACGTGACATGAACCAGCGGACTGCTCCACCTCACCCGGTTCCGATCCCGCAATGCGGGATCGAAACCTGCCCTCTCCCCCGCAGGGCGGCGGAGAGGGTTTACGCGGTGGACGGCTCGAGGGATCGGCTACCGATCTCCGCGTCGCGAACCTTCTGGTCGATCGTCCGGTTAATGGGGAGCCACCCGTTCCTTTTCAGACCTGCTCACCCGACATGAACCGGGCACGTCAGGTAGGGCGGGCGCTCCGCCGCCCGCCGCCGAAACGGTGTTGCCAAATGTTTCCGCGGACCCGCTCGGACCATGGGAATGTGTCCGCACGGCCGGCGCGCTGCGGAGAGCGCGCCCTACCTGGAACCTTTCCCTGCGGCGATCGGCGTGATTTCGGTGCGCGTGACCCAGTGGAACAGTCTGCGCGCGATCTCAAAGTTGTCGTGCTCCTTGATCGCCACGCCACCAATGCCGCGGCCGCTCAGGGCGTCGTCGGTCAACCAGCCGGCGTCGGTGACGACGGCGACGCGGCCCCGTCCCGGCTCGGCGCTGGCCATCAGGGCGCCGCGCGGGTTGCGGTTGCCGGTGGCGGTTTTTTGGTTGGGATCGTTGCTCAGGAGGGCCTGCGGATGTGCCGGGTGACCGGGCACGAACTGGACTTGATTGCCGGTGTAATAGGCCCATTTCAGGCCGCCAAACAGCGGGACGCGAATGCCGAACGAGAGCTGTTTCGCGTCGGTGTAGACGTTGGTGAACTGGAGGCCAAAGCGGGCGAGCAACCGGTTGGTGTCTTCGATCTCGAGGTTGTGATTCTCCTGATTGCCGAGGATCACGAGGCCGCCGCCGGCGTTGACGTAGCTGTCCAACGTGTTGACGTCGGCTTCGGTGAAATGGTGCGGCGGGGGATTGGTGCCGACCGCCCGATCGCTAGGGTTGGCGATGAGGATAACCTTAACCCCTTGGAGAGATTGCGGAGTGAGCGGCTGGTCGTGAACCCGGATGTCAAATTCGTGACTGAGGCGGTGCAGAATCTCCCGATAGCTGCCGTCGGGCAGGTAACGGTTTTCGCCCACCGCGTTGAAATGTCGGCTGTAGAGCAAGACGGGGCGGGAGGGTTCGCCGGCGGCGATGTGGACCTCACCGCTGAAAGTCAGAGCGACAAAAATCCCGAGGAACCCTCGGAGTTGGCGCGGAACCGCGAAGAGCAAGGTGTGCATCGGATGCTTTTCTGATCTCCGTCGATTTTTGGCGAGACCCAAATTCCAGGCCGCCACGCGAAGCTCCGGGGCGCTTGCGAGGTCCGCCAGCGTGGAGTCCGCCCGCCCTCTGGAATTTTGACTGCGCGTGCGGGGAACGATTCATTTGGCCGCCAGCCGTTTGCCTGATCTGCTTGCGGAGACCTTCGTTGCTCATCGCTTATCCCGCAATGCAGGCTTTTCGGGACTCGCTCTTGGCGGCCTCGGCCTTTGCAGCGATCCGCGGCGCAACCGTCCAGCGCCCACCTGAATCGTTGGCGAAGGGAGTTTGTGAAAGGCCCGTGCGGCTAGCGATTGGCAGCACCGGGTGTGGCCGGGCCGACAATCCAAAGGTCGGCGTCGTCAGCGCTGCGGCCATAGGAAAGATCGGCGGGGAGTTCACCAAAGCTGACCTGATCGAGGATGGCATTGCCATTGGCGTCGGTGTCGGTGAGGAAAAGGTCCTCTCCGGAAGCAGAGAGTTTGAAGCTGGCGTGAAGGCCACCGGAGGCCAGGCCGTCTTCGTCCGCCCAGACGAGCAGGTAGCCATTGGCCGGGATCGTGGTGCCGGCCGGGAACGCCCATTTGCGGGGGTTGTTTGGTTCGTCGCTGAGATAACGTCCGGCAAGATTCACGGCCTGGTCGGTCAGGTTGTGGAGTTCGATCCAGTCGTCGAATTCGCCCTGCGGATCGGCCAGGGTGGAGGTGTTGGACGCCATGACTTCGCTGATGATGACGGGAGTGTTGGTGGCGGTGGCGATGGCGACCCGGTAGTTGAACGTGTCCTGTTCGGCGCGAGCGGGCGAGAAGGTGGCCGCACGGGCTCCGTTGCCGGCGCGGGCTTCGATGTAAAAGCGAACCTTGGTGCCGGCCGGATAGTTGGTGGTGGCCGCGCCGTAGAGGCCGTCGCCGGCGGCGCCGTCGCCGTGGGCGCCGTCGTCGAACATCTGGGCCACGGCGAATCGTCCGTAGGCCTTGCCACGATGATAAAGCCAGACCGACTCGATGCCGTCGGATCCGTTGGTCACGAGGGCGGTCACAAAGGGGACCTCGGTTGTGGCGGGAGGGGAGGCGGGCGGATTGACCGTGACGATCGACGGAGGGACGGGGCGCAGCTCCGCGTGATTGGTCAGGAAGTTATAGCGGTTCGTCACGAACGCCCTCAGCGCGTTGAGATCGTTCGTGTAGGTGAGCATGGTGAAACTCTTGTTGGTGTCGGCGAGGATCGCCTGCACGCTCAGCGCGTGGAACTGGTTGATCAATGGCGTCAAGACGGCGGGATGGAACGATTCCTGGAGGACGGTCCGCATGTGAGCGAGATAGCGTTGCTTGAGTTCGGGGACGGAGAGCAATCGATTGAGCACGGGCCGATTGGCATTGCCGAGACCGAACACCGGCGAGAGTTGAACGTCACCGGCGACAAACGCTTCGTTGCCGTCATGTTCGACCGGGTGGAAACGCCCGCTCTCCACCTCGTAATAGAAGCTGTAGTCGGCGCCTTTGTTGAAGTAGCTGTCGTCGTCGGCGAAAATATTTTCGACGGCGAGAAACCAAAGCCAGGCATCGACGGCCATGACGTCCTCGACCTGGCTGCGCAGCTGGTTGATGGGGGTCGTATTGAGGACGACGATCGTGTTGATCAGGCGCCGCCAGGCCGTGGTGGTGGGGCTGTTGGTGGTGCGGAGATCGTAGGCTGCCTGGTAGGTGGAGATGTTGGTCGAGCCGCTGATGTAAGCGAGCGCGGAATTGGACCCTTGAAATCCGCCGGCTGGGGCATTGGGGGTGCGCCAGCGATCGCCGTTGTTGCTGGGGAAATGTTCGGCGATCAGCTGGCCGTTCTCTTGTTGCACCAGGGAGTAGACTCCCCAGAAGCCGCCGTTGATGAAGACTCGCGCCATGGCCCCCTTCGGGCAGGCCGAGTAACGGCTCATGACTGAGAAATAGACGGCCTCGCGCATGATGGTTTCGTCAGCGGCCGCGTTGTTCAGGTTGATGGTCGAATAAGACATCAGATCATTGGTGGCGCCTGTCCAGTCGAGCTCGAGGTTGATCGATTTCTTGGTTCCGCCCATGGAATACGACGTGTTGCCCTTGTAACGGGCGCCCACGCCGCGATTGGTGGCGCCGTTGTCGAGCGTCAACAGGGTGCAGTACACGTTGGAACCGGTGGTCCGGCCGCTGGCCATGAGCGCCGGCCAGTTGGCTTGGGTAAAAGTCAGGCTGACCGTGCGAAACAGGCTGGGATCAAAGAGGCCGGTGGTCCTGGCGGCGCGGTAGGCCTGAAAAGGATTGCTGGCCTGGCCGACGCCACGCCACAGCGGCGTGCCCACGCGGCTGCCTAACAACGTTCCAAAATTGTTCAGCGTGTTCCAGTCGGTCAGGTTGGTCGACGACTGGATTCGCCAGTCGTTGTCGGGATCGCCCTCAATTCGCAGCTGGAGGGCGTTGGGGCTCGGCTGGATCAGGACCTCGGCCGCTGAAGTTGTCAGCGCCGAAGTGCCCATCGTCGTGGCGGCGGCAACGGTGAGTAAAGATTGGAACCGCGATGGGAAAAGTAGACGGAAACAACGCATAAGATTGAAACGACAGTTGACCGGCAGAGTAGATCAGGCGCCGGCCGTGCGGCCGCGCGGCGCTCCGCCACCCGCCACCCGACACCCGACACCCGACACCCGACACCCGACACCTGACACCCGACACCTGACACCCGACACCTGACACCTGACACCTGACACCCGACACCGAACTACTGCGTTCCCTGCGGCAGCGAGAAGACGACATTCGTGGCGCGCCCGGAGAACAGCACGAGGCCGATCTGTTCCTGGACTTCGGACGAGCGGGTCGTGCGCGCGCTGCCGTCGGATAGGATGATATTGCCGCGGCCCTGGTGTTGGGTTTTTCGTTCCCAGGCGACATCGATGGAAGTGCCCATGGCGGTATTCCAGGTGAGCTCGGTGAAACTGGTGCCGGTGCCGCCGAGGACATTGGCGTCGCCGGACAGGATCGTATCCGGCTGGGATTCCCTGGCTTCGAGGCCTACGAAATAGCTGGTGTTGTCGAAGCCGGCGGCGGTCCACCAATTGAGGGCGACCTGCCGGTCGCGGTCGGTGGGGCAGACGAGGATGTTCGGTGTGGCGAGTTCGTTGGAGGCGGCGCGGAAGTGGTCAATCCACTCGAGCGTGTCTTTGCTGCCGCCGGACAGCCAATCGATCTGGAATGGATATCGGCCTTCGTTGTCGTGGGCCCAGAGGCGCCAGGCGAGGCCGATCTGCTTGAGATTGTTGAGGCAGGCGGTGTTGTTTGCCTTGGACTTCGCCTTGCCGAGGGCCGGGAGGAGCAGCCCGGCGAGGATGGCGATAATGGCGATCACGACGAGCAACTCGATCAGGGTGAACGCAGTCCGGCGGACAGTGGTGCGCGATTTCATGCGAGAATTCGTTCTGGGATAAGATTCAACTTAGTTGCGCAAGCGATAGAAATTCGAGGCGCCGCGGGTGGTGCGGAACGGGCTGGCGGTCACGGGGCCTTGGACATCGGACCAGTTCTGAGGCGAACCCAGGTCGGTGGATTCCTGGAGGACGAACCCTTCGCCGTTCCAAAACAGGGTAACCTGGTCGTCCTCCGACAATAGGTGGAGCGTCGGCGTGGCGGTGAGCGGGGTGATTGTCGACAGGGCGGTGCCGAAGACCAAATCCGACTGGGTGGCATTGTGTACTTCGACGGCCAGAACGTTTTCCCCCTGGACCAGGTTGGTGCTCACGATGGGGCCGGTAAGCGTGTTCAAGTCCGGGCACACGGTGGCGGCGTCGCCGACCTGCCGAAAGCCGTTGCAGGGAATGCTGCTGGCCACCGTTCCGTTGGTAATCTGGCCGGCCGGCATGCGAACCCGCAGGATTTCGGTGCCATTGAGGTAGAACACCGCGCCGTCATCGATGTGACTTAGGAACGACAGGGAAACTCCGGAGATTGGACCGGAGAAATTGAATCGGGTGCGCAGGTAGTAGGTGCGAAGCGGAGTGCCTGACGTTGGCGGCATCTGCGTGTTCCGCGGTGCAACCTCCGCGCTGTTTTCGAGGACATAGAGCAGGCCCGGTCCGGGTCCCGCCCAACCGGCGTCATCGTAGTCCTCCGATTTCCAGTTCAGGCCGTCCAAATTATTGGTGGTGTAGCGCCACGCCTTGGTAAGGCCGAAAACCTCGCGAGTTTCCACGCCGCCCAAGGTGTTGAACCGGCAGGCTTCGGTGAATGTTTCGCCGCTGCCTTCGGAAACGACCCGGAAATGGTACGATGTATTGGCGGCCAGCCCGGTGAGCGTGGCGACGTGTTGACGCACCAGACGGGCGTCTCGCACCGTGCTTTGCCCGTAGGCGGCATTCGTACCGTAGTCAACTTTCGTGCTGGCCGGAAACTCGGTCTGCCAGGTGATGATGGCGGTGGTGGTGCCGGGAATGGCGACGCTGCGCTTGGGCGACGACGCCAGGCGGGGTGCCCGGACGCCAAAATTGTGTCCGACCACGCGCTCCACGCCGGAGCTGGCAACGAAGCTCGAACGGTTGGTCCGAAGAGCAGCGCAGTTGGTATCGGCGAGAACCATGGTGGTGGAACCGCCACCGTCGACGTTAATCGCGTCCCAAGCCCCGAAGCGCCGCAGCCATTCTCCGGTTTCGTACCAGTCAGCGCCCATGCTCCACGTGTTCTGCCGCCCGTCGACGGTGAGGAGGTAGAGGTAGCGGCGATCTTGGGAGAGGCCAAATCCGGTCCGGGGATCCCGATCGCCGGGGTTCGGCGTGTTTGCATTCGCCCCGTCGATCAGCAAGGTCCGATTCCCGGAAATCGCCGTGTGAATCCCGGTGATGTCGGGAGACGCAGAGTTGGGCAGGAACGTAGGAATATTGTTGGAGGTGAAGAGAAGAGTGGCCCGATGTTCCGAGCTGTCCGCGGGCGAGACGACCACTCCCTCAGAAATGGCCAGGCCGAAGACGTTCTCCGGTGTGCCCAGCGGGATGTTGACCAGCCCGCCGCTGCTGGAATAGAAACCGCCGTTGACCGCCACCTGCAAATCGTTTCGCTCGAGGAACCGGCTCGTGTTCTCCGCGCGCGTATCCGCGGAGCAGTCACTGCACTTCGGGGTGCTGAACAGTTTGATCTCCGGGTTCGTTAGGTCCACCCGCAGGCAGAGCACCTGTTGAATCACTTCGCTGCCGACCGGCGCGGCCAGTTGTCCTGTGGCGATGTCGACACCGACAAATTTGGGCGACCATTCGCCAACGGTGATTTCACCCGCATTGACTCCGGCGGGGATGATGGCAAGGAGCAGGAGCGAACGGGACAAAGCTCGACCGGCGGAAGACAATTTCACTTTACGACGTTTCATACGACTCGAGACTCGATTCACTTTATTTCAATCACCGCTGAACTTGTAATTATAGCCAGGGGCCGGGTCCCGTGTATAGGCCGGATTCAGGCCATCGTAGTAAATTTTGGTCAGGGCCACGTGGCCATCCACGAAGCCCGTCACGCTTTCCGCATCCTTGTAAAACGGGGTGTTTGCGCGACCGGTGCGGCTGCGATGCCACGAAAGCGGCGCGTGTGCGGTCCATTCCATGACGAGGAGCGTGCGGTCGGGAGCCGCGATGGACTCGAGCTTTCGCCCACTGATGTTAGGCGTTCCGGGCAAAGTCACGCCATTGAACACGTAACTGGTAAAGAGATGCTTGCGGCTGCGGGAAAAGGGGAGGGAAGCTTCGGTACCCTCGCCGTAGCCGCGATCGTCGGGACAGGCAAAGACGCGTTCCGAGGTGGAAGCCGGCCCGGAAAGGCCGAGGTGACTTTTGATCTTCTCGCGATAGTGCCACCACCCGCCGGGCATGGGATTGGGTTCAGTCACCGGAAGGGTTTGGTCGTTGGCCGCTGCGAACGCCAACGTCGCCTGGCTGATCTGCTTGAGATTGCCCAGACAAACCCCCAGCCGAGATTCCCGACCTTGCTGCACGACGATGGGCACGGCGACGGCTGCGATCAGGGCGATACCGGCGAGCGACATCAACAAGTCGGTGGCGCTGAAGGCGCGTGTGTTCATCGGGTGCCTCCCGGGGCGGGGACGAGGTTGGCCAGCTCCGTCAAGTTGGACGGATCGATGCGTTGGAAGACTTGGGCCAGCGCTTGCCGAGCGTCGCCCGGAGGCACGATCGCCGGGGCGTCCGGTCGTCCCACCTGAGCCGCCACCACCAGTCCTTGACCGAAGATGGCAGGCAAATCAATCCGGCTCAGCATGCCGTAGGGACAAACCGCAAGAACCTTGGGCTTTTTCGAGGGCAGCTTGGCCATCTGTTCGCCGCTGAGGAGGCTCGCGCCGAGGAAACAGACGATGACGTCGTCTTCCTTCGCCTGGCGGATGATTTCGAAGAATTCTCCGGAAGGCACCGCCAAGGTGCGCAGCGGATCGACCTTGGCCAGCTTCAGGGTGGCCACGGGGCGCCCCGCCTTTTTGACGGCCGCCTGAAAGCTCACGATTTGGGCCTGGGCGGCTGGGACCTTGAATTCTGAGAACTCGCGTCCGATGACGACGATGCGTCCGCCGGCCCCTGCGAGGCGAACGGCTTCGTCCGCCAAGACGCGTGCAAGCTCTTGATGGGGACGGAGATCCTCGGGTGGGGGCTCGGGGTTGAAGAAAAAGTACAGGCGCAGGGCGGCGACGGCCAGGACCGTCACCGACAAGGCGTTAATGATTCCACGACGCTTCACTTCAAATCAATCCATGCCACCCAAACAACAAAACAACCCGGCTCTGGAGAGTCACGGAAAGCATCGCCCGGCGGGTCTGCTGTCTGTCCTGAGAGCGGAATGGCTGCTACCATCGGCGCTCCCGCCCGGGTGGTCAAGTGCCTGAATGTGGCGGTCAGGCTCACTTGTGCCTCACGACTCTTCGGTTACGCAGCAGGTTACGTCAGGCTTCCTTAAGCCAGGATGAAGGGGACCTACAGTTTGCGCGGCGTGAAGTCGATACCGAGATGTCGGACAGGTTTCTGGACCTTTCGTCGGTGTAATTAACGAGCGTTTATATGTCCTCTGGTTTCGCTGTCTATCGGCACTCGGGCAAGTTTGGTGCGCATGGCCCCGCACTCGTGCTCTGCGCTGCCGCGGTTATCGGGTTACCCGCAGGATTTCTCTACGCGTATCTCGTGCGCTGGATGCCGTTTATCTACGTCAATTTCCTCGCAACTGCCGGCTATGGGGCGGTATTTGGGCTGACGTCGTTCTGGTTGCTCAAGCGGGCACGGGTGCGCAATACCCGCGTGGCCGCTGCGAGTGCTGCCGTCGCCGGACTGATCGGGCTTTACCTGGCCTGGAGCGCACACGTCCACGCGGCCTTCGCCGGCGCGCCGTGGTTATGCCGGCCGATTGAAGTGCTGGAAGGAATGCTGTCACTCTTTCAGACGGGTTCATGGTCGCTCAAAGGTAATGTGATGACGGGGGTCCCGTTGGCCATCGTCTGGACGCTGGAGGGACTCATCATCGCCGGGGTTAGCGTGCTGGTTGCCGCCATCAATATTGCGGAAACGCCCTACTGCGAGACCACCCAGTGCTGGCTCGACGAGGAAAAGAAGATCGACACGCTGGCACCCTTCGCCGAGGGAGCCCAACAAGATGCGCTGCGCGCGGGCGACTTGTGGCCCCTGACCCAAGCCAAGCCGAAGGAGGTGAACGCGACCCAATGGACACGTCTCACCGTCAAACATGCGCCGAAGTGCCAGACATTCTGCACCGTTCGCGTTTCACAGGTAACCCGCCGGCAGACCAAAGACGGCACTAGCGATTCAGAGGTGCACCTGAGCAAGGACATCATTCTGCCTCACTCGTCCCTTCCGCTCATCACTCGCTTCGAACAGTTCGGCCAGGAATCGGCAGCGGCGTGAATCGCGCTCAGTCCAGACTGCCGCCGTCCCCGGCAGCAGCTTCATCCAGCCATCCAGCCATCCAGCACGGTCCCGGCAGTCGTTCGCACCGCTTCCTTCCATCCGAAAGTTCATGGGCCCGTGGGCGCGAGTTCGGAACCAGGAAGAGTTTCCCACAGCCGGGCAGCCAGTCCGCTGGCGCGCTCGGTTCGTCGGGTCAACGCCACACGCAACGTCGGTTCGTCCAGCCAGAGTTCGACGCGACGGCGGGCTCGCGTGACACCGGTGTAGATGAGTTCACGCGTCAGCACCGGACTGTCGCGATCGGGCAGGATCATCAGCAAGTCCTGAAACTCGCTGCCCTGACTTTTGTGCACGGTCATGGCAAACACGGTTTCGTGTTCCGGCAGCCGGCCTGGTGCGAAGTCGTGCGCGCGACCTTCCGCGTCGAGAAACCAGGCCCGCAGTTCGCCGGTGTCGGGATGTGGCAGGACGAGCCCGACGTCGCCATTGAAGAGCCGAAGGTTGTAGTCGTTCCTCAGGATCAACACGGGACGTCCGGGGTAAAAGGGCGTGGTCGAACGAATCCGGCCATTGCGACGAAGCAGGATTTCGACTCCGGCGTTGATCGCCTCAGTGCCGTAGGGACCCTTGCGCAACGCGCAGAGGATGCGGAAGCCAGTGAGCTGTCGGAGCGCGTCCTCGGGTCGCGAGGCGAGCGCCAGAAGCGCGTCGAAGTGGCGCGAAATCGTTTCCTCCAACGAACTGGCCAGTGTTTCCGGGGCGGGGAGCGAGCGCAGCTGGAGGGCGCCGTTACCTCCGGAATTCAAGTGCCGTATGGCCGCGTCGGCATCGCCCGCGTTCAGAGCGCGACTGAGCGCCGCGATTCCTTCGCCATCTTGGAAGCGATGGTTCTTCCGCAGTTGAACAATGCTCGCCGACAGGGCGGACGCCGCGGCCGGGGCTGGGATCTCGCCCGGCGCCAGTTCCGGGGTGGGTTTCGTCCGCACGCCATCGCAAATGTCGCCGAGGACAGCTCCGGCTTCGACGCTGGCCAGCTGATCCATGTCGCCGACCAGGACGATGCGGGTGACGGGACGGCAGGCGGCGAAGAGTTTGGCCATGAGGGCCAGATCCACCATGCTGGCTTCGTCGATCACGATGACATCAAAGGGCAGGGGATGAGTGGCGTTATAGCGCGGTTCCACGGCTCCGGGGATGGCGCCGAGCAGACGATGAACCGTGGTGGCGTTTTCCGGGAACTGAGCGCGGACGTCGGCGGGGCAGGGCAGCGACTGACGTGCGAGCTGCAGCGCTTCCTGCAGGCGGACGGCGGCTTTGCCCGTGGGCGCCGCGAGGGCGACGCGCGGCGCGGGACGTCCGGCGCTTTCGAGCAAGGTCGCGACCAGAATGGCGATGGTATGGGTCTTTCCGGTGCCGGGTCCGCCTGAAATGACGGTGAACCTTCGGGTCAGCGCAGTCTCCACTGCCTGCCGTTGCCAGTCGGGTGCAGTGGTATTCCGGGGCCCAAAATAGCGATTCAGCAAGGCCGCTGTGGACGGGGTCATCACGACCGGTGACGTGAGGCGGGCGTTGATGCCGTCGGCCACGAGTGTTTCGTAGGTCCAGTATCGATGGAGGTAGAGACGCCCGTGTGAATCCAGAATCAGCGGCTTGAACTCGCCGGGTTGGCCGACGACCGAGGCGGAAGCCAGTTCGGCGCGCCAGGCTTCGAACGCGGGCGGCCGGGTGGTTGTGCTGTGGGAAGGGCTGGCGTCCAGCGTCGGGGGCTGGCGCAGGTCGATGCAGACGTGTCCGGTGCGAATGGCGCGGCTGACGAGCATCGCGGCCAGCGCGAGTGGTTCGGAGATGCGCGATTCGAGCCGCTGCAGCAGGGCGGCGAATTCGCGATCGAGTGAATCAAAGGCCTCGGATCTCATCGTTGCAGCAGGAGAGCTTCGGTCAGTTGCGCAAGGCACGCCGCCGTTGGCCGGTCGCTGAAGATCCCGTGACCCGGGGCGGACGGATCGATGCCGCGGAGGAAAAGGTAATGGACCCCCCCGAAGTGTTTTTCATGTTGGTAACCGGGCAGGCGCAGTTGCAGGTGCCGGTGGAGAGCGACGGCGTAGAGGTGATACTGCAGGACGTAGAAACGGGCCACCATTTCGCGTTGGATGGCGGCGGGGTGATAGTCCCGGACGTCGTTGCCCAGCCAGTTGGATTTCCAATCGATCAGGTGGTAGCGGCCATTGTATTCGCAGACCAGATCGATGAAGCCCTTCATGAATCCTCGCGTGGGGCTGAAGTTGAGCTGGCCAATTTGTTCCGGCCAGCCGGCGGCCCAGGACGGCAGCGGGACGTGGGCGAAGATTCGGTTCAGCTGCGCCGGGTCCAGCGGCCGCAGGGCAAAACAGAATTCCAGTTCGGTCTGGCGCGATTCCTTTCGCACGTCATGCAGACAAAAACGGGTGGCATCCGGCGTGTCCAAGGGCGCGGCTAGCGTCTTTTGCACCGCGGCGACCACGCCGGGCGTGTGGACGTTGTCCACGCCGTGCAGGGTCAGTTGGCGACGTACGACTTTCTCCAGCTCGGCAGCGTCGCGCTCGGCCAGATCGAAGTGCTCGAAAATGCCATGGAGACAGGTGCCGGCACGGGAGCCGCGCGGGAAAGCAAAGATGCCCGTGGCGGCAGCGGGCGGTTCCGCCGGGGCCAGATCGTCGGGATCTCGATCAGGCGCCTCACTTTGGTCGGTCCTCGGTCCGCGTTCGAGGTGTTGTCCAGCGGTCATCCACGAGAAGCTCGCGATGCGCCAGTCGGACTCGATCTGCCGCGTAAACTCGCGGCAATGCAGCGAGCTGGTGATCTCCTCCGACGACTGATAGGGCACGCCGGGAGCAAGCGGTAGTTCGGTGATGGCGATGGTGGGTCGACGATCGGGGCTGTCCGGATCGACGGATGCGGCGGCGCGGGCTTCAAGATCGGCGCGCAATTCGTCGTCGGTGGTCGCCGCCAGGTCGAGCTCCCAATATGGCATCGCTCCGGCCGCCGCGGGCGGCTCGGTGTGGCCTCGCGCGCGGTGCAGAATCCAGGCCGGGGCGGATGACCCCGCGTTCTTAAAGGCTCCCCAAGCGAGGTAACATCGGTGGCGCGCCCGCGTCAGCGCGACGTAGAGCAGGCGGACTCCTTCCGCCAGACGTTCCGCCGCGGTTTGACGCACATGCGCATCGGCCGGCTCGGGATTCAAATCGCGCAGCAGTTCGCCCGTGTCCCAGTGATGGAACAGAATCTCCGGCTTTTCCCCGCCGCGGCGACTTTGGGACGGATCGGTTTCCCGCCAGCAGAAGGGAGCGAAGACGATCTCGTATTGCAGGCCCTTGGACTTGTGCACGGTGACGATTTGCACGGCGTTTTCGTCGCGCTCCAGCCGGAGCTGATGTTCGTCCGTCGCCGCCTCGTCTGACCCGACCCGCGTGGCGAGCCACTTGGTCAGGGCGACGGGCCCGAGTTTTTCGGCGGCGGCCGCATGATGCAGGAGTTCGCCCAGATGCAGCAGATTGGTCAGCGCGCGTTCTCCTTCGGGGTTGGCGATCAGTCGGGCGCGCAGGCCGGTTTCGGCGACCCAGAGTCGGAACATGGCCGCGAAGCCTTGGCTGCTCCATTCCTCGAGGTAGCGCCGGTGACATTCCAGGTGTCGTTGCCAGCCCGGTTCGTCGTGCTGCAGACGATGCAGTTCGGTGCCGTCGATGCCCCAGAGCCGGGTGGCGAGGGCCGCTCGCACGCCGGCCTCAAACGAAGGATGGGCAATCGCGCTGAGCACGCGCAGCAATTCGACGGCTTCGCTCGACGCGAACACACTCTCCTGCGTCTGTTGCACGCTGGGAATGCCCAACGGCCCGAGCGCGTCCTGCACGAGTTGCGCCTGGTGATGGGTCATGACCAGAACCGCGAAGTCCTGCGGACGCAGGAGACGATCGCCGATCCGGTTGGGGCCGGCCAGCAGGCGGGAAATTTCCGCCGCCACGGCGCGTGGCAGCTGTTCCTCGGCCACCCCCTTCGGAATCTCACCGGTGCCGTCGCGGGGACAAAACCAAATCTGCAACGCCGGTGCTTTCGCCCCCTCCAGCCGAAGCGGCTTTTCGTCGGCGCGTCCCTTGGGTGTCACCGGTTCGAACCCGATCTCGGAGAAGACAAACGGGTGGACCGCTTCGCTGAAGAACGCGTTGACCGCTCGGACCAGGCCAGAATCCGACCGCCAGTTCTCGCCCAGGGTGAACCGATGTTCGGCGCGCTCGGCCACGTGCAGGTACGAAAAGATGTCGGCACCCCGGAACCCGTAGATGGCCTGCTTCGGATCGCCAATGAAAAACAACCGGTGCGGCCCGGTTGCGTCCGGCCCGCCTGGATTGAATTGCGGGATGAAGATGCGTTCGAAAATTTCCGCCTGAACCGGGTCGGTATCCTGGAATTCATCAATCAACGCGGCGCGGTAGCGTCGGCGCAACTCAGCCCCCAGCTCCGCTCCGCCCGGACTCACCAGCGCATCCCGCAGCCGGGTCAGCAGGTCGTCATACGACAGCACCTTGAGCTGGTCCTTGCGGGCCTGCAGCTCGGTCTGTGCCTGTTGATAAAAAGCCCGTTTCAAAGCCACGGCATAGTCGTCGCCATGGCGGAAGATCTCGTCGCACCGAACGAAAAACTCATGCTGAGGCACGGGTTCCGGCTCGCGCCGTCGGGCGCGAGTGACGGCGGCTTGCAAGGCGGACGCGCTGAACTTCCGGAGAGCGGAAAGATCGTCGGGGATGACCTCCGTCCCGGCGAACAGCCGATCCACCCCCGCCAGCAGCGGTGCCATCTTGCGATCGTCGTTGTATGGCTGGTTGCCCCACTTTCGGCTGCTGCCAAAGCACGCCCGAATCGCCTCTGCGTCCGCCCGCCAGATTTGGCGCGCGGCGTCGAAACTTTTCTGCAGGCGCGCGGCGATGGCGTCTGGCTGGTCGTTGGTCCGGGCGATGAAGCGCAGGCCCGGGTGACTGAGCGAGGATTTGAGCAGCGGCAGAAACTGATCGGCGGAAAGGCCGTTGGCCAGCGCCATGGCCAGGGGCAAAGGCCCGGCGTGATAAAAGGTGCGGCGCCAGAAATCATCGGCCACCTCCCGCATCAAGGTCGATTGGTCGGACAACACTTCGGCATCGAACAGCGATCCGCTTTCGAATGCTCGATCTTTGAGCGCGCGCTGGCAGAAGCCGTGGATCGTGAAGATCGGGGCGAGATCAAAACAGTTGATCGACAGGCGCAGTCGTTCGATCACGAGGCTGCGGCGAGCGGCATGGCGCCGAACCAACCCGCTGAGGAACGGGTCGAGCGCGCTGCTGAACTGGGCGTCATCCGATCCGGGGGCGTGCTGTTCGAAGGCGTGCAGGGCCCGCACCAGCATGGTCCGGATGCGTTCGCGCAGTTCTTCCGTGGCCGCCTCGGTGTAGGTGAGGACAAGGATTTGATCCACTTGGATCGGGGCCGCGGGCGGAGCGTCGTCGGTCTCCAGCAACAGGCGCAGAAAGAGGCCGGCGATGGTCTGGGTTTTGCCGGTGCCGGCGCTGGCCTCAATCAGGTTGGTGCCGGCGAGAATGGGGCTGTCGAGAAGCACGATGGGTTTCATGCGCGGTCCTCGTGCTCGAGCAGCGGATGGCCGATTTGCCGGGCCAAGGCCATGAAGTCGCCGTCGAGCGGATCAAAATGGTGAAAGCAGATTTGGAAAAATTCGTCGTCGGCCTCGCCGTCCTGAAACCGGGAATGCTCCCATTCGTCGCGCGCTTTCTTCAACGAATCCCGCCACGCATTTGGTCCGCGGTCGGCGTTCTTGAAATCAATCTCGGCAAACTTCAGCGAGGTGCGGGGAAAGAAGCGAAGCGGTTCAGACAGGCCGCGCCAGTAAAGGTCGAGCAGGCGCGACAGCTCTTCGCGGGCCGCCCGCGCCTCCATGGGATGATACCGAAGCCGGCCGTTCGGGTTGGGCTTGGACGGTTCGCCGATCACGACGCTTTCGCGGGGGCCGGACGTGGCGCTGGCGCACCAGGCCAAATGTCGAATCCACGCCCGGATGCGATCCTTGGGACCAATCGTCGCGGGCCGAAAATGGAGCAAAGCCAGCGATGTGACGTGCCCGAAACGGCCGGTGATTCGAAACGGGCTCAACTCCAGGTCCAGATCCGGAACCTCCATCCGTTCGGCCGGCCGATAACGGGTGAGGCGCTCCCGGAATTCTTCGATGCCATCGCACAACTCTTGAAACCGGACGGCGCCCAACGGCCCCAGTGGAAGCCGGCCGCTGGCCAGGAAGATCGGCCGCAGCGAGGCCGGATTCTGGCCGGCCAGACGTTTCTCCAGCAGCTCGGTCTTGAGTTCGAAATATTCCAGCCCGTCCAGATCCATCGGCTCGCGCTCGGACAATTCCGACTCCGGGCGCGGCAGGCGCAGGTCCAGGCGGCGAGTCAGGAGAAAGCGGGCTGGATGAACAAAAAATTCGGCCAGCAGATCCAAATCGACGGTGCGCCATTCATCCCCGGGTTCAGGCAGCGGACGGGGCACGAACAGCGCCGGCTTCACCGGCGCGCGCAAGGCTTGGCAGGCCAGGAAATCATCGCCCGAAAAACTGAACAGTTGCGGATTCAGACCGAAATAATCCGCGCTGAACGCCTGTAGCCGATGTCGACGGATCCACGGCGGGGCCGACGGTAAGCCGGGCGTCGACGCGGCCGCGCCTTGTTTCCGGGGGTTCTCGACGGGCACGCGCGAGGCGCCGGCCGCGTCGGTGCTGGCGGGCGGGCGCGATTCAAACGCGAGTTCGAACGAAAGCTGGTTTGCCGGGACCTTTTCCTTCCGCGCCCCGGAACGGCGGTGGACAACCGGAGCCGGCGCGGTCCCGTCCGTGCGTGCCCCGGCCGATGCGGCCTTCGACGCGACGATTGGCTGGGAGGTTCGCCCGCCGCCGTCGCCGGCTGGGGTGGCCGACACCGCCGGTCCGTCGGGTATCGTGCGCACGGCGTAAATAGCACTGAGGTAATCAAGGAGTTCGCTCACGAGGACCGAAGGTGGCGCCGGGCTGTTGTCCCGGATCGATTGGCCCACATAGCTGAGATAGAGGCGATCGCGGGCGGAGAGGAGGGTTTCGAGAAAAAGGTAGCGATCGTCCTCGCGCTTCGATTGGTCGCCGAGGCGCGGTGATAGGGCCATCAAGTCAAATCCCAGACGCGGGTCGGTGCGGGGAAAGGCGGAGTCGTTCAGGCCCAGCAGACAAATGATGCGAAACGGAATGCTCCGCATCGGCTTGAGCGCGCCGAAGGTGACGCGGCCGGTGAGGAAACCGCCGCGCAGGCGGTCCTCCGCCAGCGCGGGTTCGAGATGCTCGAGCAGAACCGACAGCGGGAGCGGTTCGTCGATCGCCGTTTTCGGGCCCGTCAGTCCGGCCGGGGCGAGCTCGGCCACAATCTCCCGAAGCAAGCGCAGTTCAGGTTCGTCTGCCTCCGTTCCGGCGAAGAAGTCCGTGATGATGCGGCGCAGGATGGCGATCCAGGTCGTCAGCGGATGGCTTTGCTCGAGGACATCCAGCGCGGCAAACAGCCTCTGCACAAACTCCAACAGGCGGCCAAGGGTGTCACCGGCTTGTCCTTCGGCGCCTGCGCATGGCTGAATGCCCTGGAACAAGCGCGGTTCGGCGGTGTTCATGGCGAAGCCGAGCAGCAGCCGGTCCAGCCCTTCGGCCCACGTGTTGGCCCGCAGGGCCGGGAGCTTGAGCGCGGCCCGGTGGGCTTCGTCCCGCCCCCAGCGAACGCCGGCCACGCTCAGCCATTCGCGGGCTTGCAACGCTTCCGCTTCAGTCAGCTCGAACCGACGCCGCACCGCTGGCGTTTCCAACAACTCGACTACCGATGAGGCGCCGAGCCGGCCGCCGGCCAGATGCAAGATCCGGACGAAGGTGGCGATCACCTGGCTCTGCGAACCGGAGCCGCGATCAGCCACACTGTAAGGAATTCGCACGGGCCGCTGCACGCGCACTGACTCGTCTGCAGAATCCGGCCCGGCGCTTTTACGGGAGACGGCTCGGTCACTGGTGGTGTCCGCCGCATTCGCCTCACGCTGAACGTCAGCAAAGACGGCGTCGATCAAGGGCGCATAGGCTTCGATATCCGGCGTCATCACCAGAATGTCTCGCGGGGCCAGCGTCGGATCGGCGTCGAGCCAGTGCAGGAGGTGATCGCGCAATACTTCGAGTTCACGCAACGCGCTGTGGCAGGAATGAACCCGGATTGAATCGTCGTCCGGCCGAACGATCCGGCTTGGGCCCCGATCCATTACGCCTGGCTTCAAGTCGATTTCGTCCTCGGAGGCGACGTCTCCCCTGAACTCGGGTCGGCCCGGGTTGCGCAGGTGCAGGATGTCCGACTGAACCGAATGCAGGACCGAGTCGTCACCTGGGTCGGTAAATGAGTCGAGGTTGTTAAACTCGGTTTGGGCGAGAAGAACGTTGAGGAAATCCCGGCCTTGCGCGCCAAGGGAGGCGACAAGCGGGTTGCCCTCGTGACGGTGCAAGTCGCTTGCGCCGGCCGGGCTTTGGCCGGCTTGGCGCAGGGTGGCCTTGGCTGAGGTGATGTCGCCCCAATACACCGCGGCTGGCTGCAGCAGGAAGAAATGGACCGAACACCACGGCGCGAGCTGCTCGAAAAGATCCACGTGAAACGGTGGCAGGGAGGAAATCCCGAACAAGCTGACGCGTTGGGGCAGGCCGGCCGGCCGGGTCGTCGCGGAGGTCAGGCTGTGGAGGCAGCGAGCGTGTTGACGTGCGGCGTGATTCGGATCCGCGATTTCGCCGAGCTTTCGCCAGAGAATCGGTTGCCACGGATGCCGACCCGATTCCGCCCCGCCAGGTTCCCCTGCGTCCCAGGCCAGCACGAGATCTGGACGGAAGATGGCGTAGTCGTCGAAGAGACGCGCGATGCGACGGGCCAGTTGGTAGCGCTTTCGTCCGTCCGGATCGGATCTCAAGTAATGGGCAATTGCCTGACTGCCCGGTTGCTCCGCCAGCCACGGCAGGAGACTCCAGACGGGCCAGACCATCCCGTTGGCGTCTGCTCGCAGGTCCTGCTGGGACTGGGCACTTCGCTGGTGGTCGGGTGCGAACGCCTGAAACACCTCCTGTGCAAACGCGCGCGGAAACGGAAAGCGAACATTCGCGCAAAGACCGAGGCGCGCAGCCAATTCAAGCTGCAGCCAGCGGGCCATGCCCTGGCTTTGCACGACGATAACTTCAGGCTCGAACGGCGCCGCGGGCGCCGAGCTGATCAGGGCAGACAACCGATCGGCCAGCGACTCCAGCCGATTGCTGGTGTGCAGGATTAAGCCGTGGTCAGTCGTGGATTCCGCGGTCACCGGGCTGAACTCTGATCCGCCCCGCCAACGGGGGAAAGGAAAGATTACGATCGCGACACCCGAAGGATCGTGTCGTGATCGAAAAGCGAGATCCATTCCTTGGCCTCGGTCTCTTCGGCGGGCGAGGCGTCGCGCAGCTCGGCCCGGCCGTCGGCCCGTTCCAAAAGACGAGCCCGGCCGAAGCGTGCGATGAGATTTGAGCCCAAACACTCTGGGCGAGTGATAATGCGAGTTTTCAGGCATTCTATTTCAAGGGGATGGACAATGGCGGGGGGGGGGGGATCGATGATGCCTGTCACACTTGAAACGGCTGCCTCGTCTTCTCTGCGCCATGAAGATCCTATTGCGAGTTGATGCCAGTCCGCGGAAGGAAGGATCCTATTCCCGGGCGGTTGCGAGTCATTTTCAGGATTGCTGGCTAAAAGCCAATCCCGGTGGGCAAGTTGTCGTGCGCGACTTGGCGGAGGCGCCCGTGCCGCATCTGGACGATGCTGGCATCGCAGCCTTACGCGGTGCCGGGAATGAAAACGGGGCGGCTGCGGCCAGGTTGTCAGACCAGCTGATCGCCGAACTCGAGGCTGCGGACCAGGTGGTGATCAGCAGTCCGCTCTACAACTTTTCCACGCCTTCCGGGCTGAAAGCCTACCTCGATCACATCGTTCGTTTCGGGCGCACGTTTGACGCGAATGGTCGGAGATATATCGGAAGGCTGCGCGGAAGAAACGTTTGCTTAATCACGGCGCGTGGTGGTCAGCCCTCGGATGGTGTGGAGAGTTCGGATTTTCAAGGCCCGCTGCTGAACGCCGTATTTCGCTTCATCGGATTTGAACGCACCGATTGGATTGCGCTGGAGGGAACCGGCAATGACGACGGACGACTGCATGTTCGGATCGCTCGGGCCCGCTCGGAGGTGGAAGGGTTGTTGGCGGAGAATCCGCCGGCACGGCAAACGGATGTCATGGTGTGGCTTGGTGAATTCACGGCCCAGGATCGAGCAGAAATCACCGCGCTGCGCAACGCCCAGGTAGGGGCGATTGTGTCGGGGGACGCCGGGGCTTACGCCCGCCTGTGCACTGAAGATGTCCTCTTGATGCTGCCAGGGCGTGACGTGGTGACGGGCCGGCCGGCCATGCTCGAATGCGAAGCGCAGCTGTTCAAGTCGACCAGGTTTGAAGTCATGCGCCAGTTTCCGCTGCGGGTGGAACGGGCGGGCAATCTCGCCGTGGAATCCGGACGGCAGGAAATTGTCACTGCCCCCGAGTCGGCGGGGGCCGAGGCCTTCAAAGCGCGGCGCAAATACCTTCATACCCTGCGCAAAACGGCGGAGGGCTGGCGTTTTGTCGCGCTGATGTCCAACAATAGCCTCTGACTCATGACTGATCCGACGGCCATCTTCGAATCTCACCGTTGCCACCTTGAAGGGTTGGCGTATCGGATGCTGGGAACCTTGGCGGACGCGCAGGATGTAGTTCAGGAGACCTACCTCAAATGGAGTCGCGCCGATCACGGGAACATCCGCGACGCCAAAGCGTGGCTGGTGACCGTATGCAGTCGGTTGGCGATGGATGTGTTGAAATCGGCCCGCGCCCGGCGGGAATCGTACTTTGGCACCTGGCTGCCCGAACCGTTCATCGACGAACACGCGGATACGCCTGCCGACCAATTGCGCGTCGACGACACTGTTTCTTTTGCTTTGATGCTGGCGTTGGAGAAGCTCTCGCCCGCCGAACGTGCGGCGTTTCTCCTGCACGAGGTCTTTGGCTATCGCTTCACCGAGATTGCCGGGATCCTTGAAAAATCCCCCGCGGCCTGCCGACAACTCGCCGCCCGGGCGCGGATTGCCGTTCGGTCGGCCCGACCTCGCTTCAAAGCCTCACCTGAAGAGCATCAACGTCTGCTCACCGCGTTCTTCAAAGCGGCCCACGCAGGCGATCTTCGACAGCTCAAAACCGTCCTCGCTGCTTCGGTGGAACTGCACGCCGATGGCGGTGGCAAGGCCGACACCGCGGTGGACGTTGTCCATGGCGCAGGGCGGGTCATTCAATTCTTTGTGCGCGTATTGGCCCGGCGGGAAGGGGGGCAGACGGAGCCGGAAGTTGTCGTCCGCTGGTTCAACGGCGTGCCTGGAATTCTGCTGCGCGAGAACGGGCAATGGATCGTGGCGCTGAGCGTGGCTATTCGTGACCAAGCCATTTGCCGGATCTATGCGTTGCGTAACCCGGACAAACTGGCGGCTTTTGGTCCTTGACCGAGATCTCCGCGTCGATTCGGCGCCGATCATCGATTGTCACGACCTCGCCCAACATCGAGATGTGGTTGTCCTTCCTACCTCAATCCGAAACATTCACGTCCTTCGGTGTTTATCGGCGGTTCTCAAGTTCGGTCTCCGGGGGCGCGTCTGGATCTGGTCCGTGACGTTCCGGGTTGAATCCGGGGGGCGCCCCTGATAAACCACCGGCCGCTCGCGGCCGCCGCCGGTTCAATCGCATGGAAACAATCAAGACCATCATCGACTTTATCCTGCACATCAACGTTCACCTGGACGAGTTGGTGCGGGACTATGGCGTCTGGGTTTACCTGATCCTGTTTCTGATCGTGTTCTGCGAGACAGGCCTGGTGGTCACGCCGTTCCTGCCCGGCGACTCCCTGCTGTTCGCGGTGGGCGCGCTGTGCGGCGCCGGCCAAGTGATGGATATCTGGATTTCCATGGGCTTGCTTCTCGCGGCTGCGATCCTCGGAGATACGGTCAACTATTGGGCCGGTCATTGGTGCGGGCCCAAGGTGTTTCGCGCCGCGGGCAGCCGCTGGCTGAATCCGAAGCACCTCGAGCGGACGCATGCCTTCATGGAACGATACGGCGGCAAAGCCATCATCATCGCTCGATTCGTGCCCATTGTGCGCACGTTCGCCCCGTTCGTGGCTGGCATCGGCCGCATGACCTATGGTCGGTTCATGTCGTACAACGTGGTCGGGGCCATCCTCTGGGTCGGGCTGTTCGTTCCCGCCGGATATTTCTTCGGCAACATGCCCTTGGTGAAGAAAAACTTCTCCCTCGTGATTCTCGCGATCATCGTGGTGTCCATGTTGCCCGGAGTGATCGAGATTTGGCGGCACCGGAGAAAGTCAGTGGGTGAGTGAATTCGTGATTTAGCGAGGGAGGGAGGGAAGCAAGGGGGGGTGCTTCGCGATTGAAGCAGTGAGGGTGAGGTGTCGTCGATTCTTCCATGCGAATTCTCCGATCTCTGGTTCCGGTGGTGCCGGCATTCCTCCTTCCCGTTGCGACCTTGTTGGCCGCGGAACCGCCGCCGGCGGATGTGGTGCCCTTTGCGGGTCTCCGCGCGGCGGATGCCGCGGAGAAGGCGACACTGCCGGCCGGGTTCAAGATGCACGTGTTCGCTGCGGAGCCGGAACTGGTTCAGCCCATCGCCTTCTGCCTCGATCACCGCGGGCGCGTCTGGGTGGCGGAAGGCTTGACGTATCCGCGACGCAAGGGCGTGCCACCCGCGGAGAAACGCGCCAGCGGCGAGGATCTGAGCCGGCCCAGCGCGGGGCAGTTGAAAGATATTTTGGGCGGAGGCGACCGCATTCTCGTGTTGGAGGACACCGACGGCGATCACAAGTTCGACAAGAAGACGGTGTTTTTGGATCACGTCAATCTGGTGAGCGGACTGGAGGTGGGCTTCGGTGGCGTGTGGATTGGGGCTGCGCCCTATCTGATGTTCGTGCCGGTGACCGACTGGAACGACCCCAAGCCGGCCGGGGATCCGAAGATTCTCCTGGATGGTTGGAACTTTACGGCGGATACGCACGAGACGCTGAACACCTTCACATGGGGACCGGATGGCTGGCTCTACGGTTGTCACGGTGTTTTCTGTCCGTCTCATGTCGGCAAGCCGGGGGCGCGCTACGAGGAGAGGCAATGGTGCGACGCCGGCGTCTGGCGCTATCATCCGGTCCAGCACAAGTTCGAAATCTTCACCGAGGGCGGGAGCAATCCGTGGGGCATCGATTTCAACGAGCATGGTCAGCTGTTTGCCGAGATGTGTGTCATTCCGCATTTCTGGCACATGATTCAAGGGGCGCGGATTGAACGTCAGGGCGGGCAACACTATCCCGTTGGGCCCGCGGAGACGCTTCGTTACAGCACCGGGAAGGGAAAGCCGGTGCATCCGCACATTTACGACGACATCAAGCAGCACGGCGATCACCTGCACTGGGCGGGCGATCGCGGGCCGCACGCGGCCAATGCACGCAGTGACTCCGCCGGCGGCGGGCACGCGCATGCCGGGGTTCTTTGTTATCTGGGCGAAAGCTGGCCGGCGGAATACCGCGGAGCCCTGCTCATCGGCAACATCCATGGGCAACGTCTCAACGTGGATTTGCCCGTCCCCACCGACTCCGGTTATGTCGGCCGTCACGGCAAGGATTTTCTCAACTTCAACGACACGTGGTCACAGACGCTGAATCAGCGCCTGGATCAGGATGGATCGGTTTACATCATCGATTGGTATGACAAGAACCAGTGCCATCACAATCGCGAGGACGGCCACGATCGCGGCAATGGTCGCATCTACAAGATCGTGTATCACGACCAGAAGGTGACTCCGGTGGATTTTGCCCGGATGAGTGATGCGGACTTGCTCAAGGCTGTGCCGTCGCGAAACGAGTTTTTGAGCCGGGGGGCAAGGCTCGCCTTGCAGGATCGGCTGGCGACGTTGGCGCCCAGCGACCCCCGGGTTCGCCAGGTTGCGCGCAATTTGGAAGAAGCGATCGCCGCTGGCCCGCGCACCGAGGCCATGTTGCGCCTGATGTGGGCGCGGCATCTTTTGCCCGGCGCGGGCGAGGCGGACGGCTCCCGGTGGCTTGATGAGCTGACGACGTCAACGGATGCGGTGGTACGGGGCTGGGCGATCCAGTTGTTGACGGAGCGTGGCGGCCTCGACGGTGCCCGGTTGGCGACGTTGGCCGCCGCGGCCAATTCCCCGTGGGTGCGTCGTTTTGTGGCGAGCGCCGCGCAACGATTGAAGCCGGAGGAACGAAAGGCGGCATTGCTCAGCCTGCTCGGCCGAAACGAGGATGCTGCAGATCACAATCTGCCGTTGATGTATTGGTTCGCCTTCGAGCCGCTCGTGGCGGATCAGCCGGCAGAGGCGTTATCGGCCGCGCTGGGGACGAAGCTGCCGCGGCTGCTGAATTTCACCGCCCGACGCATTGCTTCGATCGGAACCCCGGCGGCCCGGGGGATTCTGGCTGCCCGCCTTGGTTCGATCGAGGATCCGGGGCAACAGCGCGAGGTTTTGCTGGGCTTGAGCACGGCGTTGAAGGGCCAGCGTGGAGTGCCCATGCCCGAAGGCTGGACCACAATTGAGTCGAAGCTTGGCCAGAGCTCTGCAGCCGATATTCGAACGCTGGTGCAGACTCTTTCACTGACTTTCGGCAGCCAGAGCGCGCTGACGTCGCTGCGCGCCGTGCTGGCCGATGGTCGGGCGCCCATCGCGTCGCGCCGCGCCGCGCTCGATTCGCTGGTGGAAGTTCGGGATGAACAATTGCCGCCGGTGCTGGCCGGGTTGCTCAATGATACTGAGCTGCGTTCGCCGGCCATTCGCGCCCTCGCGGGATTTGGCGATCCGAAAACTCCCGCGGCATTGCTGTCGGTTTACGATCGTTTCGACAACGCCCAGAAGCGCGATGCGCTGAACACGCTGGTGTCGCGGGCCGCCTTCGCCGGCCCGTTGCTGACGGCGGTGGAGTCGAAAAGGGTTCCCCGACAAGATTTGACCGCGGATGTGATCCGACAGTTGCGTGGCATCAAGGAACCTTCCGTGCAGGCGGCGATGGCTCGGTTGTTTGGGCAGTTCCGTGAAAGTCCGGCGGACAAAAAGGCTGAGATCGAAAAATACCGGCGCGTTTACGCGGCGGGCGGAAGCCAGCCGGGCAATGCGAGCGCGGGCCGGGCGGTGTTCAATCGCGTGTGCGCTCAATGTCACACCCTGTTCGACACCGGCGGAAAAGTCGGGCCGGACATCACCGGCGCCAATCGCGCCGATCTGACTTACCTGCTCGAGACCATTGTTGATCCGAACGCGGTGATCCCGAACGAGTATCGCACCACCGAGATCGAGACCAAGGACGGCCGCAGCCTGACGGGGATCCAGAAGGCGAATACGGACAAGACCGTGACCGTACAGACGGTGAACGAACTGGCGGTTTTGGCGAAGGACGACGTGGCCAGCCAGCGATTGACCGAGCTGTCGATGATGCCGGAAGGATTGCTGGCACCGCTGGCCGATCAGGAAGTTCGGGACTTGTTGTATTATCTGGGCCGAACGGGCCAGGTGCCGCTCCCGGCTGGCACGAAGACTCCGTGAATCCTGACCAGTAACACTTCTCCGGCACGCCTCGACGGTTATTTGCGAATGTCGGAGAGCAGGAGTTCGCGGGGTTTTTCGTCGCGGTCGACGCGGACGAGCACGGATTTCTCGCGGATCTCAACGCAGTGCACCTGGACGCGATTCCCGCCGAGCTTGAACCACGCGGAGTCGCCGACGGCCATCGTCTCGCTGTTGACGAGGGCGAAGCGGCGGTTGGGGGCTCCGGAGATGCTCTTTACCACCAGGTTGGTGTAAGTCGGCACCGGTTGCGTCGCGGCTCCGCCAAACAAGGCGGTCGGTCGGCCGGGTGAAGTGCCGGCTGGTCGGCTGCCAGTGACGGGACCGTCGGGGCCTTCGATGTGGGCGACGTTCTGGCTAAGCGCGGAGATGAGATGCTGCGCGGAAGGGTAGGCTGGCACCTTGGCGAGGGCGCGTCCATTGGCGCCAAGCAGCAGGAGAGTGGGAAATGCATTGATCCCGTAGCGACTGGCGAGTTGTTCGTTGGCCTGGCGTTGGGCGGGGGATTGGGCCGATTTTCGGGGGAAATCGATCTCCAGGAGGACGAGCTTCTGGTCGGCGTAGGCCTGGAACTGCGGGGAGTTCAGGGCGGAGGAACGCAATTGAATGCAGGCCGGACACCAGTCGGATCCGGTGAAGTTCGCAAGAATCACCCGGCCCGACGACTCGGCCTCGGCCTTGGCGGCCTCAAACGTGGTGTGCCAGGTGGCCGCGTCCAGTCGGACGCCAGCGGTGAGGATGCCGGCCATTCCCAGCGCCAGCCCAAGGATCCGAAGTCGTCGCATACTCTTACTCATTCCTGAATCTTCGGCCGGTCCGTTTTTAAACTGAAGCGACTGCGAGAGGCCGATCGCGCAGCCCTGCCCGCAGCTGCTCCGTCCGTTCGGCGTGTTCCCTCCTCGTTGGAATGGTCCCTGGTCCTTCGTCATTGGAGATTGGTCATTGGTCCTTCGTCCTTCGTCCTTCGTCCTTCGTCATTCGTCATTCGTCATTCGTCATTCGTCATTCAGCAGGGTGTCCCGGAATAGGACACTTCATCGCTACAGCGATCGGGGTTTTCTGCCGATCTGGAAACGTTGACCCTGCTCGTAGCGGGTCTGGTCAGGCGCCATGGCTGGCGTCTGGCATGGCGATGAACGCCGCGACGTCGGCGTGACGGATCTGGTTCCAATGCATTGGTGGGCGCGACAACAGCTGAAGTCGAAGAATCCGCAGACCCGGCGGGAAGCGATCGAGAAACTCACGGCAGAAGTGCCGGAAGAGGCGGTCGGCGAGGTGCTTTCTTTACTTCAAGATCCGGACGCAACGGTGCGCCGGGCGGTCTTTGCGGCGCTCGGTCGTCTCAAGGCGACGGGCCTTTTGTCGACCGTGATCGACGGCATGCGTGATACGGCGGCGGAGGTTCGCGAGGAGGCCATTCGGACGGTGATGGCCGTAGGGGACGGGACTTGCGTGAACGTGTTGGTAGGTGCCTTGAAGGATTCGGCACCGGAGGTTCGCCAGCAGGCGGCGCGAGCCTTGCGGCATTTCAACTGGCATCCGTCGAATACCACCCAGGCGGCCTTGTTGCGGGTGGCGCTCGGACAATATGGTGAGGCATCTGATTTGGGGGCGGTGGCGATTGATCCGCTGTTGGCGGTGTTGCGTGATTCCCGGGCGGCGGGACGGCCCGCGGCAGTGGAGGCGCTGGGGCGAATTGGCGACGAGCGGACGCTCAAGCCATTGCTGGGTGCGGTCAAAGATGGCGATCCGCACGTCCGGGTGGCGGCGATCGAGGCGCTCGCCAGCCAGCGCGATGCCCGCGGACGCGAGGTGTTGCAGTCGGCGCTGAAAGATCCCGATCCGGCGGTGCGCGCGGCCGCGGCAAGTGCGCTGGGGCAGGTCACGGATGAATCCAGCCTCGAACGCCTGGTGGGGTCGTTGAAGGACTCGAACTGGAGCGTGCGGAAGGCGGCGGTGGAAACCCTGGGGAGGGCCCGGGATCTCCAGGCGGTGGGTCCGTTGACGGCGCTCCTGGAGGATTCGGATCACGACGTGCGCGAAGCAGTGGTGGAGGCCCTGGGCCAGATCCGATCAAAGCTTGCGGTTGAAGCGCTGATTCCGGCTCTGACCGATCCGCAATCGTCGATCCGGCGGGCGGCGGAGACCGTTCTTCGCCGCATCGATTCCGATTGGATCAAGTCCGAAGCCGCGCGCCGGGCGATTCCAGCGCTCAAGTCCCGGCTGGGCAGCCGCGACTATTGGGTGCGCCAGACGGCGGCGGACGTGCTCTCGCGCATTGGCGACATGCGACGATCCGAGCCGACGCTGAGCGCCTTCACCGATCCAATTCACTATAAGCGCCTGGCCGCGTTGCAGGCCATGATGCAGATGGCGACCGACTGGGACGACGACCTGCGTCTGGCTGGAGTGGAATCGCTGGGCCGGTTGGGAGACGAGCGGGCTGAAGAATTGCTGAAGAGCGCCCAGAAGGATCGAAGCGATTGGGTGCGGTTGGCGGCGGAGGAATCGTTGCGGAGACTGCGGCGGGACACGACCCGGTTTCGGGCGGGACCCGGAGGAACGGCCGAGGAGGCCGCGTAAGGGTAAGGTGAAGCCATGAAGCGAGAATGTATATGACACGGAAGCGAATCCTGTTCGTAGGTGAGGACCCGGAGCTGTGGGAAGCCCTGCGGAGCGAACATTCCAGCGGCGACGCCGAATGGGACTACGCCTTCGCCAAGTCGGGGCTCCAGGCGTTGAATTCATTGACCCAGTCGCCCTGTGATGCGGTGGTGGCCGACATGCAGATGGACGGCATGAACGGCGCGCAACTGCTGGATGAGATCATGCAGCGCAACCCGGCCACGCTGCGTTTCATCCGGGCCAGCATGGCCGACCAGCAGGCCGCCATGAAGTGCGTGGGCACGGCGCACCAGTATCTGATCAAGCCAAGCGATGCCACCACCATTCGAAGCGCTTTGTCCCGCGCGTTCAGCCTCGAATCGTGGCTGCCCAGCGACAAAGTCCGGGCCTTGATCTCCCAGATGCGCAAGCTGCCGAGCCCGCCCAATCTTTACTTTCAAATTGTCTCGGAACTGCAATCGCCGGATGCCTCGCTCGATCGGGTGGGCGGCCTGATCTCGCAGGACGTCGTGCTCAGCGCCAAGATCCTGCAGATCGTGAACTCGGCCGTTTTCGGCCTTCAGATGCAGGTGGCCAAACCGGTGGATGCGGTGCTCTACCTGGGTTTGGAGACGACCAAATCGCTCGTGCTGCTGGCGCACACTTTCTCCTATTTTGACAAGGTGCGGACGGCGGAGTTTTCCGTGGATCGATTGTGGCGGCACTCGGTCACGACGGGAAAGTTTGCCGAGCAGATCGCCCGGGCGGAGAGCGCGGGGGTCGAGATCTGCGGGCAGAGCTTCACCGCCGGAATGCTGCACGACATTGGCAAGTTGCTCATGGCGGCAAATCTGCCGGCGGAGTTCAAACAGATCCTCACCCGGGCCAAGGACAATAAGATCAGCATGGATGAGGCGGAGATGGCGGTGCTCGGCGTGGCCCACGGCGAACTGGGCGCGTGTCTCCTGGGCATTTGGGGGCTGCCGACGGTTATCGTCGAGGCGGTTGCCCTGCACCATCGGCCGGCCCAATTCCTGAGCAAAGCCTTCTGCCCGCTGACCGCAGTGCACGTCGCCAATGCGATTGAACACGAGCTGGACAAACAACCGGGGGTCGGCCTTGTGGCGTCGCCGGATGTGCCCTATCTGACCGAGTTGGGATTGGCCGAGCGGTACGAGAACTGGCGGGATCTGTGTGCCGAGAAGCTGTTGTGACCGATGTCTGCAAGCCGTAAAAAAGTTCTCTTCGTCGACGACGATATCGATCTGCTGGAGCTGCTCAAGCAGCTCATGGGGCGATATGCGGGCGACGCCTGGGAGATCCTGACCGCATCCGACGTGAGCCAGGCCTTGGTGCTGTTGCAGCAGCGCAAGATCAATCTCCTGGTGGTCGACGTGCGGATGCCGCTCGTGGACGGCGTGCAGCTGCTCGCCTTGCTGCAGCGGAAGTATCCGTATTTGCAGAAGGTGGTGCTGACCGCCGAAGCGACCGATCAGCATCGGTCGGCGTGTCTCGGAAATGGCGCCGAGTTGTTTCTCGAAAAGCCACGGGATGAGGGTGGATGGAAGGCGGTTTACGCCATGCTCAGCGAGCTGGCGAAGTTTCAGCCGGACCAGGGCTTCACGGGAATGCTGCGCCGGGTCGGGCTGCAGGACATTCTCCAGCTGGAATGTCTCGCCCGCAGTTCGGTGGTGCTGGAGGTGCGCGCCAACGAGAACCGTGGGCTAATCTTCGTCAAGGACGGCCAAATCGTTCACGCCGAGGTGGGGGAACAGGAAGGGGAGATGGCCTTCAACCGGCTGCTGGCCCTGGGGGGGGGCGAATTCGAGATGCGGCCGTGGACGGAGCCTCCGCGAACTTCGATCGACGGTTCCTGGGAATTCTTGCTCATGGAAGCCGCCCGGGCTCGCGACGAAAAGGGCGGGAGCGAACCCGTCGCGGAATCGGGAACTCCGTTTGACTTGTTGCCCGAGTCGCGCGAGGCGACGTCCGGCGGGACCGTCATGCCGGTGCTCGGTGAGGCCGGTGCGGCCGGCGGGAGCGCGCCTCATGATGCGGCGATGGGCGAGATTGGCAGTTCGAGGACGATCCCGGAGGGCTTCAGGCCGGCGGTTCGTCCGCAGGTTGAGGAGTTGGTGATCTGTTCCCCGCAGGGTGAGGTGTTTCATGATTGGAAATGCCAGAACACCACCGCTCGCGTCGGGCTGCTTGAGGTGATCGGACAAAAGGCGCGGCAGCTTGGCCAGCGTTTGCCGCTGGGCAACTTTGATCGACTTGAGATCAACGGTGAGTCCGGCCGGGTAATCGCCCAGGTGCACTCGGATCGAGCGCTCTTCCTGCGGATCAGTCTGGTGCCCACTGATACGCCCGCCGAGCTCAAGAAATCCTGAGAATCGATGAAGAACGTGATCAACCAGTGGTTCGAGCAATCCGTGCCCTTCGAGGGGATCCAGGCGTGCTGCGTTCGGCACCCGGATCAATCGGCGACGAGCAAATCGTGGGCGACCTGGGCGGACGGTAGCGAGGAAGCGGCCCTGGACGGCGCGATGCGCTGTGTGTCGGAGGTTCAGCAGGCGTTGCAGATGAATAAGATCCCCCCGGCCCGGCAGCGCTGGGTGTATGAAAACGCGCTGCTGCACTGCGAGCGTCGTGGGGATGGCGCCTGCCTGGGCGTGTTTACGTTGCGCGATGAACAGAGCTTCGACCGCGAAGGGTTGGAACGAATGTTCGCCGAATTCCAGGCCTTGAGCGCGGCGGAAGGATTTTGAGCGGCGAACGGACTGGCCATTTTCGATTTCAGATATTTCAGATTTCCGAATGGCGATTTGAACCGGACGATCGACGACGAGGCTCGCGGCGCGGAGACTCGGCCACCTATTAATCGACGGGGCCAGCGCGTAAGCCCTCTCCGCCGCCTTGCGCGGGACAGGGTGAGGTGGAGCAGCCCGGTTGACCAATGGTTTCGCATCGAGTAAACCGCGCCTGCCAATCTCAGCATGAGCCATGTTGCCAAAACCATCCGCCCGATCGACCTGCATGTTCATGTGGTGGGCAACGGCGCGGGCGGCACGGGTTGCTGGTTACGGCTGAGCGGTTGGCACCGGGCCATGGCGTCGCTCATGGTTCGCCATATTGGCCTGCCGGCGGACAGTTTGCGCGGCGATCTGGATCGCTTGTTTGTTGAACGATTGCTCGCGCTCGTGCGCGAATCGTCGTTGAGCGCGGCGGTGATCCTCGCCCACGACCACGTGTATGACGCCGACGGCACCGTGCGCCGAGATCTTGGTTCCTTCCACGTTCCCAACGATTACGTGCTCGGTTTGGCGGCCCGTCATCCGGAGTTTCTGGCCGGGGTTTCCATCCATCCCGCGCGGCCCGATGCCCTTGACGAGCTCGAACGCTGTTTGCAGCGCGGTGCCGTCCTGATGAAGTGCCTGCCCAACTGCCACGGAATTGACTGCAACGATCGTCGCTATCGCAAGTTTTGGGAGCGCATGGCGTCGGCTGGGCTGCCTTTGCTGGCGCATACCGGCGGTGAACACACCGTGCCTGTGGTGCGCAAAGACCTCGCGGATCCGCGCACGCTTCGCCTGCCGCTCGAATGTGGCGTGACCGTAATCGCGGCCCATTGCGGCACGAAGAGCGGGCTGTTCGATCCGGAGTATTTTCACGTGTTTGCGGCGATGACGCGGGAGTATCCGAAGCTGTATGGCGACATCAGTGCCTTCAACGTGCCGATTCGTGGGCGGCACATCCCGCGCTGTCTCGAATCGCCGTTGGTCGAACGGATGTTGCACGGAAGCGACTTCCCGGTGCCGGTGCACGGTCATTTTGCCTGGGCGCAGGGATTTCTCCGTTGGGCGGATTTCCGCCGCTGGGAAAAATGCCCGAATGTTCTGGAGCGCGACTATCAGCTCAAACGGGCCATGGGCTTTCCGGAGGAGGTTTTCACCCGTGCGGCGGCTTTGTTGCGACCGGCCCGCTGATTCCCTGATTTACGCGTGGAACCGACCAAACGGCTCGGGTCCGGCGTCTCATGTTTCAATCGAGCGGTTGGAAACTCCGCTCGACTCACCGCGGCGGGCCGACTAGCTTTCCGCGAAGTTTCCTTGAAGAACGATACAGACAGAGCTGGGGCGGGGGCTCATCGTGCGCCGCTTACGGCGTCATGGTGGCGCGGCTTGGCGCCGGGTCGACGATGGCTGTTCGGGTCGATCCTTCTGGGGCTGGGAGCGCTGGTGGCCTGGGCGCAGCAAGCCGAGCAGACCGCACGAGAGGTGGTGGCCGATCGGGGCAACGGCGGGCCGACATGGACGAATCGACCCGGATTTCAAAAAGATACCTTCACCTTCGTCCGCTTGAAATATTCCGTGGCCGCCAAGCACGGCCTGGGGCGCGATCCAGAGACCCGATGGCAGATCGATTTTCCCGACAGCGAACTGAACTTCTCCTACCGGCTCCAGCAGGTGACGTCGCTCAAGGTCGATACCGACCCCAAATTCGTTTCGATCACGGACAAGGAGCTGTTCAATTATCCTTTCATCTATGTCGTCGAGCCCGGGCGAATGACGTTCAAGGAAGAGGAAGTGCCCATCCTGAGGAAATACCTGCTCAACGGCGGGTTTGTGATGTTCGATGATTTCTGGGGAGACATCGATTGGGAAAATTGTGCGGGAGAGATGAAAAGAGTGTTTCCCGACCGAGAGCCCATCGATCTGCCCCTGACTCATCCCATCTTCAACTGCGTTTTTCCGCTCAAAGAAAAGCCACAGGTGCCGGGATTTCCGTGGGGTGTCCGACACGAGTTTACCGACATCACCTATGAACAGAATCACGGTCCCGGCGCCGAGGAGCCCCACTATCGGGCTTTGGTGGACGACAAGGGCCGCATCATGGTGCTCTTCTGCCATAATACGGACCTTGGTGACGGCTGGGAAAAAGAGGGGGAAAGCCCTTATTACTTTTCCGAGTTCGGCGAGAAATGGGCTTTTCCGCTGGGGATCAACATCGTGTTTTACGCGATGACGCACTGAGGGAAATCCGAAGGGCGAATGACGAATGACGAATGACGAATGACGAATGACGAATGACGAATGACGAATGACGAATGACGAATGACGAATGACGAATGACGAATGACGAATGACGAATGACGAATGACGAAAGGGGGCCGGCCTTGGTCGCCGGAGGTTGGCGATGATTCTGGTCCCGACCCGCGTTGGGCCCAGTGCCATTCATGGTTCGGGCTTATTCGCCGTGGAGTGTGTTCCGAAGGGGACGCCGATTTGGCGGTTTTTGCCGGGGTTTGATCAGGAGTTCACGCCGGAACAATGGGCAGCCTTGCCAGAGCCGGCTCGCAGTCACACTCGCCATTTCTGCTTCGTCCGTCTCGGCGATCTCCACGTCATCCTCAGTGGCGACCATGCGTGCTTCATCAATCATCACGACTCTCCGAACACCGGTGCGCCGCCCGATGCCGTGCCGCCGGTGACTACCGTCGCGCTGCGGGAAATCTCGGCCGGTGAAGAAATCACCTGCAACTACTGGGCGTACGATGCGGACACGGCTTGGAAGCTCGGACAGGTGCCGCGGGATGCTGGCTTGGGGGCGTGCGGCAGCCAGTAATCAGTGCTCAGTCCTCAGTGAGAGCGACATCGCCTTCGATTCGAGGCGTTGCTTTTCATCCCTCGGATTATGGAGTGGTGGGGAGGAGTAGGAGGCGGTTTAGGACGGCCTCGGCGCTGGCGGGAGGTTTGAGAAATTTCTGTGCGGCGCCGGCGCGATTGGTTTGGATTGAACTCCACGAAGCCGCGTTGGTTGATGATTGCAACACGTATTCGAGGTTGGTCGGCCCGTCGTAACGCAGCTCCCAGCCCTGCGAAGCGACGGGCGAGGTCCGAAGGATTACTTCAGGCCCGAAGGTAAGGACGATGGAGCCGGTTGCGCTGGTAGCGCTGTCGACGGCGATTTGGTAAGGGGTGCCGGCGATGACGGGAAGCGTGATTCGATTGGTGGGGCGTTCGACAAACATGATGGCCAATTGGTTCAGATTGCTGATCGAGTCGCCGGTGTAGACTGCCAGAATAGTGGGAAACGAGCTGCCCCGTGTGGAAAAAAACGCTGGCCCGGTGAAGTCCGGAGTCCAGGTCCACCAAACATTTCGGGTGGGACCCGTATTCCCGAAATAAGGTCTCTCTCCGGGTTCGCGTGAGGCAAAAGTGTTGGAGCCGAACACCTGCCCAACCATCGGCGGCAGGGTGAACCGATTCGAGAATGCATCGTTGAGTGGGCGGGCAACAACAACGACAGTGAGCGAAGATTCTCCCACGCCACCTAAATCGTCGGTGGCGATGGCTGTAAAGGTGTGGCTCCCTGCCTGCAGGTTGTTGTATGTGAATTGAAGGTATCCGTTTGTTCCAGTGGTCACGAGGTCGTGACCGGAGAAGATTTGAAACGTTCGGACGACTCCATCTCGATCGGTGGCGAATGCGGTCAACGGAAGGTTCGTGCCGGCGAAGTAGGGTCCAGGCCCATACGTCCCCAAACTTACCGTCGGTCGGCTGTTCAATCGGAAAACTACCGGGCCGTTGGTCGCTGTAACTCCGTACTCGTCCGTGGCAATGACGGTGAGTGAGTAGCGGCCTGTGGCCAGATTGGTGATCGCGACGGAATAAGGTCGGTTCGTAACCACCGCTACGGCGTTTGTTCCCAGGAAGAACTCGACCCGATCGATCCGGCTGTCCGGATCCGCAACGTCGGCCGCCAGCTGCAGGTCGCTTCCCTCCTGCACCACGGGCAATGGGGACGTCACGACGACTGTAGGCGGTACATCACCGGTGGGTGGTAGGGCTGAGAATTGAGCCCATCCTGACATGCCGCGCCCGCCGACGTTGTCGGTCGCCACCGCGGCGATGTCGTAGCGGCCGATGGTCCGCGGTCTCCACACGGCCGAGTACGGCGGTTGGGACGAACACGCCACGATCTGTCCGTTGGCGTAATAGTCGACACGGACAACGGTGCCGTCGGAGTCGCTGGCTTCGGCGCGCAATTCCAACTCCGCCGGAAGATGGGCGAGGAACGGATCGGACGGGGCCACCATGGTGACCGAGGGCGGTAAGTTCGTGATCGTAAACACCGCGAGCCAGGGACGAGATTTTCCTTCGACCTCGCTGAACGATCCTCCGACGAACATTTTCCCTCGCGAAGGCAACAGGCAGCGCGTTGCCCCGTTAAAGAGAGGTGCCCAACCGCTGGGCGTTTCGTCGAGGAGATCGAAGCCCTCCGGTTGGCCCGCATCGCTGCCGCAGTAGAAGTTTGAGCCAAGGATCGTCATCGCTCGTGGCCAAGCGCTCACGAATGGATGCCACGGCCTCAAGGCCCCGGAGTCCTTTTCCACCGCCGCTACGAACAGACGCTCCCCGTTGTTCACGCGGGTGAATTCGCCGCCGAGAAAAACCTGGTGGGACCCAAAGGTGATGCGAGTGACGAGACCGTTCGCGATCGGCCGCCAGGTGGTTTGGAGGCGGCTGCGCAGGTCGAAAGCGGCCAACCGTGCGTCACCCCCGTCCGGCGTCTGCGGGATAAAGCTCAGATAGAGCGTTTCGTTCGCCACAGCCAACTCCGCGATGAAAGAATCGGGAATTGGATGCCAATCGATCGGATCGCCACTGGACAGATCGAGCACGGCAAGGCCTGTCGCCGGCAGGTCTCCAACAAAGTCGAAATTTCCGCCAACAATGACATTCGCCTCGCCCACCGCTATGCGCGTGGCGGCCGGAGCTGCGTCGAACCCGAACAGTTGCGCCGTGAAGGGTCGAACGGCGCCATCGGAAAGGCCGACGGCGCCCACGCCCACCCGCGACTCGCCCCCGAAGCTTTCGAAAGAACCGGCGACGAACAGCGTGTCGCCCGACAACGCCAGATCGTAGACGGCGCCTCCAACCGCGGCTGCATCCCAGGCCGTGGGTCGGCCGGTCACCACATCGAGGGCGGCCAGGAGATTTCGGGCGATGCCGCCGACGGAATTGAATTCGCCCCCGAGGTAGAGGGATTCGTTCCCGGGCGCGAGCAGCCTCACGGGACCGGTCGGACGTGGATCGCAGGGCTTTGGCTGGCCCGTGAAGGCGTCGATCGCGTCGAAGTAATGCCTTTCGCCAACCTCTTCTCTGCAGACATAGATCGAATCGCCGACGAGGGCCATCGCGCTGATCGTGCCCCACCCCAACCCGGAGTTCCAATCCAAGACGTGCCCGGAATCTGCGTCGATGGCGGCCAAAAACGGATGCTCGGAGTTTCCGTCGATTCGATCGAAGCCTCCGGCGACATATACCCGATTGCTCAGCACGGCGATGGCGCCGGCCGTAATCACCCCATTGGGATTCGGGTTCCAGGGCAAGACCCGGCCTGTGCCGATTTCCAGCGCGGCTAACGAATGCCGATTCGAGGCGCCGATGGTGGAAAAGTCTCCACCGACGTAGAGCCGATCGCCGGCTGGTTTCAACGTGGTGACGCCCCACCCGATCGTAGAATCGCAATCGGCTTGCCAGTCTGAGACGACGTTGCGCAACAAGTCTATCGCCGAGAGATTGGTCCGGGCCGTCCCCATTACGCTCGTATATAAACCTCCGAGAAACAGCTTCGTGCCGTCGGTGGCCAGCGACAGGACATTTCCGTCCAGGGCGGGATGGAGCGGAAGCAGCGCACCGGTTTGTGAATTTACCTCGGCCAGGTGCAGGCGTTCCTGTCCGTTAACCTCGGTGAATTCTCCGCCAAAAAATAACCGCTGCCCGACCAGAGTGAGGCAGGTGACTCGACCATTGGGAATGACAACCCACGCGGGATCTACAGATCGGTCGCTGCGAAGGTGAACAAGGTTGGTGCGGGGCGATAAGCCGATGGCGTCGAAGGTGCCGCCAACAAACCAGCCGCCGTTCCCATCAGGTATCGCAGCGCTCGCTGTCCCGGATACCTTCTCAAACGGCTCCAGCGTCGCCCCCGTCGTTGGGTTGATGGGGACGAAGCCGCCGGTGATCGGGCCGACCCGGGTGAATTCACCGCCGATGTAGAGCATGCCGTTGGTTTCGACCATGGCATGGACCGGGCCATTCGGTGCCCAAAAGTGTTCGTCGGGTTGGCTGGCCGGTTGGGCCTGCAAGGGGCCAACTTGAAACAGAGCCAGAACGATTGCGGGCAGGAGGCGTAGTGGATTGGAGGTGTCCATGGCGCGACGATTGCGCGAAAGATGGCGCATTTGACGCGGAATGCAAGGTCCAGGTTTCTTTGCGGTGCATCTGCATCTGCATCTCGGGTGCGGTTAAAAGCGGGTGATGGTTCAATGCGTCAAGCTCCCGCCCCACGCGCGCCCGCTGGCCCACGAACGCCCGCCGCGCCTCCTTCTCCCCTGAACGGGGAGAAGGCCGGGATGAGGGGTGAGACGGTTCGTTGGATCACCCGCCTTTAAGTGGGGCCGAATCTAGTCAGCGATTTTACCCACAACTTCGAGCTGCACGGGTTTCTTTGCGCTGGCGAGGTCGTCACGCTACGATGCGCGGCACAACATGAGTATTGCGACGAAGACGGGCGACGCCGGGACGACCGGCCTGATGTATAATCGGCGGGTTTCGAAACGACATCCCCGGGTTGAGGCCTATGGTGCGGTCGATGAATTGAACGCGGCGTTGGGCCTCGCCCGGGCAAGTGCCGCCCACGATTTTGTCCGGGAGCACCTGCTGGCCGTGCAGAAGGATCTGGTTATCCTGATGGGCGAGTTGGCGACGTTGCCGGAGGATTTGCCGCGCTACCTCAAGGACGGCTTCAAGCAGCTCGACCCAGGTTTCATTGAGAAGCTGGATGCGCTCGTGCGGGAGATCGAGGCACAGAACGTTTCGTTCAAAGGCTGGGCCACGCCTGGAGCCAACGTCAGCTCAGCCACGTTGGACGTGGCGCGAACGACCTGTCGCAGGGCGGAACGCCGCGTCTGTGGGGTGCACGAAGACGGGCACCTTCACAACGCGGACATCATCATTTACCTGAATCGATTGTCGGATGCCCTCTGGCTGATGGCACGATGGGTTGAAACCCGAGCGGGTCAAAGCGGAGCCAGTTTGTAGACCTTGCCGGTTTTGCCGGTCAGCGAATTGCGGCCGTTGGTCAGCACGTAAAGCTCGCCCTCGGCGTCTTCGCCGAAGCCAGTGATGTAGCCGTTGAGCTTGCCCGGTCCAGGAAGTTTCACGTCGAGGAACTCGACCTTCCAAGGGCCTTTGCTGTCGGCAGGTCGGGTGGCCACATAGAACACGCCGTCGGGCAGCGCCCAATTGCGGGACCAATCGCCGAACACATATTTGCCGGTCAACTGCGGAAGCGCTTTTCCGCGATAGACGTAGCCGCCGGTGATCGAGATGCCAAGGGTCTGCGTCGGATCAAGCTTGCCGCGCGGCGGGTGTTTGTAGGTGAGGATGGGATCGATAAAGGCCTGGCCGCGGGCGTCGCGGGTTGGTGCGTTGGTGGGAACTTTGTTGGCGCTCCGCGGGTCAAACCCTTCGAAGCCCTCGCGGACGGGCCACCCGTAGTTCCCACCTTTGACGATGATGTCGACTTCCTCGAAGAGATTTTGCCCGACATCGGCGACGAACAACTCGCGCTGGCCGCCCCGATCGAAGCACAAGCCCCAGGGATTGCGCAGGCCGTAGGCGTAGATCTCGGGCTTGAACGCCGAGTCGTTCACGAACGGATTGTCTTTGGGCACGGTGTAGGGCGTGCCGTGATCGACGTCGATACGGAGAATCTTGCCGAGGAGCGTTGCCGGGCTCTGGCCATTCCCGCCGGGCGCGTGGCCGATGCCTTCGTCATTGCCGCTACCACCGTCGCCGACGCCGATATAGAGCAGGCCATCGGGGCCGAACGCCATGCGCCCGCTGTTGTGGTTGAAGTCCGGCTTGTCGATTTCGAGCAGCACCCGCTCAGAAGCAAGGTCGAGCTTGGCGGGATTTCCCGCCACAGTCTTGAACTCGGAGAGGCGGCTGGTGCAGTTGAAGTTCGTCGGCGCCGACGAGCGGAGCGGGGCGCTGTAGTAGATATACAGGCGATGGTTGTCCCGGAACTTGGGATGCAAGACGACGTCGAGCAGGCCGCGTTCGTCGAAGGCGGCCTTGAGTGTCGCCATGCGTGGAGTCAGGTCGCCGAATAGATCTGTTGCCAGCGAGCCGTCGGGTTTCAAGACGTGGATCGTTCCCATCTGATCGCTGATGAGCATCCGCCCGGAGCCATCGTCGAGCGGCAGGGCGGACAACGGGGAGGTGAAGCCTTCCGCGACGAGGCGCAGTGCGATGGCGGGCTGATCGGCGGCATGAATGGCGGAGAGCGAGGCGGTGAGCAGCGCCCAGACGCAGAAGAAGCGAGTGCGTTTCGGATGTGTCATGGGCCGCATTCTAGGGAGCGGCTTTTTTGGCACAAGGCTACAAACGCGTGTCGTGGGACGAACCGTGCTGGCGATCCGCCCTCGACCAGATTCACCTCAGGGAAGAGTGGAACGATCGCGACCAGCCTGAATGGGTAGCCACTGGGGAGCCTGTCTTGTTCCGGCTAAGCGTAGGTATCGAGGTTCTGCCCTCGGCAGTCCTGGCACGATGCGGCGCCCGCTTGTTCCAACACTTCGATCATGGCGTGCCCCTGTTGTTTCATCAGGTTTTGCACCTTCTTGAGCAGGGCGACTTCGGTGTCGGCCCGGCTCGATTGGGAATCGAGGACGCTTTGGAGCAGGGACGACCCGCTGGTGGCTGAAACCGACATAGCTAGATTATCGGCGTTGCCGCGTCGGGACTTAAATCGCCGGCCAATCGCGCCCGGCCTGATCTCACGTGGTCGTTGCAAAGTCGGCACGAGGTTGGCAACGGAGGAATTCAGGCTGGTGGCGTCATGAAAGCTGAATCGCTGCATATTCAGGTGACCGAAGATGCGGTCACCCACATTGACCTGACGTTCTGTGCAAGTCTCACGGAGCACTTGCCACGGCTCTTGCCGGACCAGATTCGCGCGCGCCTGCGAAAGCGGGCGATCGATCCGGGGGCGATCGCCAATCGAGCCCGCGCCTCAGGATTCGAGGCGGGCGAACTGTTTCTGGTGGCGGAAGGCCAGCGAACCCTTCGGGCGTGGTTGGAGTAGATGCGGGTCTAGCGTTTCGGCTTCAGCCCGAGTTCAGGCGGACGGGGGGCGGTGCGCATCTCGGGCAGCCAGCGGCCGCGCTGCTTTTTTCTCGCATGCGGCCGTTCGCCTTCGAGAGCCTGCGCCATGAACATGGACTGGCTGCGGACGACGGATTTGCCCCGCGCCGGTGACGCGCGCAGATAGGTGCCGTCGGGTTGAAGGAGGCGGGCCTTGACGTTGTCGGCGAGGGATCCGCCGAGAATTTCCCGGACAATGCGGTCGACGATGACGCCGTCTTCGACCGGGAAGGCGACTTCGATGCGGCGGAAGAAGTTCCTGGGCATCCAGTCGGCGCTGGCGACATAGACCTGGGGTTGGCAGCCATTCTCGAAATACCAGACGCGGCTGTGTTCGAGAAAGCGATCGACAATGCTGCGGACGGTCAGATTTTGGCGGGCTCCGGCGTGGCCGGGGCTCAAACAGCAAATCCCGCGCACGAGGAGGTCGATCTTCACGCCGGCATCGGCCGCCGAATACAGCGCCTCGATAACTTTGGTGTCTACGAGCGAGTTCATGCGGGCGATGATGCGGGCGGGCAGTCCTCGTCGGGCGAAGTCGGTTTCGCGCTCGATCCAATCGACGACCCGGGAGTGCATTTCAAACGGCGCCACCACCAGTTTTTTCATGCCCGTGAACTGGCAGACACCGGTCAGGAGATTGAAAAGGTTGGCGGCGTCTTCGCCGAAGTCCGTCCGGGCGGTGAAGTAGCCGAGGTCGGTGTAGAGGCGGGCCGTGCTGGCGTTGTAATTGCCGGTGGCGAGGTGGAGGTATCGTCGGAGCGCATGCCCTTCGCGCCGGACCACGAGGCACATCTTGGCGTGAATCTTGTAGCCCACAAGCCCGTAGGCGACGTTGACTCCGGCCTCTTCCAGCTGGCGCGCCCATTGAATGTTGTTGGCCTCGTCGAAACGTGCCCGCAGTTCCACCACGGCGGTGACTTGCTTTCCATTGCGCGCGGCGCGGATCAATGCCTCAACGATGCGCCGGTCGCCGCCGGTCCGATAAAGCGTCATCTTGATCGCGAGCACCATCGGGTCGACCGACGATTGCTCCAGAAAGTCCACGACACTTTCGAAGCTTTCGTAGGGATGATGGAGCAGAATATCGCGCTCGCGAATGGCGGCGAACAGGTCGGCGCGGTCGCGCAGAGCAGCCGAGATGGGCGGCACGAAGGGAGTGTCCTTCAAGGTGGGCGCGGGCTCGCCTTCGTAGATCGCCATCAGGCGGACAAGGTTCAGCGGCCCGTCGATGACGTAGAGGTCGTCCTGGGAAAGGTTGAACGTGTCGAGGAGGGCGGACCGGATCCGGGCGGGACAATTCTGTTCGACCTCCAGCCGCACCGCGGCGCCGCGCCGCCGGTTGTGAAGTTCCGATTCGACCGCCTTGAGCAGATTGCGAATTTCCTCCTCGTCGATGTAAAGCTCGCTGTTCCGGGTGATACGGAACTGCCAATAACCGAGGATGCGGGTGCCGGGGAAGAGGTCGCCCAGGAAATTTCCAATCACGTGGGCGAGAAAGACGTATTCGTGTCTGGGGCGAAGATGGCGCGGGAGGCGGACGAGGCGGGGGAGGGCTCGGGGGACCTGGACGACGGCGAGATGACGGAGAGACTTTCCAGCCGTGGTCATTTCCAGCGACACGATCATGTTGAGCGACTTGTTCAACAGCTGGGGAAAGGCGTGCGCTGGGTCGATGGCGAGCGGGGTCAGGACGGGGTGGACCTCCTTGCGATAGAACGATTCCAGCCACTCGAAATCCTTTCGTTTCAGCTGGCTGACCTCGAGGAACCGGATGCCGTGGCGGGCGAGTTGCGGGCGCAGCTCCGCCTGCCAGCACCGGTTTTGTTCGGCAACCATGCGGAGCGTGCGCTGGCGGATTGCCTGGAGCGCTTCGGGTGCGGTCAGGCCATCGGGACTTCGTTCCGTGCTGCCGCTCTCCGCCTGTTGCTTCAGACCAGCCACGCGCACTTCGAAGAACTCGTCAAGATTCGAGCCGGAGATGGCGAGAAACTTGACCCGCTCAAGGAGCGGGTTGCCAGAATCGCGGGCTTCTTCCAGGACCCGCTCATTGAATTCCAGCCAGCTCAGTTCGCGATTCAAGAATCTCGCGGGCTCTGGGCGTGTCTTGGGTTGGCTGTTTGGTTTGGTCTGCAAGGCGCCAACCCTAACAGATGTTGGCCGGGTGCCAAGTTACGGTGCCGTGACGGCTGTCACAGCGGTGACGGCTCCGGTTGGGGCCGCGGCCGTGTCACGGCTCAGCGTCCGGCCGTCGGGGTCGGAAAGGTTTTCAGCATCAGGGCGATGGCATCGTTGGCGGAGAGGCCGCGGGCGTCCATTTTGTCGGCGAGGAAGCCCGTGACATAGGCCGCGGCCGGCGAGGTGCCGGTGACTCGCCACGTCATGCCGTTGTAATTCACCAGGCTGGTTCCCGGAGCCATGGCGTCGACGAAGGAGCCTTTGTTGGCGTAGGGCGCCAATTGACCGGGGGCGACCCCGGCTGTGACGGCGATGACGCCCGAGTACGCGGCCGGATACGTGGGAGTTGATACTGGTTGGTTGCCGGCGGAGGCGACAATGACATAGCCGGCTTTGACCAATTGGTCGACATAGCGTCCGAAGTAGGGCGAGTCGCCTTCGGCTCCCAGGCTCATGTTGATGATTCGGGCGCCGCGTTCCGTGGCCTGACTGAGCCCTTCGGTTAGTTCGAAGGTGGAAGTGGTGGCATTGCCGCCATATACGTCCACGGCAAGGAACCGCACGTTGGAGCCCGAATTCTCGCCTTTCAGCGCGTTTAACGCGGTGCCAAACATGGCCGAACCGTGCTCAAGCGTTTCGCTCGTGCCGGCGGTGGTTGAGGCAACGTTGATGCGATCAACGAGGAAAGAGTCATAGGCGGCCCCGAGCGAGCCCACGTGAGTATCAAGCAGCCCGACAAGGACCGGGTCGCCGCCTTGCACCGGCTTTATGCTGGGGCCGCGCGCCGTGCCGGCGAAATCCTCCGGGACCGGCTGTTCCGCGACGGCGTAGTTCGGGTCGGTCGAGGTGACGTCTTCATTCGATTCCAGCGCCTTGCGGGCGGCGTCTGCGGCGGCCTCGTCTTCAAAAGCAAGGCGCGCGGAACTTAATCCTTTGGAACGTCCGAGAATTTTCGCTCCGAGTTTTTTGGCAAGCGCGTCGAGGTCCGTGCCAGGCTTGACCGAAACGATGAGCTCGTTCGGGATCGGCTTCTTCGGGTCGAGTGGCGCGATGCGTTGGGTGGCGTCCTTCTGGCTGCCGCGAAACACCAGCAGCCGATGCGGGCCGCCATTCGTTCCGGGCAGGAGGGCACGGGAAATGTCTCCGAGCAACAAATCCAAGGCCCGATCGGGAGCGCGGCCTTTGAACTTCACCGTGATGGTTCGTTTCGTGCCGGGCTCGAGATAGACAGCCCATCCGGTGGCTTTGGCCACACGTTCCAAAACCGGAACCAGATCGGCCGCGTTGAGATCGGCGTCGACGCTCTGCTGATCCTGGTGCCACGCGAAGGCTCGCGGAGGAATTGAAGCGGGAGCGGCAGCAATCGTCAGGGCAGGGGAAGCCGCGAGCAGGAAGCAAAACAGCAGGCAGGTCAACCGGTCTCGATTGGGGCTGAGGCTGCCCGCTAAGCGGCAAATCATGGCCGTCAATATAGGCAGCCCGCGGCAAACCGCCACAGAAACTTCGGGGGCTTAAGGGCACGCCACCCGAGCGGAACGGAAACCGTCCCACGCCCACGGCACCATGAGCCTTGTTTCCGCGCCTTTCGTCGGCCTGTCCGACTTTGCGCTTGCGACGTCTTTCCCGCTTTTGTTACTAATCGACCCACAAATATGGCTGCCATCGGGCGTTTCCAAAAAGGCGATGAAATCTTCTACGCCAAAGTGGTCGACGGACAATTGTTCCGCCTGCATGGCGACGTCTTTGGATCGCCTTCTTTCGACAAAAAGCCGACGCCTTTTAAAGGATTGCGCAATCTGACGCCGGTCAGCCCCTCGAAGGTAATTGCCGTGGGGCTGAACTACGCGGATCACGCCCGCGAGTCCAACAAGCCGGTTCCGAAAGAACCCCTGTTTTGGCTCAAGGCTCCGACCTCGTTGATCCCCGACGGATCGAAGATCGAAATTCCGTTCTCGGCGCACCGCGTCGATTTCGAGGCCGAGTTGGCAATTGTCATCGGTCGTCGGGTGCGCAACGTCACGCCGGCCGCCGCGGCCCGTTATATTTTTGGCTACACCGCCGCCCAGGACATCAGCGATCGAACCATCCAGAATTCCGAAAGCCAATGGGCCCGGTGCAAGTCGTTCGATACGTTCACGCCACTGGGGCCGTATGTGGAGACCAAGATTGATCCCCATGATCTGACCATCCAGTTATTCCAAAACGGGCAGCTGCGTCAGAACTCCAATACCAGCCAGCTCATCTTCAATTGCTATCATCTGGTCAGTTTCATCTCGACCAACATGACGCTCCTGCCGGGCGATGTGATCCTGACGGGCACACCGAGCGGCGTGGGCCCGATCGAATCCGGCGACCGCCTCGAGGTTCGCATTCAAGGCCTCTCCCCGCTGGTGAACATGGTCAAGTAGGCGGGTGGTTGCGTTCGCGTTGTTCCGAGGGGGTCGTCACGTTCGTTCGCCTGCCGGATCTCGGCATCGCCTCGGCTGCTCTCAGCATCTCTCAATCTCAACTCGGCACTCCAAAATCGGCAATGAGAGGCTTGCCTCTCTTCCGGCATCCCATAACACTCCCGTCCTCATGCGCTGGACCCAAACACTCATTCCGACCCTGAAGGAAGCACCCGCCGAAGCGGAGATCCTTTCCCATAAACTGCTGCTGCGCGCCGGCCTGCTGCGCAAGCTGGCGAGCGGCGTCTATACGTTTCTTCCGCTCGGGCTGCGCGCGTTGCGGAAGGTCGAGCGAATCGTGCGCGAGGAAATGGACCGCGCCGGCGCCATCGAGGTGCTGATGCCCGCGCTGCAGCCGCCCGAGATTTGGCAGCAAAGCGGTCGCTACGAAACCGCCGCGGAAGTGCTGTTCAAAGTCAAGGATCGCGCCCGGAAAGAATGGCTGCTCGGCCCAACCCACGAGGAAGTCATCACGACCCTCGCTGCTTCCGAGATCAGCTCCTACCGGCAGCTGCCCAAAAATTTCTATCAGATCCAAACGAAGTTCCGGGACGAGATTCGGCCGCGCTTCGGCCTGATGCGCGCGCGGGAGTTCGTCATGAAGGATGCCTACAGCTTCGACGTCTCGGACGACGCGGCCCAGGCCAGTTACCAAAAGATGTACGACGCCTACACGCGCATCTTCGCTCGGTGCGGTCTGCAGGCGTTTCCCGTCGAGGCCGACACCGGCGTGATCGGTGGCAAGTTTTCCCATGAGTTCATGGTGCCGGCCGAGACCGGTGAGAACGATGTCGTTTATTGTGAGTCCGGGAAGTATGCGGCGAACATCGAGAAGGCGACCAGCCGCGGCGCGCTGACGGCCACTCCGACCGTGGACACGGGGGCGGCGCCGGAAAAATTCGCGACACCGGGAGTGGTCACCATCGATCAGTTGGCCAAGCCACCTCATGGCGTGGCCGCTCACCAGCAGATCAAGACACTGATTCTTGTGGCCGACAGCAAACTGATTCTGGTGCTGCTGCGGGGCGACGACACATTGAACGAAGCCAAACTGGCCGGGCAACTGGGGACCACGACTTTCCGGCCGGCCACCGCCGAGGAAATCGTCGAAGCCATGGGGGCGAGTCCCGGCAGTCTCGGCGCAGTCACTTCCACCCGCAAAAAGCCGGGGCTTCCGGTTTACGCTGACGAATCATTGCGGGGTGCGGCCGGCATGACCACCGGCGCGAACGAGGACGGCTTCCATCTGCGTCATGTGAACGTGGCGCGGGACATTCAGGTGAATCACTGGGCCGATCTGCGCACAGTCGTGGCCGGGGAACTTTGCACCGTGTCCGGCCTGCCGCTGAAGATCCGCCGGGCCATCGAGGTTGGACATGTGTTCAAGCTGGGCACCAAGTACAGCGAAAAACTCGGCGCGCTTTTCCTGGACGAGACCGGCGCGCGCAAACCCGCGGTGATGGGTTGTTACGGCATTGGCGTAACGCGGACATTGCAGGCGGTCATTGAACAGAGCAATGACAAGGACGGAGTAATCTGGCCGCTGAACGTCGCGCCGTATCACGTTTGCATCACGCCGCTGAACGTGGATCCGAACAGCCAGGCCATGCAGCTGGCGGAACGGTTCCTGGCTGAACTGACGGCGCAAGGGATCGATGTGTTGCTCGACGATCGCGACGAACGCGCGGGGGTGAAGTTTAAGGATGCGGATCTGATCGGCATCCCGGTGCGGCTGGGCTTGGGCGAGAAATCTCTGGCCAAGGGCGAGGTCGAGATCAAGCGGCGCGGCGGCGAATTGACGCTGGTGAAGATCGAGGATGCCGTGGCCCGCGTGATCGAACTTGTCCGGTCCGGTCTGTCGTGACCGGGCCTGCTTGAATCGTCAGCGGCCGGCCGCGAGTCGCTGACGGTATTGGCCTTCGCAGTCCGGGCAGATGCCGTGGGTGAATTCCGCCTGGCTGTGCGCCATGACGAACAGTTCCACCTGGGTCCAGTAACCGTGGTCGTCGCGGATTTTCTTGCAGCAGGCGCAGATGGGCAGAAGTCCGCTCAGGGCTTTGACCTTGGTCAGTGCCTCGCGCAGCTCGCCAATCAGTTGCTGGCTCTGTTCCTCCTGCTGCTTTCGATCGCCGATGTCCCGGGCGATCATGGAGGTGCCAATGATTCGGCCGACCGCATTGCGGATGGGGGAAAGGCCGATGGCCACGGTTACCTCCGACTGGTCGCTTCGGCGGAGGATGCTTTCAAAGTCCTTGAGCGTGTCCCCGGCGCTGATGCGACCGATCAATTGGGTGACCTGCTCGTGACGGCCCGGAGCGAACAGCACGCCAAAGGGACGTCCAACCACCTCGTCGACCGTGTATCCGAGGACCGCCTGGGCGCCGGCGTTCCAGCTGATGATGAGGCCCTCGAGGCTGACGCTGACGATCGCGTCGGCGGAGGACTCCACGATGGCGGCGAGACGACCCCGGGCTTCCTCGCCCCGTTTCCGTTCGATGGCGAAGCGGATGGTCCTGACCAGGGCGCGCGGGCTGAGCTCGCTTTTCAAGACGTAATCCTGGGCGCCTTCGCGAAGCGCGGCGAGACCGACCTCTTCGTCATCCAGGCCGGTCAACACCACGATGGGCAGTTCGGGTGCGGCGCGGAACATGCCTTGGAAGGTGTTCATTCCCGTGCTGTCGGGCAGCGACAGATCGAGGAGGATCAGGTCGATGCCGCCGGCAACGATGCGGCGAAGGGCGTCGGACAAGCGGCTGACGGATTCAACGAAGAATCCGCCACGATCCGCCTGGGCCAGGACGTCGGCCACCATCCGGATGACCTCCGGTTGGTCTTCGACCACCATCACTCGAACCATTTCGTTCATGCATGCCCGGCCGGGATGGCCGGCTGAGTCGAAGGTGTATCGGCGGATTTCGCCGCGGGCATGAGCTTCGGAACGATGCTGTCCGTCGTCGGCTTTGGCGTGAATTGTTGCTAAGGCCCTCAGTGGAGGTGGTTGCTTGCCGTGCCGAGGCCGGCCGGGCCTGCCGCCTCCGGCATTGGCGGTCGGGATAAGCTCGTCCATCCGGCTGAATGCCGCACCCGTCAATCCCGAGGCTTGTTTGAGTCGGAAGTCGTGGAGAAACAGATTCTGTTCCGCGATCAAAGCGACGAGGGACGGATGCGGCCGGGGGCGCACTGGGCCGGGAAGCGGGCGCGACATGCGCGGCATTCGCCCGTCATTTCCCGCCACCAACAGGCGAAAACTGAGAGCCGGCCTGAGCCGGCGCGAGCGCAGAAGGGGCGCATACCGCAGCCCCGGACCTTGGTGTATCAATGCAGTCGCTATGCTTGGGTCTTGGGTCGGTCGGTCTTAGCCCGAGGAAATACCAAGGCCTGACCGTTGCCTGTCCGTGTTCAGAACGAGTCCGTGGATGCGGACTGTCCACGGTCACGGACTGTTTGTGGACGCGGTCGTGACCGCGGACTTGCCGTTGCCTGAACGGGGACATGGACTGCCCTCGGCCGTTGCCAGGACACGGACGCAGACTGCCGCGGTCGCGGGCACGGACAATCGCGAGGACATTCTCGCGGACACGTCGCTGCTCAATGGCGGCTATTTCGCGACTAGTTTGCAGACGAAATTCCTTACCTGGGTAAGGGGGCCGGCGTGCCCTGCAAAAAGACAGATGACCATGACGTTTGCCTCCGCCTCGGTGAGCTGCCATTCAGGCGAACATTGACACTGGTTCTCGACGATTTCGGCACCGCGAATGAATCATTCGACGGAACCTGCGCACATCGTTCGCCGTGCACTTCTCCGAGTGTTTGAATGCGTCTTGCCCACTCGATCGATCTAGTCCTGAGCGGCAATGACGTCGTCAAGAATGTCCCGGAGTTGGTTGGCTACTCGGACTTCGCGTTCACGGACGAGTGAGCGAATCTGGATTCAAACGTAAACTCCCTCGCGCACGGACATTCAAGCGATCCCGCGCCGCCCTTCACCATCGGGACATCCATTGGACGCCCAGAAGTATCCGACTAGCCGCTTGAGGATGGTGTGCGTGAAGTCGAGCAGGCGATTGTATGGCGGCCGGGTCCAGTTCCAGGATACTACGGGTCGGCTCGATCACGCAGTCGCTTGGCTCGCCGCGTTCCGTTCCTCCTGGAACTGGCCCCGGACGCCAAGGACTGCCCCTAGGACTTCACGCGCGGAATGTGTTCACTGCTTGAAATATTGGTCACCAACCCGCCGAGGACTGATTGGGAATTCACCCCGGATTTTGCTGTGACAATCCGCATCCATTTCTGAATTCCGAGCGGAATAAATATCCGACAAAATCGGGAGTCGCCGTCCCGAGTATGTCCGTTCAGCGACACGCTCCTGACCCGAACAAGACGCGTATCAGCTCCACCTTCGTCCATTCAACGGTTGCTATCCTGTGCGCGTGATGGCCGATCCACTATTCGACCCTGGTGTCCGCTGGCCTGCTCAAACCGCTCGGACACACCTCACAGAACGGCAGAAAACCTTTCGCCACCTGTGAACTTGAAGCCTCAGTGCCAATCACAAATGGCTCAATCGGGCCGCCGACGCACCGATCACCGTCAATCGAAGACGTAATTGGGCTTGGAGTTCGGATCCTCAGATCAGCAAGGAACGTTCTAATGCTGAAGCGGTGTAGCCGTGGAAGCCCCGGTCTGGTTGGGCGAATCCAGGTCGAATCGAGGGATTTCCAGACGGGGACTTTCGGTCGGCGTCTTTAGATCGACGGCGATGAGGTGGTCGCGGGCGATCTGCAGATTGAGGGCCGGTTGACGGTGCGCCTCATTGCAAAGAAGGAAGAGGGTAGAGAGGAAGCGGTTTGCCTCGTTCCGAATCTTGGTCCGGAGACCATCTTGAGGGCGGGGGTGCGAGCTTCGAGGAAGAAAATTCCGGACCCGCGGCGGAAAAGGCGATAGCGACGGGTCAGGCGCACCCGCGTGGTTTTGAGCACAGGAGGGCATCGCTGTTGCCCTGCCGCGTTAGTTGCAACTGGGTGTCCGGTCCGGAGCTAGTGCCGGCCGGGCAAAACTACTCGAACTTTCACTGACGGTCAGCCCACAAAGCCAACCCAAACCGTTGCAGCAGACTGCAAGCATGGTGCGGTTTGGAGGTGAAGGTAGGAATCGACCGGCTCATGCCCGGTTGCAAGAGAGAAATACCCAATGTTTACAGGCCATTGCAAATAACTCCACCAACACCGATCTGAACCGATTTTTACTCGATTGCTGAAGGAAAAACTGGAGGAGGGAGAGAAGACGGACCGGGATTTGAGTCGAAAACTTCTGGGGGCCGGGGAAACCTCAGCTCTTGAACGCCCGGGAAACACGAACATCCTTGCCGCGGGGACGATGGTCACTTGGCGCCCGAGCATGTGCACATGTTATTGTCGGTGCCTCCGGAGTATTCGGTTTCGAGCATGATGGGGTTCATCAAAGGAAAGAGTGCGATCCATATTGCAAGTGTCTACGCAGGGCGCCGATGCAACTTCGATGGCCAACATTCCTGGGCGCGAAGTTGCTCGGTGTCGACGGTCGGCAAGAACTGGATGCCGTTCGCCGATGCATTTAGAATCAGAAGCAGCACGATAAACGCCTCGAACAACTGGAGATGTAGGCGCTTTGATCGTTTCACCCTCGGTCAAGCCTCCGGCGTTGCCGGGGGGCGCTGACATGAGAAGTTCCGTTCCAACAAGGATACTCGTCGTGTCAAAACGTCTTCGGTCATACTCTGGCGAAGATCGCTTCCCAGTTTTCGTAGTTGCTCTACGACGCCAGGAACCAGGAGTCCACCCTCCTGGAATTTCTCACTTGGAAGAAGAGCGAGTCGGGCTATCGGCATAGGAATTGCGTTTCTCCAACTCGCTCCGCGATCCAGACGGGTAATCAGGAACTCCGAGGCTCTTGGTTCGAGCAGAATGTTGACCGCTGAATCCAAGGCATCGGCTTTGGTCGCGAGTTCCGACGCGTCCTTCCATTTTTCAGCAGTCTTTTCCAAGGCGATTTTGCAGGCATCTTGGAGGTCGAAATACTTATCGCGTGTCTTCCACGACATCACTAGGCCACCGCCTTCGAAATACCAATTGCGAAGCAACCCGGACAAAGTCTTCAACGATTGGGAGTCCAATACTGCGGGTTCGGGATACTTCGGAAGATTGATCATCAGTCCCCACAGCTTTTGATAGTGCTGCAGTCGTTGAGTGCGAATGTCCTTGTCGATGTCACTTTGCAAGTCCTGGATCACTTTCTGATGCTCGACTTCGACTGCTTTGCGGAGATCAAGATCGGCCTTCAGCTTCTCGACGCGGTCCTCCCGGACGGCGGCGCGTCGTTCGCTGAGAACCGCGCTTAGAGTTCCGAGCAAAGCGATAACGATGGAGACAGCGCCGGTGACCCTTGCCGCTTTGACTTGAGCTGCCTCGTTTTTTCCAGAGCTGGAACCGGCAATGGCCTCTCCTGCCGGAGCGGGCGGGTTTGTCAATGGCGCGGTGGATGCAGACTCGGCCCAGGCAAACGGATGGTGGAGGGCGGCCAGGAGAACGATACCATGGCAAAACATTCTCAACCGTATCTCTGGTTGACGTGATGTAACGGCCCTTTGCAATGGATTCATAGGCGCTTGGTAATTGGTGCAAGCTTCGCGATTTCTGGAAGCAAAAACTCCCGCTCTGTCAGTGTTTGGTGAGACATTAGGCGCAAACCGCCGCCCCGCTTCTTGAACCTCTTAGTTGAAATCGATGAGCGGACTGCGCCTGACAAAATCACCCACGGTCTATCTCTGCGGGGGGCAGCAGCGGGCCGCCTGCGGCCGCCATCAAGCGGAGCGCGCGCATTTGCTCGCGGCGCTCCTATCGGCGTTGCTCGCAGCGACTTGCCGAGATCCGTAGCGCGGATTCGCGAGGCGGCGCGGACGAGGTTCCCAACCGGCGCCCGCATGAGGGTTCAACGCCTCGAAACGAGTCCAACCCGTGGATAACGCTCAGGACGGCCCGATCGGGGAACTCCGCCAGCGGGCAGAGCACCACAGCGACGCCAAACAAACTACGAAGGGATTTCATGCCTAAGCTTCCACGAATTCCAGAGTCAGCCACTGCTGGCCTTTCGATTGCACGGGGGCATTTCCTGAAGCCGCATGTGGATTTGTTTACAGAATTCTTTGAGAGCCGTCGGATTCGGACTGGTGATAAGTCGCTGACTTGGGTCGTAGACCACGGGGTGAGCGCGATCATAATCGTCCGCATTGCTCGGGCCATCGGGCAGCCTGAAACCCGCGTTGGCCAAATCAATCCTGACATCGCCTACGCTGGTGGCTAGCGTACCAGGCGGATAGGCCTTGGAGCTTATCAAGAGTTGGGGCCCATGACAGATCGCGGCCACGAGCCGTTTGCCGTCCTGCGCGCGGCGGATGAAGTCTTTCATCCCCCGTCCGTCCGAAGCATGATCGGGTTCCAGGCACCTCGGATAATGATGACTACATCGTATTCCTCGATTTTAGCATCAGAAACCTTTTTATCCGCCTGGGCACAAACGTTGACTGTAAGCCATTGCACGAGCGCGACCGCGCCTCGCGCTTCGGGCTGCCAGTCGAACAACCAGTCCTGCGTCACGACCTCCACCGATGCACCCCGGCTTCGCAGATAGTTCAACGGCACGTCGAATTCGGGCCGTTCAGGACCGTGAGTGGTTACAAGCGCCGCGCGATAGCCCTTGAGGCTTTCCGGATTTGGGGCTCCGAAATCTGGGAGTTGGTAAGCGGTTCCGACTAAACGCGCCCTGAGGGCTGCCGAAACGGGGCGGTAGTTGACGGTCAAGCTACGCGATCCCATGAGTTTGTTCTACCTTCTGCGTAGTTGCAGGCTGGCCGAAAAGGTGACGAAGCTCAAATGGTGATGACCTTCAGCCAGCTACTTGTTCGTTAAACCAGATATGGCAACGCCATCCTTGTGGACTCTCTGGGTCCCGTCCGAATAGCCGCACGTTGCGATAGATCCCCTGGAAGTGGGTCTCCGTGGCTGTTCCTTTGCCGCGGACGCCCTTGGCCCACACTTTCAGCGCGACTACAACCATCTCGCCCGCGGACAACACTTCGATGTCCTCCGGATGCACGTAGTCATAGGTGTTGGCGGAATCAACGATGCCCAAGCGGTATGCTTCCTTGTCTGCTACGTTCCCGTTCCCGCGACGAAACTGAAGGTCATCCGCTAACACGCGCATAAGAAACGTCTCGTCACGTTCCCGTTCGGCCTTGGCGATGTTGCGGTTTAGTTCGATCAATTTCTGCCGTTCTTGTTCAGTTAGGTTCATGGTTTGGATTCAGGGGCGTCCCATAGCGCCAGTTTTCTGTGAAACCTCTCAGCGTCAGTGGCCTCACTCTGTGTGAGTATTGACAATGCAATATGTGGCGATTCATGTCGATGCGGCGTCGCGGAAGGCTTGAAGCGTCGATTCGGGGAAGAACATGGGACGGCCCAACATTTCCCATCCAGCTCGATCGATGAATTCGCCGGATTGAAACTGCCATGCATTCCGTCCGTGCCGCATATAGACAAAAACATCGGAATTTTCGAGACGCAGCAGGCGCTGGCCGCGCCGCTGTGCCGTGCGAAGAAATGCGGCGTCTTCCGCTAGATTGACCTCCGGGTAACGGGCACCTTGATCGAAGATTCGTTTCCAATAGACGAGGGTTCCTCCATGGACGTCGCCAACGAACATGCGGCGGTGCAATTCTGGTGTCGGTCGCCAGAAGTTTCCGGTCGAGAGTTCCGCTTGGAATGAATTCACCAGCCCAGTCATTTCGGCGGCGCCTGCCAATAGGGGGGCCACTTGGACTGAAAGACGATGCGGGGCGTACCAATCGTCGTCGTCCCAGTGGGCGATGATCGAACCACGTGCCGATTCGCACGCCAGGTTTCGTTTCCGTCCTATGGTAGTTCGCTTGGGTAATGCAATGTAGCGAACGAACTCCAGGTCGCGGACGGCGTCCGCGACGGGATCCGAACCGTCGTCGACTACGATGAGTTCCTTGTTCGAATATTGCTGTGCCTGGAAACAGTCCAGACTTAAAACGAGCAGCGACCGCCGGTTGTGGGTCGGCATGATGCAGGAGACGAGAGGCTTGCCTGAGCTCGATGGGCACCCTCCAGCCGCCAGGAATGGGTGCCAATCGTCGCCGAGAAGCCGCTGCAGGTCTGAGGGTGAGTGAGTCTGCCAGAACGCGCTGCCGGTGGTTTTTCTGCTGGTATTGTTGTCGTGGATCTGGGCGACACAAAGACTTGGGTCGTTGAGGTCGGCGACTACCCCAGCCGGAGTATTCCAGACGAACCGAGTATCTTCGCCCACCTGGATGTCTGGGAAGGGATGCGCAGACCACCAGGATTTTCGATAGGCCAGTGTGTTCCCCGCAACCCAGGCTCGGTTGCCCGAATACCGGTATTGCCAAGCCCGGCCGGTCGCCGGCTCCATGTAAAACAGTGTGCTCGTGCCACACACGGCGGATTGGCTTCCGTCCATCGCCCCCGCCTGGCGTCGAACGCGGTCGCGCGGATACCAATCATCGTCGTCCCAGTGGACAATCAATTCTCCGTGCGCCGCCGTGGCGCCAATGTTTCGTTTTGTCCCGACGCATTTTCGTTCGGGTAGGCGAATGAGCCGGATCCGAGGGTTTTTGGGAAGCAACGGTTCGACCGGTTGGCGGCCGTCGTCGATCACAATCAATTCCGAATGAGTGTAATCTTGCTTCAAAAAGCAATCGATCGCCTGCTGGACGAACGGCAGCCGATCACACGTTGGCATGATGCACGAAACCAAAGGCGACTGGACCATTTCGATGGCCGGTGGCGATGGGACGGGCCTCGCGCTCTCCACAGAAGTCGCTTTGGGCAGGGATACGGATCGTTTCTGCAGATGGGGCGCGAAATTGGGACAGGCATCACCGCGGCAGTGCGAGCGATAGTCGGCCTTTTCCCCGCGGAGGCGGGCTCCGCAGAACTTGTCCTGGTATCGTCGTTTGCTGGCCTCGAACCATCGGTCCTCGTCCTGTCGTCGTCGTTCCGTCATGGGAGCGCGGTGCACATAGGCTCCGGGAACCCAGACTCCTCGCCAACCGGCCCTTGCGGCCCGGATATTGTAGTCCATTTCCCAGCACGGGCCGAGGCCGTAGCTTTCATCGGCCAGTCCGATGGCGTCGACCACTTCCCGCCGGACGGCGTAAGTGAACTCCGCCAGCGAGTACAACGGCTCCAGCGTTCGTGTTTCGTTCCCGAATCGTCGGGACGCTTCCGCCGAGCAACGTTTGACATCAGCCATTGAACAGCCGGCCTTGGGGAAGATGCCCTGCGCATTCCAGCACCGGTTGGTCGATGGCCCAGCCAGCCCGTTGGCGGGATCGGCGGCTAGGCCTGCAAGCAGCCGATCGAGCCAGCCCGCGTCGGCCGTCACACCGCTCTCGAGAAAAACAATAACGTCTGAGGTTCCGGAACTTATCAACCGGTTGAAACAGGCTGCGGCTCCCCGGACCTCTGGCGTGCCAGACTGTAGCACTCCCTCGAGACTCGAGGCAGGCCAGCTTGGAACAGGTTGGATCCCGTCAAGTAGAGCCACAAGTTGATGCTTGGGCCCTGGATGTTGCTGAAGGGAAACCAGTGTCTGCCGAAGGCGATCCGTGTCTGAATCTACGAAAATGCCGACGGTTACCGTTTTCATTACCTTGCAGTCCTCCAAGTCGTGTTACGCCGAGCGCTCCTCGCGTCATTTCACGGAGACCCAACGGCCACTTCCAGGCCGGTGATCGAACCTTTGGGAGTAGGCCCAGTTCCGCGGGGTCAAGCGTAGGTTGGAACGAACCATAAACGCGTTCAGTCCGTTGTAGTCCACCAGCGCATACCCAAACTTGTCGCAGAGGTGCCGCACCGCCCCCATGCTCATGCCGTAGTAATCGGTCCCGTCGTATTTGTGTGCCGGATCGTAGACGATCGCGACGGCCTCGGCTTCCTCGAACCGAGTGTTGATTTCGCACACAATTAAAGAGGGACTCATAGACTCAAGAAGGGCGTAGAGGATCCAGTAGTCGTTCCCATCGAGATCGATGGTAAGCACATCGACCCGATCGGTGTACTGGGAGACAATCGCGACGACGTTTTCGCGCGTGAGAAAGTGTTCATGCACGTCCCGGTCACCGTGACCATTCACGTCGATCAAAACACCCTTCCAGCCGAGTTCGAGCAGTCGCCGGCTGTTCGATATCGTCCAACCATCGCCGGCTCCAAGGTCAACAATCGTCCCGGTGTCCAGCCCCATCTGCTCGAGGATGTCCGCCATGATGGATTGTTCTCCATGCTGTGAGTAGTCCTTCATCTGGAATGTAGGAGAGGGTGAGGGTGAATCCGCACTCAAGCTTACCCTGAAATATCATCCTGGCTAGGCTTGCCGGGGTGCTGGTTGCTTCTCGAGAGCCACCAAGAGGCCAGCCAACCTGCGCTTGTGAAACGGACGAATCGCTACGAACCGATCCACGGCGTGCTGCACTCCAATGGTCCAGTGCGGTCGGTGGGATTCATGTGGATCGGTATAGTCGTGTGCGATTAGCTTGCCTCCCTCCGCCGGCAAGAGGTCGGCGGCCAGGACGAGGTCGCGAAATACCGCGTCGAAGGAATGATCGCCGTCGATAAAAACCACGTCGTAAACTTCGCCACGCCCTTTGAATCGCCACAGCTCAGCCGAATCGAGCAACCGTTGCTCGACGCGATGTTGTACTCCGACAGCACGATGCGCCTCACCAACTTGACTCCCCGGCAGAGGATTCCACTGGGTGTGGGTCGGATCGGGCAGATCGACGGTAACGACGCGCAATTGGGGAAACGCACAGGCGACAACCGCGCTGGTGAAACCTTTGTGGGTGCCGATTTCGAGAAAGGCTCTGGCCGGCGTCTCCGCGATCACGGCCAAGAGATCGCGAATCTCAGTCTCGGGCTCATAGAGACAATGATAGGCCATCAGCCGCGCCAGCATGCTGTGCTCGATCACCATGGCCGCGAAAGGTCGACCGAAACGCTTCGCACAGCGGCGATCAGGGGAGTGAACTCCTGCATTCGAATCCCCCAAGAGCAATGCTCGCGGGCCAGCCGAGCACCTTTCCGGCCGATCTGCCGCAGCGGCTCACGGCGTGCCGGGTCGAGCCACTCACTCGTTAGCGCGAGTAGTTCGTCAATCGTCTCCCAAACGAGAACGTTCTCGCCATGTGCCAACCCATGGGACCCCCAGTCGTCAAAACGTTTCATCATGACCGGCGTCCCGCAGGCCAGGGCCCGAAACAACCGGTCCGAGCTATATCTCTCCAAAAAGCTGGAGATCGACACGCTTAACGCCAGTCGAGAGTGGCGGTAGACATCGCCACTATGGGCCGGATGCAAGTCACCATCCCCCGTGGCCCAAGCTCGGCCAAAAAGTCCAAACCGCTTGCCGAGGTGGAGGCGGAGGGCTTCGGCGGCCTTCCGGCGGAGTGCGGCGTCGTTCTTGGGCAGACTTGACCAGTGTCGTTCATCGTAGTTGACGCCGAGAAACACTGCGTCAAACCGGTCGCCGAATTCGTCGTCTCCGCCCTCAAAATATCGATCCTCGTCGTAGCCGATTTGGAGGTAAGCGGCGTTGTCCATTCCGCGGGAACGATGGGCTCGCACTTGGCTCATGCTGGTGTAGAGCATGAGATCACACACTTTGGAGAGTTCGTAAGCCCAGTTGTCACCCGGTTGTCGATACGGTCCATTCGTGCCCCCGACATCGCCACACCAGCAAGCAATCACCAACTCCGGGCTGCCCGACACTCGCCGAATCTCGGTAACCGTGTTTTGGGTCAGGACGCCGCCACGCTGCAGTTGCATGAAGACCAGCGTGGGACGAAGCGTTGCCGATGCCGAAACGACGGCGCTCGGCAGATCGCGAGCGGCCAGGCCGGTCCAGTCGATTCGGCAATAGTTGGCTCCAACCGTCAACGACTGCAGGGCCTGGCAGAGCGACCGTTGCGGCTCCGCTGGCGTGTTGAGATGCACATGCATCACGCGTTCTGGGCGCGACTGAGCCGCCCGCCACGGGGCATGACCCCACACCGGATCGAGCCGCCAAAGTTCCTGAATGCGACTTGAGGTCATCCCAATTTGCCCTGAGTAGGTGTCAGGCGTAACGGACCAATTCCGCTCCTGCCAGCATCACTTGTGTTGGCAGGACGAGTCGCTCCCCAGCCCCTGCGACCAAAGACCACGGCTCGAAAATCGTCCCGTCCCGCGCTCGCAGCCCTTCGATCGGTTCACGCCAACCGGCCTCGTTGAGGAACGTGGCCGCCGGCGAGTAACCTTCCCAGCCCGGAGCCGCGAGCACATAGAGGAGTCCGGCGGTTCGAAACTCAACTTCCACTGGTGCCGAATGGTTGGCTACAACCTGGGTAAATCGTATCCCGGCGAGCGCTTCCGGCACGAATACCAACGGCCGATCCGAATTATTGTGGGTCGAGGCCCCGCATTCGAGGGTCGCTACTGTAAATCCCATCGACTCCTTGAACCCTACGGTGGCCAACGTCGTGTCGTCAGGTCGCGCCAACGCGGGTAGACGAATCTTCACCGCGCGACGCAATTCGTGCCGCAAGGCCTCCGGGATCACGCCTCCAAGATAGGGGGCGACCGTCGCCTCGATCTCGCGGCAACGCGCTGCAATTGCCCGTCGAACTTGGAGCCCGCGATGCGATGGAAAAGTTGGACTGAACTGACCTTGGATGCTCTTTCCATTGGCCAAGAAGGATGGTGGCACGAACCGGTTTGGCCCCGTCACCCGCTCAGCCGTGGTATAGCGTCGCACCGCGCTTTGATGCAAGTGACGTGCGCGGACCGAGCGGCTCGGATTGGAAACTTCCAGACCTGCTCGTTCCGCCTCGAACGCGAATCGATTGTCACAGCCTGGTTTGCCCAGGCAAAAGTCGCATTGAATCGGGGGTGTGGGGGCCGCTAAGACCCAGGCATCCTGACTATCTGGACGATCCACCAGAATTAAACCTCCGTCGGCGGCTTCATCCCAACGGGACAGGCAAAGGCAACGTCCAGTCAGCGAATGGTCCTCGAGCAACTCCAGGGACTCGTCGAAATAGATGTCCGCATTGGCCAAGATCACGACTGCCCCGGCGAGGCGCCGGTTGGCGTGCTCGAGCAAATGGGCGAAAGTCAGGCGACGTCCGTACGGAATCAACTCCACCTTTCGATGGGCCAGCGCATCGAACCGCGCCTTGGCGTCCGCTGGCGAGATGGGGTCCTCAAGGAAAACCGAGATTTGATCGATGCTGGGGTTCGCTGAGTTCCGACGCACGCACTCCGCGAACTCGGCCACGCGTGCGGCGCTTGAGTCGAGATAGAATCCGGTGAGTAGGATCATATGCACTCCATCAATTCTGGGGATCGCTTGTGCGCGACCGGCCCAGGTCAAGCGAGACGAGCTTCGCTGCGATTAAAGTCGGTGACTGGGACCAGCGTTAGGCACGACGGGCCGGCTAGTTCGCGGCGGTGTGCTGCTCGCTTGCTGCGAAACAACGCCCGGCATTATTCCCAAAATGTCCGCCCAATCTTGGTCCTCCAAATTGTAGGTGGAATACCCACAGTCCCGGCGCATGGCGAGCAGGAGACGGTTCGTTTGCAGGTTAATCGCTTCGCCCGTGGCTTCCGAGTCGGAGAGCAGGTCTAGCAAGAGTCGGTATTCTTCGAGCACAGGGGCGCTGGCCTTAAGGAACAACGTTCGCTCTGAGGCCGACAAGGGCTTGATTTGCTTTTTGAGTCGATTCGCCAAGGCTTCCAGGGCCGCCTGGTAAACGTTGACGTAGTCCGAGGCGGGCTGCCTTTTTGTCTCTCGGCGCTTGGCGGCTCCGATGGCACCGGCAATCCGCCACGCGCAAAGCAACGCCACTACGGAACTGACCCCAAGGATCACTGCCGTCTGCGGATCCAACGCTTCAGGGACGGTTCGCAACCAAGCCGCGGCGGAACCAATACTGCGGTCGGCGAACCAGAGGACCGCAGCAAGAACGATCGCCGCCGCGAGCCCGGCTGCGATCACGAAGAATGTGAGTTTCATAGCGCCGATTTCAAGTATCATCGTACCGACCCTGGGCTCCGGCGACACCACTTTTGCTCGGTCAGTCCGAACCAATGCCACACCGGAGTCGATCCCGGGTCTGGCGGCAATCCAGCCGGGCCCAATCGAAGTATCCCGCACGGGTTGCCAATGTCGTCGCGAGCAGCCGAACCGTCGGACCCGGTTGAGTGATATCGACCAAATTTTGAGTGATATCGACCAAATTTGATGGCGGTCAATGCGACACTCGAAATACGACTAATGAGGTTTTGTTAATCCAGTTTTTGGTATGGCCCGCGACCATTGTTGGCGGGTCGAACCGAAACACCAAAAATGCGGTAAGCGCGTCGTTTCCACCGGGCGCGTTCTTGAGCATTTGCGGCTACGGCGTCGAGGTATTGGCGAACGGTCTGTGACCCAGTGTTGGGAAAACCGTCGCCAGATCCCTGGCGGCTGCCGAACCAATGGTTCAGGTCCACCTGGTTGAGGCGCCGGTTCGCGAGAGCTAAGTTGGTCACGGAGTTCTCACCCCTGCCTGATTGCTCGACGATGTGTTCCCAGTCCATATTGGAAGGATTAAGCTGGTGGACATGGTGCCGATAGTTGAGAACTCGCTTTGCTAAGACGAAATCCGGCCAGGAAGTAGCAGTCCCCGTTGAACCACCGTTGAGTGCGATGATTTCATCTTCCGGAAGAGGCACGGAGGCTGCTACGAACGGACGCCAGCTTTCACCTCGTGCTGACAGCAGTGACGTGCCGCGCGTTAATGCGCTGGCCGGTCGTTCACCCTCACCGGCGAATTGGTATTGGAGTTGGGTGGCCGACACCTCGGTCACGCGATAGGGATGTGGGCTCCATCCGCCGCGAGGCGACCGGAGTTGAATCTGCGCGCTGACGGCGATCACTGGCTCTGACGGTGCGCCCGTCTGCCCGTCAACCTGAGCCGCCGTACGGCGCCGGCGTCTTGGGTTAAGCACCGCTTCAACTGCCCAGTTCCCACCTTCGACAAGAACATCGAGCGATGTGAGGGCATGTCGTGTTCGAATCGCAACTAGCAACGGGCGCAGAATCACCGCAGTGACTCGTCGTCCGCCGAATCGATTCACTGCCTGCGTAGCTTCGGCGACTGCTCGTTCCACTCGCTGATCCGGACTTGCGCTTGGATCGCCACCCAAAAGGCGACTTAGGAGTGCGCGAGATCGCTCCCGAATCCACTGCACCACCCGGTCAAGCGCGCGTTCGATGGGCGCGCGGATGCGATTGACGATGTTCACGACGGCGTCGCTGACGCGGCCCAGTCCGACCAGCCGGGCCAGGAAACTAATGACCAGGGTCAGGAGGCCGCCCATCGTTTGCTCGACCCGATTGGCGGCCGCGCCGATGGCGCCGCTGGCGATGGCGGCGATGGAATCGATGAACGACATGGCGACTTGTGCGATCTGTCGGAGTCGTTCGATGAAGAACATCACCGTGTTATAGATCGCGATGATGGCCTGGATGAACGCGCCGGCGGGGTTCAGGCTCGTGACCAGTCGCGTGATGGCTGCCTGGACAATGCGATCGCGGACGAAGGTCATCACCTGTTCCATGACCATTTCCCGCAGGTTCGAAATGCTCTCCTGAATTCGTTCCCAGGCGGCAGCCGGGCCTTGGGTCACAAGAGTCATGACGATCTCGAAGCCCGTTTCCATGGCGCGCACGGCCGTTTCCCCGACGGCCCGCACGAGTTTCTGACGAATGTTTTGCCAGGTTAGGCCGAGCACGCTGAGGACGAACTTGATGATCTCGCGCAGGTTGAATGCCTGGGGGATGTAGATGTTGGCGCCGCTCAACGTGCCCGTGAGCCATTGAATCAGCGAATTTCGGAGGTGCGTCAGAAAATTCCCGGCGAACTGTCGGAAGCCTTGAATGCCGGCGCGCACCAAGTTGCCGATGAACCCGATGGGGTTCTGGACGATGGACCGGAAGGCGCTCGCCGCCCGACGGATGTAGGGCATGACGGCAGGTGCCAGCACTTCGAAGATAATCTGCAGCAGGCTCATGACCTGCTCGCCCGCCCACGAGAAGAACGAGCCAACGAAACTGCCAAAGGCCCGCCCGACTTTCAAAAACAAATTCGTAATCGGGAGGAAATCAGCCAGCTCGATCGAGCGCAGGGTTGAAACAATCAGCTCCGGAATGGCCGAGACGAAGCTCATGACGCCGCTGAGCGCGCCTTGAAACCAGGCCCAGGCGCGGGCCACGGCGTTGGCGCGTTTGAGGTTGTTCCACACCTCCTCCTGGCCGATCAACTTCATGAAGCCGCCGATCAAGGTGTCGGCAGTGCGGGGCACCGCGTCGCCAGTGATCGGGTCCCGGCCTAGCACAGCCTTCAGCAGATCGTAGCCTCGGGTGTTCTGGGCGAGCGCTGCCAGCGGGCGAAGCACCGCATCCCGCAGGAATCCCAAGATCCCAGTGATGAGCCCTCGGCCGAGGTCGATGAGGCGCCCGATGGGTTCGGTGAAGATGCGCTTGGCGCGATCCCAGACGCCTCCGAGATTGAAGATGTCGCTCCAGCCGAGCGAATCCAGAAACCGGTTCAAGGCGTCGCGAATGGCGGCGCCGGTGACGCCCACCGAACGGATCTGCTGTTCGACCCAGGCTCCCACCCGCTCGAAAACGTTGTAGGTATCCAACGCGCGCGTGATGAGGTTGCCGCCGGGAATGAACTCCACAATGGCGCGAAGGATGTTCGCCGCGCTCCGCTCGACGCGGCTCATGTTGATCGGATTGATCCCAATCACGATGGTGAACATGCGGAAGCCCGGAATCGCGTTGGCCGCATCGGCGAAGAAATTCAGAGCATCGCTGATGCCCAGTCGCTGCACCCGGGGACTTTCCGTGCGGCCGGTTACCGTGAACGAATCGCCGCGGGTTGCGGCTTCGCTGGCGCGATTGGCTTCGCGTTCGTGCGCGTCCCCGCCGCTTGAGGTGAACGTTTGGGGCCGGGTGCCATTCCTCTGTTGAACGGTGTGAGCCACTTCGTGGCCCATCAGCGGTACGTCGTCAGGCCGCGACTGTGCACCGAGAAAAATATTCTGACCCAACGTGAAGGCGCGCGCGCCCAGTTGCGCGGAGGTAGTGTTTGCCGAGGCATCGCGGTGCACACGCACGCCGCCCAGGTCGACGCCAAAACTCGATTCGAGGCGCTCCCGGACGTCGGACTGAATCGGTTCGCCCGGACGCAAGCGTAGCGCCGGGCTGGCGTTGGAAATAAACGCCGGGGCTGCGTCCGTCCGGACGGCAGACGGCGCCGCAGACGTGGTGACTCGCGGTGACCTCGATGTCGATGTCGACGTCGTCGAACGCTGGGCAGTGGCGAGAGCCATGATTCAGATGAACAGGCAGGCGTGAAAAATCACAATCGTAACGGGCAGACCGATCCGCGTTTGCGGTACTCCCGCCGGAGGGCTGCTTCGACATATTCGGAAGTGACGACTCCGTCGTTGTCCAAGGCGAGCAAGGTGGCGTGCGTTACGGCATTGTGGATCTGGCCACCGCTGAGTTCGCATTCGGCGGCGATCGCCGCGAGATAGTGCGGATCGATTGCGGAAGCATCCGGCAGATGGCTTTGCCAAAGCCGCCAGCGTTCCTCGGCCGTAGGCGCGCCGAACTCGACCACCACGTCCAAGCGGCGCTCGAAGGCTGGATCAATCCGATCGCGCGCATTGGTTGTTATGACTAGGATTCCCTGGAACGATTCCATCCGTTGCAGCAGAAAGTTCGTCTCCAGATTCGCATACCGGTCATTGGCGGTTTGAACGTCGGTGCGACGAGTGAGCAAGGCATCACCTTCGTCCAAGAGGAGGATGACATCGAGTTCCTCGGCGGAGTCAAAGAGGCGGCTGAGATTCTTCTCGGTCTCGCCGATGAATTTGTTCACGACCGATGAAAGGTCGAGCCGGTAAATGTCCTTTTGCAACGTACCGGCGAGCAGGCGTGCAGCGAGGGTTTTGCCCGTGCCAGTGGGGCCCGTGAACAGCGCGCGCACGCCGCAATTGAGGCGGCCTCCGGGCGTCTGCTCGAGGGCGTCGGGCAGGGCTTCACGCCGGCGACAGCGCCGGGCCAGGTCTTCCAGGTCCTCGCGCGTGCGTTCACTCACGGTCAACCGATCCAGATTGCCCACGGTTGGCAATCGGCGGGCCAGCGTGTCCAGGCCGGGCAAGTCCAATGCGCGAGTCGCCTCCCGCACATGGCTCGCCTGAGCGTCGGCCCGGCCGGCCAAGGCGGCCTGCGCCCGTGCTCGTTGGGCGGCTCGGCCGATGTTGCCCGCGGTTAGGCGAAATCGATCCACGATAGCGTCCCGATCTGCGGCGGCAACCGACAAACCGCTGCGTTCCCACAGCCGTCGGCGTTCCTCCGGCGCGGGCAATTCTAGGCTAAGAACGAGGGCGCGCGCGGCTCGGCTTCCCGTCAATCCGCCGTGCATCCCGGTGGCGACACCCAGGGGAAGAGTTGATGGCTCGAGATCCGGCAATCTCGAAATCTCGCCGGGAACCTGAGACGTCCTTACGACGGGCATGGTCTGAAGCAGAGCGGCCAGGATGCCGGCCTCAGCCGGAATCGCCGGTGAGGGTCCTTCGCCCGTTTCGATCTCAAGCACGCCCCGGCCGAGGGCACGGGCGATGGCACCGAGGACCGTGCGCCGCCCGTTGTGCCGCGCTCCGCGAACGATCACGGTGTTGGCCCCACCGGTTTCCAGCAGGCGCGGAACCGCCGCGACCTGCCGTTGCTCGGCGGCGGGCAAAATCAAATCGTCGAAGGCCAGCGCGTCGGACGACGCATGGTAGCGAATTGCCGGGAGCCCAACAGGAAGGCATCCGGTGCGAAGGACATCCCAGACCGCATGCGGGAACTTGAGCAACCACTCGGAGCGCGGAGCCTCGGGATTGAGAATGGTTAACGCTCCGAGCTGGGTCAGACGAGCCATCGGGTCAGCGGCGGAAGGCCCATCGCTGGAAGGTGTGGTGCAGTGCTGGAGAAAGCCCAGGAACGGCCTTCGTTGCCCGGGCGAATTCTGGAGTGATTCGAAGATCAGTCCGAACCGGGCGTCCTCTTCGACGACACCCGCGAGCAGCACCCAGAGCAACTCGGAGTAGTCGAGGCCAGCTGCTTGGCGCAGCGCGCGCAATGGCAGATGAACCGCAGCCCGGCTCTCCCACTCGCCCAACCCGGCGCACCACAGGCGCTCTGCCTCGATCGACGACCGTCCGGCGACACGCCCGGCGATCTCGTTGTGATAGCCCACGAGGAAAGGAAAGCGCTCCATCGCCTTCTCGAACGAACCGGCGCCTACGGCCACGGCATCGATCAATTTGAGCAGGCTGCCGAAGAAACAGATGCGAAAGTGCTCCTCCGGACGGGCCGTGAGATCGGCAAACAACGGCGTTGGATTCGCGCGCATGACTTAGTCGTATTGGAAAACGATCGTTCGACCGGCGGCGGGCACCCATCCTGGATCCCGGTCCAGGCCGGCCATCCGCAGAGCAATCGGGTGGGTCGCCAGCGCGAATCGGATCGCGACGCGTTCCGAGTTCGTTCGCACTTCGGCGCGATGGTGAAAGACGAGGCGACGGACCACATCGGCATCCGGTTCGTTGAGCGCCGCACCGAGCCTGGCCGACAGGTAAGGCGTCAGCCAATTCACCCACCGATCCACCCGTGAAATCTGGGGATAAGAATCGTCGGGCGTCTCCCGCCATTGCACCCGGTCAGGCGCCGCGCCGAAACGCCTGCATTCGACGGCGAATCCGGCCGTCGGATGGTTGGGATCACATGGCACGTCCAGCACCAGAAAACCCGCCGGATGACGCAAACGCATGCGGCCGCCATCGATGCCGCCGCACCAATCTGCGGTGGTTGGAAACGCCGTGAGCCATGAGGCGGGCATGCGCCATTCCAATGGCGGCTCGAACCAGGTGCCGGGCGGTTTGTTCACCGTGCGTCCGGCCAAAGCGGCCAGCATGTTCCAGCCATCATCTTGCATGAACGGTGCTCCGATCAGCGCACGCCCGAGCAGCGCCAGGAAGTCCCAGAGGGGCAATGGCAGCGAGGAATGACGAGGCCGCGTGAAATCCCCGTAGAGTTCGAGCGCGAGGGCCACATTGATCAGGTAAAACACGCCACCTAATTCGGTGGAACAGATGGACGCGAACGTTGGTGCCAACAGCACGCCTTCATCGGACCGACTGTTGACGACGCGGCGAAGGGGCGCCTGACTGCATCGATGCTCCGCCGACACACCAAATTCGCAAGGGTCCCGGACGATTTGGCCGCGAGGTGACTCGAACCGGCTTTGTTCAGCATCGCGGCCGGATGTGGTGCCGAGAATCTCGGCGCCGATGGCATGGCCCGTTTGGTGTGAGGTCGACTCGCCGGGCGCCGGCCATTCTGGGGGCACGGGGCGCCAAGATTCTCTCCCAGACCGGGCGTGCGAGACCGGCGAGGCTCCGGTGGCTCCGGCGCTTGGGTCCAATGCTTCGGCAGTGCCCCCATTCGTCGTTTCGTCTCCGCAAAAGCAGCGCACCCGCGCGAGAAACGACAACGATCGAATCACTCCAGGCGCGTCGCGAAGCATCACGCCAAGCACCAGAAGAGATTGCGCCGCGGCCGGTAAGCCGGCTTCGACGTGAACCCACGGGAACCACGGCGCCCATTCGTCATCATCGCGTGCGCCCTCCAATTCCTTCGGCGGGCTTGCGGCCTCATTGGGCCTGGCGCGCCGCGTCTCGCGGGCCCCGGCCCGAGCCTGACTTTTCTCGGCCGCGCGCACGGCCGCTTCCTGCAAATCCTCGAGGCCGAAGGCGCGCGCTGCGTGGACAGCGATCCCCGTGAGTGTCGCCTTTGGCAGAGCGCTCAGGAATGCGGTGACGAACCCGGTTTCGCGCAGAAGGTAAACCGCCTCCGGCACATGCTGAGGCGAGTTGGACCATGCTGAGTCGACGGCTTCGGTCAGGCTGCGGCCGGGGAAAAGCGACCGCCACCACCAGTTCATGGTTGGATCCTTCCGGAGCCAATCGCGCGCCAGACACGCTAGCAACTCAGCCTGATTGCTGAAACGGACCGCGTTGACGTTGGCTCCAACGGTTTCCCGCGCCGGATGCGAGGCGTCCTTAGCTGCTTGAGCGAGTGCGTCCTGGAACGTCGCGCGCCAAACTGGGGTCGGCCGGCCGTGCCGCCATCCGCCCGCCAACGGGTCGGCGAGCGTGCGCACGCAAAGAATCGCCGTCTCGGGCAGCCCCTGCGGATGCCAGTCAAGGCTTCCGAGGCCTTGCTCCAAATCACGACGGAACGCCAGCAAGTCGCGGGACCGACCGCGGACAATCACGCGACTCACTCTGGAATCGAAGGACAACACGGAGACAGCTCTCGCTCAGCCGAGCTTTCCATTGATCGCATCCGCCACGCGCTGCGATGAACCGGTCAATAACCAATATCGACGCGAGGAGCGCAAGCCCCACCACCCCGCGGCCCCAGCTACCAGCAACGCCAGGCTCACCACCTGTGGCACCGACAGCGGTCCGAGGAACGGTTTGAAATCGCCCCGCAACAATTCCATCGGGAAACGGTAGACGCCGTACAACAGCGCGAATTGAACTAACCGCAGGCCGGGCATTGTCGGCTTGGCTCTGACCAGGACACAGAAAATCAGTGCGCCACACAACGCGGCGTAGAGCTGCACCGGATGCACTGTCAGCGAAGAGGCGGCCTCCGGCTGGATCCATCCTCGCACTAGGTGGTCTGCGTACGGTTCCGTGCCCGGTGGATAGTGAATACCCCACGGCAGATCGGTCCGGACACCGAAGTCACAGCCATTGAAAAAGCAGCCGATGCGTCCGATGGCGTAACCAAGTGCCAGCCCGGTGACCAGGACGTCCCCATACCGCGCCACCGACTGACGACGCGCGAGGAGATACACGGCTGCGGCGAGGGCTCCCCCGATCAGGCCACCGCAGAAGCTTTTGCCGCGGGCGAGCGGGTTCCATGACGCCCCCGCCTCGCCGTAGTCATAAAGCCCGAGGAGGCTCGCGCCGATGAAGGCGCCTAGCAGCGCGCAGGTACACGCCCAATAGGCGGCGCGATGATCCAGTCCCTCCCGGTTCCCGGCGCCGATCACAACGGCTACTCCGCTGAGGATTCCACCTATCCACATCGACTCGGCCCATCCAGTCAGCTCCATTGCTGTGCCCCAGTTAGCGTTCGGTGCGTCGCCTCCACGGGCGGCAAACGACGAGCCCGACGAGACCCATTCCGAGTGCAGCCGAGGACTGTGCCTGCGCCGACATGGTCAGGCAGCGCCTAAGACCGCGTGGCTTGTCCAGCGTACGAACAGTCGTTGTGACCCGTACGGCACCGTCCTTCGGAACGGAAAGTGTATAGAGCCCAGCCGCCGCTTGTTTCAGTCCTTCGCCCCGGAGTCGATCCTCCCAATCTGCGACGGCGCCAGCATGCTGCACCAAATAGCCGAACGATCCGGCATGATCCACTATCTCGAACCGCTTCTTTCTTATGATGATGTACCGTCCGGTATGCCGATACCCGTGGGCGGCCCAAGTCAGTTGAGAGATTGGACTCCCAACTTCTTTATCGATCCCGCCCCTCTTCAGCACGTTTCGTTTAGTCGTCACGTGAAGATCAAACTGGTGCGAGTTGCCGCCAGAGGGGGGAGGCCCATAGCCTCTTCCGCTGATCTCCGCCGATTGTTCGAAAACGGACGCGGGACCGAAGTCAAAGTTCCGCCACGCACTCTTGTTGACAAAAACCGTACTTCCGACGGCGGTCGAATCCAGTTCAACGAGAATGCATTGGTGATCGTGGGGTGCAGCGTAGGCCGTGACTTGTGCCGGCGTTAGCGCCCATGGGGAGGTGCTTAGGGACGACATTCCGCTGGCCGGGATATTGACAGCCGGTGTTGGGTTGTTGCCCGTCGGCACCAACGTCCAATCGCCAAAAGCCGGGATGCCGAAGTTCGCGATGCGAAACGTGGCGGTGACAGCATTGGCTGCGACCGGATTTCCGGCGGAATCGATGGAGTTATTGTGCGCGTTGACATGGAACGTATTGGCTCCCGGAGGAAAGGCAATTTTGCTGGGCGGAACGTTGTCCGTATAGATATCGGCAACGTCGATGCTCACACCATTGGCGCTGCTGGAAACGGAAGCCGTGCCCCATTTGTCCGGGTTCGGCGTATTGCCTTCAAGGTCAAAGCCGATCTCAAGGCTGCATCCCGCCGGTGAACCCACGGGGCACACCGTCGGCCAGTATTTTTCAATCGCTGTCCCAGCGGGTTGGGCGTTCACCCGAATGACGTTAAAATAGAGCCCGAAATCGCCGGCCGCGGGAATCCCAAATGCAGCGCGAGACAATCGCAATTCCACCGCCCACGTAACGTTTGGCGCCGCGCCAGCCGAGCTGACCTTGATGTCTCCTGCCGGCATCGCTGAGACGGCCGCCCCAGGCGAATTCCATGCGCTGCTGTCGGACCAGTGCTTCACTTCGCGGGGAACACCACCTGCTCCGGCCCCGGCGCCGGCGTGAACCGGGAAGATGTGAATCCGATGTGCGGCGCCTGGAACTCCGGATGGATCCAACGTCAGCACAATTAGATCCTCGTCTTCGAAAGCTCGATCGTTCGCGGCTTCGAACGACAAGTAGATGAAGTTGTTGTCCTTGATGGCCTGCACAACCACGTCTGGCATGGTGGTCCCATTGCCAAAAACATACCGAAACGCTCGCGTCCACCCAGCATCGCCAGAGACCGTTCCGTCGATCGTCGGCGGCTGCATGAAGGTGGGTCCCGGCAGATTGATTACGGCAGGGAATCCCATGCGAAAGTTCGCATTGCCGGCCATCACTGGAAGCGCCGTTAATGCGATTACGGCCGCGAGACCGAATCGGCGACTTGCTCTAGCGAGCCCGGACAGCCGTAGCTCAGCCCGGGTTTGGATGGGTGCATTCATAGCGTGTCTTATTGTGCTTTGGTGTTCATTTGATTTCAAAGCTGGCATGACTGGGTCTCTTGCTAGGTTTGGATTCGCATCGAACGCGTTCCGAAAAACGACGCGTTGCCTTGCTTTTGCACTCGCAGGTCGAGGGCGGCGGGTGCCGCGCCCGCGTTGGCGGTGAGCAGGATGCGAATCAGATTGCTGGAGGTTGTCGAATTCGGGGTGAGCACAGCGGTCAGCGCCGTCGCCCCGCCCATGATTCGCGCGGTCCAGTTGTTCGCGGGATTCGTTAGCGTGACATCGTAGTTTGTCCCTTGAATGAAATTGGGATCATTGATCTCGGCAATGAAGTCCACGGCGTAAGCGCTGCCCGCAGTGGGAATTGTAATCAAACCAGCCATTTGGTCCACCACTGCCGGACCTGCCCCGGCAGGAGCGAGGACTTGGGTGAAACGGATGGGGATTTGCTGTGCGGGCGGCGGCGCACCACCGACGACAATCGAGTCGCCGGTGGAAGCGCCCGCCATATTCAACGGATTCGATTTGGCGGCGACCGAGAGCGAAATTCTGGCCGTTGCGTTGGCCGGCGTGCCCGCCGGTATGGACACACGCACGCGCACGGGATGGGTGGTGCCATTGGGTGGGTCGCTCTTGGGAATCCGGATCTCAGCCGGCTGGAGTGGCACGTTGTTGATATCCACCACGACTGCTGGCCAACCGGCATCGACACTCGGGGAAAGTGTGTAATCGTCTTGGAGCGTGCTGATCGCTTTGACCGAATATCCGAACAAATAACTTTGCCCGGCGACCAATTGCGGCGTCGCCGGCGGACTGACCAGTGTCACTTGCAGACTCCCAGTCGGCACGGTGGCTTGGGCCGGCAAGACTACGAACGACGTCGACGCGAATCCCCGTGGATTGCTGACCGTAAGGATCACGTTCCGGCCCCCAAGCGGCACTCCTTGCAGTAGTGGAATAGTGACAATTAGCATCGTGTCACCACTTCCGACGGACGGCTGAACCGCGACATTGTCGATCGTCACGACACTGGTTCCAACCAACCCGAAATTGCGCCCAGTCACCTGCAAGATGCTGCCCATGGCGATCGGTCCCGTGGGCGAAAGCCCGCTGATAACCACCGCGTTTCCGCCGGGGCCAGCTCCCTCCAATGCGCTCAGGCGGTCGCCCAGCGAGGTGAGGCTGGCAAGAATTTGATCGAAGTTCTGATTGAAGTAATCGGACGAAATGATGTCGCCCGGTTGAAATCGTTTGAGAGTCAGTGCCATAGAGAATGCTCCGCGGTTGAGGTTGACCATCAGGCAATCACGAAATTGCTGTAACTCCACCGCGCCACATCGAAACGCGGTTCGGCACAGTAAGGGATTTGTCCGCTGGCGAAGACCAAGTAGGGCTGCGGCGATCCCGCAACGCCGCGGTCCACGACCATCCTGTTCTCCCGCACCAGATACAGCCAGAGCATCTTCATGTCGGCACCCGCCAAATCAATGGGCGGGAAACTCAGGGACAACTGCAATAGCGCGGGAACCCGTGCCCCCTCAAGATGAAGCGGATGCCGCGCGGTGAGTCCGTTGAAGAATCTTTGCCAATCGAACCCCTGTGGATGCCGGGCGTCTGCGAGCGGAACCACTCCCGCCGGCGGCAGAAACCGAAAGTGCCCGCGCGCTTCCACGAGGGCGGGATTCGTGGCGCTGCCGCGCATCGACTCGATCTGGTCGTGAAACTGCAGCAGGCGCGCCTCCCCTTCGCTCCGCGTCGAATCGTCCACCGAAACGCACCATGCCTCCCCCAACTCGGGGCGCCTGAGACGTCGTCGCACGCACCACCGATCGATGAAGCCCACGCCGCGGGAACTCCATTCGATCACCGCCAACGGCACGTCGTGCGGCGTCAAACGCTGACCCGGAATTCGCTGGTTCAACAGCTCGGACCCGCTCGCCCCGGCCGACCACGCGTTCGCCGCCAGATCTCCCAGCCGACGAGATGTCACGGGAAGACACTGATAGGCGACTTCATTGCGGGCCCGCGCCACGGTAGCAGGCGCCGTCACGCGGAGAGGCAGCAGCCGGAATTGGACGCCCTCGGTCAGGTAGCGCGAATTGCACGCGGCCGGACTATTTCCGAGGCCGCTGACCGGGGCCAATCCTTCACGCTGCGAGGCGGGCGCAATCGTGAGCAGGTAGTAGCCGTCCCCGGACAGCGACGTGCCGGCGGCGAAAGGCCCGCAGTCGGAGAACACACAATCCGCCCGCCGCGACGGATCCGCGGGTCGGACCAGCGACACGGTCTGATCGCACGCCAAGCGCAGGGCTTGACCGTTCTCGTTGATGGCGAGCCCGGCTTTGACCGTCACTTGAATGTCCGAGAGCGGGCTGGCCTCGGGTCGGGTCACTTCGAGCCCGTGAACGACACCCGCGCCGGCGGCTTGACCCAAATAACGCGCGTGAGCGTGGTTCGCCTCTCGCTCGGCGCTCAGGTCTTCGCCGGAAAGCAAGCGACCGTTGAAAAAATTGACGTGACGCAGCGCCGTGTCGGCGATGGTTGATTCAAGTTGGGCCAGGGTGTTCACAGTTGGGAGGTATCAGGACGACGACGAAGTTAGGCCCGGGCAAAGCGGCTGATCTCGATGTGAAACTCGCAGTCGGCGACCTCGGCGGGCGTCGGAGCTGCGCCGGTCAGGAACGAAATCTGGAGCTCAATGCCAACCGTCTGGCCGCGGAACTGCGCGAAGTTCACCAACACCATTTGTCCCTGCCGCGAGATCGGCAGTGCTTTGACAATCAATTGGAAAGGCGGATTCGTGATAGGTGGGGGAGAGTATCCATCATAGTTGATCAGTAACCTGCCGGCCGTGATATCCACGACGCGCAGGTTGTTGTAGACGGGTAGACGGCTGTCGTCGCTCGCGAACGTACCTGCTTGATTCACCCTTCCGGAAACGATGCCAGCGGCCACGATCATGTAGGACGACAGGCCGGGTGGATGCTCGACGGCATCCAACGCCGACATCGAATGGCCAGCCAGATTCGCCAAAATCCGCACTGTCACCTTGCCATCAAGCGAATCGGCGTGGCACCAACCGTCTGTCGCCGCCGCCTCCGCCAAGGTCCGTGGCGGACTTACCGCTTCCGTCATCCGATCCGTATTCAAGGTCAGGGCCACTCGAGATCCGTTTCGGATCGTTGTTGGAGGCGATGCGCCCAAGTCCAGATCGAACACATTTGTTCCGGGCATCACGGGCGAAATGTTGACGACTGTGGCGGACGCTTGGTCGATTTCCAATCCCACGGCGCTCGGGTCGAACGTCACCGGCACCGGGTGATGAATCCAGATTCGCAGCGTGTGGTCGTCGAGCGCGAACACCGTTGCGAAGGTCCGGTCGTGGCAACCGCCTCCGCAGCAGGGGCCGCACAGAAGCATCTCTTGGAGCAGGCGCAGGGAAACGACGAAGGGTCGGCGCGAATCGTCAACCACCACGTCGGTGGCGGCGGCTACTTGTCCGCCCGTCAGACGGACGTCGAGCGCGGCCAGGAGCAGGCATTCCTCGGCGTTTCCACCCACCGTCTGTTCGTCGCCGTGACAACCGCAGCCGCCTCCCGTGCGCGACCCCCATTGGGCTTGCCAAATCGGGCGTAATTCCACCACCCAGAGCTTGAGCGCGGCACGTAGATACTCACAGAGACGCGTCGCTGGGATGGCCAGGTGGGATGGGGGCGATCCATAAAGGAAATCAGGCGGGGATTCGAGCGGCGACAACCGATCCTGAGCGGCGGCGCGGATGGCGTCGAGGACGGCCGCGACACTGCTGGCACCGGCCGAGTTGTCCACCACCTTGATCTGCCGAATCCACTGCACGAAGTCACGGACGGCATCCTCCTCGCGTTGGGCGGGAGGCGACAACCGCAATTCCAGGCGGAAATCATCGAGGACCCGGGACGGTGCCTTGGCCTGATCCTCGCAACGACACGGTTCACCCGGCACTGGTAATTCATCGACCGGGCAATCGCGGAAACACAGCACCACATAGACCTGGAATCGGTTTCCCAGGCCCTGAATTTCCTTTCTCGTTGTGTCTAATCGCAGCCAGTCATTCAGCGCGGCGCATTGCTCGGGCGCCACCCGGATTAGATGCCCGCGCGGACTTAATGCCGTCCCCGGACTTACGGACACTTTGAGATCATTGCGGAGCTTGACCTGCAATCCGCTGAGTGTCCCATAGCCCAGCGCGTCGCGCGCCAGCCACTGGCGCTGGTGCTGGTGGTAGGCGAATTCCTGGGTCAAATCATCCACGCCCAGCACCATGCCCTGGACGTAGTTTACGTGCTTGCGCGGGTCCGGCGGCGCCGCCGCGGTCAGATCGGCGCATTGGCAGTCAAACGTGCTCATGATGATTTCCTCGGTTCCGGTTCAGCCGGTCACGCCCGACGATTTGTCGTTCGGTCACATCGAAAGGTTGAGTTGCGGCCAGGTGGGTCGCGGCCAAAAACGGCTGGCCCAAAACGGCCGGCGGGAGCAGAGCCGGGTCGCGTCCACCCAGACCCAACGTCGTGTCGAGCCCCAGGCGCGCCTCGCCTACTCGGAAGAGAGCCCAGTAGAACTTGACGTCAAACGTCGTGTGCGCGGGTTTCTCCATGTCGACCAGGCGCCGGGCCACCTCGAGATGCTGCCGTCGCTCCGCAATCGCAGGCAGGCTCTGACCTGTGAACGGCAGGAGAACAGTAAATCGATGCGCCGCCTCCAGCGTCGGCAGCACCAGCGATTCGAAGTGATACCAATCGTGCAACACCCATGGATTAGTCGGGAGCGCTCCGGGATAACTGATGAGATCGAAGCGCTGCCACTTCGTGCCGTATTTCTCATTCAAGACGCCGACACCGCTGTAGCGACGCGCCAGGAAATCCTGCCAGAGCCGCCGCTTAGTCTCGTATGGCATGGGTTCGTCGCCTGACAGGTAGTCGCGCCAATCGTCGAGCGCCGGTCCGGTCGCCGGTTGGTCAAAGGGGAGTTCCACGTGATCGAAGTCAGTCCAGGCCCCGCCATGCGCCACCTGCAAGTCGCCGATCGTTGGGTAACGACCGCGCAAGAAATTCCGCCAGCCAGTCTGATCCTCCGCGAGATCCGACGGAACAAAGCCCAGTTCGCGTTGGGCAAAAGCGGTCCGGTCCGCCGTTTCTTCCGGGCTCCGGCCTGCCCCCAGGGCGAACGGTTGCCAATCTTTGCCTTGCCGCCACTCGTCGAATCGCCGCAGTAAATCGCCCACACCCTTTTGCGGGGTCCACGGACCGGATGGAGTGAATCGTTGCGGCCCGCCGCTTTCCTCCGGTTGGCCGAATGCGACGGCTGGGGCGCGACGCAGGAGAAACTTTTCGACGACTCGGAAGCGGTCCGTTCGCCCCCGACATTTTCTGGGCACGGGCGGCGCGCTGACCGACCCACCGCGGCGACAGGAGCGGTCCGGCGATTCGAAGAGGGCGTCGCAGACGGACTCATCGAAAGCGAGATGCAAAGCCATTCGCAGGCCATGAATGGTGCCCCGCCAGCGAAAGAACTCCATCGCATGGCGAATCAGCAGGCGCTGGCGCGGTTCATCCCAAGCGGGATCGAGGGCGACGCCGAACCATTGCGCCAGCCAGGCGAGCGTCTCGGCAGGCGCGCTCCGCCAGTCGAACAGCATTTGGGCTGCGGCGATGCGATCTTCGATTGCCGTGTTCGTGCCCTCGATATTGGCCAGGAACCGATCGAGGAACGACGCGGATTCGCGATCCTCGCGATAGACCGCCGGCAGGTAATTCTCGAGATACGAAAATCGTGGGTAGTAGATCCGCAGCGCGCGCAGGCGCGGGGTCGAGCGCCCGTTCCCGATCAGCACCAGCTTGAGTTGCAGATGGCGGCCTTGCGCCTTCTGAAAGAGCAGCTCGAACGTGCCCGCGTCGGCCGAACTTGGCTCCGACAGGAACGGCAGTTCTGAACCATGCCGACGCCGATGCAGCGCCGGTTCAGCCATCCACGGAGCCAGTGCCAAATCCAGCTTTTCGTCCGCCGTCCGGCTGAAGATTTCGACTGCAGTTTCGGGCGGCAAACATGCGTCGAGCAGCAACCGATGCCAGACACAGCCCGGATCGCGGCCGTCGAATTCGCGGCTCACCATCACAGCGCGTTCAACGAATAGCGGTCGGTCTTGCCTAATCAGGGGCACCCAGCGCCCATTCGAGTCGTAATAAACCTGCCCGCCTCCCGTCACCAAGCCCCGGCCGCCGAACAGGCGCATTGGGAAAAAGTCCAATTTCCCTTCCAATCGGATCCGCCCCTCCTTCCCGCGCAACGCGAAGCGGACGGTCTGATTACCCTGGCTGGTCGTCACAAAAAGGTCGCCCCATCTTTCCGGGTCAGCGGGGTCAACCGGCACCAGTGGCGCCCCGCCGCCGCAGCCTTTCCGCGTTACGGCTGTTGATTGGCTGACCGGAAGAAACGCGAAATCGTAAGCGGGGCGGAAATACTGCGGGGTGCGTTCCTCGAACGGCGCGGTTAGAGGTTCGTTCAGGACAAACTCTTCCTGACGCTCGGCATGCCGGTAACGCCGAATTACCGAGGGCCGTCCCGCGAGACCGGCGTCGAGGATCAAGACGGTGCCATCGGGCAGAGCTTCAATACTCACGGGATCGGATACTTCGGCACCGAACTCCGTCGCCGCCGGCAAGATCTGGGCCGGCGCAAGGCGCGTCCCCGTGCCGTCTGTGGACTGAAAAACGTCGGGCTCACCCGCCCCGAGTGGACTGGTGACTGCGGCCGCCACGCTTACTCGCAAATGGCGGTCCAACGCCCAAAACCGCCGATGTTTGCGATCCAAGATCCAGACGCCACCACCTGGACGTGGGGCCAAGTCGAACGGCACAAACGGCACTTCACGAGGCCAGCACCAGACTCGAGGAGGCCCGCCCGCATGCAGGTCGAAGACGAGCAGCCCGCCCGGAACGGTGCCTGCCGGATCTGTTTCGGGCAGGGTCCCAACGACGAGGTAATGGTCAGCCGTGATCGCCAGGCCGACCAGTTCGGTCGGTGGCACTCCAGGCGTTGCTTCCAGCGATCGGAACATTCCGTGCGTGGCCGGTTCGATCGTTGGACGGCCATCGCAGGCCCAGAAGGACGCCGTGTGTCGGCACCCAGCCGACCAGACGAGGATTTCGCGTCGATCGGGTGAAATGAAATACATGTTGCCGAAGCGATCCCGGGCCGCCCCACGCCGCTCACTCGACGCCGCGTCATTCGCTTGCCCTATCTTCGGTGCATGGTCGCCAGCACTGGCCGTGAAGTGGAACGGTCTGGGCCGGAGGGTCAATTCACCACGATCGTCCAGCCAGTGCAGACCACACCGGGTATCTCCGGGAGGTGAAGCGTCCCAACAATCGCGCAGAGTCGGATCTCCAGCCGATGCGGTGTCCCTCAAGGACACGCGACATCGCGCCCAATCAGCGCGACCGAGCAACAAATGGAACCGGGTTTGATTGGCGTCCATGGCTCAACACTCCTTGGGAATCGCGGGCAGCGGCACAAGTTTCCGCGGGGCAGGGGGGCCAGCGGCCGGGTCGCCGCGCAGCGCGCCCAGCGGGAGCGGATCGCCCAATGTGACCTGAATGCCATCGAGACGAGGCAGCTGCAGTCCCTGCATCTCAATCCGACTGAGTCCCGCCGCTTCCTGAACAGTGGCGTCCGCGAGGAGAAGGCCGTTGACAATCGCCACGCCAGGCACGCGTGCAACCTCGGCCTCGAGTTCTCCGGCGATTACCGCCGTCCGCAGCGGCCACCCTTTTCCTTCGGGCACGACCGTCGGCGTCATCAGCAATCCGGTCAGGTCATCCAATCGGCCGGCCGCGTCGGCCCGGACCGGCGCCAGAAATTGTCGAAGCCGTTCAGCTACCCGTTCGCGAACGACGGCGGAACTAAAATTACGCCCTGCCACCACGCTAATTCCAACCGAAACAAAGATCGGTTGATAGTCGGGCCCTTCCAAGAACAACTCGGTCGTCACCAACCGCCGTGGCTCGAGATAGTCACACACCGCTTTGAGGAAGTTTCTGTCCGGCGCGGGCGCGTCCGGCCGGCTCACGCTGAAGCGCGGGATGAGCATGAGCGTGACGGCCCCTGGAGCGTTGCCGGGCTCGTGGCGCGACAGGCGCGGATTGTACGCCGGCAACACTTCGACGCGTCCAATCTCGACTCCGGGTGCCCGCATCGTGATGGCCTCGAAATCCGTCGCATTGACGAGCCGATCCCGGTGCTGAAGAAAACGGGTAATCTGTTTCTCGCCCTCTTCGATGGTCTCGGCCCGCGCGCCGCTCCAGGTTCGAATCGGGTTTTCTACCTTGAACCCCGCGGGCAAGGTCGGTGCCGTGTTGATGGCTTTCTCGGCGACGTTCCCTTCGGACCCGCGGCCATAGTCGTAGTCCACCCGGAGAATCGCGTCGAGCGGCGGGCGCGCCCCGCGAAACCCATCTCCAAAACGGATCTTGCCCGCCTCGGGATCGACGACAAAAACCTTGGCTGGCCGGACCGGTCCCGCTTGGAAACCGGGCGGCTGTCGTGGGTTGACGGTTGGCACTTCCGGGCCCGCGCTGAGCAAATCGTCGATCAGCTCCCACGCTTCCGTCCGCCCGTCCGTACCGCTTACAGTCAGCCGAATCGAGCTGGGAATGACCGGGGTATTGGCCAGGAAAAATTCTTGATCGGGCTCGCCCGTAGCCGTGGGCAGGAGTTCGTTCAAAACGCGCGCGCGCTGAGTCACTTCCACCGCGTTGACGCCTGCCCACTGCACTCGCGCGTGGCTGCCCGCCGGCCATTGCACGCGCAGCCAGGTAATGACCCGGTCTGTCAACCCCGTGTCGTCCAGGGCCGGTGGCAGTTCGTCCGTCCCAGGTTCGAGCGGATCGAGATCATCCCAGAATCCGAACTCTGATTCCCGCGACGGTAATGGGATTTCCAGCACAACCGGTTCGGAAGGCACCGCCTGGGTCCCGAGCAAGCGGTAATTCGGGACGCGACTTGGTGGCAGATGGCCGGACTGGGCAATCCGGATCTCCAATTGCCCCGTCGCGCCCGGCGCCTCCCCGCCTGGCCCGAGCCGTCGCCGCGCGTCGTCCGAGAATTGCGGGACGAGAAAAAGGTTGAGGATCTTCCCGGCGATCTTCTCGCGCACCTCCTGTTTTAGGGCCTCGGACACTGGTTTGTCGCCCTCGCGCAACAGAAGCGCCACCCAAAGTGCGCGGTCCACCGATTCACTGGCAAGATCGACTCCTTGGGCACCGCGGCTCGCCAACGGCAGCGGTTCGTAAAGTTGCGGATCGGCCGACCCGTCGTCGGGAAAGAGCGACGCGTAAAGCTCAAGGTAATGGGCCAGTTCACGTTGGTAAGCATCGAACGCCTCTTTCTGATCGGCGGGAGGCGGACGACGCACGCCCTTGAAGTAAACCCGCGCCTCAACCGGCAGAACATCCAAGCCGCGTTCGGTGCGGAACGGAACCTGGCCCGCCCGCACCTCAAGATCACCGTCGAGCGTGACCGTCTCAAGCGGACCTCGTTCGTTGGTGAACGTCACCAGCCCCCGCGCCGAAGACGCCGGATTCAGGGGCACGCCCAACAGTTGCAGAAATTTCCGGCGGTTCCGCTCCGGAATCTGATTGCAGCGGTAGAGCAGCGATTCCGTGAGGAAGGCGAAGAGCTGCAGGAGCGTGACGCCGGGATCACCTTGCTGGCTGAAGTTCGTCCATTCCGGTGTATGCACCGGGATGCGCGCGAGCGATTCATCCAGCAGTTGTTGATACCGGCGATCGTCCAGATTGGGCAATTGAATGGGCATCGTTCGTCCTGACGGGTTCAGGCTAACTCTGCAAATTGACGCCGAGGGTGACCCGCTCGCGCGCCTGGGTGGCGACCAGCTTGTATTGAATCGTGGCGACGGCCGACTGGCGATCGTCTGGGCCGGCGGCTTCGACGCGGACCGACTCGACGACAATGCGCGGTTCCCACAAGCGCAGGGACTTTTGAATTCGATCTTCCATCAGATGATGAGTCGCCGGGTGGTTCGGTTCGAACAGGAACCGGTCCAGTCCACCGCCAAACTCCGGCAGACGCACCCGCTCGTTGAGGTTGGTCATCAGAATCACCCGGATCGATTCGCGCACGTTTTGTTCTCCTTCCGACCACATCAACCGCCCGTCCGGTCCGATCCGCGGGGGAAAACTGATGCCTTTGCCGAAGAGCGCGCCGCCATTCATGGTTTCTTCGCCTTGAGCCCGGGCACGGGGAAACACAGGATGAAATAGGGTATCCAATGGAAAATGATTTCGAGGAGGCTGACCATGATCATCAGCAGGATCAGCGCGCAAATCGTGATAATCGGAATAGAAAGGGAACAGATCATGCCAAAGCTATCGCCACCATTTTTGCACGGCCCCGAGTCGGGAACATCGAGGTCCTTGTGCAATGGCCACGGCAAAACCGTGCGCACCAGGTCACCCAGCGTCAGGCCCTTGAGCCGCGCAATTTGGCCGCACAGGGTGTCGGAGATGACGAAGGCCGTGTTGCGATCGAACTTGCGCAAGCCCGCCGCCGTAGTGTCAATCGGCAGCCCGATCCGAATCGGCCGGGCAGGCGCATCCGGGTCGAAGAAACCGGCCAATTGAAACGGCTCGCTTGGATCGCTCACGACGTCTTCGTGCAAGGGGCCGCACCCGGGTCGAGTGTAGACGCAACGGATGACAAACCACCCTTCGAGCGGTTGCGCCGGCTGCTGGGCCGCCAGGGGTACGGCCGGCTCGGCGACAGTTCCAGGTTCGTCCAGCGCGCGGAGGATCAACGCGGCCAAACGATCCACCCGTTCCGCCGGACTAAGCGTGCTGTCGTCGGCATCGGATCTAAGCCGGAGTTCCTCCGCCTCCTGCGCGGCTTCGGCTGGATCCGCCAGTGGCGGGAGAATGATCGCGCGCAACCCGGCGGCCTGCGTCGGAAATTCCGGATCCGCCAGCGGAAACAAAAACGGCGGCCACGCCGAGTCACTCGCGTCGAAACTGAATTCACGTTCTGCTCGCTCGAGATTCTGTTCCTGCGCCAGGATGAGGCGCAGCGTTTCGGCCAGGGTTCCTCTTATCTTCTCTCGCGCGTAACCGTAACCACCCAGCGCGGTTCCCAAATTCGGCGGCAAGTCCCCCGCTGGAATACTCGTCGCCACTTGGCCGAGTTCCGCGAGCAGTCCGACCTGGGCCGGATTCGTGCCAGACGTTCCGGCCACCAGATTCTGCCAGAGCGGATGGGCGTAACGATCGAGAAACTTCGCGAGATCAAGCAGGATCAACCACGACGTGGCTTGAATCTGGGCCCGCTCGGCTTTGAGCGCCCTGGCTCGTTCGGGGTCCGGCAGGCGCTGATCGTTCGCCGGGACCGGCGCAGCCGGATCGAGATAGAAGTTCCGGCGAAACAACTCCGCCCGCGCGATCAAGCCCTTCCACGGTTCGATTACTTCCTTGCGCAAAAGCGTTTTGCGCGCCGTGAGGGGAGTGATGCCACCCTGGGCGTTGTCCGGGCCGCCGCCCGCCAGATACGCCTCGCGTTTGCCCACAGGAATCAGTCCGGCGAACATCCGGCGCGGCCGACGATCGTCCTGGGTATGGTTTGTGCCGAAGAGCGGCAGCAGTTCCTCGCCCGGAAAGAGAGTTCGTTTCGTTCGATCGTCGAGTGTCCGCCATCGCCGGACGCCACCTTCCTCAGCCCACGCATGCTCAGGCCACTGGGCAGGATCATCGCTGGTCGCCGTCTTCGGCTTTAGCAGCCGGCGCATGACGAAGCCGGCTTGCTCGTGCCGGCCGGGGTCCACCTTGCGATCGGGCAGGCCGGCCAGCTCGCACACCAGAGACGACGTCACCAGATAAAACCGTTGATGGGCCGGCTGATACAATTTCAGAGGAACGGTTCGGGCTTCGTCGTTGACGGCGGGTTTGCGTCCCTGTTCGGGCCCGGCCACGCCGTTGCGGCGCTGCCGGGACGCCGCAAGTCGTTGGAACGGGAGGGCGAAGGCCCGCTTGGGCGTCAACGGGACCGGTTTACTCACCACTCCACGCCACGTTTCCTTGACCACGCGGTACTCGCCCAGGCGATGCGGATCGGTCGAGAGCACGTTGAGAAATTCCGGCATGAAATCGTCCGTGGCAAAGCGCAGGATCGCCGGCGCCGCCATCGGAGCGCGGACCGCGTCAGCGCGATTGATTGCCTCCTTCCAAAGCGGCTCGGGTGCGGTCCAGGTGATGGGGTGCTTGTCCATGCGCTACCAGATGTTCCCGGCGCCGGGGGTATAGGTGGAACCGACGACGGTCGTGGCAATGATCGTGTCACACTGCACGACGCCGCTGAATTTGGACATGCCGGCGGTCACGTTGACCATGCTCGCTGAAACGTCGATGGTCGCACCTGCGTTGATGGTGATTTTGGCGGAGGCATTGATCGTGATGCCGCTGGTTTCCATCTTCAGCGAGTTGCCGTTGCTGTCCTTGATCTCCACCTGACCGGGGCCGTCTTGCAGAGTGATCTTCTGGCCGCCGGGGGTTTCAACGATGAACTTTTCCTGGCCGTCCTGATCGTCGAGCGTGACCTTAACGCCATTGCGCGAGCGCAAAACTTTCTTGTAGTTGTTACCGGCGCCGTCCATCGACTCGGGCGGCGCGTCCTTGCCGTTCCATAAACCACCGATCACATAGGGCCGGCGCGGGTCGCCTCCCTCGAAACTGACCAGGACTTCGTCGTTCACATCTGGGACGAACCAACTGCCGCGGTTCTTACCGCCCATGAGGGTGGCGAGTCGGGCCCAGACTTCGTAGCGCGAGCCGCCCGTGTCGGGCGACCAGGGCAGAGTCACTTTGACGCGTCCTTGCCCATCCGGATCCTTGATGTCACGCACGGAGGCAGGGAAAACGCCATACCAGCGGCCACCCAAACCGGAGGGGATGCGCGAATCGACGACGGAATCGGTCGAGAGGGAGTCGTACATGATGGTCGGCTAGATCCGAAGCCGTGCCGCCGGGCTTGGGCACGCGTTTTGGTAATCGTGCTATCGAGCCGTTCCCAGCCCGGGTCGTTCAGCCCCAAATTCGGTGCGAAGCCCGCGTTGGGAATCGAACATATGGTGGACGTCAATGACATCGTATTTTCCGCTGAACAACGGCCCGAGGTTTTTCAAGTCAACCACGGCGCCCACTCGAAGTTTCGCCTGGGTCTCGGCTACGCCGCGACCCGTGACGAAACGGCGCGCGCAGGTTTTGAAGTAGCTTTCGGCCACGGCCCGAGTTTCCTGGCTGTTGAGCGGCAAGGTGTGGGCCAACGCCTCCTTGCGGTCGCCCAGCGCGGATTTCAAGATGCTGACGCCGCTCGCGTCGCCGTTCAGTTCGGAGCGAATGACTGAATCATTAGCCTCGTGTTGAAGCAGTTCTTTGCCGGCCACATCCCAGCCGTTGGCGGTGACGCTGGTCCGCTGGCTGGCCAGATCGGCGATGGCGGTGAACGAGCGCAGTTGATGACCGCGAGTCATTTCGAGGGCGCGCCCGCGGCGATCGGCCCGGGTCTTGGCGTTCAGTTGCGTCCCGTCCATCCATAACTCCGCGTCCAACGTTCGAGCCCGCTCCCGGAGGAAGGCCAAATCGCTCTGATTCACTTGGACCAGTACCTTGTGAACCGGCCCGTTGAGACTGACGTTCGCGGTCAAACCGTGATCTCCAGCGATCTGCCGGAACACGTCGGCATCACTGACATCCGCAAAACTCCGCGTGCGCCGCGTCATGCGAAGATCTTGAAAGCGGTCTTCGGCCAGGACGGAGATTTCCGGCGGGCCGGCCTCGGGAAACGCCGCCTCAAAGGCCATGATGCGGCCCTCGAAGATGGTTTCGCCGGACCAAATCACCTTGAACGATCGTCCGAATTCCAGCCGGGCGCGATCAAAGTAAAGGTAATCCACTGCGCCTTGACGCTCGCCCCAGTTGGCAAACGTCGCTTCGCAACGATGCAGCCCTTGGATGGTCTCGACGATTTCCATTCGTTGCAATCCTTCGGCCAGGATCGCGTCGTCCTGACCCGCAACGTTGATGGTCGGACGCGCGGAGTGAATCCCGGCCTGGGTGTTGTCGGGCATGAAACTTCAGTGGGCTCGCACCCGTTCCGCCCGCTCGTGCCAGTGGCGGAGCACGTTCTCAAAATCAGGCTTTTCCTTTTTCTCTTGCGAAGGCGAGGCCGTGTCACGACGCGGGCCAGCCTCGGGCGGCGGCGCAGCTTCGGGCGTGATTTCAAATTCGTTGATGATGACGGGCATACTTGGCTAAAGGCGGACCGGGGGTGTTGGACGAACGACCGGATTCAAGTTCAAGAGCTGGCCCGGCTGCAACTGGCGCGGGTTTTCGATTCCGTTGGCCGCCGCCACCACCTGCCAATCGGCCCGGCCGCTGACATCCGCCAGTCCCTGCACGGTTACGCCGGCGCGCGCTTGGGTCATCGGTGTGGTCCCAACGGGCCGGCCCGCGGTGGCGCTGCCGCCTTGTCCCAGCAGGCTGGAAATCTTTTGGGCCTGACTGGCGCCGCGGGCCGCGAGATTGAAGGCTTCAATTTTCTGCTGCGACAGCGCCAGGCTCATTGCGGCCCGCAACGGCTTGCCGTCATGCGACCAGTAATCCAACGTCTCCTCGAGCGATTCCATGATCCCGTCGAAGGTGAACGTGCCCCAATGGAACCGGACGGCCGGCGGGATGAACTTCTTTTCGTTGCCCGACCCCTGTTCCGCTGGGGTGATGAAGTAAGTCACTTGTTTGGTGAGATCGCGCACGTCCTTGGCCGGGGCTTCGCCTTCCCCCTGGCGGGTCAGGTCGAACCAGAGTTGCAAGGTCATTTTGGTCGTGCCCGCGCCGACGTGGAGCTGGCCGGGCGTGCCGCGCTGGCTGCCACTGCCTTCGGTAGCGATTTGATTGGCAAAGGTCACCTTGAGCGAGTCCGGATTGAACTGGACGGTGACTTTCTTGCCGTCGGGCTTCGGGTCGGAGAAATCGGATTTTAGCTCGATCAACTCCGCCTTTTTCAATTCAAGATTGTCTGGCATGGGTGAAAAGTCATGAGGGCGGGACAAATCGCATCATCTCATAGGCAATTTGCAGTTCTTCGACGGCCACCATCCCGTCCTTGGCGTTGAGCGGAGGCGCCTTCAACTTGACGGGGAGACAGCCGGTTAGCACGAAGCGGGCGCGTTCCTTCTGCCGATCCTCGGCGAGCACCACGACTTTCGTCGTTCCGCGCAGGCCGCCTTGGTTCGGCTCGTAAAGGGCGCTGAACCATTTCCAGAGGTCGAAATTCGTGGTCATGCCTCGTTTGAGAGTCAGCATGCCGTAGTTCACGGCGCCCGTCAGGCGCGGCTGCTGGGTGTTGTTGCCACCCTCCCGAATTGTTTTTACGTCCATGGTCATTTCCAAACCGTCACACTCGGAAAACGATCCAGCGCAGGCCTGCTCCGTCAAACCAGGAACCTCGATCTCCACCGCAAAGTTGAAGGCCGTGAACGGATAAACCACCGTCTCCTGCGCCGAGTTGGCCATATCAAACAATCTCCGTGGCGATCCCGCGATCACCTGTCTGCACCAGACGCACAGTAACGAACGAGAGCGGCACGGACGGCGCCACTTTCAAATCCACTCGAAAACGTCCCGCCTCGACACTCGGCGCCGTATTGATCGAGTCATCCGTCACAACCTGGTAGCTGGCCGCACGCGTGCCGCCGGCAAAAGCGCCCCGGACGAACAATTGATTCAGCAGATTCTCGAAGGAATGCTGCACCACACGTCGCAAGGCTGCGCTGTTCGGTTCGAACACATAGTCCGCTCCGCGCCGCAACGCCGCACGCCGCAGCAGGATGAGCAGCCGACGCACGTTGATGAGGCGAAGTTCTCCGTCCACGCTCAATGTGTCCGCGTTGAGGGTCAGATAGCCCCGTGGCTCGCGAGAGATTTGATTCACCTGCGCCAGGAGCAAGTCGAGTCTCCGGCCCTCCGACAGGATCGGGTGCAGACCGATCGCGCCCCGCACGACTTCATTGGCCGGTGCAATCCACGCCCCGCGTTCAAGGGAACGTCGCGCCATCACCCCGGCCGCTGCACCATCGGGTGGCAATGGTCTAGGTTCGCCGTCGCTCTCGCGCGCTACGATCCAGGGATGATAAATGGCGCCGAAAGATAACACGTTCTGCTCGCCCTCCCGGATCGCGGGCGATCGGCCCAAGGCCGAACCGGCCCCAGCTTCCGCGTGCCGCAACTGAGCGACGTGGCGCAAGCACTCTTCGGCGCGATAATGTTTCGGGAAGGCGAGAACGGCCAGGATGTCGCCGCGCGCCCCGCACACCCGAAGGAGCGAGCGATGGACGTCGAAAAGGGTTCCGTCATCGAATCCGACTCGCGGCCCATCCGCGGACGGTGCTTCCACCGGAAGCACGACGTAGCGATGTCGGGCGGCCACCGGCACGGCCAGCTCAGCCGACCAATTGCTCGTTTCACTCCCTGCCTCGGCGCGAACACGATAGTAATAGATGCCCGGGCGCAGCCCGGAGAACGTTCGCCGAGGCTGGCTACCCCGATAAACTTCGCGCGCGTCGCTGAAGTCCGGGCGCACGGATTCCTCGAGCACAAATGTCAGATCGGGCGTTGCCTGGCTCCAAGTTAGAGTGAATGACCCGCCCGAACCGGGATGCGCGGGCGAACGCCAAACGGGCGGTTCAAGGACGCGTAGTGAACACTCGAGGAACCGATCCCAGCGCGGACCATTTCCGGCTGGCGGCTTCGTTTCTCCATCGCGGCCTTCGGACCAGCCCCAGCACGGGTGTGGCAACGGCGCGGATCGTTGGGGTTGCGGAATCCGAGGGGCTGCGTCGCGTTCCCAGCGAACGTGAACGGCATCGGGCACGGCGATCAGGGTTGCTTCCTCGATGTCCAGCGCCGCATGCAGACCCGTCAGTCGCCGGGTGACTGGACGCTCATATCGAATGAAATCGGCTTCGTCGAGCAAGGTTTCGGTCAGGTTTCTCGATAGTTCAGGGTCGAGGAACAATCCTGAATGAAAGTCGACCAGCCCATCCCGTGTCAGTTCGTCCGCGGTGCTGTGTGCGGCAGGAAGAGATTCGCCCGCCAATGACTCAACTAACACGGGCAAGAATCCAACGGAACTCTGCCCGGAGCCAGCCAGCGGAAAACGAGTTCCGCTCGCCGGGTGTTCTGACGCCTCCTGCCACAGCGCAGCATGACGCAAGTCTTTCTGAAGCGCCGTGCGCATGGGCGAATCTTCCTGGTCGAATAGCGCCTGGTCGTTCGGTGCCGCGTTCCAGCACCGCGCGTGCTCCCAGAAAAATCCGAGGTCCGTCAGCCGCGCCCTTTCCTGGTCGCCACGAGTGACTCGCAGTTCGAAAGTCAGCACTTCGGCAACGAATTGCGACGAGGGCGGCAGGTGGATCAGGGAGTCGCGGCAAACTCGCAAGGCGCGTCCGGTGAGCATTCGTTCGCGCTCAGGTGAAGAACCCGGATCGCCAGTGCCTTGAACCAGGCGGTTTACTCTGAACCACAGTTCATCGCCCTCGGCCTCGATCCTCAAGACGGCGCCCGGTTCCGGCAAAAACAGATCCGTGGAAGGCGGGGACGATTCCACGATTCGCAGCTCCAACGATTCAGACGCGGCGTCGTTCGGCGGCGACGACGCCCGACCAAGCCGCGCGTTCACCGAGAGGGACTCGGCCGGCCGGCCATCGTGCTCGGGAATTCGCAGCCAAGTCACCCGGCACGGAATTTCACCGTACTCGTCGGGCAGGACCATATCGAAACAGTGCACCAGTTGCCCCGAGATTGTGAACGCCAGGTAACGTCCAGAAATCGGGGCCTCCGTAATGGGACGTACCGCGGTGACGCGCACATAGAAGTGCCGGTCTTGATCGAGCAGTCGGAGGCGCAATAAGTCGCCGACTTGCACCTCCGTGTCCGTGCGCATTTGCACCACCAGCGCCTCCGGACTCGACGCCGCTGTCACGCGAATCGGCCTTACCGTCAGGGCCGTCGCACAACGGAACTCGTCAAAGCCACTGCCCGGCGCGCGCGCGTGGGCGAATGCAGGGCGCAAGGAGCCCCCGTCGCTTTGCAATACTCCCGGCAACGGAAACATCGTGGTTTCAGCCTTGGTTTGAGCCTTCTTGCGGTCAGTGACACGAATCACCCAGCACCGACGTCCGCCATTGCGGAAGAACGTCCGCACCGCCGAACCCAGATGCGCCCAAACCCTTGACCCGCCGCGTGACTCCCACGCCAATGGCAGGTCGTCGCCAAAGATCCGTAGGTATTCCCCGGGGTCTTCGACCGCGACCGGAAGATCAATCGGCCCGGCGCCGGCAAAGCCCACGAACACGGCAATGTCCATGCGCGGCAGCTTCTCTGGCAATTTCGGTGGCTTCGCCTCAAAGCAAAAACCGGCGAGCCGACGCTGGGGAAGATTGGGCATTGAACGAAATCGGTCGATGCGTGCCACGAGATGGATGGCTGCGTCGGTGCTACTACTCCATTTCCAACCGCTCGTAGCTGAGCGTTAGCTCCTCCATGGCCACGTCCGTGCCTTTGGCGTTCATGGGGCCGCTGACATGCTTGATGATGCGGGCACGCAACAGTTTCCAGGTCTGAACGACGGCCGTGTGTTCCTCATTTTGCAATTGCACCGTCACAGTTCGGAGGGCGCTTTGATCGCCGTTACGGATGGCGTTCAACCATTGGTAGAGATTCAAGGAGCCCACAACGCCGCGTTTGAGCGTCACGTCGGTCGATTTGTTGAGCCCGGTGATCTTGCGGACGCTGTTTTCCTTTTCGTTGCCGTTGCGGTATTCAGCCACGGTGACTTCCATGCCGATGTTGCTGCACTCCTGAAATCCGGCTTCCGGTCCGTCGGTATTGCCGGTGCCGAGATCCACCAGGAAGTTGAATTGCACGTAGGGACGATCACGTAAGACAGCCATAGGTCGCTTCGAGTTGAGAGTTGATATTTTTGGGATCGGGGTTGTGAAACCCGGCGGGGCGCTCAGGTCTTGCGGTCAGCCGTCCACTGGCCGATGCGGAAGATGACAAACTCGGCGGGGCGCAACGGTGCGACGCCAATCAGGCAGATGAGCCGGCCGTTATCGAGGTCATTTTGGGTCATGGTCGAGCGGTCGCATTTGACGAAGTAAGCCTTCTCCGGTTTGTCGCCGAGGAGGGCGCCCGATTGCCACTCATTGAGGAGGAAGTCTTCGATGGTCCTTCGGACATTGGCCCAGAGGGCCTCGCCATTGGGCTCGAACACGGCCCACTGCGTTCCCTTGTCGATGGAACGTTCGAGGTAGGCGAAGTAGCGGCGCACGTTGACGTACTTCCATTCGGGATCCGAGCTGATGGTGCGCGCCCCCCAGAGGCGAAAGCCGCGGCCTTCGAAGAAGCGGAAGCAATTGATGCCTTCGGGATTGAGCACTTCCTGCTGGGCTTTGCTGAGCAGTTGTTCAAATCCTATCGCCAGATTGACTACTTCATTTGCCGGCGCCTTGTAGACTGCGCGGTTGTTATCATTGCGCGCGTAGATGCCCGCAACAAATCCGCTCGGCGGGAGGTGAATCTCCTGGCGGGTAACAGGGTCAAGCACTTTGACCCACGGATAGTAGAGGGCCGCGTGCGTCGAATCCATCCGCGCTCTCAAGGCGCGAATCCGGGCGATGCTTTGAGTGTCGCCACTATCCAGTACGGCGATGCGATAGCGCATCCGCTGTGCGTGGTTGATTAGATGGCCGAGGGTGGAGTCGGCCTCGCGGCGAATCGTGTCAGCGGTTTCATAGCCGGCCGTGCAACCGGGCGCCGCCACGATGGAAATGTCTTCGATTGCCTCAAATGCGCGAAGACCCGTGCGGAGGTTGGTATCTTCGTCGGCTCTGCCAAGATAGGCATCGGCGCCCGGACGGACCCCATCATCGCCCCCCGATAACACCAGTTCAACCGTCCGGTCAGCGTCGGTCGAATCCGGCAGATTCAATTGTGCTGCCAGGGATGTTTGTGCGGCGAATAGCGCTTCGGCGAGGTCGACGCCGGTACGCAGATTGTTCCCCCGCGTCATCGCCAGTGGAATCGTTCGCGCCTGAGCCTGGTTTTGCAGGCGTGTCGCAAATCGTTCCGTGAGTGAATCCGGCGCCCCCGCCCGTTCATGCGCCGGATCCAGCGGAATGTTCTCCCACACGCTGGAAAATCCAAACGGATCCGTGGGCTCCGCCGAAATCGTCACTGTCACGACACGGATCTCGACCTCTAGCGCCGGATCTAGCGCGGGGGAACTGGCCAGATCGAGCGTCTCTCCCGACCGTGTGAAACGCCAGGAGTTGGTTGAGCGGTCTCGCTCAGCTACATACAATGTGCCAATGCCTGGAGGACTCGCGATGGGCGAACTCACGTCGCCGATCCACACCACATCGCGCTCTTGAAGCCCGCGAACGCGGCGAACGCCATTCTCCAGGACCAGAATATTTTGTCCGCGGCGCAACGTGAATCGGACGCGGAAGTTTCCCGCCTCGCCCGGAAACCGCGCATGGATGGCCAGCGAGTTGCCTGCGGCCGCGCCCACTGGGAGTTGACCTCGGGCAATTCCGTCGGTCCCATTGCGCTGATAAATTCGCGACACATAAAGTCGTTTGCCACCTTCTTCAAAGAAGGCCCGAACGGCGTGCCACATGAAGTTGTGCTGGATATCGGTGCCGCTATCGAACTCGAGCTGCAGCCGGTCGCCATAGACCCGCTCAAATTCACCCAGGCTGGTAATGATATCCGGTTCCTCTTCTATTGGGCCATAACGCGTCGGTCCTACGAATCCGGTGGTCGTCGTGCTGACGCCTTCGATGGATTTGCTCCGAAACGAAGTTTCTTCCACGTAAACGCCGGGGGCGAGGTATTCTGGCATAGGTCTTTCCTTTGGGGTTAAGGCGGGGATCCCGCCGGAGTCATCATGATGATTCGGGAAACCAATCCGGGCGAAGGCGAGGACGCGGCCGCGCTTCCGGGCAGGACCAGCTCGCGGCCGTACTTCAACGTCGCACGCGAAAACGGCCTCAAGGGCGGTCCGTCGATGGACAGCGGATCCGAATGCTCATTGAGCCGGGCTAGGACGCGATCTAGATCCACCGTTCCATTCTCCGCCGCGTCAGCGTTTTGCCAGGCGGCGAACTCGAATTCCCATCCCTGATCGTCCATGCGCAGGCCGCCCGGTGGTGACAACTCGGCCAAGGTGACGAGTTCCGGCCAGGGAACGACGACGCTCACACTTCCCTTGTGATTGGCGATGCCGAGGGCGGTGACGGGCTGCGTCCGGCGATTACGAACGATGGCGGCGGCCCGCACCAACGCGGCGCGCGCGGGTTCATCCGGTAGACCAGCCCGCCGCACCGTGAGGTCCGCGCGAATGACCGCGCAGCCGGGGGGCGCCGGCCGTTCGGGTGCCGAGAACAAGGGCACTTCGCTCCAGTCCTCCAACGGCGAGGCCGGCACCGTGAACGTGAACGGTCCGCGTTCGGACGCGGCCGCCACGAAGGCGGACGGCAGGAACCGGCCATCGTCGTCGCGGACCTCGATGCGGAAGCGCGGCGGTTCCGGGGGACTGAAGCGCGCAGAGTCTAGGAACGGCCGGGTGCCAAGCTCGAACGCGCGGAGCCCGGGCAGCCCATGAAATGTCCAAACGCCGGATCGATTAGCGCGCCCTTCCACCGGTTCGACCCGCGCGCCGCTCAACGGCGACGCTGTGACGCGCAGGCCCGAGGTCACAATGGCCCGGGTCGCTGAATCGCGAAAGCGAAGGCCTAAAGCGCATCGGAGCCTGACGACCTCATCGAGCCTAACGTGCGGTGGCAGAAACCCGTTCATGAGAAATGAGTTTCGCGTAATCAAATTCACGCGTCTGAACAAGTGCAGCGTCAGGAAACTCCGTCTCGGAATCGATCAGTACCTGGCGCGCCACGTAGCTGATGGACGGTTGCTGGTTGGCCTTGGATACTTCCCAGATGTTGACCAGCTCCTGCGCGGAAAGCACTTCCCCCACCAACTCGACGGCCTCGTTCTCCGCGAAAACCGCGCTGCGCTCGCCATTTGGAAAACGGGCGGACAAATCGCCGGCAAATCGGTTAAGAAGTCCGGCCGGCAATTGCATCGTGTCCTGCATCGTCCGGATTGCCCAGCCGAGGATGTCCATTTGCTCCTCCGGGCCGCGGCCCCATGCCGTCATCAAGAAATGCAAGTCCACTGGAGTCGGCGGACGAAAGCGCCGACCCGTAACGAGGTCAACCCGTGGCGGATGATTGCGTCGCTGGGTATTGAAGGACACTCTGTGAAGGTAGATGGACATTCCGTGGCTAATCTGCGCCGAGGCACTTTGAAGATTCGTTGCCCGAAACAATTGAAAACTGGCTCCCGCAAAGCGATTGGGTGGGCGGTTGTTGGCCAAGACACCCAGCAGTGTGTTGGCGATGACTGAGATGGCATCGAAGGAGGCCATTGATCCTATTCCGCTCCAGTTGCTTTCTTTTTCAGGCGTGAGTGTGCCGCTTTAGCCCGCCCTCAAAACGTCGCCGGGATCCAAGGAGGGAATCAATCGAAACCGTCATGAAATCAGACCAAAGCTCCGCATGCCGGCAATTTGCCGAGGGCCATACCCGAATTATCCTGGCTACCGTCAGGCCCGTGATTCAGGCGCCGACAGCCACCGCTTTTCGATCAGGACGCGGGCTTGGCTGAGGGCTTCCAAAAAGATGGCCACACGTTTGCCGTCGTCCGCTTCCTTTTCGACCCGCCCCATGAGTCCTTCCAAGGGGCCGTGTTCAATCGTCACGTTGTCGCCAGGTTGGAACCGGCGGGAGGAGGGCTCCACGCAGCCGTCGGATTCAATGCGCGATTGAATCTCCGAAATGACGTCCTGGCCTATGGGGATCGGAAACTCGCTTGTGCCGACCACTCGGAGAACTCCTCGGGCATAACCGATTGCCTCGGCGGAGACGATGGGACAGAAGCGGGAGAAAAAGTAGCCAGGAAAGAGGGGTTTCACGACCATTCGCCAGATGCCGCCAACCATCTGTTCCTGTCGGATGCGGGGGAGGAACACCTCGAGATCCAGTTTTGATACGCTGGCAGCGCCCAAGGTTTCCCGGTAGGGCTTGGCCTGCACTGCGAACCAATTGGTTTCGTCCCAGAAACTCATTTACGTTTTGAACGTTCGTCCCGTTTGTCGCTTGCCTGGTTGCGAACGGGCGTTGGCATCTGCCTCCTCGACGATGACAGACGTCGAGTTCCGGTTGCGCGTCGTTTACTCAAGCTGAAATAAGTTCGTCCATCCGGAGCTCGGCTTTCTAGCACCAAGCCCTGTTCAACCAAGCTCTTCACCGCTGCCTTTACATCCCTCAGCGTCTGGCGGACGCGTTGCTCCGTCAGCCACCACTGGACAATGCCTGTCGCCGTGTCCTTGGCTTCCGGATTTCGCACCAAGTAATCCAGAATTTCCAAGGCCAACGGCGGTCCAGCGCCTTCGGAACGCTGTTTCATCTGCCGTGTGCGGATTCGCCGACCTTTAGCAGGCATGATGCCAGGCTAAGTACGTTGAGAATCCGGGAGATTACGGGTCGTAGGGTGGGTTGATTTGTCCGGGCTGTTACGGATGAAGGTGATCAACCGCAGGTTGACAACTAGCGAAAGACTCTAGGGCTGCACGCGGACTGGTGGATGGACATTTTGGTCCATGTGGATCACGACTTTGACCGCCTGGGAGTCTGGTAACGGGCTGATGTGTTCAACGCGGATGCGGTGTTTGCGCATGAGTTGGAAGAACGCACGCCGGTTTTTTTGCGCGGCCCGTGCAGCTTGCGCGATGTTGCCTTGAAAGCGTTCGAGCTGCGCGATGACGTAGCTGCGTTCGAAGTCGGCGACAACCTTCGCTTTGAGCCGGCGAAAGGATTCAGGCTCGGTTGGGGCGCCGTTGCACTCGGGAACGGGGACGTCGATGTCCGACGGTTGAATGTCGGGACCGGATGCGAGAGCCACGGCGCGCTCGATGACGTTCTCCAGTTCGCGAATGTTCCCGGGCCAGCCGTGAAGCGACAGTTTGTGAAGGGCGGCTGGGGTGAGGTCGCGCGTCGGTTTGCGGAATTCCGCGGTGTACCGCGCCAGGAAATGGTGGGCCAGTTGCGGGATGTCCCCAAGACGTTCGCGAAGCGGCGGCAAATCAAGCCGCAGCACGTTTAGCCGGTAATAAAGGTCTTCGCGAAAACGACCGGTCTTGATGGCGCCTTCGAGTAGGGTATTGGATGCGGCGATGATGCGGACGTCAGCGCGCAAGGGCTTGCGAGCACCGAGCGGTCGGAATTCCTTCTCCTGCAGAAAGCGGAGCAACTTGACTTGGGCCGATAGTGGCAGCGAATCGATCTCGTCGAGGAAGAGCGTGCCGCCGTCGGCCTCACGAATGACGCCGGGATGTGCAGAGCTGGCGTGGGTGTAGGCCCCGGCTTCGTGGCCGAACAGTTCGTTTTCAATGAGGTCGACCGGGATGGCGCCACTGTTCAAGGCGATGAACGGCTGGTGGGTCCGGGCGCTCAGGTAATGCACGGCCCGGGCACACAGCTCTTTGCCGGTCCCGGTCTCGCCGGTGATGAGCAGCCCCGCGTTGCATTGAGCGAGCTGCGGGATTTTTTGGATTTGCGCCAACAACACCGGGCTTTCGCCGATGAGTTGCTGAAGCCCGATGCTTTGTTTGAGCTGCGCGATTTCGGAGCGCTGTTCCTCGTCAAGCAGGATGCGTGTGTCCTTCATGGTCCCCCCAATCCATCCATGGTGCTGATTTACATGTCGCCTTTAGAAGATGTTGGAGATGTGGCGACGCTGGACCGGCTGGGTCGGAGTAATGACAGTGCCTCCAAAGTCGAAAAGGGAAATGATCCATTTCCCTTGCGGCTTGCCCCGATGTCCCACGATACGAGGTGCCATGTGAATAGTCCTTTGCTTGAGTCCGGTTGGACGCTGCTCCTTCAAGCATTGCTGGGTCAAGGCAAAAGATGGTTCCTGAGAGCTGAAAAGCAGAATCAGGCCAGCAGGGAAAGCGGGCAGAGCAGGCAATGCGCGGAGCGAGGAGCAACGGCGTCGGAGGGATGGAAAATGCCGGGTAGTCATGTTGGATTCCGTTCGCTGGCGTCAACAGGTTGCCTTCAATAAGCTTAAACAGAAAATCCGGAGGAAAGTTACAGCAGAAATGTTAGCCGGCATGTTCCAAGGCTTTTTGGCGCCGTACGCCACCGTCCGCTTGGTGAACTTAACCACTTCCAGCAGCAGTTAGCCGCATTTCGTCAACGGTACGCACGTCGTCCGGCGATGCTGCGTAGGATTGAGAAACTCTGATGGCGCTTCTTCCGCCGCCGCCGTGCTCGGCAGAGTTAATTCACTCCAGAGTCGAAGTTGATCCTTCGTGCCTGGCGTTTGGCGTGTTCGTTCGAAAGGTGTCCGTAGACTTTGCCAATGAGAATTCCGCCGTCTTGATGGCCGGCCCACCGGGCGATGGTCATGTAGTCGATGCCGGACATGACGCACATGCTGATGAAATAATGGCCGCAGTCGTGGAAACCGAATTTCGTTAGGCGGGCTTCCTGAACCCGTTAATCCTGGTGCGGTCAATTTGGTCGAGTCGGCAGTCACCCAGGAATTCCTTCCAGGCGTTGAGGTGGGAGACCTCGGTTTCCAGGGTGTCGGGACGCTTGCCGTCTTTCAGTTTGCGATGGAAATCCAAATAGCGATCGACGTAGTCGGAAAACTTTGGCGTTCGGCGAAGGGACGGCAGGTCGTCTTCATTGCGCTGGGATTTCAACCGGAGCATGGCCTTCTGGGCGTCGGCCAGGCCGACGACGTCTTCAGTGGCTTTTTTGCCATTCCGGGCGACGTCTTGCTTCAGGCGGACGGGACGGACTTCCTTGCGGCCGGTGTCGGGGTCGACCACGGATAACCGGGCGTAGAACTTTTCACTTCGGACCCAGAGACCGCGTATGGGACGCTTGCGTGAATCGACCGCTCGCTGATATCTTCCGCCCACAAGGTTGCGCGCGTGGTGGAATGGCAGACACGCCAGACTTAGGATCTGGTTCCGTAAGGAGTGGAGGTTCAAGTCCTCTCGCGCGCACCACCCCCCCCGAACCAGCCGGTCGCAAACACACCTCGTCGGCGTTTTCCGCTCTTCCGCTCGTCAGCGTTTCGACTCCCAAACTCCCACGGCCAAGCCGCCCGCTTGCAGGCCGGGAGCGCGTTGCACGACGGATTGGGCGGCGCGTTTTTGTGCTTCGGCCGTTTGTTCGGTTGTGAGCTCGGGGAGGAGCAGGTCCCGGTTTTTGATCGCCGCGGCGTGGCCTTGCGCTGCCGCCAACAAAAACCATTTCAAGGCCTCAACGGGATCGGCAGTGGCCCCGCGCCCCTGCGCGAGCAGCAGACCCAGGTTGGATTGGGCCGCGGGCACGCCCTGCTGCGCGGCGCGACGGAACCACTGCATCGCCTCAGCCTCGTTTCGAGTCGCGCCACGCCCTTGGGCGAGCATAAGCGCCAGATTGTTTTGGGCGATGGCATCGCCCCGGTTCGCGGCCTTTCGATACCAACCGAGAGCTCCGGATTCATCTCGTGCGGTCCCCCGACCATGCTCCAGCAGATAGCCAAGGGAACATTCTGCGATGGCGTGGCCGGCCTCGGCAGCTTGACGAAAACAGGCGAGCGCCGCCGCGTCGTCCCGGGGCACGCCTTCTCCATTGGCTTGCCTCAATCCTTCGCGATAGACGTTTTCAATTTTCGCCGGGTCGATGAGTTGGCGTTCGGGCGGTGCCGCCATTTTTCTTGAGGGAGCCTCGTCGGCGGTCGCTGGTTGGGCTTGTGGTTGGGGCAGCGCAGGATGTTCGACTTGGATCGTGGAGATGGCGACCGGCTCCGCCGGTCTGGGGTCGGTTTTGGCGGGCGGCGGGGCGTGGGTAATTAGTTCCAAAAGGTCACCGGCAGGGATCCATTCAGCGAGGCCTTCGCGCCAGACGAGATCGCTGCGGAGAATTTTTTTGTCGGCCAGATGTTGGCGAAACTCGTTTTCGGGATAGGGCCCGAATTGTTCGCCCTGGATCAAAACGTGGATTCGTCGCGACATGGAAGCTGGGCTCAATCAGCCGGCAAGCGAATGGGGGCCGGGCAAAGCGCGCCCGGAAATTGGCGCTCTGAGGGAGGCGTTGTGTCAGCCATGGGCGGGACCCTACCGGGGTAATATCCGACGGGCAAGCCGGCAGTCCAGACCGGCTCCCCAACTCCACGCGTTGACCTGGAGACGAATCGAAAATCGCCGATGCACCGGGAACCCCAATCTGCGGGGTGAACGACGGAGTTGGCGCAGCGAGCTTTACAGTCGGGCTTCGTCGAGATCCAACTCCCGCTCGAGCTTGTGCAGGAGTTCCTTGCTCAGCCGGTGTTGGCGGTGGAGTTCAATGAGTTGTCGGCGTTCGGCGGCGAGCGCTTCGCGCTGCAGGCGTCGGGCTTCGATGGAGCGCTGACGCTCTGGGCTCCAGCCGAGGGCCTCGGCCAGAACATCATCGAGCTGGCGCAGGCGTTGGCGGTAGATCGCGGCGGCGGCGTCGGCGGCATCCGGCGTCAGATTCTCCCTTGTGGTCATCACTTCGATTTGGCTCAGGGCGGCTCGAGCAGCTGCGGAACGGGCCTCGCGCTCCGCCTGATCCTCAGTTTGATTGGCGATGACGCCCAGGCGCCGGATTAACCACGGCAGGGACAGGCCCTGTCCGATCAGAGTAATAAGGATCACGGCAAAGGTGAAAAAGAGCACCAGGTCGCGCTCGGGGAATTCGCTGCCGTTCGGGAGAACGTGCGGTATCGCGAGGGCGGCGGCGAGGGAGACCACGCCGCGCATGCCGCACCAGCCGATCACGGCGACCTGGCCGGGCAGTGGCTTGGGTTCGCGGGCGCGGATGCGCGCACTGAGCCACCGGGGGAGATAGGCGCCGGGGAAGACCCAGAGCAGGCGGGTCACGATGACCACGACGCCGATCAGGGCGGCGACGGACAGCAACTCCGACCAGGGATGACGGTGAAGTCCGCGGATGACGCTGGGAAGTTGCAGCCCGATGAGCATGAAAACCACCCCGTTCAGCAGGAACACAAGCGTGTTCCAAAACGCGGTTGCGGTCAGCCGGGTGGAGGCGGAGATGAGTTCCGGGCTCTGGGCGCCGAGCCAGATGCCGGCAGCGACCGTGGCCAGAACTCCAGACACGTGCAGGCGTTCGGCGCCGAGGTAGGCGGCGTAGGGTGCGAGCAGGGAAAGGACGATGTCGATTAGGTCATCCCGAATCCAGCAAAGCAGGCGGGTGAAGATCCACCCCACGGCCAGCCCGACGCCGATTCCGCCGGCGGCGACGAGAAGAAAATCCCGGCTGGCGTCGACCATGGAGAAGGTCCCGGTGACGACGGCGGCGAGGGCGAGTTTGTAGGCCACGAGTCCGGTGGCGTCATTGACCAGGCTTTCGCCTTCGAGAATGGTGATCATCCTTTTGGGCAGACGAAGCCGTTGCGCGATGGCGGAGGCGGCGACGGCGTCGGGAGGCGAAACGATGGCCCCGAGGACGAAGCCGGCCGCGAGCGGAAGTTCTGGGACGAGGGCTTGCACCACGAAGGCCACCGCGGTGGTGGTAAACAGGACCAGACCGACGGCGAGCAGGCTGATGGCCCGAAGTTGATCGCGAAAATCCTTCCAGGACGTAAACCAGGCTTGGGCGTAGAGGAGGGGAGGCAGCACGAGCAGGAAGACGTAGTCCGGGTGTAACTCAACCTGGGGCAAGCCGGGGAGGAGGCTCACTGTGCCGCCGCCGATGACCAGCATGATGGGCTCGGGTATCTGAAGTTTCCGGGCGAGTAAGCCGAAGCCTGCCAGGGAGATGAGCAGGACGATGAGCAATTCCGCGGTTTGCATGAACGGCGCGCAGCATAGCGGCTGGGGTCGGGCGCTGCACGCTTCGTTTGGCGAGCCTCGATTGGCCGGAAGTCCCGGCGCCTTCACCGTCCATTGCCGGGACGGGGCGTAATGGCCTTAATCCTCCGTCACGAGACAACCGGCCTCGAGTTGTGTCGGGGGAATGACGATAAACTCGGGATGATTGAACGGGTGTGGCCAACCGTTTATCCACGTGACACTGGGTTCATGCCGTGCTACTTAAGTCCCATTCCGAGTCGGATAATCTCAGCCGCCAAACTCAGCCGCCAGAAAGGCCTATTCATGCGTAGCCGACGTTTTCTTGCGTCCCTCCTTCTAACCTTTTTTGTTGGAGCATTCACAACCCGTGGCGCGGACGCTGTCCTCATCACGGAGTTCATGGCCGTGAACAATGGTCCGTTGACCGACGAGAACGGCCAGTTCTCGGACTGGATTGAGATTCACAACGCGGGGACGAACAACGTGAATCTGGACGGGTGGTATTTGACCGACCGGCCGAGCGACCTGAAGCAGTGGCGTTTTCCGGCGACCAATCTCCCGCCGAACGGGTATCTGGTGGTGTTTGCCTCGGGCGATGATCGGCGCGTGCCTGGAGCCGCGTTGCACACGAATTTTCGGCTGGCGAGCGACGGGGAGTTTTTGGCCTTGGTCAAGCCCGACGGCGTCACCGTGGCCTCCGCGTTTGCTCCGGCCTATCCAGGGCAGGTAGGGACGGCGTCCTTTGGATTGCCCTTGGAGCAGACGGAGAGCTTGTTGATTGGGGCCGGGGCGGAAGCGCGCGTGCTGGTTCCCACGGATGGCGGGTTGGGTAGTGCGTGGACCGGGTTGTTGTTCGATGATTCAGCCTGGGATCTTCTTCCCACTGGCATTGGCTATGAAACGGACGGCGTGGTCCCATTTGTGCCGGCGCAGCTGGCCAACTCAGTATCGGAATTCTCCGGCGTGCAGGGTTTGAACAACTGGCAGTATGGTTATTGGAATGCGTCTGCGGACAGCAATGGCGAATATGCCGCGTCGGAGTTCACGCCGTTTCCCAACAGTGGCGGTGCTTTTGGAGCGAACAACTTCTGGAATGGATCGAGCTGGGATTGGTTTAACGGAAATCCCCCTTACACCCAGCTGACGAGCCAGGGCGGGTTGCCCTCCGGCGACAATGGCGTGCCTGGGTTGCCGGTGCATTGGGCGATTCGTCGATACATCAATGAGCACGACGGTCCGATCACCATTTCGGGCCGGATCACCCATACGAGCGATTGGGTTTACGTGACGGCGTCGGGCATCTCCGCATCGAGCCTCCTTTACGTTTACCTGACCGATGTTGGGGAGGGCTACCTGGATGACGTCAAGTTGGTGGCCGGCCTGGTTCCGGAGGTGGGCGCAAATTTGATTGCCAATGGGGATTTTGAAACGCCGCAACTGAGTCCATCGTGGGCGGTCGCGCCAAACATGTCGGGGTCATCGATCACCACCGCGGTGCGGAAGTCCGGCAGCCGAAGCTTGCGGCTGGTCGCGAGCGCCGGAGGGAGCACGCTCTCCAGCTCCATCTCGCAGACGCTCAATCCGGCGTTGCCTTCCGGCCAGATCTACACGTTAAGCTATTGGTATTTGCCGGTAGTGACCAACCTGGCGCCGCTGACGATTCGATTCTCGGGCAGCTGGATTGACTCGACTCCGGCCTACTGTGGCGACGGCGTTGTCGCCCGCATCTTTGTGGATGGTGAACCGGTGTTTGCGCAGCCGGCCCTGGTGCAGAGCGAGAGTTATTCGATTACGGTTCCCGCCACGCTGGGATCGCGGGTGGACTTCGCGATCGATCCGGGACAGGCCGGGGACGACAATTGTGACGGCGCTACCTTCACCGCCAATATTCAGAGTTCGGATCCCAACATTTCGGTGGTGGCGGATTCAGTTCGGGATTGGTCTCTGACTGGACGCCAGGGGGAGAACAATTGGTACTATGGCTATTGGAATGCAGGTTCCAATGTGCCGCCGAGGGCCTATACGGCTTCCGACTTCCGCGCGTTTCCGCGGGATGGCGGGCCCTTCGGACCCGGCAACTATTGGACCGGACGCGAGTGGGATTGGTGGAACGGAGATCCGCCGGTGGACGAAATCGGCGAGCGCCTGATGTGGGCCAACGGGCTCAACAATACCAATGTGCACTCGGTGATCCGTCGTTGGATCAGCGAGGTTTCCGGAACGGTCATTGTCGATTGGACGGTAACGAAGTTGGAAGCGCAGGGAGGCGGCGTGACCTGCCGGGTTTTCCAGAACGGCATCCAGCGGGATTTCATTACCTTGCCGGGAACCAATGCGCCCATCGTGCGGCGGAGCGTGGTGCTCTCGGGCGTTTCCATGGGCGACCCGATCGACATCGTGCTCGACCCGGCGGGCACCGGTTCCACCTTTGGCGACGGTGGCGACCGCTGTTTTGTGACTGCCACCATCCGAGGCAGCGCGTCCCTCGGTTCCCAAGTCGCGGGAGATGTGCAGGGCATGCAGGGGCTGGCGTCGTCGCTCTACCTTCGCCTGCCCTTTACCGTGACGGATCCGTCGCAGATCGAGTTTTTGACCTTGCGGATGAAATACGACGACGGGTTTGCGGCCTGGATCAACGGCGTGCCGGTGGCGAGCGCGAATGCGCCGTTTGATCTGCAGTGGAATGCGACGGCCACGGCCACGCGGTCCGACGCGGATGCGAATCAGTTTGTGGAGTTCAATGTCACGGCCGCCCGGGGGGCGCTGCAGATCGGGAACAACGTGCTGGCAATTCAGGCGTTGAATCGAAGCGCGCTGGATTCAGACCTCCTGGCGCTGCCGGAGTTGCTGGCGGTGCGCACCACCCTGGCCACCAACGTCGGACGATATTTTGCCGTGCAGACCCCAGGGGCGGCAAATGGCTTCGGGCAATCCACCTTGGGCCCGATTGTGTCGGAAGCGGCACATCAGCCGACGGTCCCGAACGATGACCAGAATCTTCTGGTCACCGCCCGCGTGCTGCCGACCTTCCGGGCGGTGGGCAACGTGCGGCTCCAATACCGGGTGATGTACGGCGCCGAGTCGCAGGTGACCATGTTTGATGATGGTGTGCACGGGGACGGTGCCGCCGGAGACGGGGTCTATGGCGCGACCATTCCGGCGTCCGCGTCGAACCCCGGGCAGATGGTCCGGTATTACGTGGTGGCCACGGATGTGCAGGGTAATTCGGGTCGTTATCCGGCCTTTGATGACCCGCAGAACTCGCCGCAGTATCAGGGCACCGTGATCGCCAATCCGGCCCTGACCAACAGCCTTCCGGTCCTGCACATGTTTGTGCAGAACCCGGTGCTGACCACCAACACGACCGGGACCCGCTGCTCACTCTTTTACGACGATGAGTTTTACGACAACGTCGCGGTCAACTTGCACGGTCAGACAACGGCTGCGGTGTTTGCCAAGCGCAGCATGGACATCGATCTGAACCGCGGACAGTCGTTCCGTTGGAAGCGCGGGGAGGATCGGGTCAATGATTTCGTCTTGCTGACGACGGCGGCGGACAAGGCTTATGTGCGTCAAGCCATGGCCTACGAAACGTTCAGCAACGCCGGAGTGCCCACGCATTTTGCCTTTCCAGTTCGCCTGCAGCAGAACGGGCAATTCTTTGGCGTGTTTCACTTCGTCGAGAAGGGCGACGACAACTTCCTGTCCCGGGTCGGCCTCGATCCGCAGGGTGCGCTCTACAAGGTTTACCTGCCTTTGACCAATGCCTACGGTGGGGTTGCCGAGAAGAAGACGCGTCAGGGTGAGCCCAACGACGATCTCGCCGCACTGGTGGCCGGCATCAGCCAGAGCGGCCAGGCCCTCCGGCAGTATGTGTTCGACAACATCGACATCCCGGAGCTGGTCAACTATCTGGCCACCATCCAGCTGGTCCAGAACGAGGATTGTTGCTTCTACAAGAACTACTACCTCTACCGAGACACGCGTGGAAACGGCGAATGGCAGATGTTGCCGTGGGATTTGGATCTGACGTTCGGACGCACGTTCGAAGCCTGGTATCAGGTCGGCAACGAGCTGCTGGGAGGCTACTACAGCACCAACATTTACTGGACCAACGCCTATTACAGCCAGGCGCGGGCGATCAACGATTTCATCGGCGTGTCTCAACCGATCGCCGACGCGGTGTTTTCCATCCCGGAGACCGCCGAGATGTTCTACCGGCGCTGGACGTCCGTGAATTTGGAGTTCCTCCGGACAAACAATACCCACCCGTTGCTGTTGGGCTTGGAGCGGAGGGCGGACGAGCTGGCCGGGCAGATTAGGGCCGATGCGGCGCTCGACCTCGCCAAGTGGAGCACCTATGCGCCGGTTCAGACCATGGACGTGGCGGTGCAGGTACTGAAGACGGAGTATTTTGCCCGGCGTCGAGGATGGGTCTTCAACACCCTCGCCTTTGCCAATGGCGGCCCCTATGTGGGCCCGCAACCGACCAATGCGGCGATTCGGATCAGTGCCGTGGATTACAATCCGGCGGGCGGGCAGGCGCAGGAATACGTCCAGATTACAAACGCGAATACCTACGCCGTGGATGTTTCCGGATGGAAGGTCAGCGGTGGTATCGAGCACACGTTCAAGCCGGGGACTGTCATCCCTGCGCGCAACGTGCTTTATCTGTCCCCCGATGTGAACGCCTTCCGAGCCCGGGCATCCGGTCCGCGTGGCGGCCTCGGCTTGTTTGTGCAGGGCAACTATCGAGGCCAGCTATCGACCTGGGGTGAGTCGGTGGTGATTTCGGATCTGACGGGACGGACCGTTAACACGACCAATCTGCCGGTGGTGCCCAGCGCGGTGCAGCGGTATCTGCGCATCACCGAGATCATGTACAACCCGTCCCCTGTGAGCGGCAACACCACGGATCCGCAGGAATTCGAGTACATCGAGCTGCGCAATACGGGGCCGGTCACGCTAAACCTCGGTGGCGTCGCGCTCACCGCAGGAGTCGAGTTTCGATTCCCCGCCGTTGGGCTTGGGAGCAGTCTGGCCGCCGGTGAATCTGTTCTGGTCGTGCGTAACCCAGCGGCTTTTGCCGCCCGCTACGGAGCTGGTTTCGCCATAGCCGGCCAATTCACGGGCTCGCTGGACAACGCGGGAGAAACCCTGCGCCTCGAGGATGCGACCGGAGAAAAGGTGCTGGAGTTTTCTTACGATAATACGTGGTACCCGATTACCGACGGCTTCGGTTTTTCGCTGGTGGTGGCGAACGAGAGTACCAGTTGGGAAAACTGGGGTTTGCCTTCCAACTGGCGCGCCAACGGACAGCTGAACGGCTCGCCCGGGCAGCCCAACCCGCTGCCTCCGGTGATTGCTGCGGTTCGCATCAACGAGGTGCTCAGCGCGTCCACTCCTCCCGCCGTTGATTCGGTGGAGCTCTTCAATCCCACGGCCGCGCCGGCGAATGTGGGCGGATGGTTTCTGAGCGACGATTTTCGAACTCCGCGCAAGTATCGGCTGCCGAATAATACGATTATCCCCGCCGGCGGCCACCTCGTGTTGACCGAGGCCCAGTTCAATGTGACCAATCCGCCGTCAGCGACCGCGTTTGCCTTCAGTTCCGACGGCGACGAGGTCTACCTCTTCTCCGCGGATCTCGCGGGAAATCTGACGGGATACGAGCACGGCTTCGCGTTCGGCACCGCCGAGCCCGGCGTGACCTTCGGGCGTCATGTCATCAGCACGGGAGCGGAACACCTGGTGGCCCAGGCAGCGGCGACGCTGGGTGGTGCCAATGCTGGACCTCGGGTCGGGCCGATCGTCATCTCCGAGGTGCATTATCATCCGGTGACCCTGACCGGTGAGGAAGACAATGCTGAAGACGAATTCGTGGAGATCCGCAACATCACTGGTGCTTCGGTGCCGCTGTATGATCCGGCCAATCCGGCGAATCGATGGCAGATCGCGGGCGGAGTCCAATATGTGTTTCCGCCGGGGACGGCGGTGGTGCCTGGGGAATTGGTCTTGATTGTGAACTTCGATCCAACCAACGCGTCCCGCCTGGAAGCATTCCGCCAGCGAGTCCCGGTGACGATTGGGACGAGGATTTTGGGTCCGCTGCAAGGCAAGCTGGACAACTCGAGCGACACGGTGGCTTTGATCCGGCCAGGGACGCCGGGCGTGAGCGGGGTGCCTTACATTCTTGTCGACCAAATTGATTACACGGACGAGGCGCCGTGGCCATCGCTGGTGGATGGAACGGGTGCATCGTTGCAACGGCGGTTGGCGTCGAGCTACGGGAATGACCCGATCAACTGGGTTTCCGCGCGTCCGACGGCCGGCCAGATCTTCCTTAATGGGGTTGCCCCCGCCATCACGGTACAGCCCGCGAACGTGGTCACAGGTGCCACCATGACGGCACGGTTTTCGGTGGTTGCTTCGGGCTCTGATCCGCTCAGCTACCAGTGGAGTTTCGAGGGTGAGACCATCCCTGGCGCAACCGGCTCCACCCTGTTCGTGCCCAATGTTCAGTTCGACCAGCAAGGCAATTACAGTGTCGTGGTCTACAACTCGGCCGGAGCCGTGGCCAGTTCCAACGCCACTCTGCGACTGCTGCTCCCGCCTTACTTCAGCCGGCCGCCGACCAACGCCCTCGTTCGGATCCGGCCTGACCCCCAGGCTGCTCCGACCACGAATGCATCGTTTAGCGTCCAGGCTCGCGGCCTGGGTGCCCTGAGCTACCAGTGGTATTTCAAGGGACAGCCGATTCCGGGCGCCACGGCCACCAATCTTACGATCAGCAACGTTCAGCTTGCCAATGGCGGAGAATACTCGGTCGCCGTCACCGACAGCATTGGCACCGTCTTCAGTCCGCCGGCCAATTTGTATCCGTTGATCAGCCCGACCATCGTGCAACAGCCGATTGGGCAAACGGTCGTGGTGGGTGGGACGGTGACCTTGAGCGTGGCGGTGACCGGCAGCCCGGCGCCGTTTTCATTTGAATGGCGGCGCGGCACGCTCGCGGTGGCCAATCTTTCCAGCGACTCGCCGTCCAGCTTCTTCACGTTCACCGCTCCAGCCGTGCTGACGAACAACGCCTACCGGGTGATCGTGCGCAATCTTGCCAACCCGGTCGGTGGCGTCGCCAGTGCCCTCGCCAATGTGTCGACAACGTCCGATTCGGACGGAGACGGCCTGACGGATGCCTGGGAAATTCAGTATGGACTGGATCCTGCCTCCGCCGCGGACGGCCTCATCGACACCGATGGCGATGGTGTCCGCAATGTGGACGAATACGTCGCTGGAACGGACCCGAATGATCCGGCCAGCTTCCTGCGGGTCGAGGCGTCGGCGACGGATATCGGAGCGGTCGCGATTAACTTTGGGGCCATCGCCGGTCATACCTACACGATTCAGTATCGTGAAGATTTTGAGAACGCTGCCTGGAAGCGACTCACGGATGTGCCCGCCCGGGCGTTTGATGGAGTCGAACGCGTGTCGGATCCGGCCTTCGGTGCCGGGCGATATTATCGGGTCGTGACGCCGCGGCAGCCGTAGCCTTGGCGCCTCTCAAAAACTTCAGCGCAAACTTTCGTCGTCCGCCTAAAGGGAACGGATGGCTTCCCATGAACCTACCCGCCGGAACGCGGGCCTATGGCCCGCAGCGGGTGGAAACGGCGGTGCACGAACGAACCCTCAGTCGTCGTCTTCGGCGCGCGCCGCTGCGGGCTGAAAGCCGGCTGAAAGCCCGCGGTCCGTCCGAGCAGTCAGCGGTTCATGTCTGGTGAGCAGG